>JAUNPV010000046.1 GCA_030536515.1 Eubacteriales bacterium
CATCCGCCCCAGTGTGCGCACTGGGGCACCTTCCCCCCGGGGGAAGGTATTGGGGGCTTCGCCGGGAGTGGGCAATCGTCGGGGCTGGCGGCGGCGTGGGGGCACGCCGCCCTACGGGGTGGCTGTTGTAGGTTGGTGGAGGCACGTACCTGTACCGCACATTACGTTACTGCCCGCATTCCTCATCCGTCTTGCCCTTCGGGCAATCCACCTTCCCCCCGGGGGAAGGTATTGGGGTGTTGTGCATTTTGGGGTAGTGCGATTATTTTCCCTTTCGGAAACCGGCGATCAGGAGGCAGGCCCACAGGAACATACTCATGACCCAGCTGCCGCTGGAGAGCATGGGGGTGGATACCACGGCCAGGACGAAATGCAGCACGTTGCCCAGAAATTCAGGGCCTATGGCCAGCAGGAAATTCAGGCTCAGCGTCACCGCCGTAACCGCCAGGGACAGGGCCGCCAGATTCCGCACCAGCTTCACCGTGCGGTCCTCCCCCTGCCGCAGCAGCAGGGCCGGGGGCAGGAAAAACGCCAGGGACAGCGCCGTCAGCAGCCACCGGACCGCTCCCGTCGGCTCCGGAATAAATCCCAGCCCGGCGCACAAAATAAACAAACCGCCCCAAAGGGCAAATAACACGTTTCGGTTCATATCATTCTCCTTCAAGTTTTCTCAGAAATCCCACTGCCCGGCGGCCTGGGGGCAGGCCGCCCTACGGGTTTGGTGGTGGATTTTCTTATTTTACCCCATCCCGTCTTCCATTTCAACCCCAACCTCTTTACAAAAAACTCTTTACATATTTCCTCTTTTCTGGTATAATAATGGAATAATCTTAGAACAAGGGAGTGTATTCTCCATGAAATGTCCCTTTTGCGGCGACCAGGAAAGCAAGGTTGTCGATTCCCGTCACTCTGATGACGGTCTCAGCATCCGCCGTCGCCGGGAGTGCATGAAATGCCAGCGCCGGTTCACCACCTATGAAATCGTGGAAAGCCTGCCCATCATCGTGGTCAAGCGCAACGGCTCCCGGCAGAATTTTGACCGGAACAAAATCCTCAACTCCATGATTCGCGCCTTCGACAAGCGGAAGGTGGATGTGTCCGAGCTGGACCGGATCACCCTGGAGATTGAGCAGACCATTCAGAACACCCTGGAGCGGGAAATCTCCACCGATAAGCTGGGCGAAATGGTCATGGAACGCCTGAAGCCTCTGGACGAGGTGGCCTACATCCGCTTTGCATCCATCTACCACCGGTTCCAGGATGCAGAGAGCTTTATGCGGGAAATCAGCAAATTCCTGGAGGACAAATGATGTTTTTAACAACCACCGACCCCACCGCCGTGACGGAGCCTCTGATGGACGCCGAGTCCCTGAAAAAGCTCATGGACGGCTTTGACCCGGCGGCCCTTCTGCCGGAGCTTGACAATATGTTCGGGACCCTGGACACCATCTGCCGCTGGGCGGTGATGATTGGCCCTGTGGTGCTGCTGGTGCTGGGGCTGTGCTATCTGTTTCTTTCTCCCAAGGAGGCCAACTACTACTTTGGCTACCGGACCTACTTCGGCATGGGCAGCGTCAACGCCTGGCGCTTCACCCAGCGCATTGCCGGGATGATTTTCACCGCCCTGGGCCTGGTGCTGACGGTGGTGATGCTGGTCATCATCGGCGGCTTCGGGGCCATGGAGGTCTCCGCCATGGTCTACCGGGCCATCTGGTGCCTGGTCTGGGAGGCAATCCTCGCCATCCTCGCCACGGTGAGCATCAACTCCCTGGCCATGTACTTCTTTGACCGCAAGGGCGAATACCGAAGAAAACCGAAAAAATAGACCCAAGCAGGAAACGGTTCCCCGTTTCCTGTTTCAGGGCGTCGAAAAAGCCTCGCAGAGTTTGCCGCCGCAGCGGCAAATAAA
>JAUNPV010000047.1 GCA_030536515.1 Eubacteriales bacterium
CCCGAAGGGGCCGGAGGGGTTGCTTTTCCGCACTTCCCAGTCGTACAATCTTATTGGCTATTCAAGATTGGCAGCGTTGTCAACCCCTCAGTCACCTGCGGTGACAGCGCCCCTTACATAGGGGAGCCTTTGGCCCGTGCCACCCTCGCTTGCTGAACTAAGTCAATAAGTATTTTTTTCTATTTTACCACATCTCAACCAAAAGTGGAAGGATTTTTCCGGGGAAAAGCAAATCCAACCGGCGGTTGAGGGCGTTTCCCACCGGCGGTTGGGGCGGTTCAACTGCTGGGTTGTTGCATTTTGGCCGGAAATTTTCTATAATGGACCCATCAAAGGAAAGTGAGGCGTACATTATGAACGAAACCATCGGCAACCGCATTATGAGATACCGCAAGGCCAGGGGTCTGACCCAGGAGGCGCTGGCGGAGGCCCTGGGGGTCACCTCCCAGGCGGTGAGTAAGTGGGAAAACGACCTGTCCTGCCCGGACATCTCCCTGCTGCCCCGGCTGTGCCAGGTGCTGGGGGTATCCTGCGACACCCTGCTCACCGGCAGCGGCAGCCAGGTCCAGTACATCCCCGAGCCCCAGCGCCGGTCCCTCAGCGAGCTGACCCTGCGGATTATCGTCACCGAAAAAGACGGCGAAACCACCCGGGTGAACATCCCCGCCGCCCTGGCGGTGCTGGGGGGCAACATCGCCGTGAATTTCGTCCCCAAGGGCAAGCAGGACGTGGACTTCGGCCAAATCGTGTCCCTCATCAAGGAGGGCGTCATCGGCAAGCTCATGGACGTGGAATGCCCCGACGGAGACCACGTGGAGATTATTGTGGAGTGACCGTATACTCTAGTAGGGGAGGGATATTATCCCTCCCGATGCCATCGCCCCCCTTGGGCGATGGCATAAAAAACGCCTTCCCAACCTGGGAAGGCGTTACGCCCTTCGGGCGTGCGGCCCCCTCAAGGGGCCGACGGGCGGGATGGTATCCCGCCCCTACAGACAGTTATTCTTCCATTTCCGCTTCCAGCCTTTTCTGCCGCTTTTTGAAGATGCTGGTGGTGATGGACAGGGCGGCCAGGGTCAGGGCGAAGGTGGACAGGAGCATACAGACGGCGGTGAGCAGGGAGCCCAGGGGATTATGGTAGTTCCGGTAGGAGATGATGCCCCACAGCACACCGACGCAGAGGCCGGAGCAAAGGCTGGCAATCAGGTTGACCCGGCCGCTGGGCCGCAGCCGTCGGTCCCAGATGCCGTTTTTCAGGCAGGCAATCAGCACGTAGAAGCACATGGTCAGAAACACCACAATCTCCCCCAGGATGCTCCGGTCATTGCCGCCGTCCAGGAGCTGCTGAATCACAATGGCCGCCAGCAGGCCCCAAAAGGCGATGCCGTAGGCGTTGTGCTCGATTTGAAGCATTTTCTGCTCCTGGGCTTCGTCCAGATTATTCTTTTTCATTGTCACATTCCTCCCAAAACAGTTCGTCCAGTGTTTTTCCCAGCACCCGGCAGATGGCCCGGCACAGTTTGATGGTGGGGTTATACTCGCCCTTTTCGATGGCGTTCATGGTCTGCCGGGACACCCCCACCGCCTCCGCCAGGGCCTTCTGGGTCATGTCCTTTTCCGCCCGGGCGACTTTGATTGCTAAATTCTTCGGCATAGCATCGCCTCCTTTGTGACCACAGTATAACATATAGGCGACGTCATGTCAAGTATATATTACACAAAATCAAATAAAAATTCCACAGCCCAGTAGGGGAGGGATATCATCCCAATGTCACTAAGTTAAGAAAAGCTGGGTCTCGCAGGGATGCGAGGCCCAGTT
>JAUNPV010000048.1 GCA_030536515.1 Eubacteriales bacterium
TTCCCCCCGGGGGAAGGTATTGGTGCGGGGGAAGGTATTGGGTGCGGCACAAAATATATGCGCCCCGGCGTTTGCCGGGGCGCAATTTTTAGCCCTTATACCTGGGCTCGCAGGTGAGGTTGATCCCCAGCCGCTTGAATGTCTTTTCGTCCACCGGGGACAGAATCACGCTGGAATGGACGTCGCAGCCCCGGAGTCTGCCCAGCTGCTCCATGGCGGCCTCGGCCATGGGGTTGGTGGCAGCGGAGATGGACAGGGCGATGAGGGTCTCGTCGGTGTGAAGCCGGGGGTTCCGGTTGCCCAGATGGTCCACCTTCAGATGCTGGATGGGGTCCAGGGCCACCGGGGAAATCAGGTGCAGCTCGTGGGGCATATGGCCCAGGGCCTTCAGCGCGTTCAGCAGCAGCGCCGAGGAGGCCCCCAGCAGGTCGGAGGTCTTGCCGGTGACGATGGACCCGTCGGGCAGCTCCATGGCGGCGGCGGGGTTGCCGGTTTTTTCCGCCAGCTCCAGAGCGGGAGCCACCACCCGCCGCTCGCCGGGGGTGACGCCGGCCTTGCGCATGAGGATTTCCAGCTTCCGCACGGTCTCCTCCCGGCCCTTGCCCTGCTTCAGGTCGCACATGGCCACGTAGTACCGCCGCAGAATCTCCTGCCGGGAGGCGGCGCAGGCGGCCTCGTCGCTGACAATGCAGTTGCCCACCATGTTCACGCCCATGTCCGTGGGGGATTTGTAGGGGCAGCGGCCCAGAATTTTCTCGAAAATGGCCACCAGCACCGGGTAGGCCTCCACATCCCGGTTGTAGTTGACGGTGGTGACCCCGTAGGCATCCAGGTGGAAGGGGTCAATCATGTTCACATCGTTGAGGTCGGCGGTGGCGGCCTCGTAGGCCAGGTTCACCGGGTGATTGATGGACAGGTTCCAGATGGGGAAGGTCTCAAACTTGGCGTAGCCTGCGGTGGCCCCCCGCTTGTGCTCGTGGTACAGCTGGCTCAGGCACGTGGCCAGCTTGCCGCTGCCGGGGCCGGGGGCCGTCACCACCACCAAAGAGCGGGTGGTTTCGATGTAGTCGTTTTTGCCGAAGCCCTCGTCGGACACCACAAAGGCCGTGTCCGAGGGGTAGCCGGGGATGTCGTAGTGGTGATACACCCGGATGCCCAGCCCCTCCAGCCGGGACTGGAAGGCCTTGGCCAGAGCCTGGTCGTGATACCGGGTCAGCACCACGCTGGACACGTACAGCCCAAAGTCCCGGAAAATGTCAATCAGCCGAATCACATCCCGGTCGTAGGTGATGCCCAGGTCCCCCCGGACCTTGTTTTTCTCAATGTCGTCTGCGTTGATGACCACCACCATCTCCACCTGGTCCTTCAGCTGCAGCAGCATCCGCAGCTTGCTGTCCGGCTGGAACCCGGGCAGCACCCGGGAAGCGTGGTTGTCGTCATAGAGCTTGCCGCCGAATTCCAGATACAGCTTCCCGCCGAACTGAGCAATCCGGTCCCGAATATGCGCAGACTGGGTCTGCAAATACTGATCGTTGTCAAATGCCAAAGCTGCCATTATCCTCGCCTCATTTGTCTAAAAAATCTTTACATTTTATTGTACTAGATATGAGAGAAAATAGCAAGGATTTCGTAAAAATTTTCTGCCGCCCCAATACCACCCCCGCACCCAATACCTTCCCCCGCACCCCAAAACCTTCCCCCGGGGGGAAGGCTTTTTCTGTCT
>JAUNPV010000015.1 GCA_030536515.1 Eubacteriales bacterium
TATGCACCACCGTCAAATGCTGCAAGCCATAACTGCACGCCATCCCTCATCCGTCACGGCTACGCCGTGCCACCTATTGAATTAAGGAGCGATTGCCACAGGCAATCGTTCTATTTTTATCTGCTGCGCAGAGCACCACCCCCGGGGGAAGGTATTAGGGGTGCGGGGGAAAATTTCCCCCACACCCGTAGGGGAGGGATAGTATCCCTCCCGCTGATTTGCCCCGGCAAATCAGGCGGCGCAAGCCGCAGGACCTGAAAGCGGCCCCCTCGTCGGGGGCCGACGGGCGGGTTCATAACCCGCCCCTACGGAGGGCCCTCAGTCGAATACAAGGCCCAGATACCCGGGCAGCACGGCATTTTTCTTAAACGGCAGAATCATGGCCGCCGCTCCCTGGCGGAAAAATCCGGACCGGCAGTCCAGGGCGGCCACGGCGGCGGGGGCCAGGCGGGGGTCGCCCAGAAATTCCGCCGCCCGGAGGGTGTCATCCTCCACGGAAGCGGCCAGCAAAATATCCTGCCCGGCCCAGAGCTGGGCGGATTCTGCCAAAAACGCCAGGCTGGGTCCCTCCTGGATGAGGCCGTCCCCGGGAAGCAGCACCCGCCGGAGGCGGCCGTATTCCTCCGGCGACACCCGCCGAAGGGGAAGGGTCCCGGCGGCGGTGCAGGTGAATTCCTCCGACCGGCCCCAGTCCCGGTAGCCCAGGCTGCGGTACATCTCCCGCAGGCCCGCTTCCGCCGGGTACAGCAGGGCGGCGGCGTAGCCTTCCTGTTTCAGCAGGGCATGGGTGTCCTCCATGAGAGCCCGGCACAGCCCCCGGCCCCGGAAAGGTTCCCCGGTGGCCACGGCGTAGACATAGGCGAATTTCTCCCCCCGGAAGGTCCCGTCCAGCCAGAAAAGCATGGCCGCCGTTTCGCCCCCGTCTACGATGCACCGGCACCGGTCCGGGGCGTAGGCTGTTTTGAAAAAGCCGTCGATGAAGGCCTCCTCATCCCCGAAGGCCTCCCGCCACAGTTTCTTTAAGCCCTCCGTGGTCCGGGGGAAGTCAATCTCCATCGTCGTAGTCCTCGGCCAGGCAGGCCCAGTGCTTTTCCACCATGTGGTGGGGGTTGTAGGACAGCTTGGCCTTGCGCAGGCCCTCCAGGCCCAGGTCGTCCTCCCGGTTCAGAAAGTTCAGCTCCGGGTATTTGCTGCGCAGATACTTGGCAAACTCGCAGTTGATGGCGGCGTAGGCCCCCTCCACGTCCTCCCGGGCCTTTTCAAAGTGAACGTCGTAGGTGTCCGCCGCCAGCCGGGTGCCCATGGTCAGGGCCAGCAGCTCGCCGCCGTCCAGCAGCAGCAGACCGTCGAAGCCCAGCTTGTCGTAGCCGCCGAAGGCCCGGTCCATGGCCACGCTTTCCAGCAGATAGTCCCCGTGGGGGTCCTCCTGGGTCCGGGCCTGGTACCACTGGGCCGCAAAATCCTGGGCCATATCCAGGTTGTCCATGGTCAGCGGCTCCACCCGGTAGTCCGGGTGGTCGGCCTTGAAGCGGTTTAAGTGGTTCCGCTTTTTCTGAAATTTCCGGCCCTTCAGGTCCGCCAGGTCGTTGATATCGTAGACATAGTCAAAGCTGCCCCGGTCCGTGCGGAAGTGGAACCGGCCGGGAAACCAGCTTTCCAGCTCCTGGCGGTCGGCGTCCGACATATTGGTGATGCGGCAGGGGATGCCCCGCTCCCGGGAGTCGAGCAAAATTTCCTCCAGCACCTGCCGCCGGTCCCCGCTGCCGATGGGGTAGGGGTAGACGCTGCGGCCGTAGAAATGGGAGAAAAAGGCCACGCACCCGTGAAGAAAGGCCACCTGCTGCCGGCCCCACATCCGCAGGTTGGCGAAGGAATATTCGCACCCCTGCTCGGGGACCTCCATTAAAATAGCGTTGTACTGCTCCCGCTGGGCGGCGTGGAGCCGCTGAAAATTGATCATAACGATGCCTCCTTGGTTTCCGGCCTATTGTAGCACAGTCTGCCCATTTTCTCAATGGGGTAGACAAAAGTTTCCCGGGATTGACAGGGAAATGGGGTCGGGGTTGAATTTTTGGATTCCCTGTGGTAAAATAGAACATATTTTTCCCCGGGAGGTGCTTATGAAAGAACTGCTTTCCCATCTTGGCAGCGGGCGGGGGCTGCTTTTGGCGGTCTGTCTGGGGCTGGCGCTGTTTGCCTTTGTGCTGAAATTCTGCCTGCCGGGGTATGGGTTTTCGGCCCTGGTGTGCCTGGTGCTCATTGGGCTGCTGCTGTTTTACGGATTTTTCCCCATGCTGGGGGCCAAATGGCCGGTGTTTACCAAAATCGTCACCCGGACCGTTACCGTCTGCCTGGTGCTCGGCATTCTGGTGGTTGCCGCCACGGAGGCGGTGATTATCCATGCCTCCTTTGGCTCGCCGGAAACGCAGGTGGATTACATGGTGGTGCTGGGTGCCAAGGTCCGGCCCACCGGGCCCTCCGCCTCCCTCTGGGACCGGATTTACGCCGCCGCCGACTATTTGCAGGCCCACCCGAACACCGTTGCCGTAGTCTCCGGCGGCCAGGGGGCCGACGAGCCCTGCACCGAGGCGGGGGTCATGTTCGACGAGCTTGTGTACCTGGGCATCGACCCGAAGCGGGTGTGGGTGGAGGAAGAAGCCACCTCCACCTGGGAAAATCTCCACTTCTCCCTGGACCTCATCGAAGAAAAAACCGGACAGCGGCCCCAAAGGCTGGGGGTTCTGTCCAGCGAATACCATCTGTTCCGGGCCAGCCTGTTTACCAGGGCCTGCGGGGCCGAATTTGTGGGCATTCCCGCCCGGACATCCAATCTCAGCCAGGCCGTCAACCACTTCATGCGGGAGGTTGCCGGGGTCTGGCACTACATTCTGTTAGGAGGACGCTATGATTAACAAAACCTATGCAGACCTGGCCTGGGACCGGGCCGCCCAGCTGCTGGCCATCGACTCCCCCTCGGGCTACACCGCCAATGCCGCCCGGTGGGTGAAGGAGGCCTTCGAGGCCCTGGGCTTTGCCGCCCGCATCACCGCCAAGGGCGGCGTGGTGGCCGATCTGGGGGGCCTGGACGAGAAGGACGGCCTGCTGCTGGAGGCCCACGCCGACACCCTGGGGGCTATGGTGGCCCAGATTAAGGGAAACGGCCGCCTGAAGCTGACGGCCCTGGGGGGCATGAGCGCCAACAACGGCGAGGCGGAAAACGTGCGCGTCTACACCCGGGCGGGCAAAATCTACGAGGGCACCTGCCAGCTGTGCAACGCCTCCGTCCACGTCAACGGCGACTACGCCACCACCCAGCGGAGCTTCGACACCGTGGAGGTGGTGCTGGACCAGGCCGTTTCCTCGGCAGACGAAACCAGAAAGCTGGGCATTGAGGTGGGGGACATTGTCTGCTTCGACCCCCGGACCCGCCGGACCGCCTCCGGCTATCTGAAAAGCCGGTTTTTGGACGACAAGCTGTCCGTGGGCATTCTGCTGGGCTTTGCCAAGTATCTGGCGGACAACCGCATTGTGCCCCGGCGGCGGGTGTACGTCCACGTCACCGTCTATGAGGAGGTGGGCCACGGCGGCTCCGCCTCGGTGCCGGCGGGCATTACCGAGGCCATTTCCGTGGACATGGGCTGTGTGGGCGAGGGCCTTTCCTGCACCGAGCGGCAGGTGAGCATCTGCGCCAAGGACTCCGGCGGCCCCTACAGCTACGACGTGGTGGGCAGGCTCATCGCCGCCGCCCAGGCCACGGAGGCCGACTACGCCGTGGATGTCTACCCCCACTACGGCTCCGACGTGGAGGCCACCCTCAGAAGCGGCGCAGACATCCGCCACGGCCTCATCGGCGCCGGTGTCTACGCCAGCCACGGCTACGAGCGCAGCCACATCGACGGGGTGTATAACACCTTGAAGGTGCTGTGCGGGTATCTGGGGGTCTGATGGAGCTTTGGAAGATTCGGGAGCACCCGGAGCTGGCCCAGACTGCCGCCCTTTGGTTTCACGAAAAGTGGGGCGTTCCTCTGGATGCCTACGAGCAGAGCATCCGAGCCTGTCTCGCCGGGAAATCCCCCGTTCCTCAGTGGTATGTGGCGTTGGAGGCAGGCCGGATTATCGGCGGCTTGGGTGTTATTGATAACGATTTCCATAACCGGAAGGACTTAAGTCCCAATGTCTGCGCCGTGTATGTGGAGCAGGCTTACCGCTGCCGGGGCATTGCCGGGCAGCTGTTGCGCCTTGTCTGCCAGGACATGAAGGCTCTGGGCATCGGCACGCTGTATCTCATCACCGACCACCTAAACTTTTACGAGCGGTACGGCTGGAAGTTTTTCTGCATGGTCCAGGGGGATGGGGAGCAGGAAATGTGCCGTATGTATATGCATCAAGCATAAAAAATTCCCGGTCTTGCGGCCGGGAATTTTAATTTATCGATGCAGCGCCTTTTTCAGCACCGGGGTGATGAGCAGGGCGATGGCGCCGCCGATGAGGGCGGTTGCAAGCTGGGGCCAGGCGAACATGGTGGGCAGGACCTTCAGCATCGGCTCCTTCAGCGTGCCGGCGGCCAGCAGGGCGGGGGCGGCCAGGCCGCAGATGAGCTGGGTCACCAGCAGGTACAGCGTCACGAATTTTGCAGCGGCGGCGGCCAGCCAGGCCAGGAGCTTCCGGAGTGTATTTTCCCGGTACAGCAGGCTCAGCAGCACCACGAACACGGTGTTGCCCACCATGATGGCGGGGACGGTGACGGCCTGGGGGGCGATGACCAGCAGGAAGGCCAGCACCGGGGAGACCAGGGCCACGACGATGCCGCTGCCCATGCCCGCAAACAGGGCGGCAATGGCCAGAACTGCGTTGACGCAGGAGCCGGTGACCAGCTGGCCCAGAGGCTTGGTGACGCTTTGCAGCACCACCAGCAGCGCCAGCAGCACGGCGGTTTCGGTAATCCAACGGATTTTTTTGTTCATTTTCCACACTTCTTTCCGGGAACTCAGGGTGTGCCGGAGATCACGCTGGAATAGGCGGTTTTGACGCTGACCCCGGGAAGGCCCCCGATTTTCCCCGCCAGGGCGGAGATGGTATTCTGGGGAGCGTCCAGGGCGATGGAGATGATGCTGATGCCCCGCTTCCGGTAGGGGATGCCCATGCGGCCGATGATATAGTCCCCATTGGCGTGGAGCAGGCCATTCAAGGCCTCCACCGAGTCCGGATTTTCCACAATGATGCTCATAACGGCGACCCGTGTTTCCATGTGATTTCCTCCCAACAAAAAATGCCGTCACCCTGGGGGTGCGGCAAAGCAAAGCCTGATTCAGTGGAACGGATTGCCACACCAGTCTGCGGACTGGTTCGCAATGACATTCCGGAATCGGGCAAATACGTTTGGCACCTTTCACGCAGCGGATGCTTAATGTCAGGATGGTGAGGTAATTATATCAGAGATTTCCACAAAAGTCTATGGTGGAATCATAGAATTCAGGCGGAAATTCTTGGCAGTATTTACCGAAGCAGCAGCCCGATGAGGTGGATTGCCACAAGGTGGGCCGGGTAGTACCAGTAGAACAGGGGACCGATGGAGGCCTTGCCCCGCTGACCGTTGTACAGGGCCAGCAGCGGAATCGCCGCCAGAGAATACCACTGGACGCCGCCGCAGTCCGAGGCCAGCAGCACCAGCCCCGCCCCCAGCAGGAACAGCCGGGCAGGTCCGGTTTTCCCAAAATAGGCCGCCACCGGCAGCAGCACCCCGAAGAAGCCGTAGTCCACATAAAACCCCGGCACCCACCGGGGCAGAAGCTGGCAGACGGCGTAAATTCCCGCCGCAAGGGCCAGGGGAACCAGAGGCCGATTTTTCTCCTCGCCCCATTCCAGGGCCCAAATCAGGGCAACAGACAGGGAAAAGGTTACGAGAATGCACATATACAGCGAGTCCATGGCGAAAAAGTACACCAGCTGGCACAGCGCCGCCAGCCCCGCCAGCCGCCCCAGATACCTTCCCCGGCTGCGGGTGTAGCGGCAGCCCTCGGCAATCATGTAGGCATAAATGGGCATGGCCAGCCGCCCGATGATGCGCAAAATCAGATACTGGGGCAGAAGCTGGGCTCCGATGTGGTCAATGGTCATGGCCGCCATAGCGATGATTTTCAGCTGATTCCCGGTAAGCCAGGAACGGGACGGTGCATTCATAAACATCACTCCTATGCTGCTATTGTACCACAGCTGTCAATAAAAAAGAAATGACCCTTGATGACTGTCTTGCAACCAGATCATCAAGGGTCATTTCTGTTCACTCTTGGTATCTAACATCATTGGTTAACCTCTCTTTCTGCGGATTACAGCCAGCCTCTTCTGTGACAAAAATTGAATCACTTCCGGATAAATTTTGGTTTACAAAAATTGGATTTATGGAAACGGAAGAAACTCGAAGGGGCCGGATGCGGGGCTTCCCGGTATTTACGTGAAGCCTTGGTTCAAGAAGTCATTGGTATCACCTCTTTGTAGCTATAGGATACCACAGGAAAATGGAAAAATCAAGTGGGAAACCTGTACAAAACTGCCAGTTTCCATTTTGGCACTATGAAGAAATTGGGGAATCTGCCCGAATTATCATTGACAAAGGCCAACGGGTTATGATATACTAAACACGTTAGGCAGCGCCGGAGCGGCGGAAATTCCGCCTCCGCCGGTGTCGCAAATCCTGGGATTTTGTCAACATTCACATGGATGCAAGGCAAAATCCCGGCAAAATTGTATTTCTGATTGCTTGCCAAGAATCCTGTATCGTGTTATAATCTGTCTGTAAAGAGAAACCCTTATGACTGACGGAACAGTGGAGCACCACATGGAGTAAGGGCATACATTCGCCGACCGTCTGGGCACACTTTTCCGCTCTGTAAAGAGGGTGGACGAAGTGCGCCCATTTTATTTTTTGGAATGCTTTTCAATCAGGAGGAACTCATCGGATGAAAAAAGTCGGAATCATCATGGGCAGTGACAGCGATTTGCCAATCCTGCGCAAAACCATGGATACCCTGCACGCCCTGGACATCCCCTATGAATGCCACATTTACTCCGCCCACCGGACTCCCGTGGAGGCCCGGGACTTCGCCCTGAACGCCCGGAAAAACGGCTTCGGCGTGCTCATCGCCGCCGCCGGCATGGCCGCCCACCTGGCCGGCGCCATTGCCGCCAACACCACCCTGCCCGTCATCGGCATTCCCTGCAAGGGCCCCTGCTTTGACGGGATGGACGCTCTGCTGGCCACCGTGATGATGCCCACCGGCATTCCCGTGGCCACCGTGGCGGTCAACGGCGGCGCCAATGCAGCGCTGCTGGCCGCCCAGATAATCGCCGTGTCCGACGAGGCCCTGGCCCAGCGGCTGGACGCCAAGCGTGCCGCCGACGCCGCCAAGGTCCTGGAAAAGGACGCCGCCCTGCAAAAAGAGCTGAACGCCTGAGTGCCCGTAGGGGAGGGATATCATCCCTCCCGCTGATTTGCCTTGCAAATCAGGCGATGCACAGCATCGCAGGAAAACGGATTGCCACAGCCAGTGTGCGCACTGGCTTCGCAATGACATACTTTCGGCGCCGATTCCTCCTGCGGCGGTCTCAAAACTGCCCGGGCGGGATGATATCCCGCCCCTACAGGGGCTTTAACAACCTTGTCCGTAAACCCATTCACATATACATTCATTCATTTCAGAAAGAGGTCAAAATTTTATGGAAAACCTGAAGCTGCTGTACACCGGTAAAACCAAGAATGTCTACGCTCTGCCCAACGGAAACTGCCTGCTGAAGTTCAAGGACGACTGCACCGGCAAGGACGGTGTGTTCGACCCCGGCGAGAACTCCGTGGGCCTGACCATCGAGGGCGTGGGCGATGTGAACCTGCGTATGTCCATCTACTTCTTCGAGAAGATCAACGCCGCCGGTATCCGCACCCACTATGTTTCCGCCGACCTGGATAACACCACCATGGAGGTGCTGCAGGCCAAGGTCTTCGGCAAGGGCCTGGAGGTCATCTGCCGGTACAAGGCCGTGGGCTCCTTCTTCCGCCGCTACTCCGACTACTGCACCGAGGGCCAGGACCTGCCCGCCTATGTGGAGACCACCTTCAAAAACGACGAAAAGGGCGATCCCCTGGTCACCAAGGACGGCCTGGTGGATTTGGGCATCATGACCGCCAAGCAGTACGACGACCTGAAGTCCATGACCCAGGCCATCA
Organism: Eubacteriales bacterium; assembly: GCA_030536515.1. Classification (GTDB taxonomy): domain Bacteria; phylum Bacillota; class Clostridia; order Oscillospirales; family Oscillospiraceae; genus Faecousia. Next base: position 8,219 of record JAUNPV010000015.1, read on the forward strand.
CCAAGATTGTGGCCGACGACCTGAAGGCCAAGGGCCTGGACCTGTACGACATCAAGTTCGAGTTCGGCTACGATGCCCAGGGCAATGTCATGCTCATCGACGAGATTGCCTCCGGCAATATGCGTGTCTACAAGGACGGCAAGTACATCGACCCCATGACTCTGAACGGCCTGTTTTTCGGCTAAGCAACCATCGAACCTGATCCCACAGGCCGTAGTGAAAAGGTAATAGTGAATAGTGAAGAGGTAGGGTGTGGCTTCGCCACGATTTAAATTCATCGGCGCAGCCGATACCTCACTTCTTCACTATTACCTCTTACTTCTTCACTATCCACCATCCGCCTGTGAAAAAACAGCGCAACATCTTAAAGGAGGAACAACTTCTATGGGTGGTTTCTTCGGGACGATTTCCCGCAAAGACTGCATTTACGACGTGTTTTTTGGCACGGATTACCATTCTCACCTGGGCACCAAGCGGGGCGGCATGGCCTTCTATGACCGGGACAAGGGCTTCCAGCGCCAGATTCACAACATTGAAAATACCCCCTTCCGCACCAAGTTTGACGCCGACATGGCAAAATTCGCTGGCTGTGCCGGCATCGGCTGCATTTCCGACACGGACCCCCAGCCCCTGCTGGTGCGCTCCCACTTAGGGCTCTTCGCCATCTCCACCGTGGGCATCATCAACAACGCCGAGGACCTGGTGGAAAAGACCTTCTCCGGCCCCGGCCATCAGTTTATGGCCATGTCCTCCGGCAGCGTCAACACCACGGAGCTCACCGCCGCCCTCATCAACCAGAAGGACAATCTGCTCGACGGCATCCGCTATGCCCAGCAGGTTATCGACGGCTCGTGCACCATTTTGCTGCTGATGAAGGACTGCATCATCGCCGCCCGGGACCGCCTGGGCCGCCTGCCGGTCCACGTGGGCAAAAACGAGGACGGCTGCTGCGTGTCCTTTGAGTCCTTCGCCTATCACAAGCTGGGCTATCAGGATTACTACGAGCTGGGACCCGGGGAGGTGGTGCGCATCACCGCCGATGCTGTGACCCAGCTGGCGGCCCCCGGCAAGGATATGAAGGTCTGCGCCTTCCTGTGGACCTACTACGGCTACCCCAACTCCAACTACGAGGGCCGCAATGTGGAGGTCATGCGCTGCCGCAACGGCGAGATTATGGCCCGGGAGGAGCAGAAAAACGGCACCATGCCCGATGTGGACTTCGTGGCGGGTGTCCCCGACTCCGGCCTGCCCCACGCCATCGGCTATGCCAACTTCTCCCACAAGCCCTTTGCCCGGCCCTTCGTGAAGTACACCCCCACCTGGCCCCGGTCCTTCACCCCCTCCAACCAGGCCATGCGCTCTCTGGTTGCCAAGATGAAGCAGATTCCCGTGCCGGAGCTGATTCAGGGCAAGAAGCTGCTGTTTGTGGATGACTCCATCGTCCGGGGCACCCAGCTGCGGGAGACTGTGGATTTCCTCTACGAAAGCGGCGCCAAGGAAGTGCATATGCGCTCGGCCTGCCCGCCCATTATGTATAACTGCAAGTATCTGAACTTCTCCCGCAGCAACTCCGACATGGAGCTGCTGGCCCGGAAAACCATCCAGCAGCTGGAGGGCGACGAGGGCCAGAACCATCTGGAGGAATACGCCGATGCCTCCACCCAGCGGGGCCAGTGTATGCTCAAGGCCATCTGCCAGGAAATGGGCTTTGACTCCCTGGGCTACCAGTCCCTGGACGGCCTCCTGGAGGCCATCGGCCTGGATAAGGACAAGGTCTGCACCTACTGCTGGTCTGGTAAGGAATAAAAAATCCCCGTAGGGAACGGATTCATCCGTTCCGTCACTGCACTGAAAAAGCGGAACGGATAAATCCGTTCCCTACGGTGCGCCAATAAACAACAAAGGAGCTACCAAATGGATCATAAGAATTCCCAGTCCGCCAGCTATGCGGCTGCCGGTGTGGACATTACCGCCGGCTACCGGGCGGTGGAGCTGATGAAAAAGCACGTGGCCCGCACCCGCAACGAGGGCTGCCTGGATGATGTCGGCGGCTTCGGCGGCTGCTTCGGCCTGCCCACCGGCCTGGAGGAGCCCGTTCTGGTCTCCGGCACCGACGGCTGCGGCACCAAGGTGAAGCTGGCCATTCTCATGGACAAGCACGACACCATCGGCATCGACGCTGTGGCCATGTGCGTCAACGATATTATCTGCTGCGGCGCAAAGCCCCTGTTCTTCCTGGATTACATCGCCTGCGGCAAGAACGTCCCCGAAAAGATTGCCCAGATTGTCGCCGGCGTGGCCGAGGGCTGCGTCCAGTCCGGGGCAGCTCTCATCGGCGGCGAGACCGCCGAGCATCCCGGCCTGATGCCCGTGGAGGACTACGACCTGGCAGGCTTCGCCGTAGGCATTGTGGACAAGAAGAAAATCATCGACAACACCCGGATGCAGGCCGGCGACGTGGTCATCGGCCTGGCCTCCACCGGCATTCACTCCAACGGCTTTTCTCTGTGCCGGAAGGTCTTCGACATCGACAATAACAACCCCGAGCTGTACGTGGCCCGGGAGGAGCTGGGCGGCAAGACCATTGCCGAGGCTCTGCTGGTGCCCACCCGCATCTACGTCAAGGCCATTCTGGCGCTGCTGGAAAAGGTGGATGTCAAGGGCATTTCCCACATCACCGGCGGCGGCTTCTACGAAAACATCCCCCGGTCCATCCCCGACGGCCTGTGCGCCAAAATCGACAAGGCCGCCGTCCGGGTCCTGCCCATTTTCGATATGATTGCCGCCTGGGGCAATATCCCCGAGCGGGATATGTTCAACACCTACAACATGGGCGTTGGCATGAGCGTAGTGGTCCCGGCGAACCAGGTGGAGGAGGCTATTGCCATCCTCACCGCCCACGGCGAGACCGCTTACGTCATCGGCTCCATTGTTGAGAATGAGGAAAAGGTGATTTTGGCGTGAAAACCAAAATTGCGGTTCTTGTTTCCGGCGGCGGCACCAATTTGCAGGCCCTCATCGATGCCCAGGGGAGCACCCTTGTCAGCGGCGAAATCGCCCTGGTTGTCTCCAACAACCCCGGGGCCTACGCCCTGGAACGGGCAAGAAACGCCGGCATCGCCACCGCTGTGGTGACCAAAAAGCAGTGCGGCTCCCAGGCCGCCTTTGAGGAAAAGCTCAAGGAAATCCTGGCGGAGCACGGCATCGAGGTCATTATCCTGGCGGGCTTTATGACCATCCTCACCGAGAGCTTCACCGCCGCCTACCCCCGGCGCATTCTCAACGTCCACCCGTCCCTGATTCCCGCCTTCTGCGGCGAGGGCTACTACGGCCTCCGGGTCCATGAGGAAGCCCTCCGCTACGGCGTGAAGGTCACCGGCGCAACGGTGCATTTCGTCAACGAAATTCCCGACGGCGGCGAGATTATCGCCCAGAAGGCGGTGTACATCCAGCCCGGCGACACCCCCGAGGTGCTGCAAAAACGGGTCATGGAGCAGGCCGAATGGGTCCTGCTGCCCCAGGCGGCAGAAAAGGTCTGCGCCCAGCTGCAAAAATGAGACTGCACCCGTAGGGAACGGATTTATCCGTTCCGTCGGGCCTGTGGCCCGAAACTTGGATGACACACAAGGAAGAAAATTTGCCCATCGAGGTCAAATTTTCTTTCGGAACGGATGAATCCGTTCCCTACCGAAGATTTCTGAAAATTTGGAGGCTTCAAAATGAATGTCTATGAAACCAAGACCATGGGGGAGCGCCTCTGTGGCAACAGCTATCCCGGCCGGGGCATCGTCCTCGGCGTGACCCCTGACGGGAAGAAGGCCGTGGCCGCCTATTTCATCATGGGCCGCAGCGTCAACAGCCGCAACCGTGTGTTCATTCAGGAGCCTGACGGCATCCGCACCGAAGCCTACGACCCCTCCAAAATGGAGGACCCCAGCCTCATCATCTACCACCCCGTCCGGGAGGTGGGCCGGGGCCTGATTGTCACCAACGGCGACCAGACCGACACCATCCGGGAGTTCCTGGAAAAGGGCCTTCCCATGGAGCAGGCTCTGCGGACCCGGAAGTTTGAGCACGACGGCCCCAACTGGACCCCCCGAATCTCCGGCCTTCAGTCCCCCGACGGCAGCTACAAGCTGTCCATCCTCAAGTCCAACGACCCCGAGGGCACCGACTGCGCCCGGTTTACCTTCGAATACCCCGGCAAGGCAGGCCTGGGCCACTTTATCCACACCTACGTCTGCGACGGCAATCCGGTGATTCCCACCTTCCAGGGGGAGCCGGAGCGGGTGAGCATCCCCGCCGACATCGATGCCTTTGCTTCCGAGCTGTGGGAAAACCTCAACGAGGCCAATAAAATCTCCCTGTTCGTCCGCTACACCGACCTGGAGACCCGGACCTTCGAGCAGCGGATTTTCAACAAGCACCAGTAAGCGCTTTGTATGCACCGTAGGGCGGCCTGCCCTCAGGCCGCCGCCCGGATATTCCGACGAAAAATCCGGGGGAACGGCTCGCCATGACGTTTTGGCGATGAAAACAGAAATGGAGAATGCTTTATGAAAGAATTTGAACTGAAATACGGCTGCAACCCCAACCAGAAGCCTGCCAGCATCTACATGGCCGACGGCTCTGACCTGCCCATCACCATTCTGAACGGCCGCCCCGGCTACATCAACTTCCTGGACGCTCTGAACTCCTGGCAGCTGGTGAAGGAGCTGAAGGAGGCCACCGGAATGCCCTGCGTCACCTCCTTCAAGCACGTGTCCCCCACCTCCGCCGCCGTGGGCAAGGTCCTGCCTGAGGACCTGAAAAAGGCCTGCTTTGTAGACGATATTGAGGGCCTGGACGAAAATCCCCTGGCCTGCGCCTACGCCCGTGCCCGGGGCGCGGACCGGCTGTGCTCCTTCGGCGACTGGGTGGCCCTCAGCGACGTGTGCGACGAGCTCACCGCCAGGCTCATCGCCCGGGAGGTCTCCGACGGCGTGATTGCCCCCGGCTATACCGACGAGGCCCTGGCCGTGCTGAAAACCAAGCGCAAGGGCAGCTACAACGTGGTGGCCATCGACCCCGCCTACGTTCCTGCCGAGCAGGAGACCAAGCAGGTCTTCGGCGTCACCTTCCAGCAGGGCCGGAACAATTTCAAAATCGGCGAGCACCTGCTCACCAACATCGTCACCGACAACAAGGACATCCCCGAGTCCGCCAAAATCGACCTGATTGTGTCCCTCATCACCCTGAAATACACCCAGAGTAATTCCGTGTGCTTTGCCTATGACGGCCAGGCCATCGGCGTGGGCGCAGGCCAGCAGTCCCGGGTCCACTGCACCCGGCTGGCCGGCGGCAAGGCCGACACCTGGTTCCTGCGCCAGCATCCCAAGACTCTGAACCTGCCCTTCCGGGAGGACCTGGGCCGCCCCGGCCGGGACAACGTCATTGACGGCTACATCAACGGCAACGAGGAGGACGTGTGCGCCGAGGGCGTTTGGCAGAAGTACTTCACCGTCCGTCCCGAGCCGCTGACCGCCCAGGAGAAGAAGGAATACCTCTCCTCCCGCCAGGACGTGGCCCTGGGCAGCGATGCCTTCTTCCCCTTCCCGGACAGCGTCCAGCGGGGCGTGGCCTCCGGTGTCAAGTACATTGCCCAGCCCGGCGGCTCCATCCGGGACGATTTGGTCATTGACGAGTGCAACAAGCACGGCGTTGCCATGGCCTTCACCGGTATGCGCCTGTTCCACCACTAAGTGAATTTACCATAGGGGACAGCCCCAAAAAGGCTGCCCCCTATCGGTGCGTTTAGAATACCCCCGTAGGGGAGGGTGGTGCTCCGCGCAGCGGATGAAAATAAGTCGATTGCCAGTGGCAATCGCTCCATAACATAAAATGCACCCCTCCCGCTTTGCGGCTTACAGCCGCAAAGTCCCCATTTTCCACAGGAAAATGGGGCGGACAGCCGCAAGGGCTGTCCCTACGAACGGGTTTCCTGATTTTTACATACGGAGGTCAACATGAAGCTATTAGTCGTAGGCGGCGGTGGCCGGGAACACGCCATCATCCGCTCGTTGAAGAAAAATCCCCAGGTAGAGACTGTCTACGCCCTCCCCGGCAACGGCGGCATTGCCGCTGACGCTACCTGCGTGCCCATCGGCGCTACCGACATCGACAAAATCGTGGAATTTGCCGTGGCAAATGCCGTTGATTACGCCGTGGTGGCCCCCGACGATCCTCTGGTTCTGGGCTGCGTGGACGCATTGGAGGCCAAGGGCGTTCCCTGCTTCGGCCCCCGGGCCAACGCCGCCATCATCGAGGGCAGCAAGGTGTTCTCCAAGAACCTGATGAAGCAGTACGGCATCCCCACAGCCCGGTACGAGGTCTTTGAGGACATGGCCGCCGCCCTTGCCTATCTGGAAACCGCCCCCATCCCCACGGTCATCAAGGCCGACGGTCTGGCCCTGGGCAAGGGCGTTATCATCGCCCAGACCCGGGAGGAAGCCTTCACCGCCGTCCGGGACATGATGGAAAACGGAATGTTCGGCGCTTCCGGCAGCCGGGTGGTCATTGAGGAATTCCTCACCGGCCCCGAGGTCTCCGTGCTGGCCTTCACCGACGGCAAGGTGGTGCGGCCCATGGTGTCCTCCATGGACCACAAGCGCATCGGCGACCACGACACCGGCCTGAACACCGGCGGCATGGGCACCGTGGCCCCCAACCCCTACTACACCCCGGAGGTGGCCGAACGGTGCATGAAGGAAATCTTCCTGCCCACCATGAACGCCATGAACGCCGAAAACCGCACCTTCAAGGGCTGCCTGTACTTTGGCCTCATGCTCACCCCCAACGGCCCCAAGGTCATTGAGTACAACTGCCGCTTCGGCGACCCCGAGACCCAGGTGGTGCTGCCCCTGCTGGAAAGCGACCTGCTCACCGTCATGCAGGCCACTACCAACGGCACGCTCGCTGACACCGAGGTGAGGTTTGCGGACAAGCACGCCTGCTGCGTCATTACCGCCTCCGCCGGCTACCCTGTCAGCTACAAAAAGGGTCTGCCCATGACCATGACCCCCGAGGCCGCCGCCCACACCTACGTGGCCGGGGCCAAGCTGGTTGACGGACAGCTTCTTACCTCCGGCGGCCGTGTCACCGGCACCACCGCCATTGCGGATTCTCTGGAAGAGGCCATAGCCGAGGCCTACCGCCTGGCCCAGGGCGTGACCTTCGAGGGAGCCTACCGCCGCAGCGACATCGGCCAGCGGGCCTTGCAGGCTGTTAAGTAAAAACCATTTTTCGTAGGGGAGGGGCTTGCCCCCTCCCGCCATGCGGGCTTTGCCCCCATGGACCCCATTTCCCACGGGAAATGGGGCGGACAGCCGCAAGGGCTGTCCCTACGCATTGGATAAGTTAGAAATTACTGAAACATAGGAGGAACATCCCATGGTTTATCGTGTATTTGTTGAAAAAAAGGAAGGGCTGGACAATGAGGCCCGGGGGCTGCTGGGGCAGGCCCGGAGCCTTTTGGGCATGGAGCGGCTGGAAAAGGTCCGGCTGTTTAACCGCTATGACGCGGAAAACATCAGCCGGGAGCTGTTTGACTACGCCGTCAAGACCGTCTTCTCCGAGCCCCAGCTGGACACTGCCTCTGCTGCCGTAGAGCTGCCCGGGGCCGCCGTCTTTGCCGTGGAGGCCCTGCCCGGTCAGTTCGACCAGCGGGCCGACTCCGCCGCCCAGTGCATCCAGATTATCTCCCAGGGGGACCGGCCCCTGATTCGCACCGCCAAGGTCTACGCCCTGTACGGTTCCCTCACGGAGGCCGATATTGCGGAGTTTAAGAAGTACGTTATCAACCCCGTGGAATGCCGGGAGGCCTCCCTGGAGACCCCGGAGACTCTGGCCATTCAGTATGAGATTCCAACCGAGGTGGCTACCCTCACCGGCTTCACCAAGCTGACCCGGGAGGGGCTGGCTGACTTCATCCGGCAGTACGGCCTTGCCATGGACCTGGACGATATCACCTTCTGCCAGGCCTATTTCGTCAAAGAGAACCGGGACCCCACCATCACCGAAATCCGGATGATTGACACCTACTGGTCCGATCACTGCCGCCACACCACCTTCGGAACCATCATCGACGATGTGCGCTTCCAGGACGAGCTGCTGCAAGAGACCTACAACGAATATCTCGCCACCCGGGAGGCCCTGGGCCGGACCCACAAGCCCATCTGCCTGATGGACCTGGCCACCATCTCCGTCAAGGCCCTCCGGGCCGCCGGGAAACTGGACAAGCTGGATGAATCCGAGGAAATCAACGCCTGCACCGTCAAAATGACCGTCACCGTGGACGGCCAGGATGAGCAGTGGCTGCTGCTGTTCAAAAACGAGACCCACAACCACCCCACCGAAATCGAGCCCTTCGGCGGCGCCGCCACCTGCATCGGCGGCGCCATCCGGGACCCCCTGTCCGGCCGGTCCTATGTCTACGGCGCTATGCGTGTCACCGGCGCAGCCGACCCCCTGAAGCCTGTGTCCGAGACCATCCCCGGCAAGCTGCCCCAGCGGAAGATTGTCACCACCGCTGCCGCCGGCTATTCCTCCTACGGCAACCAGATCGGCCTTGCCACCGGCATTGTCGATGAAATTTACCACCCCGGCTATGCGGCTAAGCGGATGGAGATTGGCGCAGTGATTGCCGCCGCTCCTGCGGAAAATGTCCGCCGGGAGCGGCCGGACCCCGGCGATATCGTCATTCTGCTGGGCGGTGCCACCGGCCGGGACGGCTGCGGCGGCGCCACCGGCTCCTCCAAGAGCCACACCGTGGAATCCCTGGAGACCTGCGGGGCCGAGGTCCAGAAGGGCAACGCCCCCGAGGAGCGGAAGCTCCAGCGGCTGTTCCGGAACTCCGAGGCCTCCCGCCTCATCAAGCGCTGCAACGACTTTGGCGCAGGCGGCGTGTCCGTTGCCATCGGCGAGCTGGCCGACGGGCTGACCATCGACTTAAACGCCGTGCCCAAGAAGTACGACGGGCTGGACGGTACGGAGCTGGCCATTTCCGAGTCCCAGGAGCGGATGGCCGTGGTGGTGGAGGCCAAGGACGCCCCCCGGTTCCTGGAGCTGGCAGCCACCGAAAATCTGAACGCCGTGCCCGTAGCCACCGTCACCCAGGAGCCCCGGCTGGTCATGCACTGGAACGGCAAGACCATCTGCGACATCAGCCGGGAGTTCCTGAACTCCAACGGCGCAGACAAGCACATCACCTGCGTCACCGACAAGCCCGAAACCTTTAACAAGACCGTTTCCGGCTCCTTTGCTGAGAACTTCCTGGCCGTGGCCTCCGATTTGAACACCTGCTCCAAGCGGGGCCTGTCCGAGCGGTTCGACTCCACCATCGGTGCCGGCACGGTGCTCATGCCCTTCGGCGGCAGACATCAGCTGACCCCCATCCAGGCCATGGTCCAGAAAATCAGCGTGGAGAAAAAGCACACCGACGACTGCTCCTTCATGGCCTTCGGCTACAACCCCTTCATCACCACCGCCTCCCCCTACCACGGGGCCTATCTGGCGGTTGTGGAGTCTGTTGCCAAGCTGGTAGCCTCCGGCGCTTCCTTTAAGGACGTGTACCTGACCTTCCAGGAGTATTTTGAGCGCCTGGGCAAGGACCCCGAGCGCTGGGGCAAGCCTCTGGCGGCACTGCTGGGCGCTTTCAAGGCCCAGATGAACTTAGGCATCGGTGCCATCGGCGGCAAGGACTCCATGTCCGGCACCTTTGAGAAGCTGGATGTGCCCCCCACCCTGGTGTCCTTCGCCGTCACCACCGGAAAGACCGCCGAGGTGGTTTCTCCCGAATTCAAGGCTGCGGGCCACACCGTTTCCCTCCTGCTGCCCCAGCTGGACGAGAACGGCCTGCCCGTCACCGAGTCCCTGCTTGCAAACTTCAATTTGGTCACCAAGCTGATGCGTGAGGGCAAGGTTGTGGCGGCCTACACCCCCGGCATGGGCGGCGTGGCCGAGGCCGTGATGAAAATGGGCTTCGGCAACGGCCTGGGCTTTGCCTTTGACGAGGGCCTGACTCTGGAGCAGCTGTTCGGCTATGCCTACGGCGGCTTCGTGCTGGAGCTGGCGGACCGGGAGCCTGTGGGCCTCTGCCTGGGCACCGTCACCGCCGACGGCACCTTCTCCTACGGAAGCGAGAGCCTGTCCCAGGAGACCGTGCTGAATGCCTATGAGAGCAAGCTGGAAAGCGTCTACGCCTGCAACATCCCCACTCCCGACCAGCCCATGGAGACCTTCTCCTATGAGGCCGGGGAGCGGAAGGCCCCCGCTGTGAAGGTGGCAAGGCCCAAGGTGCTGATTCCCGCCTTCCCCGGCACCAACTGCGAGTACGACTCCGCCAAGGCCGTCCGGGATGCCGGGGCAGAGCCGGAGATTATCGTCATCAACAACCTGTCCGCCGACGGCATCGCCCGGAGCGTGGACCGGTTTGCCCGGGAGCTGAAGGATGCCCAGATGGTGTTCATCCCCGGCGGCTTCTCCGGCGGCGACGAGCCCGACGGCTCCGGCAAGTTCATCACCGCCTTCTTCCGCAACGCTGCCATCAAGGAGGGCGTCACCGAGCTGCTGGACAGCCGTGACGGCCTGATGTGCGGCATCTGCAACGGCTTCCAGGCCCTCATCAAGCTGGGTCTGGTGCCCTACGGCAAAATCATCGACACCGACGAGAGCTGCCCCACCCTGACCTTCAACAACATCTCCCGGCACCAGAGCCGCATCGTCCGCACCCGGGTGGCCTCCAACAAGTCCCCCTGGCTGAGCCTGACCAACGTGGGCGATGTGTACAACGTGCCCATTTCCCACGGCGAGGGCAAGTTCCTGGCCAGCGAGGAGCTGATTCGAAAGCTGGCGGCCAACGGCCAGATTGCCACCCAGTACGTGGACCTGAACGGCCGGGCCACCGGCGACGTCCACTTCAACCCCAACGGCTCCCTGTACGCCATCGAGGGCATCACCTCCCCCGACGGCCGGGTCTTCGGCAAAATGGGCCACTCCGAGCGAATCGGCCAGGGCCTGTACCGCAACGTCCCCGGCGAGTACGACATCCAGATGTTCAAGGCGGCTGTGAAGTATTTCAAATAATCCACTGGCTCCGAAGATAACAGAACAGGCCGCCCAACGGGCGGCCTCAGCCTGTCGAAAAACCCCTTCGGGGCTTTCCGACAGAAGGGATGCAGCCTGCTGCGTGCATAATTTGTACGCCTATGGCGTACAAATTCCACACTTGCAGTCTGAGATGTATTTTCGTCCAGGTACAGGCCCCGGCCGAAAATGATTTAGAATTTATTTGCCGCTGCGGCGGCAAACTCTGCGAGGCTTTTTCGACGCCCTGAGGCCGCCCAACGGGCGGCCTGTTCCTATGTGACGACGAAGCGAAAAGCCTTCTCCGCACCAATACCTTCCCCCGGGGGGAAGGTGGATTGCCCGAAGGGCAAGACGGATGAGGGATGGCGTGCAATTATTGCTTGAAGCATCTGACGGTAGTGCATACAGAACCCGACCTGTCGCCATCCCTCATCAGTCACCAGTTTGCGAACTGGTGCCAGCTTCCCCCCGGGGGAAGCTATTGGGCGCAACCCGTAAGGCCCGGCATTCTTGACGGGCACTACGCTGCCAGCCAGGCACGGACCTGTACCGCACGTTAAGTTACTGCCCGCATTCCTCATCCGCCCCAGTGTTGCGACACTGGGGCACCTTCCCCCCGGGGGAAGGTATCGCGGGGGGCCGGTGGCAGCGGCAAAAAGCCCGGATACTTTCGTATCCGGGCAATTGTGCTATGTACCGTTACCGAACGTACTCAATGACAACCCGGCGGTTGGGTTCTACGCCGGTGGAGTGGGTGGTGATGTTTTCCATGTCCTGGAGGGCGGCGTGGATGACGTGGCGCTCGTAGGCGTTCATGGGCTCCAGGGTGGTGCGGCGGCGGGCCTTCAGGACCTGCTGAGCCTTCTTCCGGGCGTAGCGGCGGAGGCTGTCCTCCCGCTTCTCCCGGTAGCGCTCAGCGTCCACGTTCACCCGGATGTGACCTTCCACGCCCCGGTTGACGGTGTAGTTGGTCAGGTGCTGGATGGCATCCAGGGTGTCGCCCCGGCGGCCAATCAGGTAGCCCAGGTCCTCGCCCACCAGGTCCACCTTGTAGCTGCTGCCGTCCTCCTTGAAGCAGTGGGGCACGGCCTTGGAATCCATGTGCTCCAGCAGACCCTTGATAAAGACCTCAATCTTCTCCTCGGTGGAGCCGGGCTCGGCGGGGGTGTAGACCCTGGGCTCGGCGGGAGCCTTGGGGGCACGGGGTGCTCTGGGAGCATCGGGCTTGCGCTCGGGCCGGGGAGCACGGGGGGCGGGAGCGGCCTTGGGGGCCTCGGGGGCCTCAGGCGCGGCGGCCTTGGGCGGCTCGGGCTTCTTCTCAGGAGCCTTGGGAGCGGCCTTGGGGGCCACGGCGGTCTGAGGGTTCTTCACAGGGGCGGCGGCCTTGGGCTTGGAGCGGGAGGCAGCGCCCAGGGCGCTCTTGGGCGCGACAGGAGCCGGGTCCGGGGCCTCGTAGGTCACCTGAACCTTGGCAGGCTGGGCACCGAAGCCCAGAAAGCCGCCCTTCGCCTGCTGCAGCACCAGGACGGACACGCTGTCACGGTCCAGGTTCAGCTGATGCAGGGCAGCCTCAATGGCCAGATCGATGGTCTTGCCGGTGGTTACAATGGTCTTTTCCATGGCTTATTCCTCCGTGTTGGCGTAACGGTCCGGGTCATAGCTGCGGCCCTTGCAGTAGGGGCGGCTGGCAATGCCGGAGGGGGCGTCGGTCTGCTGGGCCTCGTCCTCCAGGATGCCCTTTTTGGAGGCGTATTCCCTGGCGGCGGCAGCCTTGGCGGCCTGCTCCTGGTCACGCTGCTGCTTTTGCAGCTTCTTCTTGCTGGTGTTGGCGGTGATGCCCTCGGGGTTGGCGGCCCGGCGCTCGGCACGCAGGCGCTCCTTCTCGGCCTCAAGGCGCTCGGCCTCCTGGGCCTTGCGGATGCGCACCGCATCCTCGGCATCGTAAATCTTGCGGTAGTGCTTGGTCTGGAACACGTCGATGACCAGGCGGGCCATGCCGCTGACGAACCAGTACACAGACAGGGCACCGGACACGGTGAAGCCAATCCACAGGCTCATCAGGGGCATCATCCACATCATGGTCTGGGTGGTCTGGGCGGTCTGGGATTTCTTGGCGGTCTCCTCGTCCTGGACACCGTTCTTGTCGGTGATGACGGACTCGTTGAGCTTCTGCATAATCCAGGTGGACAGCACCTGGCTGCCGGCGGAGAGCACGGGCACCAGGAAGGCGCCGATGTGGGCCCAGTCATAGGCGCTCCAGCTCCAGAAGGCGAAGCTGGGGATGGCGCCGATGTTGATGCCCAGGAAGTTAAAGTTGATACCGGCCAGGGTCTCGGCGGAGAGGCCGGGAATCTGGGCGGACAGCTGGGAGGCAAACTGGGGAATCAGCTGGGCGGCGGTGACCTGGTCATAGTAGGTGTTGCTGGAGAACAGCTCCCCGGCCCCGGCCTTGATGATGTCCACAATCTGCTGGGCAACCTCGGGGGTCTCCATGAGGATGTAGGTAATGGGCTGGCGGATGACGGTGAACAGGGGAATGAGGATCAGCATGGGCACGATGCTCCACAGGCAGCCGCCGCCCATGGACACGCCCTCGTCCTGGTACAGCTGGCGGATGGCCTCATTCTGGCGCTGGGGGTCGTCGGCGTACTTGGCCTGAATCTCCTGCTGGCGGGGGGTCAGGCGGGACATCTTCATCATGCTCTTTTTGGACTTGGCGGTGATGGGCAGCAGAACCAGCTGCACCAGCACGGCAAACAGAATCATGGCGATGCCGTAGTTCTGGGTCAGGCCGTACAGCACGTTCAGCAGGAAGCCGAAGGGCACGGTCACCAGGTCGGATAGCTTAAATGCAAGTAACATGGACTTTTCTCCTTATTTCCTTAGAAAGTCACGGCACGGGGTCAAAAATGTCGCCCTTGTAAAAGGGGTTGCAGCGCAGCAGGCGCTTCAGCGCCAGCCAGCCGCCCTTGGCGGCCCCGTATTTGTTGATTGCTTCCAGTGCATAGGCAGAGCAGGTGGGCCGGAACCGGCACCGGGCCGGAAAGGCCGGGGAAATACAGCGCTGATAGAAACGGATGAGCAGAACAAGCAGAGCCTTCACAGCGGGTCCTCCCGCAGGAGCCCGGCCTTTTTGGCCAGGGCCAGGTAGCTTTTGGCCAGAGCATCGAAGGAAGCGTCCACCGCCTTGCTCCGGGCCACCACCACGATGTCCCAGCCGGGGAGGAAGCGCTCCTCGTTCAGCCGGTAAATTTCCCGCAGGCGGCGGCGGGTGCGGTTGCGGACCACGGCATGGCCCAGCTTCTTGCTGACGGTGATGCCCACACGGTTAGCCCCCGTGCGGTTCTTCCGGGCATAGAGCACCAAAGATGCATCCGCCTTGCCGGAGGTGTGATACAGCCGCCGAAAGACGTGATTGAGTTTTAAGCTGGATGAATACTTCATAATAGAACCTTCTGACAAAAGCCTCGCAGAGTTTGCCGCCGCAGCGGCAAATAAAGTTCAAACATTTTCGGCCGGGGCGCGTACCTGGACGAAAATTCCTCTCAGGCTGCGTGTGTGGAAATTTCCGCTTTAGCGGAAATTTCTGCACGAAGCAGACTGCAATCCCTTCTCGATTTTAGTCCCGAAGGGACTGAAATCGAAATAAAAAGGGAGCGGGGTAAATGAACAACCATTCACCCCGCTGTAGCTCCCGTTTCGCTTCTATGCGCGTATTTTGTTTCCCACGAGGGCTGCGCATCAGGCGGACAGAACCTTGCGGCCCTTCGCACGACGGCGGGCCAGAACCTTACGGCCATTGGAAGTAGCCATTCTCTGACGGAAACCGTGGACCTTGGAACGGTGACGGCGGCTGGGCTGATAGGTACGCTTCATTTACATACACCTCCTGTCAAAAATCATCTATGCTCGACAGTCAGAATTGACCGCAGCAAAACATTCTCAAGCACGACCTCACAGTCATGCCCGACCATTATAACCGAAAAAGGCAGATTGGTCAACAATTTTTTCAAAAAAACTTTGGGGAAATGTAAAATCCTTTCCGGGAACTGTAGGGCGGCCTGCCCCCTCCCGCCGGCCCCCCCGCCAGGGGGCCGCAACCGAGCCCGTCAACTGTGCAGTCCAGGCGGCGCACCCCAAAACCTTCCCCCGGGGGGAAGGTGGCTTGCCCGAAGGGCAAGACGGATGAGGAATGCGGGCAGGAATGCTATGTGCGGTATCGGTACGTGCCTCCACCAGGCTCTGGCAAACGCACCGTAGGGCCCGGCATCCTTGACGGGCCGCTGCCGAAACGGCACGTCCAGGAGGCCGTGCCCTACGGACGCAAAAGCGCAATGACATGGTGGGACTTCAATAAGCCGGGGGCAGGTTGGGGCCGTCGAAGGTGCCGTTCAGCTTGGCCAGGACCCGGTCGTATGCCTCGCTGCCGGGGGCCAGGGGGGTGGGCTGGTAGTTGTTGCGGCCCTCCATGGAGCTGACGCTTACCGGCACAACGGTCCGCTCCCCCAGCCGGACCCCCTCGGGTCCCCGGATAATCTGCTGCTGAATCAGGGCGGAGTCGTAGTCCTGGGGGTAGATGTTGCCGCCGAAGCTGAAATTGCCCATGGAGTAGAAAATCACGCCGCCGCCGTATTCCTCAATGGGCTGGAGCACGTGGGGGTGAGAGCCCCAGACGATGTCCGCCCCGGCATCAATGGCGGCGTGGGCTACCGCCACCTGCTCGTCCGTGGGCCGGTAGGTCATCTCCACACCCCAGTGGGGGGCCACAATCACCACATCGCAGCCCGCCTGCCGGAGGGCGGCAATCTCGGCGGTCATGTCCTCCACGTCCAGCAGGTAGTACACCATGGCATACACCCCGATTTTCAGCCCGTTTTCCGTGGTGATGACCGCTGAACTGTCCCGCTCCACATAGGGAACCCCGGCGGCGTTCAGGGTGTCCAGGGTGGATTGGTAGCCGTCAGCGCCGTAATCCTGGGCGTGGTTGTTGGCCAGGGACACAAAGTCCACGGAGTTCTCCGTGAGGATGTTCACAAAGGCGGTGGGCCCCCGGAACACGTGCTTTTTGGACACATAGCTGCCCCCATCGGCCAGGGGACCCTCCAGGTTGGCGAAGGTGCACTCGTCGTTTTCAAAATAGTCAATGACATTGGCAAAGGGGTAGCGGTAGTCCTCCCCGACGGTCTTGACGAAGCCGTAGCCTGCGTAGAAATGGAAGGGATTGCAGCCTAGGGTGCTGTCCCCGGTAAAGGTGAGGGTAAAGCATTCCTCCGGAGCCTCGGTGGCGGGAGGAAGTGTCTCTGCCTCCGTGGTGGCAGGAACGGTGGTTTCCTGCACAGCGGTGGTGGGCGGGGCGGTTGTGACAGGGGCTTCCCGCTTTCCACAGCCGGTCAAGAGGAACAGACAAAGCAGAATGAAAGCAGCTTTTTTCATATAGTTCAGCCTTTCTTGTATATGGATGGAACCCCAATACCTTCTCCCCGCAAGGGGGACGCCGCATCCGTAAGCCGCTAAAGCGGCAACGGCTGCGCAGCCCCGGGGGGAAGGTGCCCCAGTGCGCACACTGGGGCGGATGAGGAATGCGGGCGGTAACCTGATGTGCGGTACAGGTACGGGCTTGCTGGCAGCTATGTTTTACCATTCAGCAAGCACGGACCTTTCCATCAACCAGCCTTGCCGCCCGCATTCCTCATCCGTCACGGCTTACGCCGTGCCACCTAGTAAATTAAGGGGCGATTGCCACTGGCAATCGTTCTATTTCAATCTGCTGCGCAGAGCACCACCCCCGGGGGAAGGTATTGGGGTGCGGCGGAAAATTACTTCCGCACCCGTAGGGGAGGGTTATCAACCCTCCCGTCGGCCCCCGGCGAGGGGGCCGCTCTGTATCGTTACACAGCGGCGGCCTGAGGGCAGGCCGCCCTACGGTGTGTTTATCATAGCCTCGTGGAGGCCCGAACCGATTCAACAGTTAAGGTTATCGCCCGCATTCCTCATCCGTCACGGCTAACGCCGTGCCACCTTCCCCCCGGGGGAAGGTATTGGGGTGCGGAGGAGGATTGCAGAAATGACAAACCCCTCCCGGCTTATCGCCCGGGAGGGGTGGGGGTTATGCCTGGTCCTGGGCACGCTTTTTCATCAGCTGGCGCATCCGGAGGCCGTGGTCCAGCTCCCGCTTGCGGATGCGCAGGCTCTTGGGGGTGCATTCCAGCAGCTCGTCGTCTGCCAGGAACTCCAGGCACTGCTCCAGAGAGAACACCCTGGGCGGGGTCAGACGGGCGGCATCGTCGGAGCCGGCGGCCCGCATATTGGTCAGCTGCTTGCGCTTGCAGACGTTGACGGTCATGTCCTCGTTCCGGCTGCAAATGCCCACCACCATACCGGCGTACACCGGGGTGCCGGGGCCGATGAGCAGGGCGCCCCGCTCCTGGGCGGCGGCCAGGCCGTAGGTGACGGCTTCGCCGCTTTCGTGGGCAATGAGGGAGCCCACCTGGCGGCGCTCAATCTCGCCCTTCATGGGGGCGTAGGAATCCAGGACCGAGGACATGATGCCCTCGCCCCGGGTATCGGTGAGAAATTCGTTCCGGTAGCCGAACAGGCCCCGGGAGGGCACCAGGAACTCCAGACGGTAGCGGCTGCCCATGGGGGTCATGCTCAGCAGGTCTGCCTTCCGGCGGCCCATTTTCTCGATGACGGTGCCCATGCACTCCTCGGGCACGTCGGCCACCATCCGCTCGATGGGCTCGCAGGTTTTGCCGTCAATCTCCTTGGTCAGCACACGGGGGGTGGAGACGGAGAACTCGTAGCCCTCCCGGCGCATGGTCTCCATGAGGATGGACAGGTGCATTTCGCCACGGCCCGCCACATTGAAGGCATCGGTGCCCTGCTCGGTGACGTGGAGGGACACGTCCTTCAAAAGCTCCTTTTCCAGCCGGTCCCGGAGATTCCGGGAGGTGACGAACTTGCCCTCCTTGCCTGCAAAGGGGGAGTCGTTGACGGCGAAGGTCATTTCGATGGTGGGGTCGGAGATTTTCACAAAGGGCAGAGGCTCCACAGCTTCGGGAGCGCACAGGGTCCGGCCGATGGTGATGCCCGCCATGCCGGACAGGGCCACAATCTCACCGGCGGAGGCGGACTGGACCGGGTTCTTGGCCAGGCCGTCGTACTCGTACAGAGCCACCACCTTGCCCTTCTGCTTGATTTCGGGGTCGTGGTAGTCGCAGATGGTGACCTCCTGGTTGACCTTGATGGTGCCACGCTCCACCCGGCCCACGGCGATGCGGCCGACGTACTCGTTGTAGTCAATGGAGGATACCAGCAGCTGCAGGGGGGCGTTCTCGTCGCCCTGGGGCGGGTCAATGTAGTTGATGATGGTCTCGAACAGAGGCACCAGGTCGGTACCGGCGGCGTCGGGGCTGTAGGAGGCAGTGCCCTGGCGGCCGGAGCAGAAGACGGTGGGGGAGTTGAACTGGTCGTCGGTGGCATCCAGGTCCAGCAGCAGCTCCAGCACCTCGTCCATGACCTCATGGACCCGGGCGTCGGGCTTGTCGATTTTGTTGACGGCCACGATGACCTTGTGGCCCAGCTCCAGGGCCTTTTGCAGCACGAACCGGGTCTGGGGCATGGGGCCCTCGGCGGCGTCCACCAGCAGAATGACGCCGTTGACCATTTTCAGGATGCGCTCCACCTCGCCGCCGAAGTCGGCGTGGCCCGGGGTATCCACAATGTTGATTTTATAGTCCTTGTAGTGGACGGAGGTGTTCTTGGCCAGAATGGTGATGCCCCGCTCCCGCTCCAGATCGCCGGAGTCCATGACCCGGTCCACGGAGGCCTGGTTTTCCCGGTAAATTCCGCCCTGCTTCAGCATTTCGTCCACCAGGGTGGTTTTGCCGTGGTCAACGTGGGCAATGATGGCAATGTTTCTGATTTTTTCCTGAGCTGCCATATTATGATATATCTCCTTTTTTGAAGTGAATAAACAGTTTCTCTCAAATTAGAAATATACCACATTACCAAAGATAATGCAACATTTTTGTTGAAGATTTACGAAAAAATTTTGCCCGCAAGGCGGGAGGCTAATGCGTTACGAACCCTGGCGGTGGACCACCACCATTGGGGGCCACTCGGTGACGGACATCGACACAGACATTCCGTAGGGGAGGGTCACTGACCCTCCCGGGCAGCTACGGGATTGAGGCAGTAAACTTGATGCAGAAGCGCCGGATAACAAAAAAACCTTCCCCCGGGGGGAAGGTGGCCCGGCGTAAGCCGGGTCGGATGAGGAATTCGGGAGATAAGGTTATGGGTTGTACAGGTTGGTGCTTGCTGATTCCGAACGATTCTACGCACGAACGTATGCAACAACGTAAGTTCCCGCCCGCATTCCTCATCCGTCACCATGTCCCAGTGTGCGCACTGGGACATGGTGACACCTTCCCCCCGGGGGAAGGTTTTTCCCCCTGCCCGGGAGGGCAGGGGGATGTGTGAAACGTTAACCTTTTTGTAGCTGCTGCTTTTGGTATTGGAGGGTGTACAGATTGTAATATCTGCCCTTTTGGTGCAGCAGCTCCTGGTGGGTGCCCTGCTCCAGGATTTCGCCGTGGGACAGGAGGATAATGTTGTCGGCGTGCTGGATGGTGGACAGGCGGTGGGCCACAATCAGCATGGTGCCGATGTTTTTCATCTTTTCCAGGGAGTCCTGGATGAGAACCTCTGTCTCGGTGTCGATGTTGGCGGTGGCCTCGTCCAGAATCATAATGCTGGGCTTGTGGATGATGGTGCGGGCGAAGGAAAGCAGCTGGCGCTGGCCGGCGGAGAAGTTGTTGCCCCGCTCCCGGACCACCTCGTCCAGACCGTGGTCCAGACGGCGGATGAAGGCGTCGGCGTTGACATACCGGCAGGCCTCCCACACCTGCTCGTCGGAGATACCCTGGGACCTGAGCAGGATGTTGCTGCGGATATCGCCGGAGAACAGGAACACGTCCTGGAGCATCTGGCCGAAGTGCCGCCGCAGGGAGGCGATTTTGATTTTCCGGATGTCGATGCCGTCGATGAGGATTTGGCCCTTCTGAATGTCGTAATTGCGGCAGATGAGGCCTAAAATGGTGGTTTTGCCGGAGCCGGTGGAGCCGACAAAGGCCACGGTCTGCTTGGGCTCCACGTGGAAGGACACGCCCTTCAAGACCCACTCGCCGGGCTTGTAGGCAAACCACACGTCCCTGAATTCAATCTCGCCCCTGATTTCCGGCAGGTCCACAGCGTCGGGCTCGTCCACCACCTCGGGGACCATGTCCATGATGGTAAACACCTTTTCGGCGGAGGCAAAGGCCCGCTGGAGCACGTCGAACTGCTCGGCCAGGGTCTGGATGGGGTTGAAAAATTTGTGGATGAACAGGTAGAACGACACCATGACGGCGCTGTCCACCGTCTGGCCCAGGAACACAATGTCCTGGATATAGCCCTTGGCGCCGAAGTAGAACAGGCACAGGGTCGAGGAGATATAGAGCATATAGACCATGGGCCGGAAAATGCCGAAGACGTACATCTGGTTCTGCTTGCACTTTTCCAGACGGCGGCTGCGCTGCAAAAAGTCCTCGTACTTCTGCTGCTCCCGGTTGAAAATCTGGGTGATTTTGATGCCGGACAGGTTTTCGGACAGGTAGGTGTTGATGTCGGTCCGGGCGTTGTTCACATCCCGGTGGACCTTCCGGGAGAACTTCCGGAAAATCACCGTGAACAGCACCACAAAGGGCACGAAGCACAGCACCATCAATGTCAGCGCATAGTTCAGCAGCAGCATGGCCCCGAACACGCCCACCACGATGACCACGTTTTTCACCATGGCCACCAGCACGTTGGTGAACATCATGGAAATGGCGTTGGTGTCGTTGCAGACCCGGGTCACCAGCTTGCCCACGGGGATGTTGTTGAGCTGCTCGTGAGACAGTGACTCAATGTGGGTGAAGATGTCCTGGCGGAGTTTGGACAGGATTTTCTGGCCGGTTTTCTGCAAAATCATGGCGGTATAGTAGGTGCAGACCATGGAAACCACCAGAATTCCCCCATAGACGGCCACCAGCTTGAACAGGTAGGAAAGTTCAAAATCCTCCTTGATAACGTCCTGAATGGCACCGATGAGCAGGGGGGAGACAATGTCGTACACCACGGACAGAACCATGATCAGCATGACCCACAGGAATTCCTTCCAGTAGGGCTTGGCGTAGACCATCAGCCGCCGGGCCAGCTCGCCGTCGCCCATGTGGCGCTCGCTGGGGTGGGCATCCTTCTGGCGGCGCAGGAGAATATAGGCCGCCACGAACAGCAGGGTGAAGGCTCCGATGATGGCCCCCACAATGAGAACAGGCAGATACTCAGCCATTGGCTTCCCCTCCTTCCTCCTCCAGCCGCTGGAGGTCCACCATCTTCCGGTAGGCCGGGCAGCTGCTGTACAGGTCCTCGTGCCGCCCGAAGGCCACCAGGCGGCCCTCGTCCAGGAACAGGATTTTGTCCATCTGCTCGATGGTGGAAATCCGGTGGGCAATGAGAATGGTGGTCTTTCCGGCCCGGGTGGTCCGCAGGTTGCTGAGGATGGTGCGCTCGGTTTTGGTGTCCACGGCGGACACGGAGTCGTCCAGAATCAGAATGGGCGCATCCTTCATCAGGGCCCGGGCAATGGAAATGCGCTGCTTCTGGCCGCCGGAAACGGTAACGCCCCGCTCGCCCAGCACGGTTTCGTAGCCCTGCTGGAAGTCGGCGATGTTGTTGTTGACATCGGCCAGCTCGGCGGCGTGCTTGACGGACTCGTGGTCCTTCCGGGCGGCGCCGAAGGCGATGTTGTTTTCAATGGTGTCCGAGAACAGGAAATTGTCCTGGGGCACATAGGCGCAGCCCGCCCGGACGGAGCGGATGGACAGGTCGTTGACATCCTGGCCGTCCACAAACAGCGTGCCGTCGGGGACGTTGTAGGTACGTAAAATCAGGTCCACCAGGGTGGTCTTGCCGGAGCCGGTCTTGCCCACCAGGCCCACGTTTTCCCCCGCATGGATGGTAAAGGAGATGTTTTCCAGAGCGTCAAACTCCCCGTCGGGGTACTGAAAGCTCAGGTCCCGGAATTCAATCTCGCCCCGGACGGTCTGGAGGTCCCGGACACCGGGCCTGTCCTTGACGTTCAGGGGAGCGTCCAGCAGCTCGCTGATGCGCTTGAGGGAGGCCTTGCCCCGGGAGGTCATGTCGATGAGCTCGGACACGGCCATCACCGGCCAGATAATGGCATCAAAATAGCCGATGAACTCCATCAGCTGTCCGGCATCGAACCGGTGGCGGTAGACCAGGTAGCCGCCGTAGCCCAGAATCACGCAGAACACGCTTTCGATGAACAGGTTCACCATGATTTTTAAGGTTACGGAGGCCTTGGTGAAGTCGATGTTGGCATCCTCGTTTTCCCGGTTCAGGCTCTTGAAGGCCATCAGCTCCCGGGCCTCCTTGACAAAGGCCTTGATAACGGCGATGCCGGAGAAGCTCTCCTGGGAGAAGTCGGACAGCTTGGAGAAGCAGGCCTGGCGGTAGTCCCACTTGCGCTCCATCCGGCGGCCCAGAATGGTGGCGGCCACCAGCAGGAAGCTCATGGGAATCATGGACAAAACGGTGAGCATCCGGTCCATCCGCCACATTTTGACGAAGGCCAGCCCGCCCAGCAGCAGAGCGTCAAAGAGCATCAGCACGCCCCAGGTGAAGCACTCCTGAACGGTCTCCAAATCATTGGTGAACAGGCTCATCAGGTCTCCTACCTTGTTGACCTGGTAGTACTGCTGGCTCAGGTCCTTGGCGTGGTCAAACATCCGGTCGCGCAGGTCGGCATCCACCCGGATGCCGGTGCCGAAGAAGCACACCCGCCAGATAAACCGGCCGAACACCATGGCCAGAATAATCCAAACCATGGGCATACAGATTTGGTCCAGCAGAAAATCCATGTCGAAGACGGCGCCCGCCCCGTCCTGCAGGCCCTGGTTCATGCCGTTGATGACCAGCCGGTACAGCTCCGGAATTTTCAGCTGAAGGATATCCACCATCACCAGCGACGCCAGCCCAAGCAGCAGCATGGCTGCATATTTCAGATAGTAACGGTTGATGTGTTTTCCGAAAATCATTCGGTTCCCTCCTTTTTCATAAAAACTGCAAGTCTCGTTATCATAGCACATTCGAGAGAATTTTACAACTAAAAAGTTTGATTTTGCAAAAGAAAAACGAACCGGCGAAGACAGAAAAAGCCTTCCCCCCGGGGGAAGGTATTGGGGTGCGGGGGAAAATTTTTCCGCACCCGTAGGGGCGGGTTACCAACCCGCCCGTCGGCCCCCGCCGAGGGGGCCGCAACCGGCTTTCCTGATTGGAAAGCCGGTTCCTTGTTCACAGCTTGGACTTCGTGAAGCGCTCAGTCGGAGTGTTTCCCCCCGTAGGGCACGGCCTCCCGGACGTGCCGTTCTGCCAGCGGCCCGTCAAGGATGCCGGGCCCTACGTTGCAGTTGTTTTGGCAAGTGGAGGCACGAACCGATACAACAGTTGAGATTTCCGCCCGCATTCCTCATCCGCCCCAGTGTTGCGACACTGGGGCACCTTCCCCCCGGGGGAAGGTTTTTCGCCTTACGGGACCGCCCCGTAGGGGAGGGATAGTATCCCTCCCGCTGATTTGCCCCGGCAAATCAGGCGGCGCAAGCCGCAGCACCGGAAAGCGGCCCCCTCGCCGGGGGCCGACGGGCGGGTTACTAACCCGCCCCTACGGGGGCTCGGAAAGCCTCCCTCCGATTGGCACAAAGAAAGCCCGCCAACCGGCGGGCTTTTTGTTTAAGCGCCCTTGCCTTCCTTCAGCAGCTTTTTGAAGAAGGTCACAAAGGCGGTGAAGGTAATCAGGGCGGCGGTGATGTCGGAGACTGGCTCTGCCAGGAACACGGCGAAGGCCTTGTTTTCGAAGAACAGGGGCAGAAGGAAAATCAGGGGAATCAGCAAAATGAGCTTTCGCAGGCAGGCCATGAACATGGTCATCTTGGCCTGGCCCAGGGCCATGAAGGTCTGCTGGCAGCCAATCTGAATGCCCACGGAGAAGCACCCCGCCAGGAAAATCCGCATGGCCCAGCCGGTGTAGGCAACCAGGGCCTGGTCGCTGGTGAAGATGCCCGCAAAGACATCGGGCAGCAGCAGAATCAGCAGCCAGAAGCAGGTGGAATAGGCGGTGCAGGCCAGAAACTGGCACAGGAAGGCCTCCTTCACCCGTTTCAGCTTCCCGGCACCGTAGTTGTAGCTGATGATGGGCTGGCCGCCCTGGCAGATGCCGGACAGCGGCATGGAAATCAGCTGGTTGAGGGAGGTGAGCACCGTCATGGCTCCCACGGCCACGTCGCCGCCGTACCGGGCCAGAGACGAGGTGAAGCTGACGGACAGGATGCTCTCGGTGGAGAGCATGATGAAGGTGGAGGCCCCCAGGGCCAGGGCGGGCATGATGATGGGCCGGCGTAGGGGCATATTCCGGGCCTTCAGCCGGAGCACGGCCTTGCTGCCCGTGAGGAATTTGAGAATCCACAGGGCGCTGACCGCCTGGCTCAGCACCGTGGCCAGGGCTGCGCCGGACACGCCCATGTCAAAGACGAAAATGAAAATGGGGTCCAGGATGATGTTGATGACAGCACCGATGACCGTGGTGAGCATACTGATTTTGGAGAAGCCCTGGGCGGTGATGAACACGTTCATGCCCATGACAATCAGCACGAACACGGAGCCCAGCACGTAAATCCGCCCGTACTCCACGGCGTAGGGAAGGGTGGCATCGCTGCCGCCGAACAGCCGCACCAGGCCCGGGAGCCAGAGGTAGAACGCTGCGGTGAGCACCGCCGCCAGGAGAAGCTCCACGGTGAAGCAGTTGGCCATGATTTTTTCCGCCTTGTCGTTGTCCTGCTGGCCCATGGCGATGGCCGCCCGGGGCGCGCCGCCGGAGCCGGGCAGCATGGCAAAGGCGGTGATGAGCATTAAAATGGGGGCGAACAGCCCAACGCCGGTGAGGGCCGTGCCGCCGATGCCGGGGATGTGGCCGATGTAAATGCGGTCTACGATGTTGTAAAGCAGATTGATGACCTGGGCCACCACGGCGGGAACCGCCATCTGCACCATCAGCTTTTTGACGCTGCCGCTGCCCATGTCCTGACTGCCTGATCTTGTGATTGCCATTTGAATAACTCCTTTTATACTAATTTTTAATAAAACGATTTATCGTTTTATTGGGTGGCAGAATGCCACCCAATCGCCGCAGGCGATTAAAAATGAAGTCAATACATTTCTTTGGGGCGTTGCGGTGAAAACAGAAAAACTTGTTTTTCTGTTTTCGGCGGAAAGCCCCCCAGCCGTCAGGCTGGATAATAAAAATCTTGTGAAAGATTTTTATTAAGAAATAGTATTATGGATTCATTTGCTGCATATTCTCCCGGAGCCGCTCCAGGAGGCTGCCCCACAGGGCCAGCTCCTCCGGGGCGATGCCCTGGCAGACGGCGGCGAAGAACGAGCGCTGAATGTCCCGGCCCTCCCGGGCGATGGCCTGGCCGCCGGGGGTCAGGGCCAGGTGGGCGGTGCGCCGGTCGGCGGGGTCAAACCGCCGCTCCAGCAGCTGCTTCTGCTCCAGCAGGGCCACCGCCTGGGACACGTGGGACTTGGCGATGCCCCGGCCCCCGGAAACGTCCGCCGCCCGGTCCAGCCCCGGGTGGTTATACAGAAACAGCAGCACATCCAGCTCGTTCCGGGTCAGTGCCTTGCTCCGGCACAGAGGCTCCAGAAACTGGCTGTACAGCTTCCGGGCGGTGCAGAGCATATCAAAATAGTGGACAGAAGGGGAAAATTCCATAGCCGCCTCCTTGATAGTTCAGTTTCGAACTACCCTATTATAGCGCACGCCGGGAAAATGTCAAGAGGGAACTGTTCATTTCTGAACTTTCTACAAAAACACTGCCTGCTTCCCCAGAGGGAAGCAGGCACAATGTCCATATCCTAAAAGTATAATTCCGTCGCCACATTGCCGTGGACATAGTAGCAAACGGCTTTTTTGATGAAATCCTCCGTCACGCCGAAGCGGTCGGCCAGGTCCCAGACCTCGGTGCAGCCCTGGGCCACGGCGTCGTCCAGGTCGTCCACGGGAATCAGGGCGGTGATGGCCCATTTGTCCGCCCGGTTTTCGTGGCGCTGGCGGCTGTCCCGGGGGGCGTAGCGGTTGTAAAAGCTGCCTGTGAGACAATGCCCAAGCTCGTGGCTTAAATGGACCCGCTCCTGGGTGGTCCCGTCCAGCACGGCGGCATCCATGCCGATGAAGCAGGCCCCGGCCTCGTCCATCACCGACATGGAGCCGGTCTGGGGCAGAGGAAAGGACAAAACGGGAATATTCTGCTGGGCCGCCAAATCATAAAGTGCCCCCGTTTCCATAGGCATCCCTCCAATCCGCATACTTTGTCATTGCGCACCAGCGCACACGCCTGCGGCAAGCCGTATTCCCTCTGTACCGTGTAAAGGAGAACGGATTGCCACAACCAGTCTGCGGACTGGTTTCGCAATGACAAACTTCTAATCCTTCTTATCCGCCTCCCGCTGCTTGACGAAGGCGGCGAAGCGCTTGACCTCGTCGTACATGGCGTCGGTGATGTCCCCGTCGCCGCCAAAGAGGGCGAATTTAATCTGCTCGTCGCTGACGGCGTCCCGGGGCTCCGCCTCCCGGCAGAGCAGATAGTCGGTGGTGACGCCGAAGTAGGCCGCCAGCCGGGCGGCGGTGGTGCCGTTGGGCTGGCCGCCGGCCTTCCACTTGGCCACGGCAGAGCGGTTCAGGCCGATATCCGTGCAGGCCCGGTACACGCTGACCCCACGCTGGTCACACAAGGACTTGAATCTGGTAAAAAACACAAAAGCTCCCCCTCACTGTTTGTGCAGGTTTCGTAAGATTACTAAAGTAGACAAAATAACAGTTGACAGGCTACTAAAGTAGTGCTATACTGTGGCTAAGCAAGTTACTTAAGTAATCACTTCCGACGAGAAATGCAATAGCCCTCTGTAGGGCGGCCTGCCCCCAGGCCGCAGAGCCGGGACAGAATCGCAGCCGAAAGGTGACGGCGGCCTGAGGGCAGGCCGCCCTACAGGGTTGCTACATTTATTATACATAGGGTGATTACAAAAGTCAATCATTTTGCCGAAAAAAGATGACTAATGTACGCTTGCGGCAGGGGATGGCTTCTGGCTGACAGCATAGCACAGAATCCGTCCAATAAAACGGGTATGAATGCAAGGAGGAACGGCTATGAGCAATTTGGAAATGCAGGTCAACGCCCTCATGGGGCTGTGCCTGGCGGAAAACGACCGGGACCGGGAGCAGCTGCGCCGGGAGGTGCGGCGGCTGATGGAGGACAGAAAAAAAGCCCCCGCCGATGCGGAGGCAATCATTGGGGAGATTTTGCTGGAGCTGGGGGCCCCGGAGCACCTGCTGGGCCACCCCTACGTGGTGCGGGCCATCGCCCTGGTGGCCCAGGACCGGATGTACATCCGAAACATCACCTTCGGGCTGTACCCCCAGCTGGCGGTGGAATTTGACACCCGCCCGGCCCGGGTGGAGCGGGCCATCCGCCACCTCATCGAGGTGACCTGGTCCCGGGGGGACTGGGACATTTTGCAGCGCTACTTCGGCAACACCGTCAGCGCCGACAAGGGCAAGCCCACCAACGGGGAGTTCATCGCCAGGCTGTCCAATGTGGTGAAGGCAAGACTGCGGGGCGAGTCGGGGATGATGCAGTAAAAATGTGCCGCACCTTTTGGTGCAGCACACAGCTAAAATACAGATTGTCATTGCGAACCAGGGTGCGCCCTGGCTCGCAATGACATTCAAAATTGCTTCACTGGTTGAAATTCACCGCCGCTCCCGGGTTCGGTACATCACCAGCAGGCCGGTGCCGAGGTAGACGAGCCAGAAGATGCAGCAGGCCGTCAGGCCACGGTGGAGCTGGGGATAGGGGGCCGGGACACCGCCCAGCAGAAGATTGTAAAAAACGGACAGGGGCATGAAGCTCACCAGCCAGATGTTGATGCGCCACCAGACCCGGTACAGCCCCGGCTCCCGGTGGTCGGCAAAGGCGAACCGGGCCACGGCGTAGAGCATCAGCCCTAAAGCCAGGAACACGGCTCCGGGGAGAAGGGCATCTGCGGTCTGCTCCTCGTACCAGGTGATGACGCCAAAGAGCAGGCCGAAGGTATTCATCACCGTGGACACAATGGCGAAAATCACCGGGGGACGGATGGAAAGGGCCTCCTTCTTCACCGGCTCGATGCCCCGGAGCAGGTAGTCCGTGGAGACATCGAACAGCTCACTGAGCTGGATGACCCGCTCTAAGTCCGGGGTGCTCTGCTCGCTTTCCCACTTGCTCACCGCCTGCCGGGACACCCCCACCCGGTCCGCCAGCTCCTCCTGGGACATTCCGCTTTTTCTGCGGAGGACTTGAATTCTGTCTGCAATATTCATTCTGAATACCACCTTTCTTTTAGGCATACGGGAGTCGAACACGCACCGGTTTTCAGGGGCTGTTTTCCGCCAGCACGGCGGAAAATCCCTTGGCAATACGACAGTATTCCCGGCGTGATTTTCCTTGTTCTGACGAAAAACAGCTCCCTGAAAACTGCGAAGCACCTGTCAGCTGTGGATATTGGAGGGATTTCCGCCGCAGAGGACGCAGCCTTGCTGGCGCAAGGCAAGGACGAACAGGCGAAAAGCACCCAATAGACACGCTGACAGGCGATGCGGGTTCGACTCCCGTATGCCTAGGATGGGAATATTGTACCAAACAGCCCGGTTGCATTACCACCAGGCGGAGCTGGAAGGTTGTCAACCGGCGGTTGCGTTGGGGATTTTGCGGCAAAACAGCTCCCTGACCCTTGACAATCGGCGGCCGGGAGGCTATAATAACCATAGAAACAGGGCGCTGTCGATAGACGGTTAGCTCCCTAAGTTTGTAAAGAAGTAACTGCCTGCTTGGGGAAGCGTGGGGCGGTTACTTCTTTTTTGTGATCTGAATGATTTAAGCTGACGATAAAGGTACAGAACATGAAAAGCTCTGCATATGTAACCAATTTTATTCTAACAAATCAGACAGATATTGTCAATATCCTTGCACAAATCCGGACACCGGGAATATTTTCGGGAGAAAATCATCCGCCGACAAAAAAGGACTTGAATTTTCCGGCACACTCTGCTATAATACACACCAGATGCAGGATTCGTATATCGGTAGTACAACAGCTTCCCAAGCTGTGAAGGCGGGTTCGACTCCCGTATCCTGCTCCAGAAAAAAGAGGATTGCTTTCGCAATCCTCTTTTTTCAGTGAAATAAATCCTTCGGATTTGTGAAATGCACTTCGTGCGTGAAATACGCCTTCGGCGTGTGAAATGCCTGCGGGCGTGGGTGGATTTATTTCATTTCACATTGCGCAGCAATATTTCACGTGGGCGCAAGCCCACATTTCACATTCTGCGAAGCAGAATATTTCACTATGGAACACTTTGAATAAATCGTCTGCGGCTGTGCAGTACGAAAAGCGAGAAATACACCCAGCGTTCCTTTGCTGTCGGCGATTGCCGATTTCATCAGAGCTTCCTTATCGGAACAATAGCAACGGTATCGGAATCATATTTGCGTATTTATCGGAACAATGCCAGGATTCCTTTTTTGAAAATAAACACCGCCGCAGGTCCTGCCTGCGGCGGTAATTCTTATCCTACCCCTATCCCATTCCGAACAAAACGCCCACCAAAGCGGAGGCTCCGATGAAGAGGATGGGGTGCAGGCTCTTGGTTTTCTTGACCTTGTTGGTCAGCAGCCACAGCACGGCGGCCAGGAGGATGCCCTTCCAGTTGATGCCCAGCAGGGGGAAGACCTCGGGGCTGAACAGGTTCGTCATTGCCACGGACAGTCCGGCGGCGGCGATGAGGCCCGTGGAGGCGGGGCGCAGGCCGTAGAAGGCATCGTTGACGTACCGGTTCTCCCGGAAGCTCTTGAGGAGCTTTGCCACGATGAGAATGATGATGATGGCGGGGCTGACCAGGCCCAGGGTGGCGCAGACCGCACCCAGCAGGGCGGCGGGGGTGCCTCCCTGGGCGGCGCCGGTGACGAAGCCCACGTAGGTGGCCATGTTGGCGCCGATGGGGCCGGGGGTGGATTCGCTGACGGCAATCATGTTGGCCAGGTCGTTGTGGGTAAACCAGCCGGTTGCGTCGGACAGCTCATACAGGAACGGAACGGTGGCCATGCCGCCGCCGATGGAGAACAGGCCCACCTTAAAAAAGGATAAAAACAGCTTCAAATACAGCATCATTTCTGTTTCCCTCCCAGCGTGTGCAGGATAATTCCGGCGGCAGCGGCGGCCAGCACGAACCACACCGGGCTCAGAGAGGAGAAGTAGCTCCCCAGGGCCACAACCAGGAAAATCGCCAGGGTGGCCTTGTCCACCACCGCCTTTTTATAGAGCTTCACCACGGCGTTGAGAATCAGCACGCACACGCAGATGCGCACGCCGCCGAAGGCATCCTGGACCCAGCCGATGTGGGAGTAGGCCTCGATGACCCCGGCCAGCGCAGACAAAATCACCAGGCTGGGGAACACAACCCCCAGGGTGGCGATAATGCCGCCGAAAATGCCCTTGTTTTTTTGGCCGATGAAGGTGGCGGTGTTGACGGCGATGATGCCGGGGGTGCACTGGCCGATGGCGTAATAGTCCATCAGCTCCTCCTCGGTGGCCCAGCCCTTGCTGTCCACCACCTCCCGCTGGAGGATGGGCAGCATGGCATACCCGCCGCCGAAGGTCATCACGCCCACCCTGGCAAAGGTGAGAAACAGGTCCAGATAGATATTCATGGAACGCCTCCTTTTTATATTCATTCTCATTATAGTGATTTTGAAAAAAATGTCAATCACCGGACGCTCCTGCGCCGCCGGCTGGGGGGAGAAATTTTCTTGGGAGCTTTCCTTTTTGGCGGCAGCGTGCTATAATAAAATCGCACAAGGGAGGGCTGCTGCAATGACACGGACAGAATTGGAATGCTACATCACGGAAACCTACGGCGCAGAGCGGGAGCTTCCCTGGAAGACATCTCCGTTGAATGCTGTTTTCCGGCGGAACGACACCAGAAAGTGGTTTGCGCTGGTGATGAACGTGCCGAAACGGAAGCTGGGGCTGTCGGATGACGGGGCAGTGGACATTTTGAATGTAAAATGCGACCCGGTTATCATCGGAAGCCTCCGCCTGGAGCAGGGCTTTTTTCCGGCCTATCACATGAACAAGGACAGCTGGATTTCCGCCGCCCTGGACGGAAGCGCCGGGGAGGAGCAAATCAAGTTTCTACTGGAAAGAAGCTACGAGCTGACAGCTCCGAAGAGAAGGAAAAGCCCGGCAGACCCCGGTATTTCGGAAAAGACTGCCAACAAAACGGAGTAAAGCCCGGGAACATCACGTTCCCGGGCTTAGAATTTATTCTTCGGGGTTTGCGGGAGCCTCCTCGGCGGGGGCTTCCAGGGCCTTGGCATCGGCGCTCACGTAGGCCATCAGCTCGTCGCCGGTGATGGTCTCCTTCACCAGCAGGTACTCGGAAATCTCGTCCAGCAGGGAGCGCTTCTGGGTGAGGGTGGCCTTGGCGCTTTCGTAGGCCTCGTTCAGCAGCTTCATGACCTCCCGGTCCACACCGGCGGCGGTCTCCTGGGAGCAGTCCATATAGGCCTGGCCGTCCAGGTACTGGTTCTGGACGGAGGCGGTGGTCATCAGGCCGAATTTGTCGCTCATGCCGTACTGGGTAATCATGTTCCGGGCCAGGGCGGTGGCCCGCTGGATGTCGTTGGCGGCGCCGGTGGTCTGGACCCCGAACACCACCTGCTCGGCGGCACGGCCGCCCACCAGGGTCCGCAGCTCGGTGCGCAGCTCCTGGGCGGTGGACAGGAATTTCTCCTCCTCGGGCATCTGCATGGTGTAGCCCAGAGCGCCGGAGGTGTGGGGGACGATGGTGATTTTGGACACGGGCTGGGAATGCTTTTCCAGAGCGGCAATCAGGGCGTGGCCCACCTCGTGGTAGGCAACCAGCCGCTTTTCCATATCGGTCAGCACGGTGTTCTTCTTCTCGGTACCGGCGATGACAGTCTCGAAGGACACCAGCAGGTCCTCCTGGTTCACCGCCTGGCGGCCCAGGCGGACGGCCCGGAGGGCGGCCTCGTTGACCAGGTTGGCCAGGTCTGCGCCCACGGCCCCGGCGGTGGCCTGGGCAATTTTCCGCAGGTCCACGTCCTCGCTGAGCTTAATCTTCCGGGTGTGGACCTTCAAAGTGTCCAGGCGGCCCTGGAGGTTGGGGCGGTCCACGATGATCCGGCGGTCAAACCGGCCGGGCCGCAGCAGGGCCTTATCGAGAATCTCCGGCCGGTTGGTGGCGGCCAGGCACACAATGCCCTTGGAGGACTCGAAGCCGTCAATCTCGCTGAGCAGCTGGTTCAGGGTCTGCTCCTGCTCGGAATTGGAGCCGTAGCGGTTGTCCCGGGAGCGGCCTACGGCGTCGATTTCGTCGATGAAGATGATGCAGGGGGCCACCTTGGCGGCCTGCTGGAACAAATCCCGGACCCGGCTGGCGCCCATGCCCACGAACATCTCCACGAAATCCGAGCCGGAAATGGAGAAGAAGGGCACGTCGGCCTCACCGGCCACGGCCTTGGCAAGCAGGGTCTTGCCGGTGCCGGGGGAGCCCACCAGCAGCGCGCCCTTGGGCAGCTTCGCGCCGATGGCGGTGTACTTCTGGGGGTTGTGGAGGAAGTCGATAATCTCCTGGAGGGATTCCTTGGCCTCGTCCTGACCGGCCACGTCCTTGAAGGTGACACCGGTCTGCTTTTCCATGTAGACCTTGGCCTTGGACTTTCCAAAGGAGCCCATCATGCCGTCGCCGCCCATCCGGCGGGTCAGCATATTCATAATGAGGAACAGTCCGCCAATCATCACCACATAGGAAAGAATCATGGTGATGATGGAGTTGTCCTCGATGATTTTCTCGTTGACCTTCACGCCCTGGGCGGCCAGCTCCGTGGCCATGGTTTCATAGTTGCCGCCCCGGGGCAGGCCGGTGAAGCAGGCCTTCTGGTCCTGAGGCTCCTTGGCGGCCTCCTCCTTGGTCATGTAGAGAAGGCGGTCCGCCTGAATCTCCACCTCGGCCAGCTGGCCGGCGTCCCGGGCGGCCACAAAGTCCGACCAGGTGGTCAGGGTGTACTGGCTGCTGCGGACCATGTTCAGCACCCAGCTGAACAGCAGCACAATCACCAGGGTGATGAGCAGGGTGGTGACCAGGTTGAGCTTAGGGCGGCCGCCCTCGGGGGTTTTGTTGGGGTCGTTGTTGCGATTGGGTTCCATAGTACCCTCGCCTCCTTCGAATATTTCATCGGTTCTGAAAGATGTTTGCCCTATCATATCACACTTTTCCCCGGTAAGCAACGAAGGAACAGGCTCCATTGGGTAAATTTTCTGTGAATTGGGCGGGGTACGGAAAAATATGTGTTGAGAAATTGCAGGAAAGCTGTTATACTGCTATCATCTACTACTATAGATTTGTTGGAGTGAATTCTATGGAAAATAAACGCCGTCCCGAAAAACGGGATGCACCCCGCCGGGCAGACCGGTTTGCAGACCGCCCCGCCCCGGCAGAGGAGGTGGAGGGCCAGCTGGAGGGCCGCAACGCCATTGCCGAGGCCATTGCCAGCGGCCGCACCATTGACAAGGTCTTTGTGGCCGCCGGAGATACCGACCGGGGCCTGCAGCGGCTGGCCGCCCAGGCCAAGGAGGCCGGGGCCGTGGTGGTTCCCGTGGACCGCCGGAAGCTGGACGCTATGTCCACCACCCGGGCCCATCAGGGCATCATCGCCCTGGCTGCCGCCCATGAATACTATGCAATCGAGGACCTGCTGGCCGAGGCCGAGGCCCGGGGGGAGGCCCCACTGCTGGTCATCTGCGACGAGCTGTCGGACCCCCACAACCTGGGAGCGATTTTAAGAAGCGCCGAGTGCGCCGGAGCCCACGGGGTCATCATCCCCAAGCGCCGCAGCGTGGGGCTGACCGCCACTGTGGCCAAGGCCTCCGCCGGGGCGGTGGAGTATATGAAGGTGGCCCGGGTCACCAACGTCAACGCCGCCATTGCCCAGCTGAAGGACAGAGGCGTCTGGGTTTTCGGCACCGCCGCCGAGGGGTCCATCCCCATGTACCGTGCGGACCTGACGGTCCCCGCCGCCATTGTCATCGGCAATGAGGGCGACGGCATGAGCCCCCTGGTCCGGAAAAACTGCGACGTGATGGTGAGCATTCCCATGAAGGGGAGAATTTCCTCCCTGAACGCCTCCGCCGCCGCCTCCATTTTGCTGTACGAGGCCGTCAGACAGAGACAGTAACAAAACCGACCGCGCTGCTGCGTATCCGGCCCCGGGCCGGTCCGGCAATGTGCTTATCAAGGAGGGATTCCCTATGGAAAACGAAGAAAAAAGTCAGGACCTCACCCCCGAAGTCGGGGAAGGCGAGGAATTTGACTTAAACGATATCCTCAACGAGTTCCACGACCTGCCTCAGGAGGACGAGGTGGAGCCTGACGAGGAGCTGAGCCAGCTGCTGCAAATGCCCGACCCCGACATCACCCCGGTGGTGGTGAAGGAGCCGGAGCTGGCCCTGCCGGAGGAGGAGAGTGCCGGCCAGGACGACACCGTGGTCTTTGAGACCCCGGCGGAGGAGGCGGAAAAGGACCCCACCGATGATGACACCGTGGTTCTGGAACGGCCCCCGGAGACTGCCCCCGCCTTTGAGGTGGAGGAGGAGTTCATCCCCGCTCCCATTGTGTTCACCCCCCACTCCCGGCTGAAGGAGCTGCGGAAAAAGCTGGTGGCAGGCCCGGAAAAGCGGTATTACGAGCTGACCAGCCAGGGCATCGGACGGCTGCAAATCGCCATTCTGGTGAGCATTGTGCTGGTGGCCCTGTGCGCCGGGGTGACCACCCTGTTCGCCCTGGACATGGTGCCGGAGAACCGGCTGCGGCTGGTGATTTTCAGCCAGGTGCTGGCCATGCTGGTGTCCGCCCTTATGGGCTGCAATCTGATGCTGGACAGCCTGGCGGACCTGTGGCACGGCCGCTTCAGCGTCAACACCCTGCTGACCGTCACCTTTATCGCCTGCTGCGTGGATGCAGTGCTGTGCCTGCAGGAGCTGCGGGTGCCCTGCTGCGCCGCCTTCAGCCTGGAAATGGCCATGGCCCTGTGGGGCCGGTATCAGAAGCGCACCGCCGAGATTGCTCAGATGGACACCATGCGCAAGGCGGTCCGCCTCCACGGCATCACCCGGACGGAGAAATTCTGGAACGGGGCCGACGGTCTGCTGCAGACCGAGGGCGAGGTGGAGGACTTCATGGAAAATTACGACAAGACCTCCGGCCCGGAGCTGATCCAGGGCATCTATGCCTTTGTGTGTCTGCTGGCCTGCGCCGCCATTGCGGTGTTCACGGGGCTGCTCCACGGGGCGAGCCTGGGCATCCAGGTGCTGGCCACCAGCCTGCTGGTGGCGGTGCCTGCCAGCTTCTTTGTGGCCATCACCCGGCCCTTCGGCATTCTGGAGCACCGGCTGCACATGGTTGGCTCCGTGATCTGCGGCTGGCAGGGGGTCAAGGGTCTGTGCGGACGGCTGGCCTATCCCCTGCAGGATGAGGACCTGTTCCCCCAGGGCTCCACCAAGCTCAACGGGGTGAAGTTCTACGGCAGTCGCAGCCCGGAGGAGACCATCGCCTTCTCCACGGCCCTCATCTGCGCCGCCGGCGGCGGCCTGGTGCCGGTGTTCAAGCAGCTGCGGGAGAGCCGGGGCGGCCTGGAGCACACGGTGGAGAATTTCCAGAATTACGGCGGCGGCGGCATCGGCGGCGAGGTCTGCGGCGAGCCGGTGCTGATGGGCAGCCTGAACTTCATGCAGGACATGGGGGTGGAAATCCCCGAGGGGACCATGGTGTCCCAGGCGGTGTACGCTGCCATCGACGGCAAGCTCAGCGCCGTCTACGCCATTTCCTATGCCAAAATGCGCTCGGCGGCGGCGGGGCTCGTGACCCTCACCGGCTACCGGAAGCTGACGCCGGTGATGCTGTGCGGGGACTTTATGCTCACTGAGGAATTCATCCACGGCAAGTTCGGCGTGAAGCCCCGGCGGCTGGTGTTCCCCGACCGGGAGGAGCGGGAGGCGCTGTCAAAGCGTCAGCCCAACCCCGAGGAGCCGGTGCTGGCCATGTCCACCCGGGAGGAGCTGGTGGGCAAGGCCTATGCCGTCACCGGTGCCCGGTCCCTGGCCACCTCTGTGCGGCTGGGCATGGGCATCCACCTGTTCGGCGGCATTCTGGGAATGCTCATCATGCTGGTGCTGGGCTACCTGGGCGCCACGGAGCTGCTGACCCCCACCAACGTGCTGCTCTACCAGCTCATCTGGGCCGTCCCCGGCCTGCTGGTTACGGAGTGGATGCGGACAGTTTAATCTGGTGAAAATCCCCTTCGGGGCTTTCCACCAAAGAAGTTGCAGTCTGCTTAGCGCAGAAAATGCCCGCCGATGGCGGGCATTTTCCACACACGCAGCCTGAACGGTATTTTCGGCCAGGTACACGCCCTGGCCGAAAATGTTTGAATTCTTTTGCCGCTGCGGCGGCAAACTCTGCGAGGCTTTTGCGGAACCGGCTGCCGTTCCTTTTTTGTTCATAATTGCTCCAAACGGTTGCAAATTCCCGGATTTTGCGGTATAATGACACACAAAGGAAACCAAGGAGGATATTTCCATGAAAAAGAATGTTTTTGCAGTCATTGCCCTGGCTGCGGCGCTGGTCCTGGTGCTGTGCGGCTGCGGGAAGAAGGATACCGACACACCTCCGGAAAAGCTGCCCGAGTCCGGGGAGCTGGGGCTGAATTCGGTGGAGCTGTCCGCCTATGCCTGGAGCAGCAACAACGGCGCCACCGTGTCCGTCAAGGCCCAGCCCGCCTACTATGCCGAGGGCATGAAGGCCCAGCTCGTCGTCCGTCTGGAGGGCGAGGAGGTGGAAAACGAGGAATGCACCTGGGATAACGGCTATTTCTATGCGGAGGCGGACCTGAACGCCGACGACGGCCTGTGCTACTACCTGATCCTCACCGCACCCGACGGCGAGACCGCCGAGCTGGAGGTGAACACCCCCAACAATCCTGGGGACGAGGACCTCATCAACCTGGCCCACGCCCTGGAGGCCTACTGCCACATGGACGTTTCCGACTTCACCTACAGCGGCAGCAAGCTGACGGTCCACAGCGGCCTGGCCCAGATTCAGCTGCCCCAAATTGCCCAGGACGGCGGCAGCGTTGCCTGCGATAAGGCCGAGCTGGTGCTGCTGTACAACGAGCAGGAGGTGGCCCGGGTAAAGCTGCCTCTGACGGAGGACATCAGCCAGGTGGCGGTGTCCGACGTGGTCTTTGACGTGCCTGCCATGCAGGACGACGAGCAGCTGATGCTGAACCTGGAGGTGACCCTCACCGACGGCCAGCTCCTGACCGCCCCCGCCTGCACCTGGTTCTACAACGACGGCCAGCTGCTGCCTGCGGTGGGCTGATTCCAAACGCACCCCATGGGGCGGCCTGACCTCAGGCCGCCCTTTTTGCGCCGCCGGTGGAAGGTATACCGCAATTTCGTTTCCCCAATGGTGCCGGATTCCCGCCAGGGTTCGTAACGAATCAGCTGCCCGCCTTGCGGGCTCTTTGGGCATTTTTCACGGGTTTTCGGGTGGAATTATGTCAAGGGGCGCAATTTTCACAAATTTCTGCCCCCGCCTTTGTTTTTTATGTGAAATCTATAAAAAAGTTGAAAAAATCCTCTTTTTGAGATTGATTTTATGGGGCGTTTGGCATACAATAGAAGGCGACGGATTTGAAAGCAAGTCCGGTGCTTTATGACTGAGGTGATGCTGTTTGCTGAACATTGTCCTGGTGGAGCCTGAGATTCCTCAGAACTGCGGCAACATCGCCAGAACCTGCGCCGCCACCGGCTGCGCCCTGCATCTCATCCGGCCGCTGGGATTCGATATCTCAGAAAAGGCCGTCCGCCGAGCGGGGCTGGACTACTGGAACCTGGTCCAGGTCTGCGACTACGAAAGCCTGGAGGATTTCTTTTCGAAGAACCAGGTCAGCGAGCTGTGGTGCCTGTCCACCAAGGCTCCCCGGAGCTACTGCGAGGCAAAGTATCACGACGGCTGCTACCTGTTTTTCGGCAAGGAAACCAGGGGCCTGCCGGAGGAATTTCTGGCAGAGCACTATGACCAGACCGTGCGCATTCCCATGCGGGCCCAGGCCAGAAGCCTGAACCTGAGCAACGCCGTGGCCGTCACCGTCTTTGAAGCACTGCGTCAGCTTTCCTTTCCCGGTCTGCAAGATTTCGGAAAAATGCGGGAGAATATTCCCGGTTAAATGGAGGAGAACTACCATGAACTACAACAAGAAGTCTATTGAGGACATCGAAGTAGCCGGCAAGCGCGTTCTGTGCCGCTGTGATTTCAACGTTCCCACCAAGGACGGCAAAATCACCTCCGACAAGCGCATCGTGGCTGCCCTGCCCACCATCCAGTACCTGATTGCCCACAAGGCCAAGGTCATCCTGTGCTCCCACATGGGCAAGCCCAAGGGCGAATGGAAGCCCGAGCTGAGCCTGAAGGTTGTGGCTGCCCGGCTGACCGAGCTGCTGGGCCAGGAGGTCATCATGGCCGCCGACGTGGCCGGTGACGACGCCAAGGCCAAGGCCGCCGCCCTCCGGGAGGGCCAGGTGATGCTGCTGGAGAACACCCGTTACATCAAGGGCGAGACCAAGAACGACCCCCAGCTGAGCAAGGACCTGGCAAGCCTGGCCGATGTGTTCGTCAACGACGCCTTCGGCACCGCACACCGTGCCCACTCCTCCACCGCCGGCGTGGCCGACTATCTGCCCGCTGTCTGCGGCTATCTGGTCCAGAAGGAAGTGTCCATCATGGGCAAGGCCCTGGCCAATCCCGAGCGGCCCTTCGTGGCTATTCTGGGCGGCGCCAAGGTCTCCGACAAGCTGAACGTCATCAACAACCTGCTGGAGAAGGTGGACACCCTTATCATCGGCGGCGGCATGGCCTACACCTTCCTGGCCGCCAAGGGCTACGCCGTGGGCAAGTCCCTGCTGGATGAGGAAAAGGTCGCCTACTGCAAGGAAATGATGGACAAGGCTGCCGCCAAGGGCGTTAAGCTCCTGCTGCCCACCGACGTGGTGGTGGCCGATGCCTTCCCCTCTCCCATTGATGGACCCATCGAGGTCTCCACCGTGGCCGCTGATGCCATCCCCGCCGACAAGATGGGCCTGGACATCGGCGAGGCCACCTGCCAGACCTTCGCTGCCGCTGTGAAGGCCGCCAAGACCGTGGTCTGGAACGGCCCCATGGGCGTTTTTGAGAACCCCACCCTGGCCAAGGGCACCATCGCCATGGCCCAGGCCCTGGCCGACTCCCAGGCGGTTACCATCGTCGGCGGCGGCGACTCCGCTGCTGCCTGCGAGCAGCTGGGCTTCGCCGACAAGATTACCCACATCTCCACCGGCGGCGGCGCTTCCCTGGAATTCCTGGAAGGCCTGGAGCTGCCCGGCATCGCCTGCCTGGAGGACAAGTAAGAATCTGACATCGTAGGGGAGGGTCAGTGACCCTCCCGCCGATGCGCAGCATCACAGAAAAGGAATTTCCTGTGTTTCATCCCCACACTTTCATAAATATGTCATACACCATCGAAAAATCGATGTGTCTATAAAAAGGAGAAATTAGAAAAATGAACAGAAAATATCGCAAGACCGTCATTGCCGGTAACTGGAAGATGAACAAGACCCCCTCCGAGACCAAGGAGTATATGACCCAGCTGAAGGCCATTATGCCCAGAGGCCGCTGGTGCGACGTGGCCCTGTGCGTGCCCGCCGTGTGCATCCCCGCCGCTGTCCGGGCCATGCGTGAGACCCGTGTGGGCATCGGCGCTGAGAACTGCAACGCCAACGCCTCCGGCGCTTACACCGGCGAGATTGCCACCAATATGCTCACCGATGCCGGCTGCAAGTACGTCATCATTGGCCACTCCGAGCGCCGTGCCATGGGCGAGACCGATGCCGATGTCAACGCCAAGGTCCTGGCCGCTCTGGAAGCCGGCCTGATTCCCATTATGTGCTGCGGCGAGAGCCTGGAGCAGCGTCAGAGCGGCATCACCGCTGAGCACATCACCATGCAGATCAAGCTGGGTCTGGCTGGCGTGCCCGAGGAGAAAATCCGCAAGGTCATCATCGCCTACGAGCCCATCTG
This sequence comes from Eubacteriales bacterium, assembly GCA_030536515.1. Lineage (GTDB taxonomy): Bacteria > Bacillota > Clostridia > Oscillospirales > Oscillospiraceae > Faecousia. The sequence goes on from JAUNPV010000015.1 coordinate 48,735, forward strand.
GGCCATCGGCACCGGCCTGACCGCCACCCCCGAGCAGGCTGAGGAGGTCTGCGAGATGATCCGCACCGTGGTCCGCAAGCTGTACTCCTCCAAGAACGCCCGTGCCATCTCCATTCTGTACGGCGGCTCCATGAACGAGAAGAACGCCTTCGAGCTGCTGGCTCAGCCCGACATCGACGGCGGCCTCATCGGCGGCGCTTCCCTGGTGCCCGAGAAGTTCGTCAAGATCATCGAGGCTGCCAACCAGCCCATCGTGTAAGAACTGTCATTGCGAACCAGTCAGCAGACTGGTGTGGCAATCCGTTCTATATTGACTGCCTGTGGAGCAGCTGCTTATGGCAGCTGCTCCTTTCTTAGTCCGATGTGCGTAGGGACAGCCCTTGCGGCTGTCCGGCCATGCGCAGCATGGCGCCATTCCCCCTGGGAATGGCCGGGAGGGGGCAAGCCCCTCCCCTACGCTGATTCTGCGAGGTATCGTTATGAAAACCCTTCATTTATCCGCCGAAGTCTCCGAAACGGCGGAAATTGCGGCAAATTTGATAAAAAACGGCGAGCTGGTGGCCATTCCCACCGAGACCGTCTACGGTCTGGGGGCCAATGGGCTGGACGAAGCTGCCGTTGCCAAAATATTCGAGGCCAAGGGCCGCCCCCAGGACAATCCCCTGATTCTGCACATCAGCTGTGCGGAGGAAATGGAGAAGTTTTGCAAGGACATTCCCCGGGCCGCCTATGACCTGGCGGAAAAATTCTGGCCGGGACCGCTGACCATCGTGCTGCCCGCCCGGGACATCGTGCCCCGGCGGACCACCGGCGGCCTTTCCACCGTGGCCGTCCGCTGCCCGGACAACGCCGTCACCCGGGAAATTATCCGGCTGGCCGGGGTGCCCATTGCGGCTCCCTCCGCCAACATCTCCGGCAAGCCCTCCACCACCACCGCCCAGCACGTGGCCCACGACCATGAGGGCCGCATTGCCGCCATTGTGGACGGCGGCCCCTGCCGGGTGGGGGTGGAGTCCACCATTGTGGATTTGACCGAGGACCGGCCTCGACTCCTGCGGCCCGGCGGCATCGGCCCGGAGCAGCTGCGGGAGGTGCTGGGGGACCTGGTGGTGGACAAGGCCGTCACCGCCCAGATTGACAAGGACGCTGTGGTGAAGGCCCCCGGCATGAAGTACCGCCACTATGCTCCCGCCGAGCCGGTGGTCATTGTCTCCGGCTCCCGGGAACGGGCGGCGGAGTACATCCACGCCCACTTTGTCCCCGGGGACCGGGTGCTGTGCTTCCAGGAGGAGCTGCCCCTGTATGGGGACTGCAAGCCCCTGGCCTACGGCCGGGAGGCGGATGTGAACACCCTGTCCGCCGGGCTGTTCGCCGCCCTCCGGGAGCTGGACGACCCGGCCATTCACAAGGTCTATGCCCGGTGCCCCGAGGGGGGCGGCGTGGCCTACGCCGTCCAGAACCGGCTGAAAAAGGCGGCGGCCTTCCACATCGTGGATGCGGAGGCGGAGCTGTGATACTTGGAATCACCGGCGGCACCGGTTGCGGCAAGACCACCCTGCTGGAGCTGCTCCGGGACCGGGGCGCGCTGGTTCTGGACTGCGACGAGGTCTACCACGGGCTGCTGAAGACCGACCGGCAGCTGCTGGCCGCCATTGCGGCCCGGTTTCCGGGTACAGTGGAAAACGGCGTTTTACTGCGGAAAAAGCTGGGAACCATCGTATTTTCCGACGAAAACGCCCTGCGGGAGTTAAACAAAATCACCCATGCCGCTGTAAAGTCCGAGGTCCTGCACCGCCTGGAGGCGGCCCCGGAGCTGGCCGCCATCGATGCCATCGGCCTGTTTGAAGGGGATTTGGCGGGCCTGTGCGACGTGACCGTGGCCGTCACCGCTCCGGCGGAGGCCCGAATCCGGCGGCTCATGGCCCGGGACGGCATTTCCGAGGATTACGCCCGCAGCCGCATTGCCGCCCAGCACGGGGAGGACTGGTTCCGGGAAAGATGCACCTACACCCTCCGCAACGACGGCACCCGGGAGGACTTCCGGGAAAAGTGCCTTGCATTTTTGCGGGAAATTGGTATAATAAACAAATAAACGTGCTGCACAAAAGCCTCCCCTGTGTAAGGGGAGGTGGCACGGCGAAGCCGTGACGGAGGGGTTGTCTGGCAGTAAGATACTGCCAAGCAGCCGGGAAAATGGAGAAAACCATGGACTCGGTGGAGCAACCCCTCAGTCAGCTTCGCTGACAGCTCCCCTTGCACAGGGGAGCCATTGGGTGCGGCAACATTTTGAAAAGGAGAAACAACATATGACCCCTGATGAACTGCGTGAAAATCTGCTGATGGCCCCCAAGAACGGCTTTGCCCGGCTGAGCGCCGGGGAGCGGGCGGAGATGGAGGCCTACTGCAAGCGCTACATGGCCTTCATGGACCAGGCCAAAACCGAGCGGGAGGCCACCGACTGGGCCGTCCGGGAGGCGGAAAAGCGGGGCTTCAAGCCCTTTGCCGTGGGCATGACTGCCAAGCCCGGCGATAAAATCTACTACAACAACCGGGGCAAGTCCATCGCCCTGGCCGTCATCGGCACCGAGTCCCTGGCCGGCGGCGCCAACATCTGTGCCGCCCACGTGGACTCCCCCCGGATGGACCTGAAGCCCAACCCCCTGTACGAGGATTCTGAGATTGCCTACTTCAAAACCCACTACTACGGCGGCATCAAGAAGTACCAGTGGGTGACCATTCCCCTGGCCATTCACGGCGTGGTGTGCCGGAAGGACGGCTCCTGCGTCACCGTCACCATCGGCGAGGACGAAAACGATCCGGTGCTGATGGTGTCCGACCTGCTGATTCACCTGTCCGCCGACCAGATGCAGAAAACCGCCGCCAAGGTCATTGCCGGTGAGCAGCTGAATGTGATTCTGGGCACCGAGCCTCTGGAGGGCGAGGGCAGCGACATGGTGAAGCTGAACATGATGAAGCTGCTGAACGAAAAGTACGGCCTCATCGAAGCCGACTTCCAGACCGCCGAGCTGGTGGTGGTTCCCGCCGGACGCTGCCGGGAGGTGGGCCTGGACCGGAGCCTCATCGGCGCTTACGGCCACGACGACCGGGTCTGCGCCTACGCCGAGCTGGAGGCCCTGTTCACCATGCCCCAGCCTGCCAAGACCGCCGTGTGCATCCTGGCCGACAAGGAGGAGATTGGCTCCGTGGGCATTTCCGGAATGCAGAGCCACTTCTTTGAGCACTTCATGGGCACCCTGTGCGCCGCCCAGGGCGTTAACCTGGAGGACTGCTTCGCCGCCTCCTTCTGCCTGTCCGCCGACGTGTCCAACGCCTTTGACCCCAACTTCCCGGACACCTGCGACAAGCGGAACAACTCCGCTCTGAACTACGGCGTTTCCATCTGCAAGTACACCGGCTCCCGTGGCAAGGGCGGTGCTTCCGACGCCTCCGCCGAGGCCATGAGCCACATCCGCCAGACCTTCGACGGAAACGGCGTTATCTGGCAGCTGGCCACCCTGGGCAAGGTGGACCAGGGCGGCGGCGGCACTGTGGCCGCCTACATGGCAAACCGGAACATCGTCACCGTGGATGCCGGCGTGCCCGTGCTGAGTATGCACGCCCCCGTGGAGCTGGTTTCCAAGCTGGACTGCTACGAAACCATGCTGGCCTGCAAGGCTGTCTACCTCGCTTAATGGCGAAAATCCCCTGGTGGGGCTTTCCGCCAGGGGGATTGCAGTCTGCTTAGTGCATAAAATGCCCGCCTATGGCGGGCATTTTCCACACACGCAGCCTGAGAAGTATGTTCGGCCAGGTACACGCCCTGGCCGAACATGATTGAATTTTATTTGCGCCTGCGGGCGCAAACTCTGCGAGGCTTTTTGACACGCAGAAAGGCGGCACCGAATTGGTGCCGCCTTTTTCTATTTGTTTGAAGCGTGCGTAGGGACAGCCCTTGCGGCTGTCCGGCCTTTAGTGAAACAGTTTTGCGTCCAGCCCCCGCTTGCTGATGGCGAAGTAGAGGATGGAGCCGAAAATCAGCAGGACGGCGGCCTCGCCGATGGCCACGAACAGGGCGTTGAGCAGGAAGGCGTCGCCGATGTACACCGTCAGCTCCCAGCCCACCAAAATGGCGTTGGTCAGGGCGGGCATCAGCAGACCGGCCAGAGGCAGTCCCTTGAACCGAATGCCCCGCATGAGCCACATGGCCTGGACGGCAAGGTAGGTGGCCAGGGTTCCAACGGCCCAGTCCAGAGGCAGGGCCCCGGCGTAGGACAGGTTGAAAATCAGGCACCCCAGGCTCAGCCCGGGAATGGCGGCGGGGGTGAAAAAGGCCAGCACGCACAGCATCTCCGACAGCCGCATCTGAATGGCAAAGGAGGCGGAGTTGGGGAGAATAAAGTCCTGGGCATAGGTCAGGACCACGTACAATGCGGCAATAATGGCGGCGTGGGCGATAAAGCGGATTTCTTTTTTCATGGTTTCCTCCAAATAATACAAAAAACAGGCGCACCACGCCTGCAAAACAAAAAGGGCGCAATGCGCCCATCGGTTCCTAGTTTTGTTTACCGACAGGATGGTTACGAACTGTCCTATGAAATTCGGGTGTATTTTAGCACAAAAAATGGAACTTGTCAATACGCTTGCACCTGTAGGGCGGCCTGACCTCAGGCCGCCGCAATGTGATGGGAGTAGGGCACGGCCTCCCGGACGTGCCGTTCTGCCGTAGGGCCCGTCAAGGATGCCGGGCCCTACGGCACCTCCATGCGCTCTGGCTTTTTGCGCTGTTAAAAAGGGGCAGAGTGAAAAAGCATTCCCCCGCACCCCAATACCTTCCCCCGGGGGGGGAAGGTGCCCCAGTTCGCAAACTGGGGCGGATGAGGAATGCGGGAGATAACCTTAACTGTTGTAACGGTTCGTGCTTGCTGGTGGGCAGATTTGACCTTTTGCAGGCACGGACGTTTCTGTCATCCGACCTTGCCGCCCGCATTCCTCATCCGTCTTGCCCTTTGGGCAAGCCAAGGGGTGCGTCGCCGGGACTTTTCGGTTGACGGAGCCAGCGGCGGCCTGGGGGCAGGCCGCCCTACGGTGCATGGTGGGAGCACGAACCTGTACCGCACATAAGGTTACCGCCCGCATTCCTCATCCGTCTTGCCCTTCGGGCAATCCACCTTCCCCCCCGGGGGAAGGTATTGCGCCGCCGCCGGGACTTTTCGGTTGACGTAGCCAGCGGCGGCGTGAGGGCACGCCGCCCTACGGTGCGTTGGGGATAATGGGAAAACCCCCTTCCCGTCAGGGAAGGGGGGAGTGGACAGCCGCGAGGGCTGTCCCTACGCATGGTTGGGGGTGGTGTGAAGCGGAACGGATGAATCCGTTCCCTACGGGGTGGGGGTATACGGCGGAGCGGACAGCCGGGAGGGCTGTTCCTACGCATGATTTGGGGGTGTGTGAAGCGGCACGGATGAATCCGTGCTCTACGGTGGGGTGCATGGCGGCACGTCCGGGAGGCGGGCGGAGGGGTTACACTTCCTTGGACTTGGAGGCAATCTCCATGAGGCACTTGGCGGTGAAGGCGTCGGGGGTCATGGCACCCAGGTCGTCGCCCTTGCGGGTGCGGACGGAAACCGTGCCGTTTTCCATGTCACGGTCGCCCACCACCAGCATATAGGGAATCTTCTGCATCTGGGCCTCCCGAATCTTGTAGCCCAGCTTTTCGGAGCGGCAGTCGGCCTCGGCGGTGATGCCGACGGCCTCCAGCTTTTTGACCAGCTCGTTTGCGTACTCGTGGGTCCGGTCGGTGATGGGCAGCACCCGGACCTGGGTGGGCATCATCCACAGGGGCAGAGCGCCGGCGTACTTTTCAATCAGGTAGGCCAGGGTCCGCTCGTAGCAGCCGAGGCTGGTGCGGTGGATGATATAGGGGGTCTTTTTCTGGCCGTCGGCATCGGTGTACTCCATGCCGAACTTCTGGGCCAGCAGCATATCAATCTGGATGGTGACGATGGTGTCCTCTTTGCCGAAGACGTTCTTGTACTGGATGTCCAGCTTGGGGCCGTAGAAGGCTGCCTCGTCGATGCCAATGGAATACTCCACACCCAAATCGTCCAGAATCTGCTGCATGGTGGCCTGGGCAGTTTCCCACTGCTCCTTAGTGCCCTCGTACTTGTTCTTGGGGTTGGCGGGGTCCCACTGGGAGAAGCGGAAGGTGCAGTTTTCCAGCATACCCACGGTGTCCAGGCAGTATTTTGCCAGCTCCAGGCAGCCCTTGAACTCCTCCTCCAGCTGGTCCGGGCGGAGAATCAGGTGGCCCTCGGAAATGGTGAACTGGCGGACACGAATCAGGCCGTGCATTTCGCCGGAGTCCTCGTTGCGGAACAGGGTGGAGGTCTCACCTAAGCGCATGGGCAGGTCCCGGTAGCTCCGGGCCCGGTTCAGGAACACCTGGTACTGGAACGGGCAGGTCATGGGCCGCAGGGCGAAGCACTCCTTGGTCTCGTCGTGGGGGTCCCCCAGGACGAACATTCCGTCCAGGTAGTGGTCCCAGTGGCCGGAAATCTTATACAAATCGGACTTGGCCATCAGGGGGGTCTTGGTCAGAAGGTAGCCCCGCTTCTGCTCCTCGTCCTCCACCCAGCGCTGGAGCTTCTGGATGACCCGGGCACCCTTGGGCAGCAGAATGGGCAGGCCCTGGCCGATGCACTCGACGGTGGTGAAGAATTCCAGCTCCCGGCCCAGCTTGTTGTGGTCCCGCTTCAGGGCCTCCTCCTGGCGCTTCAGGTACTCCTCCAGCTCGTCCTTGGTGGGGAAGCCGATGCCGTAAATCCGCTGGAGCATCTTCCGGCTGGAATCCCCCCGCCAGTAGGCGCCGCAGGCCCGGGTGAGCTTGAAGCCGTTGTGGCGCAGGCGGCCGGTGTGGTCCAGGTGGGGACCGGCGCACAGGTCGGTGAAGTCCCCCTGGGTGTAGAAGGAGATGACGGCATCCTCAGGCAGGTCCTGGATGAGCTCCACCTTGTAGGGCTCGTTCTTTTCCTCCATGTAGGCAATGGCCTCGGCCCGGGGCTTTTCGCTGCGCTCGATGCGGATGCGCTCCTTGATAATCTTCTTCATCTCCGCCTCAATCTGGGTCAGATGGTCGGGGGTGAAGGTGAAGGGAGCGTCAAAGTCGTAGTACCAGCCCTCGTCAATGGCGGGGCCGATGGCGAGCTGGACCTCGGGCCACAGCCGCTTGACGGCCTGGGCCATCACATGGGAGCTGGTGTGCCAGAAGGTTTTGCGGTATTCGGGGTTTTCAAAGGTGTACAGATTTTCTTCGGACATAAATATCCCTCCTTAAATATTGGGGGTAGGGTATCAATTTTCATTTTTGTGTTTACACAATAAAAATATCCCACCCCTGAAAAATCAGGGGTGGGATACAAAGTATTCCACGGTTCCACCCTGGTTGCGGTCTGTGGCCGCCACTCATTGACGCAGTAACGGGCGCACCCGGCATGGCATTTCCGCACATACGGCTCGGAAGTGGTGGCGGCCCCGGCAGGGGTACAGGGCCATTTCAGCAATCAGGCCCCTCTCTGGGAATCTTTCCGGAAACGCATATCTTCGTCGCTGCCTTTAATATAGAGAATTTAGCACATTTTTTTGAGAAAGTCAAGACCTTTTCTGAGAAGAAAGGCGGCAAGCGATAATGGGAAAAGGCTGCCAGCGGGTCCGATGATAGAGTGGCCCCGGCGAAGCAAAATACCTTCCCCCGGGGGCTGCGCAGCCGTTGCCGCTTCAGCGGCTTACGGATGCGGCGTCCCCCTTGCGGGGAG
>JAUNPV010000016.1 GCA_030536515.1 Eubacteriales bacterium
AACTTCTCATAATGTAAATTATCATCACCCTTTAAGATGACAGTATCGTTTTTTATGTCTTTGGCTTTAAGCTTGCCTTTTTTGACCATCTGCTGTTTTTGCTCTCGGATTCTTTCGAGCAAAACAGATGCCGGCTCATCATTCGGATCTTGTGGAACAAGTTTACCCCTAATGGCAAGGTCAAGCACTTTTTCTCGTAATGCTTTTGTGTCAATCATAAATCAATGCCCCCGAGAAGTTCTTGGAGTTTGGAAACAGCATCGCCAATAGCGGCAGATTTTTCCTGCATTTCAGCAAGAAGCTCCGAAATTGTACGGTCATCCTTTTCAGACAAATCCATCCACTTGAAATCAAGCTTTAATTGGTCACGGGAATAAACATCCTCTTTGCTGAATTTTCTCCATCTGCCATTGGGATTTTCTTCGGAATACGTTTCTTTTCTATCCTCCAAATGACCGGAACAATAGCACGCAACAAAATCATCGAGGTCGGCACGAGTCATCGGTTTTGTTGCCATTGTATGCTTAACGCCCGTTCTGTAATCGTAAACCCAAATATCTGCGGTCGGTTTGCCTTTCTCAAAGAACAGGACATTTGTCTTAACACCGTTGGCATAGAAAATGCCTGTAGGCAAGCGGAGAATTGTATGAAGGTTAAAATCGGCTAATAGTTTTTCGCGGACTTTTGCGGTTGCATTACCGTCAGTAAGCACATTGTCGGGGAGAACAACCGCAACACGACCGCCGGTTTTAACGATGGACATAATATGCTGCAAGAAGTTAACCTGATTATCGGATGTTTTAATAAACTCCGGTCGTGCGCTATCCACTGCCACACTGCCTTGCGGTCTTGTGCCAAAAGGCGGATTTGCAAGAATTACATCATACATTTTTTCGGATGTATCAAGCAACGAGTCTTGGCAGACGATAGGGCTTTTTCCGGTGCCGATATCGTGCAAATACAGATTCATAGATGCAAGGGTAACAACCAGCGCTGTATTGTCTGCGCCGAACAAAGCATTGTTTTTAAGGAAGTTCTGCTTCGCAATTTCCTTGCTTTGCGGCTTCATATGCTCAAAGGCGGCTAATAAGAATCCACCCGTACCACAAGCAGGATCTGCCACTGTTTCTGTGATTTTGGGATCGGTAACTTCAACCATTGCTTTTATGAGCGCACGGGGAGTAAAGTATTGACCGGCACCACTCTTTTTATCCTGGCCGTTCTTTTCAAGGATGGATTCATAAATCGCACCCTTGAAATCGCCCTCCATCATATACCAGTTTTCGTTACCAACCATCTGAAACACCTTAGCAAGATGAACAGGGCTGTTAATCTTGTTAGAGGCTTTGGTAAAGATTGTGCCGATAAGGCCATCATCTTTTGAAAGCTCCTTGAGAACCTCCTCGTATTTGTCGATGAGGTCATCGCCGTTGAGATCAACAATATCTTTCCACTTGTAGCCTTCTGGAATGGTGCTACCAAGCCCCAACTCCTCTTTTTCCGCATCCATCTTAAGGAATAGGATGTAGGTCAGCTGTGTTATATAATCGGTAAATCCAACACCGGCAGCTGCAAGGACATTTGCTATATCCCAAACCTTTTTTACCAATGTTGCTTCGCTTTTTTGAATGTCAGCCATAATGTTATGCCGCCTTTAATATGATTTTTGAAAGTTTGATGATTTCCTGTGCGAGAGCAGGAGCGCCGAAGCTTTTCATTGCTCTACGCCACAAATCCGTATCAAAAGAATTTAATTCGTTGGAGCTGATTGAACCTTCTTCAATGATATAATCCGCTATTTGCTTCATTATTTCCTTTTGATCTTCGGTCAGCTCGCGCTGAGCCTGTCCACAGTAAAGGTTGAACCTTTGGGCGTAACCTTTAATCAGACTAACGAGCTTGTTGTTTTTATGATAAGCATAGCGGACAAGCTGGATAAGGTGGGTCAAAGCCTTGATGTTTTGCTTTGTGTCCAGTTCCTCAACATTGCCGTCGTTATCAAGAATCTTATAGTTTTTCCAGATGTAATACGGCGTAAACTGCCCGTTTTCTGCAATAAGCTTTGTTTGCAAATCAGTAAGCATTGAGTATGTAATCACGGTATCTTCGGAATTATAGATAATTCTCAGCGCTTCAATTTTATCCGCATTATCATTCAAATACTTCTCAAAGTTTGCGATAAAGCTTTTCGCTGTTTCCTTGGAGAAACCCTTGTAAATAATCTCGTCCTCTTTTTCCGGTGTTACTGCATAATATCCCCGAAGAAGTTCCATCAGTTTCTTCCTTGCCGGAAGATTTCCCATCAAGCAGAAAATTAGGCTCTTACGAACGGTATTGTCCTCCGAAATATCAACATAAGGTGGAAGGGTGTTCTGCGAAAGCGCCTGATTGATATTGTTGGCTAATGCTCGCGGCGAGAAGCCGTAATCGTTCGTAAACGCATCCAAATGTCGCTCAAACAGAGGATGATCCTCATACCGCTTTTGTATCGTAGCGCAGTAATCACGGAGCAGAGCAAGATTTTCATCGGATACTTGGCCGTGCGAAAGTCTTTCAAGGAGCTGATCCAAGCGAAGTGGTTTTTGACGTGGTTCTCCACCCTTGCCGGGTTGCGGAATATGCTTGTCGGATTCTGTGACACCGACTGCATCCACAATGTAGAAACAGTTTTTATTATCGGTGTTAGGCGTCACTTCTCTTAACTTATCTTCATTAAGAGTTCTACAACCTCTGCCTTTCATCTGGGTATATAAAACCTCGGATTTGACGTCGTTCATAAACAAAACGACTTCAAGTGGCTTTACATCCGTGCCCGTAGCGACAAGTGTAACAGTAACTGCAATTCTAAAATCCTTTTCTGTACGCAATTCACGAATAAGCGCATTGGAATCGCCGGCAGAGTAAGTAATTTTTTGAACGAAGTTCTCCGGAACTTCTCCACTTGCAAACTTCTCAGCAAAAACTTTCTTTACAATCTCAACAATCTTTGTCGCGTGATTATCATCTTTGGCGAAAATAAGTGTTTTGGGTATATACTGCCACTTTTCTTCTCTCTCGGGGTAAAGGTCAGTATAAATCGCTTCCATATAGGACTTTATGACAGCTTCGATTTGATTAGGGTTGATTACCGAGCGGTCTAACTGGTTCGGTGCATAATCAATGCGGGTTTGTGCTGTATAAGTATCAACCGTTTCTCCGGCACGATTAACATCCGTTACCGTTTCGCCCTGTTCGATTGTCCCACCGTGAACAGTTGCCTCCGTAATGATTCTATATACACGGGCAGGGACATTTACACCATCAACGACGGAATCGTCATAGGTATATTCCTCAACAATATTCTTGTTGAAATAGGCATAGGCTTCGGGTGTAGGCGTTGCAGTCAAACCAAGCACCTTTGCACCCTTGAAGTAATCAAGAACCGCTTTCCATTTGCCATAAATGGAACGATGGCACTCATCGACAACAATAAACTGGAAATAATCGGGCGGTAACTTCAAGTTGTCATCCAGCACGATAGCGGGTTCGTTTTTAACAACATCCTTCAGGCCGCTTTTCTCGTCCTCTTTATCTTCGTCATCGTCGGAAATGGCTTGGCCCGTAAGAACAGCAAACAGTTTTTGAATTGTGGAAATAATGATGTCGCCCTGGATATCTTCGGGTTTCGTAAGACGATTTATTTTATAAAGCTCGTTCATCGGCTTTTGCTTTTCCGTCCGATCAAACAAGCTAAACTCGGTTTCGGTTTGGCGGGCAAGATTGTTTCTATCAACAAGGAAAAGAACACGCTTGGTAGGTGTATAGTTTAATAGGCGGTACGAAGCAAGGCAAGCAAGGTAGGTCTTGCCCGAACCGGTTGCAAGAATGGCAAGCGCCTTCTTGTTGCCTGCCTTCAATGATGCTTCGAGGTTTACTTCTGCATCATACTGGCAATCACGAAGTCCTCTTTTTTCAATTCTCGGCAATGCTCCGTATTCCGACTTTTTGCCAAGCATTTGCAACATTTTCTTAGGTGAGTGCATTTCCGCAAGTTCAATATACTCACTCTCGGGGTCAAGCATATTTTTAAAATATATTTTATTCCCGTTAGCGAGATAAACAAAAGGAATTTGGTTGGGACACCATAAGCCTACCCAATTCTGAGAATTTTGTGAATACCATTCCGCTTGTTGCGCAACGACATCACCGAGAGAATTATCCTCGGCTTTGGCTTCTACAACAGCTATCGCCTTATCATCAACAAAAAGCAGATAATCGCTTTCTTTATTTCCTTGCATTAACGCTTCTTTAACCGCAGAAGCATTGAAAGGAACATACTCATCACGAGCAACAATGTCCCATCCTGCATCGGATAATTGCTTGTCTATCTTCACTCTTGCCTTTTCTTCAGGTAACATAAACGTTGACCTCCTGTTTCCCGATAATAAAAACTATCGGAAGTTCTTTGCGCAAATTGAAACCATCTAACGATGGTAAAACCGCTGCCGCAGCAGCTGCGGAAAATCCGAAAATTTCATTTTCGCCTTTCAGATTTTCTGCATCAAAAGGAAGTTCTGTGCTTATCGCAATAAGCGAATGGGCTTCCTTTTGTATTTTCTGAGCATCGGTGTCAAACTGCATTTTTTCAGTTTGGGTACCGCCATGCACAGAAAATTGCAAGTGTCCAGAGGGATGCAATCCCTTTGGCTCTGGGTTTCCAATAGGGGCAAGAGGCGCCCTGCTGGCACACGATTTTGCTCAGCAAAGTCTAGTGTGTTATACCTTTGGCGACCGCTGACGCTGGAAAGGGGCTGTCACCGTACCGGGCAGACAGTTTCCGGCGGCAGCAGAACAGGCGGATTTTGTAGCCACACGGGCAACAAAAGTGAAGGATTTGCAATGAGCAAAATCCGACTGTTCGGGTGTAGTTGGCATTGGAGATTTTCAGCAAAGCGGAAAATTTCCTGTGCCAACGGGGGAGCCAATGGTATATAAAACCCGCCGCATCGATCAGCTCCCGTTATCGCTTTCGCCGATCAACTCGTCGATCTTTTTCTCAACGGCAAGCCATGCTTCTATGATGGATGCAAGCAGAAAAGTTCGATGTTGTTCATACCACCACGGCAGTTCCAACCACACATTATCCAGTGCGAGCTTCTCTATGGACTTTGCTCGGCTCTCGCTGAGGTGGAAGTGCGCTGCCGTTGCAATCAGAGGATGCTCAATGTCATCTTCAAACCCAAATCGATACAGCAGATAATTTCGTTCTCTATCCGTAAGCGCCCTAAGTGCCGCATGAAGTTCTTCCCGTGTTTCTTCTTCGATTACAATTTGTGCAGGTGACTTGGCGTAAGGATCTGCGACGACTTCAGCCAAAAGCATTTTATCTTCGCCATCAATAATGTCATCCAGATTTACGCGGGTCATGGCAAACTCATCTTTGCCGGTGAGCTTTGATTCAAAGGTTGCAAACTGTGACCGAATCAAATCAACCATCGTGTTTTCTATCGACGGCGTCGCATAGGTCATAAACTTGTTGCCCTTACCGGCATCGAATTTTTCCACGCACTTCCACAGACCGATGCAGCCTTCCTGCACGAGGTCGTCATAATCAATGCCAAGAGTTCCTTCGGCAAGTCCAAATTGTGCGAATCCTTTTTTGGCGATCCCATTAATGATGCCGAGATTATTTTCGATCAGCTTGTTCTGCGCATCGATGTCGCCCTTCTGCGCCAGTGCGCAGAGTTTTTCATTGGCCATCGATGTCCTGTTCATTATTTTGTACCGTGCCGGTCATCGCCAGAAACATCTGCTTGACCGCTTCTGTATCGACACCCGGCAGATGCGCCACAGATTGCGCAACCGCTTCACCGACCTGTTCGGCTGTGATTTTGCGGTTCAGCTTTTTCTGTCCCTTCTCGGTCTTGCCGCTGACGAAACGGCTGAGCGCGCTCTCGGTCATGCTGATTTTCACAGCAAGCTCCGCCTGTGTGATTTTGCGCTCTTTCATCAGATCCTGTATCCGATCGCGGATGCTACCGGGAAGATATTCATGTTCATTGCTCATCGATTACACCTCCTGCCTGCGGGAAAGTATTGCTTACCTCTCCGTATTTATTTTCTGAACAGCTCATCCAAAGTTTTGCCGTCCTTGCCTTTCCATTCAACCCAACCATTGATACTGCCGCCAAGCACAAACATTCCGGCAGAGCTCGGGGATGTAAACGGGACGGAAACATTCAGAATATATTTATCACCATTGCGGACTATATTGCCGTTTTGAAGCGCGGTCTGACGCTGCTTTTCAATCGTGTCGGAATGACATTTCCGGCTCATATCAATTTCAGAACCTTCAAGCACTTCAAATTTTTCGCCATCGTACACACCAAGCCCATGCACACCGTTTCGAGTGGTATGCAGCATATCGGCTTCATTTATAGTTGCTTTTGAGTTCTCCATTTTGTAGCCCTGTGTTGCCATGATGAATTTGATTTCTTCATACACTTCTTCAATCAAGGGCAGATCATATTCGTCAATCTCATACTTGGGATTAACTGTGTTTTCCACTTCATAACGCTTTGCTTCGATTGCTTTGCTGATTGCAAAAGCTTCAAGACCGCTGATCATATCAAGTGAAAACGTCTTATTATCAGCAAGGAACATAATCGCTTTGTTCCAAAAGTCCTTTGAACGATTGTGGTCATCGAGCCTGCTGACACCATTTCGGGTCTGCCCAACATATATCTGCGCAATTTTATTGTCATCGTTTTCGCTGATCAGATAATAGATACCGGGGCGATTGATTCCCGACAATTTCTTAGCCTCTGAAAGTAAAGGGCGAGGAATAATGTACGTTGTCATTGTGGACAGATGGCGACGGATAGAACGGATGCCATCCGGCTGCCCGTTGTGATATATGATTTCGAGCTTTTTGCTGATAGCCATTTTCCGCCCCTCACTTCAATTTATATTTCTTGCCTGCGCCTCTGCCGACGATCTCGATCAACTCGTTTTCATTCATCTGGCGAGCGAGCAAGTAGGCTCTCGTCTTCTTGATATTCAAGAGCTCCTGCAAATCCTCGTCGGTCATCTCGCCGTACTCAGTCAGATAATCGATCACAGCTTTCATCTGCGGTGTAATGGCGGCAGGTGATTTTTCGTTGGTCTCCGATGCGGAATCAAAAGCAACACCGCTGGCATTCATATTAGGCAGTACGATTTTGAATGCGTTCGCCGTTACCTCAATACGAGGCTGAATAGCGCAGTTTTCGTACAGCTTGAAAATGCGGCGGATGCCGGTGCCGTAGCTTTCGATCAGCCGCAGGCGGTGGAACACTTCTGCCAGCTTCTTGTTTCTCGGCTGAGAAACACCGATGCGGATATCCTCAGTAGAAAGGCCGGGCAATAGTCCGCCGAGAGAGATAAATTCCATCTTGCTGTCGTTGACGTTGATAATAATACTGCCGCTGAAACTATAATCACGGTGAACAAGAGCGTTGAGCAAAGCTTCGCGGATGGCTTCTTCGGGGTAGTCCTGTTTGTCCGTGCGGATGACGCCCTTGATGGTGGAAATGGTCTTGTTGCAGAGCGCCAAATAATTAACCGAATCCTCAAACTGCTTGAAAACGGAACCGCCGAACTCCTTGCTGTCCCGGAACTCCGTGCAAGACTCATCGTTGAATACTGCGATCTTCGTTGTGTGAAGACACTGATCGGAAAGCAGCAAAGCAAGGTTGGTATAAATATCGTTCTGCGTGATGCCGAGAGCACGGTATTTTTCTACGGAAAACTCAACACCGTAGCGTTTGAAAGCTGTTCCGGCGGCATCAAAGGTCAAATCCTGCTCAAGGCAGCGGGCTTCCTCAAAAGTATCGCCGTCCGACTCCTTAATCATCTGACGGATCTGCTCGGGAGACGCCTGTACGCTGGACGCACCCTGACGGACGTAAACGCCGGTGGGCTTCATACCCTTAGCTTTCAGATAGTAGGGTTTGAAGCTTCCTTCGCCGACCTCGATCTGAATGACTTTATTATCCTGGAGGACATACCGCACGAACATGGTGACATCGGGTGCAATCGCATCACGGATGCCGTTAGTCAGACGGGTATAGGTTTCATCCACGTTTTCAATACCGGTCAGATTCCCCTTGTCATCAATGCCAAGGTAAATGATACCTCCGTCGGTATTGGCAAAAGCGATGACCTCCTTATAGATATCATCGATCATCTGAGATTTATATTCAATGCGTTCACTTTCATACTGCATAAACGGCACCTCCATCATTGCTTACTTATATTATACTCATATTTTCATGCTTTTCAATAGGTTTGAGTGAAAATTCACTTTTCATTCACCTATTCATGTGAAAAACATATTGCATTGCCTTTCTGCACTTGCATTTTTGCAAGAAAAGCAGGAGGGCTTTTTGCATTCTTGCGGAAGTGCCTGATTTTTACGGTCTAAGACTTTTCTTGCGTATATTGAGGTGACAAAAGAAAATTTGTCAGAAAAATTCGAAAGGAGAAATGCCAATGACAATTTTTGAAATCGTAAAAACAAGCATCAACACAAGAGAGGCGGCAGAACGGTATGGTATTGATGTCAACCGATACAGGAAAGCGTTATGCCCGTTTCACAATGACAGGCATCCGAGCATGAATGTGTACGATGACCACTACCATTGCTTTGCCTGCGGCGAGCACGGGGACGTTATCAATCTCGTTGCAAGGCTATACGATCTTCCAATGTATGAGGCGGCGCAAAAGCTGGCGTATGATTACGCATATCACCGGACAAGCCGCCCACCAAGGAAATGGAGGAAAAACTGAATAAGAAAACGGAAGCACAGCGACTCAGAGAAAATGAGAAGCTGTGCTTTTCTGCGCTCTTGGCGTATATGAAGCTCTTGCAGGAGTGGAAAGTGCTGTATGCGCCGAGAGCGCCGGAGGACGAGCATCACGACTGTTTTGTACAAGCCTGCCACAACCTCGATTACACGGAGTATCTGGTGGATTTGCTTATCGGCGGCGATTCCTATGAGCGCAGCGAGGTCGTTGAAATGATAATGACCGACGGCAAGCTGACGAAGCTGCAAGGCTCACCAAGCAGCACGACAAGTTGGAAGAAATGCTCTCTGACGTGAAGTTCACCAACTACAAGGATAAGGTAGCACAGGTCGTTGCGTTTCTTGATAAATATATCCCCGACGTTGCCGCTATGGAAACGCAGATGAAGAAGTATGAGAAGTTCTTC
Source organism: Eubacteriales bacterium (assembly GCA_030536515.1). Lineage (GTDB taxonomy): Bacteria > Bacillota > Clostridia > Oscillospirales > Oscillospiraceae > Faecousia. The sequence goes on from JAUNPV010000016.1 coordinate 9,233, forward strand.
AAGACAGCCAGCGGCAAGCAGAAAGCATTGGAGAAGAAAAACGCTGACCTGGCTGATGCTCTGGAAGAAAGCCAGAAGCAAAGCACCCTTAAAAAGCTGCAGGAAGCAAGGTTACAAAGCGATTATGAACGGGTAACGGCAATTCTTGACCGTATCCCGCCGGAGATCATTCGGGAGTACACCAAGCGTGGAAGCATCCAGCAAAAGCGCATAAATCCCGAAAAATGAGCGAATACTAAATTTAGGAAACAGGAGGAATTCTATGGTAGAAACCAAGGAAATGAAAACCGGTATGACTGAGCAAAAGAAGCAGGCTGTCATTGAACAGCTTTGGCTGACTTATTATAATGACACCTTATTTGCGAAGGGCCTGATTACGGAGGAACAGCGTAATAAGATGCGTATCCGTATCAAGAATCGGACTTCCTTGATAAGATAACAGGTATAGGAGCGGCAATCGTCATATTCGGTTGCCGCTCCAACAATTTATGTAATTTTTCGACAGCACTTGAAAAGTTCACAAATTGCTGATATAATAAATATAGATGATGATACAACGAACTTTCGAAAGGAGCGTTTATGGATATTCATTCTGTAAGACTTGAGCTTCGCATGAAATCTATTTATGATATTCCATTGCGAGTTACTTATTATGCCCGTGTTTCATCTGAATCGGATGAACAGCTGAATTCGCTTGGCAATCAGATTGCCTATTATGAGGATTTCATCAAGCGTAATGCTGCATGGACATTTGTACCCGGTTATATTGATGAAGGTCTGTCCGGTATTTCTACCAAGAAGCGTGAAAACTTCAACCGTATGGTAGAGGAAGCAGCGGAGGACAAATTTGATCTTATCATCACCAAAGAGATCTCCCGATTTGCCCGTAATACGCTGGACTCCATTCAGTATACCAGACAACTGCTGAATGCGGGAGTCGGTGTTTTTTTCCAGAACGACAACATCAACACCTTTGATGAGGACTCCGAGCTTCGCCTTTCCATCATGTCCTCTATCGCCCAGGATGAGCTTCGCAAGCTGTCCTCCCGTGTGAAATTCGGACACCAGCAGGCTATCAAGCAGAATGTAGTGCTTGGCAACAGCCGTCTGTTCGGTTATCGCAAGGACAACAAACGTCTTGTCATTGACGAGGAACAAGCCCCCATGGTTGGAGAGTTGTTTGAACTCTATGCTACCGACGAGTATTCCATGAAACAGATTGAAACAATCTTCTGGGAGAAAGGCTACCGCAATCTTAATGGCAAAAAAATTGCCCATTCCACCATGGCAAATATGATTTCCAACCCAAAATACAAAGGCTATTATGTGGGCAATAAAGTCAAGGTCGTTGATATGTTCACCAAGAAGCAAAAATTCCTCCCGCCGGAGGAATGGGTCATGTTCAAGGACGAAACCGGTGAGATCGTTCCTGCCATCGTTTCTGAGGAATTGTGGGATGCCGCAAACGCCGTACTGCGCCGCAGAAGCGAAGATGTAAAGAATCGGCAGGGTATCTGCAATCACGCAAATCTTCTCACGGGCAAGCTGTTTTGTACCCATTGCGGCACAGCTTATTATCGCCGTGAATCCAAGGACAAACAAGGCAACAAGAACTCCAAGTGGGTCTGCTCCGGTAAGATCAATAACGGCAAAGACTCCTGTGCATCGTTCCCTGTCTATGAGGCAGAAATCAAGCCGCTGCTCTTCGAGGTGTTCCGTGATACAAAGGATGCCTCTGCCGCCATGCTTGCGGAATATGAGCAGATGTACCGCAGTTTGGTATCTGATGGCAGCATTGAGAAGAAGATTGAGGCTGCACAGGCAACCATTGAGCTTGCATTGAAAAAGAAAAGCAAGCTGTTGGAACTGGTTGCGCTCGACAGTATTTCTGCTGCTGACTTCAAAACCATGACCGCTGACTGCAATGCTGAAATCAAGGCAGCTGAGCAAGAGCTTGCCGAACTGCGGGAGCAGCAGGAATCCAGCGAAGAATTTCGTACCAATATGGAGCGTATTCGTCGGGTACTTCGGGATGCCGAACGGGATTGTGCCAATGGCGAGATCACCAAGGAGTTTATTGATACCTTTATCGACAAAATCTTCTTAACGCCAGGGGATGACGGTTCTCTGCGGCTTGACATCAAAATCTTCACCGGTGAGACCTGTGAAAAGTATTTGGAGAAGCTGAAAAGACGATCAAGCTCCGAAAGTCGTACGGGACACACGTTCAAGAAAATGATCGAGGCCTACGAGCAGGGGATTCAGTAACACGGACGAAAGCGGCAGCCTTTGGGCTGCCGCTTTGCTTTTGGGGAAATTCGGGGCGTTTGGGCGGCGGGGGCGGCTTTTTTGGGGGGCGCGGTGGCGGGGCAGCTGCGTTTTACATGGATTTTACATTTGGCCTCTTGTAAATCTTACGGATTTGTCGTAAAATTTTAGTAAAGAACTACCATGTGATTGGGGGATTTGTAATGATTTTTTGCGTGGAGGATGACGACAGCATCCGGGAGCTGATGCTGTATGTGCTGCGGTCATCGGATTTTGAGGCCCAGGGCTTTGCCGATGGGGCGGGGCTGATGGAGGCGCTGGAGAGCACCACCCCCCGGCTGATTTTGCTGGACATCATGCTGCCCGGGGGTATGGACGGCATTGAAATTCTGAAAAATCTCCGGGCCGCCCCGGCCACGGCGGCCATCCCCGTGATTCTGGCCTCGGCCAAGGGCACGGAGTACGACAAAATCAAGGGCCTGGACCTGGGGGCGGACGACTATCTGGCCAAGCCCTTCGGCATGATGGAAATGGTGTCCCGGGTCCGGGCGGTGCTGCGCCGGACGGCCCCCGGGAAGGGGGACGCTCTGGTAATCGGCGGCCTCAGCGTGGACCCCGTGTCCCACATTGTCCGGGCCGACGGGGAGCCGGTGGAGCTGACGCTGAAGGAATTTGAGCTGCTGCAGCTGTTTATGGAGCATCCCGGCCGGGTCTTTTCCCGGGACCAGCTGCTCCACCGCATCTGGAACACCGACTACGCCGGGGAGACCCGGACAGTGGACGTCCATATCGGCACCCTGCGGACCAAGCTGGGTGCCTGCGGGAGCTACATCCGCACGGTGCGGGGCGTGGGCTACCGGATGGAGGAGCGGCTGTGACCAAGAGGATATTCCGCTCCATCTTCCTGGTGGCCCTGACGGTGCTGCTGGTGACCATGGCCCTGGTCATGGGGGCGGTCCACCGCCGGTTTACCCAGATGCAGACCGAGCAGCTGCGGACGGAAACGGCCCTGGCGGCCCACGTGCTGGAAAATCAGGGCCTGGAGGCCCTGAACACCCTGGACCCCAGCTTCCGCATCACCTGGATTGCCGCCGACGGGTCGGTGCTGTTTGACAACCGGACCGACGAGGGCACCATGCCCAGCCACCAGGCCCGCCGGGAGGTGGCCCAGGCCATGGACCAGGGCTTCGGCCAGAGCGTGCGCTATTCCGACACCCTGCTGGAGCGGTATGTCTACGCCGCACAGCGGCTGTCCGACGGGACGGTGCTGCGGCTGGCGGTGAGCCAGGCCTCGGCCCTGTCCCTGGCGCTGGACATGGGGCAGTACATGGTGGTGATTCTCATGGCGGCGGGGCTGCTGATTATGCTGCTGTCCCGGCGGCTGGCCAGAAGCGTGGTCCAGCCCATCAACGATTTGGACCTGGAGGACCCATTGTCCGGCCAGGTCTATGAGGAAATCACCCCCCTGCTCCGGCGGCTGGAGGACCAGCAGGCCCAGATTCGGGGCCAGAAGCAGGAGCTGAAGCGGCGGCAGAAGGAATTCAACACCGTCACCCGGTCCTTAAGCGAGGGCCTGGTGCTGCTGAACGCCCAGGGGACCATTCTGTCCATCAATCCCGCCGCCGCCCGGCTGCTGGATGTGACGGAAAACTGCCTGGGGGCGGATTTCGCCGTGGCCAACCGCCAGGAGGCCATTGCCCGGCTGGTGGAGCAGGCCCTGGCCGGGGAAAAGGGGGAGCGGACCCTGGAGCTGGGAGAGGGGACCTATCTTGCGGCGGCCAGCCCCGTCCGGTCTGAGGGCGCTGTCTTCGGCGTGGTGCTGCTGCTGTTCGACGTGACCCAGAAGCAGCGGGCCGAGGCCCTGCGGCGGGAGTTCACCGCCAATGTGTCCCACGAGCTGAAAACCCCCCTCCACGCCATTCTGGGCTATTCGGAGCTGATGAAGTCCGGCATGACCCCGCCTCAGGATATCCCCGGCTTTTCGGAGAAAATCTACGCCCAGGCCCGGCGGCTGCTGGCCCTGGTGGAGGATACCCTGCGGCTGTCCGGCATGGACGAGGGAACGCTGGATTTGCAGCGGAGCGAGCTGGACCTGTTTGCAGTGGTTCGCCAGACGGCGGCGGAGCTCACCGGCCCGGCGGAGCTGGGCCAGGTCCGGCTGGAAATTCAGGGGGAAAAGACCCTCATCACCGCCATTCCCCAGCTGGTGTCGGCCATTGTGTTCAACCTGGCGGAAAACGCCGTGAAATACAGCCGCCCGGAGGGCCTGGTGCGGCTGCGGGTGGAGAGCCGGGACCACAGGGCCATCCTGACGGTGGAGGACCGAGGCATCGGCATCCCCGAGGCCGACCGGGAGCGGGTGTTCGAGCGGTTTTACCGGGTGGACAAGAGCCACTCCCGGGAAATCGGCGGCACCGGCCTGGGGCTGAGCATCGTCAAGCACGCCGCCGCCATTCTGGGGGCGGAGGTGAAGCTGGAAAGCGAGCTGAACGTGGGGACCACCGTGACGGTGGCGTTTCCGCAATAACATGGCAGAAGGCGGCCGCTTTACATAGATTTTACAAAAACCCTGTTATAGATTTGATTTGGGCATGATAAAATGAAAACGGCAGAAAATGTAAATATAATGTAAGAGGTAGAATGCTATGGATATTTTCGACATACTCACCATGCTCGGGGGCCTGTGCCTGTTCTTGTTCGGCATGAACATCATGGGCGAATCCCTGGAGCGCCGGGCGGGCAACAGCCTGCGGACCCTGCTGGGCAAGCTCACCTCCAAGCGGATGATGGGCTTTCTGACGGGCCTGGCCGTCACCGCCGTGATTCAGTCCTCCTCCGCCACCACGGTGATGGTGGTGGGCTTCGTCAACTCGGGGCTGCTGACCCTGGGCCAGGCCATCAACGTCATCATGGGCGCCAACGTGGGCACCACGGTCACCGCCTGGATTTTGAGCCTGGGCGGCATTGAGGGCGACAGCCTGATTATCCAGCTGCTGAAGCCCTCCTCATTCACCCCGGTGCTGGCCTTCGTCGGCATCATCTACTATATGTTCGTCAAGGACAGCACCAAAAAGGACACCGGCATGATTCTGCTGGGCTTTGCCACGCTGATGTTCGGCATGGACACCATGTCCGGCGCGGTCAAGGGCCTGAAGGACGTGCCCCAGTTCCAGCAGATGTTCCTGCTGTTCACCAACCCCATTCTGGGCGTGCTGGCCGGTGCGGTGCTTACTGCCGTCATTCAGTCCTCCTCCGCCTCTGTGGGCATTTTGCAGGCCCTGTCCTCCACCGGCCAGGTGACCTACGCCGCCGCCATTCCCATCATCATGGGCCAGAACATCGGCACCTGCGTCACCGCCATGCTGTCCAGCGTGGGCACCACCAAGAACGCCAAGCGGGCGGCTGTGGTCCATCTGATGTTCAACATCATTGGCACCCTGGTGTGCCTGATTCTGTTCATGGCTGTGTCCTGGATATTCTCCCCGGCGGTGCTGGGGGACAGCGCCACCTACCTGGGCATCTCCGTGTGCCACACCCTGTTCAACGTCATCTGCACCGCCCTTCTGCTGCCCTCCGGCGCTCTGCTGGAAAAGCTGGTCTGCAAGCTGGTGCCCGATGAAAAGCAGCCTGAGGCTGTGGCTGAGCTGGACGAGCGCCTGCTGGCCATCCCCCCCATGGCTCTGGAGCGGTGCCGGACCCTCACCGGGGAAATGGCGGACACCGCCGCCGAAGCCCTGCACAGCGGCCTGGCCTCTCTGCTGGAGCTGACCCCGGAGCTGGCTGAGAAGGTCCGCCGGGACGAGCGCCGGACGGACCACTACGAGGACATCCTGGGCACCTACCTGGTGAAGCTCAGCGCCCTGGCCATCAGCGAGGCCGACAGCAACGAGGCGGCCATGCTCTTAAAATCCCTGAACGACTTCGAGCGCATCAGCGACCACGCTCTGAATCTGGTGGAGGCTGCCGAGGAGCTGCGGGAGAAGAAGCTGACCCTGTCCGACGGGGCCCGCCACGAGCTGTCCGTGCTCATTCGGGCGGTGGGGGACATTGTGGATTTGTCCTTCTTCGCCTTCCGGGAGGGCAACCTCCAGGCCGCCTACCAGGTGGAGCCGCTGGAGCAGGTCATTGACGATTTGAAGGAAAAGCTCCGGGTCCACCACATCCTCCGGCTCCAGCAGGGGGCGTGCAGCATCGAAACCGGCTTCGTCTGGTCCGACCTGCTCACCGCTCTGGAGCGCATCGGCGACCACTGCTCCAACATTGCCGGCTGCGTGGTGGACGCTCATCACCACGACATGAACACCCACTCCTCCCTCCGGGCCGCCCGGATTCAGAACCCGGAGTTCGCCTCCCAGTACGAGGGCTATGCGGCAAAGTACAGCCTGAAATAAACTCAAGGACTTGTAGGGCGGCCTGACCCCAGGCCGCCCCAGCGGCGCACAGAGCTGATGAGGTGGGTAACACCTCATCAGTCCCAGGCCTCTTGCGAGGCCTGGGACAGCTTCTCCTCAAGGAGAAGCCTTTGCTGAGCTAACCCGATAAGCACAAAATGAAAACCATGTCATCCTTCGCTGTGCTCGGGATGACATGGTTTTTTTATGTGCTTTTTCGGGGCAAAGACTGTAGGGCGGCCTGACCTCAGGCCGCCGCCCATGCTTTCCTATGGAAAGCATGGGAAAACGGATTGCCGCGCCGGGAAAGAGGACTGGCTCGCAAGGACAAGCTGCGTGAAACCAATTTTATGCCAGCATGGGCTTAATCTTCTTCTTGTAAATCCGCCGGAAGTAGTACACGGTGACGGCGGCGCTGGCGACCTCGGCGATGAGGAAGGACAGCCACACCAGATGGATGTTGCCGCTGAGGCTCAGCAGGTAGGCCACCGGCAGCAGCACGCACAGCTGGCGGCACAGGGACACCACCGTGGTGTAAATCCCGTTGCCCAGGGCCTGGAACACCGCCCCCAGCACCACGCCGAAGGCCGCCGCCGGGAAGCTCCAGCTGATGGTCCGCAGGGCCACCCGGCCGATTTCCAGGAACATGGGGGAGGGGTTGAACATCCCCAGCAGCAGATCCGGTGCCAGCTGGAAGATGACCAGGCCCGCCGCCATAATGCCCAGCGCCGTGCCGCAGGCCAGCTTGACGGTGTGCATAATCCGGTCCGGCCGCTGGGCGCCGTAGTTGTAGGCGATGATGGAAATGGCGGCGCTGTTGATGCCGAACAGGGGCATGAAGAAGAAGCTCTGGAGCTTGAAGTAGACCCCGAACACGCCGGTGGCGGTTTCCGCAAAGCCCTGGAGGATTTGGTTCATGCCGAAATTCATCACCGCGCCGATGCAGTTCATCACAATGCCGGGCACGCCCACGGCCAGGATGGCGTTCATGGTCGGCTTGTGGGGGACGAGGCTTTCCAGGGTGATTTTCACCTCGGGGTTGTGGCGCAGGGCGAAGTAAACGCCCACGCCGGCCCCCACCGCCTGGCCCAGCACCGTGGCCACTGCCGCACCGGCAATGCCCATGGCAGGCAGGCCCAGCCAGCCGTGGATGAAAATGGGGTCCAGGATGATGTTGGTAATGGCACCGGTGCCCTGGATAATCATGGTGTACACCGTCCGGCCCGTGGATTGCAGCAGCTTTTCTGCAAAAATCTGGACGAACATTCCGATGGACAGCAGGGTGCAGATGCGGGTATAGAGGATGCCGCCCTCCACGGTCTCCGCCACGTCGGACTGAATTTCAAAATAGGGCCGGGTGAAGAAGGCACCGAAAATCATAAACAGACTCACGGAAATCAGCATCAGCACCAGACCGTTGCCGGCGGCCCGGTTGGCCCCCTCCCGGTCCCCCTCGCCCAGCTTTTTCGACAGCAGGGAGTTGATGCCCACGCCGATGCCCACGGAAAAGCCCACCTGGACATTCTGCACCGGGAAGGCCAGCGACAGGGCCGTCACTGCGCTTTCCGACACCTGGGAGACGTAAATGCTGTCCACCACATTGTAAAGGGCCTGGACAAACATGGAAATAATCACGGGCAGCGCCATATTGGCCAGCAGCTTCCCAACGGGCATCACGCCCATTTTATTCGCTTGTAATTCTTTGCTTGACATGGTTTCTCCTTATAATCATATAATCTCAATCCTATTATATCCCACAATTCGACCAATTGCAAGCCTTTTGTTGAGGGGAACAGGGGGCACTGGGGCAGATGCGGAATGCGGGCGGAAATATTACGTGCTGAAAACGCAGGTGCCTGCTGAGGGGACGCTGTACTTTCCTGTACCGAACAGGAAAGTACCAAAGGAGTCGGCTCAAGGAAGGGTCCTTGAGAATCCTCGGTGCAGGGCTTTGGCAAGGCTCGATAGAACCGACGCCCGGCCCGGAAAAAATGTTCCGATTTTTTCCGGGCGGTGAGATTGTACAGCAGGTGGGTCCCCCTGAAGTTCAGTGCTGGAAGCACGACTTTTGAATCTGCGTGAATTGGAGAAGGGCGTTAACGAATCGTGCTATTGCGAACACAGCTGGAGGACAGAAAAACACCGCCGCAGAAATACCCTGCGGCGGTGTATGTAGGCCATGTAGTCCCTTGCTTACAGGAAGCGCTTCAGCTCTTCGGAAGCGTTGGCGGGGTCGTCGGAGATGGTGATGGTGATTTCCATGTTGTTGTCGGAGGCGAACTTGGCGCACCAGGCGACAAACTCCTCTGCGGCGGCCAGGCTGGCGCCGATGGTCTTGTACAGGTTGTCGATAAACACATGGGTGATGTCAAAGTTGCCGGCGTGCAGGCCGCTCAGCAGGCCCTTCAGCATTTCGGGGGTGCGGATGCCGTACTCCTTGGAATCCACCAGACGCACCTTGTAGGAAACGTCATAGGTCAGCTTTCTGCCGTACTCAATGCACACAACATCGCCGTGGTCCTGCGCCACTGCGGCGTTGATGCCGTCGATCATTTTCTTGGTCTTGCCGGTGCCTTTCAGGCCCATAATAATATGAATCATCGGAATGTCCTCCTTTGCTTGCCAATTCATTGGCTTATGCTCATTCTAACAGCATTCTCAACATTTTGCAACTACTTTTTGTGAATTTCGCAAGGTTTATTTTGTCGGGGTCAAAAGTTTCACCATTGTCATTGCGAAACCAGTGCCTCAGCACTGGTTGTGGCAATCCGTTCTTCTTTTCCCTGTGTGGGGGATACGGATTGCCACACCAGTCTGCGGACTGGTTCGCAATGACAGAAACGTTTAGTTTTCGTAGCCGGGCTTGCCCAGCAGGTGGAACATATTGCGCTTGTACAGCTCCACGCCGGGCTGGTTAAAGGGGTTGACCCCCAGAATGTAGGCGGAAACGCCGCAGCACAGCTCCAGGAAGTAGAACATCTCGCCCACCTTCCGGTCGCTCAGCTCGCCGCAGTCCATGGTGATGACGGGCACGCCGCCGTCCACATGGGCGGCCAGGGTCCCCAGGTATGCCTTCTCGTCCACAAAGTCCAGGGTCTTGCCGGCCAGGTAGTTCAGGCCGTCCAGGTTCTTCCAGTCGGAGCCGATGGTGTAGGTCTGGGCGGGAGCGTCAAAGCGGACCATGGTTTCGAAAATGTTCCGCTCGCCCTGCTGAATCATCTGGCCCAGGGAGTGCAGGTCGGCGGTGAGCTCGGCGGTGACGGGGAAAATGCCCTTGCCGTCCTTGCCCTCGGACTCGCCGAACAGCTGCTGCCACCAGCCGCCGAACATCTTAAAGCCGGGCTCGAAGGATTCGAAAATCTCCATGGCCTTGCCGCTGCGGTACAGGAGGTTGCGCACGGCGGCGTACTGCCAGACCGGGTTTTCGAAGGAGCGCAGGTCGTAGCTTTCCTTGGCGTCCATAGCACCGTTCATCATGTCCATGATGTTGACACCGGCCACAGCCAGAGGCAGCAGGCCCACGGGGGTCAGCACGGAGAATCGGCCGCCTACGTTGGGGGGAATGACGAAGGTCTCCCAGCCCTCCTCGGTGGCCATCTGGCGCAGGGCCCCCTTGCAGGGGTCGGTGATGGCGTAGATGCGGCCCTTGGCCCCATCGGTGCCGTACTTCCGCTCCAGCATCCAGCGCAGGGCCCGGGTGGCGATGGCGGGCTCGGTGGTGGTGCCGGATTTGGAGATGATGGCGATGGAGAAGTCCTTGTCCTCCAAAAGCCTGGTCAGCTCATTGAAGTGGCGGGTGCTCAGGCCGTTGCCGGCGAAGAACACCTGGGGGTTACCCTTGCCCTTGCCGATGTTGTGGTTGGGGCCCTGGAGCAGCTCGATGGCGGCCCGGGGGCCTAAGTAGGAGCCGCCGATGCCGATGACCACGAACACATCGGAATCGCTGCGGATTTTGGCAGCGGCTCTCTGGATGCGGGTAATCTCCTCGGTGGCCTCCCGGACGGGCAGATTCTGCCAGCCCAGAAAATCGTTGCCGGCGCCGGTGCCGTCGGCCAGGGTGGCATGGGCGGAGGCAACCTCCTGCTCCATAGCCAGCAGGTCAGGCAGCGCAATCTGGCCCCAGACATTGGAAATATCGACTTTGATCATGTATTGGAACACGTCCTTTCAGTTGTTGGGATGTATCATCCTTATTTTACCGCAACTTGCCCATAAACGCAAGGGGGCAGCCGCAATAATTTTAGCTCATTCGTCACTTTTGCAGCGGTGCGCCGCCTGCCCGGAAAAGCAGGAATTTTTTCATTTGCCTCTGGCTTTTTTCGGGGAATTATGTATAATAGAAGTCATAACAACATTAGGAGGCAACCCTATGAAATATGGCTTTGGCATTGATCTGGGCGGCACCACCGTCAAGATCGCTTATTTTGACGAAACCGGCGAGATGCTGGCAAAGTGGGAGATTCCCACGGTGACGGAAAACGGCGGACAGCGGATTCTGCCGGACATTGCCGCCTCTGTGCTGGGGTATCTGGCGGAGCAGGGGATTCCCCGGGAGAGCATCCTGGGTCTGGGCATCGGCGTGCCCGGCCCGGTCAACAGCCGGGGCGTGGTGAACAAGTGCATCAACCTGGGCTGGGGGGTGTTCAACATTGCCGAGGAGCTGGGGCGGCTGACAGGCTTTCCCGTCAAGGCCGGCAACGATGCCAACGTGGCGGCCCTGGGCGAATTCTGGAAGGGCGGCGGCCGCGGGTCGGAGAACATGGTCTTCGTGACCCTGGGCACCGGTGTCGGCGGCGGCATCATTGTGGAGGGGCGGCTGCTCCACGGGGCCCACGGCTCCGGCGCGGAGATTGGCCATCTGGTGCTGAACCGGGACGAGACGGTCCCCTGCAACTGCGGTAAGCGCGGCTGCGTGGAGCAGTACTGCTCCGCCACCGGCATTGTCCGGCTGGCAAAGCAGTACCTGGCTTCCCACGACGGCCCCAGCGTCCTGCGCCAGGCGGAAAACCTCTCCTGCAAGGACATTTTCGACGGCGGCAAGGCCGGGGACGGGGCGGCTCTGGCCATTCTGGACCGGGTCTACGAGTACATGGGCGAGTTCCTGGGCAACGTCTGCTCCACTGTGGACCCGGAGGTGGTGGTCATCGGCGGCGGTGTCAGCAAGGCGGGCCAGGTCCTCATCGACGGCATCGAGCCCCGGTTCCACAAGTACGTCTTCCACGCAGCGGGCGGCGCCAGATTCGCCCTGGCCTCTCTGGGCAACGACGCCGGGGCCTATGGGGCCTTCAAGCTGGCCCTGGATGACTTTGGCTAAGGTTCGGGGTGTCCTGTTCGACATGGACGGGGTGGTGACGGACACCGAGAAGCTCTACGCCCGGTTCTGGATGGAGGCCGCCCGCTTCTACGGCTGCCCCATGACCTGGGAGCAGGCTCTGTGCCTGCGCAGCCGGGGCGGCATGGAGGGCCAGGCGCTGATGGACCGGTGGTTCGGCCCCGGAGTCAGCTACCGGGCGCTCCGGGAAAAGCGGATTGCGGGCATGGACGATTTCATCGCCCGCCATGGGGTGGAGGCCAAGCCCGGCATTTATCAGCGGCTGGACGAGCTGGAGGCCCGGGGCATTCCCGCCGCCATCACCAGCTCCTCCCCGCCGGAGCGCATCCGGGACTATCTGACCAGCCTGGGCATTTACCACCGGTTCGCCAAAATTTGCAGCGGCTACCAGGTGCCAAGAGGCAAGCCGGAGCCGGACATCTACCTTTTTGGCGCCGCCCAGCTGGGCCTGGACCCCGGGGCGTGCCTGGCCCTGGAGGACTCCCCGGCGGGCATCCTCTCCGCCCACCGGGCCGGCTGCCTGCCGGTGCTGATCCCCGACCTGGACGAGGCCGACGAAGACACCCGGCCCCTGCTCTACGCCCAGGTGAAGACGCTGGCGGATGTTATTGAATTGTTGTAAAAAGGTCCCGTTCTTCCTGAGAAGAACGGGACCTTTTGCGCCAAAAAATTAGAAAAGATTCCCCCCAAAAAGGCTTCTCCTTGAGGAGAAGCTGCCACCGAAGGTGACTGATGAGGTGGAAAGCCTTCCCCATTGGGGGAAACGCCATAGGCGTGACGGAAGAGGGGTGTACCCCTGTTTGAGCGGCGTGGTAGCCGGACAACACCTCATCCGGCATGGCGGAGCCATGCCACCTTCTCCTCGAGGAGAAGGCTTTAGGTGCCTACCTGAATTCGATTCGTTCATACTCCTCCCCCAGCAGGTCCACGTAGTGGACCACTCCGGTTTCTACCGGGCGGCCCAGCAGGAGTCTGACGCACAGGCTTACCTGCATGGCGGCGCAGAGGGCGGGGGTGAAGCTGAGGACGGACTTGTCCGTCAGGGCTGCGTCGGCGGGGTACAGCAGCTCCAGCAGGCCGTCGCCGGGCATGGAAACAGCCGCCTGGGCGGCCCAGCCCCGGATGGCCCCATAAATGAGGGGAATGCCTGCGTCGGTGCAGGCCCGGGCCAGCATCTTCCGGGCGGGAATGGAGTCCAGCCCGTCCAGCACGGCGTCGCAGCCCGGAAGAAGGCCCGGGGTGCTGCGCTCGTCCAGGTAGGCCTCCACGGCGGTAAAGTCGACGGCGGGGTTGATGTCCAGCGCCCGGGCCCTGGCGGTCTGGGCCTTGCTTTTTCCCAGGACGGAGGTGCCGGACAGCAGCTGGCGGTTGAAGTTGCTTTCCTCAAACACGTCAGCGTCGGCGGCCAGAATGGCCCCCACGCCCACCCGGGTCAGCAGCTCGATGAGGTGGCCGCCCAGGCCGCCGCACCCGGCCACCAAGACCCGCTTTTGGGCCAGAAGGGCGCACTCCTCCCGGGAAAGGGCCCCCAGGTTCCGGATAAACCGGCGGTCCATCTCAGCCACCTCCCACCGGCGGGAACAGGGACACCAGGTCCCCATCCTTCACCGGGTCCTCCGGCCTTTTGTGGAAGCCGTTGATGAGCAGAATGGACACCTCCTCCCGGGGAATGTCCATGGCCGCCAAAATATCCCCGGCGGTGCGAAGCCCCCCGGCCTCCAGCATGGAGATTTTCTCCCGCCCCTGGCGCAGTGTTGCAAATACCCGAACTTCAATCATGGTTTGGCCTCCTCGGCACTCGCAGGGCGGCCTGCCCCCAGGCCGCCGATTTGTAACGACGCAAAAGGGGGGACGGCGGCCTGAGGGCAGGCCGCCCTACGGAATTGTATAAATGATGGGCGGGGCTTTGAACCCCGCCCTTGTTTATTTTATTACTTACCGACGCACTCGTCAAGGCCCAGCTTTTTCAGGGTCTCGTCGGTGGGGAAGGCGTTGACCCAGCCCCGGGCCTCGTAGTACTGCGGCAGGGTCAGGGGCAGCTGGGAAATCATGCCCTCGGAGGGGCCGTTTGCCACCTTCTCCTGGAGCAGACGCTTGGGCAGCCGGTCGTCCTCGGGCTTCATGCCGGCGGCCTTGTTGAACATCCGCTCGATGTTGTAAATCCGGTCGCCGATTTCCAGAACCTCCGCTGCGGTGTAGTTGGTGCCGGTGGCGGCGTTCAGCAGGTCGGTGTACTCCTGAGCGCCCATGGCGAAGGAGGTGAACAGGCAGTGGCCCATGGAGTCGATGACGGCGGTCAGGTCCTGGAAGGTCTTGGTCCAGGCGGCCTTGTCAGTGGTGACGGTCCGGTCCAGCTGCTGGGGCAGGCCCAGGACCTCGGGGGAAATCATGTAGCCCCGGACGTGGCAGCCGCCTCGGTTGGAGGTGGCGTAGGTGATGCCGATGCCCTGGATGGCCCGGGCATCATAGGCGGGCATTTCCTGCTTCTTGACGGACATGGAAATTTCGGGGTGGCCGTAGTGCTCGCACAGCCGGGCGGAGCCGGAGCTCATCAGCCAGGCCAGGGGGGACTCGGGGTCGCCCATCCGCTTGGTCCACTCCACCAACGCCTTGGTGCTGCCCCACTCCAGAGGCACGCCGTCGCATTCCTCTTCCTTGATGTAGCCCTTCTGGTACAGCTCCATGGCGGCTGCAATGGTGCAGGGGGTGCCGATGGCATCCAGGCCGTACTCATTGCAGAGCATATTGCACTCGTCGATGATGTTCAAATCGTTGTTGCCGCAGTTGCCGCCGTAGGCCCACAGAGGCTCGTACTCGGGACCGCCAACCACCTTGCCGTTGACGTTGACCACACGGCCGCAGGCAATGGGGCAGCGGTGGCAGGCACCGGGCTTGACCAGGTACTTTTCGGCCAGGGTCTCGCCGGAGATGTCGTCGGCCTTGTCGTAGTAGGATTCCTGCCAGTTGCGGACGGGGAAGGCACCGATGCTGTTGACGATGTTCACCAGCACCGCGGTGCCCAGCTGGCGCAGGCCTGCGCCGGTGACGGGGTTGGCCTTCAGAACCTCCAGAGCCCGCTTGTTGGCGGCCTTCAGGGCCTCCACATCGGCCACGTTGTCCAGATTCTTCCGGCTGGCCTTGACCACAATGGCCTTGAGCTTCTTGCTGCCCATGACCGCGCCTACGCCGGAGCGTCCGGCGGCCCGGTCCTTGTCGTTCATAATGGCGGCCAGCAGCACCTGCTTCTCACCGGCGGGGCCGATGTTCAGAACGGAGGCGTCGGCCCCGTGCTTTTCCCGGAGGGTCTCGTCCATCTTCTCGCTCATCACGCCCACGTACTCCTCGGCGCTGAGCAGCTCGATTTTGTCGTCCACGATGTTGATGTAGGTCCACTGAGGGGCCTCGCCCTCGACGATGATGGCATCCCAGCCGGCGTATTTCAGCTTGGCACCCCAGATGCCGCCGGAGTTGGAGCAGGCAATCATGCCCGTCAGGGGGGACTTGGTGCACACCATGTACCGGCCGGAGGAGGGGGCCTGGGCGCCGGTCATGGGGCCGGTGATGTAAACCAGCTTGTTTTCAGGGGACAGAGGGTCCACGGTGGCGACACCCTCGTCATAGAGAATCTTGGTGCCGAGGCCACGGCCGCCGATGAACTTGTGGGCCATGTCCAGGTCCAGCTTTTCGATTTTGATTTCGCCGGTGGTCAGATTGACCCGGGCCAGCTTTTCATAGTATGCTCCGCTCATGTATGTACCTCCAGATTTGTGAATAATAGATGAATCAACAAAGGAATGCAATGCTTACACTGTTATTATAACCAATTTCCGAAAACGTTCAAGGCCCTGGGGGGAAGATTGTGCGAACTGAGCTGAATTTGTACCAAAACGGCCACAGCCGGTGCATCTGTCCGGTATAGATGTGCGAAATGGGACGAAATCATACGATATAAGACGAAAATCACGAAACGGGCCCTTGCGTATTGCCCAAAAGAGTCGTATAATAAGAAATAGAATCTGTGCGTATCGACAGGAAAGGAGCGCTTCCATGACCCAGAACAAGTCGCTGTCCACCCAGGAGGTGGCCCAGATCCTCCACGTCAGCAAATCCACCATCTACGAGCTCATCCGCCGGGGGGAGCTGAGCTCCTATAAAATCGGCCGGAAGGTCCGCTTTACCCAGGACGATGTGGATGCCTACATCGCCCGGTCCCGCCACGAGGCCAGCACCCGCCCTGTCCAGCGCATCGACACCCACAGCACCCTGCTAACGCCCCCGGACCGGGGGCGGCCGGAGATTATCCTGGCGGGCCAGGACGTGGTGCTGGACATTCTGGCGGGCTTTTTGGAGCTCAGCGACCTCACCGCCGGGCGCAGCTATCTGTCCGGCTTCGAGGGGCTGCTGGCGCTGTACCAGGACAGGGTCCACGCCGCCGCCTGCCATTTGTACAGCCCCGCCGCCGGGGTGTACAACCACAGCTTTGTCCAGCATCTGCTGCCGGGGGTCCCGGCGGCGCTGGTGAACCTGTCCTACCGGATGCTGGGCTTTTACGTGCCCAGGGGGAACCCCAAAAACATCCGGGGCTGGGAGGATTTGTGGCGGCGGGATGTGACCATCGTCAACCGCCGCCTGGGCTCCAGCACCCGGATTCTGCTGGACGGCCAGCTGGCCCGGATGGGCATTGACAGCCGGGATGTCCGGGGCTACGACAAAATTATGAAGTCCCACCTGACGGTGGCGGCGGCCATTGCAGGCGGCGAGGCGGACCTGGCCCTGGGCACCCAGCGGGTGGCGGGGGCCATGGAGGGCATCGACTTTGTGCCCTTGCAGGAGGAGCGCTACGATTTGGTGATGAAAAAGGTGTTCCTGGAAAGCCAGCCGGGGCAGCGCCTGCTGGCTATTTTGAACGACCCGGCCTTCCGCCGGGAAATCCAGCCCTTTTCCGGCAACGACTACCGGGACCTGGGCAAAATCCTGATGGAGGTATGAAACCATGCTGGAAGTGAAAACACCGGAGCAGGTCCTGGACCTGATTCGGACCGAATTTGCGCCTATCCAGGCCCCCGCCCGGGAGGCGGATTTGACCGAGGCCCTGGGCCGGGTGCTGGCGGAGGATGTGGCGGCCAGAGAGTATGTGCCGGATTTTGACCGGTCCACCGTAGATGGCTACGCCGTCCGGGCCCGGGATACCTTCGGCTGCTCCGATGCCATTCCCGCCATTTTGCCCCTGGCCGGGGAGATTCTCATGGGCCAGGGGGCCCCGTCGCCGCTGGAGCCGGAGACCTGCTGGGCGGTGCCCACCGGCGGCGCCATGCCGGCGGGGGCCGATGCCGCCGTGATGGTGGAGTACACCGAGGACTACGGCGACGGCACCGTGGGCATCAGCAAAAGCGCCGCCCCGGGCCAGAACATGATTTTCAGAGGGGACGATGTGTACCCCGGTAAGGTGATTCTGGAAAAGGGCCATGTGCTGTCCAGCCAGGACATCGGGGCCCTGGCGGCCATCGGCCTGGCAAGGGTCCGGGTGGTCCCCCGGCTGCGGGTGGGGATTTTGTCCACCGGCGATGAGCTGGTGCCGCCGGAGGCAGTCCCCGGCCCCGGCCAGGTCCGGGATGTCAACGGCCCCATGCTGTGTGCCATGCTCCGGGGCTTTGGGGCGGAGCCTGTTTCCTACGGCATTGTGAAGGATAACGAGGCCCAGCTGGCCGCCACGGTGGACAGGGCCATGGCCGAATGCGATGCGGTGCTCCTGTCCGGCGGCAGCAGCGTGGGGGTCAAGGATGCCGCCTGCCGGATTATTGAGCAGCGTGGGCAGCTGCTGCTCCACGGCATCGCCATGAAGCCCGGCAAGCCTACCATTTTGGGCAGGGCGGGGAACAAGCCTCTGGTGGGCCTGCCCGGCCATCCCGTGGCGGCCTATTTTATTACAAAGCTGTTCGTCCTGCCCCTGCTGTCCCGGCTGGAGGGCCGGGTCCAGGCCCACTACACCGTCGCCGCACGGATTACCGAAAGCGTCAGCGCCAACCACGGCCGGGCCCAGTACGGCTGCGTGCGGCTGCTTCAGAAGGAGGGCCAGCTCTGGGCCCAGCCCATCCGGGGCAAATCCGGCCTCATCACCACCCTGGCCGGGGCCGAGGGCTATTTCGAAATTTCCCGGGACTGCGAGGGCATCCCCCGGGGTGCAGAGATACAAGTGACCATTACGACAGGAGAATGAACATGGAATTTACATATTTAACCAACGCCCCCCTGGACCGGGCGAAAACCGAATATTTGCAGCTGCTGATTCAGGCGGGCTTTGCCCCCGATACCGAAACCGTCCCCGTGATGAACGCCTGCGGCCGGGTGACGGCCCAGGCTGTCTACGCCCACATCTGCGCCCCCCACTACGCCGCCAGCGCCATGGACGGCATTGCCGTCCGGGCCAGCGCCACCTTCGGCGCCACCGAGACTACCCCCATCCGCCTGTCCCCCGACCAGTTTGAGGTGGTGGACACCGGCGACCCCGTTGACGAGCCCTGGGACGCCGTGATTATGGTGGAGGAGCTGGTGAAGCAGGAGAACGGCTCCGTGGTTATTCACGCCGCCGCCGCCCCCTGGCAGCACATCCGCCAGATTGGCGAGGATGTCTGCGCCGGGGAGATGATTCTGGCCTCCCACATGACGGTGACCCCCGCCGCTATCGGGGCCATGATTGCAGGAGGCGTGCTGGAAATTGAGGTAATCCGCAAGCCCCGCATCGGCATCATCCCCACCGGCGACGAAATCATTCCCCCCTGCACGGACCCCAGGCCCGGGGATATTCTGGAGTTCAATTCCTCCATTTTCTCCGCCATGGTGGCCCAGTGGGGGGCGGAGCCTGTGACCTATCCCATCGTCCCCGACGTTTTCGACCAAATCCGGGACATGGTGGCCAAAGCCGCCGGAGAGTGCGACATGGTGATTCTCAACGCCGGTTCTTCGGCAGGCCGGGAGGATTTTTCCGCCGGGGTTATCCGCCAGCTGGGCACGGTGCTGTACCACGGCATCGCCATGAAGCCCGGTAAGCCCGCCATTCTGGGGGCCATTGGGGGAAAGCCGGTGCTGGGGGTTCCCGGGTACCCGGTGTCCGGCATCATCGTCATTGAGGAGCTGCTGCGGCCACTGGTGGACCACTGGCTGAAGGCTCCCACCGAGAAAAAGCAGTATGCCCCCGCCGTGCTGACACGCCCGGTGGTGTCGGGGCTGAAATACCAGGAGTTCGTCCGGGTCCGCCTGGGCTTCGTGGGGGACAGACTGATGGCCTCCCCCTTAAGCCGGGGCAGCGGCGTGGTGTCCTCCTTTATGAAGGCCGACGGCATTCTGGAAATCCCCCAGGGCACCGAGGGGTATGAGGCCGGGCAGACCGTGTCCGTCCGGCTGCTGGCTCCCATGGAGAAGCTGAAAAACACCCTCATGGTCATCGGCAGCCACGACCCGCTGCTGGACGAGCTGGCGGACATGATGCACCGGCAGGACAGCAGCGTGTACATGAGCTCCGCCCACGTCGGCTCCATGGGGGGCATTATGGCCATGCGCCGGGGCGAAAACCACGTGGCAGGCTGCCACCTGCTGGACACCGCCACCGGCGAATATAACCGCAGCTTCCTTAAAAAATACTTCCCCAAGGGAAATGTCCGGCTCATCTCCTGCGTGGGCCGCCAGCAGGGGCTGATGGTGGCCCCGGGCAACCCCCTGGGCTTTACCAAATTCGCTGACATTGCCACGCCCGGGGTCCGCTATGTCAACCGCCAGAAGGGCTCCGGCACCCGGATTCTCACGGACTACCTGTGCAAAACCGAACACGTGGACCCCGACAGCATCTACGGCTACGAGCGGGAGGAGATGACCCACACCTCCGTGGCGGCCCAGATTGCCGCCGGGTCCGCCGATGCGGGCATGGGCATCTACTCCGCCGCCAGGCTCTACGGCCTGGACTTCATCCCCATCTGCATCGAGGAATACGACCTGCTGATTCCCGACCACGCCTGGGACACCCCCATGGTCCGGCAGCTGCTGGCCACCCTGAAAAGCGACGCCTTCCGGGACAAGCTCCTGGCCCTGGGGGGCTACACCGTGGAAAACCCCGGTGAAATCATCGCGCTATGATGCAGCTTGACGCTGTGGTCATCGGCGGCGGCATCCTGGGCTGCTTTGCGGCCCGGAGCCTTATGCGGTGGAACATCAAAGCTGCCCTGGTGGAGGCAGCCGACGATGTGTGCACCGGCATCACCCGGGCCAACTCCGCCATTGTCTACCCGGGCTACGACATGAAGCCCGGCAGCCTGAAGGCGGCGCTGACCTGCAGGGGCAGCCTGGACTTCCCCCGGCTGTGCCGGGAGCTGGAGGTGCCCCTGAACCAATGCGGCTCCGTCATGGTGGGCCGGGGGGAGGGCTCCCGGGAGGCTCTGGAGAAAAAATATGACCGGGGCCGGGAAAACGGCGTTCCCGGCCTGGAAATGCTGACCCGGGAACAGGTGCTGAAGCGGGAGCCTATGGTGACCGGGGACATCACCGGCGGTCTCTACGCCCCCACCGCCGCCACCGTCAACCCCATGGTCCTGGGCATTGCCGCCTTTGAAAATGCGGCGGCCAACGGCTGCATCCCCCTGCTGCGCACCGCCGTGGAGGCCATGGAGCAGGTCCCCGGAGGCTACATTTTGAAAACCCAGAGGGAGGAGATTTTCGCCCGGGCGGTGCTCAACTGCGCCGGACTGAATGCGGATAAGGTCCAGGAGCTGCTGTTTCCCCCCTCGGTCCGTCTTTTTATCGACGGGGCCGACTATCTGGTGCTGGACGCTGACGTCCCCGGCCCCAGCCACATTATCTTCACCGAAACCCCGGACGGCAAGGGCATCACCGCCATTCCCGCCCCGGAGGGGAACCTGATGATTGCCTCCGCCGCCCGGCCTCTGGACGGGCCGGGGGCCAGCCCGGAGGGACTGCGTGCCCTGAAACGGGCCATGACAGACCTGCTTCCCGGGACCCCGGACCGGGTCATCCGGAATTTCAGCGCCCTGCGGCCCAACCCCTGCCAGGTGGCCCTGGTGGACGGGCAGTGGGTCCCCACCAAAAAATCCATCCACAGCTTCGTCATCGAGTTCCCCGCCCCGGGCTTTTGCAGCCTCATCGGCATCAAGACCCCCGGCATCACCTGCGCAGGGGAGCTGGGGGAGCATCTGGCGGGGAAAATGGCCGCCTATCTGAATGCGGCGGAAAATCCGGCCTTCCGGCCCCGCCGCCGGGCCATTGTCCGGGCCCACGACCTGCCCTTTGAACAGCGCCGGGCCCTGGCGGCGGAAAACGGGGACTATGGCGAGGTGGTGTGCCTGTGCCGGGATATCACCTGCGCCGAGGTGAAGCAGGCCATCGCCCGGGGCGCAAAAACCGTGGATGCCGTCAAGCGGCGGCTGGGCACCGCCATGGGCCCCTGCCAGGGAAGCCGCTGCACCCGGCGGATTCAGGAGATACTGGGGGTGGACCCGTGAAAAAAGCGGACATTCTCATCATCGGCGGCGGCATCGCCGGAATCCAGGCCGCCAAAACCGCCTGCGCTCTGGGCCGGTCGGTGCTGCTCATCGACCGGAATCCCCGGCTGGGCGGGGTGCTGCCCCAGTGCACCCACCGGGGCTTCGCCGGGGCGCTGACGGGGCCGGAGTACCTGGCGGCCCAGCTGGCGGATTTCCCGGCTGAGGTCCAGCTGCGGCTGTCCACCGCCGCCCTTTCCGTGGGAAGTGACAAAACGGCAGTGCTGTCCAGCCGGGCGGACGGGGTCTGGCGTGCGGCCTTTTCCCGGCTGATTTTGGCCACAGGCTGCCGGGAGGTGGCCGCCGGGGCCCTGGGGCTGGGAGGCACCCGGCCGGAGGGGGTCTATACCGCCGGACAGGCCCAGGCCCTGCTCAATTTGGAGGGCATTGTCCCGCCGGGACCCATTGTGATTCTGGGCAGCGGGGACCTGGGCCTCATCATGGCCGCCCAGCTGCGGGAGGCCGGGGCGGAGGTTGCCGCCATTGTGGAAAAAAAGCCCCTTTGCGGCGGCCTTATCAAAAACCGCCGCCGCCTGGAGCCGCTGCACATCCCCCTGTACACCGGGGCCAGCCTCCGGCGGCTGGCGGGCAGCCCCCGGCTTGTCGCCGTGGAGGTCCTGACCGAGGATGGCCGTGCATTGACCATTCCATGCCGAAGCCTGCTGATTGCAGCGGGCTTGCAGCCGGAGCAAAGTCTGGTCCGGGACCTGGGAGAGCCGGATTGGCTCTATCTGTGCGGAAACTGCCGGCAGATTCACACCATGGTGGAGTCCGTGGCGGCCCAGGGGGCCCAGGCGGCGATGGCTGCCAGCAATGAAATAGGAGAAGAAGACTATGACTGATCAATACGGACGCAACATCCACTACCTGCGCATTTCCGTCACGGAGCTGTGCAACCTCCGCTGCCGCTACTGTATGCCCGTAGACGGGGTCTGCAAGAAAAGCCACGACGAAATGCTCACCGAGGACGAGATTATCGACGCCGTCCACGCCGCCGCCGTCCTGGGCGTTGACAAGGTCCGCATCACCGGCGGCGAGCCGCTGGTCAAGCGCAACATTGTCTCCATCTGCCGCCGGACGGCCCAGGTCCCGGGCATCCGGGAGGTGTGCCTGACCACCAACGGCATCCGGCTGCCCCAGCTGGCGGCCCCCCTGCGGGAGGCGGGGGTGCGGCGGGTGAACCTGAGCCTGGACACCCTGAACGAGGAAAAATACCGCTACATCACCCGCTGGGGAGAGCTGTCGGACTTTCAGGCGGGCCTGGATGCTGCCCTTGCCGCCGGGTTTGAGAAAATCAAAATCAACACCGTCCTCATCGGCGGCTTCAACGACGATGAGATTGTGCCTCTGGCGGAGCTGACGAGGCAGTATCCCGTGGACGTGCGCTTCATCGAGCTGATGCCCATGGTGGGCGGCGAATTTTCCGAGCAGGCCTACCTGTCCGGGGAGGCGGTGCTGAAAGCTCTGCCGGAAGCCCAGCCTGTGGCGCCCGACGGCGGCGTGGCCCGGCTGTACCGGCTGCCCGGGGCCCTGGGCAGCATCGGCCTCATCAGCCCCATTTCCGCCCACTTCTGCGCAGGGTGCAACCGCCTGCGCCTCACCGCCGACGGCCGGCTGAAGCCCTGCCTTCACGGGGCGGCGGAGTATCCCATCAAGGGCCTGACCCGGGCGGAAATGGAGCGGGTCATGGCTGATGTTATCTGGAACAAGCCCAGCTGGCACGGGGACCTGGATGCCCTGCACCGGAGCCAGGCGGGCCGGAATATGAATCAAATCGGAGGTTAAGATGGAAGATTTTACCCATTTTGATGACCAGGGCCGGGCAAAAATGGTGGACGTGGGGGAAAAGAATGTCACCCGCCGCGAAGCCACAGCCGCAGGCCGGGTGCTGGTCAATGAGGAAACCTTTGCCCTCATCCGCACCGGCGGCATGAAAAAGGGGGACGTGCTCACCGTGGCCCAGATTGCGGGCATCATGGGCGCCAAGCGGACCCCGGACCTGATTCCCATGTGCCACCCCATTTTGATGGACGGGGTGAAGCTGGCCCTGCACCTGGATGAACACCGCCGCTCGGTGGAAATTCAGGCCACGGTGACCTGCGGCGGCCGGACGGGGGTGGAGATGGAGGCCCTCACCGCCGTGTCCGTGGCGGCTCTGACGGTGTACGATATGTGCAAGGCCGTCCAGAAGGACATGGTCATCACGGACATCCGCCTGGTATCCAAAACCG
The DNA here is from genome assembly GCA_030536515.1 of Eubacteriales bacterium. Lineage (GTDB taxonomy): Bacteria > Bacillota > Clostridia > Oscillospirales > Oscillospiraceae > Faecousia. The sequence continues at coordinate 33,000 of JAUNPV010000016.1, forward strand.
GCGGTGTCCACGGAGATTATCAGCGAGCAGAATGACATGAAAATGGAGGAAAAAGTATGTACAACGCAGCAGTGATCACCGTCAGCGACAAGGGCTCCCGGGGGGAGCGGGTGGATACCAGCGGACCGGCTCTGTGCCGGATTCTGGAGGAAAAGGGCTTTGCGGTGGCCTACACCGCCATAGTCCCCGACGAGCGGGAGGCCATTCAGGCGGCGCTGCTCACCTGCACCGACGAAAAGCACATCGCCCTGGTGCTGACCACCGGCGGCACCGGCTTCTCCCCCCGGGACATCACCCCGGAGGCCACCATGGAGCTGGTGGAGCGGCCCACCCCGGGCATCCCCGAGGCCATGCGGGCCGAGAGTATGCGCATCACCCCCAAGGGCTGCCTGTCCCGCTCCGCCGCCGGCATCCGGGGCCGCAGCCTGATTATCAACCTGCCCGGCAGCGAAAAGGCCTCGAAGGAGAACATCCTGGCCGTCATCGACCCGGTCAGGCACGGCCTGGATATGCTCTACTCCGAAGGCTCCGCCGACTGCGCAAAATAATCACCAATACCTTCCCCCGGGGGGAAGGTGGCCGAGCGTCAGCGAGGTCGGATGAGGGATGGCGTGCACCTGGATTTAGTGAACAGTGAAGAGTGAAGAAGTAAGAAGTGTGGTATCGGCTTCGCCGATGATTTGAATAAGTGGCGAAGCCACACCTCACCTCTTCACTCTTCACTTTTACTTCTTCACTCATTTTCACCTGTCGCCATCCCTCATCCGTCTTGCCCTTCGGGCAATCCACCTTCCCCCGGGGGTGGAAGGTTTTTTGTGCTGAGCGGCATTTTGCGGCCTCCTGGGCGGAGGCCGACGGGAGGGATAATATCCCTCCCCTACGGGGTGTGCGCAGGGGCAGCCCTTGCGGCTGTCCGGGGCGGCCTGATGGGGCAGGGGGATGGAAAAGCATCCCCCTGAAAAATATTTTTGAAAAATGTGAAAGGTTTCCCTCTTTTTTTCGACTGGATTAGTGTAAGAGCTTTTGCACGAATACGGAGGTGTCACTATGGATGACAACGGAATTATTGACCTGTTCTGGAAGCGGTCGGAGCAGGCCATTGCGGAGACCGCCGGGAAGTACGGCGGCTATTGCTACCGCATCGCCTACCAGGTGCTGTCCAACCGGGAGGATGCCGAGGAGAGCGTCAACGATACATACCTGGCGGCCTGGAACAGCCTGCCGCCTCACCGGCCCTCGGTGCTGACGGCCTTCCTGGGCAAGCTCGCCCGGCGCATTTCCATCGACCGCTGGCGGGGCCGGGAGGCCTGCAAGCGGGGCGGCGGGGAGATTGTGGTTGCCCTGGAGGAGCTTGGGGAGTGCGTGGCCGGGGGCCGGGACGTGGAGGGGGAGTTTCTCCGGAAGGAAACCGTCCGCGCCTTCAACGCCTTCCTGGACACCCTGCCGGATACCGAGCGGGATGTGTTTCTGCTGCGGTATTTTAGCCTGGACAGCGTCCGGGACATTGCCGGGCGCTTCGGCTTTACGGAAAGCAAGGTCACATCCATGCTCCACAGAACCCGGAGCAAGCTCCGCAGCCACCTAAAAAAGGAGGAACTTTTATGAACAACCAAGACTTACTGGACGTCATCGGCGAGGCCCGGGACCAATACGTGCTGCGAGCCGAGGCCTCCGGCCGAAAAAAGGCCCGCCTGTCCCTGCGCAAGCCCATGTTTTTAGCCGCCCTGATTGCAGTGGCCATGGTCCTGGCGGGGTGCGTGGCGGTGGTAATGGGCTTGCAGCAAAAGAAGGTGTCGGAGCTCAGCGAAACCAAGCAGTTCAACGAATACGGCCGCCGCATTGAGCCCACGGAGGTGACGCTCAGTGTGTTCACTCCCTACGGCGGGGAAGCCGTCCAGCAGGCTACCAAAGAATGGTACGCCTTTACCGACAGCTATGACCCCGACCACAAGCTCATGCCCAACACCAACGAAAACAACATCCCCGAAAACTATTACTACACCTACGACTGCTATACCCAGGACATGGTGGACAAGCTGGACGAAATTGTGCAGAAGTACAATTTGAAGCTGCTGGACAAGTTCACCGTGGCCCAGGCCTGGGAAAAGCAGGTGATGCTGGACACCCTGGGCATCGACGGCGTGACCCGCCCGGAGGCCCAGGCCAAAATCAAAGAAGGGGCAGGCGTTCTCTTTCCCAACGGCAATTTCCGCAGCACCGTGGACGTAACCCTGACCTCTGAGGATGCTAAGTGGACGAATCCCTGCTACGCCGAATACTTCTACGCCAAAAACGACACCTTCGCCCCGGATGTGGGCTTTGTCATGGAGGAGGGTTACGACCAGTGGGAGTACACCACCGCCGACGGCACCGATGTCCTGATCGCCCGCACCAAGGAGGGCGACGGCAACATTGTGGCCGACCTGGGGGATGCCACGGTCTACATCTCCCTGGACCCGGACTTCGGTCTGCCCAGGGTCCGGGAGGAAAGCCAGATGGCAGGCAAGGAGGTTCTGGAACAGCTGGCCGACGTTTTTGACTACCATGTGAAGCCCCAGGCCTTCGACCGGGAGCAGCTGGCGGCAGACCTGGCGATTGCCGATGCAGAATATGAGGCCGCCCAGCCGGTTTATGAGGAGCCGGTGTTTGACAGCTACGGCCAGCTTCTGAACAGCGGCCTGACCTACAATTACCGACCCTGGCTGGAGGATTTGTACTACTGCCTGTACGACCTGGACGGCAATGGGGTGGAGGACCTTCTGCTGGGCGAGGGTGACGGCAGCTTCTGCGATGCCTATACCATGGAAGACGGACAGGTGACGCTTCTGCTGTCCGCCTCCGGGTCACGAAACTGGGTCTGCGAAGACTCCGTTCTCCACTGCGAAGCCGATTACCCCTATCCCAAGACCACCCAGCATTCCTTCCGAACCTTCCGGTTTGAAAATGGAGAATTTATGACTGATGAAACCCTGGACTTTATGACCCGGAAGGGAGACAAATGGCGCAGCGGGGAATGGGACAATGTGAAAGAAATCACCGAGGAAGAGGCCCAGGCCATCATCTCCAAGTATCCCCATCTGGACTTGGACTTCCAGCCTGTGCTGGACTACCCCATGGAGCATGAGGGGATGACCCTGGGCCAGTACATCCGGGAAAACGACCCGGTTTTGACCACCGAGGAGATTCACAAGCTGTACAGCGACATGGCCGTGGAATACTACGAAAAGGACATGGCTGTCAGCTACGCCTACCGGGATGTGAACGGCGACGGCCAGGAGGACCTGCTGCTGGCCCAGGCCGACGGCCAGTGCAATGTGATGACGGTCTACCGGGGAAAGGTCCTGAGCCTGTACATCAGCGGCTGGCTGTGCGAGGGCAACGTCTTTGAGCGTCAGGATTACACCGACCACGGCCTCATGCCCCCCAACGCCGGTCAGTACATGACCTACCTCTATGAAAAGCTGGACGGCCACGACTATCAGGTTCTGGATTATGTAACGCAGTGCCTCAACGACGACCGCTGGCACACCTACATCGGCGAGCCGGAAATCCCCGAATCCCAGGCCCAGGAAATCCTGGCCAAATACCCCCGCATCCAGCTGGATTTGAAGCCCATTTCGGATTTGGTCAATTGATGACTGTAGGGGAGGGTCACTATAAATTATGGAGCGATTGCCCCCGGCAATCGGTCTGTTAAAATCTGCTGCGCAGAGCACCACCCTCCCGCCGAAAATCCGTCCAGGATTTTCGGACAAATCGAATGAGATTGAGCACTTCGAAAGCCGAGACGGCCTCAATTTAAAATGCCTGCCCAAAAGGGCAGGCATTTTGCGGCCTCCTGGCCGGAGGCCGACGGGAGGGTCGGTGACCCTCCCCTACAGTAAGAATATGTGTCAGGTTAGCTCTGTCTCCGTCACGCACTCGGTTTTCAGGCGGCCTACCAGGTATTGGAGGGCATCCACCACGTGGGGGCGGATGTCGCCGCCGATGAGGACGTACATCAAATCGTCGCCCACCTGTAAGGTCCCCCGGTTCAGCCACACCCGGATGTAGAAAATGCCCGCCAGCTGATAGGTGTCGGCCACGGCGGCGTCCACCTTTGCCGGGTCAAAGTCAAAGACCATGCCGGTGACATCCCGGGCGGCGGTGTCCCCCAGGCGGACCCGGGCCTTGGCGCTGCGGCGGATGACCCCGTTGTGGGTCAGATACATCCCGATGTTGGGGGCGGATTCGTGGGCCTTGGCCTCTTTCAGCCAGGCATCCATGGATGGAACGGTGTTCATGCGCTTACCCTCCTGCACTGATAAATGTTTGAAAAAACTGCCTGTAGATGTTTTCTGCGTTGGGACCGGAGATTTCCACCCGGGTCTGGGGCATGGGCCAGGGGCCCATGGGCCGGGGCGGCAGCGCCGTCAGAACAATCCGGCACCCCTCCCAGAGAAATCCGTCAGCATCTTCCAAAGCGTGCTGCCGGAAAAAGGCGGCGAGCCGGTCCGGGGGAATGCTCCATACCTCACAATATTCCATGGCGGTCCCCCCTCTGCCTTTTCGTAGTAGTCTGCAACGCCTAAACTTCTGTGATGTCATTGCGAGCCAGTCCTCTTTCCTGGCGTGGCAATCCGCATCCCCTCTGGCTGGCCCGTTGGGCCAGCCAGTTCATTTTTCCAAAGGAAAAATGAAAAAGAGAACGGATTGCCACACCAGCCTGCGGGCTGGTTCGCAATGACAGTACATAGTATTAGGCATTACAAGCCAGTAGGGGAGGTCGCCCGCTCCCGGTCATCTCCATGGGAGATAACGCCATTTTCTGCCCCAAATGGCCGGGGCTGTCCCTGTGCATAGTATAGCCCATTCCCGGCCAAAAGGGAAGGGGAAAATTCGGGTTGCTTTTTTATAAACGATATGGTACAATTATCAGCAGAAACTGCACGCCTCTCCGGGCGTCACGGCGGTTTGCGAAAGCTGGTGGACGAGCCTCTTTCCAAATGCAGATGGGACAGGATTGCCATGCCCATTTGACGTTGGAGGGGCTTGTTTTGTTTTCGATTGAAGAATTTGGAGGAAAAGAAACATGAAAAAACTGTCTGCTCTGCTGCTGGCGCTGGTCATGGTCCTGGCTCTGACTGCCTGCGGCGCAAAGCCCGCCCCCACCGAGGCTCCCACCGCCGCCCCCACGGCTGCCCCCACCGAGGCCCCCACTGCCGCTCCCACGGAAGCGCCCACCGAGGCTGCCGCCGCCGTGAACACCGTCATCCTCAAGGAAGCCGACGATAAGATGATCAACACCTACACCGTCATCGCCGTGAACCCCGAGGCTCCCTTCACCGATGCCGACGGCAACGCCGTTTCCGACGTGGCCGTGAACACCGCCGGTGCCGACGCGCTGATTCAGTGGCTGCTGAGCCAGGAGGCTCTGGACCTGGCCGATGCCTATGGCGTGGCCGAGTACGGCGAGCACCTGTTCTACGTCAAGGACGACGCGCCCGTCTACGCTGGGGAAATCGCCCCCGCCACCGAGGAAACCAAGGTCATCCGCCTGTCCACCACCACCTCCGTCAATGACTCCGGCCTGCTGGGCCAGCTGCTGCCTGTGTTCGAGAGCGCCTACGGCTACACCGTGGAGGTCCAGTCCGCCGGTACCGGCAAGGCCATTGCCGCCGCCAAGTACGGCAACGCCGATTTGATTCTGGTCCACTCCAAGAAGCAGGAGGAGCCCTTCGTGGCAGAGGGCTTTGCCCGGGTGGTTCCCGGCTTTGATACCGAGCGCATCAGCTTCCTGTATAACTACTTCGTCCTCTGCGGCCCCGCCGACGACCCCGCCGGTGCAGCTGACTGCGAAAGCGTGCTGGATTCCTTCGCCGCCATTGCCGACGGCAAGTACACCTTCATCTCCCGGGGCGACGGCTCCGGCACCCACACCAAGGAGCTGAGCCTGTGGCCCGAGGCCCTGGGCATCACCGCCGAGGCCGAGTCCTTCGCAGGCTACACCGACTGGTACATTTCCGCCAACACCGGCATGGGCGCCTGCCTGGTCATGGCCGAGGAGATGGACGGCTACATCCTCACCGACAAGGCCACCTTCCTGACCTTCTCCGCCAACGGAGGCGTGATGTAAAATTTTAACCCGTGGGCGGTTCGCCGCCCACGGAAATTTTAAGTAATAGGTAATAGTGAAGAGTGAATAGGTGAGGTATCGGCTTCGCCGATGATTTGAAAAGTGGCGAAGCCACACCTTACTTCTTCACTATTCACTATTACCTGTTACCTCAAACAAGCCGGAGGTTTTTTATGGGCTCTTCCCTGGAGCAGGCTCTGAATTTAATACTGACGGCGGACCGGGAGCTGTGCAGCATCCTGTCGGTGACGGCCCGGATGAGCCTGGCCAGCTCCCTGCTGGCCCTGGCGCTGGGAGTGCCGGTGGGCATCTGGCTGGGAGCCGGGCGGTTCCGGGGCCGGGGGGCGCTGCTGGTGGCCAACCGGACGCTGATGGGAATGCCCCCGGTGGTCTGCGGCCTGATTTTCTATCTGCTGTTTTCCGGGGTGGGCCCCCTGCGGCACTGGAAGCTGCTGTTCACCGTCCGGGCCATGGTCCTGGCCCAGGTGGCCCTCATCACCCCCCTGGTGGTGGGCAGCATGGAGAGCTTCGTGGATGCCATTGCCCCCTCGGTCCGGGAGACTGCCCGGGGCCTGGGGCTGGGGCGGCTGCGGACGGCGGCCCTGCTGGGGGGCGAGTGCGTCTACCAGATTTTTTCCGCCTACCTGCTGGCCTTTTCCCGGGCCATTGCGGAGGTGGGGGCCGTGTCCATGGTGGGCGGGGCCATTGCCTGGAAGACAAACGTGATGACCACCGCCATCATGCAGTACACCAACCGGGGCAGCTTCTCCCTGGGCATTGCCCTGGGGATGATTCTGATGGGAGCCTCGCTGGTGGTGAACATTGCCATTTCCGTGCTGCAAAGGAGGTTTGGACGATGAACATTCCACCCCTTTCCAAAACCTACGGCCGCCGGCGGGTCCTGGACTTCCCCGGCTGTGAGCTGGAGCCGGGAACCGTCTACGCCGTCATCGGTGCCAACGGCAGCGGCAAATCCACCCTGGCCAGGCTGCTGGCCGGTGTCCTTCCGGCAGACGGCGGGGCAGCCCCGGCGGCGCTGCCTTCAGTGGGGTATATGCCCCAGCGGAGCTTCGCCTTCCGGATGAGCGTCCGGGCCAACGTCGCCCTGGGCGGGAAGGACCCGGACCGGGCGGCGGCACTGATGGAGGCTCTGGGGCTGACGGCCCTGGCATCCATGCGGGCGGACAAACTCTCCGGCGGCGAGACCGCCCGGATGGCCCTGGCGAGGCTCCTGATGAAGCCCTTCGGCCTGCTGATTCTGGACGAGCCCACCGCCGCCATGGACATGGAGTCCACCGCCCTGGCGGAGGCCCAGATTGCCCGCTACGCCGCCGAAACCGGTGCAGCGGTGCTGCTGGTGACCCACTCCCTCCAGCAGGCCCGCCGCCTGTCGGACCGGGTGCTGTTCCTGAAAAACGGGCAGCTGGTGGAGTCCGGCCCCACCGACCGGGTGCTTCACCACCCGGAAAAGGAGGAGACAAGGGCCTTTCTGGATTTCTACGGAAGCTGATGCGATTTTCATTTGTTCACATCATTGACCGTAGGGCGGCCTGCCCCCAGGCCGCCGCATTTTTGCATATTAAAAAGAACGAATCTCCGCAGTGGGGGATTCGTTCTTTTTTGCTGAAGGGAGCGGCGGCCTGATATCAGGCCGCCCTACGGATTTTTCAGAATTATCTTAAGTATAAATCATCAGCAGGCCCACCAGCATTCCCACCATGATGGCGAAGGCGGGGAGCTTGCTGCGGTACATTAAGATGGCCTGGGGGAGGATTTCGCCGAAGACCACGTACAGCATAGCGCCGCTGGCAAAGCTCAGGCTCAGCACCAGCCCCAGGGCCCCGATGTCTCCCAGCCAGTAGCCCAGGACCGCGCCGATGATGGTGGGCACGCCGCTGAGGGCCGTCAGCAGCACCGCCCGGGTCCGGCTCATGCCGCCGCTGATGAGGGGCACAGCCACGGCCATGCCCTCGGGGATGTTGTGAAAGCCGATGAGCAGGGACAGAATCAGCGCCGAGCCGGTGATTTGCTCCTTGGCCCCGGCGTAGGAAGCGCCGATGGTCATGCCCTCGGGCACGTTGTGCAGGGCAATGGCGCAGGCCATGACCACCCCGGCCACAAACAGGGAGGAGCTGGAATCGCCGTTTTTCCGGTGCTGGTTCAGATGGTTGGCGTGGGTCAGCTCGTCCAGGTTGTCGGCGGTTTTCGGGTGGTTTTCGTCGATGTGAGGGACCTGATTGTTGACGTTCCAGTCGATGAGGGCGTTGAGCAGGTACACAATGACGAACCCGGCGCAGATGCCCAGAACCACCTGCCAGATGCCAAGGCCAGCGTCAATGGCCCCCAGCACCAAATCAAAGCAGACCACGCTGAGCATCACGCCACCGGCAAAGCTCAGCAGCAGACTCACCGTGCGGTTGGAGTCCCGGCGGAACAGCGCACCGATGAGGCCGCCCAGCCCCGTGCCCACCACACCGGCCAGGGTGGTGGTGATCAGCAAATTCAACATCAAAAATGCCCTCTTTCAACAGTTAAATCTTATTTTTATGAACTGCCGTAGGGAACGGATTTATCCGTTCCGGGCAGCTCCGGGTGCATGGCAGCAAATTTCCGGCGGAACACTTATAAATTCTTCACGGACAGCGCCCGGATGGCGTTCAGCACCGCCAGGACCATAACGCCTACGTCGGCGAAAATGGCCAGCCACATATTGGCCAGGCCCAGGGCCGCCAAGATCAGGCACAGCACCTTGATGCCGATGGCGAAGGCGATGTTCTGATAGACGATGCCCAGGGTTTTCCGGGAGATTTTCACGGCCTTGGCAATCTTCAGAGGGTCGTCGTCCATGAGGACCACGTCGGCGGCCTCGATGGCGGCGTCGGAGCCCATGGCCCCCATGGCGATGCCGATGTCCGCCCGGGCCAGGACCGGCGCGTCGTTGATGCCGTCGCCTACGAAGGCCAGCTTCCCGGTTCCGGCGGCCAGCAGGGACTCCACCTTCTCCACCTTGTCCCCGGGCAGCAGCCCGGCGTAGAATTCATCCAGCCCCAGGTTCTGGGCCACCTGCTGGGCAACAGTGGGAATGTCGCCGGTGAGCATGACGGTTTTGGTCACACCGGCCTTTTTCAGGGCGGCAATGGCCTGGGCGGCGGTGGCCTTTGGCTGGTCGGAGATGAGGATGTGCCCGGCGTAGCGGCCGTCCACGGCCATGTGGATGACGGTGCCCACGCTGTCGCAGGGGACCCAGGCCACCCCCAGCTGCTCCATGAGCTTCCGGTTTCCGGCGGCCACAGAAATGCCGTCCACCAGGGCGGTAACGCCGTGGCCGCTTTCCTCGTGGATGTCGGACACCCGGCTGCGGTCAAGCTCCCTGCCGTAGGCCCGCTGAAGGCTCTTGCTGATGGGGTGGGAGGAGGCGGACTCCGCCAGGGCGGCATATTCCAGCAGGGTGTCGGCGGGCAGGGTGTTGTGATGGACCCCCTCCACCTCAAAAACGCCCCGGGTCAGGGTGCCGGTTTTGTCAAACACCACCGTGCGGGTCTGTGAAAGGGTTTCCAGATAGTTGGACCCCTTCACCAGCACGCCCTCCCGGCTGGCCCCGCCGATACCGGCGAAGAAGCTCAGCGGCACGCTGATGACCAGAGCGCAGGGGCAGCTGGTGACCAGGAAGGTCAGGGCCCGGTACAGCCACACCCCCCACTGGGCGCTGACCCCGGGCATGGCCAGCTGCACCAGCGGCGGCACCAGGGCCAGGGCCAGGGCGGCATAGCACACGGCGGGGGTATAGACCCGGGCAAACCGGGAGATGAAGTCCTCAGACCGGGACTTCCGGGAGCTGGCGTTTTCCACCAAATCCAGAATTTTCGACACGGTGGACTCCCCGAACTCCCGGGTGGTGCGGATTTTCAGCAGGCCCGTCATGTTGATGCAGCCGCTGACGATATCGTCGCCGGGGGCGGCATCCCGGGGCATACTCTCGCCGGTGAGGGCGGCGGTGTTCAGGCTGGAGGAGCCCTCCAGAATCACGCCGTCGATGGGGACCTTCTCCCCGGGCTGGACCAGAATCACGGAGCCCACGGCCACCTCGTCCGGGTCCACCTGGCACAGCCGGCCGTCCCGCTCTACGTTGGCGTAGTCCGGCCGGATGTCCATGAGCTGGCTGATGTTCCGGCGGCTTTTGCCCACGGCGTAGCTTTCGAACAGCTCGCCCACCTGGTAGAACAGCATCACGGCGATGGCCTCGTTGTAATCGCCGCTGCGCTGGTACACGGCCAGGACAATGGCACCCACGGTGGCAATGGCCATGAGGAAGTTTTCGTCAAAGACCTGGCGGTTGAGGATGCCCCGAAGGGCCTTTTTCAAAATGTCATAGCCGATGAGCAGGTACGCCCCCAGAAACAGGGGGATTCGCAGAAGCTCCGGCATGGGAATCACATTCAGGCCGACCAGCATCACAGCGGTGATGAGGATGCGGGCCAGCATCTTCTGCTGCTTTTTATTCATAAGAGGGCCTCGGTATTACAGAAAAATTTCGCAGTCGGGCTCGACCTTTTTGCAGGCCTTGCGGACGGCCTCCATGACGGCCTTCACGTCCCGGCCCTCCTCCAGCTCCACGGTCATCTTCTGGGTCATATAGTTGACAGTGGCGGCGAGAATCCCGGGGACCTTCTGAGCAGCGCCCTCCATGAGGTTGGCGCAGTTGGCGCAGTCTACGTCAATTTTATAGGTTTTCTTCATAAAATGCAAGCTCCTTTACAAAAATTTTTCAAGGGGAAGATTAAACGATTGCTTAATCGTGTATGTATTATAATACAGAAATTTCGGTTTGTCAATATTAAATACTTGTTTAATTGAAAAAACTGTGATAGAATAAAAACAAAAAGAATGGCACAGCCGGGGAAAGGAGCTAGGACCATGGAAAATTTGAAACTGCCCCACAATCACGGGCATCACGAGGAGGACCTTCAGAAAAAGCTGGCCCAGACCGGGGATTTCCAGGCGGCGGCGGAGGTATTCCGGCAGCTGGGGGACAGCAGCCGGGCCAGGATATTCTGGCTGCTGTGCCACTGTGAGGAGTGCGTCATCAACATCTCCGCCCTGGTTGGGATGTCCAGCCCGGCGGTGTCCCACCATCTGCGGCAGCTGCGGGAGAGCGGCCTCATCCAGAGCCGCCGGGAGGGCAAGGAGGTCTACTACCGGGCCGCCGACAACGAGCAGAGCCGTCTGCTCCATCTGACCATCGAAAAAATCATGGAAATCACCTGCCCCCAAGTCGGCAAGGCCGACAGCTAATGCGTTACGGGGCCTGGTGGTAGTCGCTCCACCGCTGGGGGTCACTCGGTAACGGGGCTGTTCGAGGTCGGGGCATGGTGGTTTGTGCCAGCTAAAATGACCGATTGTCATTGCGAACCAGCTCTCAAGCTGGTGTGGCAATCCGTTCTCTTTTTCATTTTTCCAAAGGAAAAATGAACTGGTTGGTGCAAAGCACCAACCAGAGGGGATGAGGATTGCCACGCCAGTCTGAGGACTGGCTCGCAATGACAAGTTGAGCGAACCTAATAAGCACATTTTGGATTGTCTTTCTTCCTGATTCATTGTATAATAGAGAAAACGACAAAATCTGCGGGAGGAGTACATTTTGAGCATTGAGAAGAAGCGGGAATTTCTCATCAACGCCGCCTATTGGGTGCTGGTGACGGCGCTGGCCTATCTGGTGTGTCAGTATCTGCTGCCCATTGTGGCGCCCATTCTCATCGGCGTGCTGGTGGCCCGGCTGGTGGTGGCGCTGTCCCGGCGGCTGCACTGCCCCCGGAAGTGGCTGCGCATCTGCCTGACGCTGCTGATTTACGGCGGCGTGGGGGTGGCAGTGGCCCTGGCGGCGGCCCGGAGCGTGAGCTTTCTGTCGGGTCTGGTGGCCTGGCTGCCGGAGGTATACCGGCTGAAGCTGGTGCCGGCGGCCAACGTCACCTACCAGTGGGTGATGGAGCAGATGGAGGCGCTGAATCCCACCATGCTCAAGGCGGTGGAGCTGGCGGCCCAGAGCGTGATTTCCGGGCTGCAAAGCCTGGTGACTGCCCTGTCCTCGTCGGCGGTGGACCTGGTGTCCGGGGTGGCCAAGGGGGTGCCCAAGCTGCTGCTGAGCCTGCTGGCCATGATTTTTTCCACGGTGTTCGTGTCCAACGACTATGAGCATCTGCGCGCCTTTGCCGGGAGCCACATGACCCCGGCTGTGAAAAATTTCCTGCACAGCCTGAAAAGCTATCTGACGGGCACGCTGCTGGTGGTAATCCGGTCCTATCTGCTGATTATGCTGCTGACCTTCACGGAGCTTTCTCTGTTTTTCTCCATTTTCCGCATTTCGAATCCCCTGGCCAAGGCGGCGCTCATTGCGGTGCTGGACATTCTGCCCATTCTGGGCACGGGCAGCATCCTGATTCCCTGGGCCATCACCTCCCTGGTGCTGGGCTACACGGGCCTGGGCATCGAGCTGCTGGTGACCTACGGCATTGTCACCGTGGTCCGCAACTACGCCGAGCCGAAAATCGTCGGCGCCCAGCTGGGCCTGCACCCCATTATCACCTTGGTTTCCATGTTCGTGGGCCTTCGCCTGTTCGGCTTCTGGGGCGTCTTCGGCCTACCCATCGCCATCTCCTTTGCCTGGAAGTATATGGCCCAGAAACGGGAGGCTTTATAAAAAATGCGGCTGCAAGTGCCTTGCAGCCGCATTTTTTGAGTTATAGCATTGCCTCGATATCCGCTCTGGGGCGGTAGCCGGCGGCCTGGGCGGTGAGCTTGCCGTCCTTGATGACGATGAGGGTGGGAATGCTGACAATGCCGAAGCGGGCGGCCAGCTCCATTTCCTCGTCCACGTTGACCTTGCCCACCAGAATGTCCTCCCGGCTGGCGGCAATCTCCTCGACGATGGGGGCCACCATCCGGCAGGGGCCGCACCAGCTGGCCCAGAAGTCCAGCAGCACCGGCTTGGAGGCGTGCATCACCTGAGCGTCAAAATTATCCTTTGTAATATGCAGAATATCCATGAGAATTCTCCTTTGTATGGTTTTTGTTCCTTTAGTATATCCTAAACCGCGGACAGATGCAATCAAACAAATTGTAAATAATTGACAGACGGAGTCCTTTCTGCTATGATGCAGAAAAAACACGGAGGAAACTGCAATGGGATGTAACGGAAACTGCGGCGGCTGCACCGGCTGCGGCCGGGCGCTGGAATTGACGGAGCCGGAGCTGGCGCTTTTGCGCCAATTGGGGCAGATTCCCTTTCTGCCGGTGGAGCGGCGGGCCGGGGACCCCACGCCGGTGTACCCCGGGGCCGGGGAGCAGATGAGCCTGGTGCTCCAGTGCCTGGAGAAAAAGGGGCTGATTTCCCTGGACTATGACAAGCCCCTGGGGGGCTTTGACGGCTACGGGACCTGCCCCATCCGGGGAAGCCTCGCCCTGACCCAGCGGGGCCAGCAGGTGCTGGAGCTGCTGGAATACCAGGGCTGCGACGGCGAAAGACCGTCGGACGGTTGATTTTTTATGAAAACTCTGATACAATATATCAATTAGTCTGACTAAAGAAAGAGGGACCGCCATGAAAAAAGGGGATTGCCTGTATCAGAAGTATCTTCAAATTCTTCACGAGGAGCTGCGGCCTGCCATGGGCTGCACCGAACCCATCGCCCTGGCCTACGCCGGGGCCAAGGCCCGCCAGCTGCTGGGGACGCTGCCGGAGAAGGTGGGGCTGGCGGTCAGCGGGAACATCATCAAAAACGTGAAAAGCGTGGTGGTCCCCAACACCGGAGGCCAGCACGGCCTGGCGGCGGCCCTGTGCGCCGGAATCGTGGCCGGGGACCCGGACCGGGAGCTGCAGGTCATCAGCAGCGTCACCCCGGACCGGCACAGCCAGATTCAGGCCTATCTCCACACGGTGGACCTGGAAATCCATCCTGCCGAGTCCGCTCTGGTGTTTGACATCGACCTGACCGTGGCGGCGGGGGCCGATTCCGTGCGCCTTCGCATTGTCAACCACCACACCAACATCGTCTATATGGAGAAAAACGGCCGGGTGCTGCTGGAACGGCCCATTACGGAGTCCTCCGAGGATGCTCTGACGGACAAGAGCTGCCTGACCATGGAACAAATCGTGGCCTTTGCCGACTGCGTGGACCCTGACGACATCCGGGAGGCCGTGGGCGGCCAAATCCAATGCAACATGGACATCGCCCGGGAGGGCATTGCGGGAGACTGGGGGGCCAACATCGGCTCGGTGATTCTGGCCCACCAGGGCGGCACCGTGGCCAAGCGGGCCTGCGCCTACGCCGCCGCCGGGTCCGATGCCCGGATGAGCGGCTGCGAAAAGCCGGTGGTCATTGTCTCCGGCAGCGGCAACCAGGGCATCACCGCCAGCGTGCCGGTGGCGGTCTACGCCCAGGAAATGGGGGCCACCCAGGACCAGCTGCTCCGGGCCGTGGCCCTCAGCGACCTGGTGACCATCCACCAGAAGGCGGGCATCGGCCGGCTCTCCGCCTACTGCGGGGCCATCAGCGCCGGCTGCGGGGCGGGGGCGGGCATCGCCTATCTGCTGGGCGGCGATGCAGATGCCGTGGCCCACACGGTGGTCAACGCCATTGCCATCCTCTCCGGCACCATCTGCGACGGGGCCAAGGCCTCCTGCGCCGCCAAAATCGCCGCCGCCGTGGATGCCGGCATTCTGGGCTACCAGATGTATCTGGAGGGGCAGCAGTTCTACGGCGGCGACGGCATCGTCACCAAGGGCGCCGACAAAACCGTCCATAACGTGGGCAAGCTGGCCCGGGAGGGAATGCGGGAGACCGATAAGACAATCCTTGAAATTATGATGAATCCCTAATATATTGGGCACCCAGAGGACGGTTAGTGAAGAGTGAATAGTGAAGAGTGAAGAGGTAAGGAATCGGCTTCGCCGATGATTAAAAAAGTGGCGAAGCCACACCTCACTTCTTCACTCTTCACGATTACTTCTTCACTCGGGCAAGCCCTTTTGGTGCATCCGTTCAATTAGAAGGTGTAACAACATGAAACAATCTGAATTCACCCAGGGCCTCACCCGGGGCTTGCCCGTGGGCATGGGGTATTTCTCCGTCAGCTTTGGCTTTGGGGCCATGGCTGCGGCCCAGGGGGTCCGGGCGTGGGATGCGGCGCTGATTTCCGTGAGTAACCTCACCAGCGCCGGGCAGTTTGCGGGGCTGACCCTTATCGTGGCGGCTGCCGGACTGTGGGAGCTGGTGCTCACCACCCTGGTCATCAACAGCCGCTATGCCCTGATGAGCCTGGCCCTCAGCCAGCGGATGGGCCGGGACATCGGGGTGCTTTCCCGGCTGGCCATTGCCTTTATCAATACCGACGAGATTTTCGCCCTGGCCATGTCCAGGCACGAGAAGCTGACCTTCCCCTACCTCATGGGCCTGGGGGCCCTGCCTATGGTGGGCTGGACGGCGGGGACCCTGCTGGGGGCCCTGGCCGGGGAGATTCTGCCGGTGGCCATCCGGGGAGCCCTGGGGGTCATGCTGTACGGAATGTTCATCGCCATTGTGGTCCCGGCGGCCAGGCGGGAAAAGCAGGTGCTGGCGGCGTCGCTGCTGGCTCTGGGGCTCAGCGCATTGTTTGCCTGGGTTCCGGCTCTGAAGCAGGTCTCCCCGGGCATCTCCATTGTGGTGTGCACCGTGGCGGCGGCGGGGCTGTGCGCCTGGCTCCATCCCATCCATGAGGAGGCGGCGGTATGAGCATTTATGCCTACATTTTCACCATGGCCCTGACCACCTATCTGATTCGGGTGCTGCCCATGACCATCTTCCGCAAGCCCATCCGAAGCCAATTTCTGCGGTCTTTTCTGTACTATGTGCCCTACGCCTGCCTGTCGGCCATGACCTTCCCGGCCATCCTCACCAGCACAGCGTCAATTGTCAGCGGCGCGGCGGCGCTGGTGGTGGCCGTGGTGCTGGCCTACCGGGGAAAGAGCCTGATTGTGGTGGCCCTCAGCAGCTCTGCTGCGGTGCTGGTCGTGGAGCAGATTCTTAAGTTTTTCTTATGAAATTCAGAAAAATGCTCTGAAATGTAAAAGATTTGTGTCGGATTCGGCCTCTGGCTTGACAGGCGGGGGCCCGTCTGCTATAATCCCACCCAGGCAAACGCCAGGAGGACTCTATGCGTCGAACCAACAAACGAATGGCCCTGTGCATCACTCTGCTGACATTGAATCTGGCCTTCATCTGGGGAAATTCCCTGATGCCCGGGACGGTGTCCGAGGCCATCAGCAGCTGGGTCAAGTCCCTGCTGGCCCTGGTGCTTCCCATGGGAGGCCCCGGCGGGTCCGGCGGCTTCTGGGTGCGCAAGCTGGCCCATCTGACGGAGTTTACCGCCCTGGGCCTGTGCCTGGGCTGGCTGTTTGCCATGCTGAACAAAGGAAAATGGACCCCCCTTCTCTGGGGCGTGGCGGCGGCCTGTGTGGACGAGACCATTCAGTGCTTCGTGCCCGGCCGGGGACCCGGGGTCCGGGATGTGTGCATCGATGCCGCCGGTGTCCTGACGGGAGTGCTGGTGCTGCGCCTTGCCTGCGTCCTGACGGAAAAATTTGGAGGAAAACAACCATGAAAAAGACCATTACGATGATTCTGGCCCTGGCCCTGTGCGCCGCCCTGTTTGCAGGCTGCGGCAAACAGCCCGAGCCCACCACCGTTCCCACCACCGAAGCCACTGAGGCTGCCGAAACCACCGAGGCCGCGGAAACCGCCGACCCCTCTGCCGCCGCACTGGCCATTCTGGAAAAGGTCTGGGCCGACTACGCCGAGGACGAGAAGTTCCCCGTAGGCGGCGGCAACCCGGAGACCTTCGTCATGGACGGCCCCGGGGCCATTGATTTGACCAAGGAGCACAACCTGGGCAACACCCTGCTGCTGCCTGAGGAGGTGCTGGCCAAGGTGGACGGCGCTGCCACCCTGATGCACATGATGAACAGCAACATCTTCACCGGCGGCCTGGTCCACTTCGGGGACGACACCGACCTGACCGCCCTGGCTGCCGAGATGAAGGATGTCATCAAGAACAACCCCTTCGTCTGCGGCTTCCCTGAGTCCATGGTGCTGGCGGTGGTGGAGGGCGAGTACCTGCTGATTTCCTTCGGCAACGGCGAGATTATGGATATCTTCCGGAACCATCTGACCGCTGTGTACCCCGACACCGAGATTCTGTACACCGAGGCCATCAGCCTGGCCGACGGCGAGAGCATGGACACCTTCCAGCCCGCCTGATACGAATTTATGACTGTCATTGCGAGCCGGTTCGCACACTGGCGTGGCAATCCGCATCCCCGGCATTGTAAAGGAAAACGGATTGCCACAGCCAGGAAAGCAGACTGGTTCGCAATGACATTTTTTCAGTTCAAGAAAGGAAGAAAGCCCATGCTCTTTTCCAGCATTCCATTTTTATACTACTTCCTGCCGGCGGTACTGGCGGTGTATTTCCTGGTGCCGAAAAACCTGAAAAACGGGGTTTTGCTGGTATCCAGCCTGATTTTTTACGGCTGGGGAGAGCCAAGGCTGCTGGGCCTGATGGTGTTTTCCATCCTGGTGTTCTACCTGTGCGGCCTGGCCATTGAGGCGGGGAGGCACAAAAGGCTGTGGCTCTGGGCCGCAGCGGCGGTGAGCCTGGGGCTGCTGGGGGTTTTTAAGTATGCGGACTTTTTCCTTTCCAGCGTAAACAGTCTCACGGGCCTGGGGCTGCCCCTTTTGCGGCTGGCCCTGCCGGTGGGCATCAGCTTTTACACCTTCCAGGGCCTCAGCTACTGCATCGATGTCTACCGGGGCCAGGTGCCCGCCCAGAAAAACCCGGTGAGCTTCGGGGCCTATGTTGCCCTGTTCCCCCAGCTCATCGCCGGGCCCATCGTCCGCTACCGGGACATCGCCCGGGAGCTGGACAGCCGGACCCACAGCTGGGAGGACGCCGCCCTGGGGGCCCGCCGGTTTCTGGTGGGCCTGGGGAAAAAGGTGATATTGGCGGACAATTTTGCCCTGCTGATTCGGCTGTTCCGGGAGAGCGGCCAACCATCCGTGCTGTTTTGCTGGATGTACGCCGCTGCCTTTATGCTGAACATTTACTTCGATTTTTCCGGGTATTCCGACATGGCCATCGGCCTGGGCCGGATTTTCGGCTTCCATTTTATTGAAAATTTCAACTACCCCTACTGCTCTAATAGCGTCACCGAATTCTGGCGGCGGTGGCACATGAGCCTGGGCAGCTGGTTCCGGGACTATGTCTACATCCCCCTGGGCGGCAACCGGGTCAGCCGGGGGCGGTGGGTGCTGAACATCCTCACCGTGTGGATGCTCACGGGCCTGTGGCATGGGGCCGCCTGGAATTTTGTCCTCTGGGGGCTGCTGTTTGCGGCGCTGCTGCTGGCGGAAAAGGCCCTTCCGGCCTTGCAAAGGCTGCCGGGCCTTCTTCGGCACGGCTACGTGCTGCTGGCGGTGCTGCTGAGCTTTGTGCTGTTCAACGCCGACTCCCTTTCCCAGGCGGCGGGGGATTTTGCGGGGCTGCTGGGCCTGGCGGGGCTGCCTGCTGTGACGGCGGAGAGCGTGTACTATCTGAAAAGCTACGCCCCGCTGTTCCTGCTGGGCGTTGTGGGGGCCACGCCGGTGGTGAAAGCCCTGGCCCTCCGGGTGGAGAAAGCCCGGCTGGGCTGGGCGGCAGAGCTGGCTATGACGGCGGGGCTGCTGCTGGTGTGCACCGCCTACCTGGTAGACGGCTCCTTCAGCCCCTTCCTGTATTTCCGGTTTTGATTGGGGGATTGACGATGAAAAAATTCAGAATTCTCCCCCTGTTGCTTCTCTGGGCAGGGCTGGCGGCTGCTGCCTGGTTTGGGCCTGAGAGGGCCGTTTCGGAGGCTGAGCGGCGGCCTCTGGCCCAGATGCCTGCCATTTCCGGGGAGGCGGTGCTGAGCGGGACATTTATGGACCGGTTTGAAAGCTACTCCCTGGACCAGTTTCCTCTGCGGGATGGCTTCCGGCAGCTCAAATCCCTGTTTCACTACGGCGTGCTGGGCCAGCGGGACGTGGGTGGCATTTACCTGACCCAGGGCTATGCCGTCAAGCAGGAGTACCCCCTCCGGGAGGACAGCGTGGCCCACGCCCTGGACCGCTTCCGGTACCTCTATGACAGCTACTTGCAGGACTGCCGGGTGTTCGCCGCCGTGGTTCCCGACAAGGGCTATTTTCTGGGCGGCGGCAACCTGCAGATGGACTATGAGAGGCTGCTCGACATGGTCCGCACCGGGATGCCCTGGGCGGAGCACATCGACCTGGCGGACACCCTGACCGGGCAGGACTACTACCGCACCGACACCCACTGGCGGCAGGAGCGGCTGCTGCCCACGGCGCAAAAAATTGCCGATGCCCTGGGGGTCCGGGTGCTGGAGGACACCGCCCCCAGAGAGCTCCACCGGAGCTTCTACGGGGTCTACTACGGCCAGGCGGCCCTGCCCATGGCCCCGGACAGCCTGACCATTCTGGAAAGCGGCATTTTGGATGGCTGCACCGTTTACGACTACGAAACCGGCAAATCCGGCCCGGTTTACGACCTGGCAAGGGCGGAGGGCCGGGACCCCTACGAGGTGTTCCTGTCCGGCCCCAAAAGCCTGCTGACCATCGAAAATCCGGCAGCCGATACGGACCGGGAGCTGATCGTCTTCCGGGATTCCTTCGGCAGCGCCCTGGTGCCCCTGCTGGTAAGAGACTACGCCCGGGTGACCCTGGTGGACATCCGCTACGTCCAAAGCCCCACCCTGGGCCGCTTCCTGGATTTCCGGGACCAGGACGTGCTGTTTCTGTACAGCACCCTGGTGCTCAATAACAGCAATACCATGAAATAATCCGAAAAAAACACCCCTGTCATTCCGAACCAGTGCGCACACTGGTGTGGGAATCCGTATCCCCTGCGGCACACAGTGCCGCGCGGTGCAACGCACCGCAAGAGAGAACGGATTGCCACAACCAGTCCGCAGACTGGTTCCGCAATGACAGGGGTCCTTTATACCGTCAAATTCTGAATCCACTTGCCCTTTTTCAGCATCCAGGCCCCGATGACGCATTTGATCAGGTCCGTGGCGCCGCAGATGGCGAACAGGGGGATGATGCCAATGCCCGTGAACCGGCTCAGGCCGTAGGCCAGGGGCACGCAGACCACCCACATGAAGCAGCTGTCAAACAGGAACGTCACCATGGTCTGGCCGCCGGAGCGGAGGGTGAAGTAGGTGGCGTTGGTGTAGGAGTTGAAGGGCATCATCACGGCGTTGATGCAGATAAGCACCGTCGCCAGATGGCGCACAGCGTCGGTGGTGTTGTAAATCAGGGGGAACAGGCCGGACACGGCGGCCATCAGCCCGCCGAACACCAGCCCCGAGGCAACGCTCACCACAATGAGCTTCCGGTTGGAATCCCGGACCTGGTCGGCCCCCTCGCCGGAGCCCAGCATCTGGCCCATGATAATGCCGACGGCGTTGCCCATGGACAAAAACACCACGCCCCCCAGATTCCAGAGGGTGCCGGAGATGTTGGTGGCGGGCACCACGTCCAGGCCGCAGGTGGAGTAGCACTGCTGCTGGACGGCCATGCCGGTGGACCACAGCAGCTCGTTGAGCAGCAGGGGCATCCCCTTGATGACAATGGATTTCAGCAGCCTCCAGGGCACATAGAAGGACCCGTAGCAGCCCACGATGTAGGGATTCTTGCGGTGGTTCAGGTGGGTCCACCCGGCCACAACGGCCAGCTCCACATACCGGGAGATGACGGTGGCCAGGGCCGCACCCTCCACGCCCATTTCGGGAGCGCCGAAGTGGCCGAAAATCAGCACGTAGTTCAGCCCCAGATTCACAAACACCGCAATGACCCCCGCCGCCATGGGCACCATGGTCTCCCCGGTTTCCCGGAGGGTGCCGGAGTAGACATTGGACAGGGCAAAGGGCAGAAAGCCCCACAGCATGATGTAAAGATACCGAAGGCCGTAGTCCATGACCCCCTGGGCGGTGGCCGGGTCCCCGTCGCCTGTCAGATACAGCCCGATGAGGGGCCGGTCCAGGGCCATGAACACGGCGCAGCCCAGCACCGTCAAGGCGGTGCAGACCATGAACTTAAAGCGGAAGGTATAGCGGACTCCCTCCTGGTCCCCGGAGCCGTGGAACTGGGCGGTAAAAATGCCCGCCCCGGAGCTGGCCCCGAAGATGCACAGGTTGAACACAAACAGCAGCCCGTTGACGATGGAAACGCCGCTCATGGGAACGGTGCCCACCTGGCCCACCATCACGTTATCCAGCAGGGAGACAAAGTTGGTAATGCCGTTCTGAATGATAATGGGCACGGCCACACCCAGCACCCGGCGATAAAACGCCCGGTCGCCAATGTAACGATGGTACATAAAAACCTCAAAAATATAGTATCTGTATTGTAGGGGAGGGATACCATCCCTCCCGCTGATTTGCAAGGCAAATCAGGCGGCGCAAGCCGCAGCACCGGGAAGCGGCCCCCTCGCCGGGAGCCGACGGGCGGGTTGGTAACCCGCCCCGACAGAGGGGCGGCAAAGCCTTCCACCGCACCAATAGCTTCCCCCGGGGGGAAGCTGGCACCAGTCCGCAGACTGGTGACTGATGAGGGATGGCGAAAGCCCGGACATGGTATGCACCACCGTCAAATGCTGCAAGCCATAACTGCACGCCATCCCTCATCCGTCTTGCCTTCGGCAATCCACCTTCCCCCCGGGGGAAGGTATTGATGGCGCATAGGCAGGGCGGCCTTCCGGCCGCCCCCCGTTTCCTTAAATCTCCTTCCCGCCGATGAACACCCGCTTTTCGGTGTAATCGGGGGAGCACACCACGAAGTCGGCCAGCTTGCCCTTCTCGATGGAGCCAATCTGGTCCTGGCGGCCCAGGGCGCAGGCGGGGTTGTAGGTGCAGGCCCGGATGACGCTCTCCTCGGGAATGTCCCAGGACAGGGTGTTGGTCATGCACTTCCACAAATTGGAGGCGGAGCAGGCGATGTTGCCGTCGCCCACCAGCCGGGCCACGCCGCCCTTGAGCTCGCACTCCTGGCCGCCCAGGTCGAACCGGGTGCCCTCGGGCTGGCCGGCGCAGCGGCCGGAGTCGGAAATGATAATCATGCGGTCAGCACCGAACATGGAGAAGGCCAGCCGCACGGAGGCGGGGTGGATGTGGTAGCCGTCGCAGATGATTTCCGCCCGGACGGCCTTGTTTTCCACAGCGGCGGGGATGACGCCGGGGTTGCGGTGGTGGATGCCGGGCATGGCGTTGTACAGGTGGGTCACGTGGGTGGCACCGGCGTCCACAGCGGCCCGGGCGTGGTCGTAGTCGGAGTCGGTGTGGGCCATGGACACGGTGCACAGCTTGGAGGCCTTCGCCACGAACTGGGCAGCGCCGGGCAGCTCGGGAGCCACGTCCACAATCCGCACCAGGCCGCCGCAGCCGTCGTACAGGGCCTTGAAGCCCTCAAAATCCGGCTCCTTCAGGTAATCGGCATTCTGAGCACCCCGCTTTTTGTAGGAGAAGTAGGGCCCCTCCATCTGAATGCCCATGAGCCGGGACAGACCCTCAGGCTGCTCCTGCACCAGCTTGACAGCAGTGGCAAAGGCCTTTTCCAGCACCTCATAGGGCAGGGTCATGGAGGCGGGGGCGAAGGAGGTGACGCCGCAGGAGGCATAGAAGGCGGCCATTTTTTTCAGGCCCTCGTAGTCGCCGTCGGAGAAATCCGCCCCGGAGTTGCCGTGGCTGTGGACCTCCACCAGGCCGGGAATGACGGTGGCGCCCCCCAAATCCACGGCATCAGCAGGCACATTTTCCGGCAGCACAGCGCCAAACCGGCCGTCCACCACCTCAAAGGCGCCATTGCGGAAGGTAAAATCGGAGGTAAAAATTCGAGCGTTTTTGTAGAACATGATTTATTTCTCCTTTTTAATAAATTACAAAATCAGTAGGGAACGGATTCATCCGTTCCGGGGAAGGTTTTGGAGGACGGGGGGAAATATTTCCTCCCCTACGGCACAGCACAGCGATATATAATATGGTATCATGCCAAGCGACAAAATGCAATTACATAAAAAGAAAATCCTGCAAATTTCCCCCGCACCCCCAATACCTTCCCCCGCACCCAATACCTTCCCCCGGGGGGAAGGTGCCCCAGTGCGCACACTGGGGCGGATGAGGGATGGCGTGCAGTCATGGTTTGTATCATCTGACGGTGGTGCATACCGTGTCCGACCCGTCGCCATCCCTCATCCGTCTTGCCCTTCGGGCAATCCACCTTCCCCCCGGGGGA
>JAUNPV010000003.1:0-78104 GCA_030536515.1 Eubacteriales bacterium
GTGTTGCACTTCACATTGTAACCTGCCCAGCTCCCCTTACACAGGGGAGCCTTTGACGCGTCCTTGTTACAGCTTACGCTGAATTTCCTCGGCCATGGCCTTATAGGCCGTTGAGCCTCGGCTGCTTCTGTCGTAGGCGGTGACGGGGATGCCGTGGCTGGGGGCCTCGGCCAGGCGGATGTTCCGGGGGATGATGGTGGCGAAAACCTTGCCGGGGAAGTGCCGCCGGACCTCCTGGGCCACCTGGGTGGAGAAGTTGGTTCGGCCATCGAACATGGTCAGGGCCACGCCGAAAATCTC
The DNA here is from genome assembly GCA_030536515.1 of Eubacteriales bacterium. Taxonomy (GTDB): domain Bacteria; phylum Bacillota; class Clostridia; order Oscillospirales; family Oscillospiraceae; genus Faecousia. The sequence goes on from JAUNPV010000003.1 coordinate 301, forward strand.
CAGCCGGGGGTTCATTTTTCGTTTCACCATCCGCAGGGTGGACATGAGGTCGCTGAGCCCCTCCAGGGCGTAGTATTCGCACTGAACGGGCACCAGAATTCCGTCGGCGGCGCACAGGGCGTTGAGGGTCAGCAGCTCCAGGGACGGGGGACAGTCCACGAAAATCAGGTCGTAGCTGCCCTTGGCCTTTTGCAGGGCCATTTCCAGCTGGCGCTCCCGATGGTTGGTGGAAATCAGCTCCACCGAGGCTCCCGCCAGCTCCGCCGAGGAGGGCAGCACGTCGCCGTAGGGGGTTTTGACGATGGCATCCTCCACGGGGATGCCGTTGATGGTGACATCGTAGATGGAATATTTGATTTTCCGCTTGTCCACCCCCAGACCGGAGGTGGCGTTGGCCTGGGGGTCAAAGTCACACAGCAGCACCCGCAGCCCCAGGTCGTGGAGGGCGGCCGTCAGGTTGACGGCGGTGGTGGTTTTGCCCACGCCGCCCTTTTGGTTGACGACAGCTATTATTTTACCCATTTCTCTCTCCTGTCTATGTTTTTTGTTTCACGTGAAACAGCGTTCCATCGCCTGGCGGCGGAAATGTTTCACGTGAAACATCAGGGCACCGTGGCCACAGGGGGAACGGTGGTAGCCGAGGGGGCGGTGGTCATGGCGGAGTAATTCTGCCCGGTCCGGTGGTGGTTCTTGGCAAGATAGGTCAGGGCCGGGTAGGTGATGCCCAGCACAATGGCCGTCATCAGCACCAGCAGCGCCGCCTGAAGCCGCAGCCGCCGCTTGAGAAGGCGAATCTGGTCCTCGGCGCTCTGGGTCCGACGGCGGGGGGACTTTTTGGGGGTCTCCGCCTTTTCCCGCTTGGGCAGGTACACCGCCGCCGCCGGGTCCACCGGATACCGCTGGGCCTCCAGCAGGCACTCCATGCAGAAAACCTCATCCTCGGAAATATCCACCCCACATTTCAGGCATTTCACACGCCACACCTCCCATTTTCGAATATAGTCCATTGTACAACAATTTTCTCCGTTCGTAAAGAGGGAAAGTGAAAAAACATTTGGATTGGGGCAAAATACGGGGGAAGGTATAGGGTGCGCCGCCGGGACCGGTTCGCCATGGCATCCTACAGGATAACACCCGTAGGGCACGGCCTCCCGGACGTGCCGACCCGCCAGCGGCCCGTCAAGGATGCCGGGCCCTACGGTTCTGTATGCGTAGGGACAGCCCTTGCGGCTGTCCGTGCGTGTCTACTGAACGGTAAACAATTCCTTCGAACCAGCTTTCCGCCTGGAAAGCTGGCTGCGGCCCCCTCGGCGGGGGCCGACGGGCGGGTGGTGCTCTGCGCAGCAGATGAAAATAGAACGATTGCCAGTGGCAATCGCTCCTTAATTTATGATAACCCGCCCCTACAGTGGGTGCGGCAAAACCTTCCCCCGGGGGTGGTGCTCTGCGCAGCAGATCAAAAAATCTATGGTTGCCGGGGGCAACCATACCTTAAATTTATAGGTGGCACGGCGTTAGCCGTGACGGATGAGGAATGCGGGCGGCAGGGCTGGATGACAGAAACGTTGGTGCCTGCTGAATGGTAAACGATACCCACCAGCAAGTCCGTAACTGTACCGCACATAACATTATCTCCCGCATTCCTCATCCGCCCCAGTGTGCGCACTGGGGCACCTAATGAATCAAGGAGCGATTGCCACCGGCAATCGTTCTATTTTAATCTGCTGCGCAGAGCACCACCCCCGGGGGAAGGTATTGGGGTGCGCGCAATCTGTGGTCCCTTGACAGGGACGCCAAAAATAATTATAAGAACCCTATTGACAATCACGTGACTATGTGATATTATCATTACATCACCAAAGGAAAGGAGGAGAACCGATGCAGTGGACAATTCCCGGGACCACCCTCACGGGGCATCGGGAGCAGGCCGATGAAATCGGCCGGCAGTTTGAAGGACTTTATCTGGCGGGGGACCTGGCCCTGGGGCAGGTGGCATCCCTGGCGGGGCTGGAAAACCACATCATCCAGAACTGGGTGAAGCGGGGCTTCCTGGCGGGTCCGAAAAACAAGCGCTACACCATGGAGCAGCTGTGCCGCATTCTGAACATCAACGTCCTCCGGGGGACCCTGCCTCTGGAGCAGGTCCAGGTGCTGATGAGCTACCTCAACGGCAGCCTCACCGACGAAAGTGACGATTTGGTGGACGATACGGTGCTCTACTTCTACTTCGTCCGCCTGGCGGCCCGGTGCCCGGAGCTGGCGGACGAGGAAACATGGCAGGACGCTCTGAAGGAGGTCACCGCCGACTACGCCGAGCCCGTCCCCGGGGCCCGGAAAAAGCTGGAAAACGTGCTGCGCATTATGATGACCGCCTGGATGGCCGGGTGCCTGAAGGCCCGGGCGGAGGAAATGCTGGGCCAGATTCAGTGATGCCCTGTAGGGCGGCCTGCCCTCAGGCCGCCGTGCACCCACCCCTTTGAATTGGTGCGATGGCTGCGAAGATTCAAAGCTGTGCAGCAATTTTTCGTGGGCGGCCGGTTTTCCATTGCGGCGGCCTGAGGGCAGGCCGCCCTACAGTGACCCTGCGGTGCAGGAAAACGTCTATATTATAATGTAAGGAGAAACGAAAATGGAAGAAAACGGAACCTATTCCTGGCCGGGGAATTCCCCGAAGAAGAAGCGCCCGAACTTCAAGCGGGCGGGCCGCACTGTGCTGGTGGTGCTGCTGGTGCTGGTGGTGGTGAGCCTGGCCGGCACCTGCTTCTACACCGTGGACGACAAGCAGCAGGCGGTGGTCACCACCTTCGGCAAGGTCACCGACGTTACCGATGCCGGTGTCCACTTCAAGCTCCCCTTCGGCATCCAGTCCGTGCGGAAGGTGGACGTGAACGTCTACCAGAAAATTGAGCTGGGCTACGACGACCAGAACAACTCCACCTCCGACTCGTCCATGATTTCCGGCGATTACAACATCGTCAACGTGGACTTCTTCGTGGAGTACAAAATTTCCGACCCCGTCCAGTACCTCTATTCCTCCAACAACCCGGAGCTGATTCTGCGCAACCTCATCCAGAGCCAGGTCCGCAACGTCATCGGCTCGTCCTCCGTGGATTCCGTCCTCACCGACGGCAAGGAGAACATCCAGATGCAGGTGAAGGCCCTGGTGTCGGACATTCTGGAGGATTACGACATCGGCCTGAGCCTGGTGGATGTGAAAATCCAGGATGCCGAGCCCCCTACGAATGAGGTCATCGAGGCCTTCAAGGCCGTGGAGACCGCCAAGCAGCAGGCCGAGACCGTCATCAACGATGCCAAGGCCTACCAGAACGCCAAAATCCCCAGCGCCCAGGCCCAGGCGGACAAGCTGATTCAAAACGCCCAGTACCTGCGCCAGAAGCGCATCAACCAGGCCCTGGAGCAGGTGGCCATGTTCGAGGCCATGTACGCCGAGTACGCCCAGAACCCGGCCATCACCAAGTCCCGGATGTATTATGAAACCATTTCCCAGGTCCTTCCCGGGGTGAAGCTGTACATCAACACCGGCAGCGGCGCCGATGTCCAGATGCTCCTGCCCCTGGAATCCATGGTAGACGGAGGTAACGCACAATGAAAAAAAGCACCCTGTTGATTATCGCCCTGCTGCTGCTGGCAGTGGTGGCTGTGAACAGCCTGTTCGTGGTGGCGGAAAATGAGTACGCCTGCACCGTCCGCTTTTCCAAGATTATTGAAACCACGGACCAGGCGGGCCTGCACTTCAAGGTCCCCTTTATGGACAGCGTGAAGTATTTCTCCAAGGCCACCCAGTTTTACGACATTCCCCCCTCTGAGGTGCTGACCTCCGACAAGCAGAACATGACCGTGGACTGCTACGTCCTGTGGTCCATCAAGGACCCCAAGCTGTTCTACCAGACCCTGGGCACCCGGGCCAACGCCGAGCAGCGGCTGGATGCGCTGACCTACAACGAGCTGAAAACCGTTATGGGCACCCTGGCCCAGGCGGACATCATCAACATGGAGGACGGCGGCAAGCGCAATGACATCTACGCCAGCATCGCCACCGACGTGGACACCCTGGCCACCAACTACGGCCTGCGGGTGGAGGATGTGAAAATCAAGCAGTTCGACCTGCCCGAGTCCAACCTGAACGCCGTCTACACCCGGATGATTTCCGAGCGCAACCAGATGGCCGAGAAGTACACCGCCGACGGCAACTACGAGGCCTCCATCATCCGCAACGATGTGGACAAGCAGGTGGACATTATGATTTCCGATGCCGAGGCCGAGGCCGCCAAGCTGGAGGCCGAGGGCGAGGGCGAATATATGCGATTGCTGGCCGCCGCCTACGACACCCCGGACAAGAAGGAATTCTACGAATTCACCCTGGCCCTGGATGCCCTGAAGGACAGCCTCACCGGCGACGAAAAAACCGTCATCCTGGATGCCGACTCCGAGCTGGCCAAGATTCTGACCGGAAGCAAATAAGCACACTGTAGTGGCTTGTAACGCCTAAACTTTTGTGATGTCATTGCGAGCCAGTGCTCACACTGGCGTGGCAATCCGCATCCCCTCTGGCTGGCCCGTTGGGCCAGCCAGTTCATTTTTCCAAAGGAAAAATGAACAAGAGAACGGATTGCCACAACCAGTCTGCGATAAATTATGGTATACTTGCCACTGGCAAGTATAGAGATTTTTGATTCCCTGCGGGCAGCACAGCTGGTTTCGCAATGACAATCTAAAGTTTTAGCCGATACGAACCAGTAGGGGCGGGATACCAACCCGCCCGTCGGCCCCGCCAGGGGGCCGCTCACAGAACAGCCATGTAGGGGCGGGTTACCAACCCGCCCGTCGGCCCCCGGCGAGGGGGCCGCAACCGGCTTTCCTTATCGGAAAGCCGGTTCATTGCACCCGTAGGGCACGGCCTCCCGGACGTGCCGGTCTGGCAGCGGCCCGTCAAGGATGCCGGGCCCTACGGCCTTGCCTCACGGACAGCCGCAAGGGCTGTCCCTACGCACGGGGGGGCCGTGAGTTGCGGAACGGATAAATCCGTGCCCTACGGGGGCTGTGGGTTGCGGCACGGATGAATCCGTGCCCTACGGGGCGTGGATTGCACCCGTGGGGCCGCTGGGATATCGGCAAGGAACTGCGCTGTGGCGGATTTACCCAAAAGTCGCCTGCCCTTTTTGTGCAGAAGGTGGAAAAATTTTTACCATATTGACAAATCTACCAATCAAATTTATGATGGGCTTCAAGCCGCAACGGCTGAAAATATACTATCTCAAATCAGGAGAAAACCATGGGAAAGCACATCAAAGAGGTTTACATTGTCCATCACTCCCACACGGACGTGGGCTATACCGACCTGCAGGAGCAGGTGATTTACAATCAGGTCAACAACATCCGCACGGCGGTGGGGCTGCTGAGCGGGCGGCTTCCCGGCGGGGCGGCGGGGCTGAAATGGAACTGCGAGACCTGGTTCTGTGTGGAGCAGTTCCTGGCCTCCGCCTCGGAGCAGGAGAAAGCCGAATTTTTTAACCTGGTAAACCAGGATAAAATCGGCCTTTCCGCCAACTATCTCAACATGAACGACATGGTGGACTGCGGCTATCTGGAGCAGAAGCTCCGCCGGATGCAGGAAACCTGCCGGGCATACGGCACCCGGGTGAACACCGCCATGATTGCCGACATCAACGGCATCTCCCTGGGCCACCGGGACGCTCTGCTCAGCAGCGGTGTCGATTTTCTGTACACCAACATCCACACCCACCACGGAATGTACCCCCTGGGCCAGAATCAGAACGCCTTCTTCTGGGAAAACGGCCAGGGCCAGCGGCTGCTGGTGTGGAACGGCGAGCACTACAACCTGGGCAACGCCCTGGGCCTGGTGGCCAACCGAAGCGTGAATTTTATGACGGAGAACTACTTCGGCAAGCCAGGGGCCAGCCAGCCCCTGGAGCAGCTGCACCGGAACCTGACGGACAGCATTGCCGAGTATGAGGAAAACGGCTACCCCTACGATTTTTACATCACCAGCGTCTCCGGCGTTTTCTCCGACAATGCGCCCATCAACCCCGCCATTGCCGCCAACGTCCAGGCCTATAACCAGCGCTACGGCCAGGAAGTGCGGCTGAAAATGGTGACCCTCCGGGAGCTTTACGAGGCCATCCGGGAGAAGCTCGCCGATGCCCCGGTGTACCGGGGGGCCATGAACGACTGGTGGGGCAACGGCGTTGGCTCCACGCCCTATGCGGTGAAGCACTACAAGGAGGCCCTCCGGCTCAGCCACATCTGCGACCGGCTGGAGGAGAAAACCGGCCTGCACAACGAGGCCCTGGCCCAGGCCGCCGGGGACAATGCCCTGCTGTACGCCGAGCACACCTGGGGCCATTCGGCCACGGTGACCAATCCCTACGACACCATGGTGACGAACCTGGACATCCGCAAAACCAGCTATGCCTCCAAGGCCCACGAGGCCGCCGCCATGCGGAAAAATGAGCAGTGCCACCGGCTGGGGGACATTCTGCGGTATTACAATTCGACGGGCCTTGTGAAGGCGGTGTCCACCAGCCGGGAGGCCCGGGTGCTGCCGGTGGAATTCTATGTGGAGACCATGAGCCTGTCCGGTGTCCGGGTGACCGAGGAGGCAACGGGCAAAGAGCTGACGGTCCAGCTGTCCGCCCATCCCCGGGGCATTCTGGTGAGCTTCCTGGCCCGGTTTGGGCCGATGGAGGAAAAGACCTTCCGCTACGAAGAGCAGCCCGCCCCCTCCGGCAGGCTGTTCACCCGCACCGCCTGGGTGGGGGCCGAGCGGGTCCGGGACATTGTCAACAGCTATGACCGGGAAAGCTGCTATTTGCCCTACGGCCTGGAAAACGACTATTTCAGCATCCGCTGGAAGGTGGGCACAGGCATCACCTCCTTCTTCAACAAAACCACGGGCCACGAAATGCTGAAAGAGGGCCTGGAGCGGTTTTTCACCCCCGTTTACGAGCAGACGGAGCTGCGCCGGGGGGTATACGAGGAGCGGCGGCTGCTGGGCCGGAACATCCGGGGCCTCCACGCCCGCCAGTACCAGGCCCGGCTGAAGGATGTAAACCTTCTGGACCACGGCCCGGTGTTCACCAAAACCGAGCTGATTTTCGAAATGGAGGGCACCGCCTTCACCAGCGTGATTTTGAAGCTGTACCGGGACCTGCCCCGGGTGGAGTTCACCTGCCGGATGGCAAAGACGCTGTCCCAGGACATCGAAAGCGTCTATCTGCCCCTGGCCCTGGATGTACCGGAGGCGGAGCTTCTGGTGAACAACGGCGGCGTGGCTATGCGCCCGGGCATTGACCAGCTGCCCGGCAGCAATATGGAATATTACATCGCAGACGAGGGCCTGGTCTACCACACCCCGGCCCAGAGCCTGGTCATCAGCACCCTGGATACGCCCCTGCTGTACATGGGCCGGCTGGACCACCACCCCATCTGCCTGTGCGACAACCGGCCGGAAAACAACCGCCGCCCGGTGTACAGCTGGATTATGAACAACACCTGGGAGACAAACTTCAAAATGGACCTGTCCGGCTTCGGCGAATTCCGCTACGCCCTGGAGCTGGCCGACACCCTCACCGCCCCCCAGTCCCTCACCCGCCTCCAGGAAAACGACCGGGAGGTAGTAACCTTCATCTGCGGCTGATAAGCCAGCTTTCCACCCCCCAGAACACAGCCATACTGTAGGGGCGGGTTATCAACCCGCCCGTCGGCCCCCGCCAGGGGGCCGCTTACAGAACGACCATCCTGTAGGGGAGGGTCACTATAAATTAAGGAGCGATTGCCACTGGCAATCGTTCTATTTTCATCTGCTGCGCAGAGCACCGCCCTCCCGGCGGCCCCCGCCCAGGGGGCCGCAACCGGCTTTCCTTAATGGAAAGCCGGTTCATTGCACCCGTAGGGCACGGCCTCCCGGACGTGCCGGTCTGGCGGCGGCCCGTCAAGGATGCCGGGCCCTACGGCCTTGCCCCGCGGACAGCCGCAAGGGCTGTCCCTACGCACGGGGGGTGTGGGTTGCGGAACGGATAAATCCGTTCCCTACGGGGCTGGTGGGTTGCGGAACGGATGAATCCGTTCCCTGTGGGAATTTAATCCAAATCCTCGCCCGCGTCCCGGTATTTGCTTTCCATGGGGGAGGTGGTGTCGGCCTCGCTTTGGTAGCTTTTTACCACCCGCTGGGCCTGCTCCACGGACAAAATGGTGCCCGCGCCGGCCACGCAGCCGCCGGGGCAGGCCATGCCCTCCAGGAGGTAGCCGTTGTACTTGCCCGCCTTGGCCAGCGTCATCAGCTTCCGGCAGTCCCGGAGGCCCTCGGCCCGGGCGGTTTTGATTTCCAGGTCCGGATGGGTCTCGTGGACCAGGTCGGTGACCGCCTGGGCCACGCCTCCGGCCACCGCAAAGCCACGGCCCGCCGCCGTGCCCTCGTTCAGGTCGTTCAGCGGCTCGATGGTTTCAAAATCCACGCCCTTGGCCTCAAACATTCCCTGCAATTCCTCAAAGGTCAGCACAAAGTCCACGTCGGAGCGGATGGTCTCCCGGATAGCCTCCAGCTTCTTGGCGGCGCAGGGGCCCACAAAAACCACCTTGCAGCCGGGGTACTTCTTTTTCATCAGCCGGGCGGTGAACACCATGGGGGTCAGGGTCATGGAGATGTTCCTGGCCTCGCCGGGGAACAGCTTGTAAATCATGGCGTGCCAGGCGGGGCAGCAGGAGGTTGCCATATACTTCTGCTCACCCGGCACCTTTTCCAGGAAGTCCTTGGCCTCCTCGATGGTGCACATATCGGCGCCCACGGCCACCTCCACCGTGCGGCTGAAGCCCAGAGCCTTCATGGCGGCGATGAACTTGCCGGGGGTGGAGTGCTTGCCGAACTGGCCGATGAAGGCCGGAGCCACAATGGCGATGACCTTGTCCCCCCGGAGGATGGACTGAATCACCTGGAAAATCTGGCCCTTGTCCACAATGGCGCCGAAGGGGCAGGACACCAGGCACTGGCCGCAGGAGACGCACTTGTCCTGGTTAATCACCGCCTTGCCGTTTTCGTCGGAGCCGATGGCGTCCATGCCGCAGGCGGCCTGGCAGGGGCGCTCTAAATGGATGATGGCGTGGTAGGGGCAGGCCTTGGCGCACTTGCCGCACTTGATGCACTTGTCGGGGTCAATGAAGCTCTTGCCGTTGACGAAGGAAATGGCCCCCTTGGGGCAGACCTTCTGGCAGGAGGCGGCCAGGCAGTTCTGGCAGCTTTCGGTGACCCGGTACTGGTTCTCCGGGCAGGCGTGGCAGGCATAGGGGATGATGTTGACCAGAGGCGGCTCGTAGTAGGCCTCGGCCACGGCGGCGGCATCCATGCCGTCGGTCATCAGGCTCCGGGTCTGAACCGGCCGGACCCCCAGGCCCATGGCCAGCCGCACCCGCTCGCCGGCAATGGCCCGCTCCAGGAAAATAGACTCCCGGTGCAGGGGCTGGTCCCCGGGCACAATCACAAAGGGCAGGTCCTCGGCATGGCTGTAGTCGCCCCCGGCATAGGCCATCCGGGCCACCTCCGTAAAGACCTTCTTGCGGATGTCCGTAATCAGGGAAGGGATTCCTCTCATGTGTGTTCCTCCATATCGATTGATTTTCGGTATTATTCTACCACAGCCCCTTGGATTTTTCCACAGGAAATTGAAGAAAATTCCCCGGCGGCCCAGGGGTGTCATGCCCAGAATTATGTACTGTCATTGCGAGCCAGTGCCGGAGCACTGGTGTGGCAATCTATGTTTTGAACCACTGAGGGCATAGCGAAAGGGAGGGCGTTTTGCCCTCCCTTGGTTGGGGTTATTTGGTTGAAGTGGGTTCTGCGTATTTTTCTGCGATGTAGGTGGACTGCTGGTCGTAGTCGCCCTCTCTGGGTTCCAGATTCAGCTCCTTCAGCACGTCCCGGTCCTGAAGCCATTGCAGGGTGTTGGCGCAGTCGGGGTAGACGGACAGGTAGGCACTGTACCGCTTACCTTCCAGGTTCACATCAATGGAGCTGCGGACCACGGTCTCGTCATAGGGACTGCCGAACCAGCCTTTATTCCGATGGTAGAGCCAGCCCTGGGCCATGGTGCCGGCCTCGCAGTCGGCATAGAAGGCCGCCAGGAAGCTGTCCAGCTCCGCCTGGTCCCGGATGGTGATTCCCTGCTTGGGGCCATTGATATATAGGCTTTCCAGCTGGCTGATGTCAAATACACCGAAGTAGTCGCTGAGAACCACCTCCGGCCGGGTCCACAGGCTCAGAGCCGCCTGGGCCGTGGGGCCGTCCGCCCAGACCTGGTAGCGGCGCTTGACCTCGGAGCCGTTCTTCATGGTGTATTTCACGCAGAAGCTGGTGGTGTACCCGTAGTTATCCTTGGTGGAGTCGGCAAGCTCCTCCGCCGTCACCCGCTCATTCAGAGCCATGGCATGGAGGTTCATCACCGTTTCCAGGTCACCGGGCCGCTCCAGCGTGGGGAAGTCGAGGTAATAGTCCTGGGCAAAGCCCACGGAGGCCACATCCTCCGGGTCGGGCATCCAGGTTTCCAGGCCCAGCGGGTCCATGGCGGTGCCTGCAAAGGTCAACGCCACCACCGCCGCCAGCACCACCAGGCCCGGCACCGCCTGTTTCCGGAACACCCGGGCAGACCGCTCCAGCAGCATCCTGGCCCCGAACCAGCCCACCACCAGGCCCACCGCCAGGAACAGGAACCAGCCCCGGTTCCGGACGAAATTGCCCAGGCTCTGGGTGGCGTAATAGGGGTTGTAGCTTGCATCGGTCAAGCTGTCGTGGACAAACTGGAAGCCGTAGCCGCAGGCCAGGGCCACGCCAATCTGGAACAGAGGCTCCAGAGGCTTCACCGCCAGCAGGTCCCCCGCCGCTTCCAGCTTTCTCCGGCGGTACAGCACCAGGGACGCACCCAGAAAGACGATTCCCAGCAGCGCAATCACCGCCAGATACCCCCAGCCCTCGCCGGTGGTGAAGCTCATGCGCAGAGGGTAGCTCTCCTTGGCCAGCCACCAGTCCTGAAGCAGCTCGCCGTAGTCCGGAATTTCCAGCAGGTGGCTCTGCTCCGTGATGTTCAGCATGGGGCTGAAAACAAGCAGCTTTTCCTCGCTGCCGGGCACCAGGCCGTACAGCATGGGCTGATACAGGCTGTGCACCACCGCCGCCACGGCCCCGGCCAGGAAATTGGCCGCCCCGTAGCAGGCAATCATGCCCAGCCGGTTGCCTGCAAAGAAGCTGGAAAGGCAGGCCAGGCCGAAGAAGAACAGATATTGCAGATTGACCGCCCCAAACACATACCAGGGAAGCATCCAGGCCCGCTCCACCACGCTGCCCATGGTCAGCACCGTGGCGAGGATGGCCATAATCAGGGTGGGCACCAGGCTCATCACCAGGCCGGAGACAATGTGGCTGCCCAGCCAGGTCTCCCGCCGCAGGGGCATGGCGTGAAGGGCATAGCAGGACCGGGCGGTATACAGGTCCCCAAACAGCAGCTGGGCCACCAGCATGGCGTAGCCGCAGTTGACCACCGCCATGAACATGGGCAGAGTGGTCAGATGATTGGCAAAGGAATGGTCCCGGTCCTCGTCCAGCAGCAGAAACACGCCCATCACCAGGGCCAGAATGTAGGCCCCCCACACCGGGGCAAACCGGGTCAGGTCCTTCCGGATGACTGTTTTGTTACAGCAGGATGTCTTTAACTGCATAGTTCACACCTCCCAGTTCATAAATAAAGATTTCCTCCAAAGAAAGAGGCAGAATGTCGGAATAGACAGGCTTGGAGGCCGCCACCTTGGTGCTGACCTCCCAGGGCTGGCCCCGGACGATGAGGGTTTTCAGCCGGCCGGAAATGCTCTCGTGGAGAATGTCCAGCCCCTCGGGGGTGTGGCCCACCAGCTGGAGCTTCACGGTGCTGCCCTGCATATCCGCCAGGCTCCGCTCCAGGAGCATTTTGCCGTGGTCCATAATGCCCACGTGGTCGCACACGTCCTCCAGCTCCCGGAGGTTGTGAGAGGAGATGAGCACCGTGGTCTCCATCTCGGCCACCTCCGCCAGAATCAGACTCATCACCTGCCGCCGCATCACCGGGTCCAGGCCGTCCACCGGCTCGTCCAGAATCAGCACCTCCGGCCGGGTGCACAGGGTCAGGTGGAAGGCCGCCTGCTTCTGCATTCCCTTGGAGAACCGCCGGACGGGGGTATTTTTCGGCAGCTCGAAAATGCTGCCCAGCTTTTGGTACAGCGCCTCGTCAAAGCGGGGGTAGATGCCCCGGTAGTACCGGTGCATATCCTCCAAAGAGGCGGCGCTAAAATAGAACACGTCGTCGGGAATGGAGCCGATGCGGGATTTCACGGCGGTGTTTTCAAAAATGGGCTGGCCGTCCAGCAGGACGCTGCCGCTGTCCGGCTGGTAGACGCCGGTGAGATGACGGATGGCGGTGGATTTACCAGCACCGTTGGGGCCCACCAGGCCGTAGACGGCCCCCTTGGGGACGGTCAGCGTCAGCTCGTCCAGAGCCTTGAAGCTGCCGAAGGTTTTTGTCACGTTTTTCAGTTCAAGCATGGCTTGCTCCTCCCTTCTGTATCCGGGAAATCAGGCTCTCCCGGGCCACACCCATGGCAATCAGCGCCGCCGTGGTGTCGTCAAAGGCCAAAAACAGGCGGCTTCGCTCCTGATTCTGGCACTGCTCGCTGCCGCAGACGAAGCAGCCCTTGCCGGGCACCGTGGCAATCCAGCCCTCCGCCTCCAGCTGGCGGTAGGACCGCTGGATGGTGTTGGGGTTGATGGTCAGCTCCCCGGCCAGCTCCCGGACGGATGGCAGCTTCTCCCCCGGCTCCAAAACCCCGGTGGTAATCTTTTCCCGGAACCCGTCCACAATCTGGGCATAAATCGGCCGGGCATCCCGGTAGTCTAAGTGAATCATACCGTACCTCCTAACTGTACTATTTGTTCTAGTACAGTTAGTATAGCAGGCCGGTCGCACCTTGTCAAGTTTTGGAAGTTTAAGATATTCTTAAATGTACTTAACCCAGCCGTAGGGCGGCCTGCCCCCAGGCCGCCGCCCCTGTTAGCCATAGGGAAATATTCCATCGGGTCAGCCCCGCAAAGCCTTCCCCTTGAGGGGAAGGTGGCACGGCAAAGCCGTGACGGATGAGGTGTGTACACGTCGCATATACTGCTGCGCGTCTGTAGTGTGTGGCGGGCAAACACCTCATCAGTCATAGCCCCCGTTTGGGGGGCTATGACAGCTTCTCCTCAAGGAGAAGCCTTTGGATTGTGCTTTGGCTGAGTAAAGCCGATAAGCACATTCTTAAATGTGCTTAGTCCAGCCGTAGGGCGGCCTGCCCCCAGGCCGCCGTCCCTGTTAGCCCGTAATGCCGAAAACAGCAGGTTGTCATTGCGAAACCAGCGGTGCTGCCCGCAGGGAATCAAAAATCTCTATACTTGCCAGTGGCAAGTATACCATAATTTATAGCAGACTGGTTGTGGCAATCCGTTCTCTCTTTTCATTTTTCCACTGGAAAAATGAACGGCTTGGTGCATAGCACCAAGCCGTGGGGATACGGATTGCCACGCCAGTCTGAGGACTGGCTCGCAATGACAATGGATTTTAGTTTACCTCATAGAACATCCCGGCCAGCTCCTCGGTTCGGTCGTCTACGAAGCTGGCGCAGGTGAGGGTCAGGCCGTAGGCGCCCGCCCGGTAGTTGAAGAATTGCAACACATAATAGTCCATTCCCTGGACCTTGGCGGTGGTTTTCAGGGCCCAGGTCTCCCGGCCCAGGAAGGTGACGGCGGTCTTTTCCATGGCGGTGACCTCGATGCCCGCCTTCCCGTAGGCCTCCACCATCAGGTCCTTCTGGCCCAGGGTGGCGTCCACCACCTCCTCGTCGCTGAGAATCTGGAAGGCCAGCCGGGCGGACAGGTCCTGCTTGCTGTAAACCAGGTTCAGGCTGGCCATTTTCTCGGCGGACTCCGCCTGGAAGTCCGTGAACTGCTCCACGCCCTCCATCTGCTCGGCCAGCTCGCTGCCGTCCATGGCCTCCCAGACGGTGTCAGGCAGGTCCTGAAGCTCCTGGGCCCCGACAAAGACCCAGCTGTCGTCCAGGTCCACCCCGTATCCGGCATAGGAGTTTACATAACTTCCGCCCTCCAAGGTGCCCATGCCCAGGGAATCCTCGGTCTCCGCCGGAGCAGTCTCTGTAGCCGGGACAGTCTCCGTGGCAGGGACAGCCTCGGTGGTAACCGGCGGCAGGGCCTCTACGGTCCCCCGTTCCGCCTCCCCGCCGCAGCCTGCCAGAGTCAGGCAAAGGGCGGCGGTCAGCAGCAAAATTACAAACTTTTTCATAGCATTTCCTCCAAAATCGCCCGTGCCCGGGCCTCGTCCTCGGCGTAAATTCGAATGTAGTAGGTGTTCCGGTCGATTTTCCCCCGGGGGCCAAAGTCCCGTGGGTCCAGCTTGGCCCCGCAGCCGCAGACAGGCGTTTCCTCAAAATACCCGCCCCGGACCCCCGCCAGCCCCGCCCCCTTCAGAGCCGCCTGGGCCGCCAGCCACCTGTCCCGGCTTTTCTCCTGGAAAACCGTGATTTTCTTCCGAAATAACGGCATAAATTCCCTCCTTTTATTTTTCCGTGACCAGGGTCACGATACTTTCCACATGGGCACACCTGGGGAACAAATCCGCCGCCAGAGCGTTTTTGAGCTTGTAGCCCCGGGCTTTCAGCAGCGCCACGTCCCTGGCCAAGGTGGCGGGGTCGCAGGAGACGTAGACGATGCGGCGGGGGGACATTCGGGCGAGGGCCTCGATGGTGTCGGCGTTCAGGCCCTTCCTTGGCGGGTCCACCACTGCCACGTCCGGGCGGACGCCGGACTTTTCCAGCTCCAAAGCGGCGGCTCCTGCGTCGCCGCAGAAGAATTCCGCATTTTGGATGCCGTTTCGCACCGCATTGTCCCGGGCATCCTCCACCGCCTGGGGGATTACCTCCACGCCGATGACCTTCCCGGCGGCCCCGGCCATGGCCAGGGTGATGGTGCCCACCCCGCAGTACAGGTCCAGCACCGTGTCCGCCTTCGTAATCTCCGCCTGGGCGATGGCGGCCTGGTACAGCCGCTGGGCCTGGTGGTGGTTCACCTGGTAAAATGACCTTGGGGACAGCCGGAACTCCAGGCCGCAGAGGGTGTCCCGGATGCAGCCCGGGCCGTACAGGGTGATAAATTCCTCCCCCAGGACGGCATTGCCCTTTTTGGTGTTGACGGACAGCACCAGGGTGGTAAAGCCGGGGATTTTTTCCAGGGCCTGGGTTAGGGCCTCGGGCCGGGGGATTTTGCGGCCGTTGACGGCCAGGCACACCAGAATCTCCCCGGACACCGCCCCCCGGCGGACGTAAATGTGCCGCAGAAGCCCAGCGTGGGCGGTTTCATCGTAGACGCTGACCCTGTATCGGTTTACATAATCCATCACAGCATCCTTCACGGCATCGGTCTGCTCCGGCAGAATCAGGCAGCGGGGGTTTTCCACCACCTGGTGGGTCCCCGCCCGGAAGAACCCGGCGTAGGCCCGGCCCTTTTTGCTGGACACCGGGTACTGGGCCTTGTTCCGGTAGCCCTGGCAGCTGGGGGCCGCCAGAATGGGAAGACCTTCCAGGGCCTCGCCGCCGATGCGGTTGAGGCAGGTCCTCACCCGGTCGGCCTTCAGCCGGGTCTCCTCATCGTAGTCCATGTGCCAGAAATCGCAGCCGCCGCAGAGCTTGGCCACAGGGCACGCCCGGTTCACCCGATGGGGGGATTTTTCCAGCAGCTCCACGATTTTCCCGGCGGCCCAGGTTTTCTGGGCCTTTTCGATGCGGACCCGGACCCGCTCTCCGGCAATGGCGTTGGGGATGAACACGGCGCAGCCCTCGATGTGGGCCACCCCCTGGCCCTCGGCGGTGTAGTCGGTGACGAGGGCCTCGTAAATTTCGTTTTTGGTCAGCATAGCACCGCCTCCATGCCCACCTTCAGGGGGTGCAGACCGGCCTGCTCGTAAAATTTCCGGGCCCCGTCGTTGCCGCTCCACACGTTCAGGGTCACGGCGTCGCAGTGGAGGGCCCGGGCGTGGGCCGTCACCGCCGCATACAGGGCGGTGGCGATGCCCGCCCCCCGGTGTCCCTCGTCCACGCACAAATCGTCCAGGTACAGCACCCGCCGGTCCCGGAGCACCGGGTCATTTTCGGTGATTTGCAGGATGCAGAAGGCGTAGCCCGCCACGGCGCCGTCCATGTCCGCCACAAAAATCGGCCGGTCCGGCATGGTCAGCAGCCGCTCCAGAGCGGCACGGTCGTATTTCATGGCCCCGGCCCGGAAAATATCCGGCCGCAGCTGATGGTGAACCTCCCCCACCTGGGCTAGCAGGTCCAGCAGCCCGGGGATGTCGGATGGTTTGGCAAATCGGATGTTCATAAGAATCCTTCCATTTCTGTACTGCCGGGACCGGAAAAGCCGTTCCCGACGGATGTGTTTTTTCTATTATAGCACAAAAAAATAACGGCGGTCAACTTGAGAAATGGGGGGAAACATGGTAAAATTGCGGAAAGGAAGTGAAATTATGGATTATGTCAACTGCGAACTCTGCCCCCGCCGGTGCGGGGTGGACCGGAGCCGGGGGGAGCTGGGCTTCTGCCGCTGCCCGGACACGGCCCTGGTGGCCAAGGCCATGGTCCACAAATGGGAGGAGCCGGTGCTGGCCGGTCCCGGGGGCAGCGGGGCGGTGTTCTTCGGCGGCTGCACCCTGGGGTGCCGCTTCTGCCAGAACGCCGCCATCAGCGGCGGCCCGGTGGGCCGGGCCATGGATTCGGAGGCCCTCCGGGCCCTGTTTGAGGACCTCATCGCCCAGGGGGCGGAGAACCTGGACCTGGTGACCCCCACCCAGTTTCTGCCCACCATCGTCCCCGCCCTCCGGCCCCGGCTGCCGGTGCCGGTGGTGTACAACTGCGGCGGCTACGAAAGCGAAAGGACCGTCCGGCAGCTGGACGGCCTGGTGGATATCTATTTGCCGGACCTGAAATACGCCGACAACGGCCTGGCCCGGACCCTGTCCGGGGCGGGGGATTATTTTGAGACGGCTGCCGCCGCCATTCGGGAAATGGTCCGCCAGACGGGGCCGGTCCGGTGGTCCGGGGAGAAAATCACCCGGGGGGTGGTGATCCGCCACCTGATTCTGCCCGGGTTTGTGGACAACTCCCTGGGGGTGCTGGACTGGATTGGGGCCAATTTCGCCCCCGGCGAGGTGCTGGTGAGCCTCATGCGCCAATACACCCCCATGGGAAACCTCCCCGCCCCCCTGGACCGCCGGGTGACCGACCGGGAATACGACGCTGTCCTCAGCTGGATGTACCTGAACCGCCTGGAGGGCTTCACCCAGGAGGCAGAGGCAGCCGATTCGGGGTTTATCCCGGAGTTTTGAAAGTGAGGCCTTCCCCCCGGGGCCCACCGTAGGGGCGGGTTACCAACCCGCCCGTCGGCCCCCGGCGAGGGGGCCGCAGCCGGGTTTCCTGATTGGAAAGCCGGTTCATCGCAGCCGCCAGAACGGCACGTCCGGGAGGCCGTGCCCTACGGTGCAAAAGGGCGAACGCGGGATATGTCATACGGACCATTCCCGGCGAAGCACCAATACCTTCCCCCGGGGGGAAGGTTTTCCTGCCACCGTAGGGGAGGGTTATCAACCCTCCCGTCGGCCCCCGGCGAGGGGGCCGCTGCCGGGTTTCCTGTTTGGAAAGCCGGTTCCAATATTTTTAAGGCTCAGTTTCATCAGGTTTATCCGAAAATCCTGAACGGATTTTCGGCGGGAGGGTCAGTGACCCTCCCCTACAGAGCTTGTGCCAATTTTTCGCATATCCCGAATTACTGGGTATGGAACTGCCCAGCATATGAAAACGGAGCGATTGCCGGTGGCAATCGCTCCTGTTTCACCCCAAAAGGGTCCTAATTCTCATTCAAACAGCATCTTTGCGCAGAATACCCGTTCCTCCCGGTCCTCTGTGTGGCGCAGGGCGTCCACCTGGAGGATGCCGTTTGCGGGGAAGTCCCATTTTAGGTTCAGGCTCTGGCCCTCCCGGGCCTCGCTGAGGTAGCAGACGGTGAATTCCTTCAGGGTGTGCTCGCAGTGGAAGGCACTGGGCAGCAGGTCGTCAATCCAGTCAAGGTAGCGGGTGTTGTTCATGTGGCCGTTCCGGTCCAGGTCCGTAAAGCACACGCTCCGGCTGCGCTGGTTGCCGAGAGCCGTGGACAGAACCCCCTTGGGAATGGCCAGCTCCGTGCCCCGGAGGGAGCCTGCCAGCTCGATGCCGCTTTTGCCGGGGAGAATCATGTTCCGGGTATCCAGGTCCATCAGCACCCACAGGGCGATGGAGCGGAAGCACTCGTTGCCCTCCCGGTCGTAGGCAACCAGGGAACGGGGGTAGGCCACCCGGGTGGTGGGCATATGCCAGGTTTCAATGCGGATGGTCTCGCCCCGGCGGGGCATCCGGGTAATCTGGACCCGGTGCCGGGTGACGGCCCAGAACATTCTTCGGCGGGCCAGGGTGTCATAGTCCACCGCCAGGGCCTTGCAGTGCTCCCCTGCCACCTCCTGGGCGAAAAACAGCACCGAGGAGGGCCGGAGGGCTCCATAGCGGTCTACCATATTGTCAGTGATTTCAAATTCACGGGTATAAATTGGCTGCATTGTGTTTGACCTCGATTCGATGTGATGGTATGAGAAACCTTCCCCGGGGAAAGCTATTTGCTCTGTCCGACGGTTCCTGTCAATTTACTAGCCCCGGTTTTCGGCCAGGGTCAGGTCCAGCTGGTATTGCTGGCCGTCCCGGTAAATCAGGACCTGGACGGTGTCGCCCACCTGGTGGTTCAGAATCTCCTGCTGGAGCTGGTCGGCGGAGGTGATGCGGCTTTCGCCCACGCTCATCAGGATGTCCCCGTCCCGGACACCCTTGGCGTAGGCATCGCTGCTGCGGTCCACCTCGGTGATAATCAGGCCCGCAGGCAGCCGGTAGTAGTGCTGGTAGAACAGGGACAGGGTGTCCCCCTCCACCCCCAGGGTGGGGCGGCCGGACACGTAGCCCTGGGCGATGAGCTGGTCCACAATCTCCTTGACGGTGGTGCTGGGAATGGCGAAGCCCAGGCCCTCCACCCCGGCGGCATCGGTAAAGGCGCCGATTTTCATGGTGTTGATGCCGATGACCTGGCCATAGCAGTTGATGAGGGGGCCGCCGGAGTTGCCGGCGTTCAGGGCGGCGTTGGTCTGAATCAGGGTCATGGACCGGCCGTCCACGCTCACGTCCCGGTTGATGGCGGAGACAATGCCGTTGGTGTAGGTCCCCCGGAATTCCACCCCAAGGGGGTCGCCGATGGCCACCACCGTGTCTCCCACCCGCAGACTTTCGGAGCTGCCGAACTGGGCGGCGGTGAGGTCCTGGGCATCGATGCACAGCACCGCCAGGTCCGACACCTCGTCCATGCCCACCAAAGCGGCGTCCAGCTCCCGATTGTCCGTCAGGCACACACGGATGGAGGTTGCATTCTCCACCACATGGGCATTGGTGACGATGAAGCCGTCCTCCGTCAGGACCACCCCGGTGCCGGTGGCGCCGCCGCTGCTTCTCAGGGCGGTGATGGACACCACGGAGTCGATGTTTTGGGTGTAGATTTCCTGGAGGGACAGTCCGCCCTCGGTGGGCACATTTTCAATGCCCTTGGGGGCCTGCTGCAAATGGATGGAGGCCTCGCCGGACCGCTCCTGGGCTCCAATCAGCTCCGGCAGGCAGGTCTCCGTGGGGACGGTCTCGTTCTGGGTGAAGGTGATGGGATACTCCACCTCCTGCTTCTGCCGAAGCTGGTGGAACAGCTTGATGTTCAAAATTCCCAGCACCGCCAGAATCCCGCACAGGAAAATAATTAAAATCAGCATCAGGGCAAACAGCCCGCCCCGGCTTTTCGGCGGCTTGGTGTTGCCGGTGCCGTAGACACTGTCGTCCCAGTTGTTCTGATTGCAGTTTCGGTCGTTCATACAAAGTACCTCAGCATTTCGGTTTGCGATTGTGACGCACTGCACTGGTGACGGATGAGGGATGGCGAAATGTTAAACATTGTACGCATTTATGGCGGTGCATACAGGATTTAAGATGTCGCCATCCCTCATCCGTCATCCATAACCAGTCTGCGGACTGGTTATGGATGCCACCTTCCCCCCGGGGGAAGGTTTTTTAGGTGCGTCAGTTGACCAGGGGCATGGTGAAGGTGAATTCGGTTTTGCCGTCCCGGCTGGTGACGGAGATGTTCTCGCCGTGGCTGCACACGATGGTTTTGACGATGTACAGCCCCAGGCCCCAGCCGTCCCGGTTTTCGGACCTGGATTTATCCAGCTTGTGGAACCGGTCGAACACCAGGGGCAGCTCCTCCGGGGGGATGGTCTTGCCGTCGTTGCTGATGGAGACATAGGCCTTGCTGCCCCCCTCCCGGATTTTTAAGCCCAGGGCCCCGCCCTCGGGGCAGAATTTTACCGCATTGTCCAGCAGGTTGTATATCACCTGGGTGATATAGTCGGGGCTGGCCATGGTGTACACCGGGTGCTCCGGCATATCCACCTGGACGTTGAGCTTTTTGTCGGTGATTTTCTTTTCGAAGGTGATAAGCACCTGCCCGGCGCACTCCTCCAGGTCGAAGTGAATTTTCTTCTCCTCGGGGATGCCCTCCTCCTTTTGCAGCTGGCTGATGTCCAGCATACTGCGGACCAGGCGGCTTAAGCGCTTGGTCTCGTCGGAGACAATGTGCAGATAGTGGTCCCGGCGGTCCGGCGGGATGGTGCCGTCCAGGATGCCGTCCACATAGCCGGAGATGGTGGTCATGGGGGTTTTCAGCTCGTGGGACACATTCGCCACAAACTCCTGGCGCTGGTACTCGCTTTTTTGCAGGGACACCGCCATGTTGTTAAAGGCCAGGGCCAGCTCCTCCATTTCCTCGCTGGAATTCTCCTCCACCCGGACCCGGGCATCCAGGTCCCCGTGGCCGAAGGCGTTGGCCGCCTGGGCCAGGTCCCGCAGGGGCTTGCTCTCCCGCCTGGCGAAGGCGGTCACCGCCAGCACCGAAATCAGCACCACGAAAATGGCCGCCGTCAGAAAGAGGTTGGAAATCTGATTCATAATGGCGGTGGTGCCGCTGGTGGGGGTGGACACCACCACCACGCCGCTGACCCGGTCCCCGGAGAGGATGGGAGCGGACACCACATACCGCTGGTCGCTGTACAGCCCCCGGATGGTGCCTGTGGCCGTATCGCCGCCGTTGGCGATGACCTTTTTCATGTAGTCGGCGTTCAGCCGCAGGCCCTGGTGCTCGCAGCCGGTGAGGGCGTCGGAGCAGAGAATCACGTTGCCGTTTTCATCGCAGATTACCGCATCGGAGTCCGTCACCTTGCTCACCACGTCCAGATTCAGCAGGAATTCGTGGCTGTTCAGGGACCCGTCCAGGGAGTAGGCCGCCGCCAGGTTGGCAATGACCTGAGCGTCCTGCTGCATCTGGCCCACGGCGGTGTCCTTCAAAAAGCGGTTCACCTGTAACTGAAAGCTGGCCCCCAGAATGGTCAGGGCAACCAGCAAGATAGCGGCAGCCGTAAAGAAGCTACGGCTGAAGGAGGTTTTCATTGGTTCAGTACCTCAAACTTGTAGCCCACGCCCCAGACGGTTTTCAGGCTCCAGGTGTCGGACACACCCTCCAGCTTTTCCCGCAGCCGCTTGACGTGAACGTCCACGGTCCGGGAGTCGCCGAAGTAGTCAAAGCCCCACACCTCGTCCAAAAGCTGGTTGCGGGTGTAGACCCGGTTGGGGGAGGAGGCCAGGTAGTACAGCAGCTCCATCTCCTTGGGGGGCGTGTCCACCTTTTTTCCGTCCACGGTCAGCTCGAAGGCATCCATGTCGATGACCAGCTTGTCGAACACCAGCCGCCGGGCCTTTTTCTCGGCGGTGGCCCCGGTGGTCCGGCGGAGCACCGCCTCGATGCGGGCCAGGACCTCCTTCATTTCAAAGGGCTTGGTCACATAGTCGTCGGCGCCGGATTTCAGGCCCGCCACCTTGTCCTCGGTCTCGCCCTTGGCGGTGAGCATGATGATGGGGGTCTGGGCCTCGGCCCGGATGGCCTTGCACACGGACCAGCCGTCCATCACGGGCATCATCACGTCCAGCAGCACCAGGTCCGGCTTGATGGCCCGGTACTTGGCCAGGCCCTGGCCCCCGTCCCCGGCCACGGTGACGGCGTAGCCCTCCTTCTCCAGATACATCTGCAGAAGCTCGGCAATATTGCGGTCGTCCTCCACAATCAAAACAGAAACAGCCATGAGATAATCCTCCTTTATTTTTGCCTTCCCCCACCGGGGGAAGGTGGCACGGCGCAAGCCGTGACGGATGAGGGGTGTACCCTCTTTTGAGCAGAATCATTTTAACGGGTGCTAATCTTTACACCCCTCATCAGTCACCGGCGCTGGAGCGCCGATGACAGCTTCCCCCGGAGGGGGAAGCCTTTTTTGAGAAACGGATACTTTCTCTTATTATATCGCAAACCGCCATATCTAGGTGAACAATTTGTAAAGAGTTGTCCCCAGATTTGTGAACAGCAGGGGAATCTCTGATGAAATGGGCAAAAGCCGGCAGCGAGGGATTTGGGTCCGGATGAAAGGAGGAAAAGCGGCGCAATACCGGATGTATTTCCCGCTTTTCATCCTGCACAGCCGGGGCCAAAGACCCGCTGTCCGGCCGCAGACGATTTCTTCAGAGGTTCCCAAGTTTTGCTTGCAAATGTGAACATTTCGAGTTATGATGTAGTTATCAAATAGACTGCGTAGGGACAGCCCTTGCGGCTGTCCGTGGGGCAAGGCCGTAGGGAACGGATTTATCCGTTCCGCTTCCGGCAGAGCCCTTTATCAAACCGTGGTGGCCACGGTTTGACCGGAACGGATAAATCCGTTCCCTACAGTACGTTATTCAGAAAGGAAATTTTATGATTGAATTACTCAAGGCCGTACTCTTCGGCATTGTGGAGGGCGTGACGGAGTGGCTGCCCATTTCTTCCACGGGGCATCTGATTCTGCTGAACGAATTCATCACCCTGAACATCTCCGAGGAATTCGGGAAAATGTTCGATGTGGTCATTCAGCTGGGGGCAATTCTGGCCGTTATCGTCCTGTTTTTCCACAAGCTGAACCCCTTCTCCCCCAGCAAGTCCGCCCCCCAGAAGCGCCAGACCTGGCAGCTGTGGTTCAAGGTCATCGCCGCCATCATCCCCTCGGGGGTGGTGGGCGTGCTGTTTGACGACTGGATGGAGGCCCACCTGCACACCGCCGTGGTGGTGGCCGTCGCCCTGATTGTCTACGGCGCGGCCTTCATTCTGGTGGAGCGGGCCAACGCCAGGCGGACCCCCACGGTGCAGGATGTCTACGCCATCGACTACAAAACCGCCCTGCTCATCGGCGCCTTCCAGTGCCTGAGCCTCATCCCCGGCACCTCCCGGTCCGGCTCCACCATTTTAGGCGCCATTCTCATCGGCGTGGGCCGCAGCGCCGGTGCGGAGTTCAGCTTCTTCATGGCCATTCCCACCATGCTGGGGGCCAGCGCCATCAAGGGGCTGAAGTTCCTCATGTCCGGCGTGGCCGCCACCGCCACGGAGCTGGGCGTGCTGATTGTGGGGTGCGTGGTGTCGTTCCTGGTGAGCCTGCTGGTCATCAGGGGCCTCATGGAGTACGTGCGGAATCACTCCTTCTCCGCCTTCGGCATCTACCGCATCGTCCTGGGTATCGTGGTGCTGGTGTACTTCTTATTATAAGCACCCGTAGGGAACGGATTTATCCGTTCCGCTTCCGCCAGGGCCGTTTGTCAAACCGTGGGGCCACGGTTTGACCGGAACGGATAAATCCGTTCCCTACGAAATACGTATTTTAACCTTTAACAGGGAGGAAAATAAAATGGAATATTCTATCGAAAACGAGTATCTCAAGCTGACCGTCACCACCTGGGGGGCCCAGGTGAAAAGCGTGGTGCGCAAGTGCGACGGCGTGGAGCACATCTGGCAGGCGGACAAGGCCGTCTGGGGCTACCATGCCCCCATCCTGTTCCCCCACTGCGGCAAGGTGGTGGACGGGGTCATCGATGCCAAGGGCGGCCGGTACGCCTCCGGCCAGCACGGCTTTGCCCGGCTCATGGACCACGAGCTGGTGGACCAGACCGACGACACCATCGTCCTGGAGCTGTGCGCCTCTGACGAGACGCTGAAGCTGTTCCCCTACGAGTTCCGGCTGGTGTCCACCTTCACCCTGGAGGGCTGCACCCTTCACCACACCCTCACCGTGGAAAACCTGGACGAGGGGGAGCTGCCCTTCGGCATCGGCTTCCACCCGGCCTTCACCGTCCCCTTTGACGACAAGCACGTGGCCACCGACTACGAGCTGCGCTTTGACGAAATGGAGTCCCCCATCTGCCTGAACTGCCTGCCCCACGGCCTGCTCCACGGCAATTACTACTACTTAGGCTCCAACATCAACCGCATTCCCATCGACGAAAAGCTCTTCGCCAACGACAGCCACTGCATGACCAATCTCAGCTCCTCCACCTTAGGCATCTACGAGAAGGACACCGGCCGGGCCGTGGTCTGCGACATCCGGGATTTCCCCTACACCCTGATCTGGAGCAAGCCCGGTATGCCCAAGTTCGTCTGCATCGAGCCCTGGAACAGCCTCCCCAGCCCCGAAAACGGCTCCACCAACTGGGAAGAAAAGCCCCACGCCGCCATCCTGGCCCCCGGCGAAGCCTGGTCCACGACACTGAGCACTTCGTTTGTGAGATAAGCCGGTATCCGCCGAAAATCCGTTCAGGATTTTCGGAAAAAGCTAATGAAACTGAGCGATTCATTGAGCTTCCATCTCGAAAAAAAGGCCTTCCCGGTAAAGGAAGGCCTTTTGCGGCCCCCAAAGGGGGCCGACAAAACCTTCCCCCGGGGGTGGTGCTCTGCGCAGCAGATAAAAATACCAATGGTTGCCGGTGGCAACCATACCTTAATTTATTAGGTGGATTGCCCGAAGGGCAAGACGGATGAGGAATGCGGGCGGGAAGGCTGGATGTCGTAGCCGTCAGTGCTTACTGAATGGTAAACGAACCCACCAACAGGCACGGACCTGTACCGCACGTTAGGTTACTGCCCGCATTCCTCATCCGCCCCAGTGTTGCAACACTGGGGCACCTTCCCCCCGGGGGAAGGTATTGGGCTGTCCTTCGTTACCGAGCAGTGAACCCGGTCTATCCTCCGGGTTTAAAACGCATTGGCTGGCGGCCCTGCCGCCCTGTGGGAATTTCTGTTATCCGTTTATTGACAAATTGTTCTGCTCTTGCTAAAATATTCCTGTGGAAACCCCACTGTTCTACTGTGTAGGCAGTGTACGGCGAAAAGGACGGTTGCCTGTCATCCCGCGAAGGCGGAATGGGGGCGTGTATAAAGCCTTTGCGGGAAATTTTTCCCGAGGGGAGGCGGTATACATAACTCTTCAGGAAATTTATTGGACTGTGGCCATTGTTTGGACAATCGTGCAGACGATTTCAAAGCTGTGGGAGCTGTTCGTAAATAAAAAGAAGTGAGCCGCTCTGCTGGAACAGAACGGCTCTTAGTTTTGGGTGTAGGCCCAACACTGTGTAATGTATGTTCGTGGCAACCGTCTGGGGTTTCCACATCTTTATTATAAAGGAAATCGGTTCGGTTGTCAATACCAACTTCCCGGCGAGGCTTCTGCCTCGCTATTCTTTTTTCTCCGCATTCAGTTCATCCACCACGATGTCCGGGTAGGGGTTGGCGATGACGGTTTTATAGGTGTGGTAGATGACCATGCCGGGTTTGCCGTTGGGGATTTTTTTCACCTGCTTCACGGCGGTCACGTCCACGGGGATGTTCTGGCCGCCGCCGGACTCGGCGTAGTAGGCGGCCAGCTGGGCGGCCTGGGTGACGGTGTTGTCGGGAGGGACGGTGCCGCCGCAGGAGATGATGACGTGGGAGCCGTGGACCTTGGAGGCGTGGCACCAGATGTCGTCTTTTCTCGCCAGCTTGAAGGTCAGCTCGTCGTTCTGCCGGTTGTTGCGGCCTACGTAGATGGGGTAGCCGTCGGTGGACTCGAAGCGCATGGGGGGCAGCTTGGCGGTGCGCGGCCGTTTTTTGCCGGTGTCCGGCCGGAGGTAGCCCCCGTCCTGGAGCTCCCGGCGGATTTCCTCTAATTCCGCCTCGGTCTGGGCCCGGTTCAGCTCCTCCAGCACGCTTTTCAGATAATTCAGCTCCGTTTCTCCCAGCTCCATCTGGCGGGTCAGCTCCCGCTGGGCGTTTTTCATCCGGGCGTAGTCCTTGTAGAATTTCGCCGCGTTCTGCTGGGGGGAGAGGATGGGGGACAGGGGCACGTCGATGAGGGCCATGGTCTCGTCGTAAAAATCCTCGCACTGAATCACCGTCTGGCCCTTGACAATCCGGTGCAGATTGGCGGTGAGGATGTCCCCCAGCTGCCGCAGCCGCTCCCGGTCGTAGGTGGCCGCCAGCTCCTTTTCCTGGATGGCCAGCTTTTTCGTCAGCCGGGTGCACAGGTTCTGGACAGTTTTGCGCACCGCCTGGCCCTTCTGCCGCATGGCATCCTTCCGATCCCGGACCACATAGTAGCTGTCAAGCAATGCCCAAAAGGACTCCGCCCGGCGGCATTCGCCGTACTGCCGGATGGGGCAGAAGGCGAACTGCTTGGGGGTGCCGTCGGGGAGGGCGCAGAAGTAGGGGGCCGGGTGGTTCAGGTGCTCGGTGAAGAACAGGGCCAGCCGGTCGGCAAGGCCGGGCAGGTCCTCCATCCGGGCATCAACAGCACCGGCGGCGTAGAGGGCCGCCTCCCGGCACACCAGGGGGGACAGGCCCCCGAAGGTGTCCATCAGCCGGTCCGCCAGCACGTCCGGCCCGCTCCGGCGGAGCAGGGTTTCAAAGTCCTCCGCCGTCAGCCCCAGCAGGGGCTTTTTCGCCACCGGCTCCGGGGCCACATAATTAAGGCCCGGCAGCGCCGCCCGCCTGGCGCTCTCGTCCAGGCCGATGCGCCGCAGGCAGTCGATAATCCGCCCCTCCGGGGACAGCAGGTACAGATTGCAGGTCCGGCCCATCAGCTCCGCCACCAGGCGCTTCTGAACGGGAAAGCCCATTTCGTCGGTGCAGTCGAAGGTAAACTCCGCCGCACGCTCCATGGGGGGCTGGGAGATGTCCGCCAGCCGGGCCCCCAGCAGGTGCTTGCGCAGGAGCATACAGAACATGGGCGGCTCCGCCGGATTTTCCGGGGAGGAGGCGGTCAGGTGGAGCCGGGGGGCCGTGGGATTGGCGGCAAAGAGCAGCTTCTCCCGGCCGGTCTGGCTGCGCAGGTGCAGAATCAGCGTATCCCGGCTGGGCTGGTGGATTTTGTCCACCCGGGCCCCCAGACATTTTTCCCGGACCTCCGAAAGGACCGCCGATAAAAAATAAGCATCAAAGGCCATAATGAACCTCCATCAAGTGTATTGTAGGGGAGGGTCAGTGACCCTCCCGCTTTTTTCGCAAAGCGAAAAAAGGCGGCGAAGCCGCAAAAGCCTCCCCCCCGGGGAAGGTTTTGCGCCCTTCGGGCGACGGAACGGATAAATCCGTTCCCTACGGGGCCTCCATGGCGGCGGCACGGCCGCCTATTTCATAAACTTGTCGATGGCCTGGCACAGATCCTCGATGGCGGCCTGGTCTCCGGCGGCCACGGCGTCCACCATGCAGTGGCGCATATGGTCCTTGAGGATGACCTTGCCGGTGTTGTCCAGGGCCGAGCGCACCGCCGCCAGCTGGATGAGGACCTCGGAGCAGTCGCACCCCTCCTCCACCATCCGCTTCACCTTTTCCAGATGCCCCACCGCCCGGGCCAGGCGGTTGACCACCGCCTTCTGATTTTCATGGACATGGCCGTGGGTGTGGGCGATGCCGTGGGCGTGGAGATAGGCGTGGTCGTGTTCGTGTTCATGGATGTGTTCGCTCATGGGCTTCGCCTCCTGTTCAGTTTATCCATTATACACGCTTTTCCCCCCAGCCGCAAGCCCCGGGGCGGGTTATTTTCGGGAGAAATTCCGGTTTTCCGAAAGGACATATCGTTTTGTGCTTATCGGGTTGGCTCAGCAGGCAAACGTGGCACGGGCCAAAGGCTCCCCTGTGCAAGGGGAGCTGTCACCGCAGGTGACTGAGGGGTTGTCTGGCAGTTGCCCACTGCGCAGGAGTCGGAAATATTGTGCAAACCATAGGCGCTCTAAGCAACCCCTCCGACCCGGCTTGCGCCGGGCCACCTATGAATTATGGTGTGATTGCCCCCGGCAATCAGTTTATTTTGATTCCCTGCGGGCAGCACTACCCCTTACACTACGGGAGGCTTTGCTGCGCTAACCCGATAAACACAAAAAGAAATGTTTTGACATTGCCTCTGTGGAGGGGTATAATAAAGAAAAACCCAAAAAGGAGATATCACCATGCATCTTGACCACGATCACGTCATGGGCGGCGCTCACGACCACGAGCACGTCCACGAGCATACCCCCGATCATACCCACGACGTCGTTGCCCACACCCACGAGCACGCCCATACCCACCAGCACGACCACGAGCATCCCCACAGCCACGACCACCTCCACGACAGCGGCGAGGTCCACGACCACAGCCACGGCTGCGCCGGCGAGTGCAGCGGCTGCCAGGGCGGCTGCGAGCACACCCCCATGGAGGAGCTGACCGCTCTGATGAAGTATATGGCCGGCCACAACGCCGCCCACGCCAGAGAGCTGGCTCAGCTGGCCGCCCAGCTGGACCAGGCCGGCAACCACACCGCCTACGAGCAGGTCATGGCCGCCGTGTCCGACTTTGAAAAGGGCAATATGCGTCTGAGCGTGGTCCTGGCCAGCCTGGACGTGAAGTAAAGGAGCCGCCTATGTGTCTTTCCACCGTGTACAAAAACACCCTGGCCCCCGAGGCCGTGGTGATGAAAAACGTTATGACCATCCAGTGCAGGGACGGTGTGGTGATTCTCACCGACCTGATGGAGCGCCAGGTCGCCATTGAGGGCACCCTGGAAATGGCCAACCTGGTAGACGGGGTGGCCATCGTCAAGGAAGCCGAAGTGTAAGATAAACAACCACGGGAGGGCCCACCGGACCCTCCCGTGATTTTTTTGTGCCCGGAAAGCCAGTCCCGGAGGCGCATCCCACGCTTCGTATTATTTCTTCAGAATGATTCTGAAAAACTTCCGCATCAGCGGAATATAGGTCACCAGAAAGACGGCTCCGGCAATCCAGAAGGCGGCGGTCCTGGCGGAATCCGGGATGAGCAGACCGATGACCACGCCGATGGCCGCCAGGCAGAATTTGACCAGGGCCAGGTCCTTCCAGGTGCTCTGCTTGCAGTATTCGTTGCCTGCTTCCAACAATTTCTTCATTTTTGCTCCTCCTCAGGGATAAAATCCAGGGTGATGGACTTCAAACTGGTCCGCAGCTGGGTGAATTTCACCCCGGCGGAGTCCATCATCCGCTTGGAGGCCAGGGTGGAGAAGGAGTCGGCGTACTTGTCCGACAGGTAGTAGACCTCCTTCACGCCGCTCTGGATGATGGCCTTGGCGCACTCGTTGCAGGGAAACAGGGCCACATACAGCCGGCTGCCCCGCAGGTCCCGGCCGTTGGCGTTGAGGACGGCGTTGAGCTCGGCGTGGACCACGTAGGGGTACTTGGTATCCTCCCCGGCCCGGTCCCAGGGGTAGACATCGTCGGAGCAGCCCTTGGGCATCCCGTTGTAGCCGGTGGAGATGATGATATTCTCCGGCGACACAATGCAGGCCCCCACCTGGGTGTTGGGGTCCTTGCTGCGCTTGGCCGCCAGCAGGGCAATGCCCATAAAATATTCGTCCCAGCTGATATAATCCCCACGTTTCATCAGAATCCCTCCCGTATTTTGTTTGATTCAAGGATAACAAAGGGAATGGGGATTGTCAAGACGTTTCAGAAAAAATGACATTGGGATTGCCGGAAACCGGATTACAGATTGCTTTCCCCCGGGGTCATGGCCTTTCTCAGCCAGTTGCCGATGTTGGTTGTGCACATCAGCAGGGTCACCAGGAAGGCGCCGGGAATCAGGACAATCCACCAGGAGCCGGTCATCAGGGCCTTTTCCGCCAGGGACAGCATACTGCCCCAGGAGATGACCTCCAGAGGAAGGCCCATGCCCATGAAGCTGAGGGTGGACTCGGTGCCGATGGCGCCCCGGATGTTCATAACCACCATGAACATGATGGAGGATACAAAGTTGGGAGCCAGGTGCCTTGCCAGCACGTGGAAAAAGCCGCCGCCCATGGCCCTGGAGGCCACCACATACTCGCTCTGCCGCAGCCGCCGGACCTCGATGCGCACCACCTTGGCGATGGAATACCAGCTGGTGACGCCAATGGCGATGGAGATGGACAGCACCCCGGCCTTGCCCAGGATGGCCTGCAAAAACAGCACAATCAGCAGCCCCGGCACGCTTAAAAACACCTCCGTCAGCCGCATGAGGGCCGTGTCCAGCCAGCGGGGGGCCATGCCGCTGACGGTGCCGTAGACAATGGCAATGGCGGTGGAAATGGCGGTGGACAGCAGGCCGATGGCAATGGAGATGCGGCCCCCCTGCCAGATGCAGGCGAAGATGTCCCGGCCCAGGGCATCGGTGCCGAACAGGAATTCCCGGCTGGGGGCTGCATTGCAGTTGGCAAGGTCCAGATAGCCCGGGTCCTTGGCGGAAATCACCGGGGCCAGCAGGCAGCCCGCCAGAATCAGCCCCAGCAGCACCAGGGAAGCCACCGGCACCTCCCGGGGGCCGGGCCGGGCGGCGGCCCGGGCAGGCTGGGGGCGGATGCCCACCACTTTGAACGGCTCGCTCACAGCGCCACCTCCCCGGTATCCTGGGCCGCCCGGATTCGGGGGTCGATTTTTTCGCTGAGAACCTGGCCCAGGATGCTGCAAAGAATCACCAAAATGCCGGTCATCATGCACAGCACCATCAGCAAATTGTAGTCGGCGTACCGGGCGCTTTCGTAGGACAGCCGCCCGATGCCGGGATAGCTGAACACCGTTTCCACAATGTAGGTCCCGCCCAGAATATGGGGCACGGAAATGGCCATAAGCCCCAGGTAGGAGGGCAGGATGCTGCGCAGGCAGTGGCCCAGGAGAATCCTCCCCCGGGGCAGGCCCTTGGCCCGCAGCAGCAGCACATAGTCCGACCGGACCTCCTCCAGCAGCTTGTTGCGGACCATGTAGGCATAGTACCACAAATGGCTCAGCACCACCACCGTCAGCGGCAGCACCAGATGGGCCGCCCGGTCCTCCAGGTCCCCGGCCTTTCCGATGGAATAGGCCCCGCTGGTGGGCAGCCACCGGAGGGTGACGCTGAACACCAGAATCAGCACCAGCGACAGCCAGAACTCGGGAATGCAGCTGCTGAAGGTCCCCACCCGGCAGATAAGCCGGTCCGGCCACCGGTCCTCAAACCAGGCGCACAGGGTCCCCAGCCCCAGGGCCAGGACGAATGTCAGCACAAACCCCAGCCCCCCCAGAATCAGGGTGTTGCCCATGCGCTGGGAGATGACGGCGGTCACCGGCTGCTTGTATTTATAGGACAGGCCAAAGTCCCCCCGGAGGGCGCTGCCCGCCCACCGCAGGTACTGGACCGGGATGGACGCATCCAGCCCCAGCCGCTCCCGGGCCCGGGCTTTTTCCTCCACCGTCATTTTCTCCACCTGCTCGCCGTAGTAGGATTGCAGCGGGTCGCTGGGAGCCAGCCTGGAAATGGTAAACACCAGCAGGGACAAAAGCAGCACAGACCCGATAAACAGGAGGGCTTTTTTGAATAGATATTGAATGGTCATGGGGAGTTCCTTTCTGATTGAAGATTGCGCACACCTAATACCTTCCCCCGGGGGGAAGGTGCCCCAGTTCGCAAACTGGGGCGGATGAGGAATGCGGGAGATAACCTGATTTGCGGTACAGCTACGGGCTTGCTGGCCGGTATCGTTACGCACCAGGAGGCACGGACGCTTCTGATATCCCAGCCTTGCCGCCCGCATTCCTCATCCGTCTTGCCCTTCGGGCAATCCACCTTCCCCCCGGGGGAAGGTATTGGGGAGCGGGGAAGGTGGCCGATGTAACGAGAGCAGTCAGGTAACGCCAGTGAATAGTGAATAGTGAAGAAGTAAGAGGTGAGGTATCGGCTTCGCCGATGATTTTGAATAAGTGGCGAAGCCACACCTCAACTCTTCACTATTCACTATTACCTCTTCACTAATTCCAGCCTGTCGCCATCCCTCATCCGCCCCAGTGTGCGCACTGGGGCACCTTCCCCCCGGGGGAAGGTATTGGGTGCGGCAAATGGTTTACATCAGCACAAAATGCCCGGGGGCAACCTCTGTGAATGTCCCATCCCTTGGAAAATCCATTGCTTCAAAATCCGGGTATTCCCGCTGCCGCTCGGTGCGGGGGTCCGGGTGGGGGATGGCGGAGAGGAGGGCCTGGGTGTAGGGGTGGCGGGGGTCGCCGTAGAGCGCCTTCGTGGGGGCAAGCTCCACCAGCTTTCCGCGGTACAGCACCCCCACCCGGTCGCAGAGGTACTCCACCATGGCCAGGTCGTGGGCGATGAACAAAATGGAAAAGCCGTGCTCCTGCTGCAAATGCTTGAACAGGTTGATAATCTGGGCCTGGATGGACACGTCCAGAGAGGCAATCGGCTCGTCGGCCACCAGCAGCGCCGGCTCCATAGAAAGGGCCCGGGCAATGGCCACCCGCTGGCGCTGGCCGCCGGACAGCTCCGCCGGGCGCTTGTCCAGGAAGCTCTCGTCCATGCCCACGTAGTGAAGCTGGAAGGCGGCCTCCGCCCGGTGGGTGTGCCTGGGGGGCCGGATTTTGTGGATGACCATAGGCTCGGCGATGATGTCCGCCACCGTCATCCGCTGGTTTAGTGACGAGGTGGAGTCCTGGAAAATGAACTGCCGCTGGGTTTGCAGCAGCTTCTTATTGGCCCGGAAGGCGGCGCTGTCGCAGGTGTTGATGCCCTGGAAGAAAATTTCTCCCGCCGTGGGCTTGTACACATTCATGATGCACCGGGCGGCGGTGGACTTTCCGGAGCCGGATTCCCCTACCAGCCCCAGAATCTCGCCCCGTTCGATTTGGAAGGACACATCGTCCAGCGCCCGCAGACGCTGCCGGTTGGGAAACCGGAACTCGTGGGTCAGGTGGCGCACGTCCACCAGAATCTCAGCCATTTGCCCCGCCTCCTCTCGTGATTTTCGGCGCCCGGGGGTCTAACAGCCAGGTGGCGGCAAAGTGGGTGTCCGAAATTTGAAACATAGGCGGCTCCTGTTGGTAGTCGATGTCCAGGGCGTATTCGTTCCGCCAGGCAAAGGCATCGCCGGGGGGCGGGTCGATGAGGGCCGGGGGCATTCCCGGAATGGCCTGCAAGTGGTCCTTCCCCCGGGCCAGGGCCGGCAGAGCGGCCAGCAGGCCCCAGGTGTAGGGGTGCCGGGGGTCGTGGTAGATTTCCTCGGCGGTGCCGATTTCCACAATTTTTCCGGCGTACATAATGGCCACCCGGTCCGCCGCCCGGGCCACCACCCCCAGGTCGTGGGACACCAGGACGGTAGCGGTACCCAGCTGCTGCTGGATGCGCCTCAGCAGGTCCAGAATCTGGGCCTGGATGGTCACGTCCAGGGCGGTGGTGGGCTCGTCGGCCAGGAGAATTTTGGGATTGTTTGCCAGGGCGATGGCCATGACGGCCCGCTGGCGCATTCCCCCGGAAAACTGGCAGGGATACTGGTCCGCCCGGACTTCCGGCTCCCGGATGCCCACCAGGCCCATCAGCTCCAAAACCCTGGCCCGGACCTTCGCCCTGGGCAGTCTGGGGTTGTGGACCAGCACCGCCTCGGCAATCTGCCGTCCCACGGTCACCGTGGGGTTCAGGGCGGTCATGGGGTCCTGGAACACCATGGAAAAGAGGCTGCCCCGGAGCCGGCCCATTTCCCGCTCGGAAAGGCCGGTGATATCCTTTCCGTCGGCGGTGACGGACCCGGCCGCAATGCGGGCCGATCGGGGCAGCAGCCTCATAATGGCCCGGCACAGCATACTCTTTCCGCAGCCGGACTCCCCCACGATGCCCAGCACCTCCCCGGGGGCCAGAGAAAAGCTGACACCCCGGACCGCCTGAACGACGCCCGAGGGGGAATCAATATGGACCCGCAGGTCGTTTACTTCCAGTAATTGAGACATAGGTTTTCCTCACCAATATGGTACACACCCGTAGGGAACGGATTTATCCGTTCCGCTTCCGGGCAGCCAAATTGCCAGCCGGAGCAGGCGCTCCGGCTGGCCGGAACGGATAAATCCGTTCCCTACAGCGCTGTTTACAGGGTCCAGTCGCAGATGTTCCAGAAGATGCCCACGCCGTGGTGGCCCAGGACGGTGTCGGCGGCAATGCCCTGGAGCTGGGCGTTGGCGATGTAGATTGCGTCGATGTAGCAGAAGAAGGTGTAGGCGGGAGCCTGGGCCAGGGCCTGCTGGAAGGCGGCGTAGGCGGCCTTTCGCTGGGCGGGGTCGTCGGTGCGGCGGGCCTGGGTCAGGTATTCGTCCACCTGGGCGTTGGAGTAGCCGGAGTAGTTTGCTCCCTTGTCGGTGCCGAAAACCTTGTAGGTGTGGTCGTCGGCGTCAAAGGGGGAGCCCCAGCCGATGATGCAGGCCTCCTGGCCGCCCCAGTCGATGCCCTCCGGGGGGACGCTGGCCTTCACGTCCAGGCCGATGGCCTGAAGCTGCTGGGCGGCAATCTGGGCAAGGTCCACGCGGACCTGGTCCCCGGCGCTGGCGTTGATGGTAAAGCCGATTTTTTCGCCGTTTCGGTACCAGAAGCCGTCGGTGCTTTTCTCGCACCCGGCCTGGGCCAGCAGGGCCTCGGCCTGGGCGGGGTCATAGTCGTAGTGCTCCACAGTGGGGTCGTTGTAGACATTTTTTTGCAGGGGGCTGTAGGCCGTCTCGCCGCAGCCCAGCAGCACCGCCTCCACCATGGCCTGGCGGTCGATGGCGAAGCTGATGGCGGGAATCAGGTCGGCGTTTTCCTGCCAGTAGGGGTTGTGGAAGTTGTACAGAATCCCCCGGTAGTCGGAGGTGGCCATGTCGTAGACCGTCAGGCCCTCCATATTCTGGAAGGTGGCGGCATCCTTGGGGGTCACCTGGGCCAGGTCCAGCTCCCCGGAGCGCAGCTGCAGGGCCCGGGAGGCATCGTCGGCCACGATTTTGAAAATCAGATTGTCAATTTTGGCGGGACCTGCAAAGTAGCTTTCGTTTTTCACCATGGTAATGGCCTGGCCCACGTCCCAGCTCTGGAGCTTGTAGGGGCCGGTGCCCACGGGGTGGAGGAAGAACTCAGAGCTCTGCATATCCTCCCCCTCCAGCAGATGCTTGGGCAGAATCGCCATGGTCATGTATTCCAGGAAGGCGTAGTTGGGCTCCGACAGCCGGAAGGAAACGGTGTGCGCATCCAGCACGGTGATGGACTCCACGTCCTCATAGTTGGGGGCGTTTTCGGAGCCGTTGTCGGGGTTCTGAATGGCCTCGATGGTGAACTTCACGTCCTCGGCGGTGAAGGGCTGGCCGTCGTGCCAGGTTACGTTTTCCTCCAGATGGAAGGTGTAGGTGTTGGTATTTTCGTCAAAGTCCCAGGACTTGGCCAGCCGGGGGACGATGGCCCCCTGGCCGTCGTGGTCCGTCAGGCCGTCGAACAGCAGCACGTTGATTTCGCAGTGCTCGTCCATGGCGGGGTTGATGCGGGTGTAATCGCCGCTGCCGTAGACCAGGGTGGAGCCGCCGGCGGGGGAAGCGTCCCCGCCGCACCCGGCCAGCGCCAGGGTCAGACAGAAAATCAGAAGAAGGGCAGTGAGTTTTTTCATGGGAATTTTTCCTTTCGCTTGTTCTTTTCGCTATCATTATACCGAAAGGATTCCCCCGACGCAAGCCCCCCCGGGGGATGGAATTTGAGGTAAAAAGGAATAGTGAAGAGTGAAGAAGTAAAAAACCTCTTACCTCTTCACTCTTCACTATTCACGAAAACCAGTCATTGCAAACGGCTATTTCTGATTCAGATTCCGCACCGACCAGCCTACCTGGAGGCTGCCCTGGACCTGGATGCTTTCGATGCAGGTGGTTTTCGGGCGCTCGATGAGGTTGATGAGCTGGGTGGCGGCGATGCGGCCCAGGCTCTCCATGTCCTGGACGTAGGTGGTCAGGCCCATGACCTTGGCCAGGTGGATGCCGTCGTAGCCCATGACGGAGATGTCCCCCGGGACCCGGAGCCGGGCGTTGGCAATCACCCGGTGGCCCCCCACAAAGGAGTAGTCATCGGGGAAGATGATGCAGGTGGGCCGCTCCCGCAGGGCAAGCAGGGCCTTGGTGGCCTCGGCGCAGCGCTCGGGATTGTGATAGCTGCATTCCTGGACGTAGCTGGGCGGGACGTTCAGCCCCAGGGCCTCGCAGGCCCGGTAAAACCCCACCAGCCGCTGGCGGGTGACGGCGCAGCTGTCCCCGTAGAGGTAGGCAATGCGCCGGTGGCCCATGCTGTAGGCATAGCGGACCAGGGCATCCAGGCCGTTTACATTGTCGGAGGTGACGGAAATGCGGTCGTTGACCACATGGTCGATGGTCACCAGGGGGATTTTGCTGTCCACCAGCTCCCGGACCTCGGGGTCCGTATAGTCCACGCTGACCACCACCACCCCGTCCACACCCCGGTACCGGCAGTGCTGCAAATAGGTGGTGGGCTTGCCCCCTACATTTTGGTTGATGAAGGTGATGTCATAGCCGTGGCTTTCGGCCTGGGCCTTGAAGCTCTCCAAAATGCGGGCGAAATATTCGTGGGTCAGACCGCTGCGCTGCCTGTCCGCAAACAACACGCCCAGGTTGTAGGTCCGGTTGGTTTTCAGTGCCTTCGCCGCTGCGTTTGTCATGTAGCCCAGTTCATCCGCAACGGCGCAGACCCGCGCACGGGTCTCCTCACTGATGTCCTGCTGTCCATTTAATGCCTTGCTCACCGTTGCCACGGATACGCCGCAACGCTGGGCAATGTCCTTCATAGAAACCACGGTCATCCCCTCCTTTTTTATATTTTTTGTTTTGAATTCCCTCTCACATTTACCATATATCACACCTGGCCAAAAAGCAAGCACTATTTTTCAAAAAAGGGGATATTTTTGAATATTTGTTGATAATAGCTATGAACTTTACGAAAATTTGTGGATATTTTCAACTTAACAAAACTTAACGAGAGAAAAAATAAATCATCTGATGATAGAACTTTTTCGTAAAATTTCGGCTCCTTTACCAAAATGCCCAAAGAAAAGCGGCGGTCATCAGACCGCCGTTTTTCTAAAGGATGAGCCGCAGCAGCGGAAACAGCGCCGCCGTGAACACACCCGCCGCCACCAGCGACAGGCTGCTGACGGCGCCGGTGAGCTCGCCCAGCTCATTGGCCTTGGCCGTGCCGATGACGTGCCCGGCAGTGCCGAAGGCCACACCCTGGGCCGCCGGGTCCGTGATGCGAAACAGCCGGCACAGGCCGGGGCCCATCATGTTGCAGGAAATGCCCGTGACGATGATGGCCGCAATGGTCACGCCGCCGAGACCCCCGAACAGCTCGCTGAGGGGCGCGCCGATGGCGGTGGTGACGCTTTTGGGCAGCAGCGACAAAATCAGGCTATCCGGCAGGCCCATCACAAGCCCGCAGGCCAAAATCACCGCCATGGACCCGGCGGCTCCCACCAGGACCCCCAGGGCAATGGCCCCGAGGTTTTGCTTCAAGGCCTGGAACTGCTCATACATGGGAATGGCCAGGCAGATGGTGGCGGGGGTCATCAGCCAGGACAGCCGGACCATGGCCGCCTGGTAGGTCCCCGGGGCCATGCCCGTCAGCAGCAGAAAGACGATGACCAGAATCATGCCGATGAGGGTGGGGTTGCACAGGGGGGAGGGGAATTTCTTCTGGAGCAGCCGGCCCGCCTGGAAGGCGGCCAGGGTCACCACCACCGGTGTCAGCTCCAGGGCAAGCAGCTCATTCACGGCCTTTTCCCTCCTTTTTCATCCAGCGCTGGGCCACCCGCCCGCTGATGCCGAAGGTCAAAACGGTGCTGGCCAGCACCAGGGCGGCCATGGGGACCAGGGAGCCTCTCACCAGGCCCCAGTTTTCCAGCACCCCCGCCGCCGGGGACACGAACAGCAGCGGCAGCAGGGAGGTCAGAAAGCTGCCCGCCTGCTTCACCTGGCCCAGCTTCACCACCCCCAGGCACAGGGCGGCAAACAGCAGCACCAGCCCATAGACCGAGGCAGGGATGGGCAGGGGAAGCAGCCGCTGAAGGGCCTCCCCGGCCAGGGTAAAGAGCAAAATAATAAAAAATTGAGAAAGATATTTCATATATGCATTCCTGAGAGGGCAGCGGCCACGGCCTGGATGTGGGCATCACATTCGGCCCGGTTCCGCTGGCAGTATTCCTGAAATAAAATGTCCATCACCACCAGCTGGGCGATTTTGGCGGGGACGGTGCCCAGCTGGAAGGGGCTTTCGTTGGAGCCGCACAGCAGCACCACATCCGCCAGCTTGGCCGCCGGGGATTTGTTGAACCGGGTCACCAGAACCGTGGGGATGCCCCGGCTTTTGGCCAGCTCCAGAATTTGCAGGCCGCCGGTGGTGGCCCCGGAGTAGGACAGCAGCACCAGCACCCCGCCGGTGTCCATGGTGGCCACGGCGGACATTTGCAGATGGGAGTCCACCACCGTCTGGAATTTGCTGCTGACGGTGGAAAACAGGTGGGTGAATTCCTGGGCCATAATCATAGACCCGCCGGAGCCGATGCACAGCACCTGCCCGGCCTGCTCAAACAGCTGCACCGCCCCCAGCACCTTGGCCGGGTCCACCAGCTTCACGGTCTGGCGGACCGCATCCACCGACACCGCCCCGGCGGCCCGGCTGCGGCCCAGCACTGTATCCGCCCCGTGGACCGGCAGCGGCGGGGCGGCCCCGGCGGCGGTATGCCGGGCCAGCTCCAGCTTGAAGGCGTTGAAGCCCTTCAGCTGCAAATTCCGGCAGAACCGGGAGACAGTGGCCTCCGCCGTGCCGCATTCCTCCGCCAGCTGGGTGATGGACATAAACTGCACCCGTGCAAAATTCGCCACCACAAAGTCGGCGATTTTCCGCTCGGCGGCGGTCAGCTGATAATAGGAGGCGTGGATGCGTTCGAGGATATTGATTCCCTGTTCATCCATAATTGTGTCTCCTTTCCAAGTAATAGGGGGGGTAGCAGCCTTCCCCCCGCGGGGGAAGGTGCCCCAGTGCGCACACCGGGGCGGATGAGGGGCGTTCCCGCACAAGAGCACCCCCCGGCGGTGGCTGCCTGTAGGGGAGGGTCAATGACCCTCCCGTCGAAAATCCGACGAGGATTTTCGAATAAACCCCACGGGACCGAGCACTTCAATTTCATAATCCCAGCTGCGGCCCCCTCGCCGGGGGCCGACGGGAGGGTCAGTGACCCTCCCCTACAGGGCGTGTACTATTACCGCACTTCGTAACTGAGTGACCCCCAGCGGTAGTGGGCTACCACCGGGGGTCGTAAGGAATTGGCTGGCAGTTCTTATTCGCCCAGAACCTCGCCCATCATCTGGTCCACCAGAATCAGGCAGCGGGGCACATGGAAGGGGCCCTTGAAGGTAGAGCCCTTGCAGGCGGGCAGGGTGGGCATTCCGTCCCGGCGGAGGTAGCCGTACCACTCGCCGTACTCGTCGGCAAAGTAGGCCTTGCAGTAGTCCAGCAGCTGGTAGAAAATGTCCAGATACTTCTCGTCCCGGGTGTCCCGGTAAATCATCATGGAGGCAATCAGGGCCTCGTTGTGGGGCCACCACAGCTTCATGTCGTGCTCGTAGGCCTCGGGGGGATTGCCCAGGCAGTCCATGAAGTACAGAATGCCGCCGTACTCCTTGTCCCAGCCCATGGAGAATGCCATGTCAAAGACCTCAATGGCCTTGGCGTGGAGCTCTGCGTCGCCGGTCTGGTTGGCCCGGTCCATCAGGAACCAGGAGCACTCGATGTCGTGGCCGGGGTTGACCATCCGGCCCTCGGTGACATCCAGACGGGGGGTGCCGTCGGGGGCCACGTTCTCCAGGGTGCACTTGAGGTCATACTTCACATGGTAGTTGAAGATGTCGGCCACGCACTCCTGGGCCCGGGCCTCGTACACGTCCTTCATCTCCGGGTCCACACGCATCATCACGCCGGTGACGTTCAGAATGATCATGGGGATGCCCAGGCTCCGGCCGGTGCGGGTGGCGGGGTTGGTCTTGGGGCCCATGCCGGTGGGGTCGGCCATGCCGTGGTTCAGGTTCCAGTACATATCGTAGGCACGGCGGGCCCGCTCCAGGTGCTCACGCTCGCCGGTGACGCCGTAGTATTCGGCGTTGGCGATGCAGTAGAAGGCCTCGCTGAAGCAGTACCGGCGCTGACGCAGGGGCTTGCCGTCGCCGGTGACGGTGAAGTAGAGGCGGCCTTCTGCATCGTGGTTGACGCAGTGCTCCTCCAGGAAGTCGATGCAGCTCTTGGAAGCGGCCAGCCAGTCCTGCCGGACACCGTACACATGGCACAGGTAGGCATAGGTCCAGCCGCAGCGGCCCTGCATCCAGACGCTCTTATCGGTGGAGTAAATTTGGCCGGCCCGGTCCAGGCAGGTGTAAACACCGCCGTTGACAGGGTCCATGCCGTTTTTCAGCCAGAAGTCGGCCACACCGGACAGCTGGTTGCGGATCCACTGACGCTCAGCAATAAACTTTTTGCGATCCATATGGTGATTCCTCCTAAGTTTGTTTCATGGTTTGACCCTTTTATCATACCACCCCAGGGGCTGAAATTCAATGGGGTACCATAAAAAATAAGCAAGCCTTCCCCCACTGGGGGAAGGTGCCCCAGTTCGCAAACTGGGGCGGATGAGGGGCTTACGCTCTTTTGAGCGGCATAGGCAAAGCCGCGGGCGGCTCAGTCCCGGAATACCCCTCATCAGTCACCAGCTTGCGAGCTGGTGACAGCTTCCCCCAAGGGGGGAAGCCTTACTTTGCTTGATTTGGGCGGCCTCCTGTGCTACAATAGGCCAAAAGACAAGGAGGCCAAGCCTATGAAAAACATTTTCCGTCCCGATTCGCCCCTGATGCTCACCATGACCCAGATTACCGACTGCATTTTCCTCAGCCTGTTCTGGATGCTGGGGTGCTTTCCGGTGGTGAGCGCCGGAGCCGCCACGGCGGCGCTGTACGATGCGGCCTTCCGGTGCTACCGCCGGGGGGAGAAGCACCCCTGGCAGCGGTTTTTCCACTGCTTCAGGCAGAATTTCCTGCCGGGGCTGCTGCCGACGGTGGTATTTCTGGCGGCGCTGGGGGCCATGGGCTTTGGGCTCATTCAGCTGTGGAACCGGGCGGTGTACGGGGAGATTTCCTGGATGCTGTTTTCCGGGGTGGCCTTTCTGGCCATGGCGGCGCTGGGGGTGCTGAGTGTGCTGTTTCCCCTGCTGTCCCGGTTTGAAAACAGCTTCGGCGGCCTTATGAAGAACACGGTGCTGCTGGCCCTGGCGAATCTGCCCAGGACCATGGTGCTGGGACTGCTGAACATGGTGACCATCGGTCTGTGCCTTCGCTTCGTGTTCCCCCTGTTCTTCCTGCCCGCCCTCACCGCTTTGGTAAGCAGCCTGCTGCTGGAGCCAATGTTTCGGCCATTTATGCCGGAGGAGAAATGATTTCGTAGTGGCCCGCAACGCCCAAAACTATGTGATGTCATTGCGAGCCAGTGCTCACACTGGCGTGGCAATCCACATCCCCCTTCTGCTTGGTGCTATGCACCAAGCAGTTCATTTTTCCAAAGGAAAAATGAAAAAGAGAACGGATTGCAACAACCAGTCTGCGGACTGGTTTCGCAATGACAATCTGTAGGGCCCCTCCCGCCGCCGTGGACTGCTCCACGGCGGATTTTTTACCCTTGCGGACAGCCGCAAGGGCTGTCCCTACGCAATGGACTCAGACCAATTCCGGCACGGCCTTGGCCAGGGCTTCGGCCAGGGTTTTGTGGCCACGGTTGGTCAGGTGCATGAAGTCCACCCGGTTGAATTCGCAGCCCAGCTCCTGGGCATCCAGGAAGTGGACCCCCAGCAAGGCGCACTGCTCCTGATAATACTTCGCCAGCTCCCGGGACTTGGCCGGGCAGGTGACACCCATGGCGGCGCCGCCGGGGGCGGTGACCATGCCGTCGCCGATGTGGGGCGGGCAGATGACCAGGATGTTGGGCTTCCTGCCGCCCCAGCACTCGGTGGCCATGGCCTTCTTCACCAGGCGGGCCATGCCGATGCCGATGCAGGCGGCGTTGGCGGCGAAGCGGTCCTTGGTGTCGTTGGTGCCCAGCATGATAATCAGCAGGTCCAGATACTCATGGCTCATGAGCATGGGGGTGATGTACTCCAATGCGCTCATGCCCTCGTGGAGGGGGTCGGCAAATACGGTGGTCCGGCCGGACAGGCCCTCCTCGGTGACGAGATAGTCGCTGCCCAGCAGGGTTTGCAGGCGCATGGTCCAGCGCTCGTCCTCGTTGAAGCGGATGCCGTGGTCGGCGCAGTCGGCGGGGTCGGCGCAGTAGCCGTGGGTGTTGGAATCGCCCAGGCAGAGGATGTGTTTTTTCATGGTTGTACGCTCCTTTATCATCAATCTATCTGTGTTAAGAATATCACGTTTTTGACCTCCGTCAAGTAGGCGGATTTACTTTCGTCAATATGCAATAAAACTGGGGTCCGGTTTTGTTGAATATGGAAAACTTTTTCATTTTGGTGGGGTTTTGGAAAACTTTTTCGATAAATGGAGTTGACAAAGCATTCATAATCGTATAAACTGTAAATACGATGTATGAATTGCGGAAGCAATTCGTGCAAATATTACAAATTCGAGGAGAAACGTTTATGAAGAAGCTGATTGCACTTGCACTGGCTCTCGTCATGGTCCTGGGCCTCACCGCCTGCTCCGTGAAGACCGAGCCCGCACCCGCTCCCACCGAGGCTCCCGCTGCCACCGAGGCTCCCGCCGCTGAGGCCACCGAGCCCGCCGCTCCTGCTGCTGCCACCGAAATCACCCTGTGGGCCTACCCCGTCGGCGGCTGGGGCAACCAGGAGATTGTCACCAAGCTGATGGACGACTTCAAGGCCGCCACCGGCATCACCGTCAAGGTTGAGTACCTGACCTACCAGGACGGCGACGACAAGGTCAACACCGCCATCGAGGGCAACGCTGCTCCCGACCTGATTATGGAAGGACCCGAGCGTCTGGTTGCCAACTGGGGCGCCAAGGGCAAGATGGTCAACATCACTGACCTGTTCGACGACACCGACAAGGCTGAAATCAACCCCGCTGCTCTGGCTGCCTGCTTCGCAGACGATGCCACCGCTTACGAGTACCCCATGTGCATGACCGCTCACTGCATGGCCATCAACAAGACCGTCTTTGAGGCTGCCGACGCTATGCAGTACATCGACGAGGCCACCCGCACCTGGACCACTGAGAACTTCTTCAAGGCTATGGACGCTGTCTATGCCTACACCAACAAGACCGTCGGTGTCGTCTTCTGCGGCGGCCAGGGCGGCGACCAGGCCAACCGTGCTCTGATCAACAACCTGTACGGCGGCACCTTCGCCAAGGCTGACCACTCCGAGTACACCTGGACCGATGAGAACAACGTCAAGGCTCTGCAGGCTCTGCTGGACTGCAAGGCCATCAACTTCGACCCCGCTATCGTTGGCGGCGACGAGATTGCTCTGTTCTACAACGGCACCCTGAACATGGTCACCTGCTGGAACATCGCTCAGCAGCTGAACCCCAACTCCGCTAACACCGGCGCTGCCAAGACCCTGAACGGCGACGACATCATGTTCCTGTCCTTCCCCTCTCAGAACGGCACCGATGCCAAGCTGCAGGGCGGTATCTGGGGCTTCGGTATCTTCGACAACGGCGACGCTGGCCGCATCGAGGCTGCCAAGACCTTCATCAAGTACTTCTGCGACTCCGCTGCCACTGCTGACGCTGTCAAGGCTTCCAACTTCTTCGCTGTCCGTGACACCGCTGAGGGCGCTGACCTGAGCACCATCTGGGCTGACGACGAGATCATGAGCCAGTACACCGTCCTGATGCCTCTGCTGGGCGACTACTACCAGGTCACTCCCAACTGGGCTGAGGCTCGTACCGCTTGGTGGAATATGCTGCAGCAGGTTGGCGCTGGCCAGGACATCCCCGCTATGCTGGAGCAGTACTGCAACCAGGCTAACGGCAAGTAAATCTACCTCTTAGACTGAATAGTTCTGACAAAGAGGCCCTTCCCTCCGGGTGAGGGGAGGGCCTTTTGATTACGGTAAACCCCCTTTGGGGGCTTTTGCGCCGCCTGGGGGAGCCCCCTCCCCAGGGCGGAAAAAGGCCCTTTTTCGGGTATACATAGACCGTTTGGACCCCCGCCTCTGCGGCCCCCGCGCTTCATTTGAAAGGAGGATACCCTTGGCAAACAAGAAAATTTCCGTCAGCACCAAGACCCGGCGGCTCATGATTCATGAGACCGTCACGTCCTACCTGTTCCTGCTGCCCTTCCTGGCGTTCTTCGTGATGTTTGTGGTGTACCCCATGTTCATGTGCCTGTACACCAGCTTCTTCGACGCCACCATGGGCCGGGACGACATCTTCGTCG
Organism: Eubacteriales bacterium; assembly: GCA_030536515.1. Taxonomy (GTDB): domain Bacteria; phylum Bacillota; class Clostridia; order Oscillospirales; family Oscillospiraceae; genus Faecousia. Next base: position 45,188 of record JAUNPV010000003.1, read on the forward strand.
GCTTCGCCAACTATTCCACCCTCTTCCAGGATAAGGTGTTCTGGCAGGGCCTGTGGAACACCCTGATTATCGTGCTGGTGTCCGTGCCTGTCACCTGCGCCTTCTCCCTGTGGGTGGCATCCGTCATCAGCAAGATGCCTGTGGCCGCCACCTCCGCCTTCCGCTGCATCTTCTACCTGCCTGTGGTCACCGGCTCCGTGGCCGTCACCATGGTCTGGAAGTGGATGTTCAACAACTACTACGGCATTTTCAACTACATCGGCACCCAGACCGGCCTGCTGGACCAGAACATCAACTGGCTGGGCGACCCCAAGTACGCTCTGGGCTGCATCATTCTGATTCTGCTGACCACCTCCGTGGGCCAGCCCATCGTGCTGTACGTGTCGGCTCTCGACAACGTGGACAAGTCCCTGGTGGAGGCCGCCGAAGTGGACGGCGCCACCGCCATGCAGGCCTTCTGGAAGATCAAGTGGCCCCAGATGATGCCCACTACCCTGTACATCCTGGTTATCACCACCATCAACTCCTTCCAGTGCTTCGCTCTGATTCAGCTGCTGACCCAGGGCGGTCCCAGCAACTCCACCATGACCATCATGTACTACATCTACTACAACGCCTTCAAGCTGTACAAGTACGGCTACGGCAACGCCATGGGTGTGGTGCTGGCTCTGATTATTGCGCTGCTGTCTGCGGTCCAGTTCAAGCTGGGCCAGGAAAAATAAGAAGGGGGTGCAGTTATGAACAACATTGATAAGAACGCTCAGAAGCAGAGAGTCTACTACATCATTTCCTGCATCCTGGTGGGTGTGGTGGCCTTCACCTTCGCCTTCCCCCTGTACTGGATTATCACAGGCGCCTTCAAGACCGGTGCGGAAATCAACTCCGCCACCCCCGTCTGGTTCCCCTCTGAGTGGGACCTGGGCAACTTCCAGCGGCTGATGACCAAGCGGTCTGCGCCGATTTTCGACATGACCCTGAACCTGTTCGGCACCAAGATGATTATTGAGGGTCCCGTCATGCCCGCCGCCCTGCGCTGGCTGCTGAACACCGTGTTCATGTCCGTCACCTCCATGCTGCTGACCTGCCTGACCGCCGCCATGGCCGGCTACGTGCTGGCAAAGAAGCGGTTCTGGGGCAAGGGCATCATCTTCTCCCTGGTGGTCTGCGCCATGGCTCTGCCCAAGCAGGTCATCCTGATTCCCCTGGTCCGGGAGATGTCCGCCCTGAACCTGTACGACAACATCTGGGCCGTTATCATCCCCATCGTGGGCTGGCCCTTCGGCGTGTTCCTGCTGAAGCAGTTTGCCGAGGGCATTCCCACGGAAATGGTGGAGGCCTGCCGCATCGACGGTGCCAACGAATGGCGGACCTTCACCGATGTGATGTTCCCCATGATTAAGCCCGGCGTGGGTGCCTGCGCCATCTTCACCTTCATCAACTCCTGGAACGATTACTTCATGCAGCTGATTATGCTGGTGTCCAACAAGAATCTGACGATTTCTCTTGGTATCGCCACCATGCAGGCGGAGAGCTCCACGGACTACGGCCTGCTGATGGCCGGCTCCGCCCTGGCCTCCGTGCCTATCATCATCGTGTTCCTGATTTTCCAGAAGTACTTCACCAAGGGCATCACCATGGGTGCCGTGAAGGGTTGATTGTTCACACAATCCCGTAGGGAACGGATTTATCCGTTCCGCTTCAGACGTATTATTCCGCACAATCCGTAGGGCGGCCTGGACACTATGGTATGATTGCCACCGGCAATCATGTTGGATTTTGCTGTGCTGCGCACAGCACCACCTCAGGCCGCCATGCACCAAACAATTCCTCACTGCATAACTGTGCGCATCCAGCCCCGACCCGCTGCGTCTGCTGCTCATAATGGGCGACGGTGCGGCGGCCTGGGGGCAGGCCGCCCTACAGTGTGCAATGCCAACTAAGGAGATTTACAAATGACTGACATTACCAAATACCAGGGGATTATCCCCGCATTCTATGCCTGCTACGACGAAAAGGGCAACATTTCCCCCGAGGGTGTCCGTGCCCTGACCAAGTATTACATCGCCAAGGGCGTCAAGGGCCTGTACGTGGGCGGCTCCTCCGGCGAGTGCATCTACCAGAGCGTGGCCGACCGGAAGCTGGTGCTGGAGCACGTCATGGCCGAGGCCAAGGGCAAGCTCACCATCATCGCTCACGTGGCCTGCAACAACACCGCCGACTCCCAGGAGCTGGCTGCTCATGCAGAAAGCCTGGGCGTGGACGCCATCGCCTCCATCCCCCCCATTTACTTCAAGCTGCCTCCCTATGCCATCGCCAAGTATTGGAATGACATGAGCGCCGCCGCCCCCAACACCGATTTCATCATCTACAACATCCCCCAGCTGGCCGGTGTGTCCCTGTCCGTGCCTCTGCTGAAGGAAATGCTGAAGAACCCCAAGGTCATCGGTGTCAAGAACTCCTCCATGCCCACTCAGGACATCCAGATGTGGCGTGACGAGGGGGCTATCGTGTTCAACGGCCCCGACGAGCAGCTGATTTCCGGCCTGGTCATGGGCGCAACCGGCGGCATCGGCGGCACCTACGGCGCTATGCCCGAGCTGTATGTGGAGCTGTTCAACTGCGTCAAGTCCGGCAAGCTGGACAAGGCTCTGGAAATCCAGAACGAGTGCTGCCGCATCATCTACAAGATGTGCTCCGCCCACGGCAATATGTACGCTGTGATTAAGGAGATTCTCCGCCGGAAGGACGGCGTGGACTGCGGCTCCGTCCGGGCCCCCCTGGCCGAGCTGATTGACAGCGACTACGCCATCGTCGACGAGTCCGTGGCCATGATTCAGGCCGCTACCAAGAAGTACTGCTAATCAAAGGAAAGGCCGCCGCCCGGCGGCCTTTTTGGCAATTATCCCACCCTGCGTAGTCAAACAGTGCAAATGCACTGTTTGACAATTCGGCTGTCCAAAACGGAACGGATAAATCCGTTCCCTACGGCTGCTGTGAAATATGCAAATCCCAGCGTCAATCTGCTATTGCGTCCCCTGAAATCTGTGATATAATAATCTTGTATTAAAAAACCAGAGGAGGAATTTTCCATGCAGTATTTAGGCATTGAATACCAGATGAAGCACGCCCCCAAGCTGGACCCCCAGTTCATTCCCTTTGGTGTCTGGCGCACCGCTTACCTGAAGGACGCCAAAAAGCCCATTGCCATCGCCGTCGAGCGTGACAAAGGCCGCATTTCCGTCCACCACACCTGCATCCACGGCACCCCCGAAATGGCCCAGGCCGACTATCGCTATGTGGAGCGCTACGTCAAGTTCCTGCTCTGGTCCACCGGCGGCTTCCGGGTGTACATCTGCGGCTGCTCCGGCCTGGCCCAGCAGCTGAAGGCCGCCTACACCCCCGAGGGCGAGCGCCACTTTGACTTCACCTTCGTCAACCAGCTCTACGAGCGGGACCTGGAGATTCTGGACCTGCCTCTGGAAGCCTGCCCCGCCTCCAACGAGGTGGCCGAGCCCATGGGCGGCAACATGGACGGCTGCCGCATCGGCTTTGACGCAGGCGGCTCCGACCGGAAGGTCTCCGCTGTCATCGACGGCGAGTGCGTCTACTCCGAGGAAGTCATCTGGTTCCCCAAGCTCCAGGAGGACCCCGACTACCACTTTAACCACATTGTGGAGGCCTTCAAGACCGCCGCTTCCAAGATGCCCCGGGTGGATGCCATCGGCGTTTCCTCCGCCGGTACCTTCATCGGCAACGCCCCCATGGTGGCCTCCCTGTTCATCAAGGTCCCCCGGTCCAACTGGGACAAGGTCAAGACCATCTACGACCGTGCCGCCGCCGAAATCGGTGACGTGCCCATCGTGGTGGCCAATGACGGCGACGTGTCGGCCCTGGCCGGTGCCATGGGCCTGGGCGTGGGCAACATCATGGGCATCGCCATGGGCACCTCCGAGGCCGTGGGCTATGTGGACCACAACGGCAACGTGCTGGGCTGGATTAACGAGCTGGCCTTCGCCCCTGTGGACCTGAACAAGGATGCCATGCAGGACGAGTGGTCCACCGACTTTGGCGTAGGCTGCAAGTACTTCTCCCAGGATGCCGTCATCAAGCTGGCTCCCGTGGCCGGCATCCAGCTGGACGAAAGCCTGTCTCCTGCTGAGAAGCTGAAGGTGGTTCAGGGCCTGATGAACGACGACGACCCCAGAGCTGTGGCTATCTTCGAGACCATCGGCGCATATCTTGCCTACACCACCGTGCTGTACTCCCAGTTCTACGACATCGAGCACATGATGATGATGGGCCGGGTCATGTCCGGCAAGGGCGGCGACACCATCCTGCGGGTGTGCAACGAAATCCTACGGGACGAGTACCCGGAGCTGGCCGCCAAGTGCGAGGTCAACCTCCCCGACGAAAAGACCCGCCGCGTCGGCCAGTCCGTGGCCGCCGCCTCCCTGCCCAAGCTCAAGTAAGACGATTTCAGTTGACCGCCCCGGCACAGCCGGGGCGGTTTTTTACATTTCCCCACGGCGGCCTGAGGGCAGGCCGCCCTACAGTGGGAGCGTAGCTGTAACTAAAACGGCCCCATTCTCTTTGAGAATGGGACCGTTTCTGCTTTTTTATTCTGCCTTCAGTCGTCCGTAGAGCTTGGTAATCTCCCGGATTTGGGCGGCCAGGGCTTGGCTGTCGAAGCCGGGTTTGGCCCGCCAGGTCCAGTTGCTGGGGGACAGGGTGCCGGGGAAGTTCATGCGGGAGCTGGCACCCAGCTCCAGGTAGTCCTGCATCTGCACCACGCACAGCTGGGACACGGAGCCCATGGCCCCCCGAATCATGCCCCGGACGTAGCCCTCCTCATCGTTCAGGCCCAGGTAGCGTTTGGCGTAGGCCACGTCCTCGGGGGAGGCCTCGTCGAACCACTGGCGCAGGGTCACGTTGTCGTGGGTGCCGGTGTAGCACACCGAGCAGGCCGGGTACAGGTGGGGCAGGTAGTCGCTTTCCTCCCGGGAGTCGAAGGCGAATTCCATGACCTTCATGCCCGGGTAGCCGGAATCCAGCTGGAGCCGGCGGACCTCCCTGGTGACATAGCCCAGGTCCTCGGCGATGAAGTCCAGGCCCGGCAGGGCCTTCTGAATGGCCCGGATGAAGGCCAGCCCCGGGCCGGGACACCAGCAGCCGTCCCGGGCGGTCTTTTCCCCGGCCTTCACGGCCCAGTAGCTTTCAAAGCCCCGGAAGTGGTCCAGCCGCACCACGTCGAATTTTTCCGCAGCGGCGCTCAGGCGGCGAATCCACCAGTCGTAGCCGGTCTGGGCCATTTTGTCCCAGTCGTAGATGGGGTTGCCCCAGAGCTGGCCGTCGGCGGTGAAGGCATCCGGCGGGCAGCCTGCCACCACCGTGGGACGGCGGCTGCCGTCCAGCTGGAACAGCTCCGGTTCCGCCCACACGTCGGCGGAATCCAGGGGCACGTAGATGGGCACGTCGCCGATGATGCGGATGCCCTTCCCGGCGGCGTAGGCCCGGAGGGCCTGCCACTGGCGGTGGAACTGGAACTGGAGGAAGGCGTGGAAGTGGGTTTCCTCGGACAGCTCCCGGTACTGCTCCGCCGTGGCGGCGGGGTCATGGCGGCGGAGGGCCTCCGGCCATTCCAGCCAGGGTCTGCCGTCAAATTTCCATTTCAGCGCCATGAACAGCACGTAATCCGCCAGCCACAGGGCATTGTCCGCAACATATTTCTGAAATTCCGGGGTGGGCCGGAACCGGTGGTAGGCCAGCCGCAGCAGCTGCAAGCGGCTGCGGTAGAGCGCGCCGTAGTCCACCCGGCCGGGGTCGTCCCCCCAGCTGTGGGCCGCAATCTCCTGAGGCTCCAGCAGGCCCTCCCCGGCCAGGGTGTCCAGGTCGATGAGGTAGTGGTTCCCGGCCCAGGAGGAAAAGGACTGGTAGGGGGAATCCCCGTAGCCCGTGGGGCTCAGGGGCAGAATCTGCCAGCAGCTCTGACCGGCCCGGTCCAGAAAATCCACAAATTCATAGGCAGAGCGGCCCATGGTGCCGATGCCGTAGGGCCCCGGCAGGGAGCTCAGGTGCATTAAAATTCCGCTTTCTCGCATGGTGTTCTCCTTTAATAACCGATGATGGAATACGCTGCCTGCGCATAGCATCATCGGTTATTTGACAGATATTATTTTTCAAACTTCCGCACGCTGCTGCGCAGGTGGACCTGGAAGGGGACAGTCTCGTGGACGCTCTGGCCTCCGTCAATGGCGGAAAGCAGAATTTCCACGCTCCGGCGGGCCATTTTCCGCACGTCCTGGCTGACGGTGGCCAGCTGGGGCACCAGGAACAGCCCCAGAGGCAGGCCGTCCACCCCCATGACGGACACATCCTCCGGCACCCGCAGGCCCGCCTCGTGGAGGGCCCGGATGGCGCCGATGGCCATGACGTCGGCGGCGGCGAAAATGGCGGAGAAGGGGCGGCAGGTGTGCAGCAGGGCCTGGGTGGCCTCATAGCCGCTTTCGTAGGAAAAGCGGACGCCCTGGTAGTCCCGGGCCGGGTCGAAGGCCACGCCCTGCTCCCGGAAGGCCTGCAAGCAGCCCTCGTAGCGCTTCTGGCTGATGTCGGACAGCTGGCGGATACCGCCGATGACGGCGATGCGCCGGTGGCCCAGGGCTCCCAGGGCCAGAATGGCCCGGCGGGCGGCCTCCCGGTCGTCGGTGGTGACGCTGGACAGGTTGGGGAAGGGCAGCGCCCGTGCGTCGTTGGTGATGAGCACGCAGGGCACGTCGATGCCGCCGAAGTCCGCCAGGAAATGCTCCTGGTTGCCGCCCAGGAACAAAATGCCCAGAGGCTTTTTCTCCCGGACCAGCTGCACCGCCCGGTGGACCTCGTTGGCGTTTTCGTCCACGTAGTCCACCACCAGGGAATAGGGGCTCTGGGCAACGGAGGTCTGAATCTGCTCCATCATGGCGGCAAAAAGCTCGTTGCCGGTGCCCTTTACCAGAGCGAGGATGTTGGTGGAGCGCTGCTGCTTGAGCTGCTTGGCGTTGACGTTCAGCTCGAAGCCGCTTTCGGCGGCGGCCTTCAAAATGGCGAGGCGTGCCTTTTCGCTGACGTTGGGGTGGTTGTTCAGCGCCCGGGAGACCGTTCCCACGGCATACCCGGTTTTTGCGGCAAGGTCCTTGATGGTCAAAGGTCTCCCTCCTTTTGGATGGATATTGCGTAGGGGAGGGGCTTGCCCCCTCCCGGGTAACCGCTCAAAATGGGGCCGCTGGCGGACAGCCGCAAGGGCTGTCCCTACGCATGATTTGGGATGTTCCAAGCGGAACGGATGAATCCGTATCCTTTTCGATTCATACTTCGTAGGGGAGGGGCTTGCCCCCTCCCGCTGTACTGCCCCATAGTGACCGCTCAAAACGGGGCAGTCGGCGGACAGCCGCAAGGGCTGTCCCTACGCATGATTTGGGATGTTCTAAGCGGAACGGATGAATCCGTTCCCTACGGTTTGGTTATCCCTTGACGGCACCTGCTGCCACGCCCTTGATGATGTGCTTCTGGCAGAACAGGTAGACGATGATGATGGGAAGAATTGCCATCATAATCACTGCCATAGTGGCGCCCAGGTCCACGGTGCCGTAGCTTCCCTTCAGGTACTGCACCAGGATGGGAATGGTCATGTACTTGGTCCGGTCCAGCACCAGGTAGGGCAGCAGGTAGTCGTTCCACACCCACATAAGCTCCAGAATGCCGACGGAAATCATGGTAGGCTTCAGCATGGGCAGCACCACCATGAAGTAGGTCCGCACGGGGCCGCAGCCGTCAATGGCGGCTGCCTCCTCGATTTCCAGGGGCAGGCCCTTGACGAAGCCCACGAACATGAAAATGGCAAGGCCTGCGCCGAAGCCCAGATACACAATGGGAATGGTCCAGGGGGTATTCAGTTTCAGCTGGTCGGCGGTGGCGGTGAGGGTGAACATAACCATCTGGAAGGGGACGATCATGGAGAACAGGCACAGATAGTAGAAGGTGTTGGCCGCTGCGCTCTGGACCCGGGCGATGTACCAGGCAGTCATGGAGCAGAACAGCAGAATCAGAATCACCGACACAACGGTAATCAGCAGGCTGTACCCGGCGGCCTTGACGAAGGGGTAGTTGCCGAAGGTCATGCCCTTGATGTAGTTCTCAAAGCCCATGAAGGACTCGGCGTTGGGCAGGGCGAAGGGGGACATATTGACGTAGTTGTTGGATTTGAAGGAGTTGATGACCACTTCAAAAATGGGGAACAGCCAGCACAGGCTGAGAATGCCGAAGACCCACGTCAGGATCCGGCTGCCCAGAGAATACTGATTTTTCATTACTGCTGTACCTCCTTGCGGCGGGTGGCGGCCTGCTGGGACAGGGCCAGCACGGCGACCAGGATGAAGAACACCACGGCCTTGGCCTGGGCCACACCGTGCCAGTTCTTGTTGATGTTGTAGGTGGAGTAGATGTTCAGAGCCAGCAGCTCGGTCATGTTGATTTTCGCGCCGGCCTCCATAACGCTGGGCAGGCCGCCGGTGAGGGCCAGGTTCTGGTCAAAGAGCTTGAAGGAGTTGGTCAGAGTCAGGAAGGTGCAGATGGTGATGGAGGGCATCACGTTGGGCACGATGACCTTGAACAGGGTCTGGCGGCCGTTGGCACCGTCAATCCGGGCGGCTTCCAGCATATCCTCGGAGATGGACTGGAGGCCTGCGATGTAAATAATCATCATGTAGCCAATCTGCTGCCAGGCCACCAGGATGACCAGACCCCAGAAGCCGTAGGTGGCGTTGGCGGTGAGGTAGGTGGAGTACTGCTTCAGCACGCCGTCAAAAATCATGCTCCAGATATAGCCCAGCACCACGCCGCCAATCAGGTTGGGCATGAAGAACACGGTGCGGTACAGGCTGGAGCCGCGCATCTTCTGGGTCAGGGCGTAGGCGATGAAGAAGGCCAGCACGTTGATGAGGAGGATGGACACCACCGCAAATCCGGCGGTGTTCCAGAAGGCGTTGACAAAGCCCGGGTCGGCGAAGGCCTTGGCGTAGTTGGTAAGGCCCACCCACTTGGCATCCTTGGGGATGTTGAAATTGCAGAAGGACAGATAGATGCCCTGCAGGAAGGGCCAGATAAAGCCGATGCAGAAGCACAGGAAGGTCGGAAGCAGGAACAGAGGCGCCCACCGCTTCATGGGACGCTGGACCAGGTTCCCGCCTTTTTTCTTTTTACTCAAGAGAAACCCCTTCTTTCGTTATAGTTGGTGGCTGGAAATCACTTCCGTCATTCTGAGCGTCAGCGAAGAATCCCGCCTGGGAGGTTCTTCGCTGGGGCTCAGAATGACGCAGAGAGGGCGTGCGAGGCACGCAGTCAGACAAAATAGCCTCGCAGAGTTTGCCGCCGCAGCGGCAAAAGAAATAAAATCCTTATGTCTAAAAGCCCCGAAGGGGCTTTTAGACAGTTTGAGGGCGGGCGAAGCCCGCCCTCTCGGGATTGGGAATTAGCCCTGCATATTGTACTCGTAGGCCCAGCCGTCCACAAAGGCCTCGACGACCTTTGCCCAGTTGGCGTCGGACTGGTCAGCGGAGTAGGCAGCCAGAGCGGTGACAACGGTAGCTCTCCAGTTGTCCACGTTGGGGGTGTAGTTGAAGGCCCAGGTGACCACGTAGTTGCCCGCGGCGGTGTAGTCGTTGGCAGCGGCGAAGAACACGTTCTCGGGGGTCTTGGCGTTCTTGAAGGGGATGGGGCCAAACTGCTCGGCCATCATGGTGGTGCCCTCGTCAGAGGTGACAACCCAGGTCATGAAGTCCAGAGTAGCCTGGATGTCGGCCTCGGAGGCCTTGGCGTTGACAGCCCAGCAGTTCTCAGTGCCGCAGCACAGGCCGGACTTCTCTTCACCCTCGACACCGCAGTAAATGGGAATCATGGTCAGGTCCTCGGGCTTCAGGCCGGCGGCGACCAGGTTGGCGTACTCCCAGGAGCCGTTCTGATAGAAGGCAGCCTTGCCCTCCTTGAACTCAGCGGCGGACTCGTCGCCGGTGGAGCTGGTCAGGCTGGTCAGATCAGCGGCGGTGTTGTTGATGTACAGGTCCCAGATGTTCTTGAAGTTGCCCATGTAGGCATCGGTGATGGTGGCGGGCTGGTCGGTGACACCGTTGTCACGGCAGTCATAGTAAAGGGGCATATTGGCCAGGTGGCCGGAGAACCGCCAGGAGGAGGAGCCGTCCAGGCCGGGAGCGGAGAAGGCGTCGAAGCCCAGCTCAGCAGCGCGGGCGTGGATGTCCTCGGCAACAGCCTTCAGAGTCTCGAAGTTGGTGATTTCCTCAACGGAGTGACCTGCCTGGGTCAGCAGAGCCTTGTTGACGATGATGCCGAAGGCCTCGTAGCAGTAGCCAACGCACTTCAGCTCGCCGGCGTCGTTGTAGATGTTGAAATCATTGGTGGTCAGCTCGTTTGCGAAGGCGGTGCCCTCCAGGTTCAGGCAGTAGTCGTCCCAGTCAACCAGGCCCTGCTTGTTGCCGCACTGGAACAGGGTGGGAGCCTCGGACTTGCCCATCTCGGCGGTCAGGGTGTCGGAGTAGGTGCCGGCGGCAGCGGTGACGACCTTGACAGGCACGCCGGTCTGAGCGGTGTAGGCCTCAGCCAGCTCCTGCCAGGCAGCGTCAGCCTCGGGCTTGAAGTTCAGGTAGTAGACCTTGCCCTCGGCAGCGGGGGCATCGGCGGGTGCGTCGGCGGGAGCCTCGGTGGCAGGGGCCTCGGCGGCGGGGGCTTCGGTAGCGGGGGCTTCGGTCTTACCGCCGCAGGCGGCCAGACCCAGCACCATGACCAGAGCCAACAGCATAGCGATCAGCTTTTTCATGTTTATTTTCCTCCTGATTATTTTGCCGGTGAATCCGGCGTTCAATTTTGGAAACGATTCCACTCGTTCCATGACATGAGTATAGCGCAGTTTTTCGAATTTTTCAATGACTTTTTTCCAAGTTTTGAATATTCTGCATATTCCACAACCGGAGCCCCCGGTTTTTGGGCACTTTGGAAAAACACCCCCCAGCAGAAGGGGGAAACTTACCAAAAAACCGCCTCTGAGCCTCCAAGTTCCGGGTCACGACAGGCGGCCAGCAAAAAATTGAATAAAATCCCCAGCTCTGGCAAACAATACCTGCAAGCCCAAAGAAAATGGAGGTAACAACAATGATTCGAACCAGAATCGCCGCCCTGCTGGGGGCCTGCCTTTGCGTGCTGGCCCTGGCGGGACCGGCTGAGGCCGCCCAGGTGGAGGCGGGCAGCGTGTATTGCTTTTCCCAGGCGGACTTTGGCCAGGCCCTGCGGGGCATCTGCCTGACGGACATCCCCGGGGCGGGGCAGCTGCTGCTGGAGGGCCGGGTCCTGCGGGCCGGGGACGTGCTCACCGCCGACCAGGCGGCCCGGATGACCTTCTGCGCCCGGCCCGGCCGGGAGGATGCCGCCGTCCAGGTGGGGTATCTGCCCATTGACGGCGCAGGCGTGGGCAGCCCTGCCGCCATGACCATCGGCATCCGGGGCCGGGACGACAAGCCCCCGGTGGCCGAGGATTCGACAGCGGAGACCTACAAAAATCTGCCCAACACCGGCAAGCTCAAGGCCACCGACCCGGAGGGCCAGACCCTGACCTTCACCGTCACCCGCCAGCCCCGCCGGGGGACCGTCACTGTCGGCGATGACGGCACCTTCACCTATACCCCCAAGAAAAACAAGGTGGGGGTGGACTCCTTCGCCTACACCGCCGCCGACCCCGCCGGGCAGGTGTCCCGGGAGGCCACCGTCACGGTGACCATCCTCAAGCCCACGGATGCTGCCCAGTACACCGACACCGCCGGGGAGAGCTGCCGCTTTGCCGCCGAGTGGATGCGGCACACCGGCATCTTTACCGGGGAAACCATTGGGGAAAGTCCCTGCTTCGGCCCGGAAAAGCCGGTTTCCCGGGGGGAATTTGTGACCATGCTGGTGAAGGCCCTGGACATTCCCACCGATGCGGACCTGGTCTACACCGGCTATGACGACCCCATCCCCACCTGGCTTCAGCCCTATCTGGCCGCCGCCATCCGGGCGGGGCTGACGGCGGGCCTGCCCCAGACCGAGACCTTCGGCCCGGAGGAGCCCATCACCGGCGCTGAGGCCGCCGTGCTGCTGCAAAACGCCCTGGACCTGCCCGCCCCCGCCCTGTCCGAAGAACCCCCCACCCCCCAGGCCCTCCTGGCCGCCCAGGGCCTGACCCTGGACCCGGAAACCCCCCTGACCCGAGCCGAAACCGCCCTGGCCCTGTACCAGGCAAAAAAGCTGACAGAGGCGTGAGGCTTGCAAAAATGATGCCAAAAAAGAACCGGCTTTCCGATACGGAAAGCCGGTTCAGGGCGTTGAAAAAGCCTCGCAGAGTTTGCCGCCGCAGCGGCAAATAGAGTTCAAACCATGTTCGGCCGGGGCGTGTACCTGGCCGAACATACTTCTCAGGCTGCAAGTGTGGAATTTGTCCGCTGCAAGCGGACAAATTCTGCGCGCAGCAGGCTGCATCCCCTCTGTCGGAAAGCCCCGAAGGGGTTTTTCGACAGCCTGAACCGGCTTTCCGATAACGGAAAGCCGGTTCAGGCCCGTCGGGCGGGTCAGTGACCCGCCCCTGCGGAGGTTGTGATTAGTACATCCCGCCGCCCTGGGCTGCGGCTGCTGCCATGGCGGCATCCGCTGCGGGGTCGGGCTTGTCTACCACCAGGGTCTCGGTGGTCAGCACGCATCCTGCGATGGAGGCGGCGTTTTCCAGGCTGGAGCGGGTCACCTTGGTGGGGTCCACGATTCCGGCGGGAATCATGTCCACATATTCCTCGGTGTAGGCGTTGTAGCCGTAGCCCACCTTGCCGGAGTTGCGAATCTTCTCATAGACCACGCTGCCGTCCACGCCGGCGTTCTCGGCAATCTGGCGGATGGGGGCCTGGAGGGCGGAGGCGATGATCTTGGCACCGGTCTTTTCGTCGCCGTGAAGGGTGGCAATCAGCTCTTCCACAGCAGCCACGGCGTTGACCTGGGCGGTACCGCCGCCGGCCACGATGCCTTCTTCCACGGCGGCACGGGCAGCGTTCAGAGCATCCTCCACACGGAGCTTCTGCTCCTTCATGGCGACCTCGGTCTGGGCGCCCACCTTGATGACGGCCACACCGCCGGACAGCTTAGCCAGACGCTCCTGGAGCTTCTCCCGGTCGTAGTCGGAGGTGGTGGTGGCGATGGAGGAGCGAATCATGTGGGCACGGGCCTTGATGTCCTCGGGGTTGCCGTCGCCATCGACGATGGTAGTGGTGTCCTTGGTGACCACAATCTGGCGGCAGTGGCCCAGGTCGGTCATCTGGGTGTCAGACAGCTCCATGTTCAGCTGGCTGGAAATGACGGTGCCGCCGGTGAGCACGGCGATATCCTGGAGCATTTCCTTCCGGCGGTCGCCGAAGCCGGGGGCCTTGACGCAGACGATGTTGAAGCGGCCCTGGAGGCGGTTCAGCAGCAGGGTAGCCAGAGCGTCGCCCTCCACGTCCTCGGCAATGATCATCAGCTTCCGGCCGGCCTTGACCACAGGCTCCAGAATGGGCAGAATCTCCTGGATGGAGGCAATTTTCTTATCGGTGATGAGGATGTAGGCATCGTCCAGGACGGCCTCCATCTTGTCGGTGTCGGTGACCATGTAGGGGGAGATGTAGCCCCGGTCGAACTGCATACCCTCGACGACCTCCAGGCCGGTCTCGGCGGTCTTGGATTCCTCGATGGTGATGACACCCTCGGTGCCCACCTTCTCCATGGCCTCGGCAATCAGAGAGCCGATGGCCTCGTCGCCGGAGGACACAGCGCCCACTCTTGCGATGGCGGCGGAGTCGGACACAGGGACGGAGTGCTCCTGGATGGCGGCCACAGCGGCGGCCACGGCCTTGTCAATGCCCTTGCGCATGACCATGGGGTTGGCGCCGGCGGACAGGTTCTTCAGACCCTCCCGGGTGATGGCCTGGGCCAGGACGGTGGCGGTGGTGGTGCCGTCGCCGGCCACGTCGTTGGTCTTGGTGGCGACCTCCCGAATCAGCTGAGCACCCATGTTCTCAAAGGCATCCTCCAGCTCCACCTCCTTGGCGATGGTAACGCCGTCGTTGGTGATGAGGGGTGCGCCGTACTTCTTGCCCAGCACCACATTGCGGCCCTTGGGGCCCAGGGTGACCTTGACGGTATTGGCCAGCTGGTCAATGCCGGACTGCAGCTTCTTGCGGGCGTCCTCGCCGTAAACAATCATTTTAGCCATGATAATCTTCCTCCTTAGTCAGTGACGACAGCCAGGATGTCATCCTGCTTGACGAATTTGTATTCCTTCTTGTCCAGGGTAATGTCGGTGCCGACAAACTTGCCCACCACAACACGGTCGCCTGCGGCCACAGTCATGGTCACATCCTTGGTGCCGGGGCCTACGGAAACGACCTCGTAAATGGCGGGCTTTTCCTTGGACGTGGTGGCCAGGATGATGCCGGATGCGGTGGTCTCCTGAGCTTCATGGGCTTTCAGCAGCACATTGTCTGCCATAGGCTTCAGTTTCATTTGTAATTCCTCCATACAAAAGTATTTAGATGGCAGGGAACCTGCTTTTATCTACATATTTAGCACTCCGTATCCCTGAGTGCTAATACATCATACTCCATCAGACGAAAAAAAGCAAGACCCATTTTGTCAAATAAAGTAAACAATTTTTTAAGAAGGAGAATTTTTTTACAGCACAGCCGTAGGGGCGGGTTATCAACCCGCCCCTAGGCCCCCAACCGGGGGCCGCAAAGCCTTCCCCCGCACCAAAAAACCTTCCCCCGGGGGGAAGGTGGCACGCCGCAGGCGTGACGGAAGAGGAATGCGGGCGGCTAGTTCGGATGATGGAAACGTTGGTGCTTGCTGAACTGTAAACGATACCTGTCAGCAAGCCCGTACCTGTACTGCACATAACGTTACCGCCCGCATTCCTCATCCGCCCCAGTGTGCGCACTGGGGCACCTTCCCCCCGGGGGAAGGCTTTTTTGCGTCTGGGCAAAAAAGAGCCCCATTCCCGGATGGGAATGGGGCGGACAGCCGCAAGGGCTGTCCCTACGGAACTTAACAGTAGAAGTCTCTGATTTTCTTGGCCCGGCTGGGGTGTCTGAGCTTGCGGATGGCCTTGTTTTCAATCTGGCGGATTCGCTCCCGGGTGACGCCGAAAATCTGGCCCACCTCCTCCAGGGTGTGGGTGCGGCCGTCGTGCATTCCGAAGCGCATCCGCAGCACGTCGGCCTCCCGCTCGGTAAGGGTGTCCAAAATCTCCTTCAGGGCCTCGGCCAGCAGGGCGTTGGAGGTAGCGTCGGCAGGGCCGGGGGTGCGCTCGTCCTCCACGAAGGAGCCGATGGAGGTGTCCTCCTCGTCACCCACGGGGGTGTCCAGGCTCAGAGTGTCGGCAGCGGTGCGGTTGGCCTCGATGATTTTCTCCACCGGCAGGTTCAGCTCGGCGGCAATCTCCTCCACAGTGGGCTCCCGGCCCAGCTCCTGGACCAGCTTGCGGTTGCAGCGGGTGGCCTTGTTGATGACCTCCACCATATGCACCGGCACCCGGATGGTCCGGGCCTGGTCGGCAATGGCCCGGGTGATGGCCTGCCGAATCCACCAGGTGGCATATGTAGAGAATTTATTTCCCTTTGTCCAGTCAAACTTGTCCACCGCCCGGATGAGGCCCGTGTTGCCCTCCTGAATCAAATCCAGAATGTGCAGGCCCCGGCCGGAGTATTTCTTGGCGATGGACACCACCAGCCGCAGGTTGGCCTCGGTGAGCTTATTCTTGGCCTCCTGGTCCCCCTCGGAGACCTTTTTGGCCAGCTCAATTTCCTCGTCGGCGGACAGGAGCTTCACCTGGCCGATTTCCTTGAGGTACATCCGCACCGGGTCGTCCAGGCTGTATTCGGCGGCCAGGTCCACCGGGTCCACCAGCTCCTCCTCGGAGATGCCGGACAGGTCCAGAGCGTCGTCGTCCCCCAGGGCCAGATCGTCGTCGCTGAGCTCCAGCTCGGCGGTGATGACCTGGATGTTCATGGCATCCAGCCGGTCGTAAATTTCCTCGATTTTCTCCGGGGTCAGCTGCATTTTCTCCAGCTGGGCGTTCAGGTCGGCGGCCCGGATCATGCCCTCCTTCTTGCCCTGGGCAATGAGGTTTTGCAGGGCGGTGTAAACGTCCTCCATATTATTTTTCGGAGCTTTCTTCGTTGTGCTCATAAAGTCGTCCCCTTTTTCTGAATTTCTATTCTCGTGCTGTTAGACTATACCGCTTTTTCCCCGGGTTGACAAGGGGAAAAAGGAAGTTTTTTTATGATTTTAAGGGATTTGAGAAAAATTTCTTTGCACGCAGACAGTTTTCCCCCGATTTTGCAGAAACATACGGTTTACTTTTTGGAAAAGATTAGATATAATGTATGGAAATAATGGGACGGTGTGCGTTATCCGCCGCACCCAAATTGCTTCCCCCGGGGGGAAGCTGTCACCAGTGGGCACACTGGTGACTGATGAGGGATGGCGATAGCTGAAATATCGTATGCACCACCGTTAAATCGTACAAGCCGCAACTGCGCGCCATCCCTCATCCGTCAGCTTCGCTGACACCTTCCCCCCGCAAGGGGGACGCCGCATCCGTAAGCAGCTAAAGCTGCAACGGCTGCGCAGCCCCCGGGGGAAGGTTTTAGGCGGCTTCGCCGACGGAACGGATTAATCCGTTCCCTACGCTCCAACTTTCAATCTTCCATATTCCAAAGGCCCTTTATCTACAACGAGGTATCTTATGACCGAACTTTCCAAAATCCGTAATTTTTCCATCATTGCCCACATTGACCACGGCAAGTCCACCCTGGCGGACCGGCTGATGGAGTCCTGCGATGCCATTGACCAGCGGACCCGGGCGGAGCAGCTGCTGGACTCCATGGACCTGGAGCGGGAGCGGGGCATCACCATCAAGGCCTCCGCCGCCACCCTGTCCTACACCGCCGACGACGGGCAAACCTATGCCCTGAACCTCATCGACACCCCGGGCCACGTGGACTTCAACTACGAGGTCTCCCGGAGCCTGGCCGCCTGCGAGGGAGCGGTGCTGGTGGTGGACGCCTCCCAGGGCGTGGAGGCCCAGACCCTGGCCAACACCTATCTCGCCATCGACGCAGGCCTGGAGGTGCTGCCGGTGGTGAACAAAATCGACCTGCCCTCCGCCCGGCCTGCCGAGGTGAAGGCAGAGGTGGAGGACATCATCGGCATCCCCGCCGAGGACGCTCCTGAGATTTCCGCCAAAAACGGCATCAACATCCATGCGGTCCTGGAGATGATTGTAAAGGACGTGCCCGCCCCCAGCGGCGACCGGGAGGCCCCCCTCCAGGCCCTGATTTTCGACAGCCAGTACGACTCCTACCGGGGCGTTATCGTCTATACGAGAATCAAGCAGGGCACCGTCCGGCCGGGCATGGATATCAGAATGATGGCCACCGGCGCAGAGTACAAGGTGGTGGAGGTGGGTGTCATGTCCCCCACCGGCCTGGTGCCCCGGGAGGCCCTGGGGGCAGGCGAGGTGGGCTACATCACCGCCTCCATCAAAACCGTGGCGGACACCCGGGTGGGCGACACCGTCACCGGCGTGGAAAACCCCGCCAAGGAGCCTCTGCCCGGCTACCGGAAGGTCCAGCCCATGGTGTTCTCCGGCGTGTATCCCGCCGACGGGGCCAAGTACCAGGACCTGCGGGAGGCCCTTGAAAAATTGCAGCTCAACGATGCCTCCATGACCTACGACCTGGAAAGCTCCATTGCCCTGGGCTTCGGCTTCCGCTGCGGCTTTCTGGGGCTGCTGCACATGGAGATTATCCAGGAGCGGCTGGAGCGGGAGTACAACTTAGACCTCATCACCACCGCCCCCAACGTGGTCTACCGGGTGACCAAAACCAACGGCGAGACCATTATGGTGGACAATCCCCTGAACTGGCCGGACCCCATGGAAATCGAGGTTGCCGAGGAGCCCTACGTGAAGCTGAACCTCATCGCCCCCCAGGAGTACGTGGGCAACATCATGGAGCTGGCCCAGCAGCGCCGGGGCGAATTCAAGGACATGGTGTATCTGGATGCCAGCCGGGTGGAGCTGCACTACCATATGCCCCTGAACGAAATCATCTACGACTTCTTCGACGCCCTCAAATCCCGGACCCGGGGCTACGGCTCCCTGGACTATGAGCTGATTGGCTATCGGCCCAGCAAGCTGGTGAAGCTGGACATTCTGCTCAACGGCGACATTGTGGATGCGCTGAGCTTCATCCTCTTTGCGGACAACGCCTACGCCCGGGCCAGGAAAATCTGCGAAAAGCTGAAGGACAACATCCCCAGAGCCCAGTTCGAAATTCCCGTCCAGGCGGCCATCGGCGGCAAAATCATCGCCCGGGAGACCATCAAGGCCCTGCGCAAGGATGTGCTGGCCAAGTGCTACGGCGGCGATATCACCCGGAAAAAGAAGCTGCTGGAAAAGCAGAAGGAGGGCAAAAAAAGAATGCGCACCTTCGGCACAGTGGCCGTCCCCAGCGAGGCCTTTATGGCAGTATTAAAATTAGACGAAGACTAATCGTAGGGAACGGATTTATCCGTTCCGTCGGCCCCCGGCCAGGGGGCACCTGCAAAATTCCCTGCTGCACCGTAGGGCGGCCTGACCCCAGGCCGCCGCAGCGTAACATCCACAGAGCGGCCAAAATCGACCTGAAAGCAAACGATATGTCATTGTGAAGCATCCCACAGGTTTTTGGCAATCCGCATTCCTTCGCATTTTCCAAATGGAAAATGCGTGGCGGCCTGGGGGCAGGCCGCCCTACAGGTGCGCTATTTTATTATCACAAAGATACCGGAGGTATCGTAACCATGGCTTTTCTCACCAAACGTTCCAACAAGACCCCTCTGGGGCTTTATATTCACGTGCCCTTCTGCCGGAGCAAGTGCCAGTACTGCGACTTCTACTCCCTGGCCACCAAGGAGGACAAGCTGGTGGACGGCTACCTGGACGCCGTCTGCGACCACATCAAGGAGGCCGGGGAGCTGGCCCCCAATTATAAGGTGGACACCATCTACTTCGGCGGCGGCACCCCCACCTTCTTCGGCGCCGACGGCCTGGCGGTGATTCTCACCACCATCCGCCGGAATTTCGACGTGGACAACGCCGCCGAAATCACCTTCGAGGCCAATCCTGACTCCGTGTCCGACCGGCTGCTCCACCGGCTGAAGGCCGAGGGCTTCAACCGGGTGAGCCTGGGCATCCAGTCTGACGACGACGAAATGCTCAAAAAGCTGGGCCGCCCCCACACCTACGCCCAGGCCGTCACCGCCTATCACCGCATCCGCAAGGCGGGCTTCCGGAACATTTCCATCGACCTGATGTACGGCCTCCCTGGTCAGGACCTGATGGACTGGCAGGAGACCCTGGACAACGTCCTGCGCTTAAATCCCGAGCACATCAGCTGCTACGCTCTGAAAATCGAGGAGGGGACCCCCTTCTGCCAGATTAAGGAGAATCTGAATCTGCCCGGCGACGAGGAGCAGGCGGATATGTACCTGGCCGCCGTGGAGACCCTCCGGGGCCGGGGCTTCCGCCAGTATGAAATCTCCAATTTCTGCCGCAAGGGCCTGGTTTCCAAGCACAATATGAAATACTGGACCGGCGGCGAGTACCTGGGCTTCGGCCCCAGCGCCAGCTCCGACTTTGCCGGCAAGCGCTACACCCTGACCCGGGACCTGCAAAAATACATCACCGGCATCCGGGACGGCGGCGACATCATCGACGAGCTTCAGGAAATCCCCCTCCGGGAGCGGGCCGGGGAGTATCTGATGCTGCGTCTGCGGACCAACCTGGGCATCGACCGGGAGGAATACGAAAAGCTGTTCCTGCTGCCCTTCGAGCCTCTGGAAATCGAGCTGGAAAAGCGCCGCCGCCTCTACCACGCCACCCAAACCGACCAGGGCCGCTGGGTCCTGACCCCCAAGGGCTACCTGGTGTCCAACGACATCATCACCGACCTGCTCATCGCCCAGGACGGCAGCCAGCCCATGAAGCGCGTCTGACGGCCGCTTTTATCACCCATTGCAGGGCGGACAATATTTTAGGGTCGATTGCCACCGGCAATCGACCCTTTATTTATAGCATTATTCCCGGTTGTCCCAGCACCAGCGGGCAATGGCGGCAATCAGGTTCTCCGGCAGGGGCTTGGCGTAGGGCAGCTGGATGGTGCCCTTGCTGGTTTTGAAATCCTTCAGCTCCACGGCGAAAAACGCCACCGCCTCGGGGCCGGGGTACAGTCCCACGTGGTTCTGGGAGGCGGCGAACTGGATGACGTTCCGCCGGTCCCGGAAGGTGGGCATGGACCAGGAGATGCACTCCCTGGCCTGGGGAATGGCGGCGGCGATAATCTCCCGGATGCGCAGCAGATACGCCCGGCGCTCCGGCGGCTGCTGAGCGATATAGTCGTCCACGGTCTCCGGCTTCTGGCAGTAGTGGCTCTGGTTGGTGTTCTTGAAGCTGCGGCCGCAGGTGGGGCAGGTCCACATAAAAATCCCTCACATTCTCTCCCGGAGGGTCACATGGACCCTGTCGCCGGGCTGTTTTCCGATTTTGGCACGGATGTCCTTTTTGATGCCCAGAATGTAGCAGACGGTGCCGTCGGGGTTTTTTAGCCCCATGTTCACCACGCTGCCCTGGTAGGGCTCGCCGTCGAAGGTAGCCGCCACCTTCACCCGGCCCCTGCCAAACTCCGCGCGCAGGTCGTAGGGGAAGATGACATAAGCCCCGCCCTTTTCGGGGACGGCCTGGATTACGGCGTCGAATTCGTAAAGTTTGTCGTTCATTGGGATGTATTCCTCCGATTTTGCGGGGGGGGGAGCGGACAGCCGCAAGGGCTGTCCCTACGCATATAACCCGGCCCGTCAAGGATAGTACAGTTGTTATAGCCGCATGGAAGCACGTACGGATTCAACACATAAGGTTATCTCCCGCATTCCTCATCCGCCCCAGTCTGCGGACTGGGGCACCTTCCCCCCGGGGGAAGGTATTTGGGTGCGCCGCCGGGAGTGCTCGTAAGTGGGAATGCCCCTCATCCGCCCCAGTGTTGCGACACTGGGGCACCTTCCCCCGTTGGGGGAAGGCTTATTGCAATTCTCCGTCCTTGACCAGCATGGGGGTGAACAGGGGGGCATGGAATTTTTGTTCGAAGCGGGGGCATTTGATGAGGAAGGCGTAGTAGACGTTTTTGCCGCAGCCGAACATGGTCTCCACGTTGGCCATGCCCTTGGCGATGATCACGTCGGCGGCATCCAGGGCCTCCCTTGCCTCCCGGCTCAGCCGGTCCAGCTGGGTGCCGGGGATGCGGTTGCCGTTGTCGATGATGGGGAAGGGCAGGCCCACCTGGGCGGCATCCTCCCGGGTGGCATCGTTCTGGGCGATGGCCCCCCGGACGCAGAAGGTGATGTCCAGCTGGGGGTAGGCCCCGGCGATGGCCTCGGCGAACAGCCGGTCAAAGCCGATTTCCCCGGCGTTGTCCGTCAGATACAGCAGCCGCCGGCCCTGCTTCAGGTCCCGGGTCAGGCTGCGGAAGGTGCCTATGTCCAGGGGCATTTCCAGAGCCTTTTCCAGCATTTCCTCCAGCTTTTCAAAGGAAACCTGGCCTTGCAAGGCGGAAAAGTCCAAATAATTCCCCAAAATGGCAAATTGCAGCCCCGCCAGCACCGGGTCCGGAGCGGCGGCAATCTTCTGCCGAATCTGCTCCAGCCGGGCCATGACAAAGCGGTTGGAATCCAGCTTTTCCTGGCGGAAGCGGTCAAGGTCCAGGCCGTACATCTCATGGAGCAGGTCCGCCACCTGGGGGTTAAAGTAGGGGGAGGCCGCCTCCCGGGGGCCCTTCAGCACCAGCGCCATCAGGGCCCGGGCAAACTCCATGGTCTTTTCGGTGGAGCCAAGAGGCCGCACCAAGTCCAGATTCCGCCTCAGATAGCACAGGAGGCACTGGTCATCCATTGCAAAGCTCATACCTTCAGCTTGATGACCAGCTTCGTCACGTCGTGGGGCTTGTCCAGGTACACGGTGGGCATATGGGCATCCTCGGGGAACACCACGTAGCAGATGCCGGCGGGAATCCGGGTGAATTCCACGCCGCCCTTGTAAAAGCCGATGTCGCTGCCGGTATTAAACGCCCCGTCGGGGGTGAGGGCGGCCAGGGGCGCCCAGCCCATAGTCTCCTCGCCGGACACCACGTACTGGATGTCCAGGTAGTTCCGGTGGGCCTCGATGGTGCCCTCCCGGGCATCCTTGGTGGTGAAGGAGCCAATGTTGATGCGGTTGCCGCCGGACAGGGGCACCGTGCGGGGGGTGAAGTCGGTGATGGCGGAAACCGCCGCCATGGCCTCCTCCAGCCCGGGAATCACGGGAATGTACCGGGACAGGTCGCTAAAGGGACAGATAATCATAAAAATACTTCCTTTCAGTAAAATTTTTTGTGGGATTTCCGAGTATCCAACAGGGTAGCGTCTACCGGCAAGAGCTTCCCCCGGGGGGAAGCTGTCACCAGTGCGCACACTGGTGACTGATGAGGGATGGCGATACCTGAAAGTCACCACCATCTTATTAAGTGCAAACATCATCCAACCGGTCGCCATCCCTCATCCGTCAGGGCTAACGCCCTGCCACCTTCCCCCCCGGGGGAAGGTTTTGGGGTACTGTTAAAGTTTCAGCAGCTCCTCAAAAGAATCCACCTTTTCGTCCCAGCTCTCGGGATTTCCGAAGCCGAAGGCGGCCCAGATGAAGGGGATGCCTGCCTCCCGGGTGGCCTCCAGGTCCCCCTGGGTGTCGCCGATGTAGGCGCAGGAGGTGATGCTCTGCTCCCGCATCAGCCGCAGGATGGTCTGGCCCTTGGTGGTGCCGGTGTCGCCGAAGCACAGGTGGGCCTGGATATAGGGCCGAAGGCCCAGCTTGTCCATGCACAGCTCCGGGTAGCCCCGCTGGCTGTTGCTGACGATGAACAGGCGGTGGGTTTTGCTGAGCTGTTCCAGAGTCCGCCGGACCCCGGGGTAGCCGATGTCGCAGGGGTTTTGGTGGAGGTAGCTGTTCTCTGTGTCCATGCAGCGCTCCATGAGGGCGTAGCGGTCCGGCTGGGGGATGGACGCAAAGAGGATGTCCGCAATTTCCGTCATCACCTTGCCGAACAGGGGCCGCAGCTCCTCGGCGGTGACGCACAGGTGGCCCAGGCCCTCCCGCTTCAGCTCCAGATTGTAGCCCTCGGCCACCAGAGCCCGGGAGTCCCACAGGGTGCCGTCAATGTCAAAAATCAAACTTTCGTACTTCATAATGCCTCCAAATGCCGCTGAATCCGGCCGATGACCATATCCAGAGCCACCAGATTTTTGCCCCCCTCGGGGACGATGATGTGGGCGAAGCGCTTGCTTGGCTCCACGTATTTGTCGTGCATGGGCTTGACGGTCTGCTGGTACTGGGTCAGCACGCTTTCCAGGGTCCGGCCCCGCTTGTTCACGTCCCGCTTGATTCGGCGGCACAGCCGGATATCGGCGTCGGTGTCCACGAAAATACGGATGTCCATAAGGTCTCGCAGGGCCTCGTTTTCGAAAATCAGAATGCCCTCGACGATGATGACCCGGCCGGGGACGATGGTCACCGTTTCGTCGCTGCGGTTGTGGATGGTGAAGTCGTAGACCGGGCACTGGATGGTCTCCCCCCGGCGCAGCCGCTCCAGGTGCCGGGCCATCAGGTCCGTTTCCAGGGAGTCCGGCTCGTCGTAGTTGAGCTTGCAGCGCTCCTCGTAGGACAGCTCGTCGTGGCGCTTGTAGTAATTGTCGTGGCTGAGAACCGTGACGGAGTCGGGAAAGGCCTCAATCAGCCGCTTCATCAGGGTGGTTTTGCCGCTGCCGGTGCCGCCGGCAATGCCGATGACCAGAATATCAGGATTCATTTTTGCAGGCTCCTTCCAACAATTCGTAGGCTCTTTTCATCATTTCCGGGCTGGAATCGCTGTTTTTCATCAAAAGCTCCCCGGGACCGTTTTCCAGCAGGCCCGCCTCCTCCAGCCGCCGCCGGGTCTCCCGGGCGGTGCCGGGGCCGCCGTCCAGCAGCGCCGTCCCAGGCCCCAGCACCGCCCGGATGGCGGCGGCGGCGAAGGGATAGTGGGTGCAGCCCAGCACCAGAGCGTCCAGCCTGCCCACATAGGGGCCCAGCACCCGCTCCAGCAGGGCCCGGGCCTCGGGACCCTCCCCCCGGCCCTGCTCGATGAGCTCCACCAGCCCCGGGGCGGGGATTTTTTCCACCGAGCAGCCCCCGTCGAACCGGTGCAGGAGAGTGTCGAATTTCTCCTCCCGGAGGGTTACCTGGGTGGCCATGACGCCGATGCGCCCGGCGGGGAAGTGGTCCGCCGCCACCTTCAGGGCCGGCTCGATGCCGATGACGATGGTGCCCCGGTATTTTTCCCGGACCTGCTCAACCGCCGCCGCCGTGGCGGTGTTGCAGGCGATGACCATGGCCTTCAGAGGGTAGCGCTCCGCCAGAGCGTCCAGGGCCCTCAGGGTCAGCGCCCGGACCTCCCGGGTGGACCGGCTGCCGTAGGGGGCGTTGGCCGAATCGCCAAAGTACAAAAACCGCTCCCCGGGCATCACCGCACGCAGCTCCCGCAGCACGCTGAGCCCCCCCAGCCCCGAGTCGAAGACGGCAATATAATCCTCTTTCCGACAATCCAATCGAAGCACCCTCTCTCTGTCTTTGGGCTTATTCTATCATTTTTGAAGGGGGGATGCAATAAGGATTTTTACCGATTCGATGGTATATGAGGAAAGCACCGCCCCCATGCGTAGGGACAGCCCTTGCGGCTGTCCGGCCTTTTCGCAGTATTGCGTGAGTGGTGTGGCTTCTTCACTCTTCACTAAAAAAGCGGCCCCCTCGCCGGGGGCCGACGGGAGGGTCAGTGACCCTCCCCTACTGATTCGTAACGCCTAAAGCTACAGATTGTCATTGCGAAACCAGTCAGCAGACTGGTTGTGGCAATCCGTTCTCTTTTTCATTTTTCCTTTGGAAAAATGAACTGGCTGGCCCGACGGGCCAGCCAGAGGGGATGCGGATTGCCACGCCAGTCTGCGGATTGCCACGCCAGTCTGAGGACTGGCTCGCAATGACATGGTGTTTTGGTCCCCAGGGCTGTCCTTTTCTTGCAAACGCAGCACGGTGGAAATACCTAAAAATTGCTTCTTACTTTTGTACAGAATGTGGAAAAATATTTCCCTCGTTGACGAACGTGGGAAAAAATACTATACTTTTTAAAAAGCCCCGGTGGAAACGTTTCTAACCGGGGAAATGAGGAGTGTCATTTATGAAGCGTTATGCAGGCGTGCTGCTGTCGGTCACCAGTCTGCCGTCCAAGCACGGCATCGGCTGCTTTGACCGGGCGGCCTATGATTTTGTGGATTTTCTGGCCCGGGCCGGCCAGCGGTACTGGCAGATTCTGCCCCTGGGCTCCACCAGCTACGGCGGGTCCGACGATTCCCCCTACCAGGCCTTCTCCGCCTTTGCGGGCAACCCCTATATGATTTCCCTGGACGAGCTGGTCCGGGAGGGGGTCCTGACCGAGGCTGAGTGCGAGAGTGCCGACTTTGGCTCAAACCCCGCCAGGGTGGACTTTGACAAGCTCCACGAAAACCGCCTGGCCCTGCTGCACAGGGCCTATGAGCGCAGCAATGTAGGAAGCGACCCGGAATTTCACAGCTTCTGCGCCGCCAACCACTGGTGGCTGGATGACTACGCCCTGTTCATGGCCCTGAAATCCTACTTCCAGGACGCCGCTTACCGCCAGTGGCCCGAGGACATCCGGATGCACTGGGGCTTCGCCCTGGACTATTACAACCGGGAGCTGTACTTCGACGTGGAGTTCCAGAAGTACCTGCAATACAAATTCGACGCCCAGTGGACCCGGCTGAAGGCCTACGCCAACGAAAAGGGCATCCAGATTGTGGGCGACATTCCCATCTATGTCTCCCCCGACGGGGCCGACGTGTGGGCCCACCCGGAGCTGTTCCAGCTGGACGGGCACAACGCCCCGGTGGCGGTGGCGGGCTGCCCGCCGGACGGCTTTGCCGCCGAGGGCCAGGTCTGGGGCTCCCCCCTGTACCGCTGGGACCTGCACCGGGCCACGGACTACGAGTGGTGGGTCACCCGGATGTGGTACTCCTTCAAGCTCTACGACGTGGTCCGCATTGACCATTTCCGGGGCTTTGATGAGTATTTCTCCATCCCCGCCGGGGACAAGACCGCCCTGGGCGGCCACTGGGAGCAGGGCCCGGGCATGGACCTGTTCAACACCATCCACCGCCGCTTAGGGCCGGTCCACATCATCGCCGAGGACCTGGGCTACATGACCGACTCCGTCCGCCAGCTGGTTCGGGACAGCGGCTATCCCAACATGAAGGTCCTCCAGTTCGCCGTGGACCCCAAGGATGTGGCAGGCTCCAACGAATACTGGCCCCACAACTACAGCCAAAACTGCGTGGTCTATACCGGCACCCACGACAACGAAACCGTCAGCGGCTGGCTCCGGGGCCTGTCCAGGGAGGCCATGGCCCAGGTGAGAAGCTACCTCTGCAACCCCGACACCCCGGACAGCCAGCTGTACCGCAGCCTCATCAATCTGGCCATGGCCAGCTGCGCCAGAGACTGCATCATCCCCATCCAGGACTACCTGGGCCTGGGCAACGAGGCCCGGATGAACCAGCCCGCCACCGTAGGCAAAAACTGGCGCTGGCGTTTGACCCCCGGCCAGGTCACGGAAAAGCTGGCGGAGGAAATCCTGGCCGTCACCCTGCGCACCAACCGCGCCAACTGGGACGCGCTGCCTAAGAAGGACGCGGAAGAAAGCGAAGAATAATGTAACGCCTAAAACTATGTATTGTCATTGCGAGCCAGTGCTCACACTGGCGTGGCAATCCGTATCCCCTCTGGCTGGCCCGTTGGGCCAGCCAGTTCATTTTTCCAGAGGAAAAATGAGAAAGAAAACGGATTGCCGCAACCGGTCTGCGGATTGGTTTCGCAATGACAATCTATCGTTTTTGACCCGGCAGCGGCCCGTCAAGGATGCCGGGCCCTACGGTGCCCCCCATGCGTAGGGACAGCCCTTGCGGCTGTCCGTGAGGGCTGGACCCTTTTGAGCTGTTATAGTGGGGAAGCGCCCCTCAGTTTCTTTTCCAAAGGGAAAAGAAACTGGCTGACCCGTTGGGCCAGCCAGAGGGGGATGCGGATTGCCACGCCAGTGTGAGCACTGGCTCGCAATGACAGGATTCTGCCTTTAGGCCATTTCCAGAGTCAGCTCCCGGCCGCCCAGGATGTGGAAGTGGAGGTGGGGGACGGTCTGGCCGGCGTTGGGGCCGCAGTTGCTGACCACCCGGTAGCCGTTTTCCAGGCCCTCCGCCTGGGCAATTTGGGGAATGACCTCAAAAATATGGGCCACCACCTGGGAATTTTCGGCGGTGACGCCGTTGCAGCCGGAGATGTGGGCCTTGGGAATCACCAGAATGTGGGTGGGCGCCTGGGGGGCAATGTCCCGAAAGGCCAGGACGGCCTCGTCCTCGTAGACCTTGGCCGAGGGAATGTCCCCGGCGATGATTTTGCAGAATAAGCAGTCAGACATGGTTTTTCCTCCTTAGATGTAGTTCAAAACTGTAGGGCGGCCTGACCCCAGGCCGCCAGCGGCGTCAGCCGCAACGCTGGAACAGCGTTAAACCCGTTACGTTGCGGCGGCCTGGGGCGGTGCACTGCGCAGCAAATCAAAAATCTCTATGATTGCCGCAGGCAAGACGGATGAGGAATGCGGGCAGGAACCTGCGTTGATAGACATTTTTGTGCGTAGAATTGGTGAGGTTTCAGCAGGCACCGACCTGTACAACACATCACGTTGCCGCCCGCATTCCTCATCCGTCACCAATCACCAGTTTGTGAACTGGTGATTGGTGCCACCTTCCCCCCGGGGGAAGGTTTTTTGGTGCTCTACAGTCCGAAAATATGCAGCCCGAATTTTGTAGCAAGGCCCATGATGGTGCCGGCGATGACTACGCCCAGGGACACGGCGGCGGTGGTGGACTTGATGCCCATGTCCAGGAAGGAGGCGGCCAGGGTGCCGGTCCAGGCCCCGGTGCCGGGCAGGGGAATGCCCACGAACAGCATCAGCGCCACAAACAGCCCCTCCCGGCCGGCCTTGGAGGTCAGTCGCTTGCTGCCGTGAACGCCCTTTTCCAGGCAGTAGGTGAAGAAGGGGCCGATGAATTTCTTATCCCGGCCCCACAGCAGCACCTTCCGGGCGAAAAAGTAGATAAAGGGCACCGGCAGCATATTGCCGATGACGCACACCACCAAAGATGTCCAGTAATCCAGGTCCATGCCCACAGCCATGGGCACCGCCGCCCGCAGCTCGATGAGGGGCACCATGGACACCAGGAAAATCATAAAATATTTTTTCAGCATGAGAACTCCTATAGATTCAGCGTTATTTTTCAATAGTGTACCACAAAGACACCGGGTTTGCAACGAAAAACCCAGTTTTTTCCTTAAATTTTCATTAAGAAATGTGAATGAGAACTGAATTTTTCTTGAAAACCCCATGGGGGACTGGAACTTTCGGAAAAGCTGTGTTATAATGTTCGCAACTATAAACTGAGACAGTGTGCATTCAGAACGGAGAAGTCCTTATGATTGAATTATTGGCCCCTGCGGGCTCTATGGAGGCCCTGCGTGCGGCGGTCCAGAACGGCGCCAACGCCGTGTACTTAGGCTGCGGCACCTTCAACGCGCGGCAGAGTGCGAAGAATTTCACCACCCAGACCCTGGGCGAGGCGGTGAAATACTGCCACATCCGGGGGGTGGAGGTCCACCTGACCCTGAACACCCTGGTCTGCGACCGGGAGATGAAGGAGCTGACGGACCTGATTCGCCAGGCGGCGCTGACCAATGTGGACGCTTTCATCGTCCAGGACCTGGGCGTGGTGGAGCTGTGCCTCCAGATTGCCCCCCACATCCCCATTCACGGCTCCACCCAGATGACCGTCCACTCCCTGGCCGGTGTCCAGCTGTGCGCCGCCATGGGAATGCGCCGGGTGGTCCTCAGCCGGGAGCTGAGCCGGGAGGAAATGCGCTATATCTGCGCCCACTCTCCCATTGAAATCGAGGTTTTCGGCCACGGGGCCCTGTGTATGTGCTATTCCGGCCAGTGCTACCTCTCCGCCATGATTGGCGGCCGGTCCGGCAACCGGGGCCGCTGCGCCCAGCCCTGCCGCCAGAGCTACGGCTATGCCCACTGGCAGGAAAAATACCCTCTGAGCCTGAAGGACAACTGCCTGGTCCACTACCTCCGGGAGCTGGAGGAAATGGGCGTGGTGTCGCTGAAGCTGGAGGGCCGGATGAAGCGGCCCGAATACGTGGCCACCGTCACCGCCGTGTACCGCAAGGCCCTGGACGAGGGAACTGTGACCAAGGCCATGATGGACGCTCTGATGACCGCCTTCAACCGCCAGGGCTTTACCGACGGCTATTACACCGGCAGGATTGACAGCCGGATGTTCGGCATCCGGGAAGCCCAGCCCGAGGACCAGCAGTGGCTGCAAATGGCCCGCCAGTCCTACGAGGCCGGGGAGACCCAGCTGGTGGACCTTAAATTCCGGGCGGTGGTCAGTGTGGACGGCAGCTATCTCATGGCCACCGACCCTGAGGGCCGCACCGTCCGGGTGGACGGGCCCAGGCCCGAGCTTGCCCAGCACGTGCCTTTGACGGGCCAGGTCCTGGCCCAGCGGGTGGCCAAAACCGGCGGCACCCCCTTCAAATGCGTGGAGGTCCGGACCCATGTGGACCCGGGGCTCATCATCCCCGCCGCCGCTATCAACGCCATGCGCCGGGATGTGCTGAACCAGCTGACAGCCCTCCGGGCAAGGCGGGAGGAGCATTCCCTGCGAAAGCCCAAGGAGGTGGCCGTGAAAAAGGGCCCCAAGGCCCTGCCCGGTCTGACGGTCCAGGTGACCACCCGGGAGCAGCTGACGCCGGCCCTTTTGAATCTGGAAACCGCCATGCTGTACGTGCCCATGCACATTCTGCTGGCCGACGGGGACCTGACCGGGAAGCTGGTCCGCCGGGGCCGCCTGGCGGTGGTGCTTCCACGGATTGTCCACGACGGGGAAATGCCCAAGCTCATCAAGGGCCTGAACCTGCTCCGGGATGCCGGAGTCCGGGATGCCCTGGTGGGCAATCTGGGGCTGCTGGCCCCGGTCCGGGAGGCGGGAATGCGCATTCACGGGGATTTCGGCCTGAACATCTGCAACTCCCGGGCCATGGGCTGCCTGGAGCAGCTGGAGCTGGCCTCGGCCACCCTCAGCTTTGAAATGACCCTGCCTCAGATTCGGGACGTGAGCAAGGCGGTGGATGCCGAGCTCATTGCCTACGGCCGCCTGCCCCTGATGGTGACGGAGCACTGCCTGATTCAGGGCCGGACCGGGGAGTGTACCTGCCATCTGGCGTCCTCCACCAAGCTCACCGACAAGACCGGCGCGGAGTTCCCCATCATCAAGGACGCTGACAGCTGCCGCAGCGTCCTGCTCAACGGCAGAAAGCTCAGCTGGCTGGACCGCCAGGACGACCTGGCCAAGCTGGGCCTGTGGGCCGTCCGGCTGTACTTCACCACGGAAAACGCCCGGGAAACCGACCGGATTTTGAACGACTACCTAACCCCCGCCCCCTTCGACCCCGGCGCTTGCACCAGAGGGTTGTATTTAAGAGGTGTGGAGTAAGAAGCCTTCCCCCGGGGGGAAGGTGCCCCAGTGCACACACTGGGGCGGATGAGGAATGCGGGCGGTAACGTGATTTGTTGTATATGTTGGTGCCTGCTGAATCCTCACCATTCCTATGCACAACGCATTTATTAACGTAATCCTGGGGAAGTTTTGAGCGGCTTCGCCGCCTGATTTGCGTTACAAATCAGCGGAACGGATAAATCCGTTCCCTACAGATATACGAAAGGTTAAGATTATGCAGCTGATTTTAGCATCCGCATCCCCCAGGCGGCAGGCGCTTTTGGGAATTTTCCGCATTCCCTTTGCCGTTCGGGCGGCGGATATTGACGAGACCATGGACCCGGCGCTGCCGCCCCGGGAGGCGGTGGCGGCGGTGAGCTGCCGGAAGGCTCTGGCGGTCCAGGCGGGGCCCGACGATGTGGTCATTGCCGCCGACACCATTGTGGTCTGCGGCGGAAAAATTCTGGGAAAGCCCCATTCCGAGGTGGAAGCCCGGGAAATGCTGGCTCTCCTGTCCGGAAGGGAGCACCAGGTGATGACCGGCTGCACCCTGCGCCGGGGCGGGAAAAGCTGCACCTTCACCGAGGTGACGGACCTGCGCTTCCGGCCCCTGTCCCCAAAAGAGATTGCCGACTACGTGGCCACCGGCGAGCCTATGGACAAGGCCGGGGCCTACGGCATCCAGGGCGGCGCCGCATTGTTCTGCGAAGGGCTGCACGGCGATTACTACAACGTCATGGGCCTGCCCCTGTGCGCCCTGGGCCAAAGGCTGAAGGAAATCGCCCCGGAGCTGTTTGCATAATTTTCCGCAGGCCCAATAGCTTCCCCCGGG
Organism: Eubacteriales bacterium; assembly: GCA_030536515.1. GTDB lineage: Bacteria > Bacillota > Clostridia > Oscillospirales > Oscillospiraceae > Faecousia. Next base: position 76,887 of record JAUNPV010000003.1, read on the forward strand.
GGGAAGCTGGCACGGCGAAGCCGTGACTGATGAGGGATGGCGACAGCTGAAACGCTGTACGCATGAACGGAGATGGTACTGTTCCAACTGCACGCCATCCCTCATCCGACCTCGCTACGCTCGGCCACCTTCCCCCCGCAAGGGGGACGCCGCATCCGTAAGCCGCTGAAGCGGCAACGGCTGCGCAGCCCCCGGGGGAAGGTTTTAGGGTGCGGCATTTATTGTTACAGTGTACACAATACCACCATGTTGGAGGAAACCTTATGAGAAATTTATTCAGTACCCGGGTGAAGGTCATCCTGGTGATTGCCGCTCTGGTGACGGCGGCGCTGACCATTATCAGCGGCGTTACCAACACCACCATCCCGGACCTGATTGTCAAGGGCGTGGCCGCCCCCTTCCGGGCGGCGGGGACGGCGCTGACCACGGCGGCGGAAAAGTACTACGGCTATATGTTCAAGTACGAGGCCCTGGCGGCGGAGAATGCCGTGCTGGAAAAGCGCATCGCCGAAATGGAGGACGTGGCCCGTCAGGCAGACTCGGTCTCCCGTGAAAACGAGCGTCTGCGCAAGGCCCTGGGCCTCCAGGCCACCCACGAGGACTACAAAATGGTGGATGCCTACATCATCGGCTGGTCCTCCACCGACTGGGAGAACACCTTCACCATCAACCGGGGCACCAACGCCGGCATTCAGGAGAACCTGTGCGTCATCACCGCCAACGGCGAGGTGGTGGGCCTGGTGACGGAGGTGGGCGTGAACTACGCCGAGGTCACCACCGTTCTGGACTCCACCCTGGAAATCTCCGGCACCATCTCCACCTCCGGCTACAACGGCATGGTCAAGGGCGGCTACACCGAGGGTCACGAGACCATGCTGCAAATGAACTACCTGCCCTCCGCCGCCATCATCCGCAACCGGGACCAGGTGGTGACCTCCGGCTCCACGGTGTACCCCCGGGGCCTGATTATGGGCTACGTGGTGGATGCCGGCTTTGAGGAGACCGGCGTTGCCAAGTACGCCCTGCTGGACCCCGCCGCCGAGATTGGCTCTCTGGAGCAGGTGTTCATCATCACCAACTACACCACCGAGGTGGAGGCCGCCCAGACCCCGACCCCGGAGACCACCGCCCCCGCCGAAACCACCGCCCCCACTGAGGAGACTGCTTACGGCTAATGCACAGCGCCTGTAGGGAATGGATTTATCCATTCCGAGCGGC
>JAUNPV010000003.1:78204-145507 GCA_030536515.1 Eubacteriales bacterium
GCTTACGGCTAATGCACAGCGCCTGTAGGGAATGGATTTATCCATTCCGAGCGGCAAAGCCGCCCTCTGCACCCCGCCAAAAGCGGCCCCCTCGCCGGGGGCCGACGGAACGGATGAATCCGCTGCCTACGGGTGCGCCGGAATCGGTAAACAGAACAGCATTTGTTTTATGAGGATAACCAATGGACTTTTTGAAATTCTTCCGAAAAAAGCAGCCGGAGTTCCGGCCTGACCCTCAGGCGGCCACCTGGCTGAAAACCGCCCGGATGACCCGCCAGCAGCGGCTGCGGCTGGGCAAATGGCTGCTGTACGCCGCCGCCATTCTGCTGGCCCTGGTGATTCAGGACGTGATTATGAGCAGGGTCCGCCTGTTTGGGGCCACCACCGACCTGGCCGTCACGGTGATTCTGCTGATTGCCGTGCTGGAGGGCACGGAGGTGGGCAGCGTCTTTGTGCTCATCGCCTCCATTGTCTATTATTTCACCGGCACGGCCCCGGGGGCCTACTGCATTGGCCTTTTGACCTTCTTCGGCATCGGGGCGGCGCTGCTGCGGCAGATGTACCTCCACCGGAGCCGGGGGGCCATCGTCCTGTGCGCCGGCCTTGCCCAGCTGGGCTATGAGCTGGGGCTGTACGGCCTGGGCATCTTCATGGGCCTGACCCGATGGGACCGGCTGGGGGCCTTCGCCCTGACGGGGCTGCTGGGCCTGCTGGTGATGATACCCCTTTACCCCCTGATTGTGAAAATCGGCCTGATTGGAGGAAACACATGGAAAGAATAAGCCGCTTTCGGGCAATTTTGTTTTTTGTTCTCTTTGCCTTCGTGCTGATGCTGTTTGCCGGACGGCTGTTCGTCATGCAGATTATCGAAACCGACGGCAACAACGACAATACCCAGACCTACACCACCATCACCACCGTCCGTGCCGCCCGGGGCGACATTCTGGACCGCAATGGCAACGTCCTGGTGGGCAACCGGGCCTCCTACGATTTGGTGTTCAACCACTACGTGGCCCGAAGCTACGGCGAGACCAACGAGGCGCTGTACCGCCTGATTCGCAAGTGCAACGAGCTGGGCATTGTCTATAACGACCACTTCCCCATCAGCAAAACCCGGCCCTTTGAGTACACCCTGGGGGAGTTCACCTCCTCCTGGCAGAGCCACTTCCAGAAGTTCATGGTCAACCGGGAGCTGGACTCGGACATCACCGCCCCGCTGCTGCTGGACAAGCTCCGGGAGAGCTACAAAATCCCCGTCACCTGGTCCGAGGAGGATGCCCGGGCGGTGGTGGGCATCCGGTATGAGTTCGAGCTTCGGGGCATCACCAACCTGCCCACCTACACCTTCCTGGAGGACGTGTCCGACCAGGACCTGTCCACCCTGCTGGAGCTGAACATCCCCGGCCTGATGGTGGAATCCTCCACCGTCCGGGAGTACCACACCAAGTACGGCGCCCATATTCTGGGCTACTTAGGCGGCATGAGCGATGCCCAGTGGGCGGAGTTTAAGGAGCAGGGCTACTCCATGGATGCCATGGTGGGCCAGGCCGGCTTTGAGGAGGCCTTTGAGGACTACCTCCACGGCATCGACGGCCAGCGCGTGGACATTGTCTCCAAGGACGGCGCCATCATCAAGCAGTACTGGCGGGACAAGGTGGACGATACCGGCAAGAAAATCGGCGTTTACTCCCCCATTGCCGGCAACAACGTGGAAACCACCATCGACATCACCCTCCAGGAGGTGACGGAGAAGGCCCTGGATGAGGTCCTGCGGAACATCCAGAGCACCGATGTCAACAAGGCCACCGGCGAAAAGCAGGGCCACGACGTTCAGGGCGGCGCAGCCGTGGTCATGGAGTGCAAAACCGGCAACATCCTGGCCTGCGCCTCCTGGCCCACCTACGACCTGGCCACCATGCGGGAGAACATGGTGGCCCTGTCCGAGGACCCTATGAAGCCCTTCTTCAACCGGGCCTTCGGCGCAGAGTACGCCCCCGGCTCTACCTACAAAATGTGCACCCTCATCGCCGCCATGGAAAACCGGAACAGTGCGGGAAATATCATCTTCTCCCCCGGCGAGGAAATCGTGGACACCGGTATCTTTGACAACGAGGACTACCCCGGCTTCCACCCCACCTGCCTGATTTGGACCTCCAACCCCGGCGTCACCCACGGCACCCTGACGGCGGACAAGGCCCTGGCCTACTCCTGCAACGTCTTCTTCTACGAGCTGGGCGCACGGGTGAAATGGGAAATGCTGGACGAGACAGCCCAGAAGCTGGGCCTGGGCGAGCCCACCGGCATCGAGTTGGTGGAGAAAACCGGCCGGCGGAACAACCCCACCACCAAAAAGGAAGTCTATAAAACCGGCATCAACGCCCAATTCTCCGGCGGCGACCGAATCTTAGGCGCCATCGGCCAGGCCGAGAACCGGTTCACCCCCCTGCAGCTGTGCGTTTACGCCTCCACCCTGGCCAACAAGGGCACCCGGATGAAGGCCACCTTCTTAAGCCGGGTGGTGTCGTCAGACTACCGGAACCTCATTTTCGAAAACGCCCCCCAGATTGTCAGCCAGATGGAGATGCAGTACACCACCATCGAGGCCTACTGGACGGGTATGCGGGAGGTCATCACCATCGTCGGCGGCACCGGCGCCAAGTTCTTCGGCGGCGCCCAGGACGTGATGAACGTCGACAGCAATAAATGGCCCATCGAGGACGGCGTCTGGCCCCTGAAGGACGAGGTCACCGTCTACGCCAAAACCGGCACCGCCCAGCATTCCTCCGGCGGCTCCGACCACGGCGCTCTGCTCTGCTTCGCCCACCGCAAGGAGGAAACAGAGCCCGACATCGCCATCGCCGTCTTCGGCGAAAAAGCCGCCCACGGCAACTGGCTCACCCCCGTAGCCGAAAAAATCCTCATGGCCTACTAATAATTGAACGCCGCCAGCGTGGTGACGGCTTTTGAGAAAAATATAGTATTTGCGAAAACCTGATAGGCTAAGCGAGTAGCTGATAGGGCGTTTGAGAACCAGATAGGATAAGCGAGAACCAAACCGGATAAGAAAAATCGACCCCCACGGGGTCGATTTTTTTACCCCCCCCCGTAGGGAACGGATTCATCCGTTCCGCAACCCACCCGCCCCGTAGGGAACGGATTCATCCGTTCCGCAACCCACCAGCCCGTAGGGATCGGATTCATCCGTTCCAAAACCCACACCCCCCATGCGTAGGGACAGCCCTTGCGGCTGTCCGCGGAGCAAGGCCGTGCCCTACGGTTGCGGCCCCCTGGCGGGGGCCGACGGGAGGGTCAGTGACCCTCCCCTACATGGCTGGTCTGTAAGCGGCCCCCTGGCGGGGGCCGACGGGAGGGATAATATCCCTCCCCTACGGTGGTGCGAACGGGTGGTTTCAAAAACCATCCGTTCTTTTTCTTGCTATCTCCCTGCAAATGGAGTATAATGGACCTATCCTGCGAAAGTGAGGGGCTTTTTATGAAAAAAACCTTGAAAAACTACAGCTTTATCCTGTGTATGCTCCTGGGCATTGTGGGCGGCTGCGTTGTGGGCCTGGTCTGGCCGGACAGCGCCGGGGCCCTGGAGCCCCTGGGGACCATTTTCATCAACCTGATGTTCTGCCTGGTGGTGCCGATGGTGTTCAGTTCCATTGCCTCCGCCATTGCCAATATGCCCAGCATGAAACGGGCGGGCCGGGTCATGGGCGTCACCGTGGCTACCTTCCTGGCCACCGCCGCCATTGCCTCCCTGGTGACGTATGTGGTGATTCGGGTGTTCCCCATCGTCACCGGCTCCTATGACGTGCCCGAGGCGGACCCCAGCGCCGTCATGGGTCTGGGGGATATGGTGGTCAGCTTCTTCACCAAGCCGGACTTTGTGGAGCTGCTCAGCCGCCGGGCGGTGCTGCCCATGATTGTGTTTGCGGTAATTTTCGGCTTCGGCGTTCAGCTGTCCGGCGGGCCGGAGACCATGACCGCCAAGCTCCTGGCCGACGTGACCGCCTGCATTATGAACAGCGTGAAAATCGTCACCTACTATGCCCCCATCGGCTTTTTCGGCTTCTTCGCCTCCCTGGTTGCCACCCACGGCCGGGAGCTTATCGGCGACTACAGCCGGACCCTGATTCTCTACTACGTGCTGAGCTTTGTGTATATGTTCCTGTTCTTCCCCCTGTACGCCCGGTTCGGCGGCGGCAGGGGCGGCGCACGGGTGATGTTCAAGCACCTGTTTAAGCCCGCCGCCGTGTCCTTCGGCACCTGCTCCAGCGTGGCCACCATCCCCACCAACATGGAGGTTGCCCAGGAGACCGGCATCAGCAAGGATATCTCCAACATCGTCCTGCCCCTGGGGGCCACCATGCATATGGACGGCTCCGCCATGGGCGCTATCATCAAGGTGGCCTTCCTGTTCGGAATGTTCGGCCAGGACTTCACCACCGGCCGGGCCCTGGCGGCCATTGCGGTGGCGGTGGTGTCCTCGGTGGCCATGTCCGGCATCCCCGGCGGCGGCGGCACCGGGGAGCTGGCCCTGTGCACCATCTTCTTCCCGGAGCACATGGCCGTGGCCTACCCCATGGCCCTGGCCCTGGGCAACCTCATCGACCCCCCCGCCACCATGGTCAACGCCGCCGGCGACTACGTAGTCAGCTTCATCGTGGAGCGCTTCGTAGACGGCAAGGACTGGCTGGAAAAGCAGCTGAAGAAGGAAAAAGTGTAAATTTGAACCGGCCGCTCCCAGAGAGCGGCCGGTTTTTTGTACAATGTGGGTCTGCTGCCCAAAACCTTCCCCCGGGGGGAAGGTGCCCCAGTGTCGCAACACTGGGGCGGATGAGGAATGCGGGCAGTAACGTGATGTGCGGTATAGGTACGTGCTTCCGCAAAGCTGTAAATATACCGTAGGGCGGCGTGCCCTCACGCCGCCGCTATGTTGGTCATCTGATGCGGCTGAATTTTACCCTTCATGGCTCATAACTTCCCGGCGGCCTGAGGGCAGGCCGCCCTACGGGTGCAACAAAAAATTTTTAGCGGCGCAGTTTCCTTAGATATTCCTTCTGCTCCCCGGTAATCCGGTAGCTTTCCACTGCTTTTTGGATGGTTTTGTTATGGACCCAGGGTGCAAGGCGGTTCTGCTCCAAATAGGGAATGACAGCCTCCCACTGCTTGGCCAGGGCGGTGGCGAAGTACCAGGCGGCCATCATGTTTACATAATATTCTGAGCTTTCCACCGCCGCCACCCAATCGGGGTACGCCGGGGAAAAATCCCCGTCCAGGAAGTGGACCATCAGCATTTCCATGGCAAAGCGGACGGTGTAAGGCTCCCCGGCGGCGAGCCACCGCTGAATGTGGGGCAGCAACTCCTGCTTGTGCTTCCCAAAGCACTTGGGCCGCAGGGAATCGCAGGTGGCCCAGTTGTCAACGTAGGGCAGAAACCGCTCCACCTGGGCAAGGCAGGCTGAAAAATCCCGGAGTTCCCCAATCAGAAAGCCGTGGAGGTTGTTTTCCTCGTAGTATTCGTGGGGCAGGGCTTCCAGGAATGCCGCCGCCGGGGTCGTCCCCGCCAGTTCCTTCGCCATGCGCCGGAGGGAGGGAATTCGGACGCCGATGATGCGTTCCAAGTCGATGGTGGGCATCAGCCGGGCATGGAATTCCCGGTAGCCCGGGTCCCGGGCGGCAAACAGCAGGTTTTGAATTTCGGTCATAATATAATCCCTTCACAAATCCGTAGGGCGGCCTGCCCCCAGGGGGGCATTATCGTCACAGGGTTTTCAAAAATGCTTCCATTCTGTCAAGTCCCTTCTCCAGCTCATCCATGGCGCAGCAGCAGGACAGGCGGATGTAGCCCTCGGCTCCAAAGCAGCTGCCGGGGACGGCGGCCACCCTGGCCTCTTGAATCATCCGGGTGCAGAACTCCGCCGAGGACAGGCCGAACCGCTCGATGCTGGGAAAGGCGTAAAAGGCTCCCTCGGGCCGGGGGAAATCAAGGCCCATGCCTTCCAGCCGGCGGCACAGATAGGCCCGGCGCTGGCGGTAGGCCTCCGCCATGGGGGTCGGGTCTTCCCGGAGGGCCGCCAGGGCGGCGTCCTGGATGAAGGTGGGCACGGCGGTGATGGTGGCGGCGCTGAGCAGCAGCAGCCGGTCCATGACATAGTCCGGGCAGGTGAGATACCCCACCCGCCAGCCGGTCATGGCGTAGGGCTTGGAGAAGCTCTGGCAGAGAATCAGCCGGTCCGCCAGACCTTCATCCAGGGACAGGTCCGGGCAGTGGCCGTCGCACAGGGCGCTGTAGACGTTGTCCACCAGCAGGAAAATGGGCCGCCCGGCCACCGCCGCCTTGACGGCCGCCAGGCTGCTTTCGCTCAGCACCACCCCGGTGGGGTTGTTGGGAGAATTCAGGATAATCGCCTTGGTTTTCGGGGTAATGGCGGCGTTCAGTGCCTCAAAGGTTATCTGAAAGCCGGTTTTCGTTAGGTCCAGAGGGACGGCCCGGCCTCCGGCGATGGTGGTGACGCTTTCGTAAAGACTGAAGCCGGGGGTGGGGATGATGACCTCCTCCCCGGGGTTCAGAATGCCCAGCAGCGCCGTGAACACCGCCTGACAGGCCCCCACGGTCACCAGCACCTGGCCCGGCTCTGTGTTGTGGCCCCGGGCGGTTTCGGCTTCCGCAATGGCCCGGCGGAGGGCCTCGTCGCCTTGGTTGGGGGCGTAGTGGGTCCGCCCGGCGGCCAGGGCCGCGGCGGCGGCATCCTTGACGGCCTGGGGGGTGTCAAAATCCGGCTCGCCGATGGTGAGCATGGCGCAGTCCGGGGTCTGCCTCGCCAGGTTGGTGTACACCCGGATGGCCGAGCGTTTTAAGGCTGTTAAGTTCTGATTTAACGGAATCATGGCAGCTTTTCCCCCAGTTCTTCAAAAAAATCTGCTCCCTTTTCCAGGACCCCCTCGTCAAAATCGAAGGTGTCCCCATGGAGCGCCGGGGTGTCCCCCACCCCCAGGAAGAAGAACATCCCGGGCAGATACCGCTGATACCAGGAAAAATCCTCGGCGGTCATGGCGGGCCTTTCCAATTCCCGGAAGGCCATGACCTGCCGCACCCGGGCATAGAGTTCCGGGGGATTCATCACCGCCGGGTAGCCGCTGCTGAAGTGCAGGTCCATGGTGCAGCCGAATTCCCGGCACACCCGGTCCCGGATGGACCGGAGGCCCTCCTGCAGACCCTCGAACACCTCGTCCTGGAAGGCCCGGAGGCTGCCCTCCAGATGGGCCTGGGCAGCCAGGGCGTTGCGGACGGTTCCGCTTTCGAACTTTCCGAATTTCAGCAGACGGAAGAATTTTTTCGGAAGCACCTGCTCCATGGTCATCGCTTCGGTGTAGAATTTCACCCCGGCGGCCAGGGCATCGATGCCCGCCTCCGCCCGGGCGATGTGGGCGGATTTCCCGAAAATATCCACGGTGACCTCGCAGGACCGGGCCATCAGCTCCCGGCACCGGCTGGCCATGACCCCGGCTTCCAGCCCCGGCCACAGGTGAAGGCCGAAAATGGCCCGGACGTTGTACTGCTCAAAAACGCCGCTTTCGCAGATGTCCCTGGCCCCGCCGGTGGTCTCCTCGGCGCTCTGGAACACCAGCAGCACGTTGCGGGGGTAGGTTTTCTTTTCGCTGAGCCGCCGGGCCAGCTCCAAAAGGATGGCCATGTGGCCGTCGTGGCCGCAGGCGTGCATGGCCCCCGGGTGGAAAGATGCGTAGGCGGCCCCGGTCTGCTCGCAGATGGGCAGGCCGTCGCAGTCCGCCCGGAAGGCCAGGGCCTCCGCCCGGCCAAAGTCAAACCAGGCGCACAGCCCCGTTTCCGCAGGGGAAAACACCCGGCAGTTCAGGGGTGCCAGGCTGCTTTTCAGATAGGCAAGGGTCTCGGGCAGGTCCCGGTCCAGCTCCGGGATTTGGTGAAGCGCCCGGCGGTCAGTTTTCAGCTGCATCTTCTGCCCTCCTGATACAAATAATACTACATTATACGCTATTTCTGCCGGGCTGTCAATTTTCCGTCTTGAAATGGAGCGGAAAAAATGATACCATAGCAGCAAACCGCAGGGCGGCCTGTGAATAATCGTATGATTGCCACCGGCAATCATTTTGATTTAGGATGTGCTGCGCACAGCACCACCTCAGGCCGCCGTCGGCGAAGCCGCATCATTTCGCCTGCCTCAATAGAGTGCAGATTTTGGCGGCCTGGGATCAGGCCGCCCTGCAATGTTGTAAAAAAAGGAGAAACCTATGAACGCACAGGAAATCATTGAATACATCCGCACCTCGGAAAAAAAGACCCCGGTGAAGGTCTACGTCTGGGAAAAGACCCCGGTGGCCTTCCCCGGCTGCCGGGAGTTCCCCGCCGGACCGGGCTGCAAAATCGTCTTTGGCGACTGGGCCGACGTGGCCCCGGTGCTGGAGACGGGCGATTTTGACCACGTCGAAATCGAAAACAGCTGCCGCAACTCCGCCATTCCCATGCTGGACATGAAAAACATCCCCGCCCGCATCGAGCCCGGCGCCATTATCCGGGAGCAGGTGGAGATTGGGAAAAACGCCGTGATTATGATGGGGGCCATTTTGAACATCGGCGCTGTGGTGGGCGAGGGCACCATGATTGACATGGGCGCCGTCCTGGGGGGCCGGGCCACCGTGGGCAAAAACTGCCACGTAGGCGCCGGAGCCGTGCTGGCCGGGGTCATCGAGCCTGCCTCCGCCACGCCGGTCATTGTGGAGGACGGGGTCCTCATCGGGGCCAACGCCGTGGTCATCGAGGGCTGCCGCATTGGCCGGGGGGCCGTGGTGGCCGCCGGAGCCGTGGTGGTGGAGGACGTTGCGCCGGACACCGTGGTAGCCGGCTGCCCCGCCCGGGTCATCAAGGTCAAGGACGAAAAAACCGCCGGAAAAACCGCCCTGGTGGATGCCCTGCGGGCATTATAAGAACCAACCATAGGTGAGGGATATCCGTTCCGAAAACCCACCAGCCCCCGTAGGGAACGGATTTATCCGTTCCGCAACCCACACCCCCATGCGTAGGGACAGCCCTTGCGGCTGTCCGCGGGGCGGGGCCTTTTGGGCGGTCACAATGGGGCAAACTGCCCGGACAGCCGCAAGGGCTGTCCCTACGCGGGAATGATGCTGCACATTTTTTGCCCTCCGGAATACCATGGAATGAGCGGTGAATCGCTCAAGAAATTAACTCGGAGGTAATTTTATGTGTAACAACAACGGTTTCTGCGGCTGCAACATCATCTGGATCATCATTCTGCTGCTCCTGTTCTGCGGCTGCGGCAACGGCATGGGCTTCTTTGGGGGCAACGGCTGCGACAACAACGGCTGCGGCTGCTGCTAAATCAAGGCGGGCGTCCCGAAAGGGACGCCCAAGCTATTGCCTTTAATATTTCCGGCTGTAATAAATCTTAAAGCCAGCGGTGATGAGGCTGGAAAGAAAGACGCAGGCCAGGATGGTCAGGCTGACGGTGGGGTTAAAATATCCGGCGACAATGACGGCCACAATGCCCACAATCAAAATGGTCTGCAAGGCGGCCGCCTGGGCGCTGGAGATAATCTTGGCTTGGCGCTCGTCATTGGCCTTGGCGTAGAGCTTTTTCAGCCGCGTCTCACTGCGAAGGGCCAGAATGTTGATGACGATGCCTGCAATAAACAGGGCCGTCACGCCGCCGGCAGCACCGGCAATGAAGCCGCTCCACATACTGTACCAGTGGCTGTCCTCCATGGCCGGGGCCACCTGAATCACCACATACAGCTGCACGGCAATGAGTACCAGGGCCCCAATCAGCAGCAGGCCGGTTTCTCTTTTTAACTTTTCACGATACTTTTCCACGGTTTACTCCTCCAATTCAGAAAAATCAAACACTTCTTCAATGGTCAGCCCAAAATAATGGGCAATCTTCCAGGCCAGAGGCAGGGAGGCGGTGTACTTCCCCACCTCAATGGAGGTGATGGTCTGCCGGGTGGTTCCCACCGCCTCCGCCAGCTCCTCCTGGGAGAGCTTGCGCCCCTTCCGAAGGGCACGGATGCTGTTGTTCATAGGGCTCGCTCCTTTGACTTTGCTAAGTTAACTTTGCATATTAAGTATAGTACACTTTGCAGAATATGTCAAGTAGGCTTTGCAAAATTTTTGAAAAATGTTGAGCAGGAAAAAGCCTTCCCCCGGGGTGGTGCTCTGCGCAGCAGAGGGATGGCGTGCAGTTTAGGCAAGTACCATTTAACGGCAGTGCCAAAAATCACCAACATATCGCCATCCCTCATCAGTCAAAAACACCCAGTCTGCGGACTGGGTGTTTTTGCCAGCTTCCCCCCGGGGGAAGCTATTTTGCGGCCCCGGGGGGAAGGCTTTGGTGGGGGGCTGCCGTTTTTTGGGCGGATTTGCTTCCTCAAGGGCGGGAAGGCACGGAACGGATAAATCCGTTCCCTACGGGATGCAAAAAAGGAGCGGCTTGCGCCGCTCCTTTCTTCTTTTTTGGCAACCGCACTGCGTTAGCGAGTGACCCACAGCGGTGTTGGTCCACCACCGAGGTTCGTAACGAATTGTCTGCGGCGACTCGCCGCACGCCTTACATATCGAAGGGTTCCATGCTGAGGACGGGGTGGCCGACCTCGGTCAGGTAGTTCAGCAGGGCCTCGGGGTCCTCGGTGCAGATGGTCTCGTCGGCAATCATGTCGGTGAAGTTGTCCACGCCGTACATCTGCTTGGCAGTGGCATCCAGACGCTCACGCATCTGGTCCTTCAGCAGCTTGGGCAGCCAGACAATACGGCCGGGGCCGCCTTCGGCAGCGATGAACTTGTGAGAGGCGATGAAGTGCTTGCCGTGGCCCATGAAGCCGGGAGTCTGCACGCCGCCGCCGGTCATGGAGGCCATCTCGGAGAAGGTCATGCCCAGAGGAGTCATGCCGGCGTGCTCACGGCAGGTGATGACAACGCCCATGGAGACAGGCTCCACGCCGCAGATACACTCGAAGCAGCCGCAGGAGGTCATGGGATCCTGGAACAGGGAGTACAGGGTCACGTGCTCCAGAGCGCCGTGGGAATACTTGGCAACGGCCTCGTCCACGGTCTCGTAACGGCCCAGCTTCTCGTCGATGCAGCCTTCCTTGACGATGGGCTGGCAGGGACCGGCGGGGTCCAGCTCCTTGGTGGCCTTGGCATCCAGCCAGGACACGGCGCCGCACAGGCCCAGACGCTCGGGGGTGACGATGCACACGTGGCTGGGGGAGAAGGCCTGGCACATGATGCAGGTGTAGTACTCGTTGACGGACTCGTCGGTCATGGAGGCCAGACGCTCGTCACGCTTGTCGAACACCTGGTTGGCGTGGGCACGCAGGACCTTGTTCTGCTCGGCGTCCACAACAATCTTCACCTGGCACTTGTCCACAACGGCCTCGAACTCGTTCTTGACCTTGGCGTACAGCACCTCGCCCAGGTGACGGAACTTGAAGCCGGCCTCGAAGTCGGCCTTGCTGATACGGACACGAATCATGTCACGCTGGCCGGTGTGCATCACGCCCTCGATGCAGTTAATCCAGGAGTGAATCTTACGCTCCATAACGGACTCGAAGTCGGGCTGCATGGCCTTGCCGGCCACCTCGACGGTGTAGCTGAGGGAAATCTTGGAGCCCACGGGGATGTCGTCGATTTCGGGACCCACGACCTCAATCTTGTGGTCCTCGACCTCGCTGGCCTCCTTGGTCTGGACCAGCTCGAAGCAGTCCACACGGGAGCCGTCCACTTCCACCTGCATATCGCCACGGCGGATGATTTCGCCTTCGAAGGCGGAGGCGAAGGACACGGGAATGTCAATCTTGGTAATCTTCAGCTTGATGTTCCGGGCCTCCAGAGAGGTGGCGTTCCACTTGGAAACATCCAGCTGCTGAATCAGGGACTTGGGAACACGGAACATATTCTCCGTCTCGTTGGACACCACGGGGAAGCCCAGGGCGATGGCGCCTGCGCCGCAGGCCACAATCACGTCGTCCAGAGGCTTGAAGGCGTTGACGAAGGCGGGCACACGGTCCATGGTGTACTTCATCAGGGTGCCGGCGTCGCCGGGGGTCACGTTGCCGAAAATCAGAGCGGCACGCAGGGCGATGGACACCACGTGGATAACGGCGGTGACGTCATGGCCCAGGGGGACCACACGGACGTTGGCGCCGGTCTTGTAGTTCTTCTCAGCCAGCTGGTCGATGACGCCGCCCACCAGAGCGACAACCATGCCCTGACCCTGGTAGCTCTTAACCAGCTCCACGGCCTGGTCGGCGGACTCGGCAGCGCCCAGAATGACGGCCACGCCGGGAATATCGCCGGTGACCAGGGGCACGCCCAGGTTCCGGACGTAGGCATCGGGCACATGGCCGTAGCAGGGCTCCTCGTAGGGCGTTGCACCGTTCAGGTACTTCAGAGCCTCGATGAACTCAGCGCACAGAGCGGTGGCGACGCCGGACATGAAGGCGTCGTGCAGACGGTTTTCACGGGTCATCAGGCTCTTGACCACAGCCAGGGCGGCCTTCAGCTCACCCAGGTTGGTGACCTTCACACCGGTGACGGCGTAGTAGCAGGGCAGGGCGTAGGCGGTGTCGGGGAAGGACACAGCCTGGCCCTCGCCGTACTGGGCAATGGCGTTATCAATGGCAGCTTCGGTCAGGCCGTATACGGCATCGTTACCGCCAAAAACTCTTTCAAAAAGTGTCACGGTATTTCCTCCTATTGTTCTTCACGATCCAGGATCGCTTTAATTTTCCGAATTTCTTCGATTGCCGTGGGGGAGCAGTCGTAGGGGGACATCCCCTGCCGGTCTGCGTCCATAATCTCCAGGTTGTAGTGCACCATGCCAAGCAGGTCCTCGGCGGGAATGGAGCTGCGGACGAAGGCCTCGTCCTTTTCATCCCGGACCTTGTTGGCCACCACACGGACCCGCTGGACCCCCAGGTCGGCGGCCAGCCGCTTGACGTTGCGGTAGGTCTGGACGCTGCGGGCGCCGGGCTCGATGACCACGATGAACTCATCCATGTTGGCCGCCGTTCCCCGGCCCAGGTGCTCCAGGCCCGCCTCCATGTCCATAATCACCACATCATCCTTGCGGAAGGACAGGGCGGACAGGATGGACTTGAGCATCACGTGCTCGGGGCAGACGCAGCCGCTGCCGCCCACGTCCACGGTGCCCATGACCAGCAGCTTGACTCCGTTAATATCCTTGGAATATTTCTCGGGAATGTCGGCCACGTAGGGATTGAGCTTGTAGAATCGGTTGGCGTCGGTGGCGCCGGTGCGCTCCTCCACCAGGGTGCGCATTTTGGAGATGGGGACAATCTGGTCCACCTCCTCCTGGGAAAGGCCGAGGGCCAGGCCCAGGTTGGCGTCGGGGTCCACGTCGGCGGCCAGGACGGTGCGTCCCTCGGCGGCGTAGAGCCGGGCCAGGGTGGACGACAGGGTGGTTTTACCCACGCCGCCCTTGCCGGTAATCGCTACTTTCATTGGAAAAGACCTCGTTTAAGTGATATATGTGCCAAATGACAGAAACGGTAAACGCTCCATACTGTCATTGCGAGGAGCGAAGCGACGTGGCAATCCGTACTTTTGCAATGCTTTGCATTGCGTGGCGCTGTGCGCCACAAGAGAAGCGGATTGCCACACCAGCTTGCCAGCTGGTTCGCAATGACAATCTGTTTTTTTACTAAGTACCCTCTGTCAGAGCACTGGGGATTCTAAAACTTAGATGCCCAGAGCGGCGCGCTTGGCCTCGATACGCTCGATCATCAGATCGCCCAGCTTCTCGATGTCCTGCTCCACGGTGTAGTTGGCTTCAACCCAATCCTTGACGCCGTGCTCGCCGGTCAGCCAGTCGCAGACCTCGGTGGAACCCTTGACGTAGGGGTCCACGCCCAGGAAGGTATCCAGGCCGGAGGCCACCACGTAGTTGCCGATGGAGACAGCCTTCTCGGACATCCACTCGGGAGCGCAGCCCACAACAGGCAGCTGGGAGATGGGAATGCCGGAGTCCTTGGACAGCTCGGCGGCCAGAATCAGCATACGGGAGATATCCACGCAGGAGCCCATGTGCAGCACGGGAGGAATGTCAGCCAGCTCGCACACACGCTTCAGGCCGTCGCCGCAGTATTCCTTGGCCTTGACGGGGTCCATGAGACCGGCCTTGGCGGCAGCCTGGGCGGAGCAGCCGGAGACAATCAGGATGATGTCGTTTTCCAGCAGCTTCTTCATCAGACCCACGTGAGCGGAGTCGGGACGGACCTTGGGGTTGTTGCAGCCGACCATGGCCACAGCGCCGCGGAGGACACCGGAGGTCACGCACTCCAGCAGAGGCTTGGTGGTGCCGAACTCGTCCACCTGAGAGTTGGCCACGCCGTCCAGGACCTTCACAATGGCCTCCACAGAGTAGCCCACACGGGCGTTCTGCTTCTGAGAGGGGATGTTGACCAGCTCGGGCTTGCGGTTCTTGAAGTTCTCAATGGCCATCTTGACGATTGCCTTGGCGTTCTCACCGGCGGTCTCGGCGTTGAAGCGGATGAACTCAGAGTCGGGCATCCGGGCGATGGGAGAGGTGGTGATGAACTTGGTGTGGAAGCACTTGCTGAGGGGGCCCAGTGCGGGGAAGATGCACTGCACGTCCACAACAATGGCCTCGCAGGCGCCGGTGAGAACCACGTTCTCCTGGTTCAGGAAGTTACCGGCCATGGGGATGCCGTGACGCATGGCAACCTCGTTGGAGGTGCAGCACACGCCGGAAACGGTGATGCCCTTGGCACCCAGGCTCTTGGCGTAGGCGATCATCTCGGGGTCGTTTGCGTAGTGGACCACCATCTCGGACAGGGAGGGGTCATGGCCGTGGACGACGATGTTGACGTTGTCCTTCTCCATCACGCCGATGTTGGCGGTGGTGTCCAGGGGCTTGGGAGTGCCGAACAGGACGTCGGAGAACTCGGTGCCCATCATGGAGCCGCCCCAGCCGTCGGACAGGCCGCAGCGCAGAGCCTGGCGAATCAGAGCCTCAGGCAGAGAGGAGCAGCCCATGTGGGTCATGTGCAGAGCGGTGGCGACTTCACGGTCGATGGCCCGGGGCTCAATCTCAGCGTCATGCCACAGCTTCTGGGTGTGCTCGGGAGCACGCTTCAGGAAGCGCTGGGTGCCGAAGGGCTTGCCGTACTCCAGCAGGCCAATCTCAGCCATTTCGTGAGCCAGGTCGTAGATATCCTTGCCCTCGGTCTCCACGCCCCACTCGTGGGCAATGCGGATGAGCTTATCGGGGTCCTTGACGGTGTAGTTGCCGCCTTCCTTGGCCTGATGCAGGGTGTGCATAATCTCACGACCGTGGTCGGAGTGGGTTGCGGAACCGCCTGCGGTGAAGCGCAGGAAATTCCGGGCGACGATGCCGTGCACGTCGCAGCCGCAGATGCCGCGGGGAGATTTCTTGGTGATGCGGCAGGGTCCCATGGAGCAGATACGGCAGCAGGTGCCTGCCTCGCCGAAGCCGCAATGGGGGGTCTGGTTCTTGACCCGCTGCTGCCAGGTGTCAGCTCCAACCTTTTCTGCGTTTTCCAGCAGAGAGTTGGTGGCAGCTTCCATCTCCTCGATGGTGGTTAAAGATGCCCAATCCTTCAAAGTGATTTCCTCCTAATCAAATGATATTCAGACAAACCGATACGTGCACCATGTTTGTACACAATGTATCGATAATATTGTACTAATTTCGTGTAAAAATGTCAACCGTAGAATTAAACACATTTCCATGCTTTTTTCAATCCCCCAGGGGGGGATTTTTGGTGATTTTTATAAAGTGACTGAATATAGTGGCTTTTTGGACCAATAACCACAATTTTTGCCAGCAAATAACGGGAGAAATTCCAGATTACTCCATCTTCTCACTTCGTATAAAATATACCAAACCTGTCGCTCCGCCCCCGCCGCCGGGCATATCCTTCCCCCGGCCGCCATAGGCTGTAGCACTTGAACGGGAGGGATGCGTATGAAATGGATATCTTTGCTGGCGGTTGGCTTGCTGCTGCCGATGCTTGCGCTGCCGGTGCAGGCGGCGGGGCTGGAGGTGGCGGGGAAAAGCGCGGTGCTGATGGACGTGGCCACCGGGACGGTGCTGTATGAATCGAACCCCCATGAGCGCCTGGCCCCCGCCAGCGTCACCAAGGTTATGACCATGCTGCTGATTATGGAGGCCGTGGATTCCGGGAAAATCGGCTGGGAGGACACGGTCACCGCCTCCGAGGCCGCCGCGGCCAAGGGCGGCAGCCAAATCTACCTCAAGGCGGGGGAGCAGATGTCCGTCCGGGATATGCTCAAATCCATCGCCGTGTCCTCGGCCAACGACTGCGCCTGCGCCATGGCCGAGCACATCGCCGGGTCCGAGGGGGCCTTTGTGGCCATGATGAACGCCCGGGCCGGGGAGCTGGGGATGCAGGACACCACCTTCGTCAACTGCACGGGCCTGGACGATGCCCCGGAGGCAGGGGAGCACAAAACCTCCGCCCACGACATCGCCCTCATGTCCCGGCAGCTTCTCAAATACCATCCGGACATCCAAAAATTCACCACCATCTGGATGGACACCGTGCGAAACGGGGCCTTCGGCCTGTCCAACACCAACAAGCTGGTCCGGTTTTACCAGGGGGCCACGGGGCTGAAAACCGGCTTCACCGCCGCCGCCGGGTACTGCCTGTCCGCCTCGGCGGAGCGGGAGGGACTGGGACTCATCGCCGTGGTCATGGGTGCCCCCACCTCCAAGGAGCGAAACGCCGCCTGCAAGCAGCTGCTGGACTACGGCTTTGCCAACTTCGCCCTGGTGGCCCCGGAGCTGGAGGCGCTGCCGGAGGTGGCGGTGCGGCTGGGGCAGAGGCCGACGGTGGCCCTTCAAATGGGGGACAGCGCCGGGCTGCTGGTGGACAAGGCAAAGAAAAGCACGGTCTCCACCAGCCTCACCCTGGAGCCCGCCGTCACCGCCCCGGTGGCAAAGGGCCAGCGTCTGGGCACGGTCAAAATCCTGTCCGGCCAGGAGCTGCTGGCGGAAATCCCCCTGACCGCCGCCGAGGCCGTCCCCCGCCTGACCTGGGGAGAGCTGTACCGCAGCATCCTCCGCCGGACCTGCTGCGCCAAAGCAGACAGTTGACTTTTTCCCCGGGAGCCGTATAATAGAAGAAAAAACGGCAAACAAAGGAGAAATGGACCATGAAAAAGAACATCGCACCCTGGACCCCGGAAAAACTGCAATTCGGGTGCTTGATGGTGCTGGGGGTTATGGAGCTGGCGCTGGCGGCTTTTGGGCCGGGGCTGTCCTATCTTCCCTATTTTATTGTTGAAAAATTCAGCGCCGTTCCGGCCCTGGTATTTTTGGGATCGGTCCTGGTTTGTCGGCAGAGTCCGCTGGCAAAGCGGCATTTGCTGGCCGGAATCGGGGCGGTTGCCTGGATTTTGGCGGCACAGGTCATGCAGTATGTGGGCGGAGAAGCACCGGAAAACATCGGCATGAGCTGGGCGGCCTATCTCATGGTCTTTCCCTTTGCGGCGGTGGAGCAGGAGCGGGGCCGGGGTATGAAATGGATGGGCGGAGCCGCTGCGGCGGTGGGTGCACTGCTGACTCTTTATGCCGGTCTGCTGAAGCTGGGCGTCCTTGCGGATGGACCTGTCTATTGGGACGGTGCCCGTCTGAACGCCCTGTTCCACCCCAATATCACGGCCTGCCTGCTGATGATGGGACTTGCATTCTGCCTGATTTTTTGCTTCCGTGTACAGCAGCGCTGGCTCAAGGGCGTGCTGCTGGCAGCGGCGGCGCTGCAGTTTGCAGCCGTCGCACTGACCAACAGCCGCACCAATATTCTGATGACCTGCGCTCTGCTGGCGGGAATCGTGTTCTTCTGCATCTTCCGGGGCGGCTGGAAGCGGCTGCTTTTGGGCGGACTGGCAGCGGTGGTGGTCTTTGTCGGAGCGTTTGCCCTGACGGATGCGCTGTATGAGGCCCACTACAACCAGCTGGTGACCGAATATCTGGAAGAACAGGCCGCCGCACAAGTGCCGGAGGCACTATCTCCCAGCAGCGCCAGCCAGGCCTCCGAGGCAGAGCCGGCAGTTAAGCTCCCGTCCCAAAGCGGCCAGGGGAGCCTTCTGAATGACCTTCGGACCCTCAACGGCCGCACCGTCATCTGGGGCAGCGCCTTCCAGGCGGCACGGTGGAACTCCAACATCCTTCTGCGGGGAACAGCCTACGTAGGAACTGTCATTTCCACGGCCCAGGAAGCCAGGGGGTCCTTCCCGGTGGAGCACGCGCATAACTCCTGGGTTCAGATGCTGATGTCCTTCGGCCTTCCGGGGCTGATGATTGGCCTGTATTTTGGATTTCTGGCCCTTCGGGGGGCCCTGTGTCTGCTGCTTCGGCTGGATGTCCAGCTGTGGAAAAAAAGCGTCGCTCTGCTGGTGCTCTGTCTGCTGATGGCGGGCTTCCTGGAGCCGTCTTTGTTCACCGGCAGCGTTTTTTACCACTTCATCAACGTCATCTTCTTCCTCTGCACCGGCTATGTGGACCTGTGGCGGGAGGAGCTTCGGCACCCCGAAAGCCGATAACTGGATGCACCGGGAGGGCGTTTGCCCTTCCGGGCTTTTCTTTGGCGGGGCGGGGGAAGGGGGCTTCCGCAGAATTGCCATGAAAATTGTTGAAAATGGACTAATTTTTTAAGAAAACCCTCTTGCCAAACGAGGGAAAGGGTGGTATACTAAGTACCGTAAGTAAGAATGTAGGCAAAGAGAGGGGCGCGCCCCTCTCTTTCTTGTTAGCTTAGGAGGTTGAAACGATGAAAGTGACCGATCTGGTTGCAGGGTTTGCAAAGCCCATTGTGGAAGCCCAGGGCTGTGAGCTTTGGGACGTGGAGTACGTCCGGGAGGGCAGCGAGTATTTCCTGCGGCTGTATCTGGACAAGGAGGGCGGCGTGGACATTGCCGACTGCGAGGCCGTGTCCCGGGCCGTGGACCCCATCCTGGACGAAAAGGACCCCATTCCCGGCTCTTATCACTTCGAGGTCTGCTCGGCGGGCCTGGAGCGGCCCCTGAAGCGGCCCTCGGATTTTGAGCGGTTCCTGGGCAGCCTCATCACCGTCAAGCTCTACAGGCCCCGAAACGGCCTGAAGGAGATTCCCTGCGTGCTGAAAGGCTACGATAACGGAAAGCTCACCGTGGAGGCGGGGAAGGAAACCATCACCTTCGAAAAATCCGAGGTCGCCCTGGTGCGGCTGCGGGTAGAGTTCTGAGTCCCCTGCGTAGGGGAGGGGCTTGCCCCCTCCCGGTCATTTCCTGGGGAAATGACGCCATTTTTCTCTGAAAAATGGCCGGACAGCCGCAAGGGCTGTCCCTACGCAATCAAATTATTATAAACACCATCTGAAACAGGAGGAAAATAAACATCATGGCCAGAAATACCAGAGCCAAGAAACAGACCGAGGCGCCGAAGGTTGACATCGGCGCGGAAATCTTCGCTTCCCTGCGGGAGCTGGAGAAGCTCAAGGGCATTCCCGTTGATTACATGGTCGAGCGGCTGAAGCAGGCCCTGACCAACGCCTACCGGAAGGACCGGGAGGACCGCCGGGACGTCCCCGCCGACAATGTGGTGGTGGACCTGAGCGAGAAGGGCCTGGCAATGCACATTGTCAAGACCGCCGTGGAGGAGCTGGAGGACACCGCCCTGGAAATCCAGATTGACGCTGCCCGCCGCATCGTTCCCACCGCCCAGGTGGGCGACAGCATTTCCATCCCCGTGGACATCGCCAAGTTCGGCCGCATCGCCGCCCAGACCGCCAAGCAGGTGGTCATCCAGGGCATCCGGGAGGCTGAGCGGGGCGTGATGTACGAGTCCTATTCCAGCAAGGCCCAGGAGCTGCTCACCGGCACCGTTTTGCGCATCGACCCCGCCTCCGGCGATATCTTCGTCCGCATCGGCCAGGGTAGCGATGCCTCCGACGCTGTGCTCCGGGCCTCTGAGCAGATTCCCGGCGAGCATTACACCGAGGGCGACCTGATCCGGGTCTATGTGCTGGAGGTCCATAAGGCCAACCGCGGACCCCTGGTCCACGTGTCCCGGACCCACCCCAACCTGGTGCGCCGGCTGTTCGAGCTGGAGACCCCAGAGATTGCCGAGGGCCAGGTGGAGGTCCGCAACATCGCAAGAGAGGCCGGCTCCCGGTCCAAGATGGCCGTCCGGGCCACCATGGAGGGCGTCGATCCTGTGGGCGCCTGCGTGGGTCCCCGGGGCGGCCGTGTGGGCGCTGTCGTGGAGGAGCTCCACGGCGAGAAGATTGACATTGTGGTCTGGAGCGAGGACCCCTGCGAGTATGTCCGGGCCGCCCTCAGCCCCGCCGATGTTGTCTCCGTCACCCTGATTCCCGGCCAGAAGGCCTGCCGGGTCATCGTGCCCGACGATCAGCTGTCCCTGGCCATTGGCAAGGAGGGCCAGAACGCCCGCCTGGCCGCCCGGCTCACCGGCTACAAAATCGACATCAAGCCCGCCTCCCAGGCCGCAGAGCTCCCCGCCCAGGCGGAGGCAGAGGAAGAATAAGCGGGAGGGGCGCTTATGCAGAAGAAAATTCCCCAGAGGCAGTGCATGGGCTGCCGGGAGCGCAGGGACAAGCGCAGTCTCATCCGGGTGGTCCGGGGGCCCGACGGGAACGTCACCCTGGATTTCAGCGGCAAGGCCCCCGGCCGGGGCGCTTACCTCTGCCCGGACCCGGAATGCCTGAAAAAGGCCATCCGCTCCAAGGCGCTGGACCGGAGCCTGGAGGTAAGCATCCCCCAGGCGGTTTACGACCGGCTGGAAAAGGAAATGGAGGGGTCTCATGGATAAGGCTCTGAATTATCTGGCCCTGGCCCGGAAGGGCGGGCTGTGCGAGCTGGGCGAGGAGCCTGTGGGTGCTGTGTCCCGGACCGGCAGGGCCTACGTGGTGCTGGTGGCGGGGGATGCCTCGGACCATACCTGGCGGCGGGCCAAGTCCTTCGTGTCCGGCTCGGAGCAGCAGTGCATCCGGCTGGAGGCCACCAAGGACCAGATGGGCCTGGCCGTGGGCCGGCAGTCCCTGGCCATCGCCGCCGTCACCGACGTGCAGCTGGCCCTGGCCCTGGTGAAGGCCCTGGAAAAGCCGGAGCGCTATAAGGACGCCCTGGAAATCCTGGAGGCCAAGGCCCAAAAGGCCAAAAAGCGCCAGGCCGAGGCCCGGGCCCACCAGAAAAATGTCCGCAAAGGAAAGAAGCAGTAAGCGGTTTGCGCTTTCCCCGAAGAAGGGAAGTCCCGTAGGGAACGGATTTATCCGTTCCGGAGGAAATGCTGTGAGCATATTCCATGTTCATGCGGAACGGATAAATCCGTTCCCTACAGGCCTGTCGGGAGAAAGCACAAATCAGAAATTGACCAAAATGAACGCCGGGAGCTTCTCGGCTACTACATTTGGAGGTGCGTTTATAGATGAGTTTTGTTAAGTATCGTTTGAAAGAGGTGGCCGCCGACTTTGGCGTTGCGCCCAAGGATGTTGCGGAGATCATCTCCAAGTTTTATGAAAAGCCCAAGTCCAACACCCAGGTGCTCACCGATGCCGAGCTGAACGCCGTGTTTGACTACATGACCCAGAAGAACCAGATTTCTTCCATGGAGCAGGTTTTCGCCGCCAAGCCCACCGCCCCCAAGGCCGAGGCTCCCAAGGCGGAGGCCCCCAAGGCCGATGGGCCCAGGGCGGAGGCAAAGCCCCGTCCCCAGAATCAGCAGAGCCGTCCTCAGGGCCAGCAGGCCCCCCGGCCCCAGAATCCCCAGAGCCGCCCCCAAGGCCAGAGCGCCCAGAAGCAGCCCAAGGCCGCCGAGCCGGAGCGCAAGCGGGAGCGCCGGGTGGTGGATACCTCCGCCGTCCAGGTCAACGCCGCCCGGTTTGACGACCATGCCGATTCCCTGATTTCTGAGCGTGCCCAGAATTACCAGGGCGGCAAGCAGCGCATCGGCAACAAGAACAAGAACCAGCAGAAGGGCGGCGGCAAGTTCAAGGGCAGCAAGGCCCGCAGCGAGGAGCAGGAGAAAATGCGCCGCCTCCAGATGGAGGTGGCCCGGAAGGCCCCCCTGACGGTTAAGATTCCCGAGGAGATTACCGTAGGCGAGCTGGCCTCCCGGATGAAGAAAACCGCCGGTGAGGTCATCAAGACCCTGATGAAAAACGGCGTCATGGCCGCCATCAACCAGACCATCGACTTCGACACCGCTGAATTTGTGGCCACCGAAATGGGCTGCAAGGTGGAGAAAGAGGTCACCGTCACCATCGAGGAGCAGATTATCGACGACCATGTGGACACCGCCGAGGAGCTGGTGACCCGGGCCCCCGTGGTGGTGGTCATGGGCCACGTGGACCACGGCAAGACCTCTACCCTGGATGCCATCCGCAAGACCTCCGTCACCGCCGGAGAGGCCGGAGGCATCACCCAGCACATTGGCGCCTATACTGTGGATGTAAACGGCAATATGGTCACCTTCCTGGATACCCCCGGCCACGCCGCCTTTACCTCCATGCGTGCCCGTGGCGCCAAGTCCACCGACATCGCCATTCTGGTGGTGGCCGCCGACGACGGCATCATGCCCCAGACCATCGAGTCCATCAACCACGCCAAGGCCGCCGAGGTGCCCATCATCGTGGCCATCAACAAGATGGACAAGCCCACCGCCAACCCCGATAAAATCAAGGAGCAGCTGACCAAGTATGACCTGGTGCCCGAGGAATGGGGCGGCGATACCATCATCGTGCCCATCTCCGCCAAGACCGGCATGGGCCTGGACGAGCTGCTGGAAATGGTCATCCTCACCGCTGAGGTCCAGGAGCTGAAGGCCAACCCCAACCGCCGGGCCAAGGGCACCGTTATCGAGGCCCGCCTGGACAAGACCCGTGGCCCCGTGGCCACCCTGCTGGTCCAGAACGGCACCCTGAAGCAGGGCGATATCGTCATTGCCGGCACCGCCGTGGGCCGTGTCCGGGTGATGACCAACGACAAGGGCCGCACCGTCAAAACCGCCGGACCCAGCGTGCCTGTGGAGATTACCGGCCTGGCTGAGGTCCCCACCCCCGGCGACGAGTTCAACGCCGTCACCGACGAGCGCATGGCCCGGGAGTTGGTGGAGCAGCGCCGTCAGGCCGCCAAGGATGCCGCCGCCAACGCCATGCAGAAGGTCACCCTGGATAACCTCTTTGCAAGAATGCAGGAGGGCGAGATGAAGGAGCTGCCCCTGATTGTCAAGGCCGACGTTCAGGGCTCCGCCGAGGCCATCAAGGCCTCCCTGGAGAAGATTTCCAACGAGGAGGTCCGGGTCCGGGTTATCCACGCCGGTGTAGGCGCTATCAACGAAAGCGACATTCTGCTGGCCTCCACCTCCGGCGCTATCGTCATCGGCTTCAACGTCCGCCCCGACGCCGCCGCCCAGGCCTCCGGCCAGCGGGCCAACGTGGATATGCGGTTCTACCGGGTTATCTACGATGCCATCGACGAAATTGAGGCCGCCATGAAGGGTATGCTGGCGCCCAAGTTCGAGGAAGTGGTCATCGGCCACGCCGAGGTCCGCATGACCTACAAGGTCTCCGCCATCGGCACCATCGCCGGCTGCATGGTCAAGGACGGCAAGGTCACCCGGGACGGCCAGGTCCGTATCCTCCGGGACAACATCGTCATTCACGAGGGCGAAATCGGCTCCTTGCAGCGCTTCAAGGATGCCGTCAAGGAGGTCACCGCCGGCTACGAATGCGGCATGAGCATCTCCAAGTACAACGACATCAAGGAAGGCGACATCTTCGAGTGCTTCACCATGCAGGAAGTAAAGCGCTAACGCGCTGGTGAAAATCCCCTTCGGGGCTTTCCACCAAAGGGCTTGCAGCCTGCTTAGCGCATCATTTTTGCGGTGCAAAAATGATACACACGCAGTCTGAGCGGAATTTTTGGCCAGGTACACGCCCCGGCCAAAAATGATTGAATTTTATTTCGCCGCTGCGGCGGCGAAACTCTGCGAGGCCCTGCAGCGGTGAACTGTGACGATGATGGTTCCGTTTTCCAGTTATTCAAAATGTGCCGCAGGCACACCATACTTCTTCACGTTTC
This sequence comes from Eubacteriales bacterium, assembly GCA_030536515.1. Classification (GTDB taxonomy): domain Bacteria; phylum Bacillota; class Clostridia; order Oscillospirales; family Oscillospiraceae; genus Faecousia. The sequence goes on from JAUNPV010000003.1 coordinate 102,368, forward strand.
ACTATTCACACAAACTTGCCGCGCCGCCTGTGCGGCGCGGTAACTTGTTTTGGAGGATGCAATATGGCAACCAAACGAATCGTTCTCATTAACGAGGAAATCAAAAAGGAGCTTTCCAATCTCCTGCGGGCCGTCAAGGACCCCCGGGTCCAGGACACCATGATTTCCATTACCCGGGTGGAAACCACCCCGGACCTGCGCTATACCAAGGTATACGTCAGCTTTCTCCAGGAGGAGCGGGCGGCAAACGCCATGGCGGGCCTGAAATCCGCCGCCGGCTGGCTCCGCCGGGAGCTGGGCCGGAATTTGCAGCTGCGCTACAGCCCCCAGATTGTCTGGGCCCTGGACGACTCCATCACCTACGGCGCCAAAATGCTGGCGCTGATCAACTCCCTCGAGGTAAAGCATGATGAAGAAAAGCCTGACCAGAGCTGAGGCCGCAGAATTTCTGCGCAGTCACGACAATTTTACCCTCCTGTCCCACCGCCGCCCGGACGGGGACACCGTGGGCTCCACCGCCGCCCTGTGCTTAGGGCTGCGGCAACTGGGCAAAACCGCCCACGTGCTGCACAACGACGAGGTCACCGACCGCTTTGCCTGGCTCCATGAGGGCCTGACCAAGGCGGCGGCAGAGGAAGGGGACACCCTTGTGTCCGTGGACGTGGCCTCCCCATCCATGCTGCCCAAGGCCTTTGCCCCTCTGGCGGACAAAATCGCCCTGCGCATCGACCACCACGGCTCGTCCACCTCCTTCACGCCGCTGGAGCTGGTGGACCCGATCAGCGCCTCCTGCGCCGAGCTCATCTGGGACCTGCTGGAGGCGCTGGAGGTCCGGCCCGACCGGGCCATTGCCCAGGCGGTGTACGTGGGAACCTCCACCGACACCGGGTGCTTCCGCTACTCCAACACCTCCGCCCACACCTTCGCCGTGGCCGCCAAGTGCGCCCAGGCCGGGGCCGGGGTGTATGAACTGAACCAGGAGCTGTTTGAAACCAACACCCTGGCCCGCTTAAAAATGCAGGCCTGGATGGTGGACCACATGAAGCTGCTGGGCGGCGGGAAGCTGGCCCTGTGCGCCATTCCCCGGGCCGTGGAGGAGGAGCTGGGAGTCACCCAGGACGATATGGACAACATTTCCTCCTTCCCCCGGACCGTGGCGGGGGTGTGCATGGCTGCCACCCTCCGGGAAAACGGGGAGGGGGACAGCAAGCTGTCCGTCCGGGCAATCCCGGGCTATGACGCTACCGCCGTCACCGAAAAATTCGGCGGCGGCGGCCACAAGGGGGCGGCGGGTGCCTTCCTGCACCTGCCCCTGGCGGAGGCGGCGGCGGCCGTGGAAAAGGCCCTGGTGGAGGAAGCATGAACGGAATCGTCATTGTGGACAAGCCCCAGGACTGGACCAGCCAGGATGTGACCGCAAGGCTGCGGCGGGTGTTCGCCACCCGCCGCATCGGCCACGGCGGCACATTGGACCCCATGGCCACCGGGGTGCTGCCGGTGTTCGTTGGCCGGGCCACCCGGGGTGTGGAATTTTTCGAGCACGCCGGGAAAACCTACGAGACCGTCCTGCGCTTAGGCCGCACCACCTCCACCGAGGACGTGTGGGGACAGACTCTGACCGAGTCTAAAGTGTCCGTCACCCGGGAACAGGCGGAGGCGGTTTTGGACCGCTTCCGGGGGGAGATTATGCAGATTCCGCCCATGTACTCGGCCCTGAAGGTAAACGGCCAGAAGCTCTGCGACCTGGCCCGGAAGGGCCGGGAGGTGGAGCGTCAGCCCCGGCCCATCACCATTTTTGAGCTGACCCTCCTGGAAATGGGGGAAAACACCCTCCGTCTCCGGGTCCGCTGCTCCAAGGGCACCTATATCCGGACCCTGTGCAAGGACATCGGGGCGGCCCTGGGCTGCGGCGGCTGCATGGAGGCCCTGCGCCGGGTCACGGCGGGGGAGTATACCATCGAGGAAGCCGTGCCCCTGGAGACCCTGCTGAATGCGGAGCATCCGGAGCAGTATCTCCGGGACGTGGACACCATGTTCCGCAATCACCCGGCCCTGACCCTGACGGCCAACCAGGAAAAGCGCTGCCGCAACGGCAACGCCTTCTCCCTGGACCGGCCCGACGGCACCTACCGGGCCTACAGCCAGACAGGAGAGTTTCTCATGCTGGCCAAGGTGGAGAGCGGAGTTATGTCAACCATTAAGAGCTTTTTTGAGGTTTCACCGTAGGGAACGGATTTATCCGTTCCGTGGATTTGCATTGGTGCAAATCCGGCGGCGAAGCCCCGAAACCGCCATCCGGTTTTTCCGCTCATTGCCCATAACCGCCCGGAACGGATAAATCCGTTCCCTACGGTGAATTTTTTGATTTTCGGTGAAACTATGATACAAAAAACAATCTACGCCCTGGGGTTTTTTGACGGGGTGCATCTGGGCCATGCCGCTCTGCTGCGGACCTGTTTGTCTCTGGCCCGGGAGAATGGGTGCGATGCCGGGGTGGTGACCTTTGCGGCCCACCCGGACACCCTGGTGCTGGGCAGCACCCCGGGGCTCATCAACACCGCCGCCGACCGGGAGCGGCTGCTGCGGCGGCTGTTCGCCATGGACACCGTGGTGACCCTGCCCTTTGACGAGCACATGAAACATATGCCCTGGCAGGATTTTCTCCGGATGCTGCTGGACCGGTACGGCGCCGCCGGATTTGTCTGCGGCGAGGATTTCCGCTTCGGCTTCCTTGGCCGGGGCGATGCCGGGTCCCTGGGGGCATTCTGCCGGGAAATGGGCCTTCCCTGGGCCGTTGTGCCGGAGCAGACCCTGGAGGGGGAGCGGATTTCCTCCACCCGGATTCGGGAGCGGCTGCAAAAGGGGGACATGGCCGGGGCCGTGCGGCTGCTGGGCCACCCCCACATCCTCACCGGCCCGGTGGTCCACGGCCACCAGCTGGGCCGGACCCTGGGCATTCCCACCGCCAATCTCCACCTGCCTGTGGAGCTGGCGGTGCCCAGATTCGGGGTCTACGCCTGCCGGTGCAGCATCGATGGCCGGAGCTATCCCGCCGTCACCAACATTGGCACCCGGCCCACCGTTTCCGGCCGGGGCGTCACCGTGGAGCCCTGGATTCTGGACTACGAGGGGGACCTCTACGGCCGGGAGCTGACTCTGGAATTCTTCGAATTTCTCCGCCCGGAGCAGAAATTCCCCTCTCTGGAGGCCATGAAAGAGGAAATCCACCGCAATGCGGCGCAGACCAGAAGAACTGTTCCCTGTTAAAACCTTGTCATTGCGAACCAGTCCGCAGACTGGTGTGGCAATCCGTTTCCTTTTCATTTTTCCTTTGGAAAAATGAACTGGTTGGCCAAAGGCCAACCAGAGGGAATGCGGATTGCCACAGCCAGTGTTGCGACACTGGCTTCGCAATGACATGACGGGGAGCGTCCATAACGTTTACAATTCTCCACTTGTGTTGTGGGGAAAAATGCAGTATAATATTAAAAATTACGGAAGGGTGGGAACTCTATGTCGCTTCACGACGAGGAAATGAAAAAGCGCCGTGAAAAACGGGAGGCCCAGCGCCGCCGCCAGGAGGCGGAGCGCAGAAGGCTCAGACGCAGGCTGATGCTTGCAATTTTGCTGCTGGCGGCAGTGGGCGTAGGCATCTGGCTGCTCACCCGGAACGCCGGTGTCCGGGGCGTCAGCGCCGCCAGTCCGGAGCAGACGGCCCCGGTGGAGACCCAGGCCCCCACCGAAAGCGAGCACCCCCTGGTCCAGGACCCCATCACCACCGTCCACCTCAAGGCCGCCGGGGACCTGGTGGTCACCGATGACGTGATCCAGGCAGGCGTGGCGGCGAACGGCTATGATTTTTCCAAGGTGTTCCAGGACGTGGTGCCCACCCTGGCCGATGCGGACCTGACGGTGATGAACTTCGAGGGCAACGTCTACGGGGAGAATTACGGCACGGCCACCTCCTGCGCCCCACCCAGGCTTTTGCAGGACCTCCGCTCTGCGGGCGTGGATATGCTGCAGATGGCCAACTCCTGCGTCATCAACAACGGCCTCATCGGCATGGAGTCCACGCTGAACGCCATCCGGGATGCCGGCATGGAGCCTCTGGGAGCCTTTGCCAATGAAAAGGAGTTCAAAACCTCCAAGGGCTACACCATCACCGATGTCCGGGGGGTGAAGATTGCCTTCGTGGCCTTCACCAAGGGCATGGGCGGCCGGGGTATGCCCGCCGGCAAGGAGAATCTGGTGAACCTTTTGTACACCGACTACGCCACCTCCTACCAGGAGCTGGACAAGACCCGCATTGAGACCATTCTGAAAAACGTGGCGGCGGAAAAGCCGGACCTGACCGTTGCCATGGTCCACTGGGGCAGTGAGTACAACGAGACCATCAGCGAAACCCAGGAGGCTCTGGTGACCATCCTGAAAAAGCAGGGGGTGGACGTGATTCTGGGAACCCATCCCCACACCTTCCAGACCATCGACTATGACCAGGAGGCGGGGACGCTGGTGGTGTATTCCCTGGGGGACTTCTTCAGCGATGCCCAGCAGGGCGCTACCAACTACTCCATCATCCTGGATGTGGAGATTACCAAGGACGCCACCACCGGCACCACCAAGGTGACGGGCTACGACTACACCCCCATCTACACCGTCAAGGACACGGAGTGCGGCGGCTTCCAGAAGGGCCAGCGGCGGGTGGTCCGGGTGGACAAGACCATCGAGGCCTTCGACAAAAACTTCCTGGACAAGGTGACCCCGGCCTCCAAAAGCGCCATGGAGTACGCCCTGACCCGCATCGAGGAGCGAAAGCTGACCCAGGAGCAGAAGGACGAGCTGGCCAAGCAGCAGGAAGAGCAGGAAAAACAGGCCAAAGGCTAGCAAAAAAGGAGGGCGAAGCCCTCCTTTTTATCCGTCTAAAATCCCCTGCGGGGCTTTTAGACGGTGGGGTTGCAGTCTGATTTGCGCACGCCTTGTGCGCCGCAGGCGCACAAAGCGCACACAATCAGCCTGAGAGGTATTTTCGGCCAGGTACACGCCCTGGCCGAAAATTTTGAATTTTTTTGCCGCTGCGGCGGCAAACTCTGCGAGGCTTATTGGGCACGCTGTGGTTGGCCTGCCGCCAAGAGGTTCTTTTGCAGAATAAAGGAAAACGGCCCCCAATGACAGGACGGATTTCTTTCGATTTATCTTGCTATTTGCGAGGCAAACGGCTATAATATAGTTTGTATTACTGGCTATGAACCGGGAGGAAGTCTCCGTGGAGAAAAAGAAGATACTGCTGCTGACCACCGGCGGCACCATTGCATCCGTCCCCGGCGGGGAGGGGCTGGAGCCCCATCGCTCCGGGGTGATGGAGCGGGAGCTGGAGCAGCTGCGAACCTATTATGAAATCACCGTCCGGGACGTGATGTGCCTGGACTCCTCCAACATCCGGCCGGAGGAATGGCAGCAGATTGCCGCCTGCGCCTTTGAAAACCGGGCCGGGTACGACGGCATCGTCATCTCCCATGGCACCGACACCATGGCCTACACCGCCTCCGCCGTCACCTATATGCTGCCGGACATCGACCTGCCGGTGGTGTTCACCGGGTCCCAGCTGCCGCTGGCGGACGTGCTCAGCGACGGGCCGGACAATCTGCGCACCGCCTTTGCCATGGCGGCCTCGGGGTATCCGGGGGTGTTTCTGGCCTTTGACCGGAAGGTGATGCTGGGCTGCCGGGCGGTGAAGGTCCGGGCCTCGGGCTTTTCCGCCTTTGAAAGCGTCAACGCCCGCTATGCGGCCCGGGTCAGCAACCGGGGGCTGGAGGTGGACGAGACCGTCCTGCCCCGGCGGACCGGCCTGCCCCGGCTGTGCAATCACATCAGCAAGGAGGTTTTCCTGCTGAAGCTGACCCCGGGGCTGAACCCGGCGGTGTTTGATATGCTGGCGGCCATGGGCTACCGGGGCATCGTCATCGAGGCCTTCGGCCTGGGTGGGGTCAATGTGCTCCACAAGGGCCTGCGGGGCATCCACCGGGCGGTGGAGGACGGCATCAGCGTGGTCATCACCACCCAGTGCCTTTACGACAGCGCCAATTTGCAGGTCTACCAGGTGGGCAACAAGCTGCTGGAGCTGGGGGTCATCCAGGGAAAGGACATGACCAGCGAGGCCGCCATGACCAAGCTCATGTGGGCCCTGGGCCAGGGCCTCAGCCAGGAGGAAATTGCAAGGCTCTTTGAAAAAAGCATTGCAGGTGAGATCACTGCGTAAAGCCTTCCCCCTTGGGGGAAGGTGCCCCAGTTCGCAAACTGGGGCGGATGAGGGGCGTTACGTCTTTTGAGCTGCGGCACAGACGGACGCCGCCCCTTTTGCGTTCCTCAAGAAACGCACGCCCCTCATCCGTCACGGCTTGCGCCGTGCCACCTAGTAAATTAAGGAGCGATTGCCACTGGCAATCGACCTATTTTCATCTGCTGCGCAAAGCACAACCCCCGGGGGAAGGCTGTACGGCTTCGCCGTCGGCACGGATAAATCCGTGCCCTACGATTGAATAAAAGAGGAGGTAATCCATGAACACCATTTACGTTACCGGCCACCGGAATCCGGATACGGACTCCATTGTGGCGGCCATTGCCTATGCCGCCCTGCGCAACGCCTGCGGCGACTGGGAATATGAGGCCGCCTGCCTGGGCCAGGTCTCCGACGAGACCCAGATTGTGCTGGACAAGTTCGGCTTCCAGGCACCCCAGCGGATTCACGATATGTACACCCAGGTCCGGGACCTGGATTTTGATGCCCCGCCGGTGCTGAACGCCGGGGTCACCGTGGGCCGGGCCTGGGCGGAGCTTCAGGACTTCTCCACCGTGGCCGCCGTGCCCGTGGCCCGGGAGGACGGCACCCTTCACGGCATTCTGTCCCGGACGGACGTGGCCAATTACAACATGGCCAGCATCAACGCCTGCATTCTGGAGGAGGTGCCCCTGTTCAATATGCTCTCCGTGCTGGAGGGCAAGGTCCTCAACGAGGCCGGGGAGTGCACCGACATGATTTCCGGCGAGGTCACCATCGCCCTGCCCCAGAGCCGGGAGAATCTGCTGTTTGGCAAGAAGGAGTCCGTGGTCCTGTGCGGCCACCAGCCGGATATGATTCGCCGGGCTCTGGAGCTGAACGTCAACTGCGTGGTGCTGTGCCAGGCGGAGCTGCCGGCGGAGCTGCGGGACTTCCCCACGGAAACCTGCATTGTCTCCACCCCCTTTGATGCCTACCGGGCCGCAAGGCTCATTTTCCAGTCCACCCCCGTCAGCCGCATCTGCAACACCCAGGGTCTGGTGTGCTTCCACTTAGACGACCGGGTGGACGACGTCCGGGAGGCCATGCTGAACCACCGCCACCCCAGCTATCCCATTCTGGATGCCCAGGAGCGGGTGGTGGGCGTGCTGACCCGGTATCATCTGCTGCGTCCCCGCCGGAAGCGGGTGGTGCTGGTGGACCACAACGAGGCCTCCCAGTCCGTGCCCGGCCTGGAGGAGGCGGAGATTTTGGAGATTATCGACCACCACCGCCTGGCGGACATCCAGACCAACAACCCCATTTTCGTCCGCAACGAGCCGGTGGGCTCCACCAATACCATCATCGCCGGAATGTTCCAGGACCGGGGCCTCATGCCCTCGACGAAGCTGGCGGGCCTCATGGCGGCGGCCATTGTGTCCGACACCGTCATGTTCAAATCCCCCACCTGCACCATGCGGGATATCCGCACCGCCGAGCGGATGGCCCGGATTGCCAACATCTCCCTGGAGGACCTGGGCCGGGAGATTTTCTCCGCCGCCATTGTCCAGAAATCCCCGGAGGAAATCCTGTTCACCGACTACAAGGAGTTCCATATCGCCGGCCACGAGCTGGCCATTTCCCAGGTGACCTGTATGGACAGCCCCACCGCCCTGCAGCGCAAGCCCGAGCTGATGAAGCTCATGCGCCAGCAGGCCAAGAAGCAGGGCTTCGATCTGGTGATGCTGATGCTCACCGACGTGCTGCGGGAGGGCACCCAAATCCTCTACGTAGGCGAGGACGAAACCATCCAGCAGGCCTTCGGCGTCACCCCCCGGGAAAACACAGCCTTCCTGCCGAAAATCATGAGCAGAAAAAAGCAGGTCATCCCCATGCTGTCCGCTCTGTGGGGCTAATTTGAGGTAAGAAGTAAGAGTGAATAGTGAAGAGGTGGTCCCTGTCATTGCGAGGAGCGCAGCGACGTGGCAATCCGTTTCTCTATTCACATGGGAAAGGAAGTGGAAATGTGAGTTTTTCCGCATTGCTTGGCAATGACCAATTAAAACGAAACCTGGAAGCCAGTTTGGGGAAAAACCATATTTCCCACTTCTATCTGATTTCCGGGCCGGTTGGGTCGGGGAAGCACACCCTGGCACGGCTGCTGGGGGCGGCGATTTTGTGCCAGGGGCGGGGCAAGCCCTGCCTTGGCTGCGGGCCCTGCCGGAAGGTGATGGACGGGAGCCACCCGGACTTCATCACCGTGGACGACCCGGAGAAGAAAACCGTCACCGTGGACCTGATTCGGGATGCCCGGGCGGATATTTACATCCAGCCCAACGAGTCCGACCACAAAATCTACCTCTTTCCCCGGGCCCAGGACATGGGCCTGCCGGGGCAGAACGCCCTGCTGAAGGTGCTGGAGGAGCCGCCGAAATACGGGGTGTTTCTTCTCCTGACGGACAATCCTGACAAGCTCCTGCCAACTGTCCGCTCCCGGTGTACAGAGCTGAAGCTGCTGCCCCTGTCCGAAGATGTGCTTTCCCGGCAGCTCCGGGCGGATTTCCCCCAGGCGGCCGAGGCGGACATTTCCGCCGCCGTCGAGCGCAGCGGCGGCTTCCTGGGCCAGGCCCGGCAGCTTTTGGAGGGCGGCGGGGCCGTGCCGCCCCAGACCGAGGCCTTCGTCCGGGCCTTTGCCGCCCGGGATGCTCTGGCGCTGGTGCAGACCCTGGTGCCCATGGAAAAATGGAAGCGGGACGCTTTGCAGGAGATACTGGCCGCCTGGCTGGAGCTGACGGAAAGCGCCCTGGTCAGCCGGTCCGGCCTTCATGCGGCCTCGCCCCTGGCCCGGGAGCTGTCCCGGATGAGAAGCGGCCCGGAGCTTCACGCCGCCGCCCAGGCCCTGCGCAAGGCCCGGGACTACACCGCCGCCAACGTCTCCCCCGCCGCTGTGTGCGGGTATCTTGCCTGGGCTTTACGGTAGCGCCGTAGGGAACGGATTTATCCGTTCCGTCGGCAAAGCCGCAGGTCCGCCCATCCCCCGTTGGGGACCAATTTTCTGATTTGCGAAGCGCAAATCAGCGGAACGGATAAATCCGTTCCCTACGTGATATGTGTCATTGTGAATGAAACGGCCCTGTGGCCGAGGATATAAGGAGAAATTCATGGAAGAAACAAAAAGCCTGCCTGAGGCTGTTGAGGTGGTGGACATCCAGTTCCGCCCCGGGCAGAAGATTTATTTTTTTGACCCCGACGGGGCCAGCTTTCAAACCGGCGACCATGTGATCATCGACACCGCCCGGGGGGCGGAGTTCGGCACCTGCGCCGGGGGAAACCACAAAATTCCCCCCAAGGAGGTGGTGGCCCCCCTGCGGAAGGTCCTGCGCCGGGCCAACGCCCAGGACGAGCGGATCATCGCCGAAAACCGGGCCAGGGAAAAGCGGGCCTACGAGGTCTGTATGCAGAAAATTGGGGACCATGGCCTGGATATGCAGCTGGTGTCCGCCGAGTGCGCCTTTGACGGCAGCAAAATCCTGTTCTACTTCACCGCCGACGAGCGGGTGGACTTCCGGGAGCTGGTGAAAAATCTGGCCTCGGTGTTCCACACCCGCATCGAGCTGCGGCAGATTGGCGTGCGGGACAAGGCCAAGATGGTGGGAGGCCTGGGCATCTGCGGCCGGCCCTTCTGCTGCGCCAGCTTCCTGGACGATTTCCAGCCGGTGTCCATCAAAATGGCCAAGACCCAGAATCTCAGCCTGAACCCCACCAAAATTTCCGGCACCTGCGGCCGCCTCATGTGCTGCCTGAAATACGAGCAGGATGCCTACGAGGACCTGATTCGCTCCTCCCCCAAGGCCGACTCCTTCGTGGACACCCCCGAGGGCCGGGGCACCGTGGTGGACCTGGACCTGCTGCGCCAGCGGGTGAAGGTGCGCATGGAGGAGAACCCGGAGACCATCTCCGTCTTTGCCAACACCGACATTGCGGTGCTGCGAAACGGCAAGGCCAGGAAGAACGATCTCCCCATCCCGGCGGACCTGGCCCCCATTTCCGGCTCCGGCAAGCGGCCGGCCAAGCCTGTCCAGGAGGAGGCTATGCACCTGGAGCCCATCCGCTTCCGCTACAGCACCGAGCAGATTGTAGAGGAGGTCCCCGCCCCCGTGCAGCCGGAGCCGGAGGAGGAAAAGACCCCCGCCCGCCGCTCCCGCCGCCGCCGGGGAGACAGCCGCCCCCGCCAGGACAAGCCCAAGGCCCCCAAGCAGGAGGCCCCCAAGCAGGAACCGCCCCGGACCGACGCACCCAAGACCGATGCCGCCCCCCGGACCGAGGGCGACGCCCCGTCCAAGCCCCGCCGCCGCCCCAACTACCGCCGCAGAAAGCCCAAGGCCCCCGGCGGCGGAGACACCCAGTAAAACGGGTTTCTCCCGGCAGAGAATCGCAAATTCAGAAACAACTAAGTTATTTGCGATGCTTGGCATCGCCCGATTTGCCTGCTGCAAATCGGCGGGAGGGTCACTGACCCTCCCCTACAGAGACTGCGAAAAAGGAACCTTATATGAGAAAAAAACTTCCCAAATTTCCCATCCCCGGGTGGCTGGCTGCCGTTGTGACGGCGGTGCTCTGCGAGGGGCTGCTGCACCTGTGGACGGCGGAGGCCCTGCTTCCGGCCAGATTCCTGACGGTGCTGGTGCTGGCGCTGGGCTTTGGCTGCCTGCTGGGCCAGGTGGTCAGCTTCCTGGGCCGAGGGGCCTGGGGCAAGGCGGTCACGGTGGTGCTGCTGGTGGCGGTTGCCGCCTGCTACCTGGTGTCCTTCTTTGTCTGGCAGTTTTTCCAGACCTTCATGTCCCCCATTACCATCCTCCGGGGGGCAGGCGGTGTGGCCACCGGCTTTGCCGGGGACGCTCTGACGCTGGTCGTCCGGGGGCTGTGGCGCATTGCGCTGATGCTTTTGCCTGCGCTGAGCTATGCCCTGCTGGCCCGGCCGGTCCGGACCCAATGGCGGACAAGGTGGCTGACGCTGGTGCTGGCGCTGGCCGCCTATGGCCTGGGCTTTACCATGGTCCAGGCCCGGCCTGCCGACGCCGCCCGGCTGGGGGAGACCTATCAGTATGAAAGCGCTGTCAACGCCTTCGGCCTTCATGTGGCTGCGGTTTTGGACCTGGGCGGCGGCCAGCAGCAGGAGGACCCGGGTCCCCTGCTGCCGCCTGCGCCGCCGGCAGAGCCCACCGAGGCGGAGACCACCCCGCCCAGCGGCGAAACGGAGCCTGCGGTCATCGACTACGGCGAAAACAAGCTCTACGACTTTGACGCTCTGGCGGCCGCCGAATCCAACAGCCTCATCGCCCAGATTCACCAGGGGGTGGGTGCAGTGGAGCCCACCAAAAAGAACGAATACACCGGGCTTTTCCAGGGGAAAAACCTGATTTTCATTACCGCCGAGGCCTTCGCCAAGGAGGTCATCGACCCGGAGCTGACCCCCACGCTGTACCGCCTGGCCAATCAGGGAGTCCGCTTTGACGACTTCTACCAGCCCAAGTGGGGGGCCGGAACCACCTCCGGGGAGTTTTCCAACCTGGTGGGGCTGGTGCCCACCAACGGCGGCTCGTGTATGCTGGAGGCCCACCAGCAGGACCTGTTCCTGACCATGGGCAAGCAGCTGCAAAAGCAGGGCTATTCCTCGGCGGCCTACCACAACAACGACTACAAATACTACGACCGGAACAAAAACCATCCCTTCCTGGGCTATGACTATTTCATGGGCTACGGCAACGGCATGGAGGAGGGCGTGACCGGAGTCTGGCCCCAGAGCGATTTGGAGATGATTGACTTCACCATCCCCAAGCACCTGGACCACACCCCCTTCAACCTGTACTATATGAGCGTCAGCGGCCACTCCACCTACTCCCAGAAAACCAACGCCATGGCCCGGAAGAACTACGATGAGGTGGCGGCCTTCTGCGAGAAAACCGGCAAGACCTGGTCTGAGCCCCTGAAATGCTACATGGCCGCCAACCTGGAGCTGGAAAAGGCCATGGCCTCCATGGTGCGCCAGCTGGAGGAGGCGGGGATTCTGGAGGATACGGTCATCGTCATCTCCCCGGACCACTTCCCCTACGGCCTGGAAAACACCAAGAGCCCCTCGGGCCAGGGCAACTGCCTGGACGAGCTGTACGGCTACAAGAGCACCAACTCCATGGAGCATGAGCACAACGCCCTGATTCTGTGGAGCCCCTGCCTGGAGGGCCGGGACATTGTGGTGTCCGAGCCCACCTACAGCCTGGACATTCTGCCCACCCTCTTAAACCTCTTTGGCCTGGACTACGACTCCCGGCTGCTGGTGGGCCGGGACGTGTTCTCCGGCGCAGAGCCTCTGGTGCTGTGGCCCAATTTCAGCTGGAAAACAGACCTGGGCTACTTCAACGCCTCCACCGGAGAGTTCCTCCCCACCGACGGCGCCCCCGCCGCCACTCAGGACTATATCAGCTGGGTCAGCCAGCTGGTCCAGTACAAAATCCGCTACTCCTCCCAGGTCCTGGACCGGGACTATTTCAATTATTTGTCCGCTGCTGTGAATGAAAGCCAATAAAAAATGCCCCGGAAGATCAATTCTTCCGGGGATTTTTTGGATATGCTGTTATTCTGAGTCGCCGAAGGGGGACAGGAAAAACCACGCCCCGCACCCCAGCAGCATCAGGCCTACGGCGGGGAAGCACAGCTCCGGGCCGGCGGCGGTGAGGGCGGCGGAGGCGAAAAGGGCCAGGATTTCCACCAGGTCTGCGCCCATGCTCAGAGTGGACAGGGCGGCGGCCCGGCTGTCCCCCAGGCCAAGGCGGTCCACAAAGGCGTTTTCCAGAGCACCGGCCCAGCAGCCGGGCACATCCAGCAGCAGGGGAAGCACCAGCATCACAGCGGCAGCGGGCAGAATGCGGTTGACAAAGCCCAGGACCCCCATGGCCGCCGCTGCCAGAGCGCAGAAAATGCCCACCATCCGGCCCCGGGGGAACCGGTCCAGAGCGGCGAGGACCCACTTTGCCAGCATCCCCACCAGGGAGTAGCCCAGAATGAGGGGGGACATCCACCCGGCGTCCACGCCGCAGTCCAGCAGCTTGTGGACATAAAAGAAGTTTATCAGCAGCCCGGCCACGGAAAACACCGCACCCAAGGCCACAAAATGCCGCCCCCGGCCCAGCAGCCGGACCATTTCGGGCAGCCTGGGAACCGGGCAGTGGGCGGACCGCCGCTCATCTGGCCGCAGCCCCAGGGCAAAGACCAGGGCGGCGGCGGAGGAGCAAAGGGTCCCCACCAGCAGCCCGGGGATGCCGAAGAAGCGGTAGATACCGGCGTAGGCCAGGGTGCTGGCAAGAAACCCAGCGGTCCCCCAGTTGGCGGAGTGGGCGGTTTTGGGGAGATAGGCCGCCTCGCCAAAGGCCTCATACAGGTAGGCATCGGCGGTGCCGGAGGAAAAGCAGAAGCACAGCCCCTCCAGCAGGGCTTCCGGAACAAACAGCCAGGGCTTTCTCAGCAGAAAGGCCGCCAGCAGCAGTCCCCGCGCCAGCAGCATCGCCCCCTGGGCCAGCACCAGGGTCCGCCGGTAGCCAATCCGGTCGGTGAGAATGCCCGTGGGGACCTCCCCCAAGAAGGTGGCAGCGGACAAAAGCCCCTGCAACAGGAAAAACTGGGACAGGGTCAGCCCCGCCTGGGTCCGCACCAGCAGAGCCGCCGGGGCGTAGAAAACAAGTCCCTGGCAGAGGCAGAGACCGTCATAGCAGTCGAATTTTTTGATTTTTTGCATAAAAATACCCTTTCTCATCGTTGCATCAAAACAAAGCCGTCAGCGGCGGCTTGCTTTTCGGAACATGAGAAGGGTATTAACGGGTCACAGCGTCTGTCCTCCGGGGATGATTGATAAAGTTATTATAATGGGCCGGGGGTGAAAAGTCAAGCGCAGTCGGGCGGCCTGCCCTCAGGCCGCCCGACGGAGGATTTTTTGTGCTTATCGACTCTACTCGGCAAGCAAGCATGGCACGGGCCAAAGGCTCCCCTGTGTAAGGGGAGCTGTCACGGCACAGCCGTGACTGAGGGGTTGAAAAACTTCCCAATATTGAGCAGCCGGTAACACGGTACTATGGGGAAGTGCGGCAGAACAACCCCTCCGAGCGGCTTCGCCGCCCACCTCCCCTTACACAGGGGAGGCTTTGCTGCGTTAGCCCGATAAGCATATTTATTTTTTCTCTTCCTCTTTTACTTCCTCCACCTTCCGGTTGACGAACAGGTTTGCCGGGTTGTGGGGCTGGAAGCTCTGGTAGATCAGGATGGCGGTGGCGGTGAGGCAGCTGAGGGCGGCCAGGACCTGGCTGACCCGGAAGGGGCCCCAGTACAGGCTGTCCATCCGCAGGCCCTCGATGATGGCCCTGCCCAGGCCGTACCAGGCGGCGTAGCCCAGGGCAATCTGGCCGTCGTACCGGCGGTGCTTGGACAGGAAGTGCAGGCCGAAAAAGCCCACGGCGTTCCACAGGCTTTCATACAGGAAGGTGGGGTGGTAGTATTCGGTCAGGCCGGTTTCGGTGTTCAGCAGGCCCATGCGCATGAAGCACTCTGTGGGCGCGCCGAAGGCCTCCCGGTTGAAGAAGTTGCCCCACCGGCCGATGGACTGGCCGATGAGAAAGCCCAGCAGCACAATGTCCAGCACGGCGGCCACCTTCAGCTTTTTCACCCGGCACAGCACCAGAATGCCCACAATGGCCCCCAGAACGCCGCCGTAAATGGCCAGGCCTCCCTCCCAGATGTACAGGGCGGTGATGGGCTCCTTGGCATAGTCCGCCCAGGAGAAGATGACATAGTAGGCCCGGGCGCAGACGATGGCAAAGGGGGTGACCCACAGGACCCCGTCCAGAATGTCGTCCTGCTTCAGGCCGAAGGACTTGCAGCGAATCATGGCGTAAATCACCGCCAGGAACAGGCCGAAGGCGATGACCACCCCGTAGTAGTACACGTGGAAGCCCCCCACCTCCATCAGCACCCGGCCGGGGTTTACGTCGATGCCGAAGGTGGGAAAGGTGATGTTGGCAAAATAGGCGTTGCTCATAAAATCTCCTCTTTTTTCACAGGATAGATGATGGACAGGCTGGCGGCCTCGGCCCGGACCACCTGGGCCAGAAAGCACCGCAGCTCCTCCGCCTGGATGCTGCGGTACAGCTCCGGGAAGCGGAAGTAGTCGAATTTGGAAAAGTGGTAGGCGCAGATGCGAAAGCAGGTGGCGTCGAAGCTGTCAAGGCTGCGAATCCGGCGGCCCAGGGCGCTGCGCTTGAGCCGGAGAAACGCCTCCTCCGGGATGCCCTCCCGGACAAGCTCCCCGGCCCGGGCGATAACCGCCTCCCGGACGGCCTCAGGCTCGTCACTGTCGCCGGAGCACATGAGCATGGCGCAGCCGTCGATGGTCTCAAAGCCGCCGCCGAAGGAGGAGTCGATGATTCCTTCCTCGTAAAGATGCAGATACAGGGCCGAGGACTCGCCGAACAGGGCCTCGGCGGCCAGGTCCGCCACCAGCTCCCGGCGGATGGCCTCGTCGCCGCTGTCCAGAGGCTGGGCCTTGAAGGCCAGGCTGAACATGGGCATGGCAACTTCCAAGCTGGCGGTGACCAGGGGCTGCCCGGCGGTCATGGCCTCGGCCTCCATGGGCAGCTTCTTCCCCACAGGCCGGGGCTGGGGGCCCAGAATTTCCAGGGCCGCCCGGGCCACCGCCGCCGGGTCCACGTCCCCCACCACGCACAGCATCATGTTGCCCGGGGTGTAAAAGGCCCGGTGGCAGGCGTTCAGCACCTCCGGGGTGATTTCCCGGATGGTTTCGCTGGTGCCGAGAATGGGCAGGCGGACCTTGTGGGTCCGGTACAGGGCCTCCATCAGATTTTCAAACACCACCGTGTCCGGGGCATCCAGGTTCATGCCAATCTCCTGGTCGATGATGCCCTGCTCCTTTTGGACGCTTTCCTCTGTAAAATAGGGGGTGGACACAAATTCCAGCAGCAGCCGCAGGCACTGGTCAAAATGCTCGGTGCAGGAAAAATAGTAGGCGGTGAGGTCGTAGCTGGTGAAGGCGTTGACCATGGCCCCCAGAGCCGCAAACTCCGCCGACACGTCCCGGTCCCCGGGCAGGTCGAACATTTTATGCTCCAAAAAGTGGGCCACACCGGCGGGCACGTGATATTCCGCCCCATCCAGGGTAAAATCCAGGTGGATGGAGCCAAAGTCGGTGACGAAATAGGCTAGCTTCTTGCTGAAGCCGGTCCGGGGGACCACCGCCACCGTCAGGCCGTTGGAAAGCCGGTCCAGGTAAACGGTTTCGTCCAGCTCGGGGTAATCGGTCGGGTTCATTGGCTCTCTCCTTTCAGAAAATAGGTGGTGTCCAGGCTCAGTGTGCTGGCGGCGGCCACCACCTGGTCCTTGGTCACGGCCTCCACTGCCGCCATGTACTGCTGGGGACTCAGGTCCAAGCCGCTTAAGGCGGCGGTGGCGTAGTAGCCCTCGATGGAGCCCGGGGAATCGTGGGTGGAGCGCAGGGAGGAGACAATGGCGGCCTTGGCAGCCTCCAGCTCCCGGTCCGTGATGTCCCCGGCCTGGCAGGCGGCCAGCTGGCGCAGGCTCTCCTCCCGGGTCAGGGCCTCCTTGTCAAAGTCGATGCCGGCGGACAGGACCACAATTCCCTTGGAGCTGTGGTAGCTGGAGCCGATGGAGTAGCACAGGGACAGCTTCTCCCGGAGGTTCATAAACAGCTTGGAGGTCATTCCGGCACCGAGCACGGTGTTCATCACCTGCATGGCGGGGAACCGGGGGTCCCGGCAGGTGATGGGAGTGGTGAAGCCCATGCACAGCTTCCCCTGGGACACGTCCAGCCGTTCGCTGACGTACCCGCCCCGGCAGGGCCGGAAGGCGGACTGGGGCGCAAGGGGGGCAGCGTTCCGGTCCAGCCGGGACAGCAGGGGCATCAGCAGCTCCGCCACCGCCTGGGGCTGGGCGGGGCCGACGTAGAAAAGCTGGATGGGGCTGGCGGTGAGGCTGAGGCTGTAGTGGGAAAGCAGGTCCTCCGGGGTGATGGCCGCCACCTGGGCAGGCTCCCCCAGCCGGGGAATGCCGAAGCTGTCCTCCCGGCACATGGTTTTCAGCATCCGGTTCATGGCGTAGATGCGCTTGTCGTTGCGCTCGGATTCGATGGTGGAAATCAGGTTTTTCTTCTCGCTTTCCACGAAGGCAGGGAGAAAGCCGCCGTTTTCCTGGGGAAAATCCAGGAGCAGCTCCTGCAAAAAGGCAATCATAGGCCCCAGCACCCGGTCCCCGGGCAGGGCAAACCGGTCGTCCATGAAGCCGCAGTACAGCCCGGTGGTCTGGTAGTCCCCCACCCGGCGGACCAGGGGGGAGACGGAGGCACCGTACAGCTCGTCTAAGCGCTGGGTGATGGCCCGCAGGTCCGGGTGGGCCCGGGTGCCCCGGAGCAGCACCGTGGGCAGCAGGGCATTCCGGGGGGCGGCAGCGCCGGACATGGGCTGCACCAGCTGAAAGCTGAGACACCCCTGCTTGAACCGGCTGTCCCGGAAGCACCGCAGGGTAACCCCGGGCAGAAGGGAAATGGTTTGCATCATAATCTTCTCCTTAAACATATCACAGCACCGTAGGGCGGCCTGACCTCAGGCCGCCACAACGTTGGATGACTGAGTGCTAAACGTATGGAATCATGTCATTGCGAAGCCAGTGCCGGGCGCTGGCTGTAGCAATCCGTTTCCCATTCGCATTTCCCATATGGGAAATGCGTGGCGGCCTGCGGTCAGGCCGCCCTACGGGTGCGTCAAAACTGGAAATCAGCACACGTAATTAGTATTATATACCAAATTTCCGAAAATAGGAAGTGGTACACAAAAAATTTAGACTTTTTCTGTTGCCATTTTTCTTGTTTTACGATAATATATAAGGTAGGAATTTTGAAATCAGGAGGCTGACCGCCATGGCATGGCTGGAAATCACCGTTGAAACCACGCCCAGGCAGATTGGCGCCGCTGTGGCGGGGCTGACCGCCCGGGGCTTTTCCGACCTGGTCATCGAGGACCAGGGGGAGTTTGAGACCTTTTTGGAGGAAAACCGGGCCTATTGGGATTACATTGACGAAAACCTGCAGCAGCAGCTCCAGGGCCTGTCCCGGGTGAAGCTGTATCTGGAGGACGACGACCGGGCGGGCATGGAGCGGCTGGAGGCGGCGGTCAAAGAGCTGGGCCTGCCCATGACCGTCCAGCCCCTGCCGGACACCGACTGGTCCGAGAGCTGGAAGGACAGCTATCCCCCCCAGGAGGTGGGGAAAAACCTGGTGGTGCTGCCCTGCTGGCTGGCCCAGGAGCCCACGGACCGGACAAGGGTGATTCTGGACCCGGGCCTGACCTTCGGCACCGGGGCCCATCCCTCCACCCAGATGGTCATGGAGACCATGGAGGAGGTGGTCCGGCCCGGCTACCGCTGCCTGGACTTAGGCAGCGGCAGCGGCATTCTGTCCATCACCGCCCTGGCCCTGGGGGCCGGGAGCGCCGTGGGCGTGGACATCGACCCCAAGGCCGAGGACATCGCCCGGGAAAACGCCGCCTACAACGGCATCACCGATGCCTTCACCGCCCTGACCGGCAACGTCACCGAGGATAAGGCCCTGATGGAATCCCTGTCCGCCGGAAGCTACGATTTGGTGCTGGTGAACATCGTGGCCGATGTGATTATCGGCCTGGCTCCCATTCTGCCGGACTTTTTGGGGGAGAATACCACCCTTATCTGCTCCGGCATTCTGGACACCCGGCTGGAGGACGTAAAAAAAACCCTCACCGAAGCGGGCCTGCGCATTACCCAGGTCAAGGCCAAAGAGGACTGGCGCTGCGTGGTGGCAGGCTGGTAAACGAATGCACCCCAAAACCTTCCCCCGGGGGTGGTGCTCTGCGCAGCAGATAAAAATACCAATGGTTGCCGGTGGCAACCATACCTTAATTTAATAGGTGCCCCAGTGTCGCTACACTGGGGCGGATGAGGAATGCGGGCGGTAACGTTATGTGTTGAATACGTAAGTGCCTGCTGAATCTTAACATATTCTACGCACGAACGCATCTGTCAACGTAGGTTCCTTCCCGCATTCCTCATCCGTCATCCTGTCCCAGTGTGCGCACTGGAACAGGATGCCACCTTCCCCCCGGGGGAAGGTATTCGCCCTACCGCACCGCTCATAATGAGCGTCGCCCTCATCTGCACTCGGCCACCTTCTCTCCGCAAGGGGGACGCCGCATCTGTAAGCCGCTGAAGCGGCAACAGCTGCGCAGCCCCGGGGGAAGGTTTGGATGCTCTGTCTTACATTAAATAAAATCATAAGGAGAAACCTATGTCTATCCCTTATCGTACCCGGCGGGTACTGAAACGAATCGGGACCGTTCTCGGCGTGCTGGTGCTGGTGACGGTGGTGTTTTGGCTGTGTTGGGTCATCTGGCTCCAGCGGTATGTGGTCTACAGTGACGAGGGCGTGAGCCTGGACTTTGAGCAGTCCTCCTACGGCCTCACCGGTCAGGTGGCCGTGCCCCCTCAGGCGGAGGAGAATATTTCCATCTTCTTCAACGAGGGCGCCGATGCCATCAACACCGGCAACGAAATGGAGCAGCTGAACGGCTACTATATCACCAGCGAAATGTTCCAGAAGGACATGGCAACGGTGCTGACCAACATCGAGCGGCTCCCGGCGGGGACCGCTGTGATGATTGATATGAAGGGCCCCTTCGGCTCGTTCTTCTACGAGTCCAACCTCAACGACTCCCTGACCTCCGCCAGCACCGACATTGCGGCGGTGGCCAAGCTGGTGGAGCGGCTGAAAACCAAGGGCTTTTACACCATCGCCCGAATCAGCGCCTTCCGGGACCGGACCTTCGGCGAAAACCACGTCACCAGCGGCCTGTATATGCTCAGCCGGGCGGGACTGTGGATGGACGAGGACGGTATGTACTGGCTGGACCCCACCAACTCCTCCACCACCAACTGGATCAGCTCCGTCGCCCTGGAGCTGAAGGATTTGGGCTTCAACGAGGTGATGCTGGCGGACTTCCGGTTCCCCACCTCCGACAAGTATATCTTCGAGGGGGACAAGGATGCCGCCCTCCAGACGGCGGCCACCAAGCTGATGGAGGCCTGCGCCGCCGAGGACTTTGTGCTGACCTTCTGCGTGGATTCCCCCTCCTTCCAGCTGCCCGAGGGCCGGTGCCGGATGTGCCTGCTGGATGTGGACCCCAACAGCGTGGAGTCCAAGGCCAACATGACGGAGCTGGAGGAAAAGGAAATCCGCCTGGTATTCCTCTCCGACTCCGCCGACACCCGCTACGATGCCTACGGAATCCTGCGCTCCATCATGGTGTCCGAGGAAGTGGAGGCCAGAAAAGGCAACTAAAAAAGGCTTCCCCCTGGGGGGAAGCTGTCATGGCCTGGGGCCATGACGGATGAAGGGTGTCTGCCTGCGGAACAGCGCAAACAGGGGGATGCCCTTCTTCATCTCGACTTCCCCCAAGGGGGGAGCGCAGCAGAGAAAATTTGAAAAAGAAGTCATTCAGGAGTTTTATGATTTACGACAATGAAACATTCTTTGGCGAATACGCCAAAATGTCCCGCAGTACCCAGGGGCTGGCAGGGGCGGGAGAGTGGCACCAGCTGGAAGGGCTGATGCCGGACATGGCAGGGAAGGCCGTCCTGGACCTGGGCTGCGGCTACGGCTGGCACTGCGGCTATGCCCTGGACCATGGGGCGGTCCGGGTGCTGGGCATTGATGCCAGCGAAAAAATGCTGGCAGCGGCTGAGCAGCGGAACCCCGGCCCCACCTACCGGCTCTGCGGCCTGGAGGAATACGAATACCCGGCGGAGCAGTGGGACGCTGTGGTGTCCAACCTGGTGCTGCACTATGTGGCGGACCTGGCGGATATTTTCCATAAAATCCACCGAACCTTAAAGCCCGGCGGGGTGCTGGTGTTCAACATTGAGCATCCGGTGTTCACCGCCGGGGTCCGGGAGGACTGGATTTACGACCGGGAGGGCCGCCCCCAGTGCTGGCCGGTGGACGATTACTACATCGAGGGCCCCCGCCAGACTGTGTTTCTGGGCTGCCAGGTGGAAAAGCAGCACCACACCCTGCAAACCATCGTCATGGGTCTGCTGAAGGCAGGCTTCACGTTGGAGGCCCTGGAGGAGGCCCGCCCCTCGGCGGAAATGCTCCCCCTCATGCCCGAGGAGCAAAAGCGGCCCATGATGCTGCTGATTCGTGGAAGAAAATGAAGAATCCCCTTCAATCCACGCTTTTGTGCCGGTCGAAGGGGATTTTCATAGCATCAAAAAATTTAGAATGTCATTGCGAGCCAGTCCTCAGACTGGCGTGGCAATCCGCCTCCCTCTGCTTGGTGCATAGCACCAAGCAGTTCATTTTTCCTTCTATAGCTATAGTCAATACAAACCAATGGGGGAGGGTCAGTGACCCTCCCCTACAGTATTCAATTTTATTCTGCGCTGAACAGCACCCGGTCGGAGCTCATGCCCTGGCTGTGGAAGGCCTTCAGCAGGTCCTCGGCGGTGGCCTTTTGCCTGGCCTCGCCGGACAGCTCGAACACCACCCGGCCGTCCTTCATCATCATGGTCCGGTTGCCCAAGGCCAGGGCCGAGGGGATGTTGTGGGTAATCATCAGACAGGTGATGCGGTTTTCGGCTACGATTTTCTGGGTGAGGGACAGCACCTTCGCCGCTGTGGCCGGGTCCAGGGCGGCGGTGTGCTCGTCCAGCAGCAGCAGCTTGGGGGTCACCAGGGTGGCCATCAGCAGGGTCAGGGCCTGGCGCTGGCCGCCGGAGAGCAGACCCACGGGATGGTTCATCCGGTCCTCCAGCCCCAGCTCCAGCAGGGACAGCCGGTCCCGGAAGTTCCGCCGGTCGGCACCCGTGACCATGGAGAAGGGGGACCGGCGCTCCGATGCCCGGAGGTAGGCCAGGGCCAGATTTTCCTCGATGGTCATGTTGGGGGCGGTGCCCTTCAGGGGGTCCTGGAACAGGCGGCCGATGTATTTGCTGCGCCGGTAGTCCGGCTGGCCGGTGATGTCCTCCCCGTCCAGAAGAATGCGGCCCTCGTCCACCGGGAAGGCCCCGGCGATGGAGGCAAACAGGGTGGACTTGCCCGCCCCGTTGGAGCCGAGAATGGTGACAAAATCCCCGGCCTCCAGGTGGAGGCTTACGTTGTTCAGCGCCCGCTTTTCATTGACGGTGCCGGGGTTGAAGGTTTTGCAGATGCCTTGCAGAGTCAGCATTGGGCGCCTCCTTTCACTTTGGGCCGGCGGATGGCAGGCAGGCCGATGGCCAGAGCCACAATGGCGGCGGAAATCAGCTTCAGACATTCGCTGGGCAGGTCCAGCCGCAGGGCCAGGGCCATGATGAACCGGTAGAGGATGGAGCCCAGCACGGCCCCCAGGGCCCTGCGCCACAGCTTCCCGTGGGGCAGAATGGTCTCGCCGATGATGAGGGAGGCCAGGCCGATAATCACCATGCCGGAGCCCAGGCTGATGTCGGCGGTTTTCTGGTACTGGGCCAGCACCGCCCCGCTGAGGGCCGTCAGGGCGTTGGCAACGGACAGGCCCACGGTGATGGTGAAGCCGGTGTTGATGGAGGAGGCCCGGACCATATCCGGATTGTCCCCGGTGGCCCGGATGGACAGCCCCAGCCGGGTGTTCAGAAATACCACCAGCAGGGCAGCCGCCAGGGCGGTGACCAGGGCGGTGGGCAGCAGCTTGTAAAGCTGGCCCAGCAGCGGCTGCATGGCGGTAAAGACGGTGGGGTTTTTCATCATGTTGACGTTGGAGGAAAAGCCCATCACCGCCAGATTCACGGTGTAAAGGCCGGTGTTGGTGATGATACCGGCGAGGATGGAGGGAATTTTCAGCTTGGTCTGCAAAGCGGCGGTGACGGCCCCGGCGCAGGCCCCGGCGGCCATGGCGGCAGGCAGGGCCAGAAAGGGGTGCCCCGCCACCGCCACAGTGGCGGACACGGCGCAGCCCAGGGTGAAGGACCCGTCGGTGGTCATGTCGGCGATGTTCAGCACCCGAAAGCTGAGAAACAGCGCCAGGGCCACCAGGGCGTAAATGCACCCCAGCTCCAGGGCGCTGAAAAGAACGGCGGATGAAATCATGGTTGTTTGCTCCTTGTCTTACGTCTTGCGCCGTCCAAAACCTTCCCCCGGGGGGAAGGTGGCAAAGGCCGACGCAAGGCGGACTTTGACGGAAGAGGAACGGCGAAATCTTATCATTTGTACGCACAAATGGCGGTATATGCAATGTTTAACATATCGCCGTTCCTCTTCCGACCTCGCTTACGCTCGGCCACCTTCCCCCCGGGGGAAGGTTTTGAGGGTGCGATGCTTTCTTTTACATTATTCCCCCGTGACGACCTCCTTGACGGTGTTTGCCATGGCGGCGAAGGGGGCGTAGTCCAGGGCAAGGGCCTGGGCGGTTTCGGTGTTGACGGTGATGATGCCGCCCTCCATCACGTGGAAGGGGGTGATTTCCCCGCCCTGGAGGATGTCGAAGGCCATGTCGGCGGTTTTATAGCCCAGCTCCGTGTAGTTGACGCCGCATGTGGCGAAGGCCCCGGAGAGGACGAAGGAGTCGGCGCCGGTGTAGTGGGGGATGCCGGCGGCGTTCAGAATTTCGGCCACGGCGCTTTCGGCGGCCATAATCTTGTTGTCGGTGGGGGTGAACACGGCGTCCACCCGATCCACCATGGCGGAGGCGGCGGCGATGACCTCGTCGGCGGTGGTGCCGGTTTTTTCAAGGTATGCGATGCCCTTGCTGTCCAGATATTCCTTGGCCTGGGCAATGGGGGTGGCGGAGTTGTCCTCAGAGTTGCTGTAGAGCAGGCCCACGGTCTGGATGTCCGGCTGGACGGCGAGCATCATGTCCAGAATGAAGGGGGTGTTCAGCGCGTCGGACACGCCGGTGACGTTGGAAAGGCCGGTGAGACCGGCGGTCTCCGGGTCGGAAATGGCGGCGTAGACAATGGGAATGTTCTTGCCCTCGGCGGCGGTGACCATATACTGGGCGGCGGTGGTGGCAATGGGAATCAGCAGGTCGCAGCCGTCGCCTACGGCCTGGGCGCCGATCTGGCCCAGCACGGCGGTGTCGCCCTGGCCGTTAAAGACCTGGATTTCCACGGAGTCGGTCATGCCGGCCTCGGCAATGCGCTCGGTTAGACGGGTCTGAATGGCGGCGC
Source organism: Eubacteriales bacterium (assembly GCA_030536515.1). Lineage (GTDB taxonomy): Bacteria > Bacillota > Clostridia > Oscillospirales > Oscillospiraceae > Faecousia. The sequence continues at coordinate 126,903 of JAUNPV010000003.1, forward strand.
AGATTTCATCCAGGGAGGAGTGCTCCACCTGCTGGACAATGGCGATTTTCTTGACCCCGCCGTCCTTGGCGGCGCAGCCGGTGAGCATCGAGAGGGCCATTACGAGAGTTAACATAACACAAATCATCTTTTTCATAACAAATTCTCCTTTTCAGATGTTGGTTGGTCGGACGGTCGGACGGTCAGCCCCGCCATCGCCTGCCGGGTGCTTTTGTCATAACAATTTCCCCTTTCCAAAGTTTGACCCATCTGTAGGGCGGCCTGCCCCCAGGCCGCCGTCGGCGTCAGCCGAAGCGGTTTTCGACGTTCCAGTTGGAGGCTGCCCTGCGAGTGTGTTAAAATGAAAAAAGCCCTTGTTCCCCGAAGGGAACAAGGACAGAAAATGCTTCTGCGGTACCACCTTGTTTGCCGATGAATCGGCCGCCTCATCACGGCGCAAGCACGCCGTCTGCCCGTAACGCTGGCAATGCGTCAGAGGATACTTGGGCGAACCCGTTCTCCCTGCCCTCAGCGGCCCATTTGCCAGATCGCCTTTCGCTCCGCTCTCAGCCCCCGGAGCTCTCTGTGGATGCGCACCCTGGTTTTACTCCCGCTTCACTGGTTTCAAAACTATGTTATGCCTATTAAACAACAAAAGTGTCCGTTTGTCAAGTACTTTTTTTCACAGCCTGCGGACAAAATGTAAAATATCCGTAGGGGAGGGATAATATCCCTCCCGTCGGCCCCCGGCGAGGGGGCCGCTTACAGAGCGACCATCCTGTAGGGGAGGGTCACTATAAATTAAGGAGCGATTGCCACTGGCAATCGTTCTATTTTCATCTGCTGCGCAGAGCACCGCCCACCCGTCGGCCCCCGCCAGGGGGCCGCAACCGGCTTTCCTTATTGGAAAGTCGGTTCATTGTCCACGGCATTACTTTGTTAAATGCTCAGTCCCATTAGATTTATTCGAAAATCCTCGCCGGATTTTCGGCGGGAGGGTCAGTGACCCTCCCCTACTGGCATGGCAATCTGTTGTTTCCCCGAAAATCCCATTGGATTTTCGGCGGGAGGGATAATATCCCTCCCCTACAAAGGAACTCAATATTCCCGGACAACGCCCTTGACGATGCCGATGATTTTGGCAAAGGTGCCGTCGATGGGGCAATAGCTGTCGTTTTCCGGCATGAGCCAGATTTCGCCGCCCCGGCGGCGCAGGCGCTTGACGGTGGCCTCGTCCTCGATGCGTGCCACCACAATCTGGCCGTCGTCGGCGGTGTCCTGGGGGCGCACCACCACCAGGTCGCCGCTGAGAATGCCGGCGTTGATCATGCTGTCCCCCCGGACCCGGAGGGCGAAGCAGCGGGGGTCGCTCCAGGGCATGGTGCCCTCCTGGTTTTCCACCGCCAGAATGGGCAGGCCCGCCGTGACCACGCCCACAATGGGAATCTGCCCGGGCCGGACGCCGGTGACCAGGGCCCGCTTGCGGCCCTTGGCCCCGGGGGCCTGGAGGAAGCCCTTGTCCTGAAGGGCCTGCAGATGATAGCTGACAGAGGCAGTGGACTTGAGGCCCACTGCGGCGCCAATCTCCCGGACGGAGGGGGAGAAGCCGTTTTCGGCGATGAATTGGTTTACATAATCCATAATTTCCTGGGCCTTATTGCTGGTTCTGGGCATAATGGCGCCTCCTTACGTTCGTTTTTTTAATTATAGCACAAATGAACGAAAAAGGAAAGCCCCAATATTAGGAAATGTGTTTATCGAAATAAAGCAGCCTGTCATTGCGATGCAATCCGCTTTCCCATGTTTTCCAAAGGAAAACATGGGCGGCGGCCTGAGGGCAGGCCGCCCTACAGTTTTTTGAGCAAACCTGAGAAGCATTTTCGGAAAAATCAGGCGCCCGGGGGACTATACTGTAGGGGAGGGATGCGTGTGGAGAAAATGGATGCAAGCCTGGAGCGCCGGGTCTGGCAGCGGGTGAGCCGGGGGCCCCAGCCCCAGCGGGAGGACCTGCGGCCTCTGGTCCAGGCCGCCCGGGAGGCGGCGGGGGACTACCGGTTTCTGGCGGCCCACCTCACCGGCGCTGCCGGGGACCAGGCCAAGCGCCTGTACGAGCTGGCCCAAGACACGGCGGCGTGCCTGCGGGGGGTCCAGCTGCTCCGGGGGGCGGCCCCGGGAAAGCAGGGGCCTGTGCCGGGAGGCCAGAGCGGCCTGCGGCCGGTGCTGGAGCGCAGCTGCCGCCGGGCCAGGACCATGGCCGGGGAGTACATGGCCAGGTCCGCCGACCCGGAATGTGGCCCGGTGTTCATGGCCCTGGCCCAGCGGGAGCAGGATGCCTTCGGCAGGTTGGTGAGCCTGCTGGGGCAGACGGGGGGATAGGGGCTGGGGAAAAAATACTGGGGCGCAGCCAACAGTCCTACGGACTGCCGTCTGCGCCCCAGGGAAATCTCCCACGGCCTAAAAACGTGCCACTGGCACGTTTTCTTAACGGCCTTTCGATTCCCGTACGGGACCATGCAAAAAAAGACGGCTGCTTTAGCAGCCGCCTTTTTTTGCATGGTGACCCGTACGGGAATCGAACCCATGTTACCGCCGTGAAAGGGCGGTGTCTTAACCGCTTGACCAACGGGCCTGGTAGCGGCAATCTGATTCGAACAGATGACATACCGGGTATGAACCGGCTACTCTACCAACTGAGTTATGCCGCCATGTGGTCAAGATGATCTCGGCACCGCCGAAACCAGCTTCATTATTATAGCGGCAGGAAGCCCGTTTGTCAAGTGTTATTTTATGGTTTTTCCAAGAAAAAACTGGGAATCCTTCTTTTGAGGTGATTTCTTTGAAAATATGGAAAAAGCTGGGGCTTTTCACCCTGGGCGGCGGGGCCTATGTTGGGCTGGAGCTGCTCTGGCGGGGCCGGAGCCATGGCAGTATGTTCGCCGCCGGGGGCCTGTGCTTCCTGCTGCTGGGAAAAATCGGGAAGCGGGAGCTGCCTTTGGCGGCCCGGCTGCTGCTGGGGGCGGCGGCCATCACGGCGGTGGAGCTGGCGGCGGGGCTGCTGGTGAACCGGGACTTCGCCGTCTGGGACTACCGAAGCCTCCCGGGCAATTTCCTGGGGCAGATATGCCCGCTGTATTCGTGCTTGTGGCTCCCGGTGGCCTGGGCGGGGATGGAGCTGTACCGGGCGGCGGAAAAACGGATGCACTGATAAAAACCTTCCCCCGGGGGGAAGGTGCCCCCGAAGGGGGCGGATGAGGGATGGCGATACTTAGAAATGAGTGAAGAAGTAATCGTGAATAGTGAAGATGTAAGGTGTGGCTTCGCCACTTATTTTAATTCATCGGCGAAGCCGATACCTCACCTCTTACTTCTTCACTATTCACTCTTCACTAAAAACCAGGTGCACGCCATCCCTCATCCGTCTTGCCTTCGGCAATCCACCTTCTCCCCGCAAGGGGGACGCCGCATCCGTAAGCCGCTGAAGCGGCAACGGCTGCGCGGCCCCCGGGGGAAGGTATTGGGGGTGCGGCGCAAAAATTGGCCCCCACTTTCCGTGGGGGCCGTTGGTTTATGCTTCTTTCAGGGGCAGGGGGGAGATGACGGGGGTGCCGTCCCGGTTCAGCAGGGGCGTCAGGCCGCCTCTGTTGCCGTTGAATTGGAACAGGTAATTGACGCCGGTCTGCTTATCCACCCAGATTTCCATGCCGCTCACGATGCCCTGGGAATAAACTTTGACGAAGCGGTCCATTACTCCTTGACACCTTCCACAATGCCGTTGGCGAGACCCACCAGGCCCTGCATTTCGCTGGGAATGATAATCTTGGTGGCCTTGCCGTCGGCCACCTTCTGCATGGCCTCAATGGCCTTCAGGCGCAGCACGGAGTCGTTGGGTGCCTTCTCGTTCAGCAGGGCCAGGGAATCGGCGGTGGCCTTCTGGACGGCCAGAATGGCCTGGGCCTGGCCGTCGGCCCGGAGGATGGCGGCCTGTTTTTCGGCCTCGGCCTTCAAAATGGCGGCTTCCTTTTCGGCGGTGGCCCGGAGAATGGCGGATTCCTTCTCGCCCTCGGCCACCAGAATGGCGGACTTCTTCTGGCCCTCGGCCTGGAGGATAGCCTGCCGGCGGTCGCGCTCGGCCTTCATCTGCTTTTCCATGGAGCTCTGGATGTCGGCGGGGGGCAGGATGTTTTTCAGCTCCACCCGGTTGACCTTGATGCCCCAGGGGTCGGTGGCCTCGTCCAGGATGGCCCGCATTTTGGTGTTGACCACGTCCCGGCTGGTGAGGGTCTGGTCCAGCTCCAGCTCGCCGATGATGTTACGCAGGGTGGTGGCCGTCAGGGTCTCCATGGCGGCCATGGGCTGCTCCACGCCGTAGGCGTACAGCTTGGGGTCGGTAATCTGGAAGTAGACAACGGTGTCAATCTGCATGGTCACGTTGTCCTTGGTGATGACGGGCTGGGGGGGATAGTCCAGGACCTGCTCTTTCAGGGATACCTTCCGGGAGATGCGGTCAAAGAAGGGGACCTTGAAGTGCAGGCCCACGCCCCAGACGGTGTGGAAGCCGCCCAGACGCTCGATGACATAGGCCCGGGACTGCTGGACCACGTGGATGCTGCGAACGGCAATGAGAAATGCAATGATAACCAGTGCGATGATAACAAATGCCATATTCTTACCTCCTGTATGTTGTTAAACGACGGACACTTCTGCGGGACTGACGTAAACCTTCACGCCTTCGACACGGTCTGCCTTGATGCGCTGGCCCACGGGGATGGGGTCTCCGGAGGTGCTGCGGGCGGACCAGACCATGGCCCCCAGCTTTACCTGACCCTGGGCGGTGACGTTGTCGATGGCCTCGGTGACCAGGCCCTCGGCGCCGATGACGGCGTCCACATTGGTCTTGACGGCCCTGGGGGCCACAAGCCGCCGGGACAGCGGCCGCAGAGCAGCCAGCAGCACCGCAGACACCACCACAAACACGGCAATCTGGAGCCACAGCGCCCCGTGGAACAGGGCCACCACCAGCGCAGCCAGGGCGCCTGCGGCGAACCACAGGGAGATCATGGTCACGGTTGCGGCCTCCGCCGCCAGAAACACCACCAGCAGCACCAGCCAAATAATGACAGCCAAATCCATATTGGTTCCTCCCTTCTGATTTGGGTGGTTATATCATAACAGAAACGTTGGCGGCAGTCAACTGAACAAAAGCAGAAAATTCGGTAAAATTTGGATAAAATACACAAACAAACGGGACAAACCGGGGCCAAACCGGCGGCGGGGCAAGTTATGGCCTTAAATCAGTAAAAGTTTATCGAAACGACGGATTTTTTTGCATCCTCCGGGCCCTTTGGGGTTGGGGCGTAAACGATATCGCCTTTTGGCGGAACGCCCCGGGAATTTTGGCGGAAAAAGTTCGAAATCGTGGTCAATTCCGTCTTTTTGTATCGATAAAAACGGCTCGATGAGAAATTTTTTGTGGATTCTGCTTGAAACGGGGTGGACAAAGGGGAGAAAATGCGGTATGATGTATCTTGTGAAAAGTGCGGACTTGTCCGCGAAATTTGAAAGAGGTGAAGAACTATGGCGTTTTCTTTTTTCGGCGGGGTCCATCCCAAAGAAAATAAGTGGTACGCTTGCGACAAGGAAACTGCGGTATTCCCGGAGCCTGACATCGTGGTGATTCCCATGTCCCAGCATATCGGCGCCCCCTGCAAGCCGTTGGTGAAAAAGGGCGATCTTGTGACCGTTGGCCAGAAGATCGGCGACAATCAGGGCCTTTGCGTTCCGGTCCACGCTTCCGTGTCCGGTAAGGTCAAGGCCGTGGAGTCCCGGCCCCACACCAGCGGCACCAATGTTTTGAGCGTGGTCATTGAAAATGACCACCAGCATACCCTGTGCGAGGATGTAAAGCCCCGTTCTCAGGAGGATGTGGAAAAGCTGACCAACGACGAGCTGATCGGCATCATCCGGGAGGGCGGCATCGTGGGCATGGGCGGCGCAACCTTCCCCACCCACGTCAAGCTCTCCGGCGGCGTGGGCAAGGTGGACACCGTCATTGTCAATGCCGGCGAGTGCGAGCCCTACATAACCTCCGACGACCGGCTGTGCCGGGAGCAGCCGGAGAAGCTGATTGCCGGACTGAAGATTATCATGCGCATCTTCGGCCTGAAGGAGGGCCACATCGGCATCGAGGACAACAAGCCCGAGGCCATCGCCGCCCTGCAAAGGGCCTCCCAGGGGGACGACAGCATCATCCTGGATGTGCTGCCTGCCAAGTACCCCCAGGGCGCTGAAAAGCAACTGATTTACGCCGTCACCGGCCGGGAGGTCCCCTCCGGCGGCCTGCCTGCCGCCGTTGGCTGCGCCGTGTTCAATGCGGCCACCTGCAAGGCCATTCACGACGTGGTCTACGACGGCCTGCCCCTGATTCACCGGATTGTCACCGTTTCCGGCGACATCATCATGGAGCCGAAAAACCTGCTGGTGCCCATCGGCACCTCCTTTAACGCCCTGCTGGAGGCCTGCGGCCACTCCGAGAACCCCTACAAGGTCCTCTCCGGCGGCCCCATGATGGGCGTGGCCCAGTACGACCTCAGCGTGCCCACCATCAAGGGTGTCAACGCCGTCACCGTTCTGGGCAGGCGCAACGACTACGCCGTGGCCGCCCCCCACTGCCTGCGCTGCGGCAAGTGCATCGACGTGTGTCCCATGAAGCTGATGCCCGTGATGATGTACAAGGCCTTCCAGAGCCAGGATGTGGAGGACATGAAGGCCAACAACATCATGGACTGCATCGAGTGCGGCAGCTGTGCTTACAACTGTCCCGCCAGCGTGCCGCTGGTGCTGGGCTTCCGGGTGGCCAAGCAGGTCATCCGCAATGCCAGCGCCAAGGCGAAGAAATAAGGAGGTGGAGCGATATGGCACAGATGAAATATTTTTATGAGCTGACCATTTCCAGCTCTCCCCACGCCCATTCCAGCGTGACGACTCAGACCATCATGCGGGATGTGCTCATTGCCCTGACCCCGGCCCTGATTGGCTCAATTTACTTCTTTGGCTTCCGGGCGCTGCTGGTGACCCTGGTGTCCGCCGCCGCCTGCGTGTTTTTCGAGTGGGGCTACTGCCGCCTGATGAAGAAGCCTGTGATGGTTTACGACCTGTCCGCCGTGGTTACCGGCGTGCTGCTGGCCTTTGTCTGCCCGGTCACCATTCCCTACTGGACCATTATCCTGGGGGACCTGTTCGCCATTGTGCTGGTCAAGCAGCTTTTCGGCGGCCTGGGCCAGAACTTTGTCAACCCCGCCCTGGCGGGCCGGGCCTTTATGTTCAGCTGGCCCGTGCTGATGAACACCTGGGTGAAGGTGGGCTATGAGAACGCCGCCGGGCTTCTGTCCTCCGCCGACGCCGTCACCGCCGCCACCCCCATGGCCGCCATGCACCAGGGCGTGATGCCCGAGGCCGGTGTTATGGACCTGCTGCTGGGCAGCGTGGGCGGCTCTCTGGGCGAGACCTCCGCACTGCTGCTGCTCATCGGCTTTGCCTATCTTCTGTACCGGCAGGTCATTACCGCCCGGATTCCCCTGGCCTTCATCGGCACCGTGGCGGTGCTGACCTTCCTGTTCCCCCAGGGCAATCCCCGCATCGACTGGATGCTCTGCCAGGTCCTGGGCGGCGGCCTCATGCTGGGCGCTGTTTTCATGGCCACCGACTACGTCACCTCCCCCGTCACCAAGCTGGGCCAGATTGTCTTTGGCGTGGGCTGCGGTGTCATTACGGTGCTCATCCGCTACTTCGGCGGCTACAGCGAGGGCGTGTCCTACGCCATTTTGGTGATGAATGCCTGTGTGGTGCTGCTGGATAAGCTGGGCCGTCCTGTGAAGTTCGGCGCACCGAAAAAGGAGGCGGCTAAGAAATGAAAACGGAATCCACTGTGAAATTTGTGCTCCGGCTGGCTCTGACCCTGTTCGCCATCACCGCTGTGGTGGCCGGGTGCCTGGCCGGTGTCAACGCCATTACAGAGCCCAGAATTGCGGCGCTGAATGAAGAAAAGACCCAGGCCGCCATCGAGGCGGTGCTCCCCGGCGGCGGCACGCTGGCCGGAACCTGGAGTGATTCCACGGGCTTTGTGTCCAAGGTCTACGAGTCCGACACCGGCTACGCCGTGGAGGTCAAGCCCAACGGCTTTGACAACACCATCACCATGATGGTGGGCGTGGACAAGGCTGGCAAGGTCCTGGGCATTTCCGTCATCTCCCACACCGAGACTGCGGGCTTGGGCGCGACCTGCGCCGCCAAGACCGCCGCAGGCGAGGCCTTCCGGGACCAGTTTGCGGGCATGAGCGGCCAGGTGGCCGTCACCAAGGACGGAGGCAGCGTGGATGCCATCACCGGCGCCACCATTACCTCCCGGGCCGTCTGCGCAGGCGTCAATGCGGCTCTGGAATGCGTCGCCAACATGGGCTAAGGAGGTGCTCTGAATGAATTTTAAGAAACAGTTCAAGGAGGGCCTGCTGACCAAGAACCCGGTCACCGTCCAGCTGCTGGGTATGTGCTCTACCCTGGCCATTACCACCAGCCTGTTCAACGGCATCGGCATGGGCCTGTCGGTCCTGGTGATTCTCACCTGCTCCAATATCCTCATTTCCGCTCTGCGCAAGGTCATTCCCAACCAAATCCGGATCGCCGCCTACATTGTCATCATTGCAGGCTTCGTCACCATTGTGGATTTGCTGCTGAAGGCCTTTATCCCCGCCCTGTCGGAAAACCTGGGCGTGTTCATCCCCCTGATTGTGGTCAACTGCATCGTCCTGGGCCGGGCCGAGGCCTTTGCCTCCAAGAATACGGTCCTGGCCTCCGCCGTGGACGGCATTACCCAGGGCATCGGCTACACCGTGGCTCTGGTGATTATGTGCGTCATCCGGGAGCTGCTGGGCTCCGGCACCTTCGGCGGCGGGCTCTTAAACGGCGGCGAGGGCATCCGCATCATCCCTGCCCAGTTCCCCGCCATGCAGATGGTCATGCCTGTGGGCGGTTTCCTGGTGCTGGGCTGCGTTATCGCCGGGTCCCAGTGGCTGATGAAGCATCTGGAAAAAACAAGTAAGAAGAAGGAGGCTGTGAAATAATGGAAGCGATTTTCGGAATTATTCTCAGCGCCATTCTCAGCCAGAACTTCATTCTGGTGAAATTCTACGGCATCTGTCCCTTCATGGGCGTGTCCAAGAAGATTGACACCGCCCTGGGCATGGGCATGGCCGTCACCTTCGTCATGGCCCTGGCCTCCGCCGCCTGCTATGCAGTGAATCTGCTGCTGGTGGCCCTGGATTTGGCCTACTTGCAGACCGTCACCTTCATTCTGGTGATTGCCGCCATCGTCCAGGTGGTGGAGATGTTCCTGAAAAAGAGCGTCCCCGCCCTTTACAAGGCTCTGGGCGTGTTCCTGCCCCTGATTACCACCAACTGCGCCGTGCTGGGCGTGGTGCTGGTGAACGTGCAGAACGGCTACAACTTCCTGCTGAGCGTGATTAACGGCGCCGCCGGCGGCCTGGGCTTCACCCTGGCCATCGTCCTGTTCGCCTCCGTCCGGGAGCGGGTGAACCGCTCTGAGTGCCCCGAGTGCTTCAAGGGCTTCCCCATTGCCCTGATCACCGCCGGCCTGCTGGCCCTGGGCTTCATGGGCTTCTCCGGCCTGAAAATTTTCTAAAGGGGAGGAAGTAGTTATGGATATTATCATTGCAATTGCCATTCTGGGCGGCCTGGCCCTGATTTTCGGCCTGGTGCTGGCCGCCGCATCCAAGGTCTTCTATGTGGAGACCGACCCCCGGCTGGACCAGCTCAACGAGTGCCTCCCCGGCGCCAACTGCGGCGGCTGCGGCTATGCCGGCTGCTCCGCCTATGCCGAGGCCGTGTTCAACGGCGAGGCGGAAATCGGCAAGTGCGCCTCCGGCGGCAACGCCTGCGCCCAGGCCATGGCGGCCATTATGGGCGTGAAGGCGGAAACCGTCACCCGGCGGGTGGCCATGGTCCGCTGCTCCGGCGAGAAGATTTTCGACAAGGACGGCAGCCAGATTAAGGGCGCCAAGGTCAAGGGCAACTACCAGGGCTTCCACGACTGCCTGGCCGCCTCCAAGGTGGGCGGCAACGGCCCCCTGTCCTGCAAGTACGGCTGCCTGGGCTTCGGCACCTGCACCAAGGTGTGCAAGTACGGGGCCATCAAGGTGGTCAACGGCGTGGCCAAGGTGGACGAGAGCCTGTGCGTGGGCTGCATGGCCTGCGCCAACGTGTGCCCCCGTCACCTGATTGTGCCGGTGGAGCCTGACCGGAACGTGGTCATCGCCTGCGCCTCCCTGGCCAAGGGCGCTGTTACCACCCGGGGCTGCACCGTGGGCTGCATCGGCTGCGGCCTGTGCAAGAAGGTCTGCCCCGAGGGAGCCATCACCGTGGAAAACAACCTGGCGGTCATCGACTACACCAAGTGCACCAACTGCGGCAAATGCGCCACCGTCTGCCCCAAGCACCTGATTCAGGATTCCAACGTGGAAAACCTGGGCGAGCCCATCGCCCAGCCCCTGAACGGACCCAGCGTATAATCCTTTTGGAGAGGACCTGCCAGGGGCAGGTCCTCTTTTTTTATGCTCCGCTGTGGAAAAATTCCTTACCCTATGGTATAATACTATTTCTTAATAAAAATCTTTAAGAAGATTTTTATTAGCCAGCCTGGCGGCTGGGGGGCTTTCCGCCGGAATCAGAAAAACAAGTTTTTCTGATTCCCACGCAACGCCCCAAAGAAATGTATTGACTTCATTTTTAATCGCCTGCGGCGATTAGGCGGCTAAAAGCCGCCCAATAAAACGATAAATCGTTTTATTAAAAATTCGTATAATGACAGAAAAATTCTGAAAGGGGGCGCTGTCTGGGATGAAAAGCAGCCTGATTCTGGGCATTTTGGCCCATGTGGATGCCGGGAAGACCACGCTTTCTGAGGCGCTGCTGTATGTCGGCGGGGCGCGGCGGACGCTGGGGCGGGTGGACCATGGGGATGCCTGCCTGGACACTCACCAGCTGGAACGGGCCCGGGGCATTACCATTTTCTCCAAGCAGGCGAGGCTGGAGACCGCCACCCGGGAGATTACCCTGGTGGACACCCCGGGTCATGTGGATTTTTCCGCCGAGGCCGAGCGGACCCTGGGGGTGCTGGACTGCGCCGTGCTGGTCATCAGCGGCACCGATTCCGTCCAGGCCCACACCCTGACCCTCTGGCGGCTGCTGGAGCGATACCGGGTGCCCACCTTCCTGTTCGTCAGCAAAATGGACCTGGCCGGGGCGGACCGGGGGCGGGTCCTGGGGGATTTGCAGCGGCAGCTGAGCCCGGGCTGTGTGGATTTTTCGGCCAGTCCGGAGGAAATTGCCGAAAACGCCGCCCTGCTGGACGAGGCGTTGCTGGAAAACTATCTGGAAACCGGCACGGTCACCCCCGGCAACCTCCGGGGGCTGATTGCCCGGCGGCGGCTGTTTCCCTGCTGCTTTGGCTCGGGGCTGCGGCTGGACGGGGTGGCGGATTTTCTCGCCGTGCTGGACCGGTTCGCCCCGGAACAGACCTATGGGGAGGCCTTCGCCGCCCGGGTGTATAAAATCTCCCGGGACCCCCAGGGCAGCCGCCTGACCTGGCTGAAGGTCACCGGCGGCAGCCTGAAGGTCCGGTCTGCAATTTGTTATGTAAACCCAAAGGGGGAGCAAAAGGAGGAGAAGGCCCTTCAGCTGCGGCTGTACACCGCCGACAAATTCACCGCCCCCGAGGAGATTTTCGCCGGTCAGACCGCCGCCGTCACCGGCCTTTCCGAGACCTTCGCCGGCCAGGCCCTGGGGGCGGAGCCGAACCCTCTGGCCCCGGCGCTGGAGCCGGTGATGACCTACCGGGTGAACCTGCCCCAGGGGGCGGACCCGGCCACCGTCATGCCAAAGCTGCGGCAGCTGGAAGAGGAGGACCCCCAGCTCCACCTGCTCTGGGAAAACGGCCAGATTCACGTGCAGATGATGGGCAAGGTCCAGCTGGAAATTTTCCGCTCTCTGGTTTCCCAGCGGTTCGGCCTGGATATCCAGCTGGACGACCGGCGGATTTTCTACAAGGAGACCATTTTGGACACCGTGGAGGGCGTGGGCCACTTTGAGCCTCTGCGCCACTATGCCGAGTGCCACCTGCTTTTGGAGCCCCTGCCCCGGGGCCGGGGGATGGAATTTGCCACGGTCTGCCCCACGGACGTGCTGGATGCGGGGTATCAGCGGCTGATTCTGACCCATCTGGAGGAAAAGGTCCACCGTGGGGTCCTCACCGGGGCCCCCATCACCGACATGAAAATCACATTGCTGGTGGGCAAGGCCCATTTGAAGCACACCGAGGGCGGCGACTTCCGCCAGGCCACCTACCGGGCGGTCCGCCAGGGGCTGATGCAGGCAAAATCCCAGCTTTTGGAGCCCTGGTACGACTTTGCCCTGACCCTGCCGACGGAGCAGGTGGGCCGGGCCATCACCGACATCCGGACCATGGGCGGCGAATTTGACCCGCCGGAGACCCAGGGGGGCCTCTCCACCCTGAGAGGCCAGGTCCCCGCCGCCGAGGTCCGGGACTATGCCGACACCGTGGCCGCCTACACCCAGGGCCGAGGGCGGCTCCAGCTGAGCCTCCACGGCTACGCCCCCTGCCACAACCAGCAGGCGGTGGTGGAGGCCCTGGGCTACGACCCCTGCGCCGACCTTGACAACACCCCGGACTCGGTGTTCTGCGCCCACGGGGCGGGCTTCACCGTGAAGTGGGACCGGGTGAAGGAGTATATGCACCTGGAAAGCGGCCTGAAGCAGGCCCGGCCGCCCCAGCTGCTCTCCCGGAACCTGGCCCTGGACGAGAAGGAGCTGGAAAAAATCATGGAGCGGGAGTTCGGCCCCGTGAAAACCATCCTCTACCGGCCTGTCACCCAGCCCGCCACCGAGGAGGTGACCATCCGGCCGCCCAAGGACCGCTACATCATCGTGGACGGCTACAACATCATCTTCGCCTGGGAGGACTTGGCCCGGACCGCAAAAAGCGACCTGGATGCCGCCCGGCGGCAGCTGTGCGACGCTCTGGCGAGCTACGCTGGCTTCACCAAAACCCGGCTGGTGGTGGTATTTGACGGCTACAAACAGAAGGGAAATCCCGGCGAAAAGTCCCGTTTTCACAACATTCAGGTGGTGTACACCAGAGAGGGCGAGACCGCCGATGCCTACATCGAGGCCCTGGCGGACACCATCGGCCCCAGCTTTGCGGTGCGGGTGGCCACCTCCGACGCGCTGGTCCAGCTGTCCTCCTTCCGAAGCGGCGTGCTCAGAATGTCCGCCCGGGAGCTGCGGGAGGACGTGGACCGGGCCAGGGAGGAAATGAAAGAACATTTTTTGAAATAATTCTTCCCTTTTCTGCCCCAATCCGTTACAATAGTAGGGAACGGATTCATCCGTTCCGCCGGAACGGCCATCCGGTTTTCCCGCAGACGGCGGCCTGAGGGCAGGCCGCCCCGCAGGATGTCGATAAAATTACGTAAAAACAGGAGGTATCCCATGAGCGTACCATATCAGCCAGACCCCAAGCTGGAGCAGCGGGAGGCCAAGCAGGCCCGGCAGGACCGCTGGACCGACCACTTTTTCCGCCGCACCCTGCACATCATCGAGCGCTTCATCGCCCTGCTGACCATTCTGGCATTGCTGGCGGCCCTGTGCCTGGAGGTTGTCAGCATGGTCACCGAGCCGGGGTACTTCTCCGATGTCAGCCATGTGCTGCACAATCTGCTGGGCATTGTGGTGGGCCTGGAATTTGTCCGGATGCTCATCGACACCACCCCTGCCAACATTTTGGAGGTCCTCACCGTGGCCATCACCCGCCACGTGATTCTCAGCCACGACGACCCCCTAAGCAACATCGCCTCCATCGCCTGCATCGCCGGCCTGTTCGCCATCCGCCGCTTCCTGGTCCGCCGCAGCGAGCTGCAGGAGGAAATGGTGGAGGTGGAGTAGCACCTGCTGCCGGAACGCAACACACCCCAAAGCCAAAGGGCTTTGGGGTGTGTTGCGGTTATACCAGAATGTTCATCCCAGGCAGCCGCCGCAGGGCTTGTAGCCTGCTTCGACTGCCTCCTCGTAGGTGCCGAAGGTGACCTGGTTTTTTTCGGCGGGGAGGCTGGCGCAGTCCGGGGCGTGGAAGACCTTGGAGTTTTTGTTGCCGATGTAGACCGTGGGGGCGGCGGGCTCGGCGTTGTCCGGGTTGGCGCTCTGGTCGTCCCAGGTGAAGCTGACCTCCCGGCCGTCAGACCGGGCCACGATGGTGCCCAGCCTGTCGGTCCGCAGAACGGTGACCCCCGCCTGGTTCAGCCGGGACAGGGGCTCGTCGTGGGGGTGGCCGTAGGTGTTGCCGGTGCCCACGGAGATGACCGCATATTCGGGGTCCACCTCGTAGAGGAAGCGGTAGCCGGTGGAGGAATTGGAGCCGTGGTGGCCCACCTTCAGCACGTCGGCCCGGACGCTGGCCCCGCTGTCCAGAATGTCGGTCTCCGACTGGGTCTCGGCATCGCCGGTGAACAGGAAGGCGGTGTCCCCATAGACCGCCCGGAGGACGATGGAGGTGTCGTTGGTCTCGGCATAGGATTTCACCGGCCCCAGTACCGTCAGGGAGGCCTCCCCCAGGGTCAGCTGGTCGCCGGGGCTGGGAATGGTGATTTCCAGGCCCTGCTGGTCGGTATAGTAGACAAATTTGTCGAAAATGTTGGAGGAATAGGTGCGGGTGGGGGCGTAGACCCCGGCGGTGGGGTACACCGCCAGCACGGCGGGCAGACCGCCTACGTGGTCCTCGTGGGCGTGGGTGCAGACCAGGGCCTTCAGCTCCCGGACCCCCTGCTGCTCCAGGTAGGTCACCACCAGGTCGCTGTCCTCCCGGTTGCCGCCGTCGATGAGCATAAATTCCCCGCCGCATTCCAGCAAAATGGAATCCGCCTGGCCCACGTCGATGTAGTGAACGGTAAGCCCATCCCCGGAAACCGGCGACGGAGCCGGGGCCTCCAGCCGGCAGCCGGAAAGGGTCAGGGCCAGAAGCAGAAGAAGGGCAAAGAGTTTCTTTTTCATAATAGGTTCCTTCCTGTGACAGCACCGTAGGGCGGCCTGCCCCCAGGCCGCCGCAGCGTGACGAAATAGAATCGTTACAGATGTGGCTGCGTCCCAAAACGAGCTGCCCGGCGGCCTGAGGGCAGGCCGCCCTACGGATGGGCAGTGTATTGGGCGTCAGTCCGGATAGTTCAGCAAAGCGTCCCTTTCGTTGGGGAGCGTTTCATCCATGACCAGCTCCAGCAGGCGGTTCAGGCGCTGGCCGATGGCCCGGCCCTCATAGCCCTGCTGCATTAAATCGTTTCCGTTGACGGCCAGGTCTTTCAGGGTCAAACAGGCGTTTTCCTCCCGGATTTCCTGCAAAAGGGCCCGGATTTGGGGAAATTGCTCCATTTCGGCGGCGTTCCCCGTGCCCTTGCTGCCCATGTCCGCCTGCTGTAACTCCAGAAGCTGGCGGACGGTGTGCTCCCCCAGCCGGGAAAGCCAGCGGCGGAGAACCCGCTTGTCCGGCTCCAGGCGGGTCATGTGCTGGCGGATGAGGGTCACCGCCTGGGTCCGCAGGGCCGTGGGGGCCTTCAGCCGAAGAAGGACCGCCTCTGCCATGTCGGCCCCCAGCCCGGCGTGGCCGTAGAAGTGGCCCCGGCCGTTTTCGTCCCGGGTGAAGGCGGGGACCTTGCCGATGTCGTGCAGCAGCGCCGCCCAGCGCAGGACCAGGTCCCGGGGGACCGCCGCCGTGACGTGGGCCACGTGGGTGTACAGGTCGTAGGCGTGGTGGGGGCTGTGCTGGTCGAAGCCAATCATGGGGGCCAGCTCCGGAATGGCCGCCGCCAGCAGCGGGGCGAAGCGAAGCAGGTCCCGGGTCTCCATCAGGGGAAGAAGTTTACATAACTCATCAAACACCCGCTCCCGTGCCAGCCTGTCCAGCAGCTGGGCGCTGGAAACCATGGCCCTTTCCGTGTCCCTTTCCACATCCAGGCCGTACCGCACCGCAAACCGCGCCCCCCGGAGAATCCGCAGGGCATCCTCCCGGAACCGGGTCTCCGGGTCCCCCACGGCCCGGAGGATTCTGCCCTTCAGGTCCTCCCGGCCGCCGAAGGGGTCCGCCAGGCCCCGGGTGGGGGAGTAGGCCATGGCGTTGACGGTGAAATCCCGGCGGGCCAGATCCTGCTTCAGGTCCGGGACAAAGTCCACCCAGGCCGGGTGGCGGCTGTCCAAATAGGCACCCTCCCGGCGGAAGGTGGTGATTTCCACCACGCCGCGGTCCGTCACCACCCCAACAGTGCCGTGCTTCACCCCCGCCAGCACCAGGGTCCGGTCCGAAAAGACCGCCTGGGTCTGCTCCGGCAGGGCGGCGGTGCACAGGTCAAAATCCTGAGGCTCCAGGCCCAGGCAGGCATCCCGGACACAGCCGCCCACGGCCCAGGCGGCAAAGCCTGCCGCCTCCAGGGCGTTGATGCAGGCCAGGACCTCCCGGGGAAGCTCCATCGTCATGTTTTCGCCTCCTCCGGGGGTGTCTGGGGCTTTTCCGGGGCGGGGGGCACGTGGTAGGCACACAGGCTGGTCCACACCCAGACCAGGCTGCCCAGCCACAGCATGGGATAGGCGGTGTCCAGCAGCCCCGCCAGCCCCAGGTAGATGCTCAGCATCCCCAGGCACAGCAGCTTGCGCCGATTGCCGAAGCCCACGGTGAAGGCCATCTGGTAATAGGCGTAAAACAGCAGGCTGATGCCCCCCAGCAGGGGGAACAGGTAGGCCCGGACCTGGGAGGTGCCGCTCCAGACCCGGTAGTGGCTGGTGACATGGATGCCCAGAAACAGGCACACCAGCAGATACAGCCCAAAATAGGGGACCTTCCCCCAGTGCCGGAACAGGCCAATCCACAGCAGGGCCAGGGCGGCCCCCAGGCCCAGCCACCGCCAGACCTGGCTCATCACCCCGGCCATGGCGCAGGGCTGGAACAGTACCGTGCCCAGAATGCAGAAGGCAAACACGGCGCAGCCTACCGCCCCCCGGGTGCCGGCGGGGAAGTTGGGGCCGTACTCCGGGGTCCCGGTGAGGCGGCGGGTCGCCATATAGGCCAGGACCGTCACCGCCAGGGTCAGCACCAGCAGGACCAGGGCCAGAGGGTGGCCCGGCAGCGGCAGGCCTCCGGCATCCACGGCCACCACAAACAGCAGCCGGTGCAGCAGAAGGGCCAGCAGCCCTGCGGCTCCCATCAGAGCGGGGAGAGATTCGGGTTTGGGAAATTTTTTCATGGTGCGTTCCTCCGACATACAGGTATCTCTCTATTATACCAGTCTGATTCTCCAATTTCCAGCCCTTTGTGAAAAAACTCTTTGTTAACAATTTCTCCTTGTTTCTTCCGGAGAAAGAGAGTATAATGGAGGAAAATAACTGTATTCGGAGGTTATTCCATGATTTTCAAGTGGATTGCCCTGGGGTCTCTGGTTTTGGCGGCGGCAGCAGCCTTTGGCGGGCCGCTGTGGCTTGCGCCCGTGTGGTTTGCAGCCGCCTTTGCGGGGCTGACGGTGCTGGCGCTGCTGGTCATCATCGTTGCCTTCCTACTGGTGGACGAGCGCAAGCCCCGGGAAAAGGACAGCCCCTTCTACCGGGCGCTGACGGAGGGACTGGTGCAGCTGCTGATTCCCCTGGCCCGGGTGCGGCTGCACACCCAGGGGCTGGAAAAGACCCCCGGGGAGGGGCGGTTCCTGCTGGTGTGCAACCATCTGGGAATGCCGGACCCGGCGGTGCTGGTCCACTGCTTCAAGGACAGCCAGCTGGCCTTTATCTCCAAGCGGGAAAATGACAATATGTTCGTGGTGGGCAAGCTGATGCACACCCTGCGCTGCCAGCTCATCAACCGGGAAAACGACCGGGAGGCTCTGAAAACCATCCTCAGCTGCATCAGGCTCATCAAGGACGACGAAAATTCCATCGCCGTCTTCCCCGAGGGCTACACCAGCCTGGACGGAAAACTCCACCACTTCCGCAGCGGCGTTTTCAAAATCGCCCAAAAAACCGGGGTCCCCATTCTGGTGTGCACCCTGCAAAACACCGATAAAATTCTCCACAACTTCCTCCGCCTCCGGACCACCGACGTGCACCTGCACCTGGTGCAGGTCATCCAGCCGGAGGAATACAGGGGAAAGTCCACCATCGAAATCGCAAATGAGGTCTACGAAATGATGATCGCCGACCTGGGCGAGGAATACAGAAGCCCCGAAAATTAACGCCGCACCCCCAATACCTTCCCCCGGGGGGAAGGTGCCCCAGTGCGCACACTGGGGCGGATGAGGGATGGCGACAGCTGAAAGCTAGTGAAGAAGTAATAGTGAAGAGTGAATAGTTAAGGTGTGGCTTCGCCACTTATTCAAATCATCGGCGAAGCCGATACCACACTTCTTACTTCTTCACTATTCACTAAATCCAGGTGCACGCCATCCCTCATCCGTCACGGCTGCGCCGTGCCACCTTCTCCCCGCAAGGGGGACGCCGCATCCGTAAGCCGCTGAAGC
>JAUNPV010000034.1 GCA_030536515.1 Eubacteriales bacterium
CTGCGGACTGGTGCCAGCTTCCCCCCGGGGGAAGCTATTGGGCCGGGGGAAGGTATTGGGTACGCCGACGGGCGTGCTCATGTGTTGTTACCCAGCGGCAGCAATCACAGCACAGAAAAATTCTTCATTCCCTCTTGTTTTTTGGGGAAGCAGCGGTTATAATACGGAAAGAAACAAATAGGAGGTCATGATTATGGCTGTTAAAATTGAAAAAGAAACCATCATTGGCGATATTCTGGACGTGGCGCCTCAGGCTGCCCCTCTGTTCTTTGCCATCGGAATGCACTGCCTGGGCTGCCCTTCCTCCCGGGGCGAGACTGTGGAGGAGGCCTGCATGGTCCACGGCATCGAGTGCGAGCCCTTCCTGAACCAGCTGAACCACTTCCTGGAGGCCTACGAGGCTAACGCCTGACGAAAATCCCCTGCGGGGCTTTCCGTCAAAAGGATTGCAGTCTGCTTTGTGCATAAATTTCCGCTTTCAGCGAAAATTTCTACACACGCAGCCTGAGAAGTATTTTCGGCCAGGTTCACGCCCCGGCCGAAAATGTTTGAATTTTATTTGCCGCTGCGGCGGCAAACTCTGCGAGGCTTTTATAACGAACAGGGGCGGATTTTCCGTCCCTGTTGCTTTTCCCTGTCATTGCGAACCAGTCAGCAGACTGGTGTGGCAATCCGTATTCCCACGGCACAGCAAAACGGAGAACGGATTGCCACACCAGCGTTCGCGCTGGTTCGCAATGACAAGGAGGTTTTTTGAGGTGCATTATGAAACTTCCCATCAATGACCGGCTGCTGGCCTGCTGCTCCTTTGTCCGGGCCGGGGAGCGGGTGGCGGACGTGGGGTGCGACCACGGATATCTGGGCATTCACCTGCTGCAAGGGGGCATCGCCGCCTCCGTCATCGCCTCGGACCTGCGGCCCGGGCCTCTGGACTGCGCCCGGAAAAACGCCGAAAAGTTCGGTCTGTCCGATAAAATCTCCTTTTTCCTCAGTGACGGGGTTCAGAATATTCCAAGGGATTTTGACGTGCTGGTCTGCGCCGGCATGGGGGCGGACACCATCATTTCCATTTTGTCCGCCGCCCCGTGGCTGCAAAGTGAACGCTACCGCCTGATTTTGCAGTGCCAGAGCAAGACGAATCTTCTGCGGCAGTACCTGTCGGACACCGGCTGGGCCATTGGCCGGGAGGCCGTCCGCCGGGACGGGCGGTTTTTGTACACCGTCATGGAGGTCCGCTGGGACCCCGCCGCCCCCCGGCTCACCCCCGGCGGCTGCTACCTCCCCCCTGCCCTGCTGGAAAACGGCGACGACGTCACCCGGGAGCACTGCGCCTGGGTGTACAACGAGCTAAAGAAAATCGTCACCAGCCGTGGAGAGGCCGCTTCCGAGGCCATGAAAGCAGCCTTAACAGAAATCGAACAAATGAAATGACGCACCCGTAGGGAACGGATTTATCCGTTCCGCTTCGCAGGGACAGCCCTTGCGGCGGTCCGGGCAGTTTTAAGCTGTCACAATGGGGCCGTGCAGCGGGAGGGGGCAAGCCCCTCCCCTACTGGCTCGTATCGGCTAAAACTATAGATTGTCATTGCGAACCAGCCCTCAGGCCTGTGGCAATCCGTTCTCTTTTTCATTTTTCCTTTGGGAAAAAACTGCTTGGTGCTATGCAGCAAGCAGAGGAGATGCGGATTGCCACGCCAGTGTGAGCACTGGCTCGCAATGACATTACGTAGTTTTAGACATGACAAATTACTATGCATCGTGCAAAAACGGAACGGATAAATCCGTTCCCTACGTCTGGAGGAATTTTTATGACCACCGTATCGGATATTCTTGCTTTTCTTGAAACCCTTGCGCCTTCCTCCATGAAAATGGACTGGGACAACTGCGGGCTGCTGTGCGGGAGCGCATCTTCGCCTGTGACCAAAATTCTGGTGGCCCTGGACCCCTTTGAGGACGTGTGCCGGGAGGCGGCGGAGCTGGGGGCCGAGCTGATTGTCACCCACCACCCCCTGATTTTCAACGCCCCCAGAGCCGTCACCGACGAAACCGCCCTGGGCCGGTCCATCCAGCTGCTGTGCCGCAATGGCATCAGCGCCGTCAACGCCCACACCAACCTGGACTGCGCCGATGGCGGGGTCAACGACGTGCTGGCCGCCGCCCTGGGTCTTTCCCAGGTGGAGGTCATCGGCTCAGAGCACCTGCTCCGGGCGGGCTTTTATGACGCTCCCCTGCCGGACTTCCTGGCCCATGTGAAAAGGGCCCTTCACTGCCAGGGCCTGCGCTATGCCGCCGGGGGCCGTCCGGTCCATCGTGTGGCCGTAGGCGGCGGGGCCTGCGGGGGCGAGCTGATGGAGGCCTGTGCCGCCGGGTGCGACACCTTCGTCACCGCCGATGTCAAATACAACCAGTTCCGGGATGCCGCAGATCTGGGCATAAACCTCATCGACGCCGGGCATTTCCCCACGGAAAACCCCGTGGTGGCCGTGCTGGCGGAAAAAATTGCCGCCGCCTTCCCGGAGGTTCAGGTAAAAATCTCCCCAAATCACCGGGATTGTGTGAATTTCTTCTGATTGGCAGTTGATTTTTTCATAATAAGGTGCTAAAATAGATAGGCTTATTTTGATTACCAAACGAAAGGGAAGATATAGATATGTCCGGACATTCCAAATGGCATAACATCCAGAAAACCAAGGGCGCACAGGACGCCAAGCGTGCGGCTGCCTTCACCAAAATCGCCAAGGAGCTGATTGTGGCCGTGAAGGAGGGCGGCGGCATCATCGACCCCGCCAACAACTCCCGTCTGGCCACCGTCATCACCAAGGCCAAGGCCGCCAATATGCCCAACGACAACATCAAGCGGTGCCTGGAAAAGGCTGCCGGTGCAGGCGGCGGCGATGCCTACGAGACCATCACCTACGAGGGCTACGGCCCCGGCGGCGTGGCCGTCATCGTCGAGACCATGACCGACAATCGCAACCGCACCGCCGGCTCCATGCGCCACCACTTCGACAAGTTCGGCGGCAACCTGGGCGCCACCGGCTGCGTCAGCTGGTCCTTTGACAAGAAGGGCGTGCTGGTCATCGACAATGAAGAGGGCGACCTGGACGAGGACACCGTGATGATGGATGCCATGGACTGCGGTGCCGACGACTTTGAGGCCGACGGCGACGTGTTCACCGTCTACACCGACCCCGACGACTTCAACGCCGTGGCCGACGCCATGGCCGCAAAAAACTACACCTTCGTCTCCGCCCAGATTGAAATGGTCCCCCAGAACTACCAGAAGCTGGAAAGCGAGGAGCAGATTGCCCTCATGGAAAAGCTGCTGGATATTATGGAGGACGACGACGACGTGCAGAACGTGTGGCACAACTGGGAGGAGTAAATCTCCAAGACTGCTTCGTGCAAAATCCCCCGCCGGTGGCGGGGGATTTTTTGTACCAAACAGCCTTACAGCGTTTGCGCCCTGGGATTCCGGGCGTCAGCGAAGCACAGGCTTATGAAAGGGCAATCCAGCAGAACGCACCGAGAAGGAGCAGTCCGATTATGCTGTACAGAACCATGGAAACCATGTGCCTCCTCCTTCCGGGCTGTATTGCCGCAAAAGCAGCCTTTGTGTGCATATTTTCTCTATATTGTAGTAAATATATTTACTAAAGTCAATAGTAAACATATTTACTTTGATACACTGGAACCATACATCAGGAGGTGGTTTCGGTGCGGACGTTTATTGACAAGCTGCGGGGGCTTCGGGAGGACAATGACCTGACCCAGGCCCAGGTGGCGGAGGTGTTGGGGACCTCCCAAACCATGTATGCCCGATACGAGCGGGGGGCCAACGAAATGCCCATTCACCATCTGGTGACCGTGTGCAAATTTTTCAATGTCTCCGCCGACTACCTTCTGGACACCCAGCCGGACCGTCGGCGGCCGATACGCAGGGCAAAATAGAAGCCACGTCTTACCCCAAGACGTGGCTTTTAGTAATGTGCTTATCGACTTTACTCAGCACGCAAGCGTGGTACAGCCCAAAGGCTCCCCTGTGTAAGGGGAGCTGTCACCGCAGGTGACTGAGGGGTTGAAAAACTTCCCCACACTGAGTAGCCGGTAACATGGTACAACGGGAAAGTGCGGAGGAACAACCCCTCCGACCCGGCTTACGCCGGGCCACCTCCCCTTACACTTCGGGAGGCTTTGCTGAACTAACCCGATAAGCATTTTTATTAAAGTGTCTGGTCATCCTCTGAGGGGACGTATTCCATGACCTCCGACACGGTGCATTGCAGGATGCGGCACAGGTCGTTGATGGTGGTGGTGTTCAGGGGACGGTTGTTTCGCAGCTTGTCGATGGTGGAGGAGGAAATGCGGTGGTTTTTGATGAGGGTGTAGGTGGACTCCCCGGACCTTCGCAGTGTCTCCCAGAATGCACGGTAAATAATCATGGCCCCGCCTCCCTTTCATGTCTACGGATATCATAGTTTCTGATTTCGTTCTTGACTATAGTCGTAATAAAGACTATAATGAACAGAAACCGCAGAATGATACTAATCCTCGATAAAAATATCGACAAAATCGATATTTTTATCGCACAGTGCTCATGCGCTGTGCGATTGCCGAAGGCAATCGAGGATGTAGTCAATACATTCCATTGGGGCGTTTCGGTGCATAAAAGCAAATTTATTTGTTTTTATGCTGGCGAAAAGCCCTGCACATCCGTAGGATGTGCTTTCTAAACCATGTATATGGTTTAGAAATGGAATAGTATAAAAGGAGAATGTGCCGTGTGCAAGGAAATATGCCCGGAATCGGGCGAAAAAATATGGGCTCAGAAGGCGTTCCGCCAGGGGGCAGCGCACTTTGCGGCCTACCGCTATTGGGACGCCCTGCCCCTGTTCCGGCAGGCGGCCCAGGCGGGGCATCCCCAGGCCATGCGCTGCCTGGGGTGGTTTCTGGAAAACGGCTACTGCGTCCCGGCGGATGTGGACCAGGCTGCCCGGTGGTACGCTGCCGCCTCCGAGGCCGGGGACGGCCTGGCCTCGGGCTGTCTGGCCGTTCTCTGGGACGGGGTAACGGCGGACTTTCCCACGGACTACCGGGAGGCCTTCCGGCTGTACCGGCTGTCCATTGCCCAGGGCGGCGCCACCGGCACCACCTACAACAACCTGGCGGTTCTGTACATGAACGGCACCGGCACAGAAAGCGACCCGGCCATGGCGGAGCGGCTTCTGCGAAAGGCCATGTCCCTGGGGAATCCCCTGGCGGGGTCCAATCTGGAGGTTCTTGCTGACAGTCTGTCCCCCTTCCGCTGCCCCCGGTGCGGCAGCCTGGATATCCGCCGAGGCAGAGCCTGCCTGTGCCGCGGCTGCGGGCTGATTTTCCCTTGACAACGCCGGGCATATGGTCTATAATAGGTCATATCAAAAAATCTTGATGTGAGGTGATTCCATGGCTCCGGATTATCAGGCGGAGGCGGCGGTGTTCAAGGCTCTGGGCGACCCCAAGCGGCTGGCGGTTCTGGAGCTGCTGCGCAGCGGCGAGAAGTGCGCCTGCGTGCTGCTGGACCAGCTGGAGCTGACCCAGTCCGGGCTTTCCTATCACATGAAGATTCTGGTTGCCTCCGGCCTGGTGGTCAGCCGTCAGGCCGGCAAGTGGACCCACTACCGGCTGAACCTCGACGGCAGGGACCGGGCGGTGAGGCTTCTGCGGCAGCTGACCACCCCGGAAATCGGGGCGGACTGCGCCTGTGGCCGCGAAGACGGGCAATCAAATTCTCCTTCGAGGTGAACGTATGGGTATCTGGAATTTTATTCAAGGACAAATCCTGGGCATGAAATGGCTGAATGAGCTGATTGGCCGGGGGCTTTCCGGCCTGGGGCTGGACCTGGGCACCCGACTGGGGGGCAGCGTTCAGTTTTTCCTGTATGACGTGGTCAAAATCACGGTGCTGCTGTGCAGTCTGATTTTCGTAATCTCCTTCATCCAAAGCTACTTTCCCCCGGAGCGCAGCAAGAAAATTCTGGGCCGGTTTCACGGCATTGGGGCCAATATTGTCTCCGCCCTGCTGGGGACCGTGACCCCCTTCTGCTCCTGCTCCTCCATCCCGCTGTTCATGGGCTTCACCGGGGCCGGGCTGCCTCTGGGGGTGACCTTCTCCTTTCTGATTTCCTCGCCCATGGTGGACCTGGGGAGTCTGGTGCTGCTGATGAGCATTTTCGGGGTCCGGGTGGCCGTAATCTATGTGGCGGTGGGCCTTGTCATTGCCGTGGTGGGCGGAACGCTCATCGAGAGGCTTCACATGGAGCCATACGTGGAGGACTTCATCCGAAACGCCGGCAGCGTGGACCTGGAATCCCCCGCCCTGACTCTTGCGGACCGGCTGACCTACGCCCGGGACCAGGTGGCCGCCACCTTCCAAAAGGTGTTTCCCTACATCCTGCTGGGGGTGGGCATCGGGGCCGTGATTCACAACTGGATTCCCGGGCCCTGGATTGAATCGGTGCTGGGCAGCCGCAATCCCCTGGGGGTGGTGCTGGCCACTCTGGTGGGGGTGCCCATGTATGCGGACATTTTCGGCACCATCCCCGTTGCCGAGGCCCTGCTGTTCAAGGGCGCTCAGCTGGGCACCATTCTGGCCTTTATGATGGCGGTGACCACTCTGAGCCTGCCATCCATGATTATGCTGCGCAAGGCCGTGAAGCCCAGGCTGCTGGGGCTGTTCGTGGGCATCTGCACGGTGGGTATCATCCTCGTGGGATATTTGTTCAATTGGTTCCAGTTTTTACTGATTTAGGAGGTAATTTATGGCAAAAGCATGGTATCCGGTTATCGATTACATGGCCTGCGTGGAGTGCGGCACCTGCACCGGCAAGTGCAGCCACGGGGTCTACGACCCTGCAAAGGCCCCCACCCCGGTGGTGGCGAATCCCCTGGGCTGCGTGGACCACTGCCACGGCTGCGGCAATCTGTGCCCCCAGGGGGCCATCACCTACGTCGGCGACGACACCGGCTGGACGCCCCCCAACGGGAGCGCAAAGCCCGGTGAGAGCTGCTGCTGCAATCACTAACAAGGAGGACATACAAAATGGGACTGTTCGGTAAAAAGAAGGCAGAGAAGGCCGCCCCTTCGGCGGATACCGCCAACGCCGCCGTGAAGGTGCTGGGCTCCGGCTGCGCCAAGTGCAACGAGCTGGAGGCCAACACCCGGGAGGCCCTGGCGGAGCTGGGCATGGACACCGCCATCGACCACGTCAAGGACTTCGCCCAAATCGCCGCCTACGGCGTGATGTCCACCCCGGCTCTGGTGGTGGACGGCAAGGTGGTGGCCTACGGCAGGGTCCTGACAAAGGACGAGCTGGTCCGGCTGCTGCAAAAGGTCAGAGGATAAACACAAATGAGGGACTGCACGAGATTGGTCATGCAGTCCCTTCTTTCTTTAGATATGTAAATCCTTTTTACTGAAAACCAGAATTCCGGCAGCGTACAGCACCAGGGCCGCTGCCAGCAGCACGCCGATGCCCACCATGGCGCTTGTCTCTCCGGCGGCGAGGCCCTTGGGGTCAAAGAGGGTAAAGATGGTGAAATACCTTGCCATTTCCGCCTTTTCTCCGGCGTTGGCCAGCATTTGCAGCACATACATCAGCGCCGGGATGCCTGCGCCGAAGCCCACGCTGTATTTCGTGTCCGAAAACAGGCAGGAGGCAAAGAAGCAGATGCCGCCGATGCAAAGATGCAGGCACAGAAGCCCTCCGTTGAGCTTCAGCAGGTCCCAAACCGCCAGCTCCCCGGGGAAGCTGAGCTGGGCAATGGCAAGCTCAAGCACCGTCGAATAGGCCACCAGCAGGAAAATCCCCGTGCCCAGCACCTTCATCTGGGTGAAGGCCACGGTGCTCCGCTTCACGGGCGCGGCCACCAGGGCCACCATGGACCCCCGGTCCACATACTTAGCAATCAGGCCGTTGCCCCGGAGGATGGCAAACACCATGGGGAAAATCAGCAGAATGAAGCCGTACAGGTAGGAAATCATAAAGCCCAGCAGACTGATTGCTCCGGCAGTCATGCCCACGGCAGCCATGACCTCCGGCATGGCGTCCACGAAGCTGTCCAGCACAATCATCATTTCCGGGTCATAGAGGCTGACGATGATGGCCACATACATGGTCAGAATTGCGCCGAAAATCACCAGCAGCTTGACGCTGCCCTTCATTTCCCGCTTGTAAAGTGTCCAGTTAATCATGGCGTTCACCTCCGTAGTAGTGCATGAAAATATCCTCAAGGCTCTGCCTGGCGGCAACCGTTACCGTCTGCCCGCTGCACGTCCCGCCAAAGTCGGCGGCAAAGGCTCTGGCGGATGCCTCCGTGTCCAGGGTGACCTGATAGGTGCGCAGGTGGCGCTTTCTCAGCGCCTCCACGGAGTCCACCGCCGCCAGCCTTCCCTCCCGGATGATGCCGATGCGGTCGCAGGTCCGCTCCACCTCCTCAAACATATGGCTGGACAGGAGGATAGTCTTGCCCCGCTGCTTTTCCTCGCCAATCAGCTCGATAAAGCGGCTCTGCATCAGCGGGTCCAGGCCGCTGGTGGGCTCGTCCAGAATGAGAATTTCCGGGTCGTGCATGAAGGCCGATACAATGCCCAGCTTCTGCTTCATGCCCTTGCTCATCTTCTTGATTTTGCCCTTCGGGTTCAGCTCAAAGCGCTCCAGCAGCGCCTTCTGTCTGGCCGTATCGGAAAGGCCCTGGTATTTTGCGGAGAAATCCAGGAATTCCCTGCCGGTCATGTCGTCAAAGAAGCTGATTTCGCCGGGGATGTAGCCCAGGCTTTTCTGAATCTCGCTGCTGCTTTTCCAGCAGTCCAGACCGCTTACGGTGCAGTTTCCCGCCTTGGGCCGGATAAAGCCCATGAGATGACGGATGGTGGTGGTTTTGCCGGCTCCGTTGGGACCCAGGAAGCCGAACGCCTCCCCCCGGTCCACCTGGAAGGACACATCAAAAATGCCCCTTCCCCCGCCGTAGTCCCGGGTCAGATTTTGGATGCTGATGACACGCATTTCTCTTCCTCCTTGTATATGGCCTGTTTGACCAGGTCAAAATTGTGCTCCTCATCAGGGCGGATTGCCCTCTGAGATTTTCCAAACTTCTTATATGATTAGAATTCTAAATCCAAATACGCCAAAGTATAGGCAGAAATACAGCGTTAAAAAAGCGCAGCCTGCAACCAGCGATAAAACCTCCACCGCATATCGGGTCCGTTCCCTGAAAAGTTTTTGCAGCCCCCAGCCACAGCAGATTCCCAGAAAACCGCCTATGGAATTGAGCAGCAAATCGTCAATATCGGTTACACCAACTGAGAGAATATATTGAGAAACTTCTACAAGGGTACTGAACAAAACAATCCACAGCAAATTCATCATTCTGGGCTGCTTGACGTTTAATACCGTCAGATAAATTCCCATGGGAATGAACAAAGCCACATTTCCGACCACATTGGAAAGTGCAAGGGGTTGGCCCTCAATAAAGTAATCCGCTACGAATTGAAATGGAATCAGATTAACGCTTTTCAATGAGGTTGCCTTCAAAAACAGCGCAGCAATCAAAACGAAAACATAAATGCCTGCCACAGCATAGAATATGAAATCGTGGATAAACTTCGTGGATTTTTTCATTTCAATCAACCATTCGGTCGCTATGCGTCCGCACAAATAGGAACGAAAG
>JAUNPV010000035.1 GCA_030536515.1 Eubacteriales bacterium
CTCCTTCTGAAGTTTTCTTAAATTGTGTTGCACTTGCTTGACTTTCTGCCCTGGCTGCCCGAAGGGCAGACTGAGGGGTTGTCTGGCAGCTGCCCACTGCACAGGAGCCGGGAATATTGCGCAAACAATAAACGCTCTAAGCAACCCCTCCGACCCGGCTTCCGCCGGGCCACCTCCCCTTACACAGGGGAGGCTTTGCTGCGTCATCCCGATAAGCATAAAGCGTTTTAATAAAATTCGTATTCAGTAATACCGATACCCGTCGAAGCGGATGCCGGACTGGGCCATGGAGACATATTCTCCGTCGGCCACCACGATGTGGTCCGCCAGATGGACCTCCACGGCGGCCAGGGCGGCGAAAATCCGGCAGGTGGTGCGGATGTCCTCCTCCGAGGGCACCGCCACGCCGCTGGGGTGGTTGTGGGCCAGCACCACAGTGGTGGCGTTGGCCTGCAGGGCCGTTTCCACGATTTTGCGCACGGACACGGCGGCGGCGTTGATGCTGCCCTCCCCCACTGCCCGGCAGCACAGCACCTTGCACTTGGCATCCAGACACAGCAGGAAAACCGTTTCGTTGGGCCGCCCGTAGAGGTAGGGGGCCAGGTAAGCGCCGCAGTCGTTGAGGTCGCCCAGGACCTGGACCCGCTGGGCGCAGTCCACCTGGTAGAACCGGGACAGCTCCGTGATGAGCTTCAGCAGCACCGTTCCGTGCTCGCCGATGCCCGGCACCTGCTTAAGCTCCTCCACTCCCGCCTCCAGCACCCGGGACAGGCTCCCGAACCGGTTCAGCAGCTCGTGGGCGATGGGGTTGGTGTCCTTCTGGGGGATGGCGTAGAACAGCAGCAGCTCCAGGGCCTGCACATCGGTGAATTGGTCCAGCCCCTGGGTCAAAAAGCGCTGCTTCAGCCGCTGCCGGTGGCCGGTGTGGATGGAGGAATTAGACATATTCGCACCTCGGTGTTTTTTTTCTTGCTATTTCCCGAAAAAAACGTTAAAATGGAGAGAGAAGTCGAAACCTGCGGGGAAAGATTTTTCCCATTCTGCACATGATAAGTGATACGAGCCAAGGGGAGGAGCACCATGGAACAAAGAAACGACGTGTCCACACTGCTGAATATGATGGTCCAGCCGGGATTTCTGGTGGAGGACAACCGGATTACCCTGCTGAACCCAGCCGCCAGCCAGCTGTTTATCTCGCCGGGGACCGATGTGCGGGACCTGCTTGCCACCGGCCGGGAGGAATATGCCGGCTTTTCCGACGGCTGCCTGTATTTGCAGCTGGACCTGGGGGGCACCCCCCGGGGGGCCTCCGTCCAGGCCATTGCCGAGGGCCATGTGTTCCTGCTGGAGCCTGAAACCCAGCAGCAGGAGCTGCTGTGCTACGCCCTGGCATCCCAGTGCCTGCGCAGTCCCATGAGCAATGTGATGATTGCCGCCGAGCAGCTGACCCGGACCGCCGGGGAGCGGGACGACCCCGCTCTGCTTCGCCAGCTGGGCCAGCTGAACCGGGGCGTTCACCAGATGCTGCGGCTGGTGAACAATATGTCCGACGCTCTGCTGTACACCGACATTTCCCAGCAGGAGCTGCGGAACATCCCGGCGGTGTTTGAGGAGATTTTTGACAAGGCCCAGACCCTGCTGGAGCAGGCCGGTATCCGTCTGACCTACCAGGGGCTCCGGGAGGAGCTGTGCGGCATGGCCGACAGCCAGCAGCTGGAGCGGGCGGTGCTGAATCTGCTGGACAACGCCGTCCGGTTCTCCCCTGCCGGGGGGACCGTCAGCGCCGCCCTCACCCGCCGGGGCGGGCTGCTGTGCCTGCACATCACCGACAGCGGCGAGGGCATCCCTGCGTCGGTGCTGCCGGGGATTTTCCACCGGTATCTGCGCCAGCCGGGCATTGAGGACGGCCGCTACGGCCTGGGGCTGGGCATGGCCCTGGTCCGGACCGCCGCCGTCAACCACGGCGGCACGGTGCTCATCGACCGGTCCGGCAAGGGCACCCGCATCACCATGACCGTGGCCCTGCGCCAGGACCCGAATTGCCTGCTCCGCTCCCCGGTGATGCAGCTGGACTACGCCGGAGGCCTGGACCACCAGATGGTGGAGCTTTCCCAGGTCCTGCCTGCGTCCATGTACGAAAGCTGACCCTTTTTTCAATTTTTCCTGTCACCCTTCGGCGTTTCAGCGCCGAAGGGTGACATTTTTTTAACTGGCTTCTCCTTGAGGAGAAGCTGTCATAGGCCCCCTCAGGGGCCTATGACTGATGAGGTGTTACCGCACGGTGAAATACAACGCCTCATCAGCTTCTCGTGCAGTGCCGCCTTCCCCGCAGGGGGAAGGCTTTGTGCAAATTTAAACATTCAAATACCCCTTCAGGTACTGCCCCGTATAGCTCTGGCTCACCCCGGCTACCTCCTCGGGGGTGCCGGTGGCCACCACGGTGCCGCCGGCGTCGCCGCCCTCGGGGCCCAGGTCGATGAGATAGTCCGCCGTTTTGATGACATCCAGGTTGTGCTCGATGACCAGCACCGTGTTCCCCGCCTCCACCAGACGCTGCAAGACCTCGATGAGCTTGTGCACGTCGGCGGCGTGAAGGCCGGTGGTGGGCTCGTCCAGCACATAGATGGTCCGGCCGGTGGCCACCCGTGCCAGCTCCGTGGCCAGCTTCACCCGCTGGGCCTCGCCGCCGGACAGGGTGGTGCTTGACTGGCCCAGCTTCACATAGCCCAGGCCCACCTCCACCAGGGTTTGGGCCTTGCGCTTGATTTTGGGGATGTTTTCAAAGAAGTCCACCGCCTCCTCGGCGGTCATGTCCAGCACCTGGGCGATGTTTTTGCCCTTGTACTGGACCTCCAACGTCTCCCGGTTGTATCTTGCCCCGTGGCAGACCTCGCAGGGGACGTACACGTCCGCCAGGAAGTGCATTTCGATTTTCACCAGGCCGTCGCCGGAGCAGGCCTCGCACCGGCCCCCCTTGACGTTGAAGGAGAACCGGCCCGGGCCGTAGCCCCGGATTTTCGCATCGTTTGTGGAGGCAAACAGCTCCCGGATGTCGTTGAACAGCCCCGTGTAGGTGGCGGGGTTGGACCGGGGAGTCCGGCCGATGGGGCTCTGGTCGATGTCGATGACCTTGTCCAGGGTTTCCAGGCCGGTGATGGCCCTGCAGGCCCCGGGCCGGGTCCGGGCGTGGTTCAGGCGGCCAAGCAAAGTCTTATTCAGCACCTCGTTAACAAGGCTTGACTTGCCGGAGCCGGACACACCGGTGACGCAGGTGAGGGTCCCCAGGGGGATGTCTACGTCCACGTTTTTCAAATTGTTCTCGCTGGCCCCCCGGATGGACAGGGTGCTGCCATTGCCTAAGCGCCGGGCGGAGGGCACAGGGATTTTCTTCACCCCGGACAGATACTGGCCCGTGACGCTTCTCTCGCAGGCCATGACCTCATCCAAAGTGCCGCTGACCACAATCTCGCCGCCGTGGCTGCCGGCCCCGGGGCCTACGTCTACGATGAAGTCGGCGGCACGCATGGTGTCCTCGTCGTGCTCCACCACAATCAGGGTGTTGCCGATGTCCCGCAGGTGCTTGAGGGTGGCCAGCAGCTTATCGTTGTCCCGCTGGTGCAGGCCGATGGAGGGCTCGTCCAGAATATACAGCACCCCCATCAGCGACGAGCCAATCTGGGTGGCCAGCCGGATGCGCTGGCTCTCGCCGCCGGACAGGGTCCCGGCAGACCGGGACAAGGTCAGATACCCCAGGCCCACGTCCATGAGGAACTGAAGCCGGGATTTAATCTCCTTGACAATCTGCTCGGCCACCACCGCCATATTTCCCTCCAAGTGGAGGTTGTTCATAAAAATCAGCTCGTCCCGGATGCTCATGCGGCAGAATTCCATAATGCCCATGCCGCCCACGGTCACCGCCCGGGCCATGTCCGACAGCCGGTTTCCCCCGCAGACGGGGCAGGGGGCGGAGGTCATGCACTCCTCCAGCTCCTTCCGGGCGGCATCGGACTGAGTCTCCCGGAACCGGCGGGAGATGTTGTTGAGAATGCCCTCGAAGGGCTGCTCCAGGGTGCCCATGCCGTTTCCCCGGTTGTAGGTCAGATGGAGCTTTTCCCCCTTGGTGCCGTAGAGGATGATGTCCATGACCTCCCGGGGCAGCTCCTTCACAGGGACGGTCAGAGAGAACCGGTACTTCTGGGCCAGGGCCTCGAAGTACATCCGAAAAATGGAGTCCGTCCGGGCGCTCTGCCAGCCGGAGGCCTGAATGGCCCCGTCCAGAATGGACTTATCCTTGTCGGGAATCACCAGGTCCTCGTCGGCCACCAGCTGGAAGCCCAGACCTGTGCAGCTGGGGCAGGCACCGGAGGGGTTGTTGAAGGAGAACATCCTGGGTTCCAGCTCCGCAAGAGAAATGCCGCAGTCCTCGCAGGCGTAGTTCTGGGAGAAGGTCAGCTCCTCGTTGGAGCCGGGCAGCTGGATGGTCACAAGACCTCCGGAGTGGGCGCAGGCGGTTTCGATGGAGTCGGTCAGACGGCGGCGGAGGCCCTCCTTCAGCACCAGGCGGTCCACCACCAGGTCCACGGTGTGCTTTTTGTTTTTCTCGCAGGTGATTTCCTCGGTGAGGTCATAGAGGATGCCGTCCACCCGGACCCGGGCGAAGCCCCCCTTCCGGGCATCCTCGAAGACCTTCTTGTGCTCGCCCTTCTTGCCCCGAATCACCGGGGACAGGACCAGAAACTTGGTCCCCTGGCCCATGGCCTCCACCTGGTCCACAATCTGGTCGATGGTCTGGCGGCGGATTTCCCTGCCGCACTTGGGGCAGTGGGGCACGCCCACCCGGGCCCACAGCAGACGCAGGTAGTCGTACACCTCCGTCACCGTGCCCACGGTGGACCGGGGGTTCTTGGAGGTGGTTTTCTGGTCGATGGAAATGGCGGGGGACAGGCCGTCGATGGAATCCACGTCCGGCTTGTCCATCTGGCCTAAAAACTGCCGGGCGTAGGAGGACAGGCTCTCCACATACCGCCGCTGGCCCTCGGCGTAGATGGTGTCAAAGGCCAAAGAGGACTTTCCCGAACCGCTGAGACCGGTAAACACCACCAAAGCATCCCGGGGGATGGTCAAATTCACATTTTTCAGGTTGTTTTCACGGGCACCCTGAATCACAATTTTATCGTTCATAGCTTACTCCTGGTCGAAAATTCGTTCGTATAGACTAGTATACCATATTGTATATTTTTCTGCAAGATGATTTTCAACTTTTTAGGGTAAAAGCCTTCCCCCCTGGGGGCTGCGCAGCCGTTGCAGCTTTAGCTGCTTACGGATGCGGCGTCCCCCTTGCGGGGAGAAGGTGGCCGAGCGTAAGCGAGGTCGGATGAGGGGGTGTCCCCTATTTTGAGCCGTTCCTCAGACGTACGCCCCTCATCCGCCCCTTCGGGGCACCTTCCCCCGAGGGGGAAGGCTTTAGGCCTTGATTTTTTCATCTCCTCCGTCTATACTGAGAGGAAAAGGGAGGCTGGTCAAATTGAAGCGTATTTTTGTCATTGACGACGATCCGGATATCGGCAATCTGTTGCAGGAGGTGCTGATCCGGGCGGGGTATGCCGTCACCCGGGCCTACTCCGGCACCGAGGCCATGCTTCTGCTGGAGCGGCTGAGGCCGGATTTGATTTTGCTGGATTTGATGCTGCCGGGGCTGCCCGGGGAGGCCCTGCTGCCGAAAATCCAGGGCATTCCCGTCATTGTGGTCAGCGCCCGGGCGGACCTGGACAGCAAGGTGCAGCTGCTGCTGGGCGGGGCGGCGGACTATGTGACCAAGCCCTTCGAGACAAGGGAGCTGCTGGCCCGGGTGGCGGTGGCCCTCCGCGCATCTCCGGCGCTCTCCGGGGAAGTGCTGAGCGTGTCCGACCTCCGGCTGGACGCCGCCACCCACCGGGTCACCGCCGCCGGAACCGAGGTCCGGCTGACCCCCACGGAGTTTGCCATTTTGAAGCTGCTGATGGCCGCCCCCGCCCAGGTGCTGACCAAGTCCCAGATTCTCGACCGCATCAGCCCGGACACCCCGGACTGCACCGAGGGCTCCCTGAAAATGCACATGAGCAACCTGCGGAAAAAGCTGCGGGAGGCCGGCGGAAAAGAATACATCGAAGCCGTGTGGGGGATTGGGTTTAAGATGGTTTCCCTAAACCCATGACGCACCCCCAATACCTTCCCCCGGGGGGAAGGTGCCCCAGTGCGCACACTGGGGCGGATGAGGGATGGCGACAGCTGAAAGCTAGTGAAGAAGTAATAGTGAATAGTGAAGAGGTAAGGTGTGGCTTCGCCACTTATTAAAAAATCATCGGCGTAGCCGATACCACACTTCTTACTTCTTCACTATTCACTATTCACTAAATCCAGGTGCACGCCATCCCTCATCCGTCACGCTTCGCGTGCCACCTTCCCCCCGGGGGAAGGTATTGGGGGGGAAGGCTTTGGGGCGAATATCTTGACCATATCTTTACCCTTTTCTTTACCGGTTATTTCCCCTCTTTTTGTACAATGGGGGCATCCAAGCAAAAGGAGGAATTTTTGATGGATTACGTACTCACCGCCCAGGGGCTTGGGAAGCGCTACGGCCGGTTCCGGGCTCTGGACAATTTTTCCATGCACGTGCCCAGAGGGGCCATTTACGGCTTCGTGGGCAAAAACGGGGCGGGCAAAACCACCCTCATCCGGCTCATCTGCGGGCTGCAAAGGCCCACCGCCGGGGACTTTACCCTCTATGGAAGGCCTGGCCGGAGCCGGTCCGTTGTCAAATCCCGGCGGCGGATGGGGGCCGTGGTGGAGACCCCCTCCATCTGCATGAGCCTGTCGGCGGAGGACAACCTGCGCCAGCAGTATCAGATTCTGGGGCTTCCCTCCTACGAGGGCATCCCGGAGCTGCTGACTCTGGTGGGGCTGGACAAGACCGGGAAGAAAAAGGCCAAGCACTTTTCTCTCGGCATGAAGCAGCGGCTGGGCATCGCCGTGGCCCTGTGCGGAAGCCCGGATTTTCTGGTGCTGGACGAGCCGGTGAACGGCCTGGACCCCCAGGGCATCATTGAAATCCGGGAGCTGATTCTGCGGCTGAACCGGGAAAAGCAGATTACCGTCCTCATTTCCAGCCACATTCTGGGAGAGCTTGCCATGCTCGCCACCCACTACGGCTTCATCGACAATGGGCACATGGTCCAGGAAATCAGCGCCGCCGACCTGGAAAACGCCTGTCGGAAATGCCAGCAGGTGGAGGTCACCGACGTACGGGCCCTGGCCCGGGTGCTGGACCAAATGGGCCTGGACTACAAAATCCGCTCCGCCACGACGGCCGACATCTACGGCCAGCCCAGCGTCACCGACCTGGTCCTGGCCCTTTCCCAGGAGGGGTGCCAGCTGCTGTCCGTCCGGGAGCGGGACGAGAGCCTGGAAAGCTACTATGTAAATCTGGTGGGAGGTGGCCGCCATGACTAATCTGCTGACCGCCGGGCTTTTCCGGCTGAGAAAGGACGGCCTGTTCCGGCTGATGGCCCTGGCCGTGGTCCTGGCCACCGGGCTGATAACCGCACAGTCCATCGGCGCCTACCAGGGGGACCTGGCCCGGGGCGTGCCTGTGAACGACATGGAGGAATACTTCTTCAACCAGGCCCCGATGATGGGGATGCTGGCGGCCGTGTTCGTCAGCCTGTACTGGGGCGCTGAGTATTCCGACGGTGCCATCCGCAACAAGCTGTGCGTGGGCTGCCGGCGCAGCCATGTGTATCTGGCCCACTTTACCGTGTGCCTGGCCGCCAATCTGGCGTTTTTGATGCTGTGGTTCCTGTTCGCCAGCCCCATGTACTTCTATATCGGCCCCATGGCCATAGGCTGGACCGGATTTTTGACCTACGCCGCCACCTGCATCTGCTTCACCGCCGCCTTCACCGCCCTGTTCACCCTGATTTGCGCCGCCGTCACCAACAAGGCTTACTCGGTGGTGGCCGCTCTGGGGGTGTGGATTCTGCTGGTGATGGCCTCCGGGGGCCTGTACGGCCGGCTGTGCGAGCCGGAGATGAACGTGGCCTATCAGATGCTGGTTGGGGAAGAATTTGTCACGGTGGAGGCCGGGCCCAACCCCCTGTACATCGGCGGGACACTGCGGACGGTGCTGGAGGGCGTTGTGGAGCTTCTGCCCACCGGCCAGGCCTTTCTGGTCAACGACATCAACATCTGGCACCCGGTCCGGGGCATCCTGCTGACCCTGGCCTTCACCGCCGCCATGCTGGGAATCGGACTGGGGATGTTTGGGAAAAAGGATATTCGATAGGATAATCGCAGGGCGGCGTGAGGCCACGCCGCCCTGTGAAAAAAGGAGTGGGAACCATGATTTGGCTGATCCTTCTGTGCGCTGCCCTGGCCCTGGCCCTGGCCGTTTTGGGGCTGTCTGTCCGTCTGCACGGTATCCGCAAAGCCGCCCGGGAGCTGCGGGCGGGGCTGGCGGAAAAGCTGGCGGGGGACACCAACACCCTGCTGTCTGTCTCCACCGGGGACCGGGCGATGCGGGCGTTGGCGGCGGACCTGAACCGGCAGCTGGCTCTGCTGCGGGACCAGCGGCAGCAGTACCTCCACGGGGACCGGGCGCTGAAGGAGGCCGTCACCAATGTCTCCCACGACCTGCGGACCCCCCTCACCGCCATCTGCGGCTATTTGGAGCTGCTGGAGCAGGAGCCCCTCAGCGATGCCGCACGGCAATATCTTAAAATCATCGCCAGCCGCACGGAGGCCATGAAGCAGCTGAGCGGGGAGCTTCTGCGCTACTCCGCCCTCACCGCCGCCCCGGCGCTGACCCTGGAGCCGCTCAGTGTGGGGGACGTGCTGGAGGAAAGCCTGGCCGCCTTCTACGCCGCCCTGACCCAGCGGGGCATCACCCCCGCCGTTTCCCTGCCAGAAAGCAAGGTCATCCGCACCCTGGACCGCCAGGCCCTGGGCCGGGTGTTCGGGAATATTTTGGGCAATGTGCTGAAATACAGCGATGGAGATTTGGAGATTGTGCTGACGGACGACGGCGTTCTGCG
Source organism: Eubacteriales bacterium (assembly GCA_030536515.1). GTDB lineage: Bacteria > Bacillota > Clostridia > Oscillospirales > Oscillospiraceae > Faecousia. The sequence continues at coordinate 9,069 of JAUNPV010000035.1, forward strand.
ATTTTCCAACGCCGCCGCCCGCCTGGACCCGGTCCAGGTAGGGCGGCTGTTCGACCGGTATTTCTCCGTGGAATCCGCCCGGGACAGCGCCGGCCTGGGCCTGGCCATCTCCCGAACCCTGCTGGAACAAATGGGCGGTGCCATCACCGCAGACTACCAAAACGGCCGCTTTACCGTTACCGTGCAGCTACCAGTGGAACGTTTTGCCGCACCCACCGTAGGGGAGGGTCACTATAAATAAAGGACCGATTGCCACTGGCAATCGAATACTTTTAATCTGCTGCGCAGAGCACCGCCCTCCGTCGGCCCCCGGCGAGGGGGCCGCAATCGGCTTTCCTTATTGGAAAGCCGATT
>JAUNPV010000036.1 GCA_030536515.1 Eubacteriales bacterium
CCAGTCTGCGGACTGGTGCCAGCTTCCCCCCGGGGGAAGCTATTGGCCCGGGGGAGGTATTGGGTGCCCTGTAGGGGAGGGTTGATAACCCTCCCCTACGGAGTCGGAAATTCTGGAAAATAGCCCTTGCAATTTTTGCCGAAAGCTGTCATAATGGTGTCACAGATTTTTTCTACACAGGAGGAATTTCCATGGAGGCACTGAAACAGCGGATTTGCCGGGAGGGGCGGATTCTGCCTGGCAGCATCGTCAAGGTGGACAGCTTTTTAAACCATCAGGTGGACACCCGCTTTCTGGGGGAGATTGCCGACGAATTCGCCCGGCACATCGACGTGACCAAGGCCACCAAGATTCTCACCGCCGAGGCCAGCGGCATCGCCCTGGCCGCCATCTGCTCGTACCGCTACGGCATCCCCATGGTCTTTGCCAAGAAGGCCAAAAGCGACAACATCGAGGGCGGCCTGTACAAAAGCGAGGTCTACTCCTACACCTACCAGAAAAAGGTCACCCTCATCTGCGCCCAGGACTGGGTGACGGCGGACGACAGGGTGCTGATTGTGGACGATTTCATGGCCAACGGTGAGGCCATGCGGGGCCTCATCCAGATTGTGGAAATGGCCGGGGCGGAGCTGGTGGGCATCGGCTGCGCCATCGAAAAGGGCTTCCAGCACGGCGGCGACAAGCTCCGGGCCGCCGGGTATCCCCTGACATCCCTGGCCATCATCGACCGGGCCGACGAAAATGGCTTTCAGTTCCGGTAAAACCCAAAAAATGCGGGAGGGCAATGCCCTCCCGCATTTTTTATGGAATTACTTTGCAGCGACCTTTTCTTTGGCGAACTTTTCCAGCTCCGGCACCAGGATGATGCAGATGAGCGCAGCGGTGAAGCCGCCGTTGTACAGGCAGTAGCCGCCGTGGAGCGTCGGCACCGAGGTCACCAGCAGGTAGTGCATGACAGCGGCAATAAAGCCGCAGTGCCAGCCGTACTTGTCGGCAATGGGGCTCAGGCCGTTGGCGTAGCACAGGCCCACGCAGATGGCCTGGGCGTTGAGGGCCATGGCGAAGGTGCCCCCGGCCAGCTGGGACAGCCAGCCGAACACCACAGACGCTGCGGCGTAGCCCAGCATAATGGGCCAGACGTTGCCGGGGTGGGAGCCGGAATTGCAGGTGGCCAGCATACAGAACACAATGCCGAAGGTGACGCCGTTGAAGGTGGCCCCGATGAGGTTGTAGTAGCCCAGAATGAACAGGCCGAACACGCCCAGGTTCATCAGGAACACGGCGTTGCCGTAGGTGGAGGAGAAATTGGTCACCAGCCGGGGGTCCTTCAGCAGCTGCCAGTAGTCTCTGGGCTTGCAGCCCAGGGCGAAGGCAAAGACGATGCAGGCTCCAAAGAGGAGGCAGCAGAAAATATTAGCAATGGGAGCCGAAGCCACCTGCAGGGTGGAGGCATCGGGCGCCGCCGGAAGGGCCACGCCCATGGTCTTGAACAGAGTGCCGTTCAGGAAGAAGGCCGTCATGCCAATGGGCAGGGCGGCGGAGTACAAATCAAAGCCCTTGTGGACCTTGGGAGAGTTGGCCAGGCCCGCCGGCAGGAAAAAGCCGATGAGGAAGCCCACCAGCAGCGCAATGCCCAGCCCCGCCAGGTTGAAGCCCACGGTTTCTGCATGGGGGTAGCGAATCAGCAGGTCGGTAATCAGCGGCGCAATGCCGGTGGAGAACAGCATGGCGTTCACCAGGCCGCCCATTTTTTCCTTCTTCACCAGGCCGTAAATCATCACGCCGAAGATGGTGGGCCAGATATTCAGAATGTTGATGCCCCAGGAGCCAAAGCCCAGGGTCAGGATAAAGGCCAGGTTGGAGGCGTTGTTGGGGGTGCCATGAAAGACGATGAACAGCAGCAGCCCAATCACAGCCACCAGGCCCATATTCAGGAAGGTGGCCGCATAGCCCCCCAGGGCAAAATAGTTGGTGGAAATCTTGCTGGGCTGGGAGAGAATCTGCCACAGGCCGGTGAACATCTGAGCCCGGTCAGGCATACACACCGCCGCCGCCAGGAAGGCCGCCGCCAGAAAGCCGAACAGCAGCTTCAGAAAGCTGCCCTCGGACAGGTTTTTGATTTTTTTCATTGTATTCTACCTCTTTTTGGTATCATCCCCGCAAAGATGGGGAATGTCATTGCGAAGCCAGTGCATCCACCGGCTTCGCAATGACAAAAAGTGTGGTTAGGCCTTCTCGGCAGCCTCCACCACGTGCTTCATCAGAACGCTGGTGGTGACGGAGCCCACGCCGCCGGGGACGGGGGTGATGGCATCCACAATGGGCTCCACCTCGTCGAATTTGGCATCGCCGGCAATGCCGCCCAGGCCGCCCTTGGCGTTGGGCTTGTTGGCATCCCAGTTGATGGACACGTCGATGACCACTTGGCCGGGGCGCACATAGTCGGCGGTCAGGGAGTTCAGCACACCGGCGGCGGAGACAATGATGTCAGCCCGCTTGCAGATTTCGGCGGTGTTGACGGTCCGGGTGTGGCAGACGGTGGGGGTGGCGTTCTTGCCCATGAGCATCATAGCGGCGGGCTTGCCCACCACCAGGGACCGACCGATGACCACGGCGTTCTTGCCCTTGCAGTCGATGCCGTAGAAATCCAGGATTTCCATACAGGCGGCGGGGGTGCAGGGGGCGTAGCCCAGGTCGTTCAGGCCCTCGAATACACCGGCGTTGGACATATGGGTCATGCAGTCCACGTCCTTCCGGGGGTCCAGGCGGTTGCAGATTTCATTCTGGTCGTTTTTCAGATGCTTGGGCAGAGGCCGGAACATCAGCACGCCGTGGATGGAGTCGTCGGCGTTGACCTGGTCGATGACGGCAAGAACGGCTTCCTTGGTGGCATCCTCAGGCAGCTCAAACTTCTTGACCTCCACGCCCACCAGCTCAGCCCGCTTGGTAGCGCCCTTTTCGTAGCTCAGGTCCGAGGGGTTGGCGCCGACCCGGACAATGCCCAGGGTGGGCACCACGCCCTTTTCCCGAAGGGCAGCGGTACGGGTCTGCAAATTGGCGTTCAGAGCGTCGGTAACTTCCTTGCCCAGCAGTAATTTAGCCATTGGAATGATCTCCTTTTGAATCAAGTATGTAGTGTAGGGCGGCCTGCCCTCAGGCCGCCGGAGCGTAAATGTTTTAACGCCGTTCCGGCGTTGCGGCTGACGCCGCCGGCGGCCTGAGGGCAGGCCGCCCTACGGATGTTCAAAAACGTGCGTCACCAAATGGTGTTGGTCCACCACCGGGGTCCGTAACGCATTGGCCGTCGGCCCTGCCGACTATTGGCCGAAGCCGGCCTTGACCTCGTCGAAAATCTCGTCTGCCAGCTGGCAGTATTTGTTCAGCATCACGTTGACCTGGCGGTTCAGCTCCTCGGCCACGTCCCGGTTTTTCAGGCTCTTGGTGTTGATGAACACGTTCAGGCTGGCAGCCTGGAGGGCCGCCTTGCAGCACACAGCGCCGCAGCCTGCGTCGGAAACGGCCAGCCGGGAGCCCTTGGCGGCAAACACGGCGACACAGTCCAGGGCCTGGCAGCACAGCTCCATGATGTGCAGGGGAACCTGGCAGGCGGTGACGGTGGCCTCCTCCAGGATTTTGTCCCGGTTGGGGTCATCCTTGGGAATGCCGTAGGCCTTGGCCAGGGGCACGAAGCCCTTGTCATCGGCCTCCACCTGGTCCAGCAGCTCCTTCTGGAGGGCATCGCACCTGGCCTTCAGGGCGACAATCTCGCCTTCAACGTCGGCGTACTTCTTCTTGCCCACGGTGAGAGAGCCCACCATGTTGCCCAGCGCAGTGCCGACAGCTCCCACCAGAGCAGCAGCGCCGCCGCCGCCGGGTGCAGGTGCGTTGGATGCCAGCACTTCCACAAAAGTGCGGCAGGATTCCATAGTCATGTCCATGTTGAATGTTCTCCTTGTGATAGTTTGGACGTACACCGTAGGGCGGGCTGCCCCCAGCCCGCCGGGCAGGCCGATACGACTGGCAGCTCAGGCTGTGCGGTATCTTGCCTTCTGCCTTTTTCCCTGGGAAAAAGGCACGGCGGCCTGAGGGCAGGCCGCCCTACGGGTACTTTATTTAGATGCGCAAAGGCACAGGCGGGGGGCCGCCTGTGCCTGGGGTAATGCGTGCTTAGAACAGGCCGGTGATCTTGCCGTACTCGTCCACGTCGATGCGCTCAGCAGCGGGGACCTTGGGCAGACCGGGCATGGTCATGATTTCACCGGTCAGGGCAACCAGGAAGCCTGCGCCGGCGGAAACCTTGACGTTGCGCACGGTGATGGTGAAGCCCTCGGGAGCGCCCAGCTTGGTCTGGTCGTCGGTGAAGGAATACTGGGTCTTCGCCATGCAGATGGGCATATGATCGTAGCCCAGCTCGGTCAGGGTCTTGATCTGCTTCTCAGCGTTGGCGGTGAAGTTCACGCCGTCGCCGTGGTAAATCTTCTTGACGATGGCCTCAATCTTCTCCTTGATGGTCAGGTTCAGCTCATAGGAGAAGGTGAAGTCGTTGGGCTCGTCGCACAGGCGGATGACCTCCTTGGCCAGCTCGATGCCGCCTTCGCCGCCCTTGCCCCAAACCTCGGACAGAGCAACGTTAACGCCCAGCTCCTTGCACTTGGTGCGGATGAGCTCCAGCTCGGCCTCGGTGTCGGTGGGGAAGCGGTTGATGGCCACCACGCAGGGCAGCTTGTAGACCTTGGTGATGTTCTCAACGTGCCGCAGCAGGTTGGGCAGGCCCTTCTCCAGAGCCTCCAGGTTCTCCTTGCCGGTCTCGGCCTTGGGCACGCCGCCGTTGTACTTCAGAGCACGGGCGGTGGCGACCAGAACCACGCAGGAGGGGGTCAGGCCGGCCATGCGGCACTTGATGTCCAGGAACTTCTCAGCGCCCAGGTCAGCGCCGAAGCCGGCCTCGGTGATGGTGTAATCGGACAGCTTCAGAGCAATCTTGGTAGCGGTGACGGAGTTGCAGCCGTGGGCGATGTTGGCGAAGGGGCCGCCGTGGACAAATGCGGGGGTGTGCTCCAGGGTCTGAACCAGGTTGGGCTTCAGAGCGTCCTTCAGCAGAGCGGCCATAGCGCCCTGGGCGTTCAGGTCACCGGCGGTGACGGGCTTGCCGCTGCGGGTGTAGGCCACCACCAGGCGGGCCAGACGCTGCTTGAGGTCGGTGATGTCGGAGGCCAGGCACAGAACGGCCATGATTTCGGAGGCGACGGTGATGTCGTAGCCGTCCTCACGGGGCATACCGTTGGTCTTGCCGCCCAGGCCGTCCACCACGTTACGCAGCTGACGGTCGTTCATATCGACGCAGCGGCGCCAGGTAATCTGACGGGGGTCGATGTCCAGAGCGTTGCCCTGGTAGATATGGTTATCGAGCATGGCTGCCAGCAGGTTGTTGGCTGCGCCGATGGCGTGGAAGTCACCGGTGAAGTGCAGGTTGATGTCCTCCATGGGGACAACCTGTGCGTAGCCGCCGCCTGCTGCACCGCCCTTGACGCCGAACACGGGGCCCAGAGAGGGCTCGCGCAGAGCGACCAGAACGTTCTTGTTCAGCTTGCGCATACCGTCAGCCAGACCGACGGTGGTGGTGGTCTTGCCTTCACCGGCGGGCGTGGGGTTGATGGCAGTGACCAGGATCAGCTTGCCGTTGGGAGTGTCTGCCTTGTCGTTAAGGATGTTGTAGTCAACCTTTGCCTTGTACTTGCCGTACTGTTCCAGATACTTTTCGTCCACACCGGCCACCTTGGCAATTTCGGTGATGGGCTGCATGACGGTTTCCTGTGCGATTTCGATGTCAGTTTTGAATGCCATAGTTTTTCAATCTCCTTGTATGTGTGTGGGCAGCCCTGCCGTCGGAATGGCTCAGGCCCCTACAGGATTTATGCGGCTGCCGTCGGAATGGCTCACCGCACATACGGTAATCGGTATTTAATTACCGAATTAAGAATAACACTTTTTGCCCCTTTTGTCAATTCATATTTTCGCCGATTTTACACATATTTAGGCTTCTCGCCCAGGCCATATTTCGTCATATTTTACAAGTGAACGATTACGCCCCGGAACACCAGACCCTTTGCCGCCGTTTCCGGCGTTTTGCCAACTATTTCGATATTTTTGTAGCGGTAAAAATTTTCACCTGGCGCACGCCGAAGTTCCGTGCTACAATAAAATTGACAAAATTCTAAAGCATCCCCGTACCAATACCTTCCCCCGGGGGGAAGGTGGCACGCCGTAGGCGTGACGGATGAGGAATGCGGGAGATAACCTTACCTGTTGAATCGTTTCGTGCCTGCTGGTGGGTATCATTTAGCATTCAGCAAGCACGTACGTTTTACTACATCCAGACCTGCCGCCCGCATTCCTCATCCGCCCCAGTGTGCGCACTGGGGCACCTTCCCCCCGGGGGAAGGTATTGGGTGCGGCAAGTGCTTTTCCTTTTTTCAAAAAAATTTCTCTTTTCTTGCAACCGCAACGGATTTTTTGCGGCTATATAGGTAGAACACACAAGGAGGTTTTTTCCATGGACGACAAGCAGATTGTTGCGCTGTACTGGGCCCGGTCGGAGCAGGCCATTGTGGAGACTGCGGGGAAATACGGCAGCCTGTGCTACTGCATCGCCTACAACGTGCTGGAAAACAGCGAGGATGCCGAGGAAAGCGTCAACGATACATATTTTACCACCTGGAACCGTCTGCCGCCCCACCGGCCCACGGTGCTCTCCGCCTTTTTGAGCAAGCTGACCCGGTGCATCGCCATTGACCGGTGGCGGCGGCGCAGCTCCGCCAGGCGGGGCGGGGGCCAGGTCCCCCTGGCCCTTCACGAGCTGGAAGACTGTGTGTCCGGGGTGGCCGATGTGGAAAGCGAGTATTTCCGCAAGGAGGCCGTGGCCGCCTTCAACGGCTTTCTGGAGACCCTGCCGGACACCGAGCGGCGGGTGTTTCTCCGGCGGTACTTCACCCTGGACTCCCTGGAGGACATTGCGGGGCGGTTCGGCTTTACGCAGAGCAAGGTCAAATCCATGCTCCACCGCACCCGGACCCAGCTGCGCCAGCATATGAAGGAGGAGGGCTACCTATGAAAGCGGAACAGCTTCTGGATATCATCGGCTCCGCCCGGGACGGCTATGTGGCCGATGCCCTGGAGGACCGGCCTGCCAGGCCCAGGCTGGGGCTGAACCGGCTGGGCCTGATTGCGGCCCTCATGGCCGTGGTGCTGCTGCTCACCGGCTGCGTGGCCGTGGTGCTGCACTTGCAGGACAAGAAGGTGGGCGACAGCTCCTACACCAAGCAGCGGGACGTCTACGGCAACCTGGTGGAGCCCACGGAGCTTCACGAGGACGTCATCTACCCCTACGCCCCGGCGGAAAGCCCCATGCAGCAGGCCGCCCGGGAGTGGCACGACTACCGTTTCTCCCCGGAGATGCCTGACGACTGGGACATGGAAATGGACGAGAGCCTGCCGGAAAATTACCGGAATATTTACCGCTGCTACTCCCGGGACATGGCAGACAAGCTGGACGAAATCATGGAGAAATACGGCCTCAGGCTCCTGGAAACGGAGCTGACGGCCCAGTCCTATCAGAAGGACATTCTCCACGAGGCCCTGGGCATCCGAAGCGTGGTCCGCTCTGGCGCAAAGGCGGAGGTGAAGGAGCACTACGGCTGGCTCAGCCCCGACGGCACCTTTTCCAGCACCGTGTTTTTCACCCTCACGGGTGAGGGTGTCTGGGACCGGCAGGCCACGGCGGACTTCTACTACGCCGCCGACGGCTACTTCTCCCCCTACTATTCCCACTTTTCTGAGGAGGACACCCAGTGGACCTACCAGACCGCCGACGGCACCACGGTGCTCATTGCCATGGAGCCCGGCGGCCGGGGCACCGTCTTTGCGGATGTGGCCGGCGGCTCCATCAAAATCGACATCACCCCGGACCTTTGGCCGGAAAACCCCTACCCCCGCAGCGACAGCGAGCTGCCCACCAGGCAGGTTATGGAGCAGATGGCGGACATTTTTGACTACCATGTGAGTCCCCAGCCCTTCGACCTGGACTCGGTGAAGGCCAAGCTGGACGCCCGGGAGGCGGAGCAGCAGGAGAAAATGCGGCAGAAGCCGGAGTATGCCGGATTTGAGGAATTCCTGGACCGGCTGAACCATTTGGAAAACTGGTCCTACATGATGTACGACCTCAATGGGGACGGGGCGGAGGAAATGATTCTCAACGGCACCGAAATCAGCTTTGCCCTGCAATTCCATGACGACGTGTTCACGGAAATGTTCATGCGCTTTGATCTGGTTTATCCCTGCGAGGACGGCTATCTCATGTGCTATGCCCCCGGAAATTCTCATACACGTGAATCCTACCAATTTGAGAAAATCCGCAGTGCCCCGGATGAAGTCACCGGCAGCTGGTTTGAGGACACCGAGGACTCGCTGGTCAAAACCGACACCGGCTGGAAGCACTATACGCCGGAAAACGAATATCCCGGCGAGGACATCACCGACGAACAGGCCCAGGCCGTTCTGGCAAAGTACACCCGGCTGGACATTCCCGAGCGTCCTCTGCTGGAGCTGCCCATGAACGGCACCACCCTGGGCCAGATGATTGAGGCCATGGGCGAGCCCGATGCCGACGATTTCCGCCAAATCTGCGCCAACTTTATCACCGACGAGGACCACTGGATGCACAGCTTGGTCAAAGACCTTGGCTACTATGGCATCCGGGACGTCAACGGTGACGGAAGCCCTGAGCTGCTCCTGGGCGAGGCCCCGGACACCGTCAACTACATCGGCACCCTGGACCGCTGGCGAATCATCAACCTCTGCTCCAGCGGCGCCATGACCCTCCGGGAGGACCATGTGGTGGAAACCGTCAGCCACGGCACCTATACCCCGCCGGAAGGCACCCCCGGCGTCCCCAACGGAGAATCCACCACCCACAGCTTTGAACGCCTGGCCCCCGACGGCACCAGAGAGGACCTGGGCTTTTACCGGTACTTAAAAGACACCGACTCCTGGGTCAATGACGAGGAACAGCCCATTTCCTCCACCGCTTATCAGGAAATGGCAGACAAATACCCCATTGTGGAGGTGGAGCTGAAACCCATTGCAGAGCTGATTGGACCGTGAAAGCAGAAAATGCCCCCATCACCCTCCCGGGTGATGGGGGCAAAACCTTCCCCCGGGGGGAAGGTGGATTGCCCGAAGGGCAAGACGGATGAGGAA
>JAUNPV010000004.1 GCA_030536515.1 Eubacteriales bacterium
GCTTTTGTGCGCACTCTTGACATCTATGTTGAACCGGTACTTACTTTCACACTATACGCTCCTGAGTTTTATTCTTCATTTATTATAACCGGTTTGTCAAGTACCACCGCATCTAGGCATTGCCCATATTCACCGCCCGGTACTGGATGGCCTCGGCGATGTGCTCCGGGCGGATGTCCCGGCTGGCATCCAGGTCGGCAACGGTTCTTGCCACCTTCAAAATCCTGTCGTAGCTCCGGGCTGTCAGGCCCATGGTTTCGAAGGCGTTTTTCATCAGGGCGGCGCTTTCGTCGCTCAGGGCGCAGTAGGCCCGCATTTCGGCGGGGCCCATCCGGGCGTTGCACATTCCGCTGTCCCCGAAGCGGCGGTTCTGAATGTCCCGGGCGGCGTTGACCCGTGTTTTGACATCCCGGGAGGGCTCCGCCTGGGTGCGGTTTCGCAGGTCCTCAAAGTGGACCGAGGGGACCTCCACCACAATGTCAATCCGGTCCAGCATGGGGCCGGAAATCCGGCTGCGGTAATTACGGACGCTCTGCTCCGAGCACCGGCACCGGCCGGAGGGGTCCCCATACCAGCCGCATTTGCAGGGATTCATGGCGCAGACCATCATAAATTCCGCCGGATAGGTCACCGCCCCGGAGACCCGGGAGATGGTGACGGCCCCGTCCTCCAGAGGCTGGCGCATGAGGTCCAGGGTGTCCTTCCGGAATTCGGGCAGCTCGTCCAAAAACAGCACGCCCTTGTGGGCCATGGATATCTCCCCGGGCCGGGGGTTGCTGCCGCCGCCGGCGAGACCGGCGTTGGACACGGTATGGTGGGGCGAGCGGAAGGGCCGCCGGGTCACCAGAGGCTGCTTTGGCGTTAACAGGCCCATGACGGAGTAGATTTGACTGACCTCCAGGGATTCCTCCCAGGTCATGTCCGGCAGAATGGAGGGCAGGCGCTTGCTGAGCATACTCTTGCCGGAGCCCGGCGGGCCGATGAGCAGCACATTGTGGCTCCCGGCGGCGGCCACCTCCAGGGCCCGCTTCACATTCTCCTGGCCCAGCACATCCTTGAAGTCCAGCTCCGGCACCTGCTCCCGGGCGGGGACCCAGATTGGCTCCTCGGCAAGCACCGTCTCCCCGTTGAGCCCCGCCGCCAGCTGGCGGACGTTGGTCACCGGGATAATGGCAGGCCCCCGGGCCAGGGTGGCCTCGGCGGCGTTCTGAGCGGGGACAAACAGGGTCTCGATGCCCTCGGCCTTGGCGGCCAGGGCCATGGGCAGCACCCCGGACACCGGCCGGATCAGCCCGTCCAGGCTCACCTCCCCCAGAAAGGCAGAGGTGGACTGGGGCCGCCGGACGGACCCGGCGGCACACAGGATGCTCAGCAGAATGGGCAGGTCGTAGTGAGTGCCGGATTTTTTCATGCTGGCAGGGGCCAGATTCACGGTGATACGGCTGACGGGAAAGGGCAGGCCGCTGCTTTTCGCCGCCGCCCGGACCCGGTCCCGGGCCTCCTTCACCGCCGCATCGGGCAGCCCCACCACGTCAAAGCCGGGAAGTCCCCCGGAAATATAGCACTCGGCGGTGACCCCACTGCCGCAGATGCCGGAGATGCCCAGGGTTCGTACACTGCAAATCATGGTTTTCCCCTCCCTTTTTCCTTTTTGTATATGATACTCCATTTTTCGGGAAAACACAATGGGGAATATGGATAGCAAAAAAATTTGTCACAGCGAAACCGACGCCGGGGCACCGGTTTTGCTGTGACAAGGAGCAGATTCAGAAAATTCCCATGAAGCACTGGGCGGCCAGGTACAGTCCGATGGCGCTGACCACCGGGGCGGCCTTGGCGGCGGGGCCGGTGGACAGGCGGTCGGTGACGGTGCCGAACACCCAGGTGGCGGCGGTAAAGACCACGGCCCCCAGGACGGCCAGTCTCAGGGCCTCCACGGCGCTCACAAAGCAGGCGGCCAGAGGCAGCAGGCCGAAGGTCACGGCGGCCAGCACCGGGATGCAGATGTAGCACCGCTTGGCCCCCGGGGCCAGGTAGTAGTCCAGAACCAGAGCGGCCAGGGACAGGGCCGTCATATTGACGGCGTTGAGGCCGGGGATAATGACGTTGGGTGCAAAGGTCCGCACCAGCACAGCGATGAGGCAGGCTGCGCCCACCAGGGCGGCCAGGACGGTGTTCAAAACATAGGCTTTATTTTTCATAGCTTAACCTCCCCATGCGGTGGCGCCGGAGTCGGCATCCGCCCCGGTGACGAAGGCCACGGCGGAATTGACACTGCGGGCAATGGCCTTGGAGGTGACGGTGGCGCCGGAAATGGCATCCACGCCCTCCCCGACCTGGGCCTCCCCGGCGGTGTTCAGGAACTGGGACAGGAACACATGGTCGGTCAGAGCGCCGGCTCCCAGGCCGAAGGTCTCCGCCATGTCCCGGACCACCAGGCCGGTGACGGTGCCCCGGTTGCTGACACCCACCAACATGGTGATGTCGTCTGCATAGCCCCGGGTGACGGTTTCAATGACGTAGCCGTTTTCCGCCTTGTGGACGGAGCGGATGGTGTCGTCCTCACCGGCATAGGGCTCCAGCGTGAAACTCTCGCTGCCGGGCAGCAGGGTCTGCATAATGGACAGGTGCTCCGCCTGGGCGTTGGCATTGGCAATGCCGTTGAGACCCCAGGAGGCGGCAAAGAGAATCAGGGCAGCCGCCAGAATGACGGCAATGGGAAGCAGGATTCCTTTTTTCATTTTGCGGCCCCTCCTTTTCTGGTGCCGAAGCGGCGGATGGGGGTGTAGTAATCAATGACCCAGACCAGGGCGTTCATCAGCAGAATGGCATAGGTCACGCCCTCGGGGAACAGGCCAAAGTAGCGGAAAATCACCGTCAGCACGCCGCAGCCGATGCCATAGACAATCTGGCCCAGAGGAGTGGCGGGAGAGGTGGCGTAGTCGGTGGCCATGAAGATGGCGCCCAGCATGACGCCGCCGGACAGCAGGCTGTACAGCATCCAGGAAACGGGGTGGCCGGTCTTGCTGAACACCAGGGTGATAACCGCAACGGATGCCAGGTACGCCGCAGGGATGCGGACGGAAATGACCTTGCGGTACACCAGGTAAGCGCCGCCCAGCAGCAGGGCCAGGGCAGAAATCTCGCCGATGGAGCCGGGGCATCTGCCCAGGAACATATCCAGCACACTCTGCTCGGGCAGGGCGGGCATGACCATGTGGTGCAGAGGGGTGGCGGCGGTAACGCCGTCCAGGCCCGCATACCGGGTCAGACCCACAGGGTAAATGAGCATCAGGAAGGCACGGCCTGCCAGCGCGGGATTGAAAATATTCTGGCCCAGGCCGCCGCACAGCAGCTTCACCACCAAAATGGCGAACACGCTGCCCAGAGCCGCCTGCCAGTAGGGCACGGTGTGGGGCAGGGTCATGGCCAGCAGCAGGCCGGTGACCATGGCGGAGCCGTCCACCACGGTATTGCGGGTTTTGGTGGCCTTGGCATACAGCCACTCCGTCAGCACAGCGGCGGCTACGGAAACAAAGGTCACCGTCAGGGCCCGCCAGCCAAGCACGCACACGCCCACCGCCAGAGCGGGCAGCAGGGACAGCACCACATCCCGCATGATGCGGTTGGTGCGGAAATCACCCCGGATGTGGGGGGAAGAAGCAACAGTCAGATTCATTTTGCATTGGCCTCCCTTACCAGTTGTTTCCCCTTGCGGAATTTTTCCACCAGGGGGAGCTTGCCGGGGCAGGTGAAGGCACAGCTGCCGCACTCGATGCAGTCCAGCACGTGGAGCCGGTCCAGCTCGTCGGTGCGCCCGGCGTTGGTGAAGCGGTACAGATACAGGGGCTGCAGGCGCATGGGGCAGACGGACACGCACTTGCCGCAGCGCAGGCAGACGGGATTTTCAGCCGCACCGTTGCGGTCCTTCAGCAGGCACAGAATGGAGTTGGTGGCCTTGATAACTGGCACCGCCAAATCGCTCTGGGCAATGCCCATCATGGGGCCGCCGCTGATGACCCGCTCGGTTTTCTCGTTCAGGCCGCCGGCCACCTCAATCAGGTCCCGGAAGGGGGTGCCGATGCGGACGATGAAGTTCTGGGGCTCGGCAATGGCCTCGCCGGAGATGGTGACAATCCGCTGGGTCAGGGGCACGCCCAGCCGAACGGCCCGGTAGATGGCGGCGAAGGTGGACACATTGAACACAGCGCAGCCCACGGTGACGGGCAGCTGGCCGGGGGCCACCTCACGGCCGGTGAGGGCCTGGATCAGCTGCTTTTCTGCACCCTGGGGATACCGGGTGGGCAGGACTGCCAGCTCGATGCCGGGGAAATCCTTCTGCATGGAGCGGATTTTTGCAATGGCCTCGGCCTTGTTGTCCTCCACCGCCAGCACCACCCGCTCGGGATGGAGCACCTGGCACAGCAGCTGCATTCCCTTCAGCACCTGCTCGGGGTTGGTGCGCAGGAGGGAGTCGTCGGCGGTGATGTATGGCTCGCACTCGCAGGCGTTGGCGATGAGGGTGTCGATGTGGCCCATGGAGGACATGGCCTTGACGTTGCCGGGGAAGGCAGCGCCGCCCATGCCCACGATACCGGCCTCCCGGATGGCGTGGAGGACCTGGTCGGCATCCAGCGCCTCCAGAGGGGCGGTGATGGGCTCGGACTCCACGGTCTGGTCCTGGAAGTCATTTTCAATGACCACAGCGTTGACCATCCGGCCGCTGGTGTGGGGCCGGGATTCAATGGCCGTGACCGTGCCGGAAACGGAGGCGTGGACCGGCACGCACAGGCCCTGGCCGTCGCCAATCTTCTGTCCCCGGAGGACCCGGTCCCCCACCTTCACCAGAGGCGTGCAGGGAGCGCCGATGTGCTGCTGCATGGGAATCACCACGGTTTTCGGGGTGATGGTGTGCAGGGTGGTAATCCGGGTGGACATTTCCTTGTTATATTTCGGGTGGATACCACCAAAAAACAGGCGTTTCATTTATTTTCACCTCAATTTTCAAACTAGCCTTCCCCTTGAGGGGAAGGTGGCAGGGCGTAAGCCCTGACGGATGAGGTGCGTTCGTCCCTGAAACATCTCAAAAGACGCGGGACACCTCATCAGTCACCGGTCTGCGGACCGGTGACAGCTTCCCCTCAAGGGGAAGCCTTATGTGCGAATCAGCTTTTCAAACCCGGGGCTGTAGAAGCAGGTTCCCTCTGCGTCCACCCACATGGCCTGGGCCTGGGTCTTGTCAAGCAGTGCCTGGCCCTCCTCCCGGGGGAGCAGGAACAGTGCCGTGGACAGAGCATCGGCCAGGCCGGAGTCCGGGCAGACGATGGTCACCGACCGCCAGTAGGCGCTGGGGTACAGGGTGTCCGGGTCAATGATGTGGTGGTAGAGCCTGCCGCCAACCCGGAAGGCCCGCTGATAGTCGCCGCTGGTGACCACGCTGCCGCCGGATATGTACAGGGTGTGCAGGTTGGTGCTGCTGTCCGCAGGGTTCTGCACGCCGATGACCCAGGGGGTGCCGCTCTCGTCCTTGGGACCGGTGGCGCAGACGTTGCCGCCCACGCTGATGAGCAGCCCCTTGGGGGCGTTTTCACTGACCCGCTGGGCAGACCAGCCCTTGGCCACGGCTCCTACGTCCAGCCGCACCGCAGGGTCGGTGATGAACACCGTGGAGGCAGCTTCATCAATGACCACAGCGTCCGGGCTCACATGGGCGGATGCTTCCTCCAATGCGGCGGGGTCCGGCAGGTAGGCGTTGGCGGGGTCGTCCAGGCTGTCGGTCCGGGCCCGGTGCCACAGATACAGCACACTGCCCATGGCCACATTCACCCGGCCATCCGTCAGCTCGAAATAGTCCTTGCAGTCCAGCAGTAGGTCCAGGACGGCCCGGTCCACGGTAACGGGGGCAATGCCTGCGTTGTCGTTGACGGTTTTCAGGTTGTTCAGGCCCTCATAATCGTTGTAGATGTCGAACAGCCGGTGGTAGTGCAGCAGCTCGTCGTGGATGGCCTGGGCGGTGGCGGTGAAGGCCTCCTGGCTTTCGGCGGCCCCCTTGATGGTGGTCACCGTGTCAAACAGGGTCAGGAAGGTGGCCTCATACCGCTTCTGCTCCGCCCTCCCCTGCCCGGCACAGCCGGACAGGAAAAAGCTAAGCAGGAGCAGCCCGCAAATCAGCCGTTTCACTGGGCGGCCTTGGCAACCAGTGCCTGGAAGCCGCCGATGGCGATGGTGACGGAGGCAGTCAGGTCCGCCTCGGCAGGGGCGGTCTTTTCGTTGACGGCGATGCCGGCCACCTCAGTCGGGGTCTTGCCGGTGATGTAGGCGGCGAAGGCGGCAGCCTGCTCATCCCACTCGGCGATGGCGCCGCCCCAGGCCTTCATGCCGTAGTTCTCGCCCAGCTCGTTCTTGGTGGCCACGGGGGCGGTGACATCGGTGGTGATGGTCCCGGCATCATCCAGGGAAACCTTGGCCTGGACAGCGTCGATGGCGGCGGAGGTGATGGTGTCGCCGTTCATGGTCATGGCCAGGACCGTAGCATCCAGCTGGGCCAGGCCGGTGTGGGTGCCGTTCTCAGCGTCGTGGACATCGGAAACGGAAACGGTGTTGTCGGAGACCAGCTTCAGCTCGTCCCCGGCCTGAGCGCCCAGGTGCCGGGCGTTGGCCACGGCCTTTTCAATGGCGGAGACATAGCCGCCCAGGTAGATGGTGGCGGAGGTGGCCAGGTCGGAGCCGTCGGGGGCGTAGCCGGTCTCGTCAATGGCGCCGGACTTCAGCTCCTCCACGGTCTTGCCCACAGCGAAGGCAGCCAGGGCGGCAGCCTGCTGGTCCCACTCGGCCACGGCGTTGCCATAGGCCACCATGCCGTAGTTCTCGCCCAGCTCGTTCTTGGTCTGGACCGGGTTCTCCAGGGCGACGTAGTTGCCGTCGGCATCCAGCTCGGCGCTGACGGTGGACTTGATGCCGTCGATGATGCAGCTCTGGATGACGCCGCTGTCGTCCACGTTGACGGCCACCAGGGTCACGTCATAATCGATGGATGCAGGGGCCTCGGCGGTGGCGGAAACGCTCTTGCCCACATTGGCAACGATGGCCAGGCCGGTCTTGACAGCGCCCTCAGCGGGAGCCTCGGTGGAAGCGGGAGCCTCGGTGGCGGGAGTGGTCTCCGGGACCGCCGCGCCCTCGGTGGGGCAGGTGCAGTTGTAGACAACGGGGGTCCCGGCGCAGCCGGCCAAAAGGCTTGCGATGAGGACCAGGGTGAGAATAACAGAGAGCTTCTTCATGTTGGATTTACCTCCATTTATTTAATCGATACAATTATATCTGAATGGCCTTAATGCTTTCTTTCATGTTCCTTAATGATTGTTAAGATTTAAAAATTTTTTCACATTTTCTAACGGCGGCCTGAGGGCAGGCCGCCCTACAGCGCCGCCACCAGCTCCTCGAAGGTGATTTTGCCCTGGGTGAATTTTTCCAAGGCCAGATAGCTGTTCACCTGGGGGGAGTATTCCCCGCCGGACAGGGCCTCTGCCATGGCCTGCTCGTCCGGCAGCGGCTCCAGCACGTTCTGCCCGGTCCGCAGGGCTTCATAGTAGCGAAGCCCAAATCTTCTCTGGGATTCTGCATTGATATGGATGCAGTCCGGGTTGGCCTTCAGTCCAAGGCCGGTGACAAAGCAGCAGTGGCGGTGAGTGCTGGCATAGCGCAGCAGTTCTGCGTTGACCCTTTCGTATTCCGTGCAGTTTGCGCCAAAGGCCGCCTTCCCCAGATAGTCCCCCAGGCCGCCCACCAGGAAGGGCACCTCCGGGGCGTTAAGCGCCCGTCGGAGAGCTTCCTCGATGGCCTCCAGCTTCCGGGCGTAGTCCCGGTATTTGCCCTGGTAGCTGTCGTTTTCCCCCTGGTGCCACAGGATTGCCGCCAGCTCGCTGGTTTCCAGGGCAAATTTCGCCTCGGCCACCGCATGGCGGAAAAGCACGCCGTCGGTGCTCCATTCGTCGATGGAGCTTCCCCCCTCGGCGCAGGGAATCAGGCCGATGGACTCCTCCCGGTGCTCGTCGCACCACCGTTTGGCAAAGGAGGCCGCCGGACCGATGCCGGCAATGGCACGGTCAAAGTGGATTGGCTCCACCATCATCTGCCAGCGGCCGTTTCGCAGCATCAGAATGTGCTCGTCCAGGATGGGCTTTACCTCATGGAGAAAGCCCCGGCCAGCCATGTTGGACTGGCCCAGCAGCAATACGGATTTCATAAATCAATACCTCTCAATCGTCAGTTTTGGTTTGCTCTCTTGGCAGGGTCACGGTGAAGGCGGCCCCCTCCCCCGGTCTGCTTTCCACGGTGATGGTTCCGTGGTGGTCCTCCGCCACCTGGGCGGCGATGGCCAGGCCCAGGCCGGTGCCTCTGCCCTGCTCCTTGGTGGTGAAGAAGGGCTCGAAAATCTTCCCCTGCATGGCCGCCGGGATGCCGCAGCCGGTGTCGGACACCCGGATGCGGACGCTGCTGTCGTCAAAGGCGGTGTCCACCGTCAGCACGCCTCCCTCCGGCTCCATGGCGTGAAAGCCGTTGAGAATCAGATTCAGCAGCAGCTGGCTCAGCTGAAGCTCCCCGCCGGTGATGCGCTGGTCCCAGCAGTTCAGGTTAAGCCGCAGCTCCACGTTTTTCGGCTTGGCGGGCATGGCCACGTCCAGGGTCCTGCGGACCAGCTCGTCGGGGGCCACCTGGGTGAATGTGGCGTCGCCCCCCTTCCGGGACAGGTCCCCCAGCCGGGAGATGATGGTCTTGGCCTTCCGGGAGGCGTTGTAGATTTCCAGGATGCTGTCGTAAAGCTCCTCCTCGTCAGCAGGCAGCTTTTCCAGCGCCATGAGGCTGTAGCCCATGATGGGAGTCAACAGGTTATTGAACTCATGGGCAATGGAGGCGCTCAACGTGCCCAGCAGCTCCAGCCGCTGGTGGTGGGCCAGCTGCTGCTGGGTCTGGTTCAGCCGCTCCATGGCCTGGACCTTCCTTTGCAGCAGCCCCACCTCCCGCCTTTCCCGGATGCTGGGCATGAGGAAGGCCGCCCCGGCCACCATCCCCGCCGCCAGCAGGGAAACGCCCAGCAGCAGCCACCGGACGCCCCGGCACAGCGGCCCGGCGTCCCGCAGAAACGCCCCCAGCTCCGGCGCAGTCAGGGCCAGCGCCAGGGCGCAGCCCCCCAGCGTCAGCAGCCCCAGAGTCAAAATCAGCAAAAAAACGGAAATTTTCGACGGTTTCATTTCAAATCCCCCTTGTTATTTGGGCCTGTTTTGATTATACTATCAGGAAAGAGCCAATGTGTAAAGGAAAATAATCGGGAGGGATGCTCATGGCGGACACAGTGCTCATTGTGGATGACGACGAGGCGGTGCAGACCATGCTCTATAAGGTCATCCGCAGCAATTCTCTGGAGGCGGAGACTGCATCCTCCGGGGAGGCCGCTGTGAAAATGGCGGTCCAGCGTCACTATGAGCTGATTTTGCTGGATGTGAATATGCCGGGGATGGACGGGTTCCAGGTGGTGCAGCAGCTGAGAAGCCGGGGCATCCAGACCCCCATCATCATCGTCAGCGGCCGCCAGGAGGATTACGACACCCTCTACGGCCTGGACATCGGCGCTGACGACTATGTGACCAAGCCCTTCAATCCCATTGTGCTGGGGGCCAAGGTCAAGGCCCTGATCCGCCGCAGCAAAGGCGCCCGGGCCGGGGACCAGAGCGTCATCACCGCCGGTCCCTTCCGCTACAACACCAGCACCCTGCGCTTTTATAAAGGAAGCCAGGAAATCGTGCTGAGCTCCAAGGAAAACGCCATGATGAAGCTGTTCATGGACAACGTCAACCGCATTTTCTCCAAGGATATGATTTACGATTTAATCTGGGGCGAGGCCATCATCGACGAGAACGCCATTATGGTCTACATCAACCGGCTGAGACAAAAAATCGAGGACGACCCGGGAAAGCCCAGGTACATCCAGACGGTACGGGGCCTGGGGTATCGGTTTGTGGTATAGCCCGTAGGGAACGGATTCATCCGTTCCGCCGTAACCGCTTTAATCATCCTCCCAAAATCAAGAAATTCGACCCCATCGAGGGGTCGAATTTCTTTCGGAACGGATAAATCCGTTCCCTACGATTCAGATTCTTCCTTGCTCCGGTAGGCCTCCGGCAGCTCGCCCTGGCCGCCCATCATGGCGGTCATTTCCTCGATGCGCTCCAGAGGGAACGGGGGATTTGCCAGGGGCTTCATGGCAATGGACATGAGCTTCATGGGGTTATCGTCTGCCAGGACCCGGTTGGAGCTCATCTCGCCGCACCGGCGGCACCGGTGGATGATGGCCCACTCGCCCTTGTTTCGGACCCACACGGCAATGGGCTCCATAATGCCGCCGCAGTCGGATTCCCGGTCCCCGGGCTCGATGTCCACATGGAGGCTGTGCAGGCAGTTGGGACAGTGGTTCCGGTGGTCGCTGCCCGCCCCGGCGGGAACCACCAGACGGCCGCAGTTTTTGCAGGTGAAGGTCTCCTCACAGGCGTGATTTTTATAGTAGCCCTTTTCGAATTGCTTGCGCTTGTTTTCTCGGTTCATGGCGGTACTCCCATCATTGATTGTGAATGCTTCTATTATACCCGAGCAGCGAAATATGTCAATATTGAAAGAGAAGAAGGGCAGAGACGAATCCCTGCCCTGCCGTCTTATTCTTCGGAGAACTGGTCCTTGCCCACGCCGCACAGAGGGCACTCGAAATCCTCGGGCACATCCTCCCACTTGGTGCCGGGGGCAATGCCGCCCTCGGGGTAGCCCTCCTCCTCGTCGTAGGTCCAGCCGCACAGATCGCATACAAATTTCATGTTTTCACCCCCTTCGGCTTCCGTATGCCTAGATGATACACCATTGTCCCGCAGGAATCAACCGTTGTCTTTTCTTTTTTTGTGAACTTTCTGTAGATTGTATTCACATTCCACTGTACTTTTTCCCTTCGGTGCGCTATAATGATTTCAGATACATATACACAAGGAGGAACACCGTGACGATTACAAACGACATTCGCTACATCGGCGTCAACGACCATGAGGTTGACCTGTTTGAAGGACAGTATATTGTCCCCAATGGCATGGCCTACAATTCCTACGCCATCCTGGACGAGAAAATCGCCATTATGGACACCGTGGACGGCCGCTTCGCCGCCCCCTGGCTTGCCAACATCGCATCCGTGCTGGAGGGCCGCCGGCCGGACTACCTGGTGGTCCAGCACATGGAGCCGGATCACTCCGCCAACGTGGCAAAATTTCTGGAAGCCTATCCCGAAGCCACTGTGGTGGCCTCTGCCAAGGCCTTTACCATGATGAAGCAGTTCTTCGGCTCTGACTATGCAGACCGCCGGATTGTGGTTTCCGAGGGCAGCACCCTGTGCCTGGGCCGCCACACCCTCACCTTTGTCACCGCCCCCATGGTCCACTGGCCCGAGGTCATTGTGACCTACGACAGCGCTGACAAGGTGCTGTTCTCCGCCGACGGCTTCGGCAAGTTCGGCGCACTGGACGTACAGGAGGACTGGGCCTGCGAGGCACGGCGGTACTACATCGGCATTGTGGGCAAGTACGGCCCCCAGGTCCAGGCATTGCTAAAAAAGGCCGCCGGGCTGGGCATTCAGACCATCTGCCCCCTTCACGGCCCGGTGCTCACCGAAAATCTGGGCTACTACTTAAACCTCTACGACATCTGGTCCTCCTACCGGCCCGAAAGCGAGGGCGTGGTCATTGCCTACGCCACCATCTACGGCAATACCCGCCAGGCTGCTGAGCTGCTGGCTGAGAAGCTGACCGAAAAGGGCTGCCCCAAGGTGAGCCTTTTCGACCTGGCCCGGTGCGACATGGCCGAGGCTGTGGAGGATGCCTTCCGGTATCACAAGCTGGTGCTGGCCTCCGCCACCTACAACGGCGACGTTTTCCCCTTCATGCAGACGTTCATCCACCACCTCACCGCCCGGAACTTCCAAAACCGGACCGTGGCCCTGATGGAAAACGGCACCTGGGCCCCCACCGCCGCCAAGGTCATGGCCAAGCTGCTGGAGGGCAGTAAAAATCTGACCTTTGCAGAGCACTCCGTCAAAATTCTCTCCGCCCTGAGCGAGGATTCCAGAGCCCAGATTGAGGCGCTGGCCGAAGAACTGGCCTAAGTAGGGAACGGATTCATCCGTTCCACTTACGCAAGGCTCCCCGGCGGAACGGATCAATCCGTTCCCTACGGGGTGTTCCAAGAAATCATTGCAGGGCAGGCCGCCCTACAGTACATGATCTAAGGAAAGGTGAACGAAATTATGTACCGATTATTAGAACTGAACCCCCAGCTGAAGCCCTTTGCCGGGGACATCGATTTGCGGATGTTCCTGTACCGCACCACCAAAAACCGGCTGCTGTCCGAGGGCCAGACGCTGAAGGACTTCGCCAACGCCCATGAGTACTTCGGCTTCCATCATGTGGACGGCGGCTGGTACTACCGGGAGTGGGCTCCCAGCGCCTACCAGCTGTACCTGGAGGGCGAGTTCAACGACTGGAACAAAACCAGCCACCCGCTGAAAAACATCGGCGACGGCAACTGGGAGCTGTACCTGGAGGGCGACGATGCCCTGTGGGAGGGCTGTAAGGTCAAGACTGTGGTGGATGCCAATATGCAGCGCACCGAGCACATCCCCCTCTATGCCCGCCGGGTGGTCCAGGACAAGCAGACTCTGACCTTCACCGCCGAGGTCACCGACGACTGGAAGGCCTACCGCTGGACCGACAAAAAGTTCGTGGGTGAAAAGGACCTGTACATCTACGAGGCCCACGTGGGCATGGCCCAGGAGGAGGGCCAGGTCAGCACCTACCGCCAGTTTGCCGACAAGACCCTGCCCCGCATCCAGGAGGCCGGGTACAACACCATCCAGCTGATGGCCATTATGGAGCACCCCTACTACGGCTCCTTCGGCTACCAGGTGTCCAATTTCTTCGCCGCCTCCAGCTGGTTCGGAAAGCCCAATGACCTTAAGTACCTGGTGAACAAGGCCCACAAAATGGGCATCCGGGTGCTGCTGGACGTGGTCCACTCCCACGCTGTCAAGAACACCGCCGAGGGCATCAACCAGTTTGACGGCACCACCTGGCAGTTCTTCCACAATGGGGACAAGGGCGAGCATCCCGCCTGGGGCACCAAGTGCTTTGACTACGGCAAGACCGGTGTCATCCACTTCCTGCTGAGCAACCTGAAATTCTGGATGACGGAGTACCATTTCGACGGCTTCCGCTTTGACGGCGTCACCTCCATGCTGTATCACGACCACGGCCTGGGCACGGATTTTGACTCCAACAACAAGTATTTCTCCTACAACACCCACACCGAGGCCATCACCTATTTGCAGCTGGCCAACGAGCTGATTCGCCAGGTCAACCCCCAGGCCGTCACCATTGCCGAGGATATGTCCGGTATGCCCGGTATGTGCCTGCCCATCGAGGACGGCGGCATCGGCTTTGACTACCGGCTGGGCATGGGCCTGCCGGATATGTGGATTAAAACCGTGAAGGAGCGGAAGGACGAGGACTGGAACATCGGGAAGATGTGGGGCGATATGTGCCTGCGCCGCCCCGGCGAAAAGACCGTTGCGTATGTGGAATCCCACGACCAGGCATTGGTCGGCGACAAGACCATGATTTTCCGTCTGGCCGACGCCGCCATGTACACCGACATGAACAAGGACTGCCACAACCCCGTCATCGACCGGGCCATTGCCCTGCACAAGATGATTCGCCTGTTCACCCTGGGCGGCGGCGGCGAGGGGTACTTAAACTTCATGGGCAACGAATTCGGCCACCCCGAGTGGATTGACTTCCCCCGGGAGGGTAACGGCTGGAGCTTCCACTACTGCCGCCGCCAGTGGAGCCTCCGGGACAACGGGTTCCTGAAATACCAGTGGCTGGGCGAGTTTGACAAGGACATGGTGGAGCTGTGCCGCAGCAGCGGCCTGTTCCGCCAGCAGATGGCCGACCTGCTGCTGCTGAAGGAGCCGGAAAAGACCATCGCCTTCTACCGCAGCGGCCTGCTGTTCGCCCTGAATTTCCACCCCACCAATTCTCTGAAAAACGTCCTGGTTCCCGTCCACCAGCCCGGCGAATACACCGTGGCACTGTGCAGCGACGACGAGAAATACGGCGGCTTCGGCCAGGTGGCCCACATGACCTACCCCACCAAAACCTTCGACGGCAAGCACTATGTAGAGCTCTACATCCCCGCTAGAACCGCCATCGTGCTGAAGGAAAAGGTAATCCTCCCGGAAGCCCCCGAAACAACCCCGGAAACCCCCGCCGAAAGGCCCAAAAGAGGCCGCAAAAAGGCCGTGAAATGACAGCTTGCCCCCCGCCCTGTTGGGCGGGGGGTGTTGTATGTTGCGGCACCCTTCAAACCTTCCCCCGGGGGGAAGGTTTTTTCTACTGCCTCAAATCACCGTTCCGTCGAGGGCGTTCAGCACCACCAGGGGGGCCTGGCCGATGCCAACAGAGGTGTCGTCGGAGGTGGTGATGAGCTCGCCGGTCTGCCGGTCATAATACGCCACCGTGCCGCGGAAGGCGGCGGCAGGCTGGTAGACGAAGCGCTGCTCATTTCCATAGGGGCTGTACCGGGCCAGACCGAAGTCCACGCCGGTGATGCGGACCTTGCAGGTCAGGTTCTCAGTGCCGTGCTGCCACAGAATCCAGTTGCCGCCGGAGGCACTGATGGCGTTCACATCGTAGGCGGTCAAAATGGCCTGGGCCTTATTTGCCAGCTCCTCCAGAGGCAGGACCGCTGCGGCGGGGTCGAGGACCCCGTCCTGCTCCACCAGGCTGCCCAGGTTGAAGTTGATGAGGTCGCCCTTTGGGGAGAAGGAGAAGATTCCCCGGGTAATGCCGTAGGTGGTGGAATAGGGCTGGGACCCCAGATAATTCTGGCCCCAGTGGCCCGCCAGGGCCGGGACCCCCTCGAACACCGGCACAACATCCACGTAGATTTCAAACCGCTCCTCATCGCCAAAGTAGTTGGGGTCGTACCGGGGATTGACGGCTTTGTATTCCCCCATGCCCATGGCGTCCAGCATGGCCTGGGCCTTTTGGACCACAGCATCGTACTGGGCCTGGGTCGGTTCGGGAGAGGTGCACAGCTGGGAGCGGATGTGGTGCTCCACAGTGGAATAGGTATCATCAGTACCCAGGGACAGCTTCATCCAGTTGGACACATCACGGTGCTCCGTGGCCTGCTCGTTGAGGAACAGGTCGCAGTAGTAGTCGATGCCGTTTACGTTGGCGGTGGCCCGGAGGGTCTGGTAGCCCTCAGAATTCAGGTAGTCGTCATAGTCCTTTTCATTTTTAATCTGCCAGTCGCAGGGCTTCAGATTATTCTGCTCGGGGGCGGTTTTCAGTGTTTCCTTTAAGTATTCCAGCGCACGGTTGTGCTCACTGAGGTAGGCTGCATTATCATCGGACTTCCACAGATTCATAAGGGTCTCCTGGTCCTGGTAGAGATTCATAATGTCAATCTTCTTTTGCAGCTGGTCCCTGGACAGCTGCCGCTGGGACAGGGGGCCCAGGTCGTAGAAGGGCACGTCCCCCAGGAGGCCCCGGCAGATGTGCTTCATGTCCTCCCCGGTGAGGAAATGGGGCGTTACCTCCACCACAGGCAGCGTATCCGGCACCTGGACCTCCCCCAGCTCCCAGGTGTATTCCAGGGAGCCGTCGGCGCTTGCAAAGCTGCCTGTGGGCAGTGCAGCCTCCTCCCGGACCGTCGGGGCGGCGGTTTCGGCAGTGGTCTCGGGCTGGGCCGGTGTCGCCTGGGTACAGCCGGTGAGCATCAGCAGGCACAGGGCAAAAACCAGGGCCAGCAGCAGAGGCATAAAAACGGATTGTTTCATTGAAAATCCTTCCTTTCTTTTGGGTTCTGGATTGATTATAGCAGGAAGGAGCCGGGAATGTGCTAAGATATTCTTAGAAAATTCCTAAGATTTTGGCTTATTTCTTAGGAATTAGGACAACAAAATGACCGCCCTTTCCCGGAGGAAAGGGCGGTGCGGCCCCCGCTGGGGGCCGACGGGAGGGTCAGTGACCCTCCCCTACAGATGGCTTAAAACAGGTAGTTTCGATCCGGGACATCGAATACGGATTTGGTGAAGGGGTTTTGGGTTTCGGCTTCGATGTGGTCGGCGATTTCCCGCCCGTTGGTGGAGGCCACGGACATCACGTCGGTGATGGTCACAGTCTCCTGGGGGGTGCCCGTGAGGTTGGGGTCGGTGTAGTCCCCCTTCATAACGGCCTTTTCAAAGGCTCCCTCCCGGTCAAAGTAGAATTCCACAGTGTAGTCCCGGGTGAAGGCCGGGGGCAGGTAGGATTCATTGGCTATCTCATAGGGCGTGGCGAATTTCAGCACGTAGCTTTTGCCAAACTCGTATGCATAGGCAGACACCAGAGAAATCTCCTGGGCATCCCAGTCGCACCCCAGCAGCCAGGAGGCGGGCCGGTCGTCCCCCCACCAGCCCAGGGTCACATAGGAATCCGGGGCCAGGATGCCGTTTTCCACGCCGATGAAGTATTCGCCGTCCTTGCAGAGATAGGTAAACTGGGTGTCCTGATAGATGCCGCCCCGGGCGGGGGTCCAGATGCTCGCAAGATTTTTCTCCATCCAGTCCTCGCCGTTTTTCCAGAGGAGAATCTGGGAACCGGGGCCGAAGGCGCCGTCCCCCTCGTATTCCCGCTGGTCGTAGAGGAGGATGCTTTCCCGGCTCTGAATGTCCTTCAAAACATTGCCGCAGCGCTCCAGAACCTCCTTTTCGTCGGCCCGAACAGGGGTTTTCTCCCCTTCCTGATAGGCGGGAATCCGATATTCCCTCCACTCCGGGAAAGGGTCCTCAAGCTCCTTTGCACAGCCGGTGAAAAGGAACAGAAGGGTGAATAGGGACAGAATAAAGGAAAGTTTTTTCATGGATTGATCTCACTTTCTTTGATTTGCACAGTACCTGCGGAAGTTGCCTTGCGTAGGGACAGCCCTTGCGGCTGTCCGGCCATTCTTCCCTGGAAGAATGGCGCAATCCCGCAGGGATTGCCGGGAGGGGGCAAGCCCCTCCCCTACGCAGACTGGGTCGGCAGCTCCACGGTAAAGGTGGTTTTTCCGTTTTCGCTTTCGGCGGTGATGGTGCCGTTGTGGGCGGTGACGATTTCCCGGGCGATGGCGAGGCCCAGGCCTGCACCGCCGGACTGGCTGCCCCGGGCATCGTCCAGGCGGTAGAATTTTTCGAAAATCGTTGCCAGCTTCTCCTTGGGGATGGTCGCGCACTGGTTTGAAAAGGCGATGCGGACCCGTCCCTCCCGGAGCTGGGCGGTGATGGAAATGGGGGTGTCCGGGTCGCTGTAGGTGACGGCGTTTTTCAAGAGGTTATTAAACACCCTTGCCAGCTTCATGGGGTCCGCCTGAATCATCAGTCTCTCCCCGGCATCCAGATAGACGGTGTTGTTCTTGGTTTTTAAAATCGGATAGAATTCATCCACCAGTTGGGTGAGCAGATAGCTCAGGTCCAGAGGCCTCTTTTCCAGCACCACCTGGTGGAGGTTGTAGCGGGTGATTTCAAAGAACTCGTTGATAAGCCCCTCCAGCCGCATGGCCTTGTCCAGGGTGATGCGGGTGTACTTTTTCCGCTGGTCGGCGGGCATATCCTGGGCCTCCTCCAGCAGGCTCAGATAGCCGATGACGGAGGTCAGGGGTGTTTTCATGTCGTGGGCCAGGTAGGCAATCAGGTCATTTTTCTGGGCGATTTCCTGCTGGATTTGCTGCTCCTTCAGGTCCATGGCAGCCTTGGTCTCCCTTTCCCGGGCGTTCGACTTTCGTTCCGCCCTTGCCCTGCACAGGTGTGCCGTCAGCACAAGGGAGCCTGTCCACAGGGCCACGGCCCCCAGAGAGGCAATCAGCAGGAAGTTCTTAAAGGTGTCCCAGCGGAACAGCAGCTCCCGGTAGGCCCCGTGGATGCGGTCGTTGTAGTAGATAAACAGCAGGAAGGACCGCTCGAACCAGTCCCCCACCCGCCGGTCGAAAACCACGTCCACCAGATGGAACACGGCGTAAAACAGCAGCATGGCCCCCAGAATCACGGCCAGGCCTTTCAGTACAGATTTCAGCTTATTCATCGATTTTATACCCCACTCCCCAAACAGTTTTGATGTACCGGGGGTTGTCGAAGGACTCCCCCATTTTTTGACGCAGATGACGGATGTGCACGGTGATGGTGGAATTGTTTTTGGAATAGTATTCCTCCCCCCACACCGCCCGGAACAGCTCCTCTGCACTGACCACGCTGCCCCGCCGCTGGCACAGAATCCGCAAAATGGCGAACTCCGTAGGCGTCAGGGTCATGGGCCGGTCGTTGACCGTGGCCTCGAAGGTGGTCAGGTTCAGCATCAGGCCGCCGCAGAGGATAAGCTCCTCCTCCGGCTCCTGCTGGTTATAGCGCTTGTAGCGCCGGAGCTGGGCCTTCACCCGGGCCATCAGCTCCAGAGGCAGGAAGGGCTTGGTCACATAGTCGTCAGCCCCCAGGGCCAGGCCGTTGATTTTGTCGGTGGATTCAATTTTGGCGGTGAGCATGATTACCGGGTAGTGGTGCCGGGTGCGGATATGGCGGCACAGCTCAAAGCCGCTCATGCCCGGCAGCATCACATCCAGAATGGCCAGGTCCAGCTTTTCCCGGTCGATAACCGCCAGAGCCTCCAATGCGCTGTAGCATTTCATCACCTGATACCCCTCCCCGGCCAGATACACCTCCACCAGGTCCGCAATCTCCCGCTCATCGTCCACCACCAGTATGGTTTCAGCCATTGCATCAGCTCCTTTCTGCTGCCATGATAACATATTTGCAGCGGCAGTTTATTGTTTTTTTCCTAAGATTCTCCTAAAAATATGAAATAATGTCATTGCGAAACCAGTCTGAGGACTGGTTGTGGCAATCCGTTCTCCTGTGCAAGGGGGATACGGATTGCCACACCAGCGTGCGCGCTGGTTCGCAATGACATTTTCATTATTCAGCAGAGCCGCATTTGATGACCATGGTGTCTCCGATGGCCTTGATGGAGCCGGCGTTGGGCCAGGTGGGCATGGCCCGGACCTCCTCCAGGGCGGCAAGCTCGGCAAGTTTTGCTTCGTCGGCCAGAGGTGGGTAATAGCCCATGTAGTGGTTCATCCAGGAGAAGGTGGAGTGGCAGTTCAGCATATCCTCCGGGCCGGTAAAGCCGCCGTAGGTCATTTCATTTTCCCAGGAGAATTTCATCAGTGGGTCGGAGATAGGCCCGATGAAGGCCCACTGCTTTTCCGTGTCGAAGCCCTCGGTCATGCGGACCTGGGCAATCATGGCGTTCAGGTAATTTTCCACCTGCCGGTCGGCGTAGTAGATGGCGGTGTAGTTGGTGTTGGCGAGATAGGCATAGCTGAAAATCATCACCGACAGGGCAAGGCCGATGCCCCTGGAAAGCAGCTGCCTTTTCCCCTTCCCCGCCTCAGGCAGGCACTCATACACCACAATGGGCGCACAGGCCAGCAGGGCGAAGGAATAGGCCATCAACGTGTAAATCTTGCTGGCCGGGCACTGGATGTAGATAAAGTTCACCGCAATCAGAAACAGCAGGGCCAGCACAGCGGTCAACAGTATCATCAAGGGCTTTTTGATTTTTTTCGCCAGAATATAGCCCATCATGCCCAGGGTGGCGGCACCCAGCACCAGGTAGGCCAGCTTCAGGAAGGCCGTGGCGGTGAGGCCGCAGTAGTCCCAGCGGAGCATTTTGACCACCTGGACCAGAGCGCCCCAGACCAGGCCCGGCAGGGCCGCCAGGGAGATGCTGCCCATTTCGTTGATGCCCTGGTAGTCGGTCAGCTCTGTGTGATACAGGGCAAGGCACAGCTTCAGCAGCAGAAAATACAGCAGCAGCCCCAGCACCAGTGCGGCGCAGAAGTACAGCCCCCGCTTCACAATAGCCAAAAAATCGCTGTCTCCCCGAAGGGCCTGCTGAATCAGCAGCAGCACCATAATGGAAATGGTCACGGGCACCAGTGCCTGGTAAATGCCCAGAGACACCGCCGTACACAGGGCGGAAATAGGAAGGCCAAACTTGGTTTTTCCCAGGACCCACACCGCCGTCACCGCCAGCAGCACCGCCAGGCCGTAATATATGGCGGTGAACCGGTGAATCATGGTGCTGGCCGCCGTGGGAAACACCACCAGCAGCATCCCAACCAGGGCGGCAAAGCCCCGGCTGCGGATGGAGAGCACCGACACCAGCAGATAGGCGGACAGGGCAATCAGCACCAGAAACACCAGGCCGTTGAACAGCGGCAGGTTGGTGTTGCCCCCCAGCTTTTCCGCCAGGCCTCCCAGAACGGACAGGGTGAACCTTCCGGAGTAAATGCCGGAGCCCTGGCCGTAGGGCATATAGTGGATGCTGTCGTAATTGTGAATCACGTTAATCAGGGCAAACAGGTGGGTCAGAAAGCCCACCGCCAGGGTCCAGGCAAAGGCCGTGCCCGCCGGGGTTTTATACATCGCTTTCAGCTTCATGGCTGCCTCCTTTAATAGAACAGCAGGTCCGAGTAAGTCGGGTAGGGCCAGTAGGATTTATCCGTCAGCTCCTCCAGAATATCCGCCTCGGCGCGCAGGGCCTGCATGGCGGGGATTACCCGGTTGTGGTATTTGGCGGCCAGGGTCTCGGGGTCGGCCTTGGGGAGGATGGACAGGGCCTTTTTCAGTGCCTCCACAGCGTCATACAGGGCATCGGTGTGGTAGGAAAGGCTGCGGATGAGGGTTGTCTCCGCCCGGCAGGGAGCGCCCAGGCGCTCCTTCCCCGCCACGCTGTCGCAGAGGGTCCGGGTATAGTGGAGGGCGGCGGGGAGAATCTGGTGGACGGCCATGTCCACCATGGTCCGGGCCTCGATGTTCACGATTTTATTGTAGGCCTCCAGATGGATGGTGTGGCGGGCACGGAACTCGTTTTCCGTGAAAATGCCGTGGCGGGTCACCAGCTCCACGTTCTTATCGCACACATAGGCAGGCAGGGCCTCGGCGGTGGAGGACAGGTTGCTCAGGCCCCGGCGGGCGGCCTCCTCCTTCCAGGCGTCGGAGTAGCCGTTGCCGCTGAAAATAATCCGGCTGTGGTCCGTCAATGCCTGGCAGACCAGCTTTTGCAGGGCCTCGTCAAAGTTCTCCGCCTTTTCCAGCGCATCTGCAAACCGGCCCAGCTCCTCGGCCATGATGGTGTTCAGGGCGATGTTGGGCCCGGCGATGGACTGGGAGGAGCCCAGCATCCGGAATTCGAACTTGTTGCCGGTGAAGGCCAGGGGGCTGGTGCGGTTGCGGTCGGTGGTGTCCTTGGGAATGGCGGGCAGCACGTCCACGCCGATGCGCAGCAGACTCTTGGCAGGCTCGGTGTAGTTGGTGCCGTCGATGATGGACCGGACCACCCCGTCCAGCTCATCCCCCAGGAAAATGGAGACAATGGCCGGAGGGGCCTCGCCGCCGCCCAAACGGTGGTCGTTTCCGGCGGAGGCCACGGTGCAGCGGAGGAAATCCTGGTATTCGTCGATGCCCTGGATAAAGGCCGCCAGGAACACCAGGAACTGGGCGTTCTGGCTGGGGGTCTTGCCGGGGCTGAACAGATTCTTGCCGGAGTCGGTGGCCAGGGACCAGTTGTTGTGCTTGCCGGAGCCGTTGACACCGGCGAAGGGCTTTTCGTGGAGCAGACACACCAGATTGTGCTTGGCGGCGCACTTTTTCATAATCATCATAATGAGCTGGTTGTCGTCGCAGGCGGTGTTGGCGTTGGTGTAGATGGGGGCCAGCTCGTGCTGGCAGGGAGCGCCCTCGTTGTGCTTGGTCTTGCTGAGAATGCCCAGCCGCCACAGCTGCTCATCCAGGTCCTTCATAAAGGAGGACACCCGGGTGCGGATGGTGCCGAAATAGTGGTCGTCCAGCTCCTGGCCCTTGGGGGGCTGAGCGCCGAACAGGGTCCGTCCGGTAAGCCGCAGGTCCTCCCGCTGGGCGTACAGGTCCTTGGGCAGCAGGAAATACTCCTGCTCCGCCCCCACGCTGCACACCACCCGCCGGGTTTCCATATCGCCGAACAGCCGCAGAATCCGGACCGCCTCCCGGCTCACCTCCTCGATGGAGCGGAGCAGGGGGGTCTTTTTGTCCAGAGACTCGCCGGTGTAGGAGAAAAAGCAGGTGGGGATGTACAGGCTTCCGTCCTTGACGAAGGCGCAGGCGGTGGGGTCCCAGGCGGTGTAGCCCCGGGCCTCAAAGGTGGCCCGGAGGCCGCCGGAGGGGAAGGAGCTGGCATCCGGCTCGCCCCGGACCAGCTCCTTGCCGGAAAACTCCATAATGACCCGGCCGTCGCCGGTGGGGCTGATGAAGGAATCGTGCTTTTCCGCCGTGATGCCGGTCATAGGCTGGAACCAGTGGGTGTAATGGGTGGCGCCCTTCTCGGTGGCCCAGATTTTCATGCCCTCGGCAATGTCGTTGGCCACGTCCAGCGGCAGCTGGGAGCCGGTGGCGATGCAGTCCTTCCAGGCCCGGTAGGTATCCGAGCGCAGCCGCTGCTGCATGGTGGCCTCGTTGAAAACATCGCTGCCAAAAATCTCGGGAACATTCAGAATATCGCTCATAGCGGCACGTCCTTTCACATATTGGGAGCCGGAAAATCCCGGCTGCGGCGGGCTTTCCCAGCATTTGTCCATGATACAGTTACGATTGTAGTGGAGATTCGGCAAAAATGCAAGGCATGAAACTGTGCAAAAAAGGCGGCCTGCCCGGCCTCATTTTGTGAAAGTCTACAATTCGTCCCATTTCTTCGAAATAAATGAATTATTCGTCATATTGTTCTTGCATTTTTCAGGGATGTATTCTATAATAACCCCATTATACACTGTTTTTCTCTGAAAGGATGATGGATATGCGCCCCTATTCTTGCATGAACACCGACGAGCTGGCCTCGGAATACCACAAGGTTCTCTCGGATTTCCACCGCTGTAAGGCCCAGGGCCTGAATCTGAACATGGCCCGTGGCAAGCCCTCCAAAAAGCAGCTGAACCTGGTCAGCGGCATTCTGACCTCCCTGGTCGCCAGCGAGGACTGCTTCGACGGGGACATCGACGCCCGGAACTACGGCGAGCTGGCCGGTCTGCCCTGCGCCCGGGCCTACTGGGCCGACATTCTGGACTGCAAGCCTGAGCAGGTGTTCGTCGGAGGCGCTGCCTCTTTGAATATGATGTGCGACATTGTCTCCCGAGCCTTTACCCACGGTCTGCTCCACAGCCCCCGGCCCTGGTGCCAGGAGGAAAAAATCAAGTTCCTCTGCCCCGCCCCCGGCTACGACCGCCACTTCCAGATTGGCGAATTCTACGGTGCTGAGCTCATCACCATCCCCATGACCCCCGAGGGGCCCGACATGGACATGGTGGAGGAATATGTCAAGGACCCTGCTGTGAAGATGATTTGGGTGGTGCCCAAATACTCCAACCCCGACGGCATCATTTTCTCCGACGAGGTGATTCAGCGCTTCGCCCACTTAAAGCCCGCCGCTCCCGACTTTGCCATCATCTGGGACAACGCCTACGGCGTTCACGAGTTCAAGGGCGACTACGTCCCCTTCCCGGACATTCTTTCCATCTGCGAGAAGGCCGGAAACCCGGACATGGTCTATGAGTTCGCCTCCACCTCCAAAATCACCTTTGCAGGCGGCGGCATCTCCTGCATGGCGGCCTCCGTGGCCAACATCAACTTCTTCACCGGCGTGTTCGGCGTGCAGATGATTTCCTATGACAAGGTCAACCAGCTGCGCCATGTCCGCTTCCTGCAAAACAAGGCCCACACCCTGGGCATTATGAAGCTCCACGCCTCCGTCATGGCCCCCAAGTTCGAGGTGGTGTCCCGGTATCTCAACGAGCAGATTGCTCCCCTGGGCTTTGCCCACTGGAATGACCCCAAGGGCGGCTACTTTGTCAGCCTGTTCACCATGCCCGGCACCGCCCGGCGGGTGTGGCAGCTGTGCAAGGAGGCGGGGGTCACCCTGACCAACGCCGGCGCCACCTACCCCTACGGCAACGACCCCCAGGACAGCAACCTCCGTATCGCCCCCAGCCTTCCCCCTGTGGAGGAGCTGGAAAAGGCCATGGAGGTGCTGTGCACCTGTTTGAAGCTGGCGGCTTTGGAAAAATTGCAGAATCACTAAGACAGTATGAAGCGTAGGGACAGCCCTTGCGGCTGTCCGCCCCCCCTTTCCCGGTGGAAAAGGGGGACTTTTTTTGCCCAAAGGCAAAAAAATCGGGAGGGGGCAAGCCCCTCCCCTACGCAGGAAATGCTATTTTTCTTCTTTTCCCTCCGGCAGCTCCTGCTTTTGCTGGAACTGGCCCCGGGCGTGCTTGGCGGCCTCGATGAGGCCCTGGAACTCCGTGGACAGGAGCTTGCGGAGGCTTTCGTCGCTGCTGATGGTCTTTACATAGGTGCGGAGGTTTTTCAGCTGGAAGATATCGTTGGACTTCTCCACCTTGCCGGAGGCCAGCAGGGCGTACATCACATCCACCAGCTGGTTGCGCTCCTGGTTGGTCATGGAGGCGAACCAGGTCTTGATGGTGGCATCCAGGAACCGGGAGTCCACGGTGGTATTTTCCATGTGGATAAAGCTCCTGCCCATCACCTCCCAGGTGTACAGCTCGTGCTGCAAAATGCTGACCTCCCGGCTGCGGATGATGGTGTAGGGCTCCTCGTGCTCCAGCAGCATCCCGATGACCGAGGACTGGGGGATGTAGGTGCTGATTTTGGGCACCATGGCCAGATACCCCGGGTCCCCCATCAGGTACTTGGTAAAGCCGGGGCCGTCGTGGTTCCACACGTCCAGAATCCGGCTCTGGACCATGGGGGAGCTGCGGGCGGCGGCGAACACCGCCAGATTGCCCCCTTTGGAGTGGCCCATCAGATGCATGGGCCGGTCAATTTCCGCCGCCGCCATGCGGGTGTACTCCGCCGCCAGCAGCTGGGCAGGGATGGTCTGCTGGAAGGTCATGTTGAAGTCCTCCTTCCAGCCCACCAGGGTGGAGTCGGTGCCCCGGAAGGCCAGGACCATGGACCCATCATCCAGCAGGAAGGTCATGGCAGCAAACTGGGTCTCCAGCTGGGTGCTGAACTTCTCCCGGTACAGGCACAGCCGGCTCATGCCGAAGCGGACGGAATCCGCCGCCAGCTCCAGCAGCTCCAGGTCCTGCTTCACCCGGGCGTGGCTCAGAGGCTCCGGCTGGGCAAACACCGTCTGGGCCGCATCCCGGAGGGTAAAGCTGGCCGACTCCGCCCCCATATAGCGGATGTAGGACAGGGCCG
Source organism: Eubacteriales bacterium (assembly GCA_030536515.1). GTDB lineage: Bacteria > Bacillota > Clostridia > Oscillospirales > Oscillospiraceae > Faecousia. Next base: position 25,406 of record JAUNPV010000004.1, read on the forward strand.
AAAACACAAGGGTATCCACCGGGTTCATAGGGTCCCGGGAAAAGGGCAGGTCCCCCCGCCACTTCACATAATCCAAAATGTTGGTCATGGCTAGACCTCCTTATACTTATTGGGCGGCCTGCCCTCAGGCCGCCCTACCGAGTTTTGTTAATGAAATCTTAACATGAAATTGTGAACAAATCCAGTGCTTTTTGAAATTTTCCCTTGACAATTTGGTTTATTGGCAGTAAACTAAAGCTGTGGTTTATCGTGAGTAAACCAAAAGGAGGAATGTTTATGACCGCAATGTTGACCGGCCTGCTGTCCAGAAGCCTGGCGGCGGGGCTTTTGGTGCTTTTGATTGTTCTGTTCCGCTGGTGCTTCCGGCGGGTCCCCAAGCGGGTCCATGTGCTGCTGTGGGCGCTGGTGGCTCTGCTGCTTCTGATGCCGGAGCTTCCTCAGTCGGAGCTGTCGGTGATGCCCCGGGCGGTGTCCGATGGGTCCGCCGTGGAATCCTTTCTGGATGAGGCCCCGGAGATTATCTACCGCACCGTCGTCCCCCAGGCCCCGGAGATTGCCGCTGCCCCGGCATTGCCGGAGGCCCCTGTCTCTCAGAGCGTTCCCTGGGCTATGATTTGCACAGCCCTCTGGCTGGCGGGCGCCGCTGTCATGGTCCTGGCGGGGCTATTCAACCATTGGCGGGTCCAGCGGCGGGTGGCCGCCAGCGTGGACGCCGGAGGCGGGGTGTACCTGTGCGATTACATCGGCACCCCCTTTATCATGGGGCTTTTCCGGCCCCGCATCTACCTGCCCGCCGCCATCAAGCCCCAGGCCGCCGTCCATGTGCTGGCCCACGAGCGGGTCCACCTGAAGCGGCTGGACCAGTGGTGGAAGCTGCTGGGCTATCTGCTGCTGTGCGTCCACTGGTTTAACCCAATGCTGTGGCTTGCCTATATCCTGCTGTGCCGGGATATTGAAATGGCCTGCGACGAGCAGGTGGTGAAAAATCTGGACCTGGCCCGGCGGAAGGAATACTCCACCGCCCTGCTGGTGTGCAGCGTCCGGGAGACCCGGCTGCTGAACCCTCTGGCCTTTGGGGAAATGGGGGTCAAGGCCCGGATTCTCCGGGTGCTCCACTACAAAAAGCCCCGGTTCTGGTGGACTGTTGCTGGCATTCTGGCCGCCCTGCTGGTGGCGGTGTGCTTCCTGACCCGGCCAAAGGACCGGTCCTTTGACATCCGCATCACCGTCCCCGCCGGGAGCCGGGGCTTTGCCTACTCGGAGCAGCATATTTCTCCTCTGACCGGGAAAATCACCGTTGCCTCCACCGAAGGGCTGGGGGAAACCTCTGTGGTTTTGAAGCCCGCAGAGGGAGGCCCTGCCGAAACCCCCGCCTACTTGGACCGGGCCATGCCCACGAAGCTGGATGCCCAGGCCGGGGTCTGGTATCAAATCGGCATCGACGTGGAAAATCCCACGGACCGGGATAAAGATTACTATGTGACCGTCACCGGCGTGGAGGTTCGAATCGTCGACTGGGATTTGCCGCCGGAAACCCTCCCCGAAACCACCGAGGCCCCCACGGAGCCTGCCGCCAACTTCGTCTGGCAGGAGTCCTTCACCGGCCGGGACGACCGGCTGAACTTCCATCTGGACATTGCCGCCTCTCTGCCGGAGGCTCCCCTGGACCGGACGGAGGTGGAGCTGCACTATCTGACGGAGGCGGACGTGGAGCGGGCGGCCAACGCCCTGTTCCCCGAGGCCGAGTTCCTGGACCCCACCCCCGACCTGGAGCAGGAGGTCTTTACCAAGGCGGAAATTCAGGAAAAGCTGGACCGCTGGTCCAGCTACAATAACAAGGAAGCCCTGGACGCTCTTTTCCTGGGCGAAAACGACGATATGCTGCGGATTCTCACAGGCTTTATTGATGACTACACCGCCCTGTATGAGACCGCCCCGGACCGGGTTGACCGTCCCCCCTGCCCCTGGACCTTCCGCAAGCAGTCCTACTATGCCTATTCCCCGGAAAAGCTGGCAAACCAGGACCTTTCCCGGGAGGACTGGTGGATCAAGGCGAAGACCGAGTATCAGGACATTCCCTACACCTTCCTGGGCCGGGTCTTTGAGAATTGGCAGGAAAGTGAGCTGAACGCCTACATTCACTGCGGCATGAACCCCGGCGGCATGGATGAATACATCATCGAATCGGGGCTCAAGCGGGTGGACGCTCCCACCCGGGAACAGGTGGAGGCCATCCGGGCCAGGGCTCAGACCATTCTGGACAATATGGGTCTGCCCAACGGCTGGCAGGTGGACGGGTGCTATGTGGATGCCGGGCAGCTGCCGGATGCCGATGTGACAGAGTACACCGTCAAGGTCACCGCCGTACCTGTCCTGAACGGCATTCCCGCCGTCCGGGCCTGGCAGCGCAACGGTGTCTGGGCCACCACCCCCTCCGGCGATATGCCTCTGACGGATGCCTACTTCCAGTTTGCCCCCAGCGGGGAGCTGCTGTACTTCTCCCTGGAATCCCCGGTGAGTGTGGTGGGAACAGAGCCTGCCCAGGTTCTTCCCATGGAGACCCTTGTGGAAAAGGCCCGGGAATGTCTGACGGCCAAGGCCTGGGAGGACTACACCCAGGGCGAATCCTGGGCCGGGCAGTTTCAACGCATTGAGGAATCCACCGGCCAGCGGGTGCTGTGCGACATCCACATCACCGAGGCCCGGTACGGCCTGGTGCGGCTGCCCGGAGAGGGCACCCGGTACACCTACGCCCCGGCCCTGATTCTGATGGGCTCCAAGGATTTTGTAGGCGAGCAGGATGGCGAGGTCTACAACGGCACCGGCGGAAACGGCGACATGAGCATGAACCGAATGAACCCCATTGTCATCGTCAATGCCACGGACGGCAGCATTCTTGATTTCTGAAGAAAGGATGAGCTTTTATGGAAGAAATGAAATTAGGCGTGGTGGAGTCCCGGTTTGCGGACATCATCTGGGCCCACGAGCCTCTGCCCTCCCGGGACCTGGTGGACCTGTGCCAGCGGGAGCTGAACTGGAAAAAGCCCACCACCTACACGGTGCTGCGGAAGCTCTGCGACCGGGGGATTTTCCAGAATGTGGACGGCCAGGTCCGGTCCCTGATTTCCCGGGAGGATTTCTACGCCCGGCAGAGCGAAAAATTCGTGGAGGACACCTTTGACGGGTCCCTGCCCGCCTTCCTGGCCGCCTTCACCCGGCGCAAAAGCCTGACGGCGGAGGAGGCCGCCCAGATTATGGCCATGATTGCGGCCCACCGGGAGGACGGACCATGAAGGCTGTGTTTGAAAGTGTTCTGGCCATGAGCCTGTCGGCGGGATTTCTGGCGGCGGTGGTCATGGTCCTGCGGTGGTGCTTCCGCAAAAGCCCCAAGTGGGTCCACTGCGCCCTGTGGGCGCTGGTGGCGGTGCGGCTGCTGGTGCCCGCTCTGCCCAAAACCGACTATTCCATGGTGCCCCAGCGGGTGTCGGACCCGGACACCGTGGCGGCCCTAGTGGAGGAAATTCCCGCCTTTGTCCCCCCTGCCCCGGTCCGGGAGGCCCCGGCTCCCCAGGCCCCGGAGGCCCCCGCTCCCCCGGCCCAGCCGGAGAAAACCAAGGCGGCTGTGGACTGGATGACGGTCCTTGCCTGGGTGTGGCTGGGCGGCGTGGGGGCCATGGGGACCTACGGTCTTTTCAGCTATCTGCGCATCCGGCGGCAGGTGGCGGCCTCGGTGGACATTGGAAACCGGGTGAACCTGTGCGACTACATCGACACCCCCTTTATTCTGGGGCTGATACGGCCCCGGATTTACCTGCCCTCCCAGCTGGATTCCAAAACCGCCTCCTATGTGCTGGCCCATGAGCAGGCCCATCTGAGGCGGCGGGACCACTGGTGGAAGCCCCTGGGCTTCGCCCTGCTCAGCGTCCACTGGTTCAACCCCATGATTTGGGCGGCCTATGTTCTTCTGTGCCGGGATATCGAAATGGCCTGCGACCAGGCGGTGGTCCGCACCATGAGTGAAGAACAGAAAATGCACTACTCCGGCGCTCTGCTGCGCTGCTCGGTGCCCCGGCAGCTGGTAAGCATCTGCCCCCTGGCCTTTGGAGAGGTGGGGGTCCGGGCACGGATTCAATCGGTCCTTCGCTACCGCAGACCCGCCCTGTGGCTGACCCTGGCGGGAGTGGCGGCGGTGATTGGCGGGGCGGTGCTCTTCCTGACGGACCCGCTGGCGGGGGATGTGGAATATTTCGAGACCGCCTGCTACTGCTCGGAGGGCGACATCCTGATACTGACGGACTACGACCGCCAGCACCGGGAGGTGAAATACACCCAATACCAGCAGGGCGTGTTGCAGTACCAATGGGAAACCGATTACGCCGCCGTCGGTGACGGCCAGCTGCGGACGGTGACCTACAGCGTTTCCCCGGACACCACCCAGATTGTCTCCCCGGAGGACGGCATCGACGTCAATCCAGGCGAGACCTTTCAGCTCCAATACCGGGAGACTCTGGACGAAAACGGCAGCGTCATACACAGCAGCTGCCTTGGTGCGGACAAAGAGGAAACCAGCGAGTATGACGCCGATGGCAACCTGGTCAGCCGGACTGCCAGCAGCAGCGGCGGGTCCAGCCAGGTCCGGCGCACCTACGACCCCCAGGGCAACCTTCTGACCGAGGCCGGCCGGTGGGAAAGGGTCGGCATTCCCGGCACATCCACACGGGAGACCCGGTATGCCTATGACGGCCAGGGCAACGTCACCGGCCGAACGGTGTATTACGACGGGGTTCTGACCGTGGAGGAGGCCACCGTCTGGAACGACGACGGCCGCAAACGCTCTACTCTCCGCTCTGGCCTGGAAACCCTGGACAGCACTCTCAGCTACTCCTACGACGAAACCGGGCTGGTGGAGACCTGCCAGTACGCCTGGCCCGACGGCTCGGTCTACAAGACCGTGGTCAATACCTATGACGCTCACGGCAACCTTCTCAGCCATATTTTCCGGGAAAACGGGGTGGAACAGCGGTTTTATTACAATTATCTCGGCTCTGACGGCACCAAATCCATCGGCATTCCCAGGGAGCTTTACACCCCCGGCCAGCCGGTCTCCCCCCACCCCTCCCCGGAGCAGGTCCCGGGAGATACGGTGCTGCTGGAGGTTCAGGATGTCACCCCCACCGGCTGCATTCTGAAGGTCCGCATTAACCCGAAGGCCTACGACCCCCAGGAATTCCAAACAGGCCAGCGCTTCACCCTGGCCCGGAAAGTGGGCCAGAGCTGGAAGCCTGTGCCGAAAATAAAGGGCACCGACCTGTGGGACCCCCAGCCCATGGGGCAGCTGCCTCTGGTGGAGGGCTATTTCACCGCCGACCTGGGGCTGTCCTGGAGCCGGGCCTACGGCATTCTCCCGCCAGGGGATTACCGGCTCACCACCTACCTGCGGTCCGATTCCCCTCAGACGGTGGAATTCACTGTGGAAGCAAACAGCCGGGACAACGAAGAAGTGCGGATTCAGGCGTGCATGGACGCTCTGAATGCGCTTGTAACCGGGGAGCACTATGCGGTGGAAACTCAAGCCTCCGACGGGACCCGTGAGGTCCACGCCCGGTCCGGGATGGACTATCTGTACGCAGTCTACGCTAACGGTGAAAGCCAGGAACCGGTGTCCGGGGAAATGCGGTATCATGGCATTTCGTATCGGTGGCTCCTGGGCTGCTGGGCTGTCAACGAAAGCGGCGTTTCCCCCAGCCTGATGGAGTGGTATGAGGAATTCGTCTTTGGGCACGAGGAACTGTATCTGCTGCGCAGCAGCGAACGCTTCGGAATCCCCTTTGGTGTCGAGCCAAGGCCCAACCGGGAGCTGGCCCAGAGGGACCACAAAGTCACCTTCTTTCTGAACCAATCCGGCAGGCTGACGGCCATCCGGGAGGAGGGCATCATCACCGAGTACAACGGCCAGACTGTGGAACAGCCCTACAGCCGCACACTGACGGTGGTCAGCACCGACCCGAGCATTTCGGAGAATCAGATAGCCCTTGAGTCGAACAAGCTCAACGAGTAAGAACGCTGTAATATATTTTCCTGGGAGCACCGACAAAATGAGCTTCGTGAGCAAACCTCCCGACCCACAGATGATACTGTCATGTCACCTTCCTGTTTGACGAAAGCGCAGATTTTCAAAACGGCCGGCAGGCGATTATTTGCAGGACAGAATCATTGACAAAAGGCCTCCAGAGTCGTAGAATAGAGCTATTCTACGACCCTGGAGGTAATGTTTATGGAACTGACCGTCAATCGGGAGCAGGCGATGGGTCTGCTGAAAAAGTACAATCAGGAGCCCTTTCACATTCTCCACGCACTGACCGTGGAGGGCGTCATGGGCTGGTTTGCCCAGGAGCTGGGCTATGGGGAGGACGCCGAATTCTGGCGGCTGTGCGGGCTGCTCCACGATGTGGACTTTGAAAGCTATCCCGACCAGCACTGCAAGAAGGCCCCGGAGCTGCTGGCGGAGATTGGGGCAAGCCAGGACATGGTCCACGCCGTCTGCTCCCACGGCTATGGCCTGTGCAGCGATGTGGAGCCGGTTCATCAAATGGAGAAGGTCATGTTCGCCGTGGACGAGCTGACCGGCCTCATCGGCGCCGCCGCCCGGATGCGGCCCAGCAAAAGCGTCATGGACATGGAGCTGAGCAGCCTGAAAAAGAAGTTCAAGGACAAGAAATTCGCCGCCGGCTGCTCCCGGGACGTCATCCGGGAGGGCGCAGACCGCCTGGGCTGGACCCTGGACGAGGTGCTGGAAAAGACCATCCTCGCCATGAGAAGCTGCGAGGCAGCGGTGAACGAGGAAATGGGAAATTAAGGCTTCCCCCTCGGGGGAAGCTGTCACCAGTGCCGCCGCACTGGTGACTGATGAGGGGTATTGGACGATTGAGAAGAGATTGGAAGCGCTCCACAGCACCGCTCAAAATTGGGAACACCCCTCATCCGCCCCAGTGTGCGCACTGGGACACCTTCCCCCCGAGGGGGAAGGCTTTGGGGTAAAAACCGCCCCCGGGAAAAATCCCGGGGGCGGTCGTTCTTTATACGATTTCCTTCAGCGGCTTGATGTACTGCTGGCGGCGGCGCTCCCGCTCGGCCAGGTATTTTACGTCGCTGCCGGAATGGATTTCCCGGAGGTAATCGTAGTGGTTTTGCAGAATGTCCTCGTTGCTTCTGGCCATCATCATCACGGCGATGGAGGAGCACTGGTCGGAGGCACGCTCCAGGTAGGTCAGGGCCTCCATAAACACCAGGCCGCTGCTGACGGAGCACATTCCGTTTTTCAGCCGCTTGGTGTGGCGGTCCCGGAGAATCATCACCATGTCGTCGATGGTCTCCTCCAGGGGCTCGATGGCCATGGCGGAGTCATTGTCGCCTCTGGCAAAGGCATCCACGGTGATGGTCAGAATCTCATTGACGGCCCCACAGATAATCTCCAGCTCCCGCTTGGCGATGTCCGAGAAGGCGGTGTTCTCCGATTGCAGCCGCTGGGCCAGCTCCACCAGGTTGGTGGCGTAGTCGCCGATGCGCTCAAAATTGGGCACGGTCTGCATAAGCATATCCAGCTGGCGGTCGTCCCACTCGGTCTCCACGTTTTTCGACAGGCCAATGAGGAACCGGTCGGCGGTGTCGGTGAACTGGTCAATGACATCCTCGTCCTCATCAATCTGGCGGACCAGCACCGGGTCATATTTCAGCAGCACATTGCAGCCCTTTTCGAAGTTGGTGCTGGCCAAATCGCCCACGGCGGCAACGGCCTTGACGCTTTCGGAAACAGCCACCGCCGGAGAGATATACAGCTTCTCGTCCAGGGTGTGCAGCTCCGGGTGCCGGTCCATGGCGGTGGGGCCCTCTTTAATCAGGAGCATGGACAGCTTCACCAGCCAGTCCGCAAAGGGAATCAGCACAATGGCGGTAATCAGATTGAAAATGGTCTGGAAATTGGCAATGCCGCCGCTGTCCACCGTCCGGACCCAGAATTCTGCACCAAACACGGCCATACGCTGCATGACGGTCATAGCCACCATGAACAGCACCGTGCCGATGGTGTTGAAGGCGATGTGGACCACGCCGGTGCGTTTGGCATCCTTGGACGAGCCGATGGAGCAGACCATGGCGGTGGTGACGCAGGTGCCCAGGTTGATGCCCATAATCACGGGATAGGCCATGGCAAAGGTCACCCCGGACCCGGGCACGGCGGCCACCGTCTGGAGCATACCAACGGTTGCCGAGGAGCTCTGAACAATGACGGTGAGCACCAGGCCGAAGAAAATGCCGAACAGGGGGTTTTTCATCAGCCCCAGGAAGGCGGTGAAGGCCTCGGTGCCGATGAGGGGCTTAACACCGTCGGTCATCAGATTCAGGCCCACAAACAGCACGCCAAAGCCGATGAAAATATCGCCCACGGTTTTGGAGGACTTGGTTTTAATAAACATCAGCAAAATGATGCCCACCACCAGGGCCACCGGGGCCAGGGTATCGGTGTCAAAGAGCATCAGCAGCAGGTTGTCCCCGGCCTCGATGGAGGACAGGCGGATAATCTGGGCGGTGATGGTGGTGCCGATGTTGGCGCCCATGACAATGGAAACCGCCTGCTTCAGGCTCAGAACCCCGGCGCCGATCAGGGCGACGGTCAGCACGATGGTGGCCGTGGAGCTCTGAATCACAGCGGTGACCAGGGCACCGGTGAGGACACCCATGAAGACATTTCCGGTAACCTTCTCCAAAATACGCTTCAGCGCAGCGCCGGAGCTGTTTTTCAGGCCGTCGCCCATGACCTCGATGCCGTACAGGAACATGGCGAGGCCGCCGAGAAGCTGAATAATGGCGCTAAAAATCTCCATATAAAACTCCTATATTCTCTTTCGCCAGTTATCATGGCCCAATGGGCCGCACTTACAAGATTATTATATTCTTTTTCCCTTCAAAAGTACAGTGACAATTTTCAAATAAATTTTTCAAAAACTTTGCAGAAATTTGACAAATACAACAATAAAAAACTGTGAACATACTAAACAGCGGGCGCATCTGCGCCCGCCGTCTGTTTGGATGTATTTTGTTATCTGCCCGTGGAGCCGAAGCCGCCCTGGCCCCGGGCTGTGTCGGTGAGGTCCTGGACCGCCTGGTAGGCGGGGGTGAGCACCGGGGTGATAATCAGCTGGGCAATGCGCTCTCCCTGGTCCACGGTCTGGGGGGCTGCGCCGTGGTTGTGAAGAGCCACCATAATCTCCCCCCGGTAGTCGCTGTCAATAACGCCCACCTTGTTGGCCGGGGCCAGGCCCCGCTTGCAGGCCAGGCCGCTGCGGGCGTAAATCAGCCCGGCGCAGTGAACCGGCACCTCCAGGGCCAGGCCCGTTGGCACAAAGGCCGTTTCCCCGGGGGCAATGGTCAGGGGTTCATCCAGGCAGGCGTACAGGTCCGCCCCGGCGGAGAACTGGGTGCCGTAGCTGGGGAGCCTGGCCCCCTGCTTCAGCAGCTTCACTCGAATGCTTTCCATTACAGCATCCCCCTTTTTTCGCCCTGCCAGTCCTCCCAGAGGACCACCTGCCCTGCTTTCAGGGATTTGGGCACATCGATGATGCGCTGGTTTTCCGACCCTCGGAACCGCAGGGACAGATTTTTCTTTGCCTCCACAAACCGGCCGTCCACCAGTACATCGAGATAGGACAGATACTCCCGGCAGTCCCCCAGGCGGCCGGAGAGGATGTCCCTGTCAAAGAGGTAGCCGGAGAAGGCCCAGATGGATTTTTCCGGCATTTCCCCCTTGATTCTGCGCAGCAGGCCCACCACGGCCCCCTGGTTCTGAGGCTCGAAGGGCTCGCCGCCCAGCAGCGTCAGGCCCCGGACGTAGGCAGGCCGGAGCATTTCCAGGATGGCATCCTCGGTTTCCCGGGTGAAGGGCTGGCCGTAGTCAAAATCCCAGGCCACCTCGTTAAAGCAGCCCGGGCAGTGGTGGGTGCAGCCGGAGACAAACAGGCTCACCCGGACGCCGGGGCCGTTGGCGATATCGCAGTTTTTGATGGATGCGTAATTCATGGTTCATACCCCCAGGTTCATTTCTTTTCTATCAGTATATCACAGCCAGGCTTCAAATGCTAGGGTAATCAAAAGAGAATCCCGATTTTTTGTTTTTTTTGTGGAAAAGTTCATACGGATTTTTGTTGACATTCTACAAATCAAGTGGTACTATCTTGGTTAAATCTACCAAGCTATCGTATTGAAAGGCATTTCCTATGAAAAAAGATTCTGTCAAAGACCTGACCACCGGCTCCCCGGCCCGGCTGATTCTGGCGTTTATGCTGCCCATGCTGTTCGGTATGCTGTTCCAGCAGTTTTACGGCATGGTGGACACCATTGTGGTGGGCAAATTCCTGGGGGTCCAGGCCCTGGCCGGGGTGGGCTCCACCGGCTCCATCTCCTTTCTGGTGCTGGGGCTGTGCAACGGCATCTGCGCCGGGTTCGCCATTCCCGTGGCTCAGAAATTCGGCCAGCGGGACTATGCGGGGCTGAAAAAATTCGTGGGCAACATGATTTGGCTCAGCGTGGGCTTCGCCCTGGTCATCACCCTGGTGACCACGGTGCTGTGCCGGGACATTCTGCTGTGGATGAACACCCCGGAGGACACCTTCGCCTACGCCTACGACTACATCCTTCTGATTTTCCTGGGCATTCCCGCCACCATGCTGTACAATCTGCTGTCCGGGCTGATTCGCTCTCTGGGGGACTCCCGGACGCCGGTGCTGTTTCTGATTTTTTCCAGCCTGCTGAACGTGGTATTTGACCTGCTGTTCATCCTGTCCTTCCACATGGGCGTGGCCGGGGCCGGGTGGGCCACCATGCTGAGCCAGCTGATTTCCGGCCTTCTGTGCCTGTGGCAGATTGCCCGGCGGTTCCCGGTGCTGCACATCAGCCGGGAGGACCTGCGGCCTGAGGGCTCCTACATCCGGCGGCTGCTGAACATGGGCCTGCCTATGGGAATGCAGTATTCCATCACTGCCATTGGCAGCATCGTGCTGCAAACCGCCATCAACGGCCTGGGCTCCGCCGCCATGGCCGCCGTCACCGCCGGTGGCCGGGTGAACACCTTTGTGGTCTGCCCCTTCGACGCCATCGGCGGCACCGCCGCCACCTTTGCAGGCCAGAACCTGGGGGCCGGTAAGCCGGAGCGGATTCACGCCGGAGCCAAAAGCTGCACGGTGCTGGGCTGCATCTACTCGGTTTTCATCTTCGTGGTGCTGTACTTTGCCGGCGGCCCCCTGTCCCAGATTTTCCTGGACACCAGGGACCCCCGGGCATTGGAAATCATCCTGCCCATGAGCCGCCAGTTCCTGCTGGCCAACGCCGCCTTCTACATCCCTCTGCTGTTTGTGAATCTGCTGCGGTTCACCATCCAGGGGCTGGGCTTCTCGGGGCTGGCGGTGTTTGCCGGGGTATTCGAAATGGCCGCCCGGGCGGTGTTCGGCGTGATGCTGGTGCCCTTCTTCGGCTTCGGGGCCGTGTGCTTCGCCAACGCCGCCGCCTGGGTGGCAGCGGACGTGTTCCTATTCCCCGCCTACTTCCACTGTTTGAAAAAACGGGGGTATGATGCTCTCAAACACTAGTATGTCATTGCGAAACCAGTCCTCAGACTGGTTGTGGCAATCCGTTCTCCATTGCACATTCCATGGGGAATACGGATTGCCACAGCCAGTGTTGCGACACTGGCTTCGCAATGACATATTTTTTGCTTTCAAAAAAGTTTACATTTTCCCCTCCTTGCCCTTTTTCGGTTCCTGGGGTATAATAGAGGAAAGAAAAACAGGAGGTAAATCCTATGCCCTACTATTTTTACGGCTTTGACTGGACCTATGTGGTCCTGGTGCTGCCCTGCATTCTGCTGAGCCTCTGGGCCAGCGCCAATGTGAACTCTACCTTTAAGAAGTATGCAAACCAGTATTCCTACCGCCGCCTCACCGGGGCCGATGCCGCTCAGCGGGTGCTGAGCGCCAACGGTGTCCGTGGGGTCCGCATTGAGCGCATCAGCGGCAATCTGACGGACCACTACGACCCCCGGACCAACGTCATCCGGCTGTCGGACAGCGTTTATGGCAGCACCTCCACCGCCGCCATCGGCGTGGCCTGCCACGAGGCCGGTCATGCGGTCCAGTACGCCGAAAGCTACGCCCCCATCAAGCTCCGGGCCGCCATCATCCCCATTACCAACATCGGCTCCAAGCTGGCCATGCCGCTGATTCTCATTGGGCTACTGTTCCTGGGCGGCGTGGGAGACAGCCTGGTCTATCTGGGCATTGCCTGCTTCGGGCTGTCGCTGGTATTTCAGCTGGTGACCCTGCCGGTGGAGTTCAACGCCAGCCGCCGGGCCATGACCGCCATCCGGGAAAGCAATCTGCTCACCGACGAGGAGCAGCAGGGCGCGAGAAAAACCCTCACCGCCGCCGCTCTGACCTACGTGGCCGCCACCGCCGTGTCCCTGGCCCAGCTGCTGCGGCTGCTGATGATGTTCGGCGGACGCAGACGGGATGACTGATATACATTTTTCACAAAAATTTCCTCCCCGGGGTTGACAACCGGGGAGGAATTTTGTATAATCCGTCGGTGTGAAAAGTGTGAAAAATGTGACGATTGGAGGAGACTGCTGTGGCAGGTGGAAAGCACCTTCTGGGCAAGGGCAAGCAGCACCGGGTCTTTGGCACCGCCAAGGTGGGTGACCGGGGGCAGATTGTGATTCCAAAGGAGGCCAGGGAGCTGTTCGGCATCAAGCCGGGGGACACCCTGCTGATTTTGGGTGAGGCGGAAACGGGCCTCATCGTGTCCCGCCCGGAGGTTTTGAACAATTTGGCCAATGAAATACTAAGTAATGTAAACAAAGAGGGTTGAGAATTTATGGAACAACTACTGGAGCTTTATCAAACCATGGGGGTCTCCCCCGCTGTCTACGCCTTCGGCCAGGCCGCCCTGGACCGGCTGAAGGACCGCTTTGCCGCCATCGACCAGGTGGCGGAGTATAACCAGGCCAAGGTCCTGTGGGCCATGCAGAAAAACAAGGTCTCCGCCGCCTGCTTCGCCGCCACCACCGGCTACGGCTACGACGACCTGGGCCGGGACAACCTAGAGCGGGTCTACGCCGACGTGTTCCACACCGAGGCCGCTCTGGTGCGCCCCCAGATTACCTGCGGCACCCACGCCCTGACCGTGGCCCTCAGCGCAAACCTCTTACCCGGCGACGAGCTGCTGTCCCCGGTGGGCCTGCCCTACGACACCCTCCAGGAGGTCATCGGCATCCGGGAGAGCACCTGCTCTCTGGCGGAGTACGGCGTGTCCTACCGGCAGGTGGACCTGCTGGAAGGCGGCGGCTTCGACTACGAGGGCATCAAAAAGGCCATCAATGAAAAGACCAAGCTCATCACCATCCAGCGGTCCAAGGGCTACGCCACCCGGCCCACCTTCTCCGTTTCCCAGATTGGGGAGCTGATTGCCTTCTGCAAGAGCGTCAAGCCCGACGTGCTGGTGATGGTGGACAACTGCTACGGCGAGTTTGTGGAGACCATGGAGCCCTCCGACGTAGGGGCCGATATGACCGTCGGCTCTCTCATCAAAAACCCCGGCGGCGGCCTGGCCCCCATCGGCGGCTATATCTGCGGCACGAAAAAATGCGTGGACCGCTGTGCCTACCGGCTGTCCGCCCCCGGCCTGGGCCAGGAGGTGGGGGCCAACCTGGGGCTGATGCCGGCCCTCTATCAGGGCTTCTTCCTGGCTCCCACGGTGGTGGCTGCTGCGGAGAAGGGAGCCATTTTCGCCGCCAATCTCTATGAGCCGCTGGGCTTCCCCTGCATCCCCAACGCTGCCGAAAGCCGCCACGACATCATCCAGGCCGTGGAGCTGGGCAGCGAGGAAGGCATGATTGCCTTCTGCAAGGGCATTCAGGCCGCCGCCCCCGTGGACTCCTTCGCCACCCCCTGGCCCAGCGATATGCCCGGCTACGAGGACCGGGTCATCATGGCCGCCGGTGCCTTCGTCCAGGGCAGCTCCATCGAGCTGTCCGCCGACGGCCCCATCCGTCCCCCCTACGCCGTCTACTTCCAGGGCGGCCTCACCTGGCCCCACGCCAAGCTGGGCATCCTCCTGAGCCTGCAAAAAATGGTGGATGCGGGGCTGGTGCGCCTGTAACGCAACGGACTCCCCCGTAGGGGAGGGGCTTGCCCCCTCCCGGCAATCCCTGTGGGATTGCGCCATTTTTCTGTGGAAAAATGGCCGGACAGCCGCAAGGGCTGTCCCTACGGATGAGATATATTTCAAGAAACAAGAGAGGTAATTTTATGACATGGTTCTGGTTTTCCATCATCACCCTGCTTTGCTGGTCCGGCTCTGACTTTTTCTCCAAAATCGGCTGCCGGGACGCTGCCGACAAGTACAGCCACCTGAAAATGGTCATGGCTGTGGGCATCGTCATGGGCCTGCACGCTGCCTTTGAGGTTTTCGTAAACGGCGTGGAAATCTCCTGGGGCGTGATTTGGACCTACCTGCCCGTTTCCCTGCTGTACATCGGCTCCATGGCCCTAGGCTATGTGGGTCTGCGCTACATCGAGCTGAGCATCTCCTCCCCCATCTGCAACGCCTCCGGCGCATTGGTTGCCGTCATCGCCATTGTCTCCGGCACTGCCGAGCCCATGGACTGGCCCCAGTATCTGGCCATTGCCCTGGCCTGCGCCGGTGTCATCGGTCTGGGCTTTGTGGAGGCCAATGAGGACGAGGCCCTCCGGGCCGCCCGGCAGGAGGCCTCCAACTACAAGTACGCCAAAAGCTGGCTGGCCCTGGCCCTGCCCATTGCCTACTGCCTGCTGGATGCCGCCGGCACCTTTGCCGACGAGCTGGTGCTGGAGACCCTCAACGAGGATTCCGCCAACGTGGCCTACGAGCTGACCTTCCTGGCCGCCGCCGCCGTGTCCTTCGTCTACACCATTCTCATCAAGAAGCAGCGGCTGGTTCCCAAAATGGAGGGTCCCAAGTACCTGGGCGCCATTTTCGAAACCGCCGGTCAGTTCACCTACATCATGGCCCTGGCCAGCGGCGAGGCTGCCCTGGCCGCCCCCATCATCTCCTCCTACTGCATGGCCTCGGTGCTGTGGAGCCGCCTGTTCCTGAAGGAAAAGCTCAGCTGGCGGCACTACCTGTGCATCGCCGTAACCTTCGCCGGCATCCTCATCATGGGCATATACGATATGTAACGAACATCTTGCCCAGGAAAATGCCGCCTTTCCAAAAAAATCCAACCCGATTGAAGGGTTGGATTTTTTTATTGTCGGCCTATGATACACCGTAGGGCGGCCTACAGTGCTTATTAGTATAAGCTGCTTGATTTTGCAATCAATTCCAGCTTTTGCTGGCGGGTAAGTTTTTTGACCTGGTGCTCCCGTTTCAGGGCCTGGGAATAGCTTTCGCATTCCTCCCGATAGGCAAGCTCCAGGGGGCCACGGCCCCGGGTGTATTTTGCCCCCTTGCCGGTGCGGTGCATCTGAAGCCGGTGGGGGATGTCGTTGGTGATGCCGGTGTAGAGGGTGCCGTCAGCGCACCGGAGGATGTAGAGATACCACATCTGTAATCCTTTCCAGCCCGTAGGGAACGGATTCATCCGTTCCGCTTCGCAAGCACAGTAAATTGCGTAGGGACAGCCCTTGCGGCTGTCCGCCGGCTGCCCCATTTTGCGCTGTCACAATGGGCCCGTGCAGCGGGAGGGGGCAAGCCCCTCCCCTACGCAGCTATCGTTTTCTTGGCTTCCTTGCCAGCACCCGGTCCAGCAGGAAGAACACCCCGTTCCCCAGAAGCAGCAGCACGGCTGCCATTGCCGTGCCCAGGTCTGCAAAATCCTCGCTCAAGGCGGCCAGGCCCAGCAGGTGCAGCAGCACCCAGTACATGGCGAGGGTGGCCCCGTTGAACAGAACTGCCTTCCACAGCCAGGGGAGCCTGGTCCGGTCCAGCCGGGGCTTGACGATGGGGTAGTAGCCCAGAAACACGAACACGGCGGCAGCCTCCTTGTCCGGGGCCAGCAGGGCGGATAAAATGGCAACGGCCCCGTACCAGGCCCAGGCCATCCGTCGGCCGCAGAGCCGGAGCACCGCTTGCAGAAGGATTGCGCACAGCAGCGGCGCAGCGTAGGTAGCCACGGGTATCACGGTCCCCAGGCCCATGACAACCGTGGCCAGGGCCGCCAGGACGCCGCCCAGAGCCAGCTGGGCGGCGGGGGTGCGTTTACTGCCCATTTTCTTTCAGCAGGCCGTACTTGATGTCCCAGAGCTTCTGGCTCAGGTCCACGTAGTAGGTCTGGGGATTGTCAAACCGGCGGACCTCCTCCCAGAGGGTGTCCACCTGCTGGCGGCAGTAGGTGCGGATGTCCTCCAGCTTCGGCAGGTCGTAAACCAGCTGGCCGTCCTTGAAAATGGGGACCTGGAGCTCCTTGGCGGTGAAGTTGTAGACCTCCTTGGTTTTCCAGGTGGCCTCCGGGTCGAAGATGGTCATGCTGCCCTGGTCGTCCACAGTCTCGTCGTAGACGCACAGGTAGTCGGCAATGGCCTTGCCGGTGTCGTTGCCGAAGAAGCGGTAGAGCTTTTTATAGTGGGGGTTGGTGATTTTGCCCACGTTTTCGGAAATTTTGATTTTGGGGACCACGGTGCCGTCCGGCTCCTCCAGGGCCACCAGCTTGTAAACGCCGCCGAACACCGGCTCGCTGCGGGCGGTAATCAGCCGCTCGCCCACGCCGAACATATCAATCTGGGCCCCCTGGCGCAGGACGTCCCGGATGATATACTCGTCCAGGGAGTTGGACACGGAAATCTGACACTCCGTCCATCCGGCCTCGTCCAGCATTTTCCTGGCCTGGCGGGTCAGGTAGGCCATGTCGCCGGAGTCCAGCCGGATGCCGCATTTGGTGATGCCCAGGGGCTTCAGCACCTCGTTGAACACCCGGATGGCGTTGGGCACGCCGGAACGCAGGGTGTTGTAGGTGTCCACCAGGAGGGTGGCGTTGTTTGGGTACATCTCCACATAGGCCTTGAAGGCCTCGTACTCGCTGTCGAACATCTGGACCCAGGCGTGGGCCATGGTGCCGCCGGCCTTGACGCCGTAGAGCTGGTCGGAGATGGTGCAGGCAGTGCCGTGGCATCCGCCGATGTAGGCGGCACGGGCCCCCAGAATGGCAGCGTCAGACCCCTGGGCCCGGCGGGAGCCGAATTCCAGCACCGTCCGCCCCTCGGCGGCCCGGACCACCCGGTTGGCCTTGGTGGCAATGAGGCTCTGGTGGTTGACGCTCAGCAGCAGGAAGGTCTCCACCAGCTGGGCCTGGATGGCAGGGGCCCGGACGGTGATGATGGGTTCCTTGGGAAACACCGGGGTCCCCTCGGGGACAGCCCAGATATCGCCGGTGAATTTGAAGTCAGAAAGATACGCCAGGAATTCCTCGCTGAACAGCTTCCGGCTCCGGAGGTAGGCAATGTCCTCAGGACCAAAGTGAAGGTTCTGGATATAGCTGACAATCTGCTCAAGACCCGCGGCAATGGCAAAGCCGCCGCCGTCGGGACATTTCCGGAAGAACAGATCAAAATAGGCAATGCGCTCCTGGTAGCCCTTGGCAAAATAGCCGTAGCCCATGGTCAGCTCGTAAAAATCGCACAGCATGGTAAGATTCAGCTTGTTGTTATCGACCATTTCAGTCACCCCGTTTTCATATTATGATGGTATTATATAAAAAACCTTCGGAAATAGCAACCCTTTTTTGTTGACACTGGCAAAAATCTGGAGTATAGTTAAGGTGGAAAGCAGCTTTCCCCACGAATTTTTGACAGGAGGATATCACGATGCAGGATTACGGAGCCATGATTCGCAGTACCTTTGAGCAGGGCAGCGTCCGGGATGCAGAGCTGCTGTTTGAGGCTTGCATCCTCAACGCCTTCCCCACCAACCACTTCCGCCGTCTGGAGCTGATCCGCTTTCTCCGGGACCAGCCCTACATGGAGGGCCGCAGCTGGAACCACGTGTTTGAAATCAAAAAAACCGAGCTCCAGGGCAGCCCCGTCTGGGCCGTCCACTGCCGCCGGGTCACCACGGGAAAATCCCCGGATAAGAACGTGTACTTAGACTACATGACCCTGGGATTTGTCCAGTATATGGAGGAGTAAAAAAACGGAACTGCATCAAAACCGATGCAGTCCCGCTGGTTTTGGGCCTTCAGAGTGCTCCCGGCGGCGCACCAAAATACCTTCCCCCGGGGGGAAGGTGGCCGAGCGTAAGCGAGGTCGGAAGAGGAACGGCGAAACGTTGGTTTCAGCAGGCACTAACGGCTACGACAACTAACGTTACCGCCCGCATTCCTCTTCCGCCCAGTGTGCGCACTGGGCACCTTCCCCCCGGGGGAAGGTTTTTTTCGGCTTCGCCGAATTTTTTGCGCTTGCGCAAAAAAGCGGGAGGGTCAAGTGACCCTCCCATACTGGGCGTTTTCTAGTTATTGCCAGCCCTGTCTTTTTCGATTATCCGCTTCATGGCCTCCACGCCTACCCGGATGGCGCCGGTGGTGTCCTCGGTCATGTTCATAAACAGGCCGGCCTTTTCCCGCTCCTGGTTCCAGATGACGTGGAAGCAGCTGCCGCAGCGGACCCCCAGGGCGGCGGCCACCACGAACAGAGCGGCGGACTCCATTTCGCTGGCCTTGACCCCCAGCCGCTTCCAGCTCTCCCACTTTTGCAGCAGGTCGTAGTAGACCGGGGACTTCTCGGGGCTGTGCTGGCCGTAGAAGGCGTCCTTGCACTGGACCACCCCGGTGTGGGTCCGGTAGCCCAGGTCCTCGGAGGCGGCCTTCAGGGCGGCGGTGATGCCGAAATCCGGCACGGCGGGGTATTCGATGGGGGCGTATTCCAGGGAGGTGTGCTCATAGCGGACGGCTCCCGTGGCCACAATCACGTCCCCGGGACACACGTCCATGGCAATGCCGCCGCAGGTGCCCACCCGGATGAAGGTGTCCGCCCCAATGGCGGCCAGCTCCTCCATGGCGATGGAGGCCGAGGGGCCGCCGATGCCGGTGGAGCAGACGCTGACCTTCTCCCCCAGCAGGGTGCCGGTGTAGATGTTGTACTCCCGGTTCATGCCCACGTGGACAGGGCTGTCGAAATACCCGGCAATGGCCTCGCACCTGCCCGGGTCCCCGGGAAGGAACACATAGCGGCCAACGTCGCCGGGAACACAGCGGATGTGAAATTGCGCACCGGTATCCTGCATAAAAATCGCTCCCTTCTGCAGGAACAGCGTAGGGACAGCCCTTGCGGCTGTCCGGCCATGGAAAGCATGGCGCCATCCCGGAGGGATGGCCGGGAGGGGGCAAGCCCCTCCCCTACGCAGCTCTGTTTGTTACTTCTGTCCCAGCTTTTCCTTCTGGAAGTAGTTTTTGGTCAGCTTTATCACCACGCCGGACAGACCCAGCAGGGCAATCAGGTTGGGAATGGCCATGAAGCCGTTGAGGGTGTCAGCGATGTTCCACACCAGGCCCAGCTCCATGGTGGCGCCGATGACCACCACCACCACGAAAATCGCCTGGTAGACAGGCACCGCCCTGGTGCCCATGAGGAACTCGCAGCAGCGGCTGCCGTACAGCGCCCAGCCCAGAATGGTGGACAGGGCAAACAGGCTGATGCCCACGGCCAGCACCAGGGCGCTTGCTCTGGTGCCGAAGACGGTGGCAAAGCACTTTGTAATCAGCTCCACACCGGCATCCTGGCCCCAGACCACGTCCACCCCGTTGCCGGCGGTGCACAGAATGGTCAGCGCCGTGAGGGTGCAGATGACGATGGTATCCACGAACACCTCAAAAATGCCGTACAGGCCCTGCTTGACCGGGTCGCTTTCGGCGGTGGCGGCGTGGGCCATGGGCGCAGAGCCCAGGCCTGCCTCGTTGGAGAAGACACCCCGGCCAACGCCCTTCTGGATGGTGGTCATAATGGTGATGCCGAAGGCGCCGCCCAGAGCGGACTTGGCGCTGAAGGCACCCTTGAAAATCATGGCAAAGGCAGCGCCCAGGCTGTCCAGGTGCAGCAGCACCACGGCCAGTGCGCATATAATGTACGCCAGCGCCATAAAGGGCACCAGCTTCTCCGCCACTGCACCGATGCGCTTGATGCCGCCAAAGAGGACCATGGCCACAATGACCGCCACCAGCAGGCCCACCACCACACTGGAAATGGTGATGCTCTGGCCCAGAAGCTGGACGGTGGCCGCGCCGGTGTTGCCGCCGAAGGCATCGATGGCGGTGTTCACCGCCCCGGCGATGGTGTTGGCCTGGGTCATGTTGCCGATGCCGAAGGCGGCAATGCCGCCCAGCAGGCTGAAGGCCACAGCCAGGGCGTTCCACTTCTTGCCCAGGCCGTTTTTGATGTAGTACATTGGGCCGCCCACCCAGTCGCCCTTGGCGTTGCGCTCCCGGAACCGGACCGCCAGCACCACCTCGGCATACTTGGTCATCATGCCGAACAGGGCGGAAAGCCACATCCAGAACACAGCCCCGGGGCCGCCGACGACAATGGCGCCGGTGACGCCCGCAATGTTGCCGGTACCGACGGTGGCGGCCAGGGCGGTGGTCACCGCCTGGAAGGGCGTAATCTCGCCGTCACCGGCGGACTGCTTGTGAAAGACCTTGCCGATGGTGTTGCGCATGGCGTAGCCGAATTTGCGGAACTGCAAAAAGCCCATCCGCGTGCTCAGGTAAATGCCAGTGCCCACCAGCAGAATCAGCATCCAGGGGCCCCAGGCAATGCCGTTTAAGGTTTTAACGATTTCTGTCATAGTCTTCTCCCTGCCTTTCTGTATGGCAATATCATACTAAATCCTGCCTTGGATTGCAAGGAAAAACTTTTTATTTATCAAAATAAATTCACTTTTTTCTCTCCGGCGGGGAGTGGTCTGTTGACAGCGTTTTTATCGTGTGATATAATTTATTGTATCAAAAGGATGTTTTCTTCCATTCTCCATGAAAGGAGTCAATTTGCTATGATTTTCGACCTGGATTTTGTAAACTTAGAGTTGAAAGCCGCTGCATCCGGCGTTGTTCCGGAGGCGCTCACCGACCATCCGGTGTTTCAAGCCATTGCCTTTCATGAAGCCCAGCTGGACCGGCCGGAGCTGACCAGAGCCCGGTTCTGCGCCGCCCTCCGGGCCGCCGCCCGGAATGAGGACGGCAGCTGGGGGCTGCGCGCCCTGTTTGACCGCCGGGAGAATCTTCTGAAGCTCATCGGCTGGCTGTCTGAGGATTCCCAGGGGATTTTTCAGATGATGGCGGCCTGGCTGTCCCATTTCACCACCGCCCGGCTGACCGGGGCCCTTCGCTGCATTCTCTATGTGGGCACCCATGACGGAGGCTTCAAGCTGGCCTCGGATTCAGAGGATATTTTCATCAACGCTGCGGCCCTGACCAATCTGGACTGCTTTCTGGAAACCCTGGCCCACGAATGCTACCACGCCCGGACCAAGTCCCCGGCCCTTGTCCGGCGAATCCAGCGGCTGGAGGAGGAGAACGACTACCTGGGGGCGGTGCTGTACTCCACCTTCGAGGAGGGCACGGCGGACTTTGTGGGCAACAACGGCGCAACCGTCACCCAGAACCCGGTGTTTCCCCTGCGGCCGCCGGAGGAGGGGGCCGCCCAACTGCGGCAGCTGCTCCGGGACTACCGCAGCGGCAGCCTTTCCGGGGAGGCGCTGTACATGACCTTCCGGAAAACCGACTGCTGCTATACCGCCGGGGTGTACATCGCCGCCGCCGTGTGGCAGGACTGCGGCATCGACGGCCTGGACGTGTGGTCCCAGGAGCTTGACTGGATGAAGTATTACAGCCTCTTCCGCTCCACCGAGCCAGGCGCAGACTGGCCGGAGCTGGTATAACTTATCAGGTTATCTCCGCAAAGCCTCCCCTTACACAGGGGAGGTGGCCCGGCGTAAGCCGGGTCGGAGGGGTTGCTTAGAGTGCTTGTGATTTGCACAATATTCCCGGCTCCTGTGCAGTGGGTAGCTGTCAGACAACCCCTCAGTCACCTGCGGTGACAGCTCCCCTTGCACAGGGGAGCCTTTGGCCTGTGCCACGCTTGCTTGCTGCGTTAAGCCAATAAAGCATAAAATAAATCAATCGGCTGACCTTAGCGGTCAGCCGATTGTTTCTGCAAATCATCCAGGAAGAAGATTCCCTCGGTGAGGTTTACAAAGGTCTCGTCGTCCTTCAGCGCATAGGCACTCCCCTTCCACCAGACCGTGGTCCGGTTGGCCCGGACCTGGACGGTCTTGCCGTCCCCGGTTTCATAGGTGAGGGCAATCAGCGGCTCCCCGCTCCCGTCCGCCCTTTGGAAGGGGGCGTATCGCAGAAAGCCGGTGAGCTTCACCGCAAGCTCCATCTGCTCCGGGTCTGTCAGCACCTTTTCCTCCTCAGTCACCGCCGGGTAGGAAACGGTCACCCGCTCCAACTTCTCCGGCTTGGGAACGCCAATCAGGTACATTCCCCTCATGCCAATGTCGAAAGCCATGACAATGGCGGTGACCGCCAGGATTTGCAGAAGAAATTTCAGGGTCCCTTTTATAAATTTATTCATTGCAGCCGCCTCCTTTTTTTCATTTTATCACAACAAACTGCAAAATGCCAGAAAAAATGTCATCCTTCGCTGATGCGCAGGATGACATTTTTTCAGAAGAAGCTGACCTGGCTGGTATCGGGCAGGGTTCCGAAGGCGCCGGCATCCTTCAGCATCTGGATGTGGGTCTTGGAGACCTTGGGGCAGGCCAGGGAGAATTCCTCGATGGACAGGAAGGTCTTGTCCTTCCGGCCCTCCATGATGTCCCAGGCGGCGCTTTCGCCCAGGCCGGAAATGGCCACGAAGGGGGGCAGCAGCTTTCCGTCTTGAATCAGGAACTTGGTGGCGTGGCTTTCGTAGATGTCGATGGGGGCGAAGGTGAAGCCCCGGAGGTAGTATTCGTAGACCACCTCCATGGTGGTCAGCAGGTCCTCGTCCTTGGCGCTGGCGTCCTCGTTGCTGTCGATGGCGTCGATGTTGGCGAGGACGGCCTCCATGCCCTGGGTCATCAGCACGGCGTCAAAGCCGCCCTTCTGGCTGCGCCGGTAGAAATAGGCGGCGTAGAAGGCCAGGGGGTGGTAGACCTTGAACCAGGCAATGCGGAAGGCCATCATCACGTAGGCCACGGCGTGGGCCTTGGGGAACAGATACTTGACCTTCTTGCAGGAGCCGATGTACCAGTCCGGGACCCCGGCGGCTACCATCTCCTCCTCGGCCCCGTCAGGCAGGCCCCTGCCCTTTCGGACGGATTCCATAATCTTAAAGGCCCGCTTCTCCGGCATTCCGCAGGAAATCAGATACAGCATGATATCGTCCCGGCAGCCGATGGTGGAGTCCACGGTGGCGGTCTTGGAGGTAATCAGGTCCCGGGCATTGCCCAGCCACACGTCGGTGCCGTGGGTGTAGCCGGAGATACGCACCAGGAAATCGAACTTGGTGGGCATGGTGTCCAGCAGTACGCCCCGGGTGAAACGGGTGTTGAACTCCGGCACCGCCACAGCCCCGGTGGGGCCTAAGAGCTTGTCGTCCTCATAGCCCAGGACCTTGGAGGAGGTGAAGATGGACATGGTGTCCTTGTCATCCAGGGGGATGGTCTGGGCGTTGACACCGGTCATGTCCTCCATCATGCGAATCATGGTGGGGTCGTCGTGGCCCAGCATATCCAGCTTCAGAAGATTTTCCTCCATGGAGTGGTATTCAAAATGGGTGGTAATCTGGTCGGAGTGGGGGTCGTCCGCCGGGTGCTGGACCGGGCAGAAATCCCAAATCTCATTTTCCTGGGGAATGACCACCAGGCCGCCGGGGTGCTGGCCGGTGGTCCGGCGCACGCCCACGCACCCGGCGGCGAGCCTTGCTTCCTCGGCCCGGGAGGCCGTGCGGCCCCGCTCGGACAGGTACTTTTTCACATAGCCGAAGGCGGTCTTTTCCGCCACGGTGCCCACGGTGCCTGCCCGGAACACATGGGATTTTCCAAACAGCTCGATACAATACTGGTGAGCCTTGGCCTGGTATTCGCCGGAAAAGTTCAGGTCGATATCCGGGACCTTGTCGCCGCCGAAGCCCAGGAAGGTCTCGAAGGGGATGTTGAAGCCGTCCTTGTCCATTTTGGTCCCGCACTTGGGGCACACCATATCCGGCAGGTCCGCCCCGCAGTTGAATTCCTTGGGCACGTCCAGAATGGTGTGCTTGCAGTCGGGGTTGGGGCAGCGGTAGTGGGGCGGGAAGGAGTTGACCTCGGTGATGCCGGACATAAAGGCCACAATGGAGGAGCCAACGGAGCCACGGGAGCCCACCAGATAGCCGTGCTCCAACGAGTTCTGGACCAGCTTCTGGGCGGACATATAAATCACGTCATAGTGGCAGGAAATGATATCGTGAAGCTCTGTTTCCACACGCTTGACAAAGATTTCCGGCGGGTTATCCCCGTAAAGCCGGTGGAATTTCCCGTAAACCAGATTTTTCAGGTCCTCCACGGAGTTTTCGATTTTGGGGGCGAACAGGTTGTGAGGCACGGGGCGCAGAGTCTCCACCATGTCGGCAATCAAATTGGGATTGGTGATGACCACCTCCCGGGCCTTTTCCTCCCCCAGGTAGGCAAATTCCCGGAGCATTTCGTCGGTGGTCCGCAGGTATAGGGGGTTGGGCTTGTCGGCATCGTCAAAGCCCTTGGTGGCCAGGAGGATGTGGCGGAAAATCTCGTCCTCGGGATTCAGAAAGTGGACGTCGCCGGTGGCCACCACTGGCTTGCCCAGCTCCTGGCCCAGGCGGACCACGGTGCGGTTGAAATTCCGCAGCTCCTCCTCGTCCTGGGCGATGCCCTTGGCCAGCATGAACATATTGTTGGCCAGAGGCTGGATTTCCAGGAAATCGTAGAAGGAGGCGATGCGCTTGAGCTCATCGTCGCTTTTCCGGTCCAGAATGGCCTGGAACAGCTCGCCGGCCTCGCAGGCGGAGCCGATGATGAGGCCCTCCCGCATTTCCAGCAGCTCGGACTTGGGCATCCGAGGGACCCGGCGGAAGTAGTTCAGATTGGAATTGGAAATCAGGTGGTAGAGGTTCCGCAGGCCAACCTGGTTTTTGGCAAAGACGATGATGTGCCGTGCCTGGCGGTCCGTCACCCGGCCCTTGGCCCGCAGCTTCATCATAGCGGGGTTGATGGTCTGGAGGGTGTGGATGTCGTGGTCCTCCTCCAGCATGGCCATGAGCTTGGTCATAATCAGGCCGCAGGTCATGGCATCGTCCCCGGCCCGGTGGTGGTTGAAGTCCGGCAGATTCAGGGCATCGGACACGATGTTCAGCTTGAATTTGTTCAGATGGGGCAGCAGATTCTGGGACAGAATCAGGGTATCCGCCGCCGTGTAGTTGTACGCATACCCCAGCCGCTGGCACTCCGCCCGGATGAAGCCGGTGTCAAAGTCAGAGTTGTGGGCCACCAGCACCCGGCTGCCGATGAATTCCAGGAACTTGGGCAGGGCCTCCTCAATCTTGGGCGCACCCACCAGCATCTCGTCGGTGATACCCGTCAGGTCCACAATCTTCCGGTCCAGGGTCCGCTCCGGGTCCACGAAGGTCTGGAAGCGGTCAATTTCCTGGCCGTCCTTCAAAATCACAGCGCCGATTTCGATAATCTTCTCGGTGCGGGCGGACAGGCCTGTGGTCTCCAAATCGAAGGCCACGAACTCCTGGTGGAAATCCATGTCCTGGGCCCCGTGGACCACGATGCGGTCGTCCACGTCGTTGACGTAGTAGCCTTCCACACCGTAGAGGATTTTGATGTTCTCGTCGGTGCCCGCCACCTTGGCCTTGGAGGCGGCCTTCATGGCATCGGGGAAGGACTGGGCCACGCCGTGGTCGGTGATGGCGATGGCCCGGTGGCCCCAGGCGGCGGCCTGCTTGACGGCATCGCCGGTGACGGTGAGGGCGTCCATGTTGGACATGGTGGTGTGCAGGTGCAGCTCCACCCGCTTCTCCCCCTCCGCCAGGTCCTTCCGCTTGGGCATAGAGCCGGGCATCATGGCGTAGGGCTTCAGGACCATTTCGTTTTCAAACCGGTCCTCGATGGGCTTGCCCTGGATGCGCAGGACGCTGCCCACCTTCACGGTGTCCACAATGGGCTTGGCCTCCCCGGCCTCCAAAAAGCGGCTGATGCGGACGGAATTGGTGTTGTCGGTGATGTCGAACTTCACCACCCAGGCATTGCGCTTTTTCAGCTCCTTGTGGTCTACATTGAACACCTTTCCCTCGATAATCACCGTGCCCATGTCCAGGTTCAAATCCTTCATGGGGACCGCATTGCCCTTGAAGGGCTTGCCATAGAAGGCCTCGCTGGGGGGCGCTGCCTTGGCTTCGGTCTTGGCTGCGGCGGCGGAGACTGCGGGCATGGTTTCCAGCACATTTTCCCGCATGGACTCCATGGCCGCAAACAGGGCCTTCCCCTCCAGCACCTGCCCCGCCTCCACGGAAATGGTCACCGGGGCGGCAAAGCGCTCCCGGAGGGCGGTCTGGACCTGGGGGACCAGCTCTTCAAGCTCCGCCTTGCCGTTGGCCTTCAGGCGGATGGTCAGCTTCTCCCCCTCCCAGTCCCATTTGGCCCCGGCCAGGGACCCCCGGGTCATGGAATTGCGGCTGACGAACAGGTCCCGCAGCTCCTCCGGCTCCATGCAGTGAAGCTGGTCCGCCGGGTGGGCGGCAGTGAGGGTGAGGCTTCTCAGGCCGTACAGGGCGCAGATATCCTTGGCGCACCCGTCCAGATGCCGCTGGGGGATGTAGCGTTCCGAGTGGAGGGCCACATGGACCGACCGGGACTCCGGGTCAATATCCGCAGCAGCGATAGCCGCCTGGGCGTAAGCTGCACGCAGCTCCTCAGGCGGCTCATAGTCGGGGAACATATTCAAAAGGTAAATTTCTTTTTCCATATATTACTGAGTCTTGCGTAGGGACAGCCCTTGCGGCTGTCCGCCAGCGTTCTTCTTTTTGAGTGCTCATGGTGGTGCAGTACAGCGGGAGGGGGCAATTAAAATCAGGGAGCGATTGCCACCGGCAATCGATTGATCTTAATCCGCTGCGCGGAGCACCACCCTCCCCTACGCATATATTCAAAATTACATCTTCTCGATTCGTTCCAGCAGTGCAGGCAGCAGCTCGTCGTAGGGCCGCTTTTCTACCTGCTCGCCCTTTTCGAAAATCATGCCCCAGCCGTCGCCGCCGGCGATGCCGATGTCGGCTTCCCTTGCTTCGCCGGGGCCGTTGACCACGCAGCCCATGACGGCCACGGTGATGGGCTTTTTGCAGGTGCGCAGGGCCTCGTCCACCCGGTTCACCAGGCCGATGAGGTCAATGCGGGTCCGGCCGCAGGTGGGACAGGAGATGATGTTGACCCCGTCCCTGCGCAGGCCCGCCGCCTTGAGGATATCCCGGGCGGCATAGACCTCCTCCACCGGCTCGTCGGTCAGGCTCACCCGGATGGTGTCGCCGATGCCGTCCAACAGCAATGCGCCGATGCCCATGGCAGACTTGATGAGGCCCTGCTTCACAGGCCCGGTCTCGGTGACGCCGATGTGGATGGGGTAGTCGCACCTGGCCCGGAACAGCCGGGCGGCGGCCACCATAGTGGGCACGTTGGAGGACTTCATGGACACGCAGGTGTCGTAAAAGCCCTGCTTTTCCAGCAGCTCCAGGTGCTGGAAGGCGCTCTCCACCAGGGCCTCGGCGGTGGGGTGGCCGTATTTTTCCAGCAGCCGCTTGTCCAGGCTGCCGCCGTTGACGCCGATGCGGATGGGAATGCGGCGGTCCTTGCAAATTTCCACCACGGCCTTCACCCGGTCCTCCCCGCCGATGTTGCCGGGGTTGATGCGGATTTTGGAGGCGCCGCCCTCGGCGGCGGCAATGGCCAGCTTATAGTCAAAGTGAATGTCGGCCACCAGGGGCAGGGGGCTTTCTCTGCAAATCTCCGCAAAGCCCCGGGCAGCCTCCAGATTGGGCACCGCCAGCCGGGCAATCTGGCAGCCGGCGCAGGCCAGCTCCCGGATTTGCCGCAGAGACCCCTCCACATCCGTGGTTTTGGTGTTGAGCATGGACTGAATCACCACCGGGGCCCCGCCGCCGATGGGAATTCCGCCTACGTTTATCTGTCTGGTCATATGTTTATCCCCCTTTTATCTGTGTGGGCAGCTTTCCAAAAGAAGCCGAAGGAATACGGATTGCCACAGCCGGTGCTGCGGCACCGGCTTCGCAATGACATGACGAATTATTTGAACAGGAAAATGATGTCCTTGAACATGATGATGCCCATGAGGGCGAACAGGGCCATCATACCGGCTCCGTGGAGCCAGCCCTCATATTTCGGGTTGATTTTCTTACCGGTTGCGGCTTCCACCGCCGTGGTAATCAGCAGCCCCACCACCCGGCCGCCGTCCAGGGCGGGAATGGGCAGCAGGTTCATCACCGCCAGGTTGATGCCGATGAAGCCGCCGAAGTAGAGGAAGTTCATCAGCGCCACGGTCCGGCTGGGAGCGGCCTCCGCCGCCAGGGACATCTGCTGGACAATGCCCACGGGGCCGGACATATCCTTCAGCCCCGCCTGGCCGGTGAGCAGCATTTTCAGGCTCAGCCCCACAATCCGCACGGTGTCCCGGGTCAGGTTCCAGGCGTGGTCCAGCCGGTCGGCAAAGGTGACCTCCCGGGTGGCAAAGTTGATGCCCAGCTTCTGTCCCGCCTCCGTCTCATGGTAGCGAAGCAGCACATTGTCAAGCGGGAGCTTCTGGCCGTTTCGCACCACCACCAGGTCGTGGACCTCTCCCGGGTTCAGCCTCAGCAGCAAACTCACGTCGGAATACACGTACACCCGCTCCCCGTCAATCTCGTGGAGCACATCCCCGGGCTGCAGGGTATCGCTGACGGTGGCATAGTCCTCAAAGCTGAGAATCTCCGGCACCGCCAGACGCTTCACCGGCATGGTAAAGGCCAGCAGCATGGCAGCGCCCAGCAGGAAGTTCATGGCCGCCCCGGACACCAGGATGACCAGCCGCTTCCACCAGGCCGCCCGGTCGAAGGACCGGGGGCTTTCGCTGCCGCCGTCCTCCCCCTCCATGGCGCAGAAGCCGCCCAGAGGAATCAGACGGATGGAATAAAGGGTCTCCCCCAGCTTCTTTTGAAACAGCACCGGGCCCATGAACATGGAAAATTCATTGACCTGGACGCCGGACAGCTTGGCTGCGGCGAAATGCCCCAGCTCGTGGACCAGAATCAGGACGCTGAACAGGGCAATGGCAAATAAAACGCTCATAGTTTTCCTCGATTATCGCAGATTTCTGACCGCTTCCCGGGCCAGGCGGTCCGCCTCCAGGATTTCCTCCAGGGTGGGGTTCTGGACAAAGGGCACCGCCTCCACCGCCCGGGAAACCAGGTCGTAGATGTCATAAAAGCCAATTTCATCCCGGAGGAACATGGCAACGGCCTCCTCGTTGGCGCCGTTCATGGCAGGGCAGGCAGTGCCGCCCTTCTGTGCACAGCGGTAGGCCAGGGCCAGGCAGGGGAAATTCTCCGTGTCGGGTTTGGCGAAGGTCAGGGCCCCGCAGCTGAGCAGGTCCAGGCCCTCCACCGGGCTTTCCCGCCGCTCAGGGTAGGTCAGGGCCAGCTGAATGGGCAGGCGCATATCCGGCACCCCCAGCTGGGCCATCACCGCCCCGTCGGTGTACTCCACCATGCTGTGGACAATGCTCTGGCGGTGAATGACCACGTCCACCCGGTCCAGGGGGACCCGGTACAGCCGCATGGCCTCGATGACCTCCAGGCCCTTGTTCATCAGGGTGGCGCAGTCGATGGTGATTTTGGCGCCCATTTTCCAGTTGGGGTGCTTCAGAGCGTCAGCCTTGGTGACGCTTTTCAGCTGCTCCCGGCTCATGCCGAAGAAGGGGCCGCCGGAGCAGGTGAGAATCAGCCGGCGCACCTCTTTTTTGTCCTGGCACCCCATGAGACACTGGAAAATGGCGGAGTGCTCCGAGTCCACGGGAATGATTTCCACCCCGTGCTTTTCCGCCTCGGCCATCACCAGCTCCCCGGCGCAGACCAGGGTCTCCTTGTTGGCAAGGCCGATGCGCTTGCCGGCCCGGATGGCGGCCAGGGTCGGCTTCAAACCCACCATGCCCACCACGGCGGTGATGACCAGGTCCGCTTCCTCCATGGAGGCCGCCTCAATCAGGCCCGCCTCTCCCCAGGAAATGCGGACAGGAAGGTCAGAAAGCTCCGCTTTCAGGGCATCGGCGGCCTCTTTGGTGGCCATGACGGCCAGCTTCGGCCGAAACCGGCGGCACTGCCGGGCCATCCGGTCCACGCTGGACCCGGCGGTGAGGGCAGCCACACGCACGCCCTCCAAACGGCTGATGATATCCAGGCTCTGGCGGCCAATGGAGCCGGTGGAGCCCAGGATGGATACACAATTCATCATAGTCTGTTCCTCTTCCGATTATACCGAAACCATAGGCAGCAGCAGCAAAAGAGCCTCCATCAGCGGGGCCACCAGCACCAGGGAGTCAAACCGGTCCAGAACGCCGCCGTGGCCGGGTATCAGGTTGCCGTAGTCCTTGATGCCGGTCTGCCGCTTGATGACGGAGAAGCACAAATCTCCAAAAATCCCCGCCAGGGAGCCCAGCAGGCCGTACAGCAGGGCCAGGCCGTAGTTGACCCGGAATTTCAGCAGCGTCAGAATCAGAGCGTACACCAGCATGGCTGCCATGGCGGCGCCCACGCCGCCCAGAGCACCCTCGATGGTCTTGTTGGGGCTGACCACCGGGGCCATTTTGTGGCGGCCGAATTTCATGCCCACGAAATACGCCCCGGCATCGGAGACAAAGGCCACGGCAAAGGGAATCAGCACCACAAACCGGCCAACGTTCATTGTCAAAATCCGGACGAGGGATGTGAGCAGGAACGGAAGCACCAGCCCGGACAGCAGGCACAGGCCCAGCATTTCAATGCGGACCTTCACATGGTCCAGCATCAGCTCTGCAAACAGCGCCACAAAATAGGCCATCATCAGCAGCAGAAGCACCGGATGAATGGCTCCAAAATAGCTCCAGATGGACACGGCAAAGGCCATCACCGAGGCATACACCACCAGCCGGGGGTGGCGCACCAGCTCCGTCCGGTACAGCAGCTCATACGACGCAATGGCCAGCAGCAGCCCCATGACAATGGCCGCCACCAGCTTATCCAAAACCAGGGTAATCAGCAGCAGCAGAGGCACCAAAATAGCCGCCGCAACAATTCTTTTTTTCATTTCCGATTATGCTCCTCCAAAACGGCGGTTCCGCCGGTGATATTGCGCAATGGCCTCATCCAGATGCTGGGGGGCAAAATCGGGCCACAGGACATTCATAAAAACATACTCCGAGTAGGCGGACTGCCACAGCAGAAAATTGCTGGTGCGCATCTCCCCGGAGGGACGGATGATAAGCTCCGGGTCCGGCACGTCCCGGGAGTAGAGATAGGTAGACAGCATTGCCTCGGTCAGCTCCTCAGGCCGGTGCTTTCCCGCCTGGACATCCAGGGCAAAGCGGCGGGCCGCCTGGACAATCTCGTCCCGGCCGCCGTAGTTCAGGCAGAAGTTCACCTGAACGTCATATTCCTCGGACCGGCTCTCGGCATCCCGGCAGAGCTTTTGCAGCTCGGGGCTCAACCGGGACAGGTCGCCGAAAAACCGGAAGCAGACCCGGTTTTTCTCCATATCCCGCAGGGCCTCCTCCAGATACCGGCGCAGCAGCCGCATAATGCCGGAGATTTCATCCTGGGAGCGCTTCCAGTTTTCCGTGGAAAAGGCGTAGACCGTCAGATATTTGACCCCCAGGGCACGGCAGTGGTTGGCAATGCGCCGGAAGGCCTCGGCCCCGGCGGCGTGCCCGGCGGTGCGGGGCAGCCCCCGCTGTTTGGCCCAGCGGCCGTTGCCGTCCATGATGATGGCAATATGCCTGGGCGGGGCCAGGGTTTCCTTTTCAGAAAGTGCCATTTGAAGCACCTCTTTCTATTGGTAATGATAGAGCAGTGGGGCGCAATGCGCCCCAAATGCAGATAAACAGCTGCGCAAAACAGCGTAGGGACAGCCCTTGCGGCTGTCCGTGGCGGCAGGGCCGCCTAATCGCCGCAGGCGATGAAAGCGGACGCAAGCGGGAGGGGGGCAAGCCCCTCCCCTACGCACACAGCCATAAAAGAAGTGGGAACCTTAGATAGACATAAGCTCCTTTTCCTTGGCGGCCAGGGCGGCGTCTACCTTTTTGGTGTACTTGTCCAGCAGGTCCTGAAGGTCCTTTTCCGCCTTCTTCTGGTCGTCCTCGGTGATTTCGCTGCTCTTTTTCAGCTTCTTGACATAGTCCATGCCGTCCCGGCGGATGTTGCGCATGGCGACCTTGGCCTCCTCGGCGTACTTCTTGACCTGCTTGGTCAAATCCTTACGGCGCTCCTCGGTCAGCTGGGGGAAGGTCAGCCGGATGACCCGGCCGTCGTTCTGGGGGTTGATGCCCAGGTCGGAGCACTGGATGGCCTTGGCGATGTCCTTCAGCAGCTTGGTGTCCCAGGGCTGAATCACCAGGGTCCGGGCATCGGGGGTGGAGATGGTGGCAACGCCGCTCAGCGGGGTCTCGGAGCCATAGTACTCAATGGCGATGTGGTCGAGAACCTTGGCGTTGGCACGGCCGGCACGGACGGCGCTGAAATCATCGTTCAGGTGGTCCAGGGTCCGGTCCATCTTCTTGGAAAATTCCTTAAAATCTACGTTCATACTTTCTTCTCCTTTACTCAGTGACGGTGGTTCCGATTTTTTCTCCGCAGGCAACGCGGAGGATATTCTGGGGATCTTTCAGGGCAAAGCAGATCAGGGTCATGCGGTTGTCCATGGCCAGGGTCATGGCGGTGGTGTCGGTGGCCTTCAGGTGACGGGCCAGGACCTCGTCGTAGGTCAGGCTGTCGAACTTCACGGCAGTGGGGTCCACATTGGGGTCGGCGGAATAGATGCCGTCCACGTTCTTGGCCATGAGGATGGCATCGGCCTCGATTTCCACTCCCCGGAGCACAGCGCCGGTGTCGGTGGAGAAATAGGGGTTGCCGGTACCGGCGGCGAAGATGACCACCTTACCCTCGTTTAAGTAGCGGTCGGCCAGGTCCCGGGTGAAGTACTCGGCGAACTTGTTCATCTCCACAGCGGTGAGGACCCGGGCATCCACCCCGTGCCGCTCCAGAGCGTCGGCCACGGCGATGGAGTTCATCACGGTGGCCAGCATTCCCATGGCATCGCCGTGGGAGCGCTGCATCTTATCAGCGCCGTCCTTGACCCCCCGCCAGAAGTTGCCGCCGCCGATGACCAGGCCAATCTGGACCCCCAGGTCCCGGCACTGCCGGATAACCTGGCAGACGGAATTGATGACGGTAAAGTCCAGCCCCCGGTGGGCATCGCCCGCCAGGGCCTCGCCGCTGATTTTCAGCAGAATGCGCTTATACTTGATTTCAGGCATATTATCACTCCTATGTCTTTTTCATATCCTCTCCTATTTTAGCGTATCAGAGGCAAATTGACAACCACTAAATTCAAAAAACTGAAAATGTTTTTGAAATTTTCAAATCCGGACCGGCCGGGCCAGGCGATTTTCAGAAAAGCGGCGGAAAATATCAGATTCCGGTTGCAAAATTTCTTCTGTTCGGTTATAATGGAAAATTATGAAAAAACCAAGAGAGGATGTTACCAATGGCTGAAATCACTGAGAGCAAAAATTTCATCCATGCTTTTATCGATGAGGATATCGCCCCCGGCGGCCGCTGTGAGGGCCAGACCGTCCACACCCGGTTCCCGCCGGAGCCCAACGGCTATCTGCACATCGGTCACTGCAAGGCTCTGATCATCGACTTCGGCACCGCCGAAAAGTACGGCGGCCTGTGCAACCTGCGCATGGACGACACCAACCCCACCAAGGAGGACGTGGAGTTCGTGGAGGCCATTCAGGAGGATATCCACTGGCTGGGCTTCGACTGGGGCGACCGGTTCTTCTTCGGCTCCGACTATTTTGAAAAGGACTACGAGTTCGCCGTGGAGCTTATCAAAAAGGGCCTGGCCTACGTCTGCGAGCTGACCCCCGAGCAGTTCAAGCAGTACCGGGGGGACCTGAACACCCCCGCTGTCTCCCCCTACCGGGACCGTCCTGTGGAGGAGAGCCTGGACCTGTTCGCCCGGATGCGGGCAGGCGAGTTTGAGGACAACCGGTACACCCTCCGGGCCAAGATTGACCTGGCCTCCGGCAACTTCAATATGCGCGACCCCGTCATCTACCGCATCCGCCATATGCACCACCACCGCCAGGGGGACAAGTGGTGCATTTACCCCATGTACGACTTTGCCCACCCCATCCAGGACGCTCTGGAGGGCATTACCCACTCCCTGTGCTCCCTGGAATTTGAGAACCACCGGCCGCTTTACAACTGGGTGGTGGAGAATGTGTCCGTGCCTCACAAGCCCCGGCAGATTGAGTTTGCCCGGCTGGGCATTGACCACACCGTGCTCAGCAAGCGCAAGCTCAGAGCTCTGGTGGAAAACGGCTATGTGTCCGGCTGGGACGACCCCCGGATGCCCACCCTGTGCGGCCTGCGCCGCCGGGGCTACACCCCCGCCTCCATCCGCAATTTCTGCGACCGGGTGGGCGTGGCCAAGTCCCCCAACACCATCGAGTTTGGCTTTTTGGAGCACTGCCTCCGGGAGGACCTGAACGAGACCGCCCAGCGGGTCATGGCAGTCCTCAAGCCCGTGAAGCTGACCATCACCAACTATCCCGAGGGCAAGTCCGAGACCTTCGAGGTGGAGAACAACCCCAACGACCCCGCCGCCGGAATGCGGGAGATTACCTTCTCCAGGAACCTGTGGATTGAGGCCGACGACTTCCTGGCCGCTCCCGTGCCGAAGTACAAGCGGCTGTATCCCAACGGACCGGAGTGCCGGCTGAAGGGAGCCTACCTCATCACCTGCACCGGCTGTGTCACCGACGAAAACGGAAACGTCACCGAGGTGCTGGCCACCTACGACCCCGACAGCAAGGGCGGCAACCCCGCCGACGGCCGGAAGGTCAAGGGCGCCACCATCCACTGGGTGGACGCAAATTCCTGCGTGGATGCCGAGGTCCGGCAGTATGCCAACCTCTTTGACGACCCCGATCCCGACGCCGCCGGAAAGGATTTCCTGGCCTGCCTGAACCCCCATTCCCTGGAGGTCCTCACCGGCTGCAAGCTGGAGGCCAGCCTGCGGGATGCCAAGGCCCCCGCCTCCTACCAGTTCATGCGCCTGGGCTACTTCTGCCCCGACAGCAAGGATTCCACTCCGGAGCATCTGGTGTTTAACCGGTCCGTCAGCCTGAAGGACAGCTTTAAGCCCGGAAAGTAAAGTTCATGGCCGCACCCATCAGGGTGCGGCCGTTTTTTGCGCCGGAAAATTTTAACCGCACCCGTAGGGGAGGGTCACTGACCCTCCCGTCGGCCCCCGCCAAGGGGGCCGCAACCGGCTTTCCGCCTGGAAAGCCGGTTCAGTATCGTTTGCCATTCAGCAGGCACGAACGTTTCCGACATCCAGCCTTGCTGCCCGCATTCCTCATCCGTCACGGCTTACGCCGTGCCACCTTCCCCCCGGGGGAAGGTATTGTTGCGCCGCCGGGGGCCGACGGGCGGGTTAATAACCCGCCCCTACGGTTGGTGAAAAATTCTGTCATTGCGAGCCAGTGCGCACACTGGCGTGGCAATCCGCTTTCCCCTCTGGGTGGCCCTCGGGCCACCCAGTTCTTTTTCCGAAGGAAAAAGAAAAGGCGTACGGATTGCCACACCAGCTTGCGAGCTGGTTCGCAATGACAGTCTGTAGTTTCCGCTGTTACGATCTGCCACAGTGGACCTGTGTGAGAAAATGAAACGTGTGATATTTTTATTTTCCTTGCATATACTCCCAGTATCGTGTACAATAAAAGCATCTACAAAAAAGGGGGAATGTTCATGTATGCAAGTGATTACCGTCGGATTGCCCGGGAGAAGCTGAGGGGCCGGTGGGCGGTGGCTGTTGGGGCGGCTCTGGTGGCTTCGCTGCTGGGCGGGCTGCTGGCGGGGACCAATGCGGGCCTTGAGCTGCGTGTCAGCGAGAATGTGCTGCGGCAGATGCCCCTGGAGATTCGGCTGCTGTTTATCCGGCTGGCCGCCATTGCCTCCATGCTGGCGCTGGTGCAGTTTATCATTGGCGGCGTGGTGCGGCAGGGGTACTGTCAGTTCCTGCTGGACCTTCACGACGGCCGGGAGCCCCGGGTAAACACCCTGTTTTCCAAGTTCGACCGCTTCGGGGACGGCTTTGTGCTGATGCTGCTGCAAGGCATTTATATTGCACTCTGGTCGCTGCTGTTCGTCATCCCCGGCATCATTGCCGCCTACCGCTACGCCATGGCCCCTTACATCATGCTGGAGCACCCGGGAATGCGGCCCAGCGAGGCCATCCGTGCCTCCAAGGCCATGATGGACGGCCATAAGGGCCAGCTGTTCTGCCTGGGCCTGTCCTTCATCGGCTGGGGCATCCTGTGCATCTTCACCCTGGGCATCGGCTATCTGTGGCTGAACCCCTACGTCAACGCCGCCTACACCGCCTTTTACCGGGAGATTTCCAAGGAAGCGCTGTAATCTGACTGGCTGGCCTTTGGGCCAGCCAGTTCCTTTCACGCTCATGCCCCCAATACCTTCCCCCGGGGGCTGCGCAGCCGTTGCCGCTTTAGCGGCTTACGGATGCGGCGTCCCCCTTGCGGGGAGAAGGTGGCACGGCGTAAGCCGTGACGGATGAGGGATGGCGACAGGCGAAAATGAGTGAAGAAGTAAGAGTAAAGGTGTGGCTTCGCCACTTATTCAAATCATCGGCGAAGCCGATACCTCACTTCTTACTTCTTCACTATTCACTATTCACTAAATTCAGGTGCACGCCATCCCTCATCCGCCCCAGTGTGCGCACTGGGGCACCTTCCCCCCGGGGGAAGGTATTTGGTGCATCGCCGGGAGGGCTCAATGGTTGCAGCCAGCGGCGGCGTGGGGGCACGCCGCCCTACTGTGGATTATCGTCAGGTAGCGGCAAATGCGGATTTTCGTCAGGTGGCGGGATATGTGGATTCTTAACCGTATCACGCAAAAATGACCCCTTTCGGGGTCATTTTTGTTATCTGGGCAGCTCCAAACGCATGGGTTCTCCTACGTTGGGGTCGCCTATCAGGATGTAGTCCACCTGGTCTAAGTCCAGGGGGGCGGAGAAAATAGTCAGGCCGGAGCTGAAGTCGTCACCCAGCTCTCCGCCGCCGCCACCTATGCCCACGGCGGTGGTGCCGTCCTTCATGACAATCTGGAATTGCAGACCCGGGGCTATCCGCTCGTCGGTGCAGGTGAAGTGGCATTTCCACTGGGCCGTCAGCGGGGAGATGTACAGGTAGTCCGGGCTGACGGTGTAGTCGTATTCCTCGGTGTGGACGCCGTTTTCGTCGTAGGGGGCGCAGCCTTCGTTGTGGGGCACCCCCTCGTGGGTCCACTGGCGCACCACGTGGCCGCCGTAGCCCGCCTTGGACACGTCCACCTTGCAGACCTCCGCCTGGTTAATCAGTCCAATGTCGAAGGTAAAGTCCCCAGTGAAGAAGGGCTCGTAGCCGTCCTCGTCCCCGTTGGCGTCCACCACCTGCTCGAACAGGCCGCCCAGGTGCAGGTATTTGGCAACGCCGTCGTTAAAGGCCGCCTCCTGGCCCAGCTGGCCGGTGATGGCAATGTCAAAGTCCTTTTTGTTGTCCGTTGGGTCCCCGTCCTCCAGCGGCGACGCTTCGATGATATAGCCGCCCATTGCATAGGGCGAGCCGTCGGCCACGGTGAGATAGTCAAACCCATCCTCGCCCTCCCGGTGAGAGAAGAAATTGTAGAGGATGTCGTCCGGCAGCACGGTGCCCTGGGGGGCCTTCACCCGGACGTAGGCGTGCATCACATGGGCGTCGCCGTAGGCGGCGGTCATGGTCATGGAGGCCCCGTTCTGGGTAACGGTCTGCTCCTGGAAGCTCTGGCCCAGCCTGTTGACGGTGTCGATCTGGCCCTGGCTGATGGTCTCGGCCACGTTGGCATCGGGGTCCTCCCACCGAGCCTGGGTCCGGCCCTCCTCCAGCTGCTGCTCCATCCGGC
Organism: Eubacteriales bacterium; assembly: GCA_030536515.1. Lineage (GTDB taxonomy): Bacteria > Bacillota > Clostridia > Oscillospirales > Oscillospiraceae > Faecousia. The sequence continues at coordinate 63,721 of JAUNPV010000004.1, forward strand.
CCTTGAACCAGTCCCCTGCCCCGAAAATATACTCGGCGGCGGAGACCGTGACGGTCAGCAGGGAGATGGTGGCAGCGGCCACCAGGATGTTGAAGCCCAGACGGCGCAGGCCTGTTCTGTGCTTTTTCTCTCTCATTTCTCTGTGTTCCAGTTTGCTCATAGTCAGCTCCTTAATCCGGCTTGAGGATAAGGGCGTGACTTCCTTCAGTTCCACAGGGTCCGCCGGGACGCTGTCCAGCAAATCAGAAATTCTTCGTTTCATGCTACACCCCACCTCAAAAGTAGTGTTTTCAGCCGCATTCGGCCTCGTCGTAATTTGGTTTTGACGGTCGATTCGTTGATGCCCATGGTCTGGGAGATTTCCCGAAGCTCCTGGGCGTAATAGTAGTGCCGCAGGAAAATCTCCCGGTCCGGCTCCCCCAGGGTGTCCAGAGCTTTGCGCACCAGCTGCCTTTCCTCGGCCTTTTCCGCCAGGGTCACCGGAGTCAGCTCGTCGGGAAGCTCCAGCACGTCCTCCTCCAACGGCAGGTCCCTGCCCATTTTCCGGAGCCGGGACCGGGCGGCGTTCCGGGCCACGGCCCCCAGCCAGGCCTTGGCAGACTCGGGCCGGAGGTCCGCCGCCTGCTTCCAGGCTGCCAGAAACACGTCGGACACCACCTCCTCGGCATCCTCGGCAGGCATGGACCCCCGGAGGATGTTCCAGACCACGGCGGAGACGTAGGGTATGTAGGCATCCATCAGCGCCTCCAGCCCAGCCGGGTCGCCACTGCGCATTTTTTGCAGAATCAATTCGTCTTTCATATCTTCACTCCTAATCGAACGGTGAAAGCTGCTTTCACCTATCAAATAGCATGAAAAAGCAATCAGGTTTCAAAAAATCGAAAATATTTCACCGCACCCGTAGGGCGGCCTGCCCCCAGGCCGCCGCAACGTCATGTGTCGGGGTTTGAAACACAGCGCACAATTCCTCCAAATAACGCATCCGCAGCTTCCCAGCTTCCGTCACTGCCCGGCGGCCTGGGGGCAGGCCGCCCTACGGGTGCATACAAAAACAGGAGGGCACAGCCCTCCTGTTTTCACTTCTTCTCTTCTTTAATCTGGGCCTGCAGATGGACGGACAGCACCGCCAGGGAGGTTGCCATGTTTTCGTTCTGGACCAGGATGTGCGGTGGCACGTCCAGGTGGGTGGGGGCGAAGTTCCAGATGCCCTTGATGCCCCCGGCGATGAGGCGGTCGGCCACCTCCTGGGCATGGTCCGCAGGGACGGTGATGATGCCCATGAGGACCTTGTGGCTCCGGCAGAACTGCTCCAGCTTCGAAATGTTGTAAACGGGCTTGCCCTCGCTGGTTTTGGTGGTGACGGGGTTGACATCGAAGGCCGCCAGAATGTTCAGGCCATACTCGTCAAAGCCGCTGTAGGCCATCAGCGCCTGGCCCAGCTTGCCGGCGCCGATGAGGACGGCATCGGTGGTGTTGTCGTAGCCCAAAAACTGCTCGATGTCCTCGATGAGGCACTCCCGCTGGTAGCCGATTTTGGGTCTGCCCCCGTCGGACACCATAGCCAGGTCCTTGCGGACCTGGACCTCGCCCATACCCAGGGCCCCGGCCAGGGCCGTGGCGGAGATGTGGGTGGGGGCATTTTCCGGCATATTTTTCAGGTACGCCAGGTACCCCGGCAGCCGCTTGAGGACGGATTTTGATATCTTCTTGTTTTCCATATGGACACCCTGCTTATCGATATAATTTTATATCGATTGTACCATATCGATATGAGAAAATCAAGCATTGCGTAAAATTTCCCAATGACAGTTTCACGCGCAGCTGGTCCTTCTTAAAAACTCCTTTTTCAGCCTGAGCATAATGCGCTTTTCAAGTCTTGAAATGTAGGACTGGGAGATGCCCATTTTCTGGGCCACCTCCTTCTGGGTCAGCTCCGGCTGGCCTCTGAGGCCAAAGCGCAGATCCACAATCTCCCGCTCCCGCTCCGGCAGCTCCCGGAGGGACTGGCGCAGAACGCATTTGTCCACGTCATCCTCCAAGGGCCTGAGAATCATGTCCTCGTCGGTGCCCAGAATGTCCGACAGCAGCAGCTCGTTGCCGTCGCAGTCCATGTTGATGGGCTCGTCCAGGGACACCTCCGCCTTTTGGTTGGCGGTTTTGCGGATGTGCATGAGGATTTCGTTTTCGATGCACCGGGAGGCGTAGGTAGCCAGCTTGATTTTTTTGTCCACCTTGTAGGTGCCGATGGCCTTGATGAGGCCGATGGTGCCAATGGAAATCAGGTCCTCCAAATTGATGCCCGTGTTTTCAAACCGGCGGGCGATGTAGACCACCAGCCGCAGGTTGTGCTCCACCAGCAGCTGCCGGGCGGCCTCCTCCCCCCGGGCCAGGCCCTCCAGAGCGTCCTGCTCCTGCTGCCCCTTCAAAGGAGGCGGCAGCACATCGGGGCCGCCGATGTAGTAAATCCCCGGGATTTGGGGGGCGAGTAATGATTTTAAGAATTCGAAAAGTTGCATAAAGCTCCTCCTTGTGCATTGCACCGTAGGGAACGGATTTATCCGTTCCGGGCAGTCATGGGCTTGAAACAGTTGATTGGATGGGAACCGATGGTCACTCTTTTTTCCACCACACTATGGGGGAATGGAAAGCGGAACGGATAAATCCGTTCCCTACGGGGGCGGTTAATAGCTGAGTGCCTGATACACGCCTCCGCCCAGGCCTTCGGGGGCGAAGGCGGCGATGGCGGACTGCTGCTTGCCGTCCAGCTTTGCCTGGAGCTTCACCGCCAGCAGCATACTGCCCCCCTGCCCCACCGCCCGGTAGGGAATCAGCCGCAGGCCGGGGATAGGGCGGCGGGCCAGGGTTTCCAGAGGGGTGCGGAGCTGTTCCCGGGTCAGGCCCGTCAGGCGCTGGGCGGCGGCCCCGGAAATCACCAGCACCGGCTCCCCGGTGACGGGGTCTTTCAGGGTGTTGCCCGTGTCCCGCAGGGCGATGAGGGCGGCGGTGCGGCCCTGGTAGCTCAGCTCCAGGGGCACATACTCCCGGCCCCCGATTTTCTCCCCGAAGGAGGCCCGGCACAGAAGCCAGATAAGCCCCGCCCCCAGGCAGATGGCGGCAAAGTCCCCCCGGCCAAAGCTGAGGGCCATGCCCCCCAGGGCCATGCTCAGCAGGATGAACACCCCGCCCCGGCGCAGAGCGCTTTTGTCCCAGCCGAAGGCAATGGCCGCCATCAGCCCCAGGCTCACCAGCCTCCACAGGGTTCCTCCCAGGAAGTGAAACCCCGGAACCACGCAGGCCCCGCTGTACACCGCCCCCAGCCCGGCGGCGATACAGCACCGCCCCGGCGACATGGGAAACCCCGACAGGCGGTTTGTGCCCAGCAGCAGCAAAAAGTCCACCAAAAAGTTCAGAAGCATCACCAAATCCAGATAAACCTCCAACCAGCCACCTCCCAAGTGCTTGATGGGTTTAGGCATACGGGAGTCGAACCCGCATCGCCTGTCAGCGTGTCTATTGGGTGCTTTTCGCCTGTTCGTCCTTGCCTTGCGCCAGCAAGGCTGCGTCCTCTGCGGCGGAAATCCCTCCAATATCCACAGCTGACAGGTGCTTCGCAGTTTTCAGGGAGCTGTTTTTCGTCAGAACAAGGAAAATCACGCCGGGAATACTGACGTATTGCCAAGGGATTTTCTGCCGTGCTGGCGGAAAACAGCCCCTGAAAACCGATGCGGGTTCGGCTCCCGTATGTCTAGTATACCGCCCGGAGGCAAAAAAGGCGGTCGGTTTTGTGGACGGGGGTCAGCGCAAGTTCGGCCCCCGTTCAACGGGAAGAAAAAACCTCCGACCGGTTTGGTCGGAGATTTTTTGAATTCAGGCAGATGTTACAGCTTTCTTGAGTACATCAATTCCACCGCGCCGAAGCCGTTCTGGGTCCGCTCGGTCAGGGAGAAGCCGTGTTTTTCATAGAATTTTCTGGCCCGCTGGTTCTGTTCGAAGACCCACAGCATTACCTCTGAAAATCCCGCTTCCCGCATATCAGCCAGAATTCTGTCCATCATCATGGAGCCGTAGCCCTGACGCCACTTGTCCGGCAGACTGTGGATGCAGATGAGCTCCGCAGTTTGCACCCCCAGCACCGCCCGGTTGGGACCCCAGGCCGCCATACAGTGGGGCTTTCCACTCACAGTTTCCAGAAGCACCCGGATGTTCGGATTTTGCAGCACCTGGCCATACATGGCCTCGGTTTTATCCAATTCTGTGTGTTTTACCAGGTCCCCTTCGGAGAGGATGCCCCGGAAGGCTGATTTCCAGGATTCTGTTTGGATGTAGGCAAGGGATTTTGCATCCTGTTCTGTGGCATTGCGGATATTGACCATGTTAGTTTTCTTCCTTTCGCTCCACAGCGCGGATGTTTTTCTCCGCCTTGCACCGGGGGGTCATGACCTCGTGGCCGCAGCCCAGGCACTTCAGGCGGAAGTCCGCCCCGGTGCGCAGCACCAACCACCGCTTTTCCCCGCAGGGATGGGCCTTTTTCATGGTGAGAATGTCGTTTAATCGGATGTCCATAAGCTGCTCCTTCCCAAATTCAGACCCGCTCCGTAGGGACAGCCCTTGCGGCTGTCCGCTTTGGTCGGTCCTGCTTGAATGCAGGGGTGCGGCGGGAGGGGGCAAGCCCCTCCCCTACCGGCCTGTAGCGTCCAAAGTTTTATTATGTCATTGCGAGCCAGTCCTCAGACTGGCGTGGCAATCCACATCCCCTCTGATTGGTGCTATGCACCAATCAGTTCATTTTTCCTTAGGAAAAATGAAAAAGAGTACGGATTGCCACAACCAGTGTGCGATAAATTATGGTATACTTGCCACTGGCAAGTATAGAGATTTTTGATTCCCTGCGGGCAGCACCGCTGGTTTCGCAATGACAGTTCTATTTCTTAATAACGTCCCAATAGGCCTTGGCGGCCTGTTCCAGCTTGTTGGGGCCGTATTCGTAGTAGTGCCTGCCCACCAGCTGGTCCGGGAGGTACTGCTGGGCTACCCAGTGGCCCGGGAAATCGTGGGGGTACAGGTAGCCCTGGTCCCGCTCCTGGGTGTAGGTGTCGGCGTGGACGTTCTGCAAATGCCGGGGGAAGCCTCCGGCGAGGCCCTTGCGGACATCCTCCAAAGCGGAATCCAGGGCGATGTGGCCGGAGTTGGATTTGGGGGAGGTGGCCATGAGGACGGCGGCATCTCCCAGGGGGATTCTCGCCTCGGGCATTCCCAGCTTCAATGCCATGTCCACACAGGCGTTGACAATGGGGATAATCTGAGGAAAGGCAAGGCCCACGTCCTCGGCGGCAATGACCATGAGCCGGCGGCAGGCGGACTGCATCTGCCCCGCCTCCAAAAGCCGGGCCAGGTAGATGCAGGCGGCATCCGGGTCCGAGCCCCGGATGGACTTTTGCAGAGCGGACAGCAGGTCAAAATAGTTGTCCCCGTCCCGGTCCGCCCGGAGGGCGCTTTTCTGGGTGACGGCCTTGGCATCGGCCAAAGTCAGGGGCAGCTTTTTCCCGTCGGGGATACCGGCGGAGAACAGGACCTCCACGGCGTTCATGGCCTTGCGAACGTCGCCGCCGCAGGCCCCGGCGATGTATTCCAGGGCCCCCTCCTCGGGGACGGCCGTCAGGGCGGTGCGGTCCTCCATGAATTTCACCGCCCGGCGGACCGCCTGCAAAGATGCCTCGGCGGTGAGCTGCTTGAACTCAAAGACGGTGGAGCGGCTTAAAATGGCGTTAAAAACGTAGAAATAGGGATTTTCCGTGGTGGAGGCGATGAGGGTAATTTTGCCGTTTTCGATGTGCTCCAGCAGCGACTGCTGCTGCTTTTTGTTGAAGGACTGAATCTCGTCCAGATACAGCAGCACCCCGTTGGGGGCCAGGAAGGTGTCCAGCTGAGCCACAATCTCCTTGATATCTGCCGTGGAGGCGGTGGTGGCGTTGAGCTTGTACAATGTCCGGTTGGTCTGCTTGGCGATGATATTGGCCACAGTGGTCTTGCCTGTGCCGCTGGGGCCGTAGAAGACCATGTTGGGGATATTCCCCGAGTCAATCAGACGGCGCAGCACCGCATTTTTCCCCAGAATATGCTCCTGTCCATAGACCTCATCCAGGGTCTGGGGCCGCAAAAGGTCTGCAAGCGGTTGATACATAGTTTTTACCTCGTTTGTGTTAGTACATACAGTATAGCATACCGAAATAAAAAAAGCAATTTGCATTCGCAAAGAGCGCAAAATACCTTCCCCCGGGGGGGAAGGTGGCACGGCGCAAGCCGTGACGGATGAGGAATGCGGGCGGCAAGGTTGGATGCCGTATCCGTAAGTGCCTGCTGAAACGAACCTGTCGCCGTTCCTCATCCGACCTCGCTGCGCTCGCTCACCCAATAAACTACGGAGCGATTGCCACTGGCAATCGCTCCATTCTAATCTGCTGCGCAGAGCACCACCCCGGGGGGAAGGCTTTGGTTGCCTGGAAAAAGTTTTATAAATCGTCTTTCAGCCGCACCTGGGAGCGTTCCTCCGAGAACCCCTCCGGATAGCGGGCTTTCAGCTTGTCGAGATTCCCCTGGAAAATATCGTCCAGCGGGATATCCAGAGCGGTGGCGGCCTCGGCCAGGTACCAGGCGATGTCGCCCAGCTCCTTGGCAAGGTGCGCCCTGTCTAATTCGTGGCCCTGGGCCAGCCATTTTTTCACAATGTCAATGGCCTCCCCGGATTCCCCGCACAGGCCCATGACGCTGTTGATGAGCACGTCCTTTTTGGATAGAGCCGGGTTCAGGGTGGCCATGGCCTGGCGCTGATAGTCGTTGACGGTCATTGGTATTCTCCTTTGCAAAAAGGCGGCCTGTGGTCAGGCCGCCGAGACTGTCAAAAATCCCCTGCGGGGCTTTTTGACAAACTTTTGCAGTCTGCTGCGTGCATAATTTGTACGCCGTTGGCGTACAAATTCCACACTTGCAGCCTGAGAAGTATTTTCCGCCAGGTACACGCCCTGGCAGAAAATGATTTGAACTTTATTTGCGCCTCACGGCGCAAACTCTGCGAGGCTTTTTTGACACACTGAGGCGGCCTGTGGTCAGGCTGCCCTACGGGTTAAAATGTTGCTACATCCGGCTCGGCGGGAACGGCGTTCTTAGTAACCTCGACGGCATCCAGAACGGGGCCCATGTCGCCCTTGTACAGGGGGTGCTTTTCGGCGGAGACCTTTGCCGTCACCGTGACCCAGGACCGGGATTCCAGGTCCCTGGCCCCGGCGTACCGGCAGGGAATGCCGCAGAACTGGATATCCTCCACACAGCAGGTCATGACAAACCGGCCAGGGGCGAACATTCCGTTCTTGTCCCGGCGGAGCATGGCCACCTGGGCCTTGAAGCGGACGGTCTTGCCGTCGTACTTCTGAGGCTCCTCGGTGCAGTCCCGGTACCACAGGGCGTAGTCCTCGTCTTTAATCTCGATGACGGGGGCATTGATATCAAAGGGCAGCGGGTCCTCGATGTCGTCAAAGGAGGTGGAGCCGTCGGTGTAGTCATAGAGAATGTCGATGCGGCGGCTGGCGGCCCGGGCCAGCTTGTGGTAGGGCACCACGTCGCAGCCGGGAGTCAGCCGGTTGAACACCACCATCTGGGCCCCCACCAGCTTGTCCATAACCAGGTTGCGCATATTGCCGTTATAGGCCATGATGGTGGTAGAATCGGCAAACATGACCTCCTGGGCCACCGCCCAGTTTTCCGGGAAGCGCATATACAGGTCGCCCACCTGCTGCATTCCGTTCAGCTCCGCCACGACCCGCTGGGCCCGGTACTTTTTGGCCAGGGCCTGGAGCTCCTTGGTGGTGACGGTCTGCTGGTCCAGCACCTCCATGTAGACGTTCTGATAGGGGTAGGCGGAGAAATCGTACTCCTCCTCCCCTTCCTCAAAGACCAGCAGCAGCGTCCGCTCACCGGCGTTGAAGCGGGGGTCCTCCAGGGTCTCCTGGATGAATTTTGTCTTGCCGGAATCCAGGAATCCGGTGAAGGAATAGACAGGAATCTGCTGCATACTTACACCCCGAACAGGTGGCTCAGCCCATGCTCATCCAGCTTGGAGCCGATGACGCAGAGCTTGCCGGTGATGTCGGCCCCGCCCAGGCGGATGTCGTGCTCCTGGGGGACGAAGTCGAAGTGAATCCAGGTGCCGTCAGCGGCGGGCAGAATGCCCTTGGCCCGGAGAATCATGCCGTATTTGCCGGAGTCCAACTCGTGCAGTGCTGCCTCGATGGCAGCCTTGTCGAACTTCTTGGCCGTTTCCACGCCCCAGGAGGTGAACACCTCGTCGGCATGGTGGTCGTGATGGTGATGGTCGTGACCGCAGGTGCAGTGCTCGTCGTGGTCGTGGTGATGCTCATGGTCATGGCCGCAGGTGCATTCCTCGTCGTGGTCGTGATGATGATGCTCGTGACCGCAGCAGCAGTCCTCGTCATGGTCGTGGTGATGATGCTCGTGACCGCAGGTGCATTCCTCATCGTGGTCGTGGTGGTGATGCTCGTGGTGGGCCTCCTCCAGGTTGGCAAGCTCCCTGGCCAGGGAGGACTGGCCCTCCATGGCGGCCAGCAGCTGCTGGCCGGTCAGCTGACCCCAGGGGGTGGTGACGATGGAGGCGTGGTCGTTGTGCTCCCGGAGCTGGGCCACGGCGGCGTCCAGCTTGGCCTGGGGAATGGAATCGGTCCGGGAGAGGATGATGGTAGCGGCAGTCTCCACCTGGTTGTTGTAGAATTCGCCGAAGTTCTTCATATAGACCTTGACCTTCCCGGCGTCCACCACAGCCACGGTGTGGCCCAGGGTCACGTCGTCGGTCATAACCTTCTTCACAGCGCCGATAACATCGGACAGCTTGCCCACGCCGGAGGGCTCGATGATGATGCGGTCCGGGTGATACTGCTCAATAACCTGGGTCAGCGCCCGGCCAAAGTCGCCCACCAGAGAGCAGCAGATGCAGCCGGAGTTCATCTCGGTGATGTTGATGCCGGCGTCCTGCAAAAAGCCGCCGTCAATGCCAATCTCGCCGAACTCATTTTCAATGAGCACCAGCTTTTCGCCCTTGTAGCCCTCAGAAATCATCTTCTTGATGAGCGTAGTCTTACCAGCCCCCAGGAAGCCGGAGTAAATGTCGATTTTTGTCATAGTTTCCACCTTCTGTTAAAAATTATCTACCCTATATTATATCACCCCTTGTCAACTGTTACAAGTTAAGATTATCAACCAAATATATTTCCAACTGAGGTTTATCACAGAAAGTTTATAATGCTGCCCCGCATTTCTTCGCAAGCGAGGCAGCTTTTACTTCTATACTGTAATTTTTCCTGTATTCAGCGCAATGTGCATCATATACTGCCTGCAATTCTCGTCCAGCTCTCCGTTGATGGTGCTGGCGTGATTGATAAGAGGCATATACATTTCAAAAATTTCCTCCAGGGCATCACGGTCACCCGCAACTGCACCTTGCAGCAGGGCTTGAAATTCTTCGGGCTTCATTGCTTCTCCCCTTCCATCAACTCCCGCAGTTTTTTAATTGCCAATGACTGTTCATTGTATACGTGGCCAACAGAGCAGCGGATTCGCTCCGCCACCTCCTGGGATGATAGGCCTTCCACGAAAATCAACTGAAGAATTTGCTGCCGTCTGGGAGTCAGTTTCTCAAAAGCCTCTGCCAATGACTCCACTTCATAATCAAAAGTAGTGTTGCTCTGTGGCAATTTCATGCTCGTTGAAGGAATTCCCCAATCCGATAGTTCTTCCAGTGATACGGTTTCCTCAGAGGTACGATATTTTTTGATGTAGTTCAATTTGGCTCTTGTCACCATGATCTTCAAAAACTGTGTAAATTCGGCTCGCAGCCTGTCGTTCGTTTGAATATGATAAGTCATCGGTATCTCCTAACGGCGTTAAGTAATTTGGTTTCGCTGTTATGCAAATATCTGTGGGCAGCAAAAAAGCACACCTATCATTCAGACCGCAGAGCAATCATGAATTGCCCTAGAAGTCTAAACGATAGATGTGCTTTGAAATGTGCTATCTTATGTAGCACAATATGTAGTTTATATAATTTTTCTCCACCATGTAAACAGTTTCATGTAGTATGGTAGGTGTTGTGACACCTCTGTGTCGAACGGACTGTCACATTTCAATGTCGCTTTCCCCCACGGCCTCAGCCAAGCGAGCCTCCAGGTCCATGTATTCTTCTGAACTCATTATCTCTCTTGCGGCCAGGAATACTCTTCTTGACTGCTCAACCGCACCCAATTTCTTGAGCGCATAAATCAGCCAGTAGTTGGTTTCCACATTCCCCCGGTCAATCTTGAGTACCTCAAGCGCATAATCGTGGATATCCGTATAATCTTTCATATTTTGGAGTGTCTCAAACAATGCTGCGGCAATTTTCAAGTAAAGCAAATGGTACCGGGACGAAAGTCCCAGCAGCCAATCCTCATGGGACGCATCCTCAAACAGGTCCCCCCGATATAACCGCAATGCCCGTTTCAACTCCTCTGCTTTGTGTAATGACCCCATATTGGGCACACTGCTTTCCCAGATTTTCTCCATCTGCTCCAGGTCTGTCACAATACTGCACGCAGGATTGATCTGGTATCCGTTTGCCGAGCTGATAATCAAGTCCTCGTCACTGAGGAAGCTGATCTTTTGCTTGAAGCGATACACAATGCCACGTATGCTCTCCGGTTCCGTGTCATCATTTTCATCAGACCATATATTCGCCACCAGTTCCTTGGCCGAAACCGCAGCAGACCGGTGAAGCAGCAGATATACGAGGATTCGCCAACCTTTCTGCGATTTGTATACACCTTGGGAAATTGAACCATTTGCAGTGGTGATTTCAGGCGTTCCCAGCAGATTGATCTCAATGGTATCCGAGTCCTTCACCTTGGTATGCTGCATCAGTGCAATGCCGGTTTGCAGCTCCTTGACCTGCAGCATTGATAGACAGACAAACGCCAGCATCCTCAGCATATCGCTGTCACTTTTATGCTTCTGTGGATTTCGAACGGCAAGAAACCCGGTCGGGTGCTTCCCATATGGTACAGCAAGCAATGAATTGGCAAGCAAGCGCTTATACAGCCTATTATCAATTTACAGAGTGCCCATCCAGAATCCTTCTCAGCTTTTTCTCGCTGATTCCTGAAATACTCAGCAGCTTCTCCGGCTCCCGATCCAGCATCTCCAGTGTCCCAGACCCAAATGAATCATAGATCTTCTCTGCTGTCTTGGGCCCGATCCCTTTGATTTGTCCCGATGAAAGGTAAGCGATCACGCCCGCACGGGAGGGGATAATGACCTCTGTGTACTGTTCCACCTCATATTGCAGGCCGTGCTTGGTCTTTGTCCAATGGCCGCTGAGGTCAAATTGCTGTTTGGCTCCCACCGGCAGGTAGTAGCCCACAGCCTTGATCTGGGACAGCAGATTTCCTCTGCTGTCCCGAAGTTCTTCACACAGACGATAGATAGCGACCATATAGCCTTCTGCATCGGATGGGCGGCTGCACTTTGGAAAGAGCAGCCGGTCAAATTTGCATAGCACAGTTCCTCCCCTCCTTTTTCAGGCCGATTGTACGGTCACTTTTACCTTGCGGCTCTGGGACTCTTTGATGACATCCCCGTAAACGGTGGGATACTTCTCCCTCAGCATCTTGGAATCTGGCCGTTTGGTTTTGCGGGTAACAAAGTCCACCAGCAGCTTGTCCTTGGTTGTTTCCAAGACACCATGCTCGTGCTGCTTCATCAGCTCCGCAATTCGCACAGAATGCGCCTGTACCTCCTCTTCATATTTTTTAATCTCTGAACTGCATTCACTGATCTTCCCCTGCAGCAAGGCTATCCGCCGCAGGGAGCTTTCAAATTTCCCAGGGAACTCTATGGTAGGCAGACCTGCGCAGCTGGCTCCGTAAATGCGGGCCAGAGAATTAAGCGCCAGCTCCGGTTTCACGCCGCTCATGGTCGGCGGAACATCATGCTCCAAGCTCCAGATCCATTCATCCAGCCGTTCAAAAATCATGTCCTCCTTGGTACTGTCCCGCTCAATTTCCGGCATAGCCAGGTCATTTTCCGGGTTGTTGCCCCAGAAGCAGGAAAAGGCGCCATGGTTCACATCCGCAACAGCCAGATAGTAGCGTAATTGGAATTCATAATACAGGGGAATTGCATCATCTGCCCAACTGTCCGCTTTATGATAGGTACAGCTTTTACACTCGAGAATACCGGGCTTTCCATCCACCGTCCGGGTATATCGGCGGTCGAAATTTGCCAAGGCATAGGGGTGGTCAGCGTGCTGATAGAGGATGGTATCCTCCTGCACAAGGTTGCCGCTTTTCTGCTGGTACCAATAGGCTGCGATTGGTTCCAAAAGATGGCCCATCATCAGCTGGTCAGCATTGTCTTTCACCGGAGGCTTCATGGGCTTGGTATGCCGCACCTCCTCCAGTTCCTCCAAAATGTCACCCGCCACCCTTTGGGTGGGCGAGCCGGAGATTACCAGACCGGTTTGGGCTTCCAGGTCAAGCAGCTGCTCCATCAGCAGGTCGTATTCCCGGTCTGTCATAATGGGGTTGTCATGCTTGTAATAGGCGGTATCTGCCTCATTGATCTTGGCAATCAATGCAAGCATTCTCACTTTTGTTTCTTGATTCGCATTCATAGATGCATTCTCCTTTCAATTGCTCCTTAATGGGAGTCGTTTTTATATCCACGGCAAGCCAAAGGCTCCCCGAAGAAAAAGGTTGGGGGAACCGATTGGCTCCGATCTATATAAAAAACGCCCAGAAAACAATCGTTCTCTGAGCGTCTTGTGACTCTTTTGGAGCCTTATTATGGGATAGCGAGGGAAACACCCCCACTACTTATGATTCTCTGTGCATCTAAAAAAGATGCAGCAGAAGCCTTACATGAAAAAAGCGCCTGAAGAATACGTCTCAGGCACTTTGATACTACGGTTCAACTGAAAATGCAAAAAGCAAATTACGATACTGACGGTAGTAGTATAGCATATTCGCAGCAAATTGGCAAGTTTCTCACTGTATGCCAGTTTGCCGCTCATCCGATTCTGGTACAATTCGCATTACTATTTCAGTATCGGCATTTTTCTTAATTTCCCCACATTGAGATTCCCACTTGGGAATTTCGTTTGCTTTTTTATTCCCTTTATGTTATAATGGGCATACTAAGGAAAAGGAGGTAATCCGTATGGTACTCAGACAGCAATATTTGCAGCAGCTTCACGCCTGGAAGGATGACGAGGTCATCAAAGTGGTCACCGGTCTGCGCCGTTGTGGTAAGTCCACCCTTTTGAGGCAATACCGTCAGCTACTTTTGGAGGAAGGTGTTGCAGAAGATCAGATCATCTATGTCAATTTTGAGGAATTGGAATACGAGGAGTTGACCGACTACAAGAAACTCTATCAGTATCTGAAAGCAAGGGTCCATGAAGGCAAAATGAACTACATCTTCCTGGATGAAGTCCAGATGGTGGATTCTTACCAGAAGGTCGTGGACAGCTTCTATGTCAAGGACTACGTGGATATGTATATCACCGGCTCCAACTCCTATATGCTGTCCAGTGATTTGGCCACTCTGCTGACCGGTCGATATGTGGAAATCAAAATGCTCCCCCTCTCCTTCCGCGAGTTTCTGGAGATCACAGGGATGGATACCGAAGCCGCTTTTGCAGAATTCATGAAAATTGGCGGCCTGCCCTATCTGGCCAAGATGGATCGTCAAAATGAAAAGGTCAACGTCTATCTGGAGGGCATCTACAATACGGTCATTATCAATGACATTGAGGAACGGCAGCGCCGCAGAGAGAAGGATTCCTCCAAACGAAAGGTCACTGACATTGCCCTGCTGAAAGCCATTGCCAAGTATCTTGCCAGTGTCGTCGGCAGTCCAGTGTCTATCAAGGGAATCACGGATTATCTGACCTCCAGCGGCCGGAAGGTATCCCCCAATACCGTGGATGACTATGTGGAGGCTCTGGTGGAATCCTTCATTTTCTACGAGGCCGAGCGGTTTGACATCGTTGGAAAAGGACTCTTGAAGGCAAACCGGAAATTCTATATGGTGGACCTGGGCATCCGCAACCACATTCTGCCAAAGCGGAAATATGACCTTGGTTTTACCGTTGAGAATATCGTTTTCTTTGAACTGCTCCGCCGGGGCTTTACCGTCAACATCGGCAAAGTCGGAAACACCGAAGTGGACTTCGTAGCCAGGAAGAATGACGAAATCATCTACTATCAGGTAACCGCCGACATGACCGCAGAGGAAACCTTTGAGCGAGAAATGCGCCCTCTCAAGCTCATTCGGGATAACTATGAGAAAGTCGTCCTGACATTGGACCGATTCACCCTCGGAAACTATGAGGGCATCAAGGTTATCCATGTGATCGATTGGCTGCTGAATCCGTAATTTCATGCGGTATCCTATTTCGTGGTATGGGTTTTGGGAGGAAATAAATAGCGAACCACCGTCCTGGCCTATTTTGCAGCAGCCATTATTCAGGGCGGTGATAACCAATCTGATGTGATTACTGCTTGGGGATGTTCCGACAAAGTGCCTGTCGAATTTTGTTCGGCGGGCACTTTGTCATACGAATTTTTAATATAACGATTTATTGTTTTACTGCTTGAATCATGATAGCTATACTGTCTTTCTGTGGGAAACACTTCCACAGTCTGCTTGCTGACAGCCTCATACGACTATTACGTCAGATTGCAGAAGAAAGTAAAAAATCAATCTGATTTCAGAATATATTTTAGCCTTTCAGCAAAAAATAGTTAGATATTTCAACATTCGTAAAGGCGTTTCAGACAATGAAAAAATCTATCAAAATGTTCAAAAATAGCAAAAATCAAATTTTCAAATATGTTTTCAAATTCACACAAAAATCTAACTTTTTCAGCTTATTGAAATCAAATAGTTTCGATAATTCTATGGTCATTTTTTGAGCTATGATCAAACTATGGTCAAACTATGGTCAAGCAGACTATTTCGGCAGATTTACAAAAAAGTAAAACCCCCTAAAGCCGTTACGGCTCTAGGGGTTTTTGTGGAGCTAGTGACCTGACTCGAACAGGCGACCTTCTCATTACGAGTGAGATGCACTACCGACTGTGCTACACTAGCGTGCTCAGCCCAATTATTATAGCTGGGTTTGGGCTGAATGTCAATAGCTTTTTATACCTGTGCGCCCAGCTCTTTGATTTTCTCCCGGATGGACAGGAGGTCATCAAAGGTTTCCGGGCGTTTGGTCACGTCCCGGAGGAGGGCGGAGGGGTGGTAGATGGCGGTCATCCAGACGCCGTTTTTCTCCATCCACTGGCCGTGCTGGCGGGTGATGCGGAAGTTTTCGTCGATGAGGCGCTGGGCGGCAATGCGGCCCAGGCAGACGATAATCTTCGGGCGGACCAGAGCCGCTTGACTGCGCAGATACCCGATGCAGGCATCCTGCTCGGTCTCCAATGGGTCCCGGTTCCGGGGCGGGCGGCATTTGACGATGTTGGCAATATAGCAGTTGGTGTTCCGGTCCAGGTCGATGATGGCGAGCATATCGTCCAGCAGCTTTCCGGCGGGGCCTACAAAGGGGATGCCCTGCCTGTCCTCCTGCTCCCCCGGGCCCTCGCCCACCAGCATCACGTCCGCCTCCCGGCAGCCGACCCCGAAAACCACGTGGTTTCTGGTTTCGCACAGGCCACAGCGGGTGCATTCCAGGCAGGTCTGGCAGAGTGTTTCCCAGTCAAGCATCAGTAATTCCTCCTGCGGGCCTCCCGGCGGCGGCGTCTCCGGGCCCGCATCCGGGAGCGCATATAGGCGTTGAAGGCCAGATAGGCCATGGCAAGGCCCAGAATAATCACACAGATGGTGCCGATGACGGACAGGATTCCCGATTCATCGGAGTCTCTGCGGACGGCGGTGGAGCGGATGGTAACGCCGGTGTCGTTGGCGGCTTTCACATTGCCCATGGCGTACACCTCCGCCTCGGCCATACAGCAGTTGCGGTACCAGATTTCCATGGTGCCGATTTTCTGGTCCTTGGCCACGGGGGCGGTGAGGTCGCCGTCGGTGATGAAATAGTTGACGGTCAGGTTGTTCATGGTGGCCGCAATGGGCACCACGGAGTCATAATCCACAATGGCCTGGCCCACGGCGTTGCTCTCGCCGCCGGCCACCGGGAACTGGCTCAGTGACATTCCCTCGTAGAGGAGCCGGTTGACCTTATACTTGTCAAAGCCCAGGCTCAGCAGCTCCACCATTTCGTTGAAGTTGCCGTAATACTGGATACGCCAGCTGTCCGGCACGGTGGTACGGACGGCGCCCAGGACCACCGCCACATAGCTGAGGTTCCGGGTTGGGTCGTCGGACTTGGTTTCGGCGGTGATGGCCAGGTTTGCGCCGGTGGTGCTGTGGTAGCTCTGGACGCCGCCGGTGACCCGGCTGTCGATGAATTCCAGAATGTCGGACTGCTCCATCATATAGTTCTTGGTCACCAGCTTGCGCTCCTCCGAGCGGTCGGTGGCCGGGACCGTGTAGCTGGTGGTACCGAAGGCCTTTTTGAACGCCTCATTTTTCATGGCCTCCACCACAATCTTGGCCATGTCCCGGGCGGTGGTGTAGGAGTGGGACACGGTTTCCAGGCCGTGGACATTGGAAAAATCGGTGGTGGTGCAGCCCATCTGCTTGACCCGGGCGTTCATCAGGCTGACAAAGGCCTGCTGGGTCCCCGCCACGTGCTCGGCCAGGGCAATGGCGGCATCGTTGGCGTTTTCCAGGAACATACAGTAAATCAGGGATTCCACGCTCAGCTGCTCGTCGTGCTTCAGCTTCACATCCAGCGAACCGATGGGCAGCTTGGAAATGTTGACGCTGTTGACCTTGACCATTTCATCCGGCTCACAGCTTTCCAGGGCAATCAGGGCGGTGACCATTTTGGCCAGGTTGCCGGGGCACAGCTTGGTATCCGGGTTGTAGGAATAGACCACGGTGTTGGTGGCTGTCTCATACAGGAACACGCCCTGGGCCGTATCCAGCTTCCGCTCGGTGCCCGCCAGGGGAACCAGGCCGTTGATGGTGTGGCAGCCGTTCTGGATGCTGACGGTGCCGTAGACCGCCTTGGGGTCCTGCTCCTTCACCCCGCCGGCATCCAGGGGCAGCGTCTCCCCCACGGTCTCCCCGGTGGAAGCCGGGGCGGTCTGCTCAGCGGAAACAGGCAGGGCCAGACACTGGAAAAGCAGGGCAAGACCCAACAGCAGCCACAGAAATTTCATTTTTTTCATAATTATCCCTCAAAATTCTTCCGCCGGGGCTTCCCGGCGAAGACGTTGTATCGCAGATTTAGTTCTGAATTCCCTGATTCAGCAGCTCCGTCATGTCCTCGTAATCGCCAAAGTGCTTAACGCTCCACCCATTATCCGCCATGACCCGCTCCGACCCCAGGACGATGCCAATATACAGCCCATTATCCTCCACCGTGCAGACCAGTCCTCCCCCGGTGTCCCGGCGGTAAGCCTGCATTCCGCCGGTGACCCGGGGATCCATAAAGTCGAAAAGATTTGTCTGCTCCATCATGTAGTTATGGGTCATCAGTTCCCGCTTCTCACAGCAGTTTGTCGCAGGAACCACATACTCGGTCATACTGAAGAAATCCCGGAAGGTGTCGTTTTGAATGGCTTCATAGATGATTCTCAGCATATCCCGGGCGGTGGTGCGGTTTTTCTCGGCATCCAGCCCATGGACATCTGAAAACGCCGTATCGGTGCAGCCGATTTCCTTCACCCGGCTGTTCATCAAATCCACAAAATTCCATTGGCTCCCCGCCACCTGCTCAGACAGGACGATGGCAGCATCGTTGGCACCTTCCAGCAGCATACAGGCAAGCAGGTCACGGACGGTCATCTCCTCCCCGGCCTGAAGATTCTGATTTAACGCACCCGCAGGCAGGTTCCAATTCTCCCGGGCCCCAACCGTCACCCCATCCTCCAAAGAGCAGTTTTCCATGACAATCAGAGCTGTCACCAGCTTGGTCAAGCCGCCGGGGGCCGCCTGGGCATCCGGTGCACGGGAGCAGACAATGCTTCCGCGGTTCACATCATACAAAAGCATACTTTTTGCCGAGCCGAAGGTGAGCGCATAGCCGTCCTCCTCCAGGCTGAGCTCCGGCATGGCTTGGGCCTGGGTCTCAGCGGGAATCGTGGTCTCCGGAGCCGCTGTGGTTGCAGCTTCGGTGGGAAGGCTGGTCTGCAAAAGCTCCTCTCCGGTGGCCGCCGGGGCATCCTTGGCGGCGCAGCCGGACAGCGTCAATGACGCTGCGGCCGCTGCGGCGCACAGCAGCACCGAAAAGAATCGAAATTTTTTCATAAATTTACCTCCATTACCCCATTCCGGGGTTGTCCGTTGGCGGGAAATCGTGTATAATGTCATTGATATGACTGTAACATTATATCAGCTTTTTGTCTTCCAGTCAATGCGGAAGGGGGATTCCCATGAAAAAACCGGCGGTGCAGCTTCTGGTGGCGGTGACGTGCGTCTTTGCCGCCTTTACCCTGGGGCTGCTTCTGGGCCGCAGCGGCAGCCGCGGCGGGGTACATCTGGCTGTGCCCGCCGCCATGCAGACCGCCCCGGCGGAAACGGAGCCCCTCCCCTCCGCCACCCAGCCCCTGGTCCGGTTTCCCATTGACCTGAACAGCGCCGGACTGGACGAGCTCATGGCCCTGCCCGGCATCGGGGAGGTGCTGGCCCGGCGGATTCTGGCCTACCGGGCGGAGCAGGGGGAATTTTCCACTGTGGAGGAGCTGCTGAATGTGGAGGATATTGGAAAAAAACGGCTGGAGCAGATTATGGAACTGGTGAAAATCGGAGGTTAGGCTATGAAAATACTGGTGGTAGACGACGAGGCCCTGCTGGTCAAGGGTATTCGGTTTAATTTGCAGAACGAGGGCTACGAGGTCATCACAGGCGGCGACGGGCTGGAGGCGGTCCAGGCCGTTCAGAATCAGGACCCGGACCTGGTGGTGCTGGACGTGATGATGCCCAATATGGACGGGCTCACCGCCTGCGCCAAAATCCGGGAGTTTTCCGACGTGCCCATCATCCTGCTGACGGCCAAGGCCGAGGATATGGACAAGCTCATGGGCTTTGACCACGGGGCGGACGACTATCTGACCAAGCCCTTCAACATCCTGGAATTAAAGGCCCGCATCCGGGCCCTTTTACGGCGGGCGGGACCCCGGGGGGAGAAGGCTGTGGGCAATCAGCTGACCATCGGCACCATCACCTTGGATCTGGATGCCCGGAACGCCTACCGGGACGGCGCTCTGGCGGACCTGACCGCCAAGGAATTCGACGTGATTGAATTTCTCATGCGCAATCCCAACCGGGTCTACTCCCGGGAGGCGCTGCTGGACACCATCTGGGCCTATGAATACCGCAGCGACATCCGCACGGTGGATGTGCACATCCGCCGCCTCCGGGAGAAGCTGGAAGAAAATCCGGCGGAGCCGAAATACATTTTGACGAAGTGGGGCGTTGGCTATTATTTCCGAAAATGAGAAAAAGCCCTTCTGGGGCTACCGAAACACCCAGACCCGGTATGCCATGACCTATGTGGTCATCACCACCGTGGTGCTGCTGATTCTGAATATCTACTGCTCCAACATCAGCCAGCGGCTGTTCTGCCAGAGCAAGGAGGCCGCCATGGTTGAAAAATGCCAGCTGGCCTCTGACGAGATTGCCACCCTGGACGTGCTGAGCCCCACCACCGTGGCGGGGATTATGGGCCAGATGGAAAGCCTCACCGCCAACCGGGTCATCGTCACCGACCAGGGGGGCAACGCCCTGTACGACAGCGGCGGGGAGTATGTGGGTGCCTATGTGCTGTTCCCGGAGATTTTGAAGGCCCTGGACGGCAACGACGTGTTCTCCTGGGACTACCGGGACAGCGCCATGTTCTCCCGGGCCGCCACCCCCATCGTCTACTACGGGGCCAATGTGGGCTGCGTGTACATGGCCGAGCACGACACCTCCCAGGGCGTGCTGCTGCTGAAGCTCCAGGGCACCGTGCTGCGGGTGACGCTGATGCTGGAGGTGCTCATCACCCTGTTCTCCATCATCTTCTCCCGGGGCTTCTCCCGGCGGCTCAGCAAAATCATGCGCCATATGCGCACCATCCAGGAGGGAGACTACTCCCAGAAGCTGAACATGGGCGGCAACGACGAGCTGACGGTGCTGGGCAACGAATTCGACGACCTGACGGACCGGCTGCAAACCTCCGAGCAGAAGCGCAGCCGCTTTGTCTCCGATGCCTCCCACGAGCTGAAAACCCCTCTGGCCTCCATCAAGCTGTTGTCGGACTCTATTTTGCAGTACGACATGGATTTGCAGACCGTCCGGGAATTTGTAGGCGACATCGGCGACGAGGCGGAGCGGTTAAACCGGATGACCACCAAGCTGCTGTCCCTGACCAAGGCCGAGGGCCTGCCCGATTCGTCGGAAAGCGAGATCATCTACATGGCCCCCACCGTCCGGCGGGTGGCGAGAATGCTGAAGCAGACGGCCCTGAAGGCGCAGGTCACCTTCCAGCTGGAGCTGGAGGGGGACAGCCCGGTGCTGATTTTGGAGGACGACCTGTACCAGATTGTCTTTAATCTCATGGAAAACGGCATCAAATACAACATCGCCGGGGGCCGCCTGACGGTGCGCCTTCACCGGCAGGAGGAAAACGCCCTGCTGGAGGTCTCCGACACCGGCATGGGCATCGACGGGGAGGCTCTGAAGCACGTGTTCGAGCGGTTCTACCGGGTGGACAAGGCCCGGTCACGGGCCACCGGCGGTAGCGGCCTGGGCCTTGCCATCGTGCGGACCATCGTCCAGCGGAACCGGGGCACCATCGAGGTCAGCTCCGTGGTGGACCAGGGCACCACCTTCACGGTGAGCTTTCCGGCCTTTGACACGGAGGTAGACCAGGTATGAAGCGTGGGCTGATTCTGATGATTTTGGCAGCCGTGCTGCTGTCCGGCTGCACCGCCTCGGCAGGGGGGCTCAAGGAGCCGGTGACCTTTTACTACCTGCTGGAGCAGTACACCTACGGCCAGGATGCCCAGGTCTTTGCCCCCGAGCAGTGGGAGGCCGCCGGTCACCGGCAGGACCTGACGTATCTGCTGTCGCTGTACCTGATGGGGCCGTCCCAGGAGGGCCACCTGTCCCCCCTGCCCCGGGACACCAAGGTCTATTCCACCAAGGAGCTGGACCGGGATGTGTTTGTGAACATTTCCGACACCGGCGCCACCCTCAGCGACACCGCCTTTACCCGGGCCTGCGCCTGTCTGGCGCTGACCTGCTTTGACCTGACGGATGCCCAGTCGGTCACCGTCCGCAGCGGGATGCGCTCCATCACCATGACCCGGGACACCCTGATTTTAGTGGACGACAGTCCCATGACCACGGAGGAAACAGCATGAAATTCATTTCCTGGAATGTAAACGGCCTGCGGGCCTGCGTCGGCAAGGGCTTTGCCGATTATTTCCATGAGGCGGACGCGGATTTTTTCTGCTTGCAGGAAACAAAATTGCAGGCAGGGCAGATTGACCTGGACCTGCCCGGCTATCACCAGTTCTGGAGCTACGCCGAGAAGAAGGGCTACTCCGGCACGGCGGTCTTTGCCAGGGAGGCTCCCCTGTCCGTGAGCTATGGGGTGGGCGTGCCGGAGCTGGACACCGAGGGGCGGCTTATCACCCTGGAATACCCGGATTTCTACCTGGTCACCTGCTACACCCCCAACGCCCAGCAGGAGCTGGCCCGGCTGGACCACCGGCTGAAATGGGATGCGGCCTTCCGCCATCACCTGTGCGCCCTGGACCGGGTAAAACCGGTGGTGGCCTGCGGCGATTTGAACGTGGCCCATCAGGAAATCGACCTGAAAAATCCCGGCTCCAACCGGGGAAACGCAGGCTTCTCCGACGAGGAGCGGGCCAGCTTTGGCGCATTGCTGGAAAGCGGCTTTACCGACAGCTTCCGGCATCTGTACCCGGACCGCACCGGGGCCTACAGCTGGTGGAGCTACCGGTTCAACGCCCGGAAGAACAACGCCGGCTGGCGCATCGACTATTTTCTGGTGTCCGACCGTCTCTGCGGCAGCATCACAGCCGCCGCCATCCACAGCCACATCACCGGCTCCGACCACTGCCCGGTGGAGGTGGATTTGGAATTCTAAACAAATATCATTGCGGGCCGGCGCTAACGCCGGCCCGCAATGATATTTTACAGCATGATTCCGATTTGACCGTTTTTCTTGACCAGGTAGCCGTCCTTCAGACGTTCCAGGTAGGAAAAGGGCTCCTCCGGGCTGATGGGGACGAAGGTTCCCGTGGGCCGGTCGTGGCGGGGGATGATGAGAAACCTTGGCTCCTCCCCCTTCAGCCGCTTAATTGGGACCCGGGTGTCCAGACCGAAGCCCCCGTCCATGGGCACCAGTACCCCCAGGTTTTCCCGTCCGTCCCGCCACCGGACCTCCAGCCGGCACACCACCGACCCGGTCAACCGGCACCGGCAGTGAAAGGCATAGTAAAGCCCCTGGCGCAGCACCTGCACCTTCCCCACCTGGTCAGACCCAAAATAAACGCCGTAGCTTCCTTCCATATGTACCACCTCTTGGTGAAGGGTATGCAGATAGAAGCGTCCATATACTAAAACGTATGTCATTGCGAAGCCAGTGCTCACACTGGCTGTGGCAATCCGTTCTTTCTCATTTTTCAAAGATAAAATGAGCTGCCTAGTGTGAACACCATGCAGTGGGGATGCGGATTGCGAACCAGTCTTCGGACTGGTTCGCAATGACATTCTGTTTTTTTAACTGAATCGTCCGCCGTGGAGGCCGAAGCTGACGGCGATGGCGTCGTCTACCTGGGACATCTGCTTTTCGTCCAAATGGCCCATGTGCTCCCGGAGGCGGCGCTTGTCGATGGTGCGGATCTGCTCCAGGAGGATGATGGAGTCCTTGCTGAGCCCTACGCTGCCTCCGGCGATGTTGATATGGGTGGGCAGCCGGGCCTTTCCCGTCTGGCTGGTGATGGCGGCGGCGATTACCGTGGGAGAATGGCGGTTGCCGGTATCATTTTGTACAATCAGGACCGGGCGGGTTCCCCCCTGCTCGCTTCCTACCACAGGCGACAGGTCTGCGTAAAATATGTCGCCCCGTTTTACATTCCCTTCTGTCATTTGCTTCACGCTCCGTGCATAATTCCCTGCGCTACCCTTTTTCCTATGTAACGCAGTGATTGTATTGTGCCACAAATCCGATGAAAATATACGGTGCAGCCTTCACAATATCCTATGCCCGGATGCGCCCGGAGGTTACGTGATAACAACGTTTTTGATGACAAGCGACACAATCCGCTTTTGGCCGTAGAGGATGTCCGCCCGGGCGGGAAGGTCCTGGCAATCCAGCCAGATATCCAGGTGGAGGGCATCGTCCCGGTAGCTGTCGTCCATGGACAGGCGGATAAGCCCATCCTCGGTGGAGGCGGCAGTGAGGCAGCCGCTGCGCAGAGTCTTCAGCAGCACCCAGGGGCTGCTGACGGGGGATATCTGCCCCTCGGCCAGCAGGTCAAACTGGAGGGCCGTGCCGTCAAAGGTCAGGCTGCCCCCCTGGGCCCCAGCGGCGCCGGTGATGCCCGCCAGGGTCTCCGGGGCGGTGACGGTGAAGCTAAGACTCCCCGCTGCATCCGCCTGGCAGGCCATGGAGAAGTCGTAGAGCCTGTCCCCGTAGTCCGCCGTAATCTGCGCATCAAAGCACACCTTCTCCGCCCGGAGCAGCCTGGTGCGCAGGGCCATTCCGGTTTCGAGGGCCCGGTCTTGGTGGGAGCAGCCGCAGAGCATCAGCACGCACACGGCCAGAACCGCCAGCTTTTTCATACAATTCCGCCTTATTTCAGTAGTCGGGGAAGGACATTCAGCATATCCGTCGGCAGCATCCCATACTGGCCCAGGGTCCGGGCGCATTCATCTCCGGCGGCCCCGTGAAGCCAGGCCCCGCAGGCAGCGGCCTCCAAAGGCGCAATTCCCGCCCCCAGCAGGGCGGTGATAATGCCGGACAGCACGTCCCCGCTGCCGCCCACCGCCATGCCGGGGTTCCCGGTATGGTTTCGGTAGGCTGTTTTTCCGTCGGTGATGCAGGTGTCATGGCCTTTCAGCAGCACGATACAGCCGTATTCCCGGGCAAAGTCCCCGGGCTCCCCGCCCCCCAGCCGGGCAAACTCCCCGGCGTGGGGCGTCAGCACCGTGGGGGCAGCCCTTCCACGCAGTATATCCCTATGCGCCGCCAGCACATTTATGCCGTCGGCATCCAGAACCACAGGGCAGCGGGCGTTTTCCAGCACCGCCTGCACCACGGCCAGGGTTCCCACCGACTGGCCCAGGCCGCAGCCCACAAGGACGGCATCCATCCGGGGCAGCCTTGCAAGAATTTCCGGCACGGCCTCCTCGCCCAGCATTCCCCCTGCATCCGCCAGCGGGAACACCACCGGCTCATGGAGCTTCACCGCCTCGATGGCATAAATGCTTTCGGGGACCCCCAGAAACACCAGCCCCGCCCCGGCCCGCAATGCCCCCATGGCCGCCAGATACGCCGCTCCGGTATACCCCCGGCTGCCGCACAGCAGCAGAACTTTCCCGCAGGTGCCCTTGTGGGCATCGGGGCTCCGGTCCGGGAGGAGGTCCAAAACCGCATCGTGGTTCAGAATTTTCATGGTATCCCGCCTTTCCTTTTCTTTTATTATAGTCCTCCTGCCGCAGATTGTCCATCGGCAATTCTCCGCCTGTGTACAATTCCGTTGCCGCCCTTGAGAAAAAATGCAAAAAGGGCTTGCACTTTCCATCGGGATGTGCTAGGATAACAGGGATATTTCAAAAGCTGCGATTGGGCTGCCTTGTGTTGGTTTGCGTGGTCAGCGAGAGCGGGATGGTGGGAGCCGCTTGCGTGCAATGCCGGGCTTTCTCCCAGGAGCTGCCGCCTGAAGGTTTTTCTGGTAGGGTGCGCCGGGTGACTCCGTTATGGGTTGCGAGCGTAAATGCGCTTCTAAGCTGCGCCTTTTGGCGAAAAAGCGGGTGGTACCGCGGAAGGATTGCCTTTCGTCCCGGTTGTCGGGATGGAAGGTATTTTTATTTTCCCAAATTTGGAGGAATCAACATGAAAGAACAATTAGAGCAGATCAAATGTCATGCTCTGGCGGCGCTGGATGCTGCCGACGCTCCTGCCGCTCTGGAGGAGCTGCGGGTCAAACTGCTGGGCAAAAAGGGCGAGCTCACCGCCGTGCTCAAGCAGATGGGCAAGCTGAGTCCCGAAGAGCGGCCTGTCATGGGCCAGATTGCCAACGCCGTCCGGGCGGAGATTGAAAAGAAGCTGGAGGACCGGAAAGCTGCCATCCACGCCGCCGCTCTGGAGGCCAAGCTGGCCGCCGAGGCCATTGACGTGACCATCCCCGGTGACAGCTTCCCCGTGGGCCATCAGCACCCCATGAACCAGGTGCTCCAGCAGATTAAGGACATCTTCGTGGGCCTGGGCTACCAGGTGGTGGACGGCCCCGAAATCGAGCTGGCCAGCTACAACTTCACCCGGCTGAACATCGAGGAGGGCCACCCCTCCCGGGACCGGTCCGACACCTTCTATTTTAATGACGACGACTCCGTGCTGCTTCGGACCCAGACCAGCCCCATGCAGATTCGGGTCATGGAAAACGCCAAGCCCCCCATCTGCATCCTTGCCCCCGGCCGGGTGTTCCGGAAGGACGAGGCCGATGCCACCCACTCCCCCATGTTCCATCAGATCGAGGGTCTGGTGGTGGATGAGCACATCACCATGGGCGATTTGAAGGGAGCCCTCATCACCATGATGCAGAAGATCTACGGCCAGGACGCCACCATGCGCTTCCGTCCCCACCACTTCCCCTTCACCGAGCCCAGCTGTGAAATGGATATGCAGTGCCACAAGTGCCACGGCACCGGCGAAATCGACGGCCAGGTCTGCTCCACCTGCCACGGTGAGGGCTGGATTGAGCTGCTGGGTGCCGGCATGGTCCACCCGGAGGTCCTGCGGGGCTGCGGCATCGACCCGGAGAAGTACTCCGGCTTCGCCTTCGGCATGGGTCTGGAGCGGACGGCCATGGGCCGTATGCGCATCAACGACCTGCGGCTGATTTTCGACAACGACGTTCGGTTCCTGAACCAGTTCTGATAGGAGGGATTGACAATGAAGCTCAACAGAAAATGGCTGAATGAAGAATTCGTGGACCTGTCCCAGGTTTCCGACAAGGATTTTGTGGAGACCATGACGGTTTTCGGTCAGAAGGTGGAAACCTACGAGCGCATGGACGCCGAGATTAAAAACGTGGTGGTGGGCAAGGTAGTGTCCATGGTGGCCCATCCCAACTCTGACCATATGTTTATCTGCCAGGTGGACGTGGGCGGCGCAGAGCCGGTGCAGATTGTCACCGGCGCACAGAACGTCCACGAGGGGGACCTGGTCCCCGCCGCGCTGCACAACTCCTGGCTCCCCGGCGGCGTGCACATCACCAAGGGTAAGCTCCGGGGCGAAATCTCCAACGGAATGCTCTGCTCCTTTGCGGAGCTGGGCCTGACCCAGAACGACCTGCCGGGGGCCTACGCCGACGGCATCTGGATTCTGAACGACGAGGACTGCCGGATTGGCCAGGACATCAACCTGGTCATCGGCAACGACGACACCGTTGTGGACTTTGAAATCACCAACAACCGGCCCGACTGCTACTCCATCATGGGCCTGGCCCGGGAGGCTGCCGCCGCCTTTGCCCTGCCCATGCGCCACCACGAGCCTGTGGTTCATGGCAGCGATGCCGGGGATATCTACGACTATCTGGATGTGGACGTGCCTGCCGCCGAGCTGTGCAACCGCTACTCCTCCCGGATGGTGGCCAATGTGAAAATCGGCCCCTCCCCCAAGTGGATGCGCCAGCGCTTAAGAGCCAACGGCGTCCGGCCCATCAACAACATCGTGGACATCACCAACTACGTCATGCTGGAATACGGCCAGCCCATGCACGCCTTTGACTACCGCTATGTGGGCGACAGGAAGATTATCGTCCGGGAAGCCGAGGAGGGCGAGACCCTGACTACCCTGGACGGCACCGTCCGGACCCTGAAGGCGGGAATGCTGGTCATTGCCGACGAGCACCGGGCCATCGGCCTGGCCGGCATTATGGGCGGCGAGAACTCCGAAATCATGGACGACACCACCATGGTGGTCTTTGAATCCGCCAACTTCAACGGCACCTCCATCCGCCAGACCGCTCTGGCGCTGGGAATGCGGACCGAGGCCTCCGGCAAATTCGAAAAGAGCCTGGACCCCATGATGACCGTTCCCGCTGTCCAGCGGGCCTGCGAGCTGGTGGAGCTGCTGGGCTGCGGCGACGTGCTGGGCGGCACCATTGACATCATCAACTATGTGCCCGAGGAAAAGACCGTGCCTCTGGAGGTGGACAAAATCAACCGCCTGCTGGGCACCGATATCTCCCGGGAGGATATGGTCAAGTATCTGAACCGGCTGGAGATTCCCGTGGAGGGCAATGAAATTCTGGTTCCCTCCTTCCGGCCCGACCTGAACCTGATGGCGGACATTGCCGAGGAGGTGGGCCGGTCCTACGGCTACAACGAGATTCCCACCACCGCCTTCAAGACCTCCACCCAGGGCGGCTATTCCCCGGAGATGAAGGTAGAGGCCAAGGCAGGCACTCTGTGCCGGGCCATGGGCTACAGCGAAATCATCACCTACTCCTTCGTGTCTCCTCTGGTTTTCGACCAGATTCGGCTGCCCCAGGACTCCCCCCTGCGCAACGCCATGCGGATTCAGAACCCCCTGGGCGAGGACACCTCCATCATGCGCACCATCGCCCTGCCCTCCATGCTGGAAATTCTCTCCCGGAACTTTGCCTACCACAACAAGGCCGCCAAGCTCTACGAGCTGGCAAAGATTTACCTGCCTGTGGAAGGCCAGGCCCTGCCCGATGAGCCTAAGATGCTGCTGCTGGGCACCTACGGTGCCGGGGAGACCTTCTTCACCCTGAAGGGCGAAATTGAGGCGGTGTTCACCGGCCTGCGGCTGCACAAAGCCGCCTACCGGGCCGTCACCGACAACCCCAGCTATCACCCCGGCCGGTGCGCCGAAATCTCCATGGACGGCGAGGTTGTGGGTGTCATGGGCCAGGTCCATCCCCTGGTCGCCAAGAACTACGGGATTGACGGCGAGGTCTACTGCGCCGAAATCAGCTTCACCAAGCTCCTGTCCCACCAGCTGCCCGACCCCACCTACGCCCCCCTGCCCAAGTACCCCACGGTGCTGCGGGACCTGGCGCTGGTCTGCGACGAGGCCGTCACCGTGGCCCAGGTGGAGGATGTCATCACCGCCGCTGCCGGAAAGCTGCTGCGGGACACCAAGCTGTTCGACATCTACCGGGGCGTTGGCGTGCCCGAGGGCAAAAAGAGCATGGCCTTCTCCCTGGCCCTCCGGGCCGACGACCGGACCCTCACCGACGCCGACTCCGAGGGGGTTGTCGCCAAGGTGCTGGCGGCTTTGAAGGAGAAGCTGGACGCAACCCTGCGCTAAAAAATCCACCCTGTCATTGCGAACCAGTGCCTCAGCACTGGTGTGGCAATCCGAATCCCCATGTACCACGTAAGGGAGAACGGATTGCCACAGCCAGTGTGCCCACTGGCTTCGCAATGACAAGGTGCTGGATTTTGGGTAAATCACAAAAAATTTACCATTTCCGGGCTTTACAGCCTTGGCTTTTTGGATTATAATGTATCTATCTCTATAAAAGGAGGCCGCATACCATGACAGATAAGGTTACACAGAAATTTACCGTTCCCAGCGATGATAAGGAAAGCATGAGGCAGATTCTTCGGAATGTGTACACGGCCTTGACAAAAAAGGGCTATAATCCTATCAACCAGATTGTGGGCTACCTGCTCACCGAGGACCCCACCTATATCACCAACTACTCCGGTGCCCGCAGCATGATTTGCAAAATCGACCGGGACGAGCTGATGCAGGTGCTGGTGCGGGAATACCTGTTCGAAAAAGAGTAACCAACCCCACGCCACAGGGCTTTTGCCAAGGCAAAAGCCCTGTGATTTGTACCTTGACAGCTGCATACTTTTTCCTCCGTCTTTGCCAATTCTTCCCATAATGTTACGTAAACCTGCTTGATACCCAGGTTTGCACCACAAACTGCTTGACTTTTTAGTAACAATATGTTACAATTCAACTACAATTTCTTCAGGAGGTACCTAACATGGCTGACGAAAACGCCGTTCTGATGTATAAAGGTCGTCCGCTGATGCGGAAAGACAACCTGATTTACTACGGCTCCATGGCCGATAGCCACATTGTCCAGCTCCAGATTCTGGAAACCAAAAAGGTAAACGATATGGACCTGGCCACCCGTGTTTCCATCCAGCTGCAGCTGACCGACCCCGCTGCCAGAAGCCGGGACCGGATCGTGAAAAAAAGCGAAAAAGACGGCCTCTACACCGCCCTTGACCTGGGCTGTGTGTGGCTGGAGCGCGCGCTGGCAGGAAAATAACCTGCCAGTTTCCGTGACCTGAGGTCACGTTTGAAAGAGAAAAGACGGAGGCAAAAGTATCAAGTATGAAATTCACCAGAACCCTCATCACCCTGGCCCTTGGGCTGGTTCTTTCCGCAGGCATTCTTCCCCTTTCCGCAGCGGCGGCCCAGGAAACCATGTACGGCATCGGCTTTGTCACCGGCGACTCCCTGCGGCTCCGGGCCCAGGCGGACACCAATGCGCAAATCCTGGCCAACGCCCCCCGGAATGACTGCGTGGCAGTCATCGCCAAGGAGGGCCAGTGGTACAAGGTCAGCTACAATCTCACCGTCGGCTATATGCACCAGGACTACCTGGACGTGCTCACCAAGGAGAACGCCGAGCTGGGCTACGGAAAAATCACCGGCACCAATGTCAACCTGCGCTCCGGCCCCTCCACCGCCCACGCTGTGGTGGAAACGGCGGACAGCGGCGAAAAATGCTACATCATCGGCCTGAATGAGGGCTGGTATAAGGTCCTGTTTCAAGGTAAAACCTGCTATGTCCGCAGCGACTTTGTGGAGCTGACGGAAATCCCCTATGAAAACCAGGCTTCCCCCAACACCCCCCAGTATTTCCGCCGGGGCAAGCCCATCGGCGCCCTTCCCGGCGCCTCCGGCAGTGCTTCCTCCGGCAGCGTCACCGGCGCTGACATTCTCGCCGAAGCGGAAAAGCACCTTGGCGCTCCCTACGTCAACGGCGGAACCACCCCCAGCGGCTTTGACTGCTCCGGGTTTGTGTACTATGTGCTATGCCAGATGGGCATTTCCACCTCCCGGATGATTGGCGACATGGCCGCCCAGGGCACAGCCGTGGACAAGTCCCAGCTGGAGCCCGGCGATGTTGTGATTTTCTCCAATACATACGGCCGGGGCCTTTCCCACGTGGGCATCTACGCCGGCGACGGCCAGTTCATCCACGCCCCCAACTCCCGCTCCACCGTGTCCTACTCAGACCTCACCACCGGCTACTGGTCGGACCACTACCACAGCGCCAGACGCATGAGCTAAAAAATCAACTCCCGAACGAACTGTTCGGGAGTTTTTTGTCTAACCGAAGATATTGCGTAGGGACAGCCCTTGCGGCTGTCCGGGGCTGCGAACCCTGGCGCTTTGGAAAATGGACACGCCCGTAGGGCCCGGCATCCCTGACGGGCCCCTTCGGAAGGACCCGGGAGGGGGCAAGCCCCTCCCCTACGGATTATGTAATCAGGTCGTAGGCCAGCCTCGGGTCGCCGTTTGCCAGGTGGATGATGCCGCAGTATTGAAAGCCGTTTTTCTCCAGGGTGTGCTGCATGACCCGGTTGTCCCGGTGGGTGTCGATGCGCAGGCAGGCCGCCCTCGTCCGGGCGAAGGCCACGGCGGCGGCCACGACTCCCCCGGAGCCGTCCCCGGCGATGCGGTGGATGACCCCATAGGGGCCGCTGCTGTGCCAGGCCCCGTCATAGATGACGGCGTAGGTGGGGTCCGGCTCTGTGGTAAAGAAAAACACCCCGTGGACCCTTTCCCCCCGGACCGCCGCATAGAGGCGGCCGGTTTCGATGTCCCGGACCGTCTGCTCCACCGGCGGATTTCCGGTCCCCCACTGGCTGGGGTTGCCGGTTTTCGCCATAAAGGCCCGGGCATAGGCGTAAATTTCCAGAATGCGGGGCAAATCGTCCCGGACTGCTTTGCGAATGACGTAGCTCATACTTCCTCCCGGCGGCCTGGGCAGACCGCTCTGCAATCCATTTTCTATAGTATAAATCATCCGCATGATTTTGACAAGCTCTGCGCATAATAAGGTCAAAGAAAAACAGGAAGGTGAACAACATGGCAAGTCAAAAGCGGGGCCGGCAGAGCTTTGCGCTCGCCGAGCCGCCGAAGATTACGGCCTGGGCCAGTGTGGTGGGGAAAAAGGAGGCCGAGGGGCCTCTCAGCCACACCTTTGACATCAAGTGCCGGGACACCTACTTCGGCCAGGCCACCTGGGAGCAGGCGGAGAAGCATATGCAGCAGCTGGCCCTGCGGAAGCTGGCGGACAAGGCGGGTATGCAGCAGACGGAGTTTGACCTGGTGTTTTCCGGGGACCTCTTAAACCAGTGCATCGGCTCCTCCTTTACCCTGCGCAACACCGGCATCCCCCACCTGGGCCTCTACGGGGCCTGCTCCACCATGGCCGAGAGCCTGCTGGCGGCCTCCATGGCGGTGGGCGGCGGCTTTGCGGACAGGGTGGTGGCCATGACCTCCTCCCATTTTGCGTCCTCCGAGCGGCAGTACCGCTTCCCCCTGGGCTACGGCGGCCAGCGGACCCCCTGCTCCCAGTGGACCGTCACCGGCTCCGGGGCGGCTCTGGTGTGCCGGGAGGGCAAGGGACCGAAAATCACCGCCTGCACCGTAGGCACCGTCAAGGACCTGGGCATCACCGATGCCAACAACATGGGCTCCGCCATGGCCCCGGCGGCCTACGACACCATCCGGGCCCACTTTGACGACCTGAAAACCGGGCCAGAGGATTTCAGCCTCATCGTCACCGGGGACCTGGGCCAGCTGGGCAAGGAGATGCTGCTGGAGCTGGCCAAGCGGGACGGGGTGTCCCTGGGGGGCAAGCTGGCCGACTGCGGCACCATGGTGTTCGACAACACCACCCAGGACGTCCACGCCGGGGGCTCCGGCTGCGGGTGCAGCGCGGTGACATTGTGCGGGGAGCTGCTGGGCAAGCTCAGCAGCGGGAAGCTGAAAAAAATTCTGTTCTGCGGCACCGGGGCCCTGCTGTCCCCCACCTCCACCCAGCAGGGGCTGCCCATTCCCGGGGTGTGCCACGCCGTTTCCATTCAGGGAGGTGCGTAACATGGACTATGTAAAGGCGTTTCTGGTGGGCGGGGCCCTGTGCCTCATCGGCCAGATTTTAATTGACAAAACCAAGCTGACTCCGGCGAGAATATTGGTGAGCTATGTGGTCATCGGCGTGATTGCCGGGGCGGCGGGCATTTACAAGCCCCTCATCGACTTTGCCGGGGCCGGGGCCACGGTCCCTCTGACGGGCTTCGGGAGCCTGCTTGCCAAGGGGGTGAAGGAGGCGGTGGACCAGCAGGGCTTCCTGGGGATTTTCCTGGGCGGGCTGAAGGCCGCCGCCGGGGGCATCACCGCCGCCATCACGGCAGGGCTGCTGGCCAGCCTTCTGTTCCGGGCCAAGGATAAATCCTGAATTTCCGGGCATGATAGGTAAGCGGAAATACCGCAGAAGGAGGAAGAACCATGAACAATCAGAATCAGAACAAGAACAACCAGAACCAGAATCAGAACCAGAACAACAACCAGAATCAGAACAATTCCGAGAACCGGAACTGCCGCTAACCCGATATGAAAAATATCCTGTCCAGCCCGGACAGGATATTTTTCTATTTCAGTTCCCAGCGCCATCCGCCGTTTTCCCGGAAATAGAAGAACTCGCTGAGTCCGTCCTCCAGGAAAATTTTCATCATCTGGTCCATGTCATTGGCCAGGGCCATGCCGGGCAGCTCGTCCAGCCGGACCCAATAGACCGCCCCCTCCGCCGAGGAATGAAGCTGGCCTTCAAAATGTTCGGTTTTGTAAAACAGCACCATGTACCGGGTCCCATCGTCTCTGACCCAGTCCTTGACGCCGCACAGCTGGGGGCTGTGGACCGTCAGGCCGGGTTGCGCCGGTCCTGGACCAGAACCATGTCCCCATGGCAAATCATGCACATATTGGTCAAAATACATTCTTCCGTTCGTGCCAAATTAGTTTCTCCTTTACTGCATCAAAGTGCTGGGCTTCACCGCCTGGACGCAGAGGGTAATCTGGTCCATGGTGAGGGCGGTCCGCTTTTCCTGGCCGGGGCGGCCAAGGGTGGTGACCGTCACATAGCGAGTCATGCCCTCCGTCTGCTTCACCGGTGCCCAGATGAACAGGTACTGCTTTTCGCCGCTGTCCGTTTGGACGGTGATGCTGTCACAGGTGAAGCTCAGCTCCCCCACTTGGAGCTGGGTTGTCTCCCGCTGGGGCTCCATGCCGTTTTCCCGTGCCGACTGGCAGAGGGAATCCGCCTGCTCCGTGAAATAGCTCATGTCCGGGTCATTGTTCACGGTTTGCATCTCATAGACCACATACACCCCTTCGTTTTCCGGGGCAAAGGCCGCCGAGTAGCCATTGCCTCCGGCGGGCTCCCAGCCCTGGGGGACGGTGATATCCACAAGAGCGTCGCCCTCCCGGATGGTGAAGGTACCGTCGCCGTTGTCCGGGTTTCCCGACAGCAGACGTTCCCAGCGTTGGGCGTTCTCCCGGGCCTCCTGGGGCAGCTCAATCGGCGGCTGGGTGTCAAAAGAGCGGTAGCGGAGGGTGGCGGTGCAGGCTTCAAAGTCCACCTCCCGGTCCGGGACCTGCGCCATGGTAACGGTAAACTCCTGGGCCAGGGGCAGACAGGTTTTGGCATCCAGGTACAGCCGCACGCCGCATTCGCTGGGAGTAAGGCTCAGGGTTCCCATACGGTCCGTCAGCGGCTCCATATCCTTCAAAAGGCGTTTCAGCATGGGCAGAGCGGCCTCACCGGGGACGGTGGCCGTTAAGCAGTGGGCCGCCGTTCCCTCCCACTGGGTCACAGTCCGGTCCCATTGAATTTTGGCCCCGTCCAGCAGAGCGTCGGCGCTCATAACCATTGCCTCCGGGTCCAGGTCCACCTCCGTCCGGGTCCACCTGCCGTCCTCACCGTTGGTGTAGCGGACCGTCTTTCCATCCTGCATGAGGGTGTAGACCTGGCTGTTCAGCCGGGTCCGCTGGTCCATGTCCACCTCCGGGGAATAGTGGTGCAGGGCAGCCGTCACGTCGGTTTTGCTTACAAAGGGGGTCCGGGCAACGGTGGTGGAAGCATCCAGCCGCAATTGCTCATACACTCTGTGGTAGCTTCCCAGGGCAGGCAGCTCCATGGAAAGGCGAAGCTCCACGGTCATATCCACCTGGGTGCACATCCGCCCATAGGCGGCCTCCCGGTAGGCACTCCACACCTCCTCCGGGGTTTTCGGCCTGCCGCAGCCGGTGAGCAGAAGCAGCACCAGGCCCAGCAGAATGCCCAGACTTGTCTTTCGTTTCACGTTGCCACCTCCATAAAAGCCAAAACGGGATGGATATACTTACCTAATATAAGTATATCCGTCCCGTTTTCCTATTGCAACTGTTTAATCTGCACAAATTTCCACAAAGGAATTTGTCTGAAAGAAATAAAGATAGCGGTGCTTGATGGGCTTTTCGTAGATGCGGCTCAGGGCCTCGCCGTAGGTGCGGATTTGGGGGGCGTAGCGGCGGGCGGCGGCATCCTGGGTTTCGGCGGTGACCCGGTCGGTTTTGAAATCCACGACGGTGATGCCGTCCGCCTCCAGCAGGGCGCAGTCCACCACGCCCTGGAGCAGCACCTGCTCCCCTTCCAAATCGTCGCCGTAGTGGCTGCCCCGGTCCAGAATGGAGAATTTGAACTCCCGGAGGCAGTCCGCCCCGGCCCGGAGCTTTTCGCCCAGAGGCGTTGCAAAAAAGGCGGCGATTTTCCCGCAGTCCACCATAGCCCCCTGGTCGGCGGTGAGAAAGCCCTTCTCCACCAGCTCCTGAATCTCCCCGGCCACCGCCTGGGGGCTGCCGCAGTTTTCATAGCGGATGTATTGCAGGGCCGCGTGGATAACGGTGCCGTACTCGGTTTGGGAGGTCTGGGTGGCGGCGAAGGCGGGGGCCCGCCAGGTCCGCTGAAGGGGCTTTGGCTCCCGGGTCTTTTCGGCGGCCTCGGCGTCCTTCACCCGGCCCTTCCGTCCGGTGGCGGTCTGCTTGGAGGGCGTCACCGTGGCGGCCTGGTGGGGGTAGCGAAAGGCAAGGGCCTGCTTTAGCCGGGCGGCGGCATCCCCCGGAAGGGGCTGCCTCTGCTGGGCCGGTGCGGCGGCAGCCTGGATTTCCTCCGGGGCCGCTGTGACCTGGATGTTCCAGGGGTGTCCGTCGGACACCGTCTCCATAGGACGGCCCCCCAGGGCGTGGAGGGCCCCGGCCTCGGTCCGGCGCAGGGCCGCCAGCAGCACCCAGTCGCCCAGGCAGATGGCGTCCCGACACAGCAGCTCCCCGCCGTCAAAGTCCTGCCGCAGGGCAGCGTCCTGCAAATCGGCGGGCAGATTCCGGGCGGCGTAGGTCATAATGAGCCGGTCCTTGGCCCGGGTCATGGCCACATACAGCACCCGCATTTCCTCGGACACGCTCTCCTGCTCCATTTTGGCGGCAATGGCCCCCTTGGACAATGACGGATACCGGACCCGAACGTCGTGGTCCGCCGCACTGAGGCCCAGGCCCAGGGTCTTGTCGCAGAGGATGGGGGCCCGGAGGCTCTCCTGGTTGAATTTCCGGGACAGGTTGCACAGGAACACCACGGGAAATTCCAGGCCCTTGGACTTGTGAATGCTCATAATGCTGACACTGTCGGCCCCGGCGGCGGAGGCGCTCACCAGGCCCCGGGCCTCCATAGCGTCCAGATGGTCCAGAAACTGGCTCAGGTCCAGCAGGCTCCCCTTTTCGCACTGGGCGGCCAGTTGGAAAAATTCCTGCAAATTGGCGCTTTTGGCCGTGCCGCCGTCCATGGCGGCGTAGACGCTGTCCAGCCGGGTCTCGGTGAAGCAGGCCTCCAGCAGGGCCGTCAGGGTGTCCATCCGGGCCTTCCGGCGGAGGCGGTCCAGGGTTTCCAGAAAAGAACGGACCCTGGGGCTGTCGCTTTTCAGCAGAGCGTCATAAAAGGGCCCCTGGGTGCGGCCGCTGCGGATGGCGGCCAGGTCGTCGGCGGTGAAGCCGAAAATGGGGCTGGCCAGGGTGCTGAGCAGGGGGATATCCTGCCGGGGGTTGACGATGGTCTGCAAAAAGGACCGCAGGGTGCCGATCTCCTGAGTTTGCAGCAGGTCCGTGCCGCCGCCGGAGGCGCACCGGATGCCCCGCTGCTCCAGGGCCCGCTGGAAATACCCGCCGGCGCTGCCGGGAGAGCGGAGAAGAATCACAATGTCCTGGGGCTCCACCGGCCGCAGGGTGTCCCCCTGGCGAACAAGGGTTCCCTCTTTCAGCATGGTCTGGATGCGCTCTGCCACGAAGGCCGCCTCCTCGGCGTAGGTGTCCTCCCGGACCTCAATGGCGTACAGTTCCGTCCCGGCATCCCCCAGGGGGATGTGGGGCACTCCCTCCCGGAGGGCCTCGGCCTGGCCGTAATGCAGGCCGCCCACGTGGGGGCGCATACAGGTCTCAAACACCTGGTTCACAGCGTCAATCACCTCCGCCCCGGAGCGGAAGTTGTGGCTCAGCAGCACCTTCCGGCCCTGGCCCGGCTGGGCCTGGTCGGCGGGGATGAAGCTGTGGTATTTTTCCAGGAAAATGCCGGGGTCCGCCAGCCGGAACTGGTAGATGGACTGCTTTACGTCCCCCACCAGAAAGCCGTTATGCCGCTCCTGGGTCAGGGCGGAGAAAATGGCGTCCTGAACGGCGTTGGAGTCCTGGTACTCGTCCACCAGCACCTCCCGGTACCGGCGGCCGATTTCCAGGGCGGCGGCGGTGGGAGCGGTTCTGGATTTTCCCAGCAGCAAATCCAGGGTCTTTTGCTCCAAATCGGAAAAATCCAGCACCCGGCGGGATTTTTTGGCAGACTGGAAGTCCCTCTCAAACTGCCGCACCAGGGCCACCAGCCCCCGGGCCCCCGCCTCATTCCGGCGCAGGTCCTCCAGCAGCTGCCGGGAGTCGTCGGCAAAGCTCCTGAGCTTGCGCTCCATACCCTGTTTGCAGGCATTCCGGGCGGCCTTAATCCGGGCGGCCAGGTCCTCGTCGCAGTTTTTCTTGGGGAACACCAGACGGCCATAGTCAATGGTCCGGTTTCGATGGACGGTATCCCAGTCCGGGGCCCCTGCCAGAATTTGCAGCTGGACAAGGGTCTGCCGGAGGTTTCCGGCGGGCTTTTCCATGCCCTCGCTTTTGTCTGCCTCCTGAATGCACCGGGTCAGCACCCGGATGTGGCAGGCTAAGTATTCCTTCATATCCTCCATCAGGTAGCGGCCCCAGAGGGTCTCGGCGGCATCCTCCGCCTCCTCCACCCGGGCGGCGGCCAGGCACTCGTCCAGCCAGCCATCGGGGTCTAAGTGGCAGCGGGCGCTGTCGTAGACCTTTTCCACAATCTGCGGCACCTTTCCGTCGTCCCGGCCCAGGCCCTGGGTGTCCACAAAGGCCTTGAAGTCCTCGCTCATGGCCTCGCTTCCGTAGGTCCGGTCCAGCATGGCCTCCATCACCGTGTCCCGCAGCTCCCGGCACTCGTTTTCATCGGCCACCCGGAAGTCCGCACTTAGGTCCAGCCGGTAGGCGTACTCCCGC
The DNA here is from genome assembly GCA_030536515.1 of Eubacteriales bacterium. GTDB lineage: Bacteria > Bacillota > Clostridia > Oscillospirales > Oscillospiraceae > Faecousia. Next base: position 101,774 of record JAUNPV010000004.1, read on the forward strand.
AGCAGGTCGCCGCAGAAGCCGTGGACCGTGGATATCTTCGTCAGGAACAGCCGCTGCATCTGCTTTTGCAGGTGGCGGTTTTCAGGCTCCGCCGCAATCCGCTGGGACAGCTTGGCAGCAATTTTCCCCCGAAGCTCCGAGGCGGCGGCCTTGGTGTAGGTAATAATCAGAAAATCGTCCAGATTGGCAGGGTCTCTGGGGCTTGTCATGTATTCCAGCAGCCGGTCCACCAGGACCTTGGTCTTGCCGGAGCCTGCGGCGGCGGATACCAGCAGCCGCCCGCCACGGTCATGGACCGCCTGGCTCTGCTGGGGCGTCAGTTTTTCAGCCATGGTGCACCTCCTTTTCGATTTCCTCCCAGAACCGCTGGGCGGACATGGTTTTGTAGTTTCGGCGGCCCTCCACGCTCTCCTTGTGGCAGACGCTGCCATAGGGGCAGTAGGCGCAGGCATCGTGGGCGCTGCCCCGGGTGTAGGGGTTGGGGGTCACGTCCCCGGAGGCAATCTGCCCCACCAGGTCCGACAGACGGCGGAAAACATACTCTTCCAGCGCCCCCAGCTGCTCCCGGCTGGCCAGGTCCCCGGCCAGGGTCCCGTCCTTTTTGACACAGTAGTCCATCCGCTGGGGCTTTTCCCCAGGCTCCATGGCCTGCAAAACCGCCTCGTCCTGCAGCAGAAGCCCCCGGCGCTTCCACTGGGCGGCACGCTCCTTTTTGGCCTGATCCCCGTCCAGCCGTCCGTCGGCGGACAGGTAGGGGGCCCGGGCGGGGAAATACTGGACCCCGGCGGCTCTGGGGTTTTCCCCCAGCATATCCCCGTTTTCCAGGGCAAACAGGTACAGCAGCATTTGAAGCCCCACGCCGTTATATACGTCGCAGTAGTCAAAATCCTTTTTGCCGGTTTTGTAATCCACCACCCGGTAGTAGCTGGTGAAGCCGTTGTTCCAGACATCCACCCGGTCCACAAAGCCCCGGAGGATGGCGTTCATATGGGGATTGGGGATGGCAATGGGCGGAAGGTCTCCGTCGCTGCCGAAGCCCAGCTCGAAGGCCTGGGGGGCAAAGGCCGCCTGGGACAGCTCCTGCCACAGCTCCGCCACCACCATATCCAGCTCCCGGAGGTTCCGGCGGAACAGGTAGGTTAAGCGCTCGGACTGTATCTGGCTGAACCGCTCTCTGGCGTATTCGTCGCTGAAGCGGTGGGCAATGTCCATGGTCTGCTCCAGGGTGACCCGGTGGAAGCCACCCAGCTCCCGGATGCACCGGGCGGTGTTTTCCAGGACGGCGTGGACATAGGTGCCGAATTCCGCCGGGTCCACCGTGGCCTCCTTCCGCTCTTTGGCCCGGAGGCCGTATTTCAGGAAGTAGGACAGGCGGCACTCCGCCTGGCGGTCAATCTGGGAGGCGGAGAGGTTCAATGTCTTCCCGTAAAGCCCCCGGATGTTTTCCCGGTCCACGGTTCCCAGGCCGTAGTCCCGGCGGCGGCAGGTCTGGGCGTAGGCCTCCCCTGCCCCCAGCTTCCGGGCAAGCTCCTCCTGGCCCCAGCGGGCGAGATAGGCCCCCGCCTCCTCCCGGTCGGCGCAGGCAAAGCCCAGGTCCTGCCCCTCCTTGGTCTGCCCCTGAGCCGCCTGGGCCAGGCGGCGGAAGACGAAGGAGGGCTGCTCGCCGGAGCACAGCAGCAGCACCGTTTCCGAGGCCCCGCAGAAGCAGCCGTAAATTTCCGCAAATTCCGCCTGGATGCCCTCCATGGACCCACCGGTGAGGGGCACTCCCAGCCGCCGCAGGGCGTCCCGCTCCTGGTCGGACAGAACACCGGCAGCGCCGTTGTAGCCCGGGAGCTTGCCCTCCTCGGCCCCCAGCAGAATCAGATGCTTCTGGCGGTTGCAGCGCATGGCGGTCACCGGCCCCTGCTGGACGGCATCCAGCACCGGCGGGATGGTGCCCACGTCGTACTGGCTCAGCAGGAGCCGGAACAGCCGGGTGAAGTGCTCGGCTTCCCAGTGGGTGTCCCCCAGCACGTCGTACATCTGCTCCAGGGCAGAAATCAGGATTTCCCACAGCTGGTTGAGAATCTGGGCGGACCGGTTGTCCCCGGCATCGTCCATGTCCCGGGCCAGCTGAGACAGCCGACTGCCCAGCTGAATATCCTCCAGAAAGCCGTAGAGGGCCAGCACCTGCTGGCGCAGGGCGGTGGCCTCCCGGAAGCCCTTCTGAAGCCGGGCCAGCGGGGCAATCGCCCGGTCCCTGGCACGGTTCAGTTCGTCCAGGGCCTCCCTGGATTCCTCCGTCCAGACACCGCTGAGACCGTCGGGGTGGTTTTCCCAGATTTCCGTCCATCTTTTCCCACGGATGCCCCAGATGACAGCGTAGTTTTCCACCAAATCGCAGGTATCGGGACTCAGCGGCGACAGGGCCGAGCGGAGATAGCGCAGGGTGCTGCGCTGGTCAAAGCCGGAAAGGGCGGCATCCAGGGCGGTGAGCACCGTGGAAATCACGCTTTTCTGCAAAATCTCCTCGGTGCCGGACCGGTACAGAGGGATGTGGAACCGGTGAAAAATCAGGTCGATGAGGGGCTGATACACCGCCATATCGGTGCACACCAGGCTGATGTCCCGGTAGCGGCAGCCGCTGCCCACCAGGGCCCGGACCCGGGCGGCGGCCCGGAGGCACTCCTGGTAGGGGGATTCGGCACGGCAGACCGTCAGCCCGGGAATCACCGTGCCCTGGGGCAGGACCCCCTGAAAGAGCTTTTCCCGCAGGGGAACCAGGGGGCCGTCGCCGCCGGGGATGACCTCCACGTCGTATTCTGCGCCGGTGCGGCGGGCAAACTGTAAAAGGTGCTGGGCGGTGGCCCCGGCCTTTTCGAAGGCCAGCAGGTCCGAGTCCGCCCGGTCGCAGTTGAGGCTGATGGTGACCTGGGGAGATTCTACAATAAGATGCTCCAGGATTGCCATATTCTGGCGGGTAAAATCCGGGAAGCCGTCTATGTAAAACACATGATTTATCGCAAAATCTCCCTGCTCCAGCTGCTCCAGCAGCCAGGTCATCTGGTCTCTCGGGTCCCGCTTGCCCCGGGCGCAGAGGCTGTCGTAGCCCTCCATCAGCAGGGAAAGCTCCTCCAGCTTCTGGGCAAGGCTCCCCTCCGCCGCTGCCCCGGCTTGGCTCAGGTCCTGGGGGGTGATGCAGCAGCGCTTGAATTCGTCCACGGCATCGATGAGGCCCGTGAGAAACTCCGGCCTGGTCTCCACCGAGGCGTAGGCCTTCAGCCGGGAGCTGAGCTGGCGGGCGGCGGCGGCCATGGCCACCACCCGGCCGCCGCTGTCCAGGCATTCCTGGGCGGCGCTGCCCAGCTCGTCCGCCACCCGGCGGGCCAGGCGGGTAAAGGACAGCACCTCCGCATAGCGGCTGGCGGTATCCCCGGCGGCGGCGCAGAGCTGCCGCTCGGCCTGGTGGCTGATCAGCTCCGGGACCATCAAAATCCGCTTGTCCTGCCGGTTGTGAACATCCCGGGCAATCCGGGCAAATATCTCATCCTGATTGGCCGTCCAGTCCCGGCCCAGTAAAACATGAAGCATGGAGCTGCCTCCTCTCTTTTTTACATCATACCACACAATCGGTCCAAATAATAGGGTGTAATTGAATAATATGCGGCCCCCTCGACGGGGGCCGACGGAACGGATAAATCCGTTCCCTACGGTGTGTGTTCAAAGATTCTGTTTTCCAGCTTTCCCAAAGCGTCCAGCAGGTAAAAGCGGAGCTGATAGTCCTCGCCTGTCAGGGTTTTGGTCATGGTTTCGGAGAAGCCCGCCTCCACGGCGGCGTCCCGGAAGCCCTGGGTGGTGGCGGGCAGGCACAGGGTCGGGAAGGCCACGCACCACCAGTTGTGGCCCCGGCCCTCCCCAATGGTGATGCGCAGGGCCTCGTAGACCCCGGCGGGCAGAGAAAAGGTGTCGTAAACCCGCCTGTCAAAGGCCTCCCGGCACAGTGTGACCACCGCATCGGGCTGCACCCCCGCCCGTTCCAGAACGCCGTTGGCAATGCGCTGGATTTTGGGCAGGCTTTCCTGCAAATACGCCTTGGCCTGCTCCATGTCCGCCACCTTGGCAAGGTCCGACTGGATGCCGGAAATCACCGCATCCCGGACCTGCAATTTGATGCTCTGGTCCGCCCGGCTGTCGGAATTGGCCACCACGTGGAGCCGGATCAGACGCTTATCCAGGCTGCGCCTGTCGGAAAGCAGGGCCCCTCCCCAGAAAAAGGCTGCCAAAAGCAGGCAGATGCTCAGAGATTTCATATGTTTACCCACAAAAAACACCGTCCATACAGAAATATCTTCAGTATGGACGGATTTTGGGATAATTATACAGTTCAGTCTGTCGAAAACCCCCTTCGGGGCTTTCCGACAGAAGGGATGCAGCCTGCTGCGTGCATAATTTGTACGCCTATGGCGTACAAATTCCACACTTGCAGTCTGAGATGTATTTTCGTCCAGGTACGCGCCCCGGCCGAAAATGATTTAGAATTTATTTGCCGCTGCGGCGGCAAACTCTGCGAGGCTTTTTCGACGCCCTGACAGTTTTACACAGGCTTTGCAATATAGATGTGGGGATAGTTGGTCTTGAGCATATCGCAGACCACGGCGGCGTATTCGAACTTGGGCAGGATGGAAAACACGGCGGAGCCGGAGCCGGTCATCTGCTGGGCCATGGAGCCGTAGCTGTTACAGATGGACTTGATGTAGTTCAGCTCCAGATGCTCCTGGGTGACCACGGGGTCAAAGACGTTGTAAACCCGCTGGCAGACCTTTTCCAGGTCCCCCGCCAGCAGAGCGGTCTCCATGGCCCGGTTGTCTGGATGGTGGGCAATGGCCACCTGGTCCATTTTCCGGTACAGCTCCGGGGTGGACACGGAGAAATCCGGCTTGCAGACCACGAAAATGCAGTCGGGCATATCCGGCAGCTTCCGCAGCCGCTCCCCCCGGCCCTCCACCATGGCGGTGCCGCAGAGGGTGCAGAAGGGCACGTCGCTGCCCACCTGGGCACCCAGCTCCGCCAGGGCCATAATAGAAAGAGGCTCCCCAAAGTGGCGGTTCAGGGCACGGAGCACCGCAGCGGCATCGGCGCTGCCGCCGCCCATGCCGGCCCCGGCGGGGATGCGCTTGGTGATGCGGATTTCCAGGCCCTCCGGGTCCTTTTCCAGGGTGTCGCAGTAGACCCTGGCGGCCTTCCAGGCCAGATTGCTTTCGTCGGTGGGGATGGATTCATCGGAGCACAGGAGCTTCCAGGGCTTTCCGGTGCCCACGTCAATCTCCACATCGTCCCGGATGGAAATGGTCTGCATGACGCTTTGCAGATCGTGGTAGCCGTCCTCCCGCTTGCCCAGAATGTCCAGAGTCAGGTTCAGCTTGGCGAATGCGCCTTCGTACAGTGTGGTCATATGCACTACTCCTTTTTTTCACAGTGCTCTCATTATATCGAATTTTTTCGAATTTTGCAACGGCCATTCTCATAATTTTTCCGTTTCTGCATATGATAGGACCGTGCAAAGGAGGGTTTGATATGGATACACTGGCGATGATTCTGTCCATCATTGGCTGCCTGAACTGGGGCCTGGTGGGGATTTTTCAGTTTGACCTGGTGGCGTGGCTGTTCGGCGGCTCCCTGCTGAGCCGGCTGGTCTACACCCTGGTGGGCCTGGCGGGGCTGTGGAGCATTTCCTTTCTGTTCCGCCGGAATGGGGTCAAGGAATAAAAAATCGGGAGGATGTTTGATTCATCCTCCCGATATTTTTTAGTTGCAGCGGACGATGCAGCGGGCCTCCTGGTCGCCGTATCTGGCGATGACCTCGGTGGTGCCCCATTTCAGCGCCTTGATGTTGCCCTGGTCATCCACGGAGACAATGTGGTCGTGCTCCACGCTCCACTCCACCTCGTCCTGCTTCAAATCGCAGTCCAGCAGCAGCTGGTATTCGTAGTAGACATTCAGGGTGATATCGGTCTTTTTCAGCTTCAGGGTCACGTCGGTGCGAAGGCCCGGCTCGGTGGCCACGGTGGTCTCGGCAGTCTCACCCTCGGCGGCGGTCTCAGCCGTCTCGGGGACGGTGGGGGCCTCGGTGGGGACGGTCTCCTCCTCGAATTTGCAGATGACCTTGCAGGTCTGCTGGAAGCTGCCGCAGACGATGTAGACCTCGGTCTCGCCCTCGGACACGGCGGTGATGCGGCCGTCCTCGGTGACGGTGGCGATGGACTCATCGGCAGAGGCGTAGGTCACCTTGTCGGTGGTGTTCTCGGGGATGACCCCCACGTGAATCAGGAAATACTGGCCCTCCTGGGTCAGCACCGCCTCGCCGCCGCTGTTCAGCGCCAGGCTCTGGCAGGGAATGGCGTACTCCGTGGGCTCGGTGGTCACGGTCTGGACTGCCTCGGTGGTGGGCACAGTCTCCGGGGCCAGGCCCGGCAGAATGTAGCGGAAGCACAGGAAGGCGGTGGCCAGCAGCAGCAGAGCGATGAGCACCGTCAGGCCGATGATGACAAAGATGTTGGTGTGGGGGCGGTCGTCCTCCGGCTCGTCATCCTCGTCATTCTCCCCGTCCAGGACCACGGTGTCGTCCTTCGGCGGGGCGTTCACCTCGTCAAAGTCAAAAATCTCCCGGTGCTTTTTCCCGGCGTAGCGGCCCTTGCCGGTGCGGGGCTCCTCGGTCGCTTCGCCCAGGTCCAGGGATTCCCCCAGAAAATCCATTGCAGCGTCCCGGGAGCAGCCGCAGATGGGGCAGCAATCCGCCGTATCCGGATAGGTGGTGCCGCAGATGTCACAAATAATTTTTCCCATGATGATACCTCCATCGGTATAGGCATCGGAAAATCAGGGGTGCTTTTTCTCCAATATGCCTAGTGTACCATTATCGTTTGACATTATAACACTCTTTTCCAAGGATTACAACTACAAAAGTGTTGCATTTTTTGTCATTTTATCTTATGATAGAGTAGGTGTTGTGAAGCTGGGCGGAATGCCCGGGCCCCTGCACCTAGAAAAAGGAGGAGATCAGAATGTCAGAACAAAAAATCATCTCTCCTTTGCTGGACGGATTTGCCATGGGCAATCCCATGAGCGATCATGACGGCGTTCGCTGCTGTCCCGCCATAAAGGAAAATTCCCAACAAAAATACATAGTCAAAATCATCTCCATTCCCTCCAGCCAGGTCCAGATGGACGCTCTGCTGCTGGCCGGGGCCTACAAGGACGCCTCGGAGGCCATGGACTATTTCAAAACCGTGGTGGACGATGTGTACCGGGAGGCGGAGCTTTTGCAGAAGCTGGCCCAGCTGGAGGGCTTCCTGGGCTACGAGGGCTGGCAGATGGAGCCCATCACCCGGCGGCGGCTGGGGTATGAGGTGTACCTGCTGGGGGAGTACCGCCGGTCCCTGGACAAGTTTGTCCGGAAGAACCCCATCACCCATTTGCAGGCCATCAACCTGGGGCTGGATATGTGCTCGGCTCTGTCGGTATGCCGCCAGGCGGGGGCCCTGTATGTGGACCTGAAGCCCACCAACATCTTTGTCTCGGACAAGAAGGAATACCGCATCGGCGATTTGGGCTTTGTGTCTCTGGATGCCCTGAGCTACACCGCCCTGCCCGATAAATACCGCAGCCCCTACACCCCGCCGGAGCTGCTGGACCCCATGGCCAGCGTCGGCATGACCACCGACACCTACGCCCTGGGCATGATTCTCTACCAGATTTATAACGACGGCCAGCTGCCCCCGGCTGACAGCCAGGAGATTCCCTCCCCTGCCCATGCCGACTATGAGCTGGCGGAGGTAATCTTAAAGGCCATTTCCGCAGACCCTGAGGCCCGGTGGCAGGACCCCCGGGAGATGGGCCAGGCATTGGTTGCCTATATGCAGCGCAACGCCGTCAACGACGTTCCCATCACCCCCTACATCCCCCTGGAAACCCCGGAGGAGCCGGCAGAGGCTCGGGAGGAAGCCCCGGCGGAGACTCCGGCGGAGGACGAGACCGTCCCCGGGGAGGAGGACGCCCAGTCCCTGATGCCCCATGAGATGTCCGACGAGCTGTCCAAAATGGTGGCCAAGGCCGACGATCTCATTGCCCACGAGCCTCCCGCCGGAATCGAAGTCCCCCAGGAGCCGGAGCCGGAGGACCCCTTTGCCTTCGCCAAGGAGGACGAGGTGGACGACAGCGACGTGCCCCAGGAGCCTCTGATGGAGGAGCCGCCGGAGGACCAGGAGAAGAAAAAGCCCGGCAGCTTCGCCTCCGGCGAGGGCAAGAAAATGGCCAGGCGGTTCCTGGCCAACCTGGCCGCCGTGGCCGTGGTGGCGGGCGTGGGCTTCGGCACCTTCTGGTGCTATCAGAATCTGTATCTGCAAACCGTCAACGGCCTGTCCATCACCGGGGACCGGAGCCAGCTGACGGTGAGCGTGGATTCCAAAATCCATGAATCCCTGCTCCACGTTTCCTGCGCCGACCAGTACGGCAACGTCCTGACCCAGGATGTCATCAACGGCCAGGCTACCTTCGGCGGTCTGAACCCCAACACCATGTACACCGTTTCTCTGGACATTGACGGCTTCCACAAGCTGGTGGGCAAAACCTCGGAGGTGTTCACCACCGACACCACCACCCGGATTGTCTCCTTCACCTCGGTGGCCGGCTCTGAGGACGGCACCCTGATTCTGAACTTCACCGTGGACGGCGACGAGCCGGAGCAGTGGCAGCTGACCTACAGCGCCCCCGGCGAGGAGGCCAAAACCGAGACCTTCACCGGCCACTCCCTGACCCTGGAGGGGCTGAAGGTGGGCAAGGTGTACACCTTCACCCTGGATGCCGGTGAGGACCTGTCCCTGGGCGGCAAAACCACCCTGGATGTCATGGCCGCCCGGCTGATTCTGGCGGAGGATATCAACGTCACCACCGCCGGCGGCGGGGATGTCACCGTCCGGTGGAAATCCCCCGGCGACATTGTGGTGGACAGCTGGAAGGTCCGCTGCTACAGCGACAGCGGCTATGAGCAGGAGTTCACCGTGCAGGACACCGAGGCCTACTTCACCGGCCTGGACTCCAGCGTCAGCTACACCGTGGAGATTGTGGCCTCGGGCATGACCCAGGCCGCCCGGGCCAGCATCACCGCCAGCCCCATCACCGTCACCGATTTCCGGGTGGAGGAGCAGGACGACGGCCTGACCATCTCCTGGGACTATGACGGCGACGCCCCCGAGGGCGGCTGGCTGCTGCTGTACAGCGTGGACGGCAGCGCAGGCCAGAGCGTCCTCAAATCCGACACCGCCCAGGTGGTGCTGATGCCCCGCATCAGCGATGCCAAGTACCGCTTTGAGCTCCGGGCCGCCGACGGCGTCACCGTGTTCAACAGCGTCCAGACCCACACCTCCGGCCAGGCCCCGGCCTATGAGAAAAACGGGCTGGCCGCCGGGGATGTCACCGCCCGGCTGCTGAAAACCCCGGAGAAGGCGGGCTGGCGGTATGAAAGCCTCAGCGCCGAGGACTTCACCAGCGAATTTACCCCGGGCGAGTCCATTTCCGTGGTGCTGGAAAGCAGCAAAACCTTCTACCACCCCGGCGAGCAGGTAAGCGTGCTGTTTGTCATCCGGGATGCCGACGGCCGGGTTATCAGCAGCCTCACCGGCCAGCAGAAGAAAATCTGGAAGGAAATCTGGGAGGGCGGCGACACCAAGCTGGGCGAGCTGGACGTGCCCAACGCACCGGACTATGCCGGGGACTACACCCTGAATATCCTCATCGACGGCCAGCTGCTGGCCGAGGCAGATTTTACCATTATCCCGTAAAATTGTATGAATTTCTCCGCCCCGGATTGTGTGTTCTGCACAATCCGGGGCTTTCCTTGTCGGATTCCACAAAGGCACCGGCCCGGCGGCGGTCCTTCCTTATGGAAAACCCAGATTTCTTCCGGAATTCACACATTGCAGGATAAAGTGTGATATAATGCTGCCGAATGAAATGCAAAGGAGCCAATCGGATGCGCGGAAAAAGTCACATTTGTCTGGGTCAGTATCTGACGGAGCATTATCTGGCGGGAGCCTCCAAAATCCATCGCAGAGCCTTTCTCATCGGCTGTGTGGAGCCGGACCGGAATCCCGCTACATATTTCAAAGGTTCTATCCGCCACCAGTGGCTGCGGGGCCACAATTACCGCAACGCCCGCCGGTTCATGCGGCGGATTTCCTGGCGGCTGGAGGGGAAGGAGCGGCTGAACTGCTTCGACTTCTACACCCTGGGCAAGCTGATTCACTATACTGCCGATGCCTTCACCCTGGCCCACAACGACTGGTTCACCACGGACCTGGAGGAGCACCGGGTCTATGAGGCGGAGCTGCAAAACCACTTCCTGGACTACATGAAGCAGGACCCCCAGGTGAACCCCCGGACGGCGGTGAGCATCATGGAGGCCATCAGTCAGTATCACCGGGAGTATGACGCCCAGCCGGCCAGCATCTACACCGACACCCGCTTCGCCCTGACGGCCTGCTGCTGTGTGCTGGCGGTGCTGTTTGTCCAGCCTATCTGATGTACAGAGTGATTTCCCTGTCCCTGGACGCTGCGGTGGGGACGCTGGTGCTGACACCCGTGTTTTTCCTGCTGGGCAGACGGCGACATCAGGACACCGGGTTGACGGTGCAGTATCTGCTGTTTGCGGTGTATCTGTGCGGTGTCTATGCGGCGGCGGGACTTCCCGGCTTTCACAGGGTGACCTACCGGCCCCGGGTGAATCTCAGCTTTTTTGCCTATATGTTCTCGGATTACCGGAGCAGCCTTTTGAATGTCCTGTTTTTTCTGCCTCTGGGGTTCTTTCTCCCCATGCTCTGGCGGCGGTTCCGGCAGCCGCTGCGGACCCTGCTGTTTGGGCTGGGAGCATCGGCCTTTGTGGAGCTGTTCCAGCTGCTGACCCCCCGGGCCACCGACGTTAACGACCTCATGACCAACACCGCCGGGACCCTGGCAGGCTATGTGCTGGCCATTTTCGTCCAGTGGCTGTCCCCCTCCATGATTCCGGACAACGACAGCCGGGATGTGTACTGGATATGCGGCCTGGCCGTCGCCACCATGTTCCTGGTCCATCCGCTGATTACGATGCTACTGTAAAAGCCCTCCCGGCCGGGAGGGCTTTTCTGTTACGCAAGGACCTCCAGCTTCACCGCCGGGCCAAAGGTTCTGGGGGTGTGGATGGTGTCGAACTGGATGATGTAGCCCTCCTGGTCACGGGGGGTTCCGATAACGCTGCCCTCGCCGAACACCGGGTGGCGGATGCGCTTTCCCACCCACTGGGAGAGCCTCGGAGTCCCCTCTCCCCTGCCCTCGGTTTTGCTGATGCTCTCCCGGGTCCGCTCCTCCAGCGCCGGGTCCAGAGGCACGGCGTAGTCCACGTTCTCCTTTTCCGCATTGAACAGGAACCGGCTGGGGCTGCGGAAGGAGCCGTCGTAGTTGCTGCCGGCGGCATCTGACAGCAGCAGCCGGTCCTGGGCCCGGGTGAAGGCCACGTAGGCCAGCCGCCGCTCCTCCTCCAGCTTTTCCCGGGTGTTGGCCCGTTTCCCGGGGAATATCCCCTCGGACAGTCCCGCCAGGAACACCACCGGAAATTCCAGCCCCTTGGCGGCGTGGACGGTCATCAGCTTCACCGCCTGGGTCCGCTCGGTCTGGTCCATGTTGGTAAACAGGGCCGCATGGTCCAGGTAATTGCCCAGGGTCACCGTTTCTCCTGCCTTCCGCTGGAAATCGTAAATGGCCTGCTTTAATTCCGCCAGGTTGTCCAGCCGCTCCTCCTCGGCGCAGGTCCGCAGCATATCCTCGTAGCCGCTTTCGCTGAGAACCTGGGCCAGCAGGTCCGTCAGGTCCAGGCCGTCGTAAATGGCCCGGAATTTTTCAATCAGCCGCACATAGTCCCTGGCCCGGCTCCGGCGGAACAGGTCCGTTTCCAGATTGGAAGCCAGCGCCTCGTAAAGGCTGCACCCGTAGAGCTGGGCGTAGTCCTTCAGGGCGGCAATCCGGGTCCGGCCCACCCCCCGGCGGGGGTCGTTGACGGTGCGCAGGAAGCTGACATCGTCGCCGCTGTAAATCATTCTGAGGTAGCACAGCACGTCCTTGATTTCCTTGCGCTTGTAAAATTCCACGCCGGAGTAGAGGATGTAGGGGATTTTATTGCGAATCAGAGATTCCTCAATGGCCCGGGACACATAGTGGGCCCGGTAGAGCACCGCCATGCCGGACATTGGCTTTCCCGCCTCCCGGAGGGCGCGGATGTTGGCGGTAATCCAGTCCGCCTCCAGGGCGGCGGTTTTGGCGTGGAAGTACAGGGGCTTGGGGGCCGAGGGCCGGACGGCGGTGAGCTGCTTTTTAAGCCTCTCCCGGTTTTTGTCGATGAGGGCGTTGGAGGCCGCCAGAATCTCCGGGGCCGAGCGGTAGTTGGTGTTCAGGTAGATGGTTTTCACATTTTCATGGCGGGCGTCAAATTCCAGAATGAATTTCACATCGGCCCCCCGCCAGGTGTAGATGGTCTGGTCCGGGTCCCCCACCACGAACAGATTTCTGTGGTAGCCGGAGAGAATGTCCGCCAGGGCGTACTGGTCCTTGTCGATGTCCTGAAATTCGTCCACCATGATGTATTCCAGCCGCCGCTGCCACTTCTCCCGGACCTGACGGTCCTGCTCCAGAATGTAGAGGGTGAAGTAGATGAGATCGTCAAAATCCAGGCCGTAGCACTTGCGCTGCTCGTAGAAGAAGCGGTACATGACCTTGTCTTTCAGGGTGGCGGCCTCCTGGGCCAGCTTCAGCAGGGCCTCGGGGCTGCCGATGAGGGTTTTCACATAGCCCCGGCCCCCCTTTCGCCAGCCGATGTGGTCGATGGCCTCCTTGATGGTCATGTCCCGGCTGGTGAGCCCCAGGTCCTCAAAGACCCAGCGGAGCATGGCCTCCTTGTCCTCCTGGTCCAGGACGATGAAGGTGCTGGGGTACTGGACCACATGGCAGTCCTCCTTCAATAGTCCCACACAGAAGCCGTGGAAGGTGGTAATGCGCCCCAGGTCCCGGTCGGGCAGGAACCGGCGGATGCGCTTTTTCATCTCAGCGGCGGCCTTGTTGGTGAAGGTGACGCAGAGGATGTTGGCGGTGGAAATGCCCAGCTGGTCCACCAGGTACAGATACCGGGCGGTAAGGGTCCCGGTTTTACCGGACCCGGCCCCCGCCACCACCCGGACCGCCCCCTCGGTGGTCATCGCCGCCTGCCGCTGGCTTTCGTTCAGCTTTTCCAAATACTCCATGGTGCATCCTCCTGATATTCCCCGCCTGCAAGGCAGGGCGGTTTGATATTTCAAATTGTATCACAGCATCCGTCCAATAAAACGGGTACAATTACAGAAAAATAGCACTTGCATTATTCCACCGGCCGTGGTATAATGTCCGCAGCTACAGGACGGAGGACAATTCCATGGTCATGGTCAATGCTGCACAGTTTTACTTTAGCTATTACTTTTTTACCGGTAAAAAGTAATAGAGATTTGTGCTGCAACCCTTTTCCTGCTGCAAAACCGTATTTTCGCCGCCGCACGAATTTCTCGTGCGGCGGTATTTTTTAGGAGATGACAGTTATGATTGCAATTTTAAAGCACGACGCAACCCCCAGCCAGGTGGAGCATCTGGTGAGCTGGCTGAAAAATATGAATCTGGACGTCCACATTTCCCAGGGCGCCGAGGTCACGGTCCTGGGTCTGGTGGGCGACACCAGCCGGGTGGACATGGACCTGCTGAAAAGCCTGGACATGGTGGATTCCGTCAAGCGGGTGAGCGAGCCCTTCAAGCAGGCCAACCGGAAGTTCCACCCCCTGGACACCGTGGTGGAGGTAGGCGGCGTAAAAATCGGCGGCGGCCATTTCGCCATGATTGCCGGTCCCTGCTCCGTAGAATCCGAGGACCAGATTATTGAGGTGGCCCAGGCCGTCAAGGCCTCCGGGGCCAACATTCTCCGGGGCGGCGCCTTCAAGCCCCGGACCTCTCCCTACGCCTTCCAGGGCATGAAGGGCGAAGGCATTCAGCTGCTGATGAAGGCCCGGGAGGCCACGGGCCTGCCCATCGTCACGGAGATTATGAACATCTCCACTCTGGACCTGTTTGCGGACGTGGACATCATCCAGGTGGGCGCCCGGAATATGCAGAATTTTGACCTGCTGAAGGAGCTGGGCAAGACAAACAAGCCCATTTTGCTGAAGCGGGGCCTGGCCAACACCATCCAGGAGCTGCTGATGAGCGCCGAGTACATTATGAGCGAGGGCAACGACCGGGTGATTCTCTGCGAGCGGGGCATCCGCACCTTTGAGACCGCCACCCGGAACACCCTGGACCTGTCCGCCGTGACGGTGCTGCACAATCTGACCCACCTGCCCGTGGTGGTGGACCCCAGCCACGCCACCGGCAAGGCCAACCTGGTGGCCCCCATGGCCTACGCCGCCGCTGCCTGCGGGGCCGACGGCATTATGATTGAGGTCCACAACAACCCCTCCTGCGCCCTGTGCGACGGCGCGCAGTCCCTGACCCCCGTCCAGTTTGACGCACTGAACAAAAAGGTGCAGAAAATCCGCGAGGCCATCCTATGACCGTTGGAATTTTAGGGCTGGGCCTCATCGGCGGCTCCATGGCCCGGGCCTATGCCATGGCGGGCCACACGGTGCTGGCCGCCGACACGGACGAGGCCATGCTGTCCTTCGCCATGCTGGCGGGAGCGGTCCACGGGCGGCTGGATGCGGAAGGCATTTCCAAATGCGGCCTTCTTCTGCTGGCCATCTACCCCGACGGCTCCGCCGCCTGGCTGGAGGAAAACGCCCGTTTTGTGTCCAAGGACGCTCTGGTGCTGGACTGCTGCGGCACCAAGGAAAAAATCTGCGCCCGGTGCTTCCCGGTGGCCGCGCAGTTCGGCTTCACCTTTGTGGGCGGCCACCCCATGGCCGGGTCCCAGTTTTCCGGCTTTAAGTACAGCCGGGCCACCCTGTTCCGGGGTGCGCCCATGGTGCTGGTGCCGCCGGTGTTTGACGATATTCTCCTGCTGGACCGGGTGAAGGCCGCATTGGCCCCCTGCGAATTCGGCTCCTTCTCGGTGACCACCGCCCGGGACCACGATAAAATGATTGCCTTTACCTCCCAGATGCCCCATATTTTGAGCAACGCCTTTATCAAATCCCCCACTGCCCTCCATCACAAGGGCTTCTCCGCCGGAAGCTACCGGGACCTGACAAGGGTCGCCTGGCTGAATCCCCAGATGTGGGCGGAATTGTTCCTGGACAACCGGGAAAATGTGCTTTTTGAGCTGGATACCTATATGAATCATCTCGCCGCCTACCGGGACGCCATTGCCCGGGGCGACGAAGCGGAGCTGACACGCCTGCTGGAAGCAGGCAAAAAGCAGAAGGAGGCGGTGGACGGATGACCACAGTGCCCGTAACAGCGTCCAAAAACTACAATATTGTCATCGGCCACGGGCTTCTTGGCACCATCGGCACGGAAGTGCGGAAGCTGGGGAAGGCGGAAAAAATCTGCATCGTCAGCGAAACCACCGTCTGGCCTCTGTATGGGGAGATCGTGCAGGAGAGCCTGGAGCGGGAGGGGTTTGCCGTCTGCTCTTATGTGTTCCCCGCCGGGGAGGCCTCCAAGAATGGCACCGTCTTTTTGGAGCTTCTGAATTTCCTGGCCGCCCGGCAGCTGAGCCGGTCGGATATGATTGTGGCCCTGGGCGGCGGCGTGGTGGGGGATCTGGGGGGCTTTGCCGCCGCCTGCTTCCTCCGGGGCATCCGGTTCGTCCAGGTCCCCACCACATTGCTGGCCGCTGTGGATTCCTCCGTGGGCGGCAAAACCGCCATTAACCTGCCTGCCGGGAAGAACCTGGCGGGGGCCTTCTGCCAGCCCAGCCTGGTGCTGTGCGACCTGGACACCCTGGCTTCCCTGCCGGAGGCAGTTTTCCGGGACGGCTGCGCCGAGGTCATCAAGTACGCCATGCTCTACGACCCGGCCCTCTTTGCCTATCTGGAGGAAGCGGGCCCGGGCTTTGACCGGGAGCAGGTGGTCAGCCGGTGCGTCACGCTGAAGCGGGACGTGGTCCGGGAGGACGAATTTGACACCGGGGCCAGAATGAAGCTGAATCTGGGCCACACCGTGGGCCACGCTGTGGAGGCGGAAAGCGCCTTTGCCCTGTCCCACGGCCAGGGGGTTGCCATTGGCATGGCCGTCATCTGCCGGGCCGCAAATATTCCCGACTGTGGCCGTCTGCTGGCCCTGCTGGAACGGTTCGGCCTACCCACTGACACCCGGTATCCGGCGGAAGTCCTGATTTGTCATATGCTGTCCGACAAAAAGCGCACCGGCGGCACGGTGAATCTCATCATTCCCCGGGCCATTGGGGACTGCGCCGTGGTGCCCACCCCTGTGGACCGGCTGGAATCCATCCTGGAAGCGGGGCTTTGATATGGACATTACCATTTACCCCAAAAAGCTGACGGGGACCGTGGCCGCCATTCCCTCCAAGTCCCAGGCCCATCGGCTGCTGATCTGCGCCGCCCTGGGCCGGGGCCGCACCACCCTCCTCTGCCCGGAGACCAACCGGGATATCGAGGCCACCGCCGGATGCCTGCAGGCGCTGGGAGCCAGAATTGTTCGGACAAGCCTGGGGTTCGAAGTGGAGCCTATCGAAACCCCCTGCAAAAATCCGGTTTTGAACTGCCATGACAGCGGCTCCACCCTCCGGTTTTTGCTGCCGGTAGCGGGAGCTCTCGGCTGTGGGGCGGTGTTTCAGCTGGAAGGGCGGCTGCCCAAGCGGCCCCTGTCCCCCCTGTGGGAGGAGCTGGAACGGATGGGCTGCCACCTGTCCCGGCCCACGGCGGACACCGTCCGCTGTGAAGGGCAGCTGCACCCCGGCGATTTCACCATCGACGGCGGCGTTTCCAGCCAGTTCATCACCGGGCTGCTGCTGGCGGCGGCCATTCTGCCGGGAAAAAGCCGGGTCATCCCCACGGGGAAGCTGGAATCCCGGCCCTACATTCAAATGACCCTGGACGCTCTGGAAGCCTTTGGGGTCCGGTCCCGGGACCTGACCCTGGAAGGGGGACTTCTGCGGTCCCCGGGGACCCTGGCGGTGGAGGGGGATTGGAGTAACGCCGCCTTTTTCCTGGCGGCCCAGGCTCTTGGCAGTCGGCTGGAGGTTACGAACCTCTCCCCTGCCTCGGCCCAGGGCGACCGGGCGGCGGCAGAGCTGATTCCCCAATTGTCCGATTTTTCCACCATTTCTGCCGCTGACATCCCGGATTTGGTGCCCATTTTGTCCATCGTGGCCGCCTGCAACAAGGGGGCGGTGTTCACCGATATCCGGCGGCTTCGGCTGAAGGAGTCCGACCGGGTGGCCTCGGTGATTGCCATGGTGGAGGCCCTGGGAGGCCGGGCGGAGGCCGATGAAAACAGCCTGACCGTCTACGGCACCGGCCTGACCGGCGGCACCGTGGACAGCGTGGGCGACCACCGCATCGCCATGTCCGCTGCCGTTGGTGCCACGGTCTGCACGGAAAGAGTGACCATTCTGGGGGCGGAATCCGTGGGAAAGTCCTATCCCCAGTTTTGGGAGGAATACCGCCGGTTAGGAGGAAATTATGAGCAGTACCTACGGTGAAAATTTGAAATTATCCATTTTCGGCCAGTCCCACGGCCCCGCCGTGGGCATGACCCTGGACGGCATTCCGGCGGGTCTGCCTGTTGATTTTGCTGAATTGCAGGCCTTTCTCAGCCGCCGAGCCCCCGGGCAGAACGCCTGGTCCACCCCCCGGAAGGAGGCGGATGCCCCGGAGTTCTTAAGCGGACTGCTGGACGGCTTCACCTGCGGGGCCCCCATTGCGGCGGTCATCCGAAGCAGCAACACCCGGTCCGGGGACTATGCGGACCTTACTGACTGCCCCCGGCCCGGCCACGCCGACTACACCGCCCAGGTGAAATACGGCGGCTTTCAGGACCCCCGGGGCGGCGGCCATTTCTCCGGCCGGCTGACAGCTCCCCTGTGCATCGCCGGAGGTCTGTGTAAGCAGTGGCTCCGGGCGGAGGGCGTTGAAATCCACGCCCACATTTACGCCATTGCCGCCGTGAAGGACCTGCCCTTTGACGACCTGCACCCCCAGACAGAGGACATCGGGACGGACTTTCCGGTACTGGACCCTGCCGCCGGTGAAAAAATGCGGGCGGCCATTGCCGCCGCCCGGGAGCAGGGGGACAGCGTGGGGGGCATTGTGGAGTGCGCCGTCACCGGTCTGCCCGCCGGTCTGGGAGAGCCCATGTTCGGCGGCATGGAGGGGCGGCTGGCCCAAATTCTCTACGGCATTCCCGCCGTGAAGGGCGTGGAATTCGGCGCAGGCTTCGCCGCTGCGGCCATGCTGGGCAGCGAAAATAACGACGATTTTACCATGGCAGACGGCCAGGTCCGCACCTGCACCAACCACTGCGGCGGCATTCTGGGCGGCATTTCCAACGGGATGCCCCTGATTTTCCGGGCGGCCTTCAAGCCCACCCCCTCCATCTCCCGGCCCCAGCTCTCCGTGTCCCTCAGCCGGGGAGAAAGCCGGGTGCTTGAGGTCCATGGCCGCCACGACCCCTGCATCGTGCCCCGGGCAGTGCCGGTGGCGGAGGCCGCCGCCGCAATCGCCATTTTTGATTTATTCCTTGGAAATACCCAAACAAACAGGAGGAAATAATATGGAATTGAAGGATTTACGTGGAGAAATCGACCAAATTGACGAGGAGCTGGTCCGTCTGTTCTGCCAGCGGATGGACGTGGCCGCCCGGATTGCCGATGTGAAAAAGGAGCAGCATCTGCCCATTTTCGTCCCGGCCCGGGAGCGGGAAAAGCTCCAGGACGTGGCGAAAAAGGCCGGACCCGACATGGAAAACTACACCCGGGTGCTGTACTCCATGCTCTTTGAGCTGAGCCGCAGCTACCAGAGCAAGCGAAACGGGGCTGTCAGCCCCCTGTACGGCGAAATCACCCGGGCCATTGAGAATACGCCCAAGCTCTTCCCCCAGGCCCCCATGGTGGCCTGCCAGGGCGTGGAGGGAGCTTATTCCCAAATTGCCTGCGAAAAAATGTTTAAAAACCCCTTTATCCTGTATTTCAAGAACTTTGAGGCGGTTTTCTCCGCCATTGACCAGGGGATGTGCCAGTACGGCATTCTGCCCATTGAAAACTCCACCGCCGGGTCTGTGAAAAAGGTCTACGATTTGATGATTCAGCACAATTTCTCCATCGTCCGCACCTTCCGCCTGAAGGTGGACCACAATCTGCTGGTCAATCCCGGCACCAAGCTCTCCGACATCCGGGAGGTCTACTCCCACGAGCAGGCCATCAGCCAGTGCCAGGACTTTTTGCAGAGCCTGCCCGGAGTCAACGTGATTCCCGTGGGCAACACCGCCATTGCGGCGGAGATGGTGGCCTCCTCGGGCCGGAAGGACGTGGCCGCCCTGTCCAGCCGGTCCTGCGCCGAGCTGTACGGCCTGAGCTGCCTGGCCGCCGCCGTCCAGGACAAGGGCAACAACCGGACCCGGTTCATCTGCATCAGCAAGAATCTGGAAATCTATCCCGGCTCCGACAAGACCAGCATTATGATGATTCTCAACCACAGGCCCGGCGCTCTGTACAAGGTGCTGGCCCGGCTTTACACCCTGGGCATCAACGTGACCAAGCTGGAATCCAGGCCCATTCCCGACCGGGAGTTTGAGTTCATGTTCTATTTCGACCTGGAAACCTCCATCTACTCCGGGGAGTTTGTGCAGCTGATGTGCGAGCTGGACGAGCTGTGCGAGGAATTTAAGTATTTGGGCAGCTACACCGAGGTGGTCTGATGAACTGCGGACTGCTGGGCCGGGTTTTGGGCCACTCCTACTCCCCTCAGATTCACGCCATGCTGGGGGACTACCCC
Organism: Eubacteriales bacterium; assembly: GCA_030536515.1. Taxonomy (GTDB): domain Bacteria; phylum Bacillota; class Clostridia; order Oscillospirales; family Oscillospiraceae; genus Faecousia. The sequence continues at coordinate 121,750 of JAUNPV010000004.1, forward strand.
TATTCCCTCTTTGAAAAGGAGCCGGATGAGGTGGGGGATTTCCTGAAAAACGGGGATTTTACCGGCATTAACGTAACCATTCCTTATAAAAAGACGGTCATTCCCTTTTTGGACGAGCTGACCCCTGCGGCGGAAAAAATGGGGGCGGTGAACACCGTGGTCCGCCGCCCGGATGGGGCCCTGCTGGGCCACAACACCGATTATTTCGGCTTTGTCTCTCTGGTGCAGCACAGCGGCATTCCTGTTCAGGGCCGGAAGGCGCTGGTGCTGGGCAGCGGCGGGGCCTCCGGCACTGCCGTCCAGGCCCTCAGGGACCTGGGGGCGACTCCCATCGTGATTTCCCGGTCCGGGGAGAACAACTACGGTAACCTCTGCCGCCATGCGGACGCCTGTCTCATCGTCAACGCCACCCCCGTTGGAATGTACCCGAAAAATGGGGTTTCTCCCCTGGATTTGGCGGCTTTTCCCCATTTGGAGGGGGTGCTGGATGTGATTTACAACCCGGCCAAAACCCGGCTGCTGCTGGATGCCGAGGCGCTGGGAATCCCCGGCGAGAACGGGCTGTGGATGCTGGTGGCCCAGGCCAAGGAGGCGGCGGAGTATTTCACCGGCCAGCCCATTTCCGATGCGGTCATCGCCCCCATTCACCGCAGGCTCAGCGTGCAGATGAAAAACATCGCCCTCGTTGGAATGCCCGGCTGCGGAAAGACCACCGTCGGGCGGCAGCTTGCACAACGGCTGGGGCGGAAATTTGTGGATTTAGACGATGAACTTGTGAAGGATGCCGGGTGCTCCATCCCCGATATCTTCGCCCGGGAGGGCGAGGATGGGTTCCGGGCCCGGGAAACGGCGGTTTTGGAGCGGTTTTCCAGGGAGTCCGGGCTGGTCCTCGCCACCGGCGGAGGCTGCGTCACCCAGGCGGAGAACCTGCCTCTGCTGTGGCAGAACAGCACTGTGTGCTGGCTCCAACGGGATACCGCCGCCCTGGCCACCGACGGCCGGCCCCTTTCCCAGGGGGGGAAGCTGGAAGAAATGTACCGCATCCGCCGTCCGCTCTATGAAAAAGCCGCCGATTTAACCGTTCAAAGTGACGAAAACGCCGCAGAAGCCATTGCGGCCCGTTTGGAGGAAACATTATGAAAATTCTGGTGCTGAACGGCCCCAACCTCAATATGCTGGGCATTCGGGAGCCGGGAATTTACGGAAAAAGCACCTTCGCCGACCTGCTGCGCCTGCTGGAGGACACCGCCCGGGCCGAAGGCCTGGACATCGAGCAGTACCAGTCCAACCACGAGGGGGACCTGGTGGATAAGATTCAGTGGGCCTACGGACGGGTGGACGGCATCGTCATCAACCCGGCGGCCTACACCCACACGTCGGTGGCCATTCTGGATGCCCTGAAGGCGGTGTCCATCCCGGCGGTGGAGGTCCACATCTCCGACGTGGACGCCCGGGAGCCCTTCCGCCAGGTGTCCTACGCTGGAAGGGCCTGTGTCAAGACCATCAAGGGCCAGGGGCTGGAGGGGTACCGGCAGGCGATTTTGTACTTAAAGGAGCGGCTGGCATGAACGGAGTCGTCTGCCACCGGTAGGGAATCACCGGGGATTATGACGATTTTGAGGATGCAGAGCAGCTGATTGCCTTTATTTTGACTGGAAAACGTTAGAAAAAGGTCCCGGGAAAAATTTCCCCGGGACCTTTTTGCACAGTTTTTTATTCCACGGATTTCAGTGCTTCCGCCATGTTGATTTTTTGGAGCTTGAAGTAGAAGATGAAATTCACGGCGATGGCGGCCAGGAAGGTCAGGGCGATGGCCCACACATAGGAAATGGGCTCCACCAGGGGCTTGAACCACACCAGGTCAATTTTTATCTGGCTCATCACGAACACCAGCAGCCCCATGCCCAGGGGCAGGCCCAGCAGGGTCCCCGCCACCGTCAGGGTCATGTTCTCCTTGAACACATAGGCGGCGGTCTCCACGGCGTTGAAACCCAGGACCTTGATGGTGGCAATCTCCCGGAGCCGCTCGTTGATGTTGATGTTGGTCAGGTTGTACAGCACAATCACCGCCAGAAGCCCGGCGCAGAAGACAATGACCCACACCACCCCGTCCAGAGCCTCCATCATGCCGCCTACGGTGTCGGCAATGTCCTGGCTGACGGCAATGTTCATGACATAGCTTAAATCCGACACTTTTGCACCCAGCTGGTGGACATCCACCCCGTCCTTCACCGTCAGGAAGGCCATCTGCTCCTCCGGCAGGCTCCCCCACTGGTCCCGGACGGTCTCCGGGGCCACAATGGCGTAGTTGTGAACGTGATTGTCAAAAATGCCGCTGACGGTGACCTCCAATGTCTCCAGGTCGGCGTTTCGCAGCCGGACCACATCTCCCACGTCGATGTGCAGCGCCTCGGCAGCGCCCACGGACAGCAATACCTGGCCTTTTTCTGGCAGCGGCAGCTGATGCCCTGCGCTGTGCAGCTGGATGAAATCCGCCATTTTCTCCCCGCCGGAGAGCAGATACACCCCCTTCTGCTGCTCGTCAAACAGGAGGTCCACGCTGCTCTGGTGGTAGAACATGGTATCCTTCGCATCCGCCGCCACCTGGCTGAGAAAACTGCTTTGCTGGCTCTTGGTCAGGCCCTCCTGGAAATAGACGGACATATCATAGTTGGTGACCTCTGCAAACTGGTAGTCCACCACGTTGACGATGGAGTCCCGGAGGCCGAAGCCCGTCAGCAGCAGGGCGGTGCAGCCGCCGATGCCCACCAGCATCATGGCAAGCCGCTGGCGGTAGCGGAAGATGTTGCGCAGGGACACCTTGTCCAGGAAGGGGATTTTCTCCCAGAAGGGCAGGTATTCCAGCAGAATTTTCTTGCCTGCGTTGGGTGCCTTGGGGCGAATCAGCTCCGCAGGGTGCTCGGCCAGGGTCCTGTGGCAGCTGTACCAGGTGACAAAAAGCATCACGCCGGTGTACAGTGCCGACACCCCCAGGCACAGGGGCCAGTCGATGGTGAGCACCACATTGGGGGTGATGTAGAGCATGATGCAGTAGGCGTTCCACAAAATCTGAGGGAAGACCACGCTGCCCGCCAGAACCCCCAGGCCGCAGCCGAGGACGGCGCCTGTGCCGGAGTAGGCCAGGTATTTGCCGATGATGGCCCCATCCCGGTAGCCCAGGGCCTTCAGCGTGCCAATCTGGGTCCGCTCCTCGTCAATCATCCGGGTCATGGTGGTGATGCACACCAGGGAGGCCACCAGCAGGAAGAACACCGGCATCACCCGGGACACCCCCGCCACAATGTCGGAGCTGCTTTCCAGGTTGTTGTAACCCTGGTTCGTGGCCCGGTCCAGCAGGTACACATCGCTGGGCTCCATGGCATCGATGTCCGCTCTGGCCTGTTCCAGGTCCGCCTTGCCGTCCTTCAGCTCCCGGATGCCCTTGCGCAGCTCCCGGTCGGCGTCCTTTTTGCCGCTTTCGTATTCCTTCCAGCCGTCGTCCAGCTCCTTCTCGCCCTCGTTGAGCTTGGCCCAGCCGGCGGTCAGCTGGCTCCGGGCGGCGCTCAGCTCCTTCTGCCCGGCATCAATCTGCTGCTGGGCCATTTTCAGCACGTCCTCGGCGGCATCCAGCACCGCCTCCTGCTGATACAGCGCCTCGTATTCCACGTCCAGAGCCTCATAGGCAAGAACCGTCATCTGATGCTCCGCCTTCTGGCCTTCCAGCACTGTGCGGCTGGCACTACACTCCATCTGACGGGCGGCAAGCTCGCTGCGCCGGGTCATCAGGGAGGTCATCTGGGCCTGGAGGTCCGGGTCCAGCAGAGAGTCGGGGTCGCTGAACATGGATTCCATTTCAGCGTCAATGGCGGCGATTTCCGCCGAAAGCTCCGCCGATTCCTGATCCAGCGTCCGGATTTCCTCGTCCAGTCTTTTGATTTCAGCGCAGGCCTTCTCATAGCCAGGACGCATGGCCTGGTCCCGCTGCTCCAGGTCCTGCCACTGCTCGTCGATTCGCTCCAGGGCTGCGGCCTTTTCCGTTTCAAAGGCCTTCCGGGCGGCGCTCATCTGGCGCTTCTTTTCGTTCAGGGACACCTGGCCGATTTTCAGCTCCAGCTCGCCGTCCTCCAGCTTTTTCCGGCTTTCGGCCAGCTCCTCCTGGCCGCTGCGCAGCTCCGTCCATGCCCCGTGAAGCCGGTCCTCCGCCTCCAAAATGGCGTCTGCCAGCTCCTTCCTGCCGTCCTGGTATTCCTCCACCCCATCTGCATAGGCCTGCTCCGCTTCCTTTTTTACCTCCCGGAAGCGCTGGTTTGCCAGCTCCGTCAGGGCTGGCTCCAGGGCCTCCTCAGCGTCGTCCAGGGCCTGCTTGTAGCGGTCTGAATAAACGGCATAGGTTTGGGGCAGGGTGATGTCGATTTCCATGAAATAGTCCACATCGAAGGCATCCCGGGGAATGAAAAAATAGTTTGCAAGGGTGCCGCTGCCAACCGAGGTGGTGCCCCGGTTCATGTCCATGTACAGCGGCGTGGCCACATAGCCCACCACCGTGAAGGTCTTGACGGTCACCGCCTCGAGGCTGTCCTCGCTGTTGCTCTGGGACAGGGTCACGGTTTTGCCCAGAAGGGCCTCGCCGCCGTTATAGCCGTCGGCCAGGCACTCGTCGGGCTTTTCCGGCATCCGCCCGCCCCGGAGCTCCAGGCGGTTCACCTGCTCGGGGATTTGGTAGAAGCGGTAGACGGAATTTTCCTGGCTGCCCTGAAGCTGGGCAATAAAGTCCATGAAAACAACGCCCTCCGCATCCTTGACCTCCGGGAGGGCTTCAATTGCTTCCAGATGCTCCTGTGTCCAGCCGTAGTCGTTGAGCAGCCGGAAGTCGAACATATTCTGCCGGTCCATGTAGGCCTGGCCCGTGGCCACCATGTCGGTCTTGGTCATCAGCAGGCCCAAAAACAGCCCGGCGCCCAGGGCAATAATGGCCGCAATGGCAATGTAGCGGCCGAAGGAGCGCCGAATGGACTGGCTCAGGTTTTTTGCCATGGCATTGCGTTTCATTACCATTCAATCTCCCTGATGTCCTGAGGGTGGTCGTTTTTCGTGATGGAGCTGACGGTGCCGTTTTTCACCCGAATCACCCGGTCCGCCATGGCGGTCAGGGCGGAGTTGTGGGTGATGATGATGACGGTCATGCCGGTTTTCCGGCCGGTGTCCTGCAAAAGCTGCAAAATGGCCTTGCCGGTCTGATAGTCCAATGCGCCAGTGGGCTCGTCGCACAGCAGGAGCTTGGGATTTTTGGCCAGCGCCCGGGCGATGGCCACCCGCTGCTGCTCGCCGCCGGAGAGCTGGCTGGGGAAATTCTTGGCCCGGGCCCCCAGGCCCACCTCCTGCAGCACCGTCCGTGCATCCAGGGGATTTTTGCAGATTTGGTTGGCAAGCTCCACATTTTCCAGAGCCGTCAGATTGCCGATGAGGTTGTAAAACTGAAACACAAAGCCCACGTCCAGCCGCCGGTACTCCGTCAGCTGGCGCTTGTTCATGGAGGAGATGTCCCGGCCGTCCAGGGTGACGGTGCCGGTGGACAGGGTGTCCATGCCGCCCAAAATATTCAAAAGCGTGGTTTTCCCGGCGCCGGAGGGCCCCACAATCACCACCAGCTCCCCCTTTTCCACCTCAAAGGAGGCATCGTGCAGCGCGTGGATTTCCACCTCGCCCATGTGATAGGTCTTCCCCACATCATGGAATTCTACAAATGCCAAAGAGCCCACCTCCAAATCACAGTTCTACTGATATTTTATCACAGGCACCGGGGAGTTCCCAAACTTTTTGTAAATTTTACGGCAGGATACAAAGAATCCCTCCCGGTCAGGGAGGGACTCAGTCTGTCGAAAAACCCCTTCGGGGCTTTCCGACAGAGGGGATGCAGCCTGCTGCGTGCATAATTTGTACGCCTATGGCGTACAAATTCCACACTTGCAGTCTGAGATGTATTTTCGTCCAGGTACGCGCCCCGGCCGAAAATGATTTAGAATTTATTTGCCGCTGCGGCGGCAAACTCTGCGAGGCTTTTTCGACGCGCTGAATCCCTCCCGGTCAGGGAGGGATTCCTCTTTTTTCTGTGCCGAAATTACTTCTTCCGGAACACCAGCAGCTTGCTGGCGAAGTAGTTGAGCACCACCACCAGGACGCTGGTGATGATTTTCCAGAGATTGCCATTCCAGCCCAGCAGGTCCACGGTAATCAGCAGAATCACCGTTTCCATGACCCCGGAGGCCAGGCGGCAGCCCACGAACTTGGTCAGCTCCGGCAGCACCACCTTGGCGGACCAGTCGTGGCTGCGGAAGACAAAGGGCTTGTTGGTGACAAAGGCAAAGGCCACCGCCACCACCCAGGCGATCATATTGCTGACGGCGGCGGACAGCCCCAGCAGATTGTAAACCGGCAGATACACCAGATAGTTGACGGCCGTGGTCAAAACGCCAAAGACCAGATAGGCGATGACATCCCAGTGTTTGCGAATCAGGGCAATGATTTTCTCCATAATATGCTCCTTCGATGGTATTTTCTGCATTATAGCACATAGAATAAGGGTTGTGCAAGGGTTATTTCTGCAATGTCACCCGCCCCAGCCGCCTTTCTTATTTTTTTCGATTCACTCTTGACAAATGCCGTTCTATTCGATATAATATTATCGAATTAAAAAAGGAGGAACACCCTATGAAACTTGCTTTCTTTGATACCAAGTCCTACGACATTCCCGGCTTTGACCGCTATGCCATTCCCGCCGGTGTGGAGGTCAAGTATTTCGAGCCCAACCTGGATGAGGACACCGTATCCCTGGCCGCCGGCTTTGACGCTGTGTGCGTGTTCGTCAACGACACCGTCAGCGAGGCGGTGGTGAACGCCCTGTACGAGCTGGGGGTCAAGGTCATCCTGCTGCGGTGCGCCGGCTTCAACAATGTGGATATCCGGGCCTGCCAGGGCAAGCTCCGGGTGTTCCGGGTCCCGGCCTACTCCCCCCACGCCGTGGCCGAGCACGCCATGGCCCTGCTGCTGACCATCAACCGCCGCATCCACAAGGCCTATATCCGGACCCGGGAGTTTAATTTCAGCCTCCAGGGCCTGGCGGGCTTCGACCTGTACGGCAAAACCGTGGGCATCATCGGCACCGGCAAGATTGGCCGGGTGTTTGCCGACATCTGCAAGGGCTTCGGCATGAAGGTGCTGGCCTACGACAAGTTCCCCTCCCCCGGCCTGGACTATGTGGAGCTGCCGGAGCTGTTTGAGCGGTCCGACATCATCTCCCTCCACTGCCCCCTGACGGAGGAGACCCACCACATGATTGGTGCCGACTCCATCGCCCGGATGAAAAAGGGCGTCACCATCATCAACACCTCCCGGGGCGCTCTGGTGGACACCGAGGCATTGATCAACGGCATCAAGGAGAAAAAGGTGGGCGCCGCCTGCCTGGATGTGTACGAGGAGGAGGGCGAGGTGTTCTACGAGGACTTCTCCGGCCACATCGTCCAGGATGACAAGCTGGTGCGGCTGATTGCCATGCCCAACGTCATCGTCACCTCCCACCAGGCCTTCCTGACCACCGAGGCCCTGGACAACATCGCCGCCACCAGCGTTGACAACCTGGTGCGCTTCCGGAACGGGACCCCCAACGAGGCCACGGAAGTGCTGTACCAGAAGTAAGTCCCTCCGCCCATCCCCTGTCATTGCGAAGCCGGTGCTGCTGACCGGCTTCGCAATGGCATTTTTTGTGGGAAAGTTCAGGGTTTCGTCACAGATTATTTACAGAATTTTGATAGGATTGCTATATTGTTTGCAAAAAGGAGAGAGCGTTCATGGAAACTACCCGGAAGGACCGGTCGTTTTCTTATCTGTGCTACCGGTTTATCCGGTGGCTGGTGTGGGTATTCTACCCAAGGACGGCCATGGAGGGGCTGGAAAACTGGCCGTCGGAGCCCTGCATTCTGGTGGGGAACCACTGCCAAATGAACGGGCCCATTGTGGCGGAGCTGTACATCCCCGGCAAGCGGAGCATCTGGTGCGCCGGGCAGATGATGCACCTGAAGGACGTGCCCGCCTACGCCTACCAGGATTTTTGGAGCGGCAAGCCCAGGGGGACCCGGTGGCTTTATCACATTCTGTCCTACCTCATTGCGCCGCTTTCCGTATGCGTGTTCAACCGGGCCCACACCATCGGGGTCTACCGGGATGCCCGGATTGCCTCCACCTTCAAAAAAACCGTGGCAGCCCTGGAGGACGGGGCCAATGTGGTGATTTTTCCGGAGCATCTGACGCCCCACAACCACATTGTCTACGATTTTCAGGACAAATTCATCGATGTGGCCCGGCTTTACTACAAGCGCACGGGAAAGGCCCTGGCCTTTGTGCCCATGTACATCGCCCCCAGACTGCGAAAGGCCGTCTTCGGCCAGCCTGTGTACTTTGACCCGGAGACTCCCAAGGCCCAGGAGCGCACCCGGGTAGCCGAAGCCCTGATGGACCGGATTACCGCCCTGGCAGAGAGCCTGCCGCCCCACACCGTGGTGCCCTACGCCAACATTCCGAAGAAAAGCTATCCCAAGAACATACCCGATAAGGTGGAGCCTGCCCATGAAGAAACCTGTTGTTGACTACCGGACCTTCCGGCTGAACAAATTAAGCGACCCGGAATTCTCCCATTTAAAGCTGCTCGGCGGCTGGATTGTGTATTTTCTCTTCTATTTTCTGACAGAAAATCTCATCCCGGCGGAGCGCTGCACCCCCATGCACTGCATTTTTGACGATATGATTCCCTTCCGGGAGGAATTTGTGGTGTTCTACGTGGGGTGGTATGTGCTGATTGTGGTCTCGCTGCTGTATTTCATGCTGTACAACGTGGAGGGCTTCCGGAACCTGTGCATCTACATTATGATTACCCAGGCGGTGGCCATGACCATGTACATTCTCTTCCCCACCCGCCAGGACCTGCGGCCGGAGGTGTTCCCCCGGGAGAATTTCTTCACCTGGGTGGTGAGCATCCTCTACGCCTTCGACACCAGCACCGGCGTGTGCCCGTCGCTGCACGTGGCCTATTCCCTGGGCATCGGGTCGGTGTTTCTGAAGGAGAAGTCCGTAGGCGTTTTCTGGAAGGCCCTGATTGTGTTTCTGGTCATTATGATTTCCCTGTCCACCGCCTTCATCAAGCAGCACTCCGTGGTGGACATCTTCGCCGCTCTGGCCCTGGGCGTACTGGCGGAGGCGCTGGTGTACGGGAAGTATTGGGGTAAAAAGCTCCGTGCTATCCGCACCTGACCGCCCTTTCCCGACGCAGCAGCCCGTAACTACAGATTGTCATTGCGAGCCAGTGCGTACACTGGCGTGGCAATCCGTATTCCCCCCTCTGCCCCCTCCCGGCGACGCACCCCAATACCTTCCCCCGGGGGCTGCGCAGCCGTTGCCGCTTTAGCGGCTTACGGATGCGGCGTCCCCCTTGCGGGGAGAAGGTATTCGCCCTATGGGAGCGCTCTGTAGGGGAGGGTCACTGACCCTCCCGTCGGCCCCCGGCGAGGGGGCCGCAAGCGGCTTTCCTTATTGGAAAGCCGCTTCAGTATCGTTTAGCATTCAACAGGCACGAATGTTTCCGACATTCTGCCTTGCCGCCCGCATTCCTCATCCGTCACGCCTACGGCGTGCCACCTTCCCCCCGGGGGAAGGTATTCGCCCTATGGGACCGCTCTGTAGGGGAGGGTCACTGACCCTCCCGTCGGCCCCCGGCGAGGGGGCCGCAGGTTTCCTTGTGTGCTTATAACAGCAAAATGGCAGGCCTTCGGCCTGCCATTTCATATTAGTTCTTCTCAGCCTTCTTGGCGGCCTTGGCCTTTGCCTTGGCTTCCTGGGCCTTCTTGGCCTGGGCCTTGGCGGCCTCGGCGGCGGTCTCGTTGGAGGAGATGGCCCACTTTTCCAGCTCGATGCGGACCTGGTCAGCGCCGGTCTCGATGACGATGCGGTTGTCCTTCACATTCACAACCGTGCCGCAGATGCCGCCGATGGTGATAATCCGGTCGCCGGTCTTCACGGCGGAGCGCATCTGCTCGGCTTCCTTCTTGCGCTTGTTCTCGGGGCGGATCAGCATGAAGTAGAAAATGGCAATCATCAGCACCATCATCACGAGGGTGCTGGCCATGCCGCCTGCGGGTGCGGTGGTGGTCAGATAATTCAGCATTGGATAAAAACTCCTTTGTGTGTAATATGTTATTTATTATAGCATTGTTTGCAAAAATTGCAAGGAAAATCTTTGACGGCACAAATCGTTTCCGGCGGTGCACCCAATACCTTCCCCCGGGGGTGCAATGACTGGGTTTCTTAAATTCTCCGGGACAGCTTTTCGGAATATTCCCTGCGGAAATCGCCGAAAGTGCCCTCGTCCAGGGCGGTTCGGATGCGCTCCATGAGTTTGTTGTAGAAATACAGGTTGTGCATGACGCACAGGCGCATGGCCAGCATTTCCTCCGCCACGAACAGGTGGCGGATATAGGCCTTGGTGTACCGGCGGCAGACGGGGCAGTCGCAGTGGGGGTCGATGGGGCTTTCGTCCAGCTGGTATTTGGCGTTTTTCAGGTTGATGGCCCCCTCCCAGGTAAAAAGCCGGGCGTGGCGGGCGTTCCGGGCGGGCATGACGCAGTCGAAGAAATCAACGCCTCTCGCCACCGCCTCGATGATGTTGGAGGGGGTGCCCACGCCCATGAGATACCGGGTCTTTTCGGCGGGCATATGGGGCTCCACGGCCTCGATGATGTCGTACATCTCCTGGGCGGTCTCCCCCACCGCCAGGCCGCCGATGGCGTAGCCGGGCAGGTCCAGGTCGGCGATGCGCTTCATATGGTCCACCCGGATATCGGCGTAGGTGCCGCCCTGGTTGATGCCCCAGAGCATCTGGCGGGGGTTGACGGTGTCGGGCAGGCTGTTCAAGCGGGCGTTTTCCGCCTTGCACCGGACCAGCCAGCGGTAGGTCCGGTCCACGCTTTTTTGGACATAGTCCCGGGGGGCGGGGTTTTCGATGCACTCGTCAAAGGCCATGCAGATGTCGCTGCCCAGGTTGGACTGAATCTGCATACTCTCCTCGGGACCCATGAAAATCTTGCGGCCGTCGATGTGGGAGGAGAAATAGACGCCCTCCTCCTTGATGCGCCGGAGGGAGGCCAGGGAAAACACCTGGAATCCGCCGGAATCCGTGAGAATGGGGCCGTCCCAGGTCATAAATTTGTGCAGGCCCCCCAGCTGGCGGACCACCTTGTCTGTGGGCCGCAGGTGCAGGTGGTAGGTGTTGCTCAGCTCCACCTGGCAGCCGATGCTGCGCAGGTCCTCGGCGCTGAGAGCGCCCTTGATGGCCCCCTGGGTGCCCACGTTCATAAAGACAGGGGTCTGGACCACGCCATGGGTGCAGGTAAATTCACCACGGCGGGCCTTGCCCTCGGTTTTTTTCAGTTCAAACATAGTTTTGCTCCTTCGTGAGATTACTGTCATTGCGAAACCAGTGCCGCAGCACTGGTTGTGGCAATCCGCTCCCCTGTGATGCTTCGCATTATGCGGTGCATTTCTCCGCATGGAGAACGGATTGCCACACCAGCGTGCGCGCTGGTTCGCAATGACATGGTATTTTCCAGTCTTTGCTGCTTATTTTTCCAGATAATAGCTTTTCGAATCGCACACGCCCACGTCGGGGCAGCGGAAGCCCTTGTGGACAGTGCCCTCGTAGGTGAAGCCGAGCTTTTCCAGCATGGCAAGGGAGGCGGTGTTGTGGGCCACCGCTGCTGCGGTAACCAGCGCAACCTCCGTCTGTTCAAACAGATAGGAAACGGCCTTTTTCACCGCTTCGGTGGCGTAGCCCCGGCGGTAGTAGGCGGGGCTGACGCAGTAGCCCAGCTCCACCGTCTCCACCGCACGGTCACTGCGGTATTGCAGATTCAGGGTACCGATGACCCGCTTGTCCGCCTTGTGCCAGAGCATGAACCGGGCCTTCTGGCCCTTCATTTTTTCCATCAGCTGCCAGTATTCCCAGTTCTTTTCGGGGAACGGCTCGTAGCCGCCGTCCAGATAGCAGCTTTCCCGGTCGGAGAGAAAAACGAAGCAGTCGTCGCCGTCCCGGTCCTCAAAATTCCGAAGGATCAGCCGGTCGGTCTCCATGATGACCCCTTCCAGCCGCTTTTCCAGGCCGTTCAGCGCTGTCCGGCGGGGGGCGAATTTGATGTACAGCTTGGTGTCCTCCTCGGTCCCGTACCGGGTCTCGTGGAGAATGTCCTTCAGATAGCGGAAGCCGCATTTTTCGATGACCCGGCGGGACTGGCCGTTCCGGACGAAGTGGGCGCAGGTCAGATAATCATAGTGAAGCACCCCAAAGCAGTGGTCCATGACGGCCCTCACCGCCTCGGGCATCAGCCCCCGGCCCCACCAGGCCCTGCCCAGCACGTAGCCCAGCTCCCGGCCAAGCAGCTCCTGAGGAACCTCGGGACGCCCGTCCCCCTCCTCAATGCCCAGGGAGCCCACAACCCGGCCGGTTTCCTTCAGCTCCAAAGCCAGCACCTTTTTCTCCCGGATGAACATATCCAGAATCATTTTGGACTTTTCCAAATTCTCATGGGGCATCCACCCCGCCATCTGCCCCACGCCGTCCACGCTGGCGTAGGCAAACAGGTCCTGCAAATCATCCTCCCGCCAGGGCCGGAGAATCAGCCGGGGCGTTTCGATACGGATGTTGGTCACATCAATGGGGGCAATCATTCAGTTTTCTCCTTTTTCACTGTAGGGCGGCCAGACCTCTGGCCGCCATCGGCGTATGCCGCTGTATATTCAACACGTCAGGCCGCCCTACGGGTGCTATCTATATAATGCACATGGCATCCCCAAAGGAGAAGAAGCGGTAGCGTTCCTTTACGGCCTCTTGGTAGGCGTTCAGCACGTGCTCCCGGCCTGCGAAGGCGGAGACCAGCATCACCAGGGTGCTTTCGGGGAGGTGGAAGTTGGTGATGAGGCCCTCCATGGCCTTGAACCGGTAGCCGGGGTAGATGAAAATGTCCGTCCATTTGGACTTTGCCTTGAAGGTGCCGTCGTCATTTACCAGGGATTCCAGGGTCCGGCAGGAGGTGGTGCCCACGCAGATGATGCGGCCCCCCTGGGCCTTGGTCTGGTTGAGAATCTCGGCGGTCTCGGCGGAAATCATGCACAGCTCACTGTGCATATGATGGTCCAGCACCTCCTCGGCCTTCACCGGTCGGAAGGTCCCCAGGCCCACATGGAGGGTGACGAAGGCGGTTTTCACGCCCTTTTCCCGGATTTTTTCCAGCAGCTCCCTGGTGAAATGCAGACCGGCAGTGGGAGCGGCGGCGGAGCCCACCTCCCGGGAGTAGACGGTCTGGTAGCGCTCCTGGTCAGCAAGCTCTGCCTTGATGTAGGGGGGCAGGGGCATTTTGCCCAGGCGCTCCAGCACCTCCAGGAAAATGCCCTCATAGTGAAATTCCACCACCCGGTTGCCGTCCTCCTGGACGGAGCGGACGGTGGCGGTCAGCTCCCCGTCGCCGAAGATGACCTGGCTGCCCGGCTGCATCTTCCGGCCGGGCTTGCACAGGCACTCCCAGCACTTGCCGCCCAGGTCCCGCAGCAGCAGCACCTCCACAGCCCCGCCGGTGGGCCGGTGGCCCAGCAGCCGGGCAGGCAGCACCCGGGAGTCGTTCATCACCAGGCAGTCCCCGGGGTTCAGGTAATCCAGAATGTCGTAAAAGTGCTTATGGGTCACCTGGCCGCTCACCCGGTCCAGCACCATCAGCCGGGAGGCATCCCGCTGCTGCAAGGGTGTCTGGGCAATCAGCTCCTCGGGAAGGTCGTAGTAAAAATCATGGGTTTTCATGGAATTCCTCTTTTCGTAAATGGACATATTTTTACTATTATAACGTAGAAGGTAGAATTTTGCAACAGAGAAATTAGGCGCTTACACACCCGTAGGGAACGGATTCATCCGTTCCATCGGCCCCCGGGGAGGGGGCCGCTTTGATTGCCGGACAATGGCGGCTTCGCCGCTCGGAACGGATAAATCCGTTCCCTACGGCGCTCTTCCTGCATAGACTGGCGTGGAGGTATCTGCTTATGGAACAATCTTTGTTTACAGGCGTCTGCACGGCGCTCGTCACCCCGTTTTTGGACGGGAAAATCAATTACCCCATGCTGGAGCGGCTGCTGGCCAGGCAGGTGGAGGCGGGAATCCCGGCGGTGGTGGTCTCCGGGACCACCGGGGAGGCTCCTACCCTGTCGGACTGCGAGAAGCTGGAAATGGTCCGCCGGGCCAAGGAATTTGTGGGACAGGACTGCCTGATTCTGGCGGGGACCGGCTCCAACTGCACCGAGCACGCCGTGGCCCTGAGCCGGGCGGCCCAGGAAATGGGGGCCGACGGGCTGCTGGTGGTGAGTCCATACTACAACAAGGCCACGGAGGAGGGGCTGATTGCCCACTACAGCGCCATTGCCGGGGCGGTCCGGCTGCCGGTGGTGCTGTACAACGTGCCCTCCCGGACGGGGGTGGACATGAGCGTGGAGGTCCTGCGCTGCCTTGCCCGGCTGCCCAACGTGGCGGGGGTCAAGGAGGCCTCCACCGACATTCTGAAAATCGCCAAAATCCGAGCTGCCTGTCCCCCTGATTTCAGCATCTGGAGCGGCAATGACGACCGGATTGCTCCGGTGATGTCCCTGGGCGGGGCGGGGGCCGTGTCGGTGGTGTCCAATCTGCTGCCGGTGGAGACCCTGGCCCTGACGGAGGCGGCCCTGGACGGGGACTTCGACACCGCCGCCCACATCCAGCTGCGGCTGCTGCCGCTGATTGAGGCGCTGTTCCGGGAGGTCAACCCCATTCCCGTCAAGGCCGCCATGAAGTGGCTGGGCTACGACTGCGGCCCCTGCCGCCTGCCCCTGACGGCTCTGACAAGCGAAAATGGGGCGAGGCTTAAAAAAGAGTTGTCGAATTGGGAATAATATGATAGAATAACAAAAATTTGCACGCCAAGGCACCCCTTGCCGGGGGCGTGGCCATGCAAACCATTTTACGGAGGAATTTACTTATGAAATATGTCATCATCGGCGCCGGGTCCCGGGGCTCCATCTACGGAAGCTGGGCCCACAAAAACGGCGTGGAAATTGCCGCTGTGGCGGACATCCGCCCGGACCGCCTGGCCGATGCCGGGGCGAAGTGGAACGTGCCCGAAAGCCGTCAGTTCACCGACGTCCGGGACCTGTTCGCCCTGGGCAAAATTGCCGACGCCGCCATCATTGCCACCATGGACCGGGACCACTTTGGCCACGTCATGGCCGCCCTGGACTGCGGCTACGACATTCTGCTGGAAAAGCCCATCTCCCCGGACCCCCGGGAGTGCATCGCCATTGAGGAAAAGGCCAACGCCCTGGGCCGCAAGATTACCGTCTGCCACGTGCTGCGCTACACCAACTTCTTTACCAGCCTGAAATCCATCCTGGATTCCGGGGAGCTGGGCAAAGTGGTTGCCATCAAGCACGCCGAGAACATCGGCAATTTCCACATGGCCCACTCCTTCGTCCGGGGCAACTGGCGCAACGACAAGCTGTCCAGCCCCATCATCATGCAGAAAAGCTGCCACGACCTGGACATTCTGCTGTGGCTCACCGGCTCCCACTGCACCCGGGTGGCTGCCTTCGGCTCCTTAAGCTACTTCAAGGAAAGCAACGCCCCCGCCGGGTCCACCGACCGGTGCGTTACCTGCCCGGTGGCAGAGGGGTGCCGCTATGAGGGCCGGAAGGCCTACCTGCCCGGCCTAGGCGGCTGGCCCACCGACGTGGTGTGCCTGGAGCAGACCGAGGAGGCTCTGATGGAGGCCCTGAAAACCGGCCCCTACGGCCGCTGCGTCTACCGGTGCGACAACAACGTCTGCGACCACATGAGCGTCATTATGGAGTTTGAAAACGGCGTCACCGCCACCTTCTCCCTGACGGCCCAGACCTCCGCCTGCCACCGGAGCATCCACATCATGTGCGAGGACGGCGAGATTGAGGCCGACGACGGCCAGCGCCAGATTGTGGTCCGCAGGCACGTTTCCAGCCAGAGCGACAGCTTCCAGGAGCGCATCGTCAACGTCCGCACCAACGGCTCCGGCCACGGCGGCGGCGACGCCGGCATCATGGAGGACTTCTCCGCCAGCCTGACCGCCGGCACAGGCGATTCCCGCAGCTCCATCACCAAGAGCGTAGAAAGCCACCTGATGGCCTGCGCCATCGAGGAGGCACGGCTGACCGGCAAGGTAATCACCCTGGAAGCGTACCGAAACAGCTTAAAATAAAGCAGCTGTAGGGCGGCCTGCCCCCAGGCCGCCACGTTTGCGCCCCAGGCGCAAGCCGGTTCCCTTACTGAATTGTATCTGTAAAAAAGCCGCCCGGGTGGGCGGCTTTCAGTCTGTCGAAAAACCCCTTCGGGGCTTTCCGACAGAAGGGATGCAGCCTGCTGCGTGCATAATTTGTACGCCTATGGCGTACAAATTCCACACTTGCAGTCTGAGATGTATTTTCGTCCAGGTACAGAAGGTGAATTGCCCCGAAGGGGCAAGAGAGGCCACCCTGGGGTGCGCCCTGGACGAAAATGATTTAGAATTTATTTGCCGCTGCGGCGGCAAACTCTGCGAGGCTTTCTCGACGCCCTGAAAGCCGCCCGGGTGGGCGGCTTTTTTACAGTTTCATCTGGAAATCCATATGGCGGACGGTGAAGCCCAGGGATTCGTAGAGGCGGATAGCCGTTTCGTTCTGTGGGACGGCGCTCAGTTCCATGTCGGTGCAGCCACGCTCTTTGGCAATCTCCCGGAGCTCCAGCATCAGCTGTCTGCCAATGCCCTGGTGCCGGAAGGGCTCCGCCACACAGAGTTCTTCCACATACAATATCTTCCGGGGCATCAGGCTCCAATGGTTCAGCTCCCGGAGATCGAAGCGGACATAGGCAGCCACTTCCCCGTTTGCTTCCGCAACATACATGAGCTTTTCCGCAAAGAACTTGGCAAAGCCCTTTTCATTGTAGAATTCTGCAGAAGGTCGAAAGATATCAGGCCGCCAATTCACATGAAGCTCATGAACCTGCCGTGCAAGACTGTTGACGGCCTCCCGGTCTGCTTCCTGAGCGGGGCGCAGAATCATGCCAGCACCGCCTTGTGGAAAACCTTCTTGCCCTTGCGGATTTTGACGCCCTCACGGAGCATTTCCCCGGTGACGGCGAAGGTGGCGGCACTTACCTTTTCGTCATTGACGAACACGCCGCCCTGCTCCACCAGCCGGCGGGCCTCCTTGTTGGAGGACGCCAGGCCGCACGCCACCATCAGGTTCAGGATGCCCAGCTGGCCGTCCTTCAGCGCGTCGGCGGTGAGCTCGGTGGTGGGCATATTGGCATCGTCACCGGCCCCTGCGAACAGGGCGCGGGCGGCGGCCTGGGCCTTGTCGGCCTCCTGCTGGCCGTGGACCATCTTCGTCAGCTCGTAGGCCAGGACCTCCTTGGCCTCGTTGATGCGCGCGTCCTTCCAGGTGTCCATTTCGTCAATCTGCTCCAGAGGCAGGAAGGTCAGCATCCGGATGCACTTCATTACGTCGGCATCGGCCACGTTCCGCCAGTACTGGTAGAAATCGTAGGGCGAGGTCTTGTTGGCGTCCAGCCAGACGGCGTTTCCGGCGGTCTTGCCCATCTTCTTGCCCTGGGAATCGGTGAGCAGAGTGATGGTCATGGCGTGGGCATCCTCCTTGCGGAGCTTCCGCCGGATGAGCTCCCGGCCGCCCAGCATATTGCTCCACTGGTCGTCGCCGCCGAATTCCAGGTTGCAGCCGTAGGTCTGGTACAGGTGGTAGAAGTCGTAGGACTGCATAATCATGTAGTTGAATTCCAGGAAGGTCAGGCCGCCCTCGCCGTCCATGCGCTGCTTGTAGCACTCGGCCCGGAGCATATTGTTCACGGAGAAGCAGGCTCCCACCTCCCGCAGCAGGTCCACGTAGTTCAGATTCATCAGCCAGTCGGCGTTGTTGACCATCCGGGCCTTGCCCTCGCCGAACTCGATGAAGCGCTCCATCTGGCGCTTGAAGCAGGCGGCGTTGTGGTCGATGTCCTCACGGGTGAGCATTTTCCGCATATCCGACCGGCCGGAGGGGTCGCCGATCATGGTGGTGCCGCCGCCGATGAGGGCGATGGGCTTGTTTCCGGCCATTTGCAGCCGCTTCATCAGGGTCAGGGCCATAAAGTGGCCGGCGGTGAGGCTGTCGGCGGTGCAGTCGAAGCCGATGTAGAAGGTGGCCTTGCCGTTGTCAATGGCCTCCCGGACGGCCTCCTCGTTGGTGACCTGGGCAATCAGGCCCCGGGCAACCAGTTCATCGTACATTTTCATAGTTCATTTTCCTTTCCTTGCATCAAATTGGTCAGCGCATTGCGCAGAAGATGGACGTTTTTTTCATCCAGGACGGTGTCCCTGGGGGTGTGGATGCGGCCCAGCCAGGGAGCGGCCCGGCCCTGGCGCAGGGCGCAGATGCCCACGCCCCTGGGGAAATTGGCCTGGTCCGAGGGGTAGACGGCGAAGCCCCGTTTGCGGAGGAGGATGGATTTTTCGCCGTAGGTCCCGGCGATTTTCTCCAGAGCGGCCATGTCCTCCCGGGATTTTTTCAGCCTTTTCGTGGGAAACAGCCACAGCTGGTCCCCCTCGCCCACGCAGTCCAGGTTCAGCACCGTCTGCCTGGGGGTCTGCTTTTTGTGCCGGCTCTGATACCCGGCGGAGCCCAGCAGACCGGCCTCCTCCAGGTCAAACAGGACAAAGCAGACCAGGCTCCGGTCCGCCTCCGGCAGAGTCCTGGCAATTTCCAGCAGGGT
The DNA here is from genome assembly GCA_030536515.1 of Eubacteriales bacterium. Lineage (GTDB taxonomy): Bacteria > Bacillota > Clostridia > Oscillospirales > Oscillospiraceae > Faecousia. Next base: position 140,633 of record JAUNPV010000004.1, read on the forward strand.
GATGACGCCGGAGGTGTTGTCGTTGGCGTTGTGGGGGTTGGCGGGGCCCAGGAAGAACAGGAAGAATACCACCCAGAAGGCAATGAGCCAGGTCCCGTGGCCCAGCTGCCAGCTGTGAAACGCCAGGCCCACGGGAATGGCCGGAATCAGAGGAATGGCCAGCATCACCGCCGCCACGGCCAGCTGATACAGCACAAACAGCCAGAAGCTGGTGGGGGTGATGAGGTTGGGAATGGGCAGCCGGGCGCAGGTGTCATAGTGGGCGGTGACCAGGTATTTCGCCGTGGCCGGGTCCCCGAGAATAAGGTTTCTGGCCCCAAGGGTTCCCTTCTCCACCCGGCTTTCATACCCCCAGGCGGCCGCCAGGGCCTGGACATCCTCCCGAAAGGCCCGCTTCTGCTTTCGGGATTTCCGGACGGGATAGGCAGACAGTACATCCATTGGACACGTTAACATAAGGTTCCTCTCTTTCTTTCTCAAAGCCGATACCACACAAAAAAGCCCTCTGTCCCCACAGGGACAGAGGGCGTAAACTACGCGGTACCACCTCATGTTCGGCACTTACCTCACGGCAATGCCCTCGGGACGTCCAGCAACGTCTTTCGCTGTGTCGGGCGAACCCGTCCTCCCCTACTATTTGTCATTGCGAACCAGTGCTCACACTGGTGCGGCAATCCGTTCTTTCAGGGGGGCCACTCCGGGAGGTATTTGGGCGCAGCTTTCCCGCTGCCTTGCACCAACCGGCAGCTCTCTGGCGGAAAGGGATTGCGCTTACTTGTTCCCTTCAACGTGTTATCTTTATTAGGATAGCAAAGTTGATTGGATTTGTCAAGGATTATTCGCTAAAAAGTTTTGAAATGCAGACTCATCCAGCTTGAAAGTCAGTCCATCATAGGTTTCTCCACAAACCTGGCGGAAGCCAACCTCCCGGTCACATACTGCAAATCCCAATTTTTCAGCCACATGAACCATACGCAAATTTCCAGACCATGTTTGAAGACACAGGTCTGATAACCCATTTTCCAGATGATATTGGATAAAGGCGGTCAGTGCCTGCGTACCCAGGTTTTTGCCCCAGAAGCAGCTTTCGTGAATATCCACGCCCAATGTATGATAAAAGGTTTCTGTTTCCCTCCCTTTTAAGGAACTGACCCACTCATAATTCTGATCGACCAGATAGGAACTTACCCGTCCAATATGATGCCCGTCCAGGGTATCTACCTCAAATGACCAGCGGAATCCTTCCTTCTGTCGGGCTAGACCGGCAAGTTCTTCTTTTCGGTAGGAAACCGGGTCAAATTTTGCCAGTTCTTCTTCCATTTCCCAGGGAGCGTCCCACAAGGCCCACTGTGTGTCCGTCGTTTTCCAGCGAATCTCGTCGTCAATGTCACTTTCTTTTCGGTCCCGAAGGATGATATTTCGATATTGTATTTTCATATCTACGCTGCTCCTATTCTTCAGTGCAAACAAACGGGAGGGTCAGTGACCAATGTCACTAAGTTAGCGACATGATTCCAAAAGACAGTCCCATAACGAACGA
>JAUNPV010000037.1 GCA_030536515.1 Eubacteriales bacterium
TCGCCATCCCTCATCCGCCCCAGTGTGCGCACTGGGGCACCTTCCCCCCGGGGGACGGTATTGGGGTGCGGGGAAGGTATTGGGGGGGGCGGGGAGGGCTTCGGCCTCTTGACTTTTTCCGGTTTAGCCTGTACACTAAAAGAAAACCCATCAGGAGGTAATTTCCATGGCATCCAAGGTTTATTTTACCGACTTCTGCACCGGCACGTCTGAGACGCTGCCTCAGAAGCTGTCCCGGCTGATTCTCACCGCCGGGATTGACCGGATTGATTTCAAGGACAAATTTGTCGCCATCAAAATCCACTTCGGCGAGCTGGGCAACATGGCTCATCTGCGGCCCGGCTATGCCCGGGTGCTGGTGGACATCATCAAGGACCTGGGCGGCAAGCCCTTCCTCACCGACTCCAACACCATGTACATCGGCTCCCGGAAAAACGCCCTGGACCACATTGAGACCGCTTACCTAAACGGCTTCACCCCCTACTCCACCGGCTGCCATGTCATCATCGCCGACGGCCTGAAGGGCACCGACGATGTGGACGTGCCGGTGGTGGGCGGCGAATACGTGGAGTGCGCCAAAATCGGCCGGGCCATTATGGATGCCGATATCGTCATCTCCCTGAACCACTTCAAGGGCCACGAGGAGGCCGGCTTCGGCGGGGCGCTGAAAAACCTGGGCATGGGTGCCGGGTCCAACGCCGGCAAGCGGGAGATGCACTCCGACGGCCGGCCCCAGGTGGACCCGGACAAGTGCGTCGGCTGCGGCACCTGCGCCAAATACTGCGCCCACGACGGCCCCCAGCTCCGTGACGGCGTGATGCACATCGACTGGACGAAATGCATGGGCTGCGGCCGGTGCATCGACACCTGCCCGGTGGGGGCCATCGCCCCGGCCTACGCCCAGTCCGCCGCCATGCTCAACTACAAAATCGCCGAGTACGCCAAGGCGGTGGTGGACGGCCGGCCTCATTTCCACATCTCCCTGGTCCGGGACGTAAGCCCCTACTGCGACTGCCATGCGGAAAACGACATTCCCATCGTCCCGGACGTGGGTATGTTCGCCTCCTTCGACCCGGTGGCCCTGGACCTGGCCTGCGCCGAGGCGGTTATCGCCCAGCCCGTGATGCCCGGCTCCAAGCTGGCCAAGGCCAACCGTCCCGACCTGGACAACCTCACCGGTGCCTTCCCCCACACCTCCTGGCGCACCCAGATTGAGCACGGCAAAAAAATCGGCCTGGGCGAGGATGCCTACGAGCTGATTACCATTTGATACACCGGGACGCCGACGAAAGTCGGCGTCCTTTTTCGTCCGGGGGGCGGTCCATCTCACATTGTCGCAATAGGGCAGGGGTGCGTAGGGACAGCCCTTGCGGCTGTCCGGCCAATCTTCCGTGGAAGATTGGCGTCATTCCCGGAGGGAATGACCGGGAGGGTCAGTGACCCTCCCCTACAGGGTGCGGTGAACACCGCTGTCCGGAAGGGAAACGGGGGGCAAGCCCCTCCCCTGCGGATTGGGGCCTTCCCGCCGCAATAAAATTCTATAATATCCGATAATATCCATTGACATTGTGCAAATTTGCGCTATAGTATATTTGTCAAATTTTATCACAAAATAAGAAAGAAACGGGGGAGGATAATGTCCAAGGAACTCATCAGACTCCAGGACCTTACCATGGAGTTCGAAGGGGAGCGTGTTCTAGACGCCATCAATCTTTATTTTAACGACCACGAATTCCTCACTTTGCTCGGCCCTTCCGGCTGCGGCAAGACCACAACGCTTCGGATTATCGGCGGCTTTCTGACGCCTACGTCCGGCACGGTGACCTTTGACGGGCAGATCATCAACGATGTGCCCCCCTACAAGCGTCAGATTAACACCGTGTTCCAGCGCTACGCTCTGTTCCCGCATCTGGACGTGTACGACAATGTGGCCTTCGGCCTGAAGCTGCAAAAGCTGCCCAAGGACGAAATCGACCGCAGAGTCACCGAGATGCTGGAAACCGTCAGCCTCAGAGGCTACGAAAACCGCCGCATCGACAATCTGTCCGGCGGCCAGCAGCAGCGGGTGGCCATCGCCCGGGCCCTGGTGAACCGGCCCAAGGTGCTGCTGCTGGACGAGCCTCTGGCCGCCCTGGACCTTCGTCTGCGCAAGGATATGCAGAACGAGCTCAAGCGCATCCAGCAGGCCACCGGCATCACCTTTATCTATGTCACCCACGACCAGGAGGAAGCTCTTTCCATGTCCGATACGGTGGTTGTCATGGACAAGGGCCGCATCCAGCAGATTGGCCGGCCTGAGGATATCTATAACGAGCCGAAAAACGCCTTTGTGGCGGACTTCATCGGCGAAAGCAACATTCTCGACGGCGTGATGCTGTCGGACTACAAGGTCCGGTTCTTCGGCCGGGTCTTCGACTGCGTGGACGCAGGCTTCGCTCCCAACGAGCCGGTGGACGTGGTCATCCGCCCGGAGGACATCGACATCGTGGAAAGCGCCCAGGGCCACCTGACGGGCACCGTCACCTCCATCACCTTCAAGGGCCTGAACTACGATATCATCGTGGACTTCCGGGGCTTCAAGTGGCTTATTCAGACCACCGACTTCCACGGAGTCGGTTCCACCATCGGTATTCGCCTGAATCCCGAGGACATCCATATCATGCACAAGAGTGAATACTCTGGTATGTTTGGTGACTACAGCTCCTACTCCGCCGAGTACGACGAGCTGACGGAGGACGCCGGAGATGAGGAAGAATAATTCTGTTCTGCTCAGCACCCCATATATTGTATGGATGGTGGTGTTCACCCTGATTCCCCTGGGTGTGGTGGGCTACTATGCCCTGACGGACCCCGCCACCGGAGAATTCTCCCTGCGCAACCTCCGGGAGCTGGGGATGTACCTGCCGGTGCTGTGGCAGAGCGTTGCGTACTCTCTGGTGTCCGCCTTCATCTGCCTGCTACTGGGCTATCCCGTGGCCTATTACATCGCCCACACCAGCGAGGTGGCTCAGAAATTCCTGTATATGCTGGTGATGCTTCCCATGTGCATGAGCTTTCTGCTGCGGACCCTAGCCTGGGTGGGCCTGCTCCAGGACACGGGGCTGATTAACCAGCTGCTGGGCCTGGTGGGCATCGGCCCATTGCGGCTCATCCGCACTCCGGGGGCTGTGGTGCTGGGCATGGTGTATAACTACCTGCCCTACATGATTCTGCCCCTATACTCCACCATCGTCAAAATCGACGGCCGCCTCATCGAGGCCGCCGAGGATTTAGGCTGCAACGGGCTGCAGGTGTTCTCCCGGGTGGTGCTGCCTCTGTCGGCCCCCGGTATCCTGTCCGGCATCACCATGGTGTTCGTCCCCGCCGTGTCCACCTTCTACATCTCCCAGAAGCTGGGCGGCACTGACACCATCCTCATCGGCGACGTCATCGAGCGCCAGTTCAAGCAGGGCAACAACCCCAACCTGGGCGCGGCTCTGAGCCTGGTGCTGATGCTGCTGGTGTTCGTGTGCACCGGCATTATGAACCGCTTCGGCGAGGGCGGGGATTCGAAGGGCGGTGTCATCGTATGAAAAAAGCCAACCGGATTTTAACGGCCCTGATTTTCGTCTTCCTGTATATCCCCATGGCGGTGCTGATCATCGCCTCGTTCAACACCGGCAAGAATCTGAGCCACTTTGACGGCTTCACCCTGCGGCAGTACGTGCGGCTGTTCCAGGACGACAGCCTGCTGCGGCTGCTGGGCAACTCCCTGGTGCTGTCGGTGCTGGCCAGCTTCATCGCCACGGTCTTTGGCACTGTGGCCTCGGTGGGCATTCACAGCCTGAATCCCAGAATGCGCAAGCTGGCCATGACCCTGACGGACATCCCCATGACCAACCCGGACATCGTCACCGGCATCAGCCTGTCCCTGCTGTTCGTGTTTGTGGGCAGCAAAATGCTGGGCCGCCGGGACAGCCTCACCTTCTGGACCCTGCTCATCGCCCACATCACCTTCAACCTGCCCTATGTCATTCTGAACGTGATGCCGAAGCTGGCCCAGCAGGACGCCGCCCTCCGGGATGCCGCCATGGACTTAGGCTGCACCCCCCTGCAGTCCTTCTTCAAGGTCACCCTGTATGAAATCATGCCCGGCATTGTCTCCGGCGCCATCATGGCCTTCACCATGAGCCTGGACGACTTTGTCATCAGCTACTTTGTCTCCGGCATGGACTTTGTGCCCCTGCCTGTGGAGATTTATTCCTACACCAAAAAGCCCATTGCCCCCAAGGTCTACGCCATGTTCACCCTGCTGTTCCTGCTGATTTTCCTGCTGATGGTCACCATGAACCTGATGCAGCTGCGCAGTGAGCGGAAGAAGGTCAAGGGCCGGGCCCTGTAACTGAAAAGGAGACACGCTATGAAAAAAGTGCTTGCATTCGTTCTGGCCGCCGCCCTGCTGCTGGGCTGCGCCGCCATGCTCTCCGGCTGCGCCGGGGAGGAAAAGACCACCCTGTACGTCTACAACTGGGGCCAGTATATCTCCGAGGGCGAGGACGACTCTCTGGATGTCATCGCCGCCTTTGAGGAAAAGTACCCCAACATCCAGGTCAAGTATTCCACCTTCGACTCCAACGAGTCCATGTACTCCAAGCTGAGCTCCGGCGGCATCACCGTGGACGTGATTTTCCCCTCGGACTACATGGTGGCCCGGATGATTCAGGAAAATATGCTCCAGGAGCTGAACTTTGACAACATCCCCAACTTCCAGGGGGTGGACAGCTCCTTCAAAAACATGGACTTTGACCCGGAGAATCAGTACTCCGTCCCCTACACCTGGGGCACCGTGGGCATTATCTACAACTCAAAGTACGTGGACGAGGCCGACGTTACCGGCTGGGAGCTTCTGTGGAATGAAAAGTACCAGGACAAGATTCTCATGTTCGACAACTCCCGGGATGCCTTCGGCATTGCCCAGTACCTGCTGGGCATCGATGTCAACACCACGGACCTCGCCCAGCTCCAGGCCTGCGCCGACAAGCTGGCCCAGCAGAAGCCGGTGCTCCAGGCCTACGTCATGGACCAGGTCTTCGCCTCCATGGAAAATGAGGAGGCCTATATCGCCCCCTACTACGCCGGCGACTATCTGATGATGGCCGACAGCAACCCCGACCTCAAATTCTTCTTCCCCCAGGACCAGGGCTTCAACGTCTTCGTGGATGCCATGTGCATCCCCACCTGCGCCCAGGAGAAGGAGGCCGCCGAGCTGTTCATCAACTTCCTGTGCGACCCGGAGATTTCCGGCCGGAACATGGACTACCTGGGCTACTCCACCCCCATCTCCGCCGCCAAGGAATTCATGGACCCGGAGCTGGCCGCCAACGAGTACGCCTACCCCAGCGAGGAAACTCTGAAAAACGCCTCCTCCTTCGCCTACCTCCCCGAGGAGGTCTCCCGCCAGATGGAAAGCCTGTTCATGCAGGTCCGCAACGGCTGATGTTCCATTCCAAAAGCCCGGACACCCGTCCGGGCTTTTTTGCGCCAGCCTAGGGGCGGCAGAATCGGCACACCCTCTGTAGGGGAGGGTCACTATAAATAAAGGAGCGATTGCCACTGGCAATCGTTCTTTTTTATCTGCTGCGCAGAGCACCACCCTCCCGTCGAAAATCCGGCGAGGATTTTCGAATAAACCCGGCGGGACTGAGCATTGAACAAAATCCATACCGTGAACAAGGAACCGGCTTTCCGATAAGGAAAGCCGGTTGCGGCCCCCTCGCCGGGGGCCGACGGGCGGGTTGGTAACCCGCCCCTACGGCGGCGCACCCAATACCTTCCCCCGGGGGGAAGGTGGATTGCCCGAAGGGCAAGACGGATGAGGAATGCGGGCAGTAACTTGATGTGCGGTACAGGCACGGGCTTTCTGAACGTTAAACGATACCCACCAGCAGGCCCGAAGCGATTCGACAGTTAAGGTTATCGCCCGCATTCCTCATCCGTCACGGCGTAAGCCGTGACACCTTCTCCCCGCAAGGGGGACGCCGCATCCGTAAGCCGCTGAAGCGGCAACGGCTGCGCAGCCCCCGGGGGAAGGTTTTTTGGTGCGCCACCAGGCGGTGGCAGAGGAAATGTCCCTTGCGTGTCCTTTGAACCGCAAACGATGAACCGGCTTTCCAGGTGGAAAGCCGGTTGTCGGCCCCCTCGCCGGGGGCCGACGGGAGGGCGGTGCTCTGCGCAGCAGATTTAAATAGGTCGATTGCCAGTGGCAATCGCTCCTTTATTTACAGTGACCCTCCCCTACATTTTCTTCCCGGAACTCTGCCAGCAGTTCTCCGAATCTCCGGTCCTCCCGGAGGAAGGCGCAGTCGGGGTCCTGCTCCAGGGCGTCGCAGACGCTTTTAAGGAACGCCCCGTCCAGCCGGACATTTCTGGTGGGCACCCGGCGGAACAGGGTGGTGTTCTCCGGATGCCAGGGGTGCCGGGCGGCCCGGAGGATGGTGCGGAGTACCGCCAGAGCCTGCTCCGCATTTTCCTCCTTCAGCGCCACCGGCAGCAGGACCTGGGCCTGGGTAATCTCCCACAGCTCCATCGCTGCCCCGATGGCCCCGGCCTTTTCCGCCGCCGCCCGGGCCGCCGAAATATCCCCCAGGGAAAGCTCAGCGCTGACCAGCTTGCTCAGCAGCAGCATCACCCGGTTGACCCCCTCCAGCAGAGCCTGCTCCAGGTCCGCCGCCGCCTTTTCTCCCCGGCCGGTGCACTGGTCGATGGTGGTCTGGTAGAACAGCTTGTCCATGACCGTGGGCGGCTGTCGGTCCGGAATCCGGTCCAGCACCGCCTGGGCCTGGTCGTAGGCCTCCCGGCGGATGAGCCGGGACACCAGCATGGTCTGGGCAGTGTTTCGAATCACGGGCTCGCCGCTCTGCTCCAGGCGGCGGTACCAGCCCTCCAGCCGTTCGTCAAAGCCTGTTTCGCCCGACATCGTCAGCACCCCGTCCAGGTGCATAACCAGCGTCAGCATCAGCTCCTCACTGGCTGGGTACGCCCGCAGCACCTCCTCCAGCCGCCCCATGGCCGCCTCCGGCCCCTGGGCCCGGTGGAGCAGGGTCAGCTCCCGGCAGAGGGCCTGAATCTCCTCCCGGGTCAAATCCTCCCGGAAGCACAGCAGGGTGTTCAGGTCCGTTTTCAGCAGCCGGGCCAGAGGCGCCAGCAGCCCCAGGTCCGGGCAGCTTGCCCCCGTTTCCCACTTGCTCACCGCCGGAGCCGACACCCCCAAAAGCTCCGCCACCTGCTCCTGGGTCAGCCCCAGGGCCTTCCGTTTTTCCACAATCACCTGATGAATGGGCATTTTTTCCGCCTCCAAAATCAAAATTTGAAGATATCCTCTGCCTATATCATACCACCGCCCCCAGAATTCCGCAACGTCGGGGAGGTTAACTTTTAGGAGATTTTCTTAACGGAAGGTTAATACGCAGGTACCAAGCTCGTACCGCCCCGACTGGTTCGTAACGTCTAAAACCACTACCTTGAATTGCAAGCGGGACCCATATCGAGCCCATCTAAATAGCTCTCGCCCCATTTACACATTGTGTCCAATATCGGGATAATGCTTTTCCCAAATTCGCTCAAGGAATACTCTACCTTGGGGGGGACGACCGGGTATACGGTGCGAGAAATCAATTTATCGGCTTCCAGTTCCCGTAATTGTTGTGTCAGCATTTTGGGCGTTGCTTGCGGAATAAGTTTGCTAAGCTCATTGAAGCGCAGCGTATTTCCTATCAAATGCCATAAAATGAGTGCTTTGTATTTGCCGCCGATTAAATCCAAGGTGGCTTCAACCGGACAATGAAAGGTGCTGGGACATTTCATAGCTGTATCTCCTTCATCTCACACTATCTTTTCGGATACTATCTGACAAAAAAGTGCGTTCTTGCATTTTTTAAATTCACTGCTAAAATTATAGCACAGAGCGGTTCAGTAATCAAGGGAACCTCTGGTGAAATCCCCAAAACCCGCTGTCCGGCAGCATTCGATTTATTCAGAGGTTTCCAAGCATGACCGCCAACTATCTCCCCGAAAGGAAGTATCATTATGGAGTTTATTCACATTGCAAGGCAGCGCAGCTCTGTTCGCAGCTACACCGACAAAAAGGTGGAACCCGAAAAGCTGGAGCGGATTCTGGAAGCGGCTCATGCAGCCCCGACCGCTGCAAATCTTCAGCCTGTTCATTTGATTGCTGTTCAGAGTCAAACAGGGCTGGAGAAAATCGGGAAAGCGGCAAATATCTACGGAGCGCCTTTGGCTATTATCGTTTGCGCAGATCACAAGAAAGCGTGGGTTCGTCCCTTTGATAAGAAGCAGACCGGCGATATTGACGCTTCTATTCTGACTGACCACATGATGCTCCAGGCCACGGAGCTGGGACTGGGCTCTGTCTGGGTTTGCTATTTTAAGCCCGATGTGATTCGCAAGGAATTTGACTTACCGGAAAACTTAGAGCCTGTCAATATTTTGGTCATCGGTTATTCTGCCGAAAAGGCACATGACCCGGAAAAGCATCTGCAAACCAGAATTCCTATCAGCAAACTTGTTTCCTATGAAAAATTGTAATACCATTTCTGATTAAAAATCCGTATCCGGGCAGCTGAATTCCAACATCTGCAACAACCCGGCTTTCCCGATGGAAAGCCGGGTTTCGGCCCCCTCGCCGTAGGGGAGGGGGCGCACCCCAATACCTTCCCCCGGGGGGAAGGTGCCCCAGTGTCGCAACACTGGGGCGGATGAGG
>JAUNPV010000017.1 GCA_030536515.1 Eubacteriales bacterium
GCATTCCTCATCCGTCTTGCCCTTCGGGCAATCCACCTTCCCCCCGGGGGAAGGTATTTTCGGCTTCGCCGCTTATTTGAAATCATCGGCGAAGCCGATACCGCACTTCTTACTTCTTCACTATTCACTCTTCACGAAACCTTCCCCCCCTTGCGGGGAGAAGGCTTTGGGTCTGCCTCTCGGAACGGATAAATCCGTTCCCTGCGGAATACAAAAACCGCCCGGATTGCTCCGGGCGGTTCTTTTTTGTTGCATCAGCCAAAGACACTCAGCAGGAAGCCTGCGGCGATGGCGGAGCCGATGACGCCGGCTACGTTGGGGCCCATGGCGTGCATCAGCAGGAAGTTGGAGGGGTTGGCCTTCTGGCCTTCCACGTTGGACACACGGGCGGCCATGGGCACGGCGGACACACCGGCGGAGCCGATGAGGGGGTTGACCTTGCCGCCGGTGAGCTTGCACATCACCAGGCCGCCCAGCAATCCGCCGGCGGTGGAGATGCCGAAGGCAACCACGCCCAGCAGGACAATCTTCAGGGTGTTGGCCGTCAGGAAGGTGGAGCCCACCATGGTGGCGCCCACGCCGGTGGACAGCAGAATGGTGACAATGTTCATCAGGGCATTCTGAACGGTGTCAGACAGCCGGTCGGTGCAGCCGGTCTCCTTGAACAGGTTGCCCAGCATCAGGCAGCCAATCAGGGGAGCGGTGTCGGGCAGCAGCAGGGCCACGAACAGGGTGACCACGATGGGGAAGATAATCTTCTCGGCCTTGGACACGTTCCGGGTCTGGACCATCTTGATCTTTCTCTGCTCCTTGGTGGTCATCAGGTTCATAATGGGAGGCTGAATCAGGGGAATCAGCGCCATGTAGGAATAGGCGGCCACGGCGATGGCGCCCAGCAGATGGGGAGCCAGCTGGCTGGTCAGGAAAATGGCGGTGGGGCCGTCCGCGCCGCCGATGATGCCGATGGAGGCAGCCTCGGGGCCGGTGAAGCCCAGCAGGATGCCGCCGAAGAAGGCAACAAACACGCCCAGCTGGGCAGCAGCGCCCAGCAGCAGGCTCTTGGGGTTAGACAGCAGGGGGCCAAAGTCGGTCATCGCGCCCACGCCCATGAAAATCAGGCAGGGGTACAGGCTGGTTTTGACACCGATGTAGAAGATGTCAAGCAGTCCGCCCTCCCGCATGATAGCGCCGTAGCTGTGATACAGGGGGTTGCCCTCGGTCATGAAGGCATCCCACAGCTCCTGATGGTACAGCCCTGCGTTGGGCAGGTTGGTCAGCAGGCAGCCGAAGGCGATGCCCACCAGCAGCAGGGGCTCGAACTTCTTGACAATGCCCAGGTACAGCAGAACACAGGCGATAATCAGCATGGCCAGCTGCTGCCAGCCGCCGTCGCCAAAGCCAGCAATGATTGCGGCGAAGCCGCTGTCGTTCCACAGCTTCAGAAGAGTCTCACCAATATTGATCATGGGAGTCCCTCCTTAACCGATGACGACCAGAGGTGCACCAGTATCGACGGTAGAGCCCTTGGAAACCAGAACCTGGGTGATGGTGCCGGCCTTGGGAGCCATAATCTCGTTCTCCATCTTCATAGCCTCCAGGACCACCAGCACCTCGCCCTCCTTGACGGCCTGGCCGGCGGTCACGTTGACCCGCAGGATGTTGCCGGGCATGGGGGCGTTGATGGGCTCGCCTGCGCCGGTGACGGCGGGGGCGGCAGGAGCGGCAGCGGGGGCAGGTGCAGCAGCAGGGGCGGGGGCGGCAGCGGGAGCGGCGGAGGGGGCGATGGCCTCGTACTCGTCGATCAGCATGGCCTTACCGGCTTCGACCTCCACCTCGTAGGTGCGGCCGTTCAGGGTCACTTTGTATTTCATGATTATTTGACCTCCTTGATGGAAATGAAGCGCAGCTCGTTCAGGGGCTTGCCCATCTTATTGGCAACGATGGCCATGAGCATGGCGGCAGTTTTGGGTTCAACGTCGTGCAGCTTCAGCTGACCGGCAGTGCCGGGAGCGGTGGGAAGCTGGACGGCGGCAGGGGCAGCGGCAGCAGCGGGGGCGGCAGCCGCAGGGGCCTTGCGGTCCTTGGCAGCAAAGGCCTTGCCCAGAAGGATGATGACAATCATCAGCAGAATCAGGCCGAAGAACACCACGGCATAGCCCAGAAGCGCCACCACGGCGGCGTCCAGGATGCCCAGGTTCTCCAGAGTGGAAGCTAACATCATAGTGTTACCTCCTTATGCTTCAACGATGGAGTAGGTCGCCACGTTCTCTTCCTTGGCCTTGCGCTCCTCGAAGAACTTCTCGGCCAGGTTGGGGAAGGCGATGTAGCTCAGCACATCCTCATCGGACCGGGCCAGGTCGCCCAGCTTCTCCCGGGTGGGCTCCACAACGGGGGCCAGGGTATCGGCGTAGCGGCCCTCCAGGGGCTTCTCACCGGCCAGAATCTTCTCACGGATTTCGGGGTTGATGGGGGCGGGGGTGGTACCGTACTCGCCCCGGCAGTAGGCCTTGATCTCCTTGGAAACGGTCTTGTAGCGCTGGCCGTCCAGGACGTTGCGGACAGCCTGAACGCCGACCATCTGGGAGGTGGGGGTCACCAGGGGAGGATAGCCCATGTCTTCCCGGACACGGGGAGTCTCCAGCAGCGCCTCGTCCAGCCGGTCCAGAGCGTTCATCTGCTTCAGCTGAGACAGCAGGTTGGAAAGCATACCGCCGGGAACCTGGTAGGTCAGGCACTGGGTATCGGTGGCCATGGACTTGGGCATCAGGGTGCCGTCCTTGATGAAATCGTCACGGACGGTCTTGAAGTAGTCGGCCATCTTCTTGCAGGCAGCGTCGTTCAGGTCCACCTCGTAGCCCAGCTGGCGCAGAGCGTAGGCCAGGGTCTCGGTAGCGGGCTGGCTGGTGCCGCCAGAGAAGGGGGAGATGGCGGTGTCGATGATGTCCACGCCGGCTTCCACAGCCTTCAGGTAGGTCATGAAGGCCAGGCCCGTGGTGGAGTGGGTGTGCAGGTCGATGGGCATACCGGGCACGGCGTCCTTGATGGCGGACACCAGGTCGTAGGCCTCCTTGGGGCCCATGATACCGGCCATATCCTTGATGCAGATGGTGGAAGCGCCCATCTCCTTCAGCTCCTTGATCATCTGCACGTACTTGGCGTGGGTGTGAACAGGGGAGGTGGTGTAGGAGATGCAGCCGGAGGCGATGGCGCCGGCGTTGATGGTGGCCTCCATGGCGACCTTCAGGTTGTTGACGTCGTTCAGAGCGTCAAAGATACGGATGATGTCGATGCCGTTTTCCACGGCCTTCTTCACGAACAGCTTGACGAAATCGTCGGGATAGTGGGCGTAGCCCAGGACGTTCTGGCCCCGCAGCAGCATCTGCAGCTTGGTGTTGGGCACAGCGGCGCGGATTTTCCGCAGGCGCTCCCAGGGGTCCTCGTTCAGGTAGCGCAGGCAGACGTCAAAGGTGGCGCCGCCCCAGCACTCGATGGAGTAGTAGCCGGCCTCGTCGATGGTGGAGAGCATAGGCTCGAACTTCTCGAAGGGCAGGCGGGTTGCGATCAGAGACTGGTTTGCGTCACGCAGAACAGTCTCCACAAACTGAACTTTTTGTGCCATGTGTATGGTACCTCCGTAGATAAGGATTTTTAGGTGGATGGGGTTCAAAAACCTTTATACAGCCACTTTTGCAGCCCAAAAGGCGCTGTATAAAAGTTTTTGAGCCATCCGGATATTTTTAACCGGCGGCATTCCCGCCGGAGAAAAACCAGCACAACCGGGCTCATTTCCCTAAGCTCCGGGAAATATCTGAAAAAGCCCCAATCTTTACCGAATACATTCTAACATATAATAAATAAAATGTAAATAGATTTCTCAGTATTATTTTATCGGTTTTCCCGCCCCCGCCCCCATCTGTAGGGGCGGGTTACTTTGAATTAAGGAGCGATTGCCACCGGCAATCGTTCTATTTTAATCTGCTGCGCAGAGCGCCACCCGCCCGTCGGCCCCCGGCGAGGGGGCCGCAGTCAGCCTCCAGGTAACCGGTCCGGCGGCGGTCTGCACACCCGTTTCACTTTCTTCATAAAAAATTCTTCACTTAACTATTGATTTTGTTATATCGATAGTGTAATATAGAATTGCAGAATATGGGTGCCGGTTTTGCTGCGGAAGCAGCCGGAGCCTGGCATCAATTATCTTAATGAAAGAGGTATACACATATGGCACAGATCGATCTGAGTAAGTATGGCATCAACGCTGCCGAGATCATCCACAACCCCTCCTACGAGGAGCTGTTCGAGGCTGAGATGGACCCCTCTCTGGAAGGCTATGAGAAGGGCCAGCTCACCGAGCTGGGCGCTGTCAACGTTATGACCGGCATCTACACCGGCCGCTCCCCCAAAGACAAGTTCATCGTCATGGACGAGAACTCCAAGGACACCGTGTGGTGGACCTCCGACGAGTTCAAGAACGACAACAAGCCCGCCTCCCAGGAGGCCTGGAAGGCCTGTAAGGACCTGGCTCTGAAGGAGCTGTCCAATAAGAAGCTGTACGTCATGGACGTGTTCTGCGGCACCAACGCCGACTCCCGCATGGCTATCCGTTTCATCATGGAGGTGGCATGGCAGGCTCACTTCGTCAAGAATATGTTCATCGCCCCCACCGCCGAGGAGCTGGCCAACTTCCAGCCCGACTTCATCTCCTACAACGCCTCCAAGGCCAAGGTGGAGAACTTCAAGGAGCTGGGCCTGAACTCCGAGACCGCCGCCATCTTCAACATCACCTCCCGTGAGCAGGTCATTCTGAACACCTGGTACGGCGGCGAGATGAAGAAGGGTATGTTCTCCATGATGAACTACTTCCTGCCTCTGAACGGCATGGCCGCCATGCACTGCTCCGCCAACACCGACATGAACGGCGAGAATACCGCCCTGTTCTTCGGCCTGTCCGGCACCGGCAAGACCACCCTGTCCACCGACCCCAAGCGTCTGCTGATTGGCGACGACGAGCACGGCTGGGACGACAACGGCGTGTTCAACTTCGAGGGCGGCTGCTACGCCAAGGTCATCAACCTGGACAAGGAGTCCGAGCCCGACATCTACAACGCCATCCGCCGCAACGCTCTGCTGGAGAACGTCACCGTGGATGCCGAGGGCAAGTGCGACTTCGCTGACAAGTCCGTCACCGAGAACACCCGTGTGTCCTACCCCATTGACCACATCGAGAAGATTGTCCGCCCTGTGTCCGCCGCTCCCGATGCCAAGAACGTCATCTTCCTGTCCGCTGACGCTTTCGGCGTGCTGCCTCCCGTGTCCGTGCTGACCCCCGAGCAGGCTCAGTACTACTTCCTGTCCGGCTTCACCTCCAAGCTGGCCGGCACCGAGCGGGGCATCACCGAGCCCACCCCCACCTTCTCCGCCTGCTTCGGCCAGGCCTTCCTGGAGCTGCACCCCACCAAGTACGCTGAGGAGCTGGTCAAGAAGATGGAGAAGTCCGGCGCCAAGGCCTACCTGGTCAACACCGGCTGGAACGGCACCGGCAAGCGTATTTCCATCAAGGACACCCGCGGCATCATCGACGCTATCCTGGACGGCTCCATCCTGAAGGCCGACACCAAGACCGTGCCCTACTTCAACCTGGCTGTTCCCACCGAGCTGCCCGGCGTGGACACCAACATCCTGGACCCCAGAAACACCTACGCCGACCCCTCCGTCTGGGACGAGAAGGCCAAGGACCTGGCTGCCCGCTTCGTCAAGAACTTCGTCAAGTACACCGGCAACGACGCCGGCAAGGCCCTGGTCGAAGCCGGCCCCAAGCTGTAATTTAGGGATTCTACCGCATTCCAAAGCCTCCCGGCAAAACCCGGGAGGCTTTTTGCGTCCATTCCGTAGGGGCGGGATATTATCCCGCCCGTCGGCCCCCGACGAGGGGGCCGCAGCTGTCAGAACGGCACGTCCGGGAGGCCGTGCCCTACGGGGTTTCATCCCCCACGGACAGCCGCAAGGGCTGTCCCTACGCATAGGGGAAGGTCGCCGCACCCCACAATACCTTCCCCCGGGGGGAAGGTGCCCCAGTGTCGCAACACTGGGGCGGATGAGGAATGCGGGAGGAAACCTCATGTGCGGAACAGGTACGAGCTTCCACCATGCACCCGTAGGGCGGCCAATGTATTATGGTATGATTGCCCCCGGCAATCATAGATATTTCTAATCTGCTGCGCAGAGCACCACCCCCACGCCGCCGCTATGTCCGGTGTTTGGGCACTCCCGGCGAAGCACCAAATACCTTCCCCCGGGGGGGAAGGTTTTGTCGGGCACACCGTAGGGGAGGGTCACTGACCCTCCCGTCGGCCCCCGGCGAGGGGGCCGCAGATTGCTCCCCACAGGGAACGGGGAATGGTTTTTCAGGCAACCCCAGATTTTGAACAAATTGTAACGACATATAATTTTTATAAAACTTAATACGAGCTTAATATTTACCCCCTTTTTTTCTTCACATTTTCCATGTAGAATAAAGGCATAGAGAACGAAACACCCCCAGGGCTCCACAAACACAGCCCGGTTTCTAAATATACTTACTCCATCTTTTTCATTTTTCCTCTCCTCTTTTCCTGTTACAAAAGCCGCAGCAGACGCTGCGGCTTTTGTACGTTTCCGGGCCTATGGATGAGGTTTTGGCAGTTCTGATTTTCAGAAATGTGCTTATCTGCAAAGCCTTCCCCTTGAGGGGAAGGTGGCACGGCGAAGCGGTGACGGATGAGGTGTGTACGCGTCACATATACCGCTGCACTTCTGTAGTATGTGGCGGGCAAACACCTCATCAGTCATAGCCCCCTGGCGGGGTCTATGACAGCTTCTCCTCAAGGAGAAGCCTTTGCGTTGTGCTTTTGCTGAGCAAAGCCGATAAGCACAAAAAGGATTGTAAATCCGCCCAATCTGTGATAAACTGGGTTCAGATTAACTTTTAGGAGACATCGCTATGGAAAACAAGCATCCGGGCCGGTCGGAGCTGGCTTTGGTTCGGGATTTTTTGCTGGGTGAGGTGGACGGCGAGGGGCGGCGGATGAAGCTCTGCGTGCTGGCCGCCCTGGTGTTCGGCCTGGCGGCCCACGGGCTTGGGCTGACCAACCTGCTCATCAGCCACGATTCCCTTCACGAATTCTACTGGACCGCCTCCCGGGACTGGAAATTCACCCTGGGGCGGTTTATGGAGCCGATTCTGCGGTTTTTGATGGGGGAGCTGATCACCCTGCCCTGGCTGGCGGGGCTGACGGGGCTGCTGGCCCTGGGGCTGACGGTCCATCTGCTGAGCAAGCTGTTCCGGCTGGACCGGGTTTGGGAAAATCTGCTGCTGGCGGGGGTCTGCGTCACCAACACCACCGTCACCGCCCTCATCGCCACCTACGTCCACGACTTTGCCGGAGACATGACAGCCCTGCTGCTCAGCACCGCCGCCGCCTGGGCCTGGTCCAACATGGCCGGGGGCTTCTCCTGGCGGTGGACCCTGGCCGGGGCGGTGTGCCTGGCCATGGCCCTGGGCTTTTACCAGGCCTATCTGGCCGTGACCCTCACGGTGCTGTGCCTGTTCGCCCTGCATCGGCTGATGAACGGGGACCGAGCGAAGGCGGTGAGCGCCCACCTGCTCCGGGCCCTGCCCATGGGGCTGCTGGCGGTGGCCGGCTATGCCCTGGGGGTGCTGGTAACCCAGGCGGTTTTCGGGGTGGAGGCCTCCTCCGGGGACCCCACCAACGATTTAAGCCAGCTGGGCTTCAATCTGAGCCAGCTGGGGGCCAATTTTGTCAGGGGCTACGTCGCCGCCCTCCGGGACCTGTTCACCAACCACTGGGACAGCGTCAAGGGGGTCACCGGTCTTGCCTCCCTGGCGGTGGCCGCCGTCAATGTCGTGCTGCTGATCCTGGCCCTGGGAAGCCTGGGGGCGGATATGGTCCGGCACCGGCGGCCCTGGCCCGAGGCGGCCATGACGGCGGCCCTGCTGCTGCTTTTCCCGGTGGCCCTGCGGTGCGTCAGCATGGTCAGCACCTCCTTCCACTTCCTGGTCCGGTATGCCGACTGCCTGTTTTATCTGCTGGTGCTGCTGTGCCTCCGGGGCCGGAAGGCCCTTCTCCGGGCCGGGGCGGCGGTGCTGATGGTGTTCGTGCTGATGAACAACGTCCAGATGTCCAACACCGCCTACGAGCACAAGGAGCTGGAGGACCGGGCCACCCTGTCGCTGATGACCCGGGTGATGACCCGGCTGGACGGCACCCCGGATTTTGACCCCGAAACCACGGAGGTGGCCATCCTCGGCGACGTCGGGGCCCAGCTGAAGCCCCTGAAGCCCGGCGGCGTCCGGGGGATTTCGGGGCTGTTCTTCCTCAGCCCCATCACCGCCCCGGACACCATGGCCGACTACTTCGAAATCGTCCTCCAATACCCCCTGAACCTGGCGGACCAAAGCCGTTGCCGGTCCCTGATGCAAACCGAAGCCTACCGCACCATGCCCGTCTTCCCCGCAGAGGGCTGCGTGGAAACCATCGACGGCGTGGTTGTGGTGAAGATGTCGGAATAAAAAAAGGAGCTGTCATCCTTTGCCCCCGCTGGGCTTTGGATGACAGCTTTTCTTTTGAATCGGTTTGGAAATCAGTCCACCTTGCAGACAATCTGGGGGACCCTTGCAATCAGCAAGGCGGCCAGGGCGGTGAGGATCATTTCGGGGACCATGTACAGCCCGTTGTAGACGATGGAGTACACCCAGCCCAGGGCGGCGGGGGACAGGGAGGCCACCAGGCCTGCGCCCCAGGCGGGGAAGCCCTCCTGGGTGAAGAACCACTCGGCCCAGCCGGAGAACAGGATGTAGCCGGAGAGGATGTGGGTCAGATACCGGCAGCCCATAGCCACCAGGCCGCCGCACATCAGGCTCACGCCGGGATTTTTCATCTTGTTCCGGAAGATGCCGCCCAGACCCAGCACGGTGTAGGCCAGCACATAGTCCAGAGCGCACATGATAACGGCGTTGAGAATCAGGGTGCCGTCGCCGAAGTAGCCGGGCTGGAAGGCGGCGGTGACGGTGTCGGCACCCATGGCCATCTGGACCAGGCTGTAGCCCAGGCCGGTGACCAGGCCCCAGCGGACTCCGTGCCGGTAGGACACCAGAATGATGGGCAGCATACTGACAATGGTCAGCTGGCCGCCGAAGGGCATGGGGGGAATGACCGCCCGGCCCACAAACTCCAGCACAACGGCCAGGGCGATGAGCATGGCGCTCTCAGTCAGACGCTTGGTTTTGGTTTGCATAGAAATACCTCCAAAGGCAGGCGCGCCGGAGCGGACCTGCAAAATAATAACCGCATTGCAATCCGTCCAGGTGCAATGCGGCGAGGCCCCATCTATGCATCTTTCCCTCCGACGGTACTGACCGTATCAGGTTCACGGGTCAGGGCCCAAAAGCCCAATCTCAGCCGAATCCGTCCGGCCCCCCGAAGACTATTGTTTTGCGGTACGGCCCTATTATACCGCAGAAAATAAAAAAGTCAACAAAAAAGTCCGCCCCGCCGACTGGATTCGCCCTCCGTAGGGCGGGTTACCAACCCGCCCGTCGGCCCCCGGCGAGGGGGCCGCACCCAGTGGGCTGTAACGCCTGTGATGTCATTACACACTACTATAGGGCCGGTTCGTTTTTTACCGGTCATAAAAAAACCCGCCCCGGGTATTCCCAGGACGGTGCTACTAGAGCCGTATTTAGCTTCCCGCTGTGAACCGGGCCAGGGCCTGGCGGAATTCGTCCAGCTCCACATCGGAGCAGGCCACCCGGAGGATGAGGGGGCGGGAGAAGTTCAGGCAGAACATTTCCATAAAGCTCTTGCCGTTGACCTGGCGGCTGCCGTCGCTGACGGTGACCTGGAAGGGCCGGACGGTGGAGATGGCCACAAAGCTCTGGACATCCTGCACACTGGTGAGCCGGATCACAATTTCTCTCATAAATAACCCCCTGGAACTGTACAAACATGGTTTTTTCGTGT
The DNA here is from genome assembly GCA_030536515.1 of Eubacteriales bacterium. GTDB lineage: Bacteria > Bacillota > Clostridia > Oscillospirales > Oscillospiraceae > Faecousia. The sequence goes on from JAUNPV010000017.1 coordinate 10,017, forward strand.
ATAATCAGGGAGAACAATCTGTGATCGACTCCAAATGGCTGCGATATGTGCAACTGTCACTTATTATAGCATTTTTTTCGTAAAAGGCAACTGTCGCTTTGGACGATTAACACAAAATTCTGATTGAAATATTGGTGGAATTCACAAATGAAATTTGCTTTCTATACCCTCGGCTGCAAAACAAACCAGTACGAAACCCAGGCCATGGAGCGGCTGCTGACGGACCTGGGCCATGAAATCGGCTCCTTTGAGGAAGCCTGCGACGCATACGTCATCAACACCTGCTCCGTCACCGCCGTGGCGGACAAGAAAAACCGGGCCGTCATCCGCCGGGTCCGCCGGGACAATCCCGGGGCCGTTATCGGCGTGTGCGGCTGCTACAGCCAGCACGCCCCGGAGGCCGCCCGGGACCTGGGGGCGGACGTCATCGGCGGCAGCGGCGGACGGCGGGAATTTGTGGAGCTGCTCCTGGCCGCCGTGGCCGACCGGCAGCACCGGGAGGGGCTGGACAACGCCCTGGGCCGCCGGGACTTTGAGCCGCTGCCCGCCGGCGGGCTGGAGGAGCGGACCCGGGCCATGCTGAAGGTCCAGGACGGCTGCGTCAATTTCTGCTCCTACTGCATCATCCCCTACACCCGGGGCCCCATCCGGTCGGCCCCCCCGGAGCTGGCGGTGGAGCAGGCCAAGGACCTGGCCGCCCGGGGCTACCGGGAGATTGTGGTGACGGGCATCGAAATCGCCTCCTGGGGGGCGGACCTGCCGGGAAAGCCGGAGGTCACCGGCCTCATCGAGGCCATCTGCCGGGCGGTGCCGGAGCTGCGGGTGCGGCTGGGCAGCCTGGAGCCCCGGATTGTCACCGAGGACTTCTGCCGGCGGCTGAAAAGCTGCCCCAACCTGTGCCCCCAGTTCCATCTGTCCATGCAGTCCGGCTGCGATACCGTGCTGGCCCGGATGCGCCGGAAGTACGACACCGCCCGGTACTACGAAAGTGTGCGCCTGTTGAATACCTATTTTCCGGGCTGTGCCCTCACCACGGACATGATTGTGGCCTTCCCCGGGGAGACTGAGGAAGAATTTGCCCAGAGCCTGGCTTTTATCCGCAAATGCGCCTTTGCGGATATGCACATCTTCCCCTACTCCCGCCGCCCGGGGACCCCGGCGGACAAAATGCCCGGCCAGCATGACAACGCCACCAAGGAATCCCGCTCCCGGGCCGCCATCGCCGTGGCCGGAGAAATGAGCCGGGTTTACCGGGAGAAGCTGGTGGGAACAAAGCTGGAAGTCCTCTTTGAAGAGAAAGAGGGGGATTTCTATTCGGGCCACGCCATGAATTATGTAAAGGTCTATGCCAAGGGCGAGAACCTCCATAATGAGATTCGCACCGTGACGGTTCGGGAAGTTTATCAGGACGGCGTACTGGCAGATTTTTGAGTCAGTCCGGGAACAGCGGCATTTCGGATACGGTATGCAGAAAAGGAAGCGGAAAATGAGAAATTACGATATCGAAAAGAGAATGTTCCAGGAAGCGGTCGCCCTGATTGAAACCCGTTATCCCACCGATTGGGGCGGGGCGGCGGTGATTCGCACGGAAAAAGACAGCTATTTTACCAGTGTTCCCATTGAAACGGCCAACGGGTCCGCTGTCCTGTGCATTGAGGTGGGAGCCATGTGCGAGGCTCATAAATTCAATGAAAAGGTCACCCACTGCCTGTGTGTGGTGCGGGATAACGAGCGGTCTCCCTTTAAGGTCCTGTCTCCCTGCGGCATCTGCCAGGAGCGGCTTCGCTTCTGGGGCGAGGATGTGCAGGTGGGCGTTACCACCGAGAGCGGGGAGCTGCTGTTTGTGGAATTGCGAGAACTTCAGCCCTACCACTGGACCAGAGCCTATGCTCCGGAGGCGTTGGAGCGGTTTGTGGAGGAGAATTGAGCAATGCTGCGAGCTTGACAGCCCAAAGTCTGCGGCTTTCGCCGCCTGATTTGCCGTTGGCAAATCAGCGGGAGGGTCAGTGACCCTCCCCTACAAATACTTTTTCCTTGACTTCTCCCCGAAATCCATGGTAAAATAACTTGTTACTTATCCGTTCGGAGGCAATTTTATGAAAACCCTGCTCCATATCTGCTGCGCCCCCTGCGCCAACCGGCCCATTGATGTGCTGCGCCGTGACGGCGTGGAGGTCACCGGCTTCTGGTACAATCCCAACATCCACCCCTTCACCGAGTACCGCGCCCGGCGCAACTGCCTGCGGGACTATGCCGCCGAAATCGATTTGAAGCTCATCGAGCGCAACGACTACGGCCTGCGGCCCTTCGTCCGGGCGGTGGCCGACGATATCGCCCACCGGTGCGTCAAGTGCTACGAAATGCGCCTGTACGAAACCGCCCGGCAGGCGGCGGAGGGTGGCTTCGACAGCTTCACCTCCTCCCTGTTCATCAGCCCCTACCAGAACCACGAGCTCATGCGGGAGGTAGCCCAGCGGGCGGCTTTGGAGTACGGCGTTGCGTTCCTCTACCGGGACTTCCGCCCCTATTTCAAGGAGGGCCAGGCCTTCGCCCGGGAGCACGGGTTCTATATGCAGAAATACTGCGGCTGCGTATTCTCCGAGGAGGAGCGGTATCTGAAGGCAAATAAGATTATTCCCTAAAGGCTTCCGCCGCTCCTCAATACCTTCCCCCGGGGGGAAGGTGTCAAAGGCCCCATCGGGGGCTTTGACGGATGAGGGATGGCGACATCTCAACTCTGGTTTGCACCGCCGTTGGTGCAAGCAAACTCCGGCATATCGCCACTTACGCTCGGCCATCGAATGAATTATGGTGTGATTGCCCCTGGCAATCCGTAGATTCTGATTCCCTGCGGGAGCACTACCCCGGGGGGGAAGGCTCTGTGCCACTTCTTCACTATTCACTCTTACTTTTTACTTCAAATTGGAGGTATTATGAACAATTTTGAATTTTCCGTTCCCTGTTTGTTCGGCCTGGAGGGGCTGGCGGGGGAGGAACTGCGCCGTCTGGACATTGAAAATGTCCGGGTGGAAAACGGCCGGGTCCTCTTTTCCGGCGACCAGCGGGCCATGGCCAAGGCAAACGTGTGCCTTCGCACCGGCGAGCGGGTGCTGCTCGTGCTGGCGGACTTCCCGGCCCGGACCTTCGAGGAGCTGTTCCAGGGGGTGGTCCGCACCAATCTGGAGGACTTCATCCCCAGAGACGGGGCCTTCCCCGTGAAGGGCCACTGCCTGAACAGCCAGCTCATGTCCGTGCCGGACTGCCAGGCCATCATCAAAAAGGCCTCCTCCAAGCGGCTGGGTGAAAAATACGGCGTTTCCTGGCTGCCCGAAACCGGCGGCAAGTACCAGCTGCAATTTTCCATTATGAACGACCGGGTCCAGCTGTACCTGGACACCTCCGGGCCGGGCCTGCACAAGCGGGGCTACCGGGCCAACGCCAACGAGGCCCCCCTCCGGGAGACCCTGGCCGCCGCCATGGTCCAGCTCACCCGCTACCGGGGCCGGGATTTCATCTGGGACCCCTTCTGCGGCTCCGGCACCATCCCCATCGAGGCCGCCCTCATCGCCCGGAACAAGGCCCCGGGAATGTACCGGCGGTTCGCCGGTGAGGCCTTCGCCTGGTGTGACCCCGCCGTCTGGGGGGACGTGAGAGCCGAGGCCAAGGACCGGGAATTCAGCGGCCGGTATCAGCTTCTCGGCTCCGACAACGACCCCAAGTGCATCTCCCTGTCCATCGCCAACGCACGAAAAGCCGGCGTGGCCGACTGCATCAGCTTCCGGGACGGCGACGCCACCAAAATGGACCTGCCCGCCCAGGAAGGCACCATCATCTGCAATCCCCCCTACGGCCAGCGGATGCTGGAGCAGAAGAGCGCCCAGCAGCTCTACGCCGCCCTGGGCCGCCACCTTAAGTACGCCGACGGCTGGAAGAAATTCATCATCACCTCCGAGCCGGAGTTCGAGCACTACTTTGGAAAGCGTGCCGATAAGAAGCGCAAGCTCTATAACGGCATGATTAAGTGCGATTATTATATGTACACCGGGGACCAGAGAAAGAAGAAGTAACAAAGAACCGTCTTTCTGAGCACCAAAAGAGCTTCCCCCGGGGGGAAGCTGTCATCCATAACCAGTGCGCACACTGGTTATGGATGACTGATGAGGGATGGCGATATGTTGGAAACGGTATGCACCACCATCAATGCGTACAGAAGTTAAGGTATCGCCATCCCTCATCCGACCTCGCTACGCTCGGCCACCTTCCCCCCGGGGGAAGGTTTTATGTGGAGTTTTTGAAAACAGAGGACCATCTATGAAACACCTATTCATCATCAACCCGGCGGCGGGGAGCCGGGACCGGACGAAAATGTACACCGCCGCCATTCAGGAGGCCTGCGGCGTTCGGAATCTGTCCTACCGCATCGAGGTCTCCTCCGCACCCGGGGAATGCACACGGCTGGCCCGGGAGGCGGCGGAAACCGGGGAGGACTACCGCATCTACGCCTGCGGCGGCGACGGCACCCTCAACGAGGTGGCCGCCGGGGCAGCGGGATATCCCAACGCCGCCGTCACCGTCTTTTCCGGCGGCAGCGGCAACGATTTCGTCAAGCTGTTCAGCGAGCCCCGGGCCTTTTTCGACATTGAGCGGCTGCTGGATGCCCGGGAGGCCCTCTTTGACATGATTGACTGCAACGGGGACCTTGCGCTCAACATCTGCTCCGTGGGCCTGGATGCCCGCATCGGCACGGATGTGGCCAGCTACCGGCGGCTGCCGCTGCTCAGCGGCTTCCGGGCCTACCTGGTGTCCACCCTGGTCAACGTGTGCCGGGGCATCGGCGAGCACTATGTGGTGGAGCTGAACGGGGAAACCTTCGACGGGGAGAACACCATGATCTGCGTCTGCAACGGCCGGTACTACGGCGGTGGCTTCAACCCCATCCCCCAGGCGGACCCCGCCGACGGGTGGCTGGACGTGCTGCTGGTGAAGAAGGTGTCCCGGCTGCGGGTGCCGCTGGTCATCGGACAGTACAAGTCCGGCCAGTACGCCCGGCTGCCCCAGCTGGTGACCTACCGCCGGACCCGGGCCCTGACCATCCGCTGCGACCGCCCGTCCCCCATCAACCTGGACGGGGAGCTGCGGACGGCCCAGGTGATTACCATGAAGCTGTCGGACAAAAAGCTGCGGTTTTTCTATCCCGCGGACCTGCAATGGCAGAAGGAGGCATAAAATGCGTTTGAAAAAAATTCAGGACTTTCTGACCCAGCGCCAGATGGCCTACACCTACTGGGAGGAAAACGACTGCGGCAGCATCACCTTCCTCCACCGGGGTCTGAGCTACCACGTCTGGGAATACCCCGCCCCGGACCGGGGAGCGGAAAGCAACGTCCGCACCACCGGAAGAAGCGAGGACTTCGACGGGGACTACGAGGAGAGGATTCTGGAAATCCTCAGAACTTGGTAATGCTATATCTAAAAAGAATGTCATTGCGAGCCAGTGGGCACACTGGCGTGGCAATCCGCATTCCCTCTGGCTGGCCTAACGGCCAGCCAGTTCCTTTTCCCAGGAGGACAAGGAAAAAGAGAACGGATTGCCACGCCAGTCTGAGGACTGGCTCGCAATGACATTCTGAATTTTTTACGGTATTCGCCCGTAGGGGAGGGTCAGTGACCCTCCCCTACGGGATGCCGTCAGTCCGGCATATAGACATTCACATCCACCGGCCCCTCGATGCCCGGGACCCGGCCGTTGTCGGTGTACTGCCACATCTCCACCTTCCAGGGGTAGGTCATCCGGTCCTGGTACAGGGCCAGCCAGAAGGGGTAGTCCTCCATTTCGCTGAGGAAATAGAGGTTTTCCGACTGGTGCCAGTTGAAATAGACCATGGGCTGGTAGCCCTTTTCCGTCATCACCTGGCAGAAGTGGAGCTGTAAATCCGTCAGGGTCCGGGGGTCCATCCCCACGGTCCGGGCGTTGTCGGCGGGAATTTCCCAGTCCAGGATGATGGGCATATCCAGCCGGTGGTCCCCCAGGATTTCCAGCATATACTCGATCTCCTGGTCCACCTCGTGGATGGACAGGGCCTGGGAAAAGAAGTAGGCACCCACGTCCAGCCCCGCCGCCCGGGCGCCCTCCAGATTCTGCCGGGCCTTGTCGTCCTCCACCAGCTTGCCGGTGCCGTAGCCCCGGTAGCCCAGGCGGATGATGGCAAATTGAATGCCGGAATTTTTCACCCGAATCCAGTCGATGTCCCCCTGGTAGGAGGACACGTCCACCCCGGGGGTGCTGGGCAGGTCCTGCAGCAGCAGGTAATTATGGCGGGTGTACTGGAAGTCGAACCGGTCATAGGGGTTCCGGTCCGGGGGAATGGTGGGGTTTTCCGGCTCCGTTTCGGAGATGGTGGGCTCCAGAATGGTGGGCTCGGTGGTCACCTCCAGAGGGTGGCTCCGGTCCAGCACCGCCTGGGGGTCCTCGTCCGGGAACATCCGGGGCAGGCTGAACACCAGCGCCGCCCCCAGGGCCAGGGCGCTGAGCAGCGCAAGGATTCCCATGACCCACTCAGGCCGAAGCCCCCGGGGCCGGGCAGGCTGCTCCGGCTCCTCCGGAAAGACCGTATCCAGCTGCTCCTGCTTTTCCTCCAGAGTATCCATACTCCCGCCTCCTTTTTCAAAAAAGATACAACAAGTATATCACATTTTTCGCCGAACGCCAAGGGGTAACCGCTGGAAATTGCGCCTTAAACAAATCTTAAACAATCCGTTAATTTTCCCCGTATTGTGTTGCAATCGGCGCATTTTGCAATATAATAGAGGAAAACTCACATTAGGTGGTATGCGCATGAATGGAATCGGTGGATGGTTTCGGCAGTTTTCCGCAAAACTGTCCCAGGCGGTGGGGCGCTTTATGGCGGGCCGCTACGGCACCGACCGGCTGAATATGGTGATTCTGGGGGCCGGACTGGTGGCGAGCCTGCTGTCGGTGTGGTGCCGGTCGGACCTGGCCAGCATGATTTTCTTCGTGCTCAGCTACGGGCTGATGATTTGGGCCATTTTCCGGAGCCTGTCCCGGCAGACCTACCGCCGCTATCAGGAAAACCGCCGCTTTTTGCAGGTCATCGGCCGCTTCAAGGACCGCAGCCACCGCTACTACGACTGCCCCAAATGCCGCCAGCTGGTCCGCGTCCCCCGAGGCAAGGGAAAAATCTCCATCACCTGCCCCCGCTGCGGCGAGAAATTTGTCAGAAAGACATAAACCAGCTTGCACCAAACCCGCCGGATTATGAAATTTCAAATCCCCAACTCCCCGGCACGGCCTAAAGCGCGCCGGGGAGCTGCATCATAACCCCCGCTGCACCGTAGTAGTCTGCAACGCCTAAACTTTTGTGATGTCATTGCGAGCCAGTCCTCAGACTGGTGTGGCAATCCGCATCCCCTCTGGCTGGCCCAACGGGCCAGCCAGTTCATTTTTCCAAAGGAAAAATGAAAAAGAGAACGGATTGCCACACCAGGAAAGAAAGCTGGTTTGCAATGACAATCTATAGTTTTAGCCGATACGAACCAGTTGGGGCCCCGGCGGGTGCTCATCATGAAGGACGGCCGTCGGCTTTCTGATTGTCTGTGGGTTTTTCCTGGAAAAGATATTGGCAAACGGCGGAAGTTGTGGTATGATACCATTACAAAAATTATCATGCTTTGGGAGGCTGTCTATGTCAATTCAAGCTGCAATGGACGAATACGCCCAGGCCCTGCGGCAGGGGCAGAAGGAGTATCGGGAGCTGGTGATGGCCGGCAAGGACCCCCATCCGGCTGTGCTGGATGACATTCTCCCCGAGGGCGGCACCGAAATGGTGGTGGATGTGGGGCTGGTGGAGATTCCCTCCCAGCGGATTATCGGCGTGAAATCCGCCGGGCGGATTGCCGCCTTTACCCCCTCCTTCCGGCCGCTGCTGGAGGCCAAGTCGGAGTTCGGCGGCAAGTGGGTGAACCTGTGCAGCGCCCACCTGGGGGACACCGGCATCACCGACCCCATTTTGTGCTATGAGTATCTGGGCAATTTCTATGTCCAGGAGGGCAACAAGCGGGTCAGCGTCCTGCGGCACTTCGGCTCCCCCCGGATTCCCGGCAACGTCAAGCGGGTGCTGCCCGAGCGCAGTGAGGAGCCCCGGATTAAGGCCTACTATGAATTCATCGATTTTTACAAGGCCTCCAAAATCTACGACATCCAGTTCCGCCGCCCCGGCGACTATGCCAAGCTCCTGTCCCACCTGGGCAAGGCCCCCGGCGAGAGCTGGACGGAGATGGAGCAGCGGACCTTCCGGTCTTATTTCTACTATTTCCTGGATGCCTTCCAGGAGCTGGGCCAGAATAGCCACGATATCCTGCCTGAGGAGGCGCTGCTGCTGTGGCTGGAGCTGTACCCCTTCCAGGACCTGGGGGCCTGGACCGCCGCCGACATCAAGCGCAGCGTGCTGGCCCTGCGGGAGGACTTTGTGGCCTCCCTGGCCCAGAAGGAGGTAACGGTCCAGACCAAGGCGGAGGATGCGGAAAAGCCCGGCATTCTGGGCCGCCTGATTTCCAGCTCCGCCACGCTGAACGTGGCCTTCGTCCACCAGCTGGACCCCTCCCAGAGCGCCTGGGTCACCGGCCACGAGGCCGGCCGCAAGCACATCGAGGAGGTTTTCGGCGAGAAAATCAAGGTCCGCTGCTACTACGGCGCCAACACCCAGGAGCTGGCGGAGCAGCTCATCGGCCAGGCCGTTGACGAAGGGGCCGAGGTGGTGTTCACCACCTCCCCGCCTCTGCGCCGGGCCACCCTGAAGGCCGCTGTGGAGCACCCCAAGGTGAATTTCTTCAACTGCTCCATCGCCCAGCCCTACTCCAGCGTCCGCAGCTACTACGGCCGGATTTACGAGGCCAAGTTCATCACCGGCGCCATTGCCGGGGCCATGGCCAACGACGACCGCATTGGCTACATCGCCTCCTACCCCATTCTGGGCGTTCCCGCCTCCATCAACGCCTTCGCCCTGGGGGCCCAGATGACCAACCCCCGGGCCCAGATTGAGCTGCGGTGGAGCTGCATGGAGGGCACCCCCCAGGCGGACTTCTTCGCCGACGGCATCCGGGTGATTTCCAACCGGGACGCCCCCACCCAGAGCAAGATGTACCTGGATTTTTGCAGCTACGGCACCTACCTCATGGGCAACCGGGGGGACCTGATTCCTCTGGGCACCCCCATCTGGCTGTGGGGCAAGTTCTATGAATACGCCATCCGGAACATTCTGCTCACCGGCCGGAAGTGGGAAAAGGGGGACGCCGTGTCCCTGAACTACTGGCTGGGCATGGACAGCGGCGTCATCGGCGTGAACCTGTCCGACAAGCTCCCCGAGGGTGTCCGCCAGCTGGCGCGGCTGCTGCAAAGGAGCATCGCCAAGGGCCAGCTGGCCCCCTTCCGGCGGCGGATTGTGGCCCAGGACGGCACCGTGAAAAACGACGGAAGCTGGGACTTCACCGCAGACAAGCTGCTGCGGATGGACTGGCTGTGCGACAATGTGGTCGGTGACATTCCTCCTTTCAATGAGATTCTGCCGGTGGCCCAGTCCATGGTCACGGAGCTTGGCATCTGCCGGGATGAGACAAAGACAGGCGAGGAGGAGATCACCCGTGAAAATTTTAACCGTTTCCGATGAGATATGCGCCGCCCTGTATGACTACTATGTGCCGGGACGGCTGAAGGAATACGACCTGATCATCTCCTGCGGCGATTTGAACCCCAAGTACCTGAGCTTTCTGGTGACCATGGCCCGGTGCCCCGTCATCTACATCCACGGCAACCACGACGGCCGCTACGAGAAAACGCCCCCCGAGGGCTGCGACTGCATCGACGAGGAGCTGGTGGTGTTCAACGGGGTCCGGATTCTGGGTCTGGGCGGCTGCCGGAAATACCGGCCCGGCCCCCACCAGTACACCGAGGAGGAGATGAAAAAGCGCATCGCCCGGCTCCGCCGGAGCATCAGGCGGCTGGGCGGCGTGGACATCATCGTCACCCACGCTCCGCCGGCAGGCCTGGGGGATGCCGACGACCCGGCCCACTGGGGCTTCCAGTGCCTGGTGGACCTGGTGGACGAGCTGAAGCCAAAATACCTGGTCCACGGTCATGTCCACATGGCCTACGGCCACAACATCCCCCGGGAGATTCCCTACAAGGATACCACCGTCGTCAACGCCTGCGAGCGCTACACCATCGAGGTCCCCGAGGGCAAGACCGACATGAAGCACTACGGCCAGGTGGTGTATAAAACCACCCTGAAGCAGTGGCTGAAAAAATAGAAACCCTGTCATTGCGAAGCCGGTGCCGCAGCAAAGCCTCCCCTGTGCAAGGGGTAGTGCTGCCCGCAGGGAATTAGAATAAATTGATTGCCGGTGGCAATCACACCATAATTCATAGGTGGGCCAGCGACAGCTGGCTCGGAGGGGTTGTTCCTCCGCACTTTCCCGTTATACCATGTTACCGGCTGCTCAATGGTGGGAAGATTGACAACCCCTCAGTCACCTGCGGTGACAGCTCCCCTTACTCAGGGGAGCCTTTGGCCTGTACCACGCTTGCTGCGTTAAGTCGATAAGCGTTCAGCTTTTTAATTAAAAATAGTATCAGGATGACAATAATCCTTTCAAAAAGGAGGCACCTCTGTGTTTCAAGGCTTCACCCCGGAGACGGTGGATTTTCTCTGGGGCATTCGACTGAATAACGACCGGGACTGGTTCCTGGCCCACAAGGAGCAATACGTCGCCACCCTCTACGAGCCTACCAAGGCCCTGGGAAAGGCCCTGTTTGAGCCCTTCCGGGACAAGCCCGGCAACATCCTCAAGGTCAGCCGCATCTACCGGGATGCCCGGATGCACCACGACACCCCCTACAAGGAGAGCCTGTTCCTGTGCATCCGCTCCGACACCGAAAGCTGGTCCGAGGCTCCCTGCCTGTTTTTCGAAATCAGCCCCCAGGGGGCGGACTTCGGCTTTTCCTACTGGCAGCCAAAATCCGCCGCCATGGAGCGGTTCCGCAAATACATCGCCGCCTACCCCGATGAATTTCTGGCCCTGGTCCGTCAGGCTGAGGAAAAAACCGGCCTTCCCATCACGGCGGAAACCTACAAGCGGCCCAGGGAGGCCCCCGTGGCGGCCCTTTCGCCCTATTTCGCCTGGCGCTGGGGCATCGGCTGCATCCGCCACATAGACCCGGGCCCGGACCTGTTCGGCCCCGCCCTGGCCGATACCGTGGCCGATTTCTTCCAAAAGCTCACGCCCCTGTATGAATACTTCAAAAAATTCCCAGAATAATGCCACCCGTAGGGAACGGATTCATCCGTTCCGCTTCCCACCGGCCCCATCGTGCAGCGGTCCGCAGACGCATCCGGAACGGATAAATCCGTTCCCTACGGGGTTTCCCATGATTGAACAAAGGAGAAATATATGAAAAAACCTATTTTTACCGGCATGGCCACGGCCATGGTCACACCCATGAACGAAAGAGGCGTGGACTACGAGGCCCTGGGCCGCTTTATCGACTTCCAGATTGACGGCGGCATCGACGCTCTGGTGGCCGTGGGCACCACCGGCGAGAACGCCACTATGGAGCCTGAGGAAATGAAGGAATTCATCCGCTTCACCGTGGAGCGGACCAACCACCGGGTGCCGGTCATTGCCGGCACCGGCACCAACAACACCGAGCACGTGCTCCGCAACACCCGCAACGCCTGCGAGGTGGGGGCCGATGCCGTGCTGGTGGTGACCCCCTACTACAACAAGGCCACCCAGGGCGGCCTCATTCAGCACTTCACCACCGTGGCCGATGCCTCTGCCGTGCCGCTGATTCTCTACAACGTCCCCAGCCGCACCGGCGTGAACATCCAGCCTAAGACCCTGGCCGTCCTGGCGGACCATCCCAATATCGCCGGCTGCAAGGAGGCCTCGGGCAACATGGCCCAGTTTATGGAAATGATGCACCTGTGCGGGGATAAGATTGCCATTTACTCCGGCGAGGATGCCCTCACCGTGCCCATGATGGCCATGGGAGCCGCCGGGACCATCAGCGTGCTCAGCAACGTGGTCCCCCGGGAGGCCGTGGCCATGACCAACGCCTGCAAGGCCGGGGATTTTCAGGCCGCCGCCGCCATGCAGCTGAACTGCCTGCCCCTCATCGACGCGCTGTTCTGCGAGGTGAACCCCATCCCCGTCAAGGCCGCCGTCAGCGCCCTGGGCTATGGGAAAAATTACCTGCGGCTGCCCCTGACCCCCATGGAGCCGGACCACGAGGCCGCCATGCTGGCCGAAATGCGGAAGCTGGGGGTCCGGGTATGAAGGCGGTCATCTGCGGCGCCAACGGCGCCATGGGCCAGCTCCTCTGCGGCCTGCTGGGCAGCGAGGTTGTGGGCAGGGTCAGCATCGACGGGGAAAACGGCGTGGCAAAAACCTTTGCGGAACTGGGGAATGTGGCAGCGGACGTGGTCATCGACTTTTCCCACCACACTGCCGTGGAGAGCGTCCTGGCCTATGCCAAAAGCATCTCCGCCGCCGCCGTCATCGGTACCACCGGCCACACCCAGGCGGAAAAGCAGCTGATTTTGGACGCTTCCCGGGAAATTCCCGTGTTTTTCACCGGCAACATGAGCCTGGGCATTGCGGTGCTGTGCCGCCTGGCCAGGCAGGCCGTGGCCGCCTTCCCCGATGCCGACGTGGAGATTGTGGAAATTCACCACAACCGGAAGGTGGACGCTCCCAGCGGCACGGCCCTGATGCTCTTTGATGCCGTGAAGCAGGTCCGCCCCCAGGCGGTGGCCCACTGCGGCCGGTCCGGGGAGTGTAAGCGCACCAAGGACGAGGTGGGCATTTCCTCCCTGCGGCTGGGCTCCACCGTGGGGGTCCACGAAATTCACATCCACACCGGCGCCCAGGTGCTGACCCTCCGCCACGAGGCGGTGAACCGGGGAATGTTTGCCGAGGGTGCCGTGGATGCCGCCCGGTTTCTGGCAGGCAGGGCCCCGGGGCTTTACGGCATCGACGATTTGCTGAGGTAGCGCCATGCAGGTGACCTATATGAACGGGGCCGGCAACGATTTTATGGTGCTGGATGCCCGGGGAAAGCAGCTGGACCTCTCGGCCCTGGCCCGGACCCTCTGCGAAAAAACCGGAGCCGACGGCTTTATGGCGGTGGATGTGTCGAAAACCGCCGACTTCCGCCTCCATTTTTACAACGCCGACGGCTCCCGGGGGGAGATGTGCGGCAACGGCGCCCGGTGCATCTGCCGGTATGCCTACGACCACGGAATCGCCGGGCCGGAGATGACCGTCCAGACCGATGCCGGCCCGGTGCTGGGCTGGCGGCTCAGCGAGGACACATACCGGGTCCGGCTGAATAACCCCAGCGTCCTGGACCTGCACCGGAAGGGGGACATCGCCTACGTGGAGCTGGGAAGCCCCGGGGTGCCCCACGCCGTGGCGGAGTACCCGGGGGACCTGTGGCGTGACCGGGAGAAGCTCCGGGAGCAGATGAAGGCCCTGCGGTTCGACCCGGCCTTCCCCAAGGGGGCCAATGTGAATTTCTACCAGTGGCTGGGGGAAAACGAGGTGCGGCTGCTGACCTACGAGCGTGGGGTGGAGGACTTCACCCTGGCCTGCGGCACCGGCACCGGCTCCGTGGCCGCCGTCCTCCATGCCCAGGGCCGCCTCACCGCCCCCCTGAAAGCCCACAACCCCGGCGGCACCCTCACCATCACCCTCACCGCCGCCCCCCAGACCCTGGACCTGGAAGGCCCTACCCAGGTGGTGCGGGAGTATGATATGTGTATCTAGTGGTTCGTATCGGCTAAAACTACAGATTGTCATTGCGAACCAGTGCCGCAGCACTGGTGTGGCAATCCGTTCTCTTTTTCATTTTTCCTCTGGAAAAATGAACTGCTTGGTGCATAGCACCAAGCAGAGGGGATGCGGATTGCCACGCCAGTCTGAGGACTGGCTCGCAATGACAATACATAGTTTTTGGCATTACAAACCACTAGTCAAAAATGCAAGCGTGGGAAGACAAGTCTTCCCACGCTTTTCCTTATAAACAGCCTAGCTCTCCATTTGCAGGCCCAGGAAGCCTGCGGCGGTTTTGGCCAGGCCCTGGTCGGATTCCTGGAGGGGGGCGTCGCCCTCCTTCATCAGCAGCATCACGCAGCCCATCAAATCTCCCTGGGAGACAATGGGGGCGGCGGCGCCCAGGGGGTACTTGTCGGCCCCGTCGGCGGCGAAAATGGGGGTGTCCCCCGGGTGGAACAGGTAGTTTTTTCGCTGCTCCATCAGCTTTTCCAGGGCCTGGGAGTTGGGCTTGTCCATCAGCTCCCGCTTGGGCAGGCCGCTGAGGGCGATGATGCTGTCCCGGTCAGCCACCGCCGCAATATGCCCGGTGGCCCACCCGATGGACTCGCACATCTGGGAGGCAAACTCCTGCAAATCCCCCATAGGCGAATACTTCCGAAAAATCACCCCGCCGTCCTTTTCGGTATAGATTTCCAAAGGGTCCCCCTCGCGGATGCGCAGGGTGCGGCGGATTTCCTTTGGGATGACGATTCGGCCCAGGTCATCTGATTATGTCAAGTAGGTGCAAAAAAATTTTTCAGATTCTTCAAAAAGCCAGCAGTATCAAAGGTTTTGGCTTCTTGAAGACTGTGCAGATGCACCTACGAATGGTCTAACTTATTATGTTATTTTAGGACAAAATTCGACACTTCACGCTGAGATGATTGCCGGAGTCATGCACCGACCCCGGCTTCATTCTCGGTGTCTGATTCGATGTCGTTGAACTTCCAAACGATCTCAATGCTTTCTGCATCGTAGACCAAGACGCGCTCAATGGCGTCATACATATGAGCCTTGAGCTGTTCGTTAGATAAGCCAGTCATGCGACTGACTGTGTGCTGCTGTTCGTTGGCAGCGTCGCTCATTTTCTGAGCTTCTTCAATACGGGCTTCGCATTCATTATGCTGCTCTTTCAGGGCAGCTTCTTTTGTTGTAAGGGCTTCTTTCTGCTCAAGGTATTCCTGAGCGGTAATGCCGCCCTCACGGTACTTCTCATAGTAGCTGAACTTATCGCGGCTAATCGAGTCGATTTGAGCCGAGAGTATGACAAGCTGCTGTTGCAGATCATCGCCTTTTTTCTTGACCACCTTTTGAGTGGTTGTGGTTTCAAGAGAGACAATCTCTATTTGTCGCTTGAGAGCTTCAAACACCACTTCTTCGAGAGATGTTTTGCGCCAGTGTACCTTACTGCAAGGGCTGTCTTCCTGATACCGGTGGAACGGACAGGCAAAGACTGTACCATTTGCTTTCTCAAGTTTTCCGCCGCAGTGACCGCAGTAGTAAACTCTGTCAGCCTGATCGTGGGCTTGACGCTTATAGCCTCTTCGACGCTGGATGGCGTCCTGTGCAGCATCGTACTCTTCCTGAGTGACAATAGCTTCGTGAGCATTCGACCGGATGTACCACTCTTCCTTCGGGACACGACGCTGGCTCTTGTCACGGATAAACCGACTTTCTCTCATGTGGTTGACCATCGTGCCGGTATACTTGATGTTCTCTATCAGAGTCAGGACTGCTCGGTGTGTCCACTGAGGCGTCCTTTCAGGGTTGCGTCGTTTTACGCCCTTATACTCAGAAGTTGTTTGGATTCCTTCCATATTAAGCAGCTTGGCAATCGCAGTGCAGGACTTCCCTGAAATGACATCCATGAAGATCCTCCGTACAACCGCAGCCGGTTCGGGATCAATCACCATTTGGTGCTTCGCATCAGGATTGACCTTGTACCCGTAAGGGACGCAAGTCACAAAGGCACACTCGCGCTGCTTCATTCCCATAGCAGACTTGACCTTCTTGGAGAGGTCTTTGCTGTAATAGTCGTAAATCAGGTTCTTGAAGGCAATGTCCATGCCGATAGTCTTGCCCTTGTGCTTCTCGCTGTCATAGTGGTCATTGATGGACTTGAAACGAATACCAAGGAACGGGAAGATATGCTCAAGGTAGTCACCAACCTCAAGGTAATCACGCCCGAAACGGGAGAGGTCTTTGACCACGATACAGCTTATCTGTCCATGCTTGGTCATCTCAATCATTCGCTGGAAATCGGGACGATCAAAGTTCGTGCCGGAGAAACCGTCATCACAGAACTCAATGCGTGGAAGGTCACGGAGCATAGGGTTCTGATCCAGATGGCGATTGATCAGCAGCCGTTGGGCAGCAATACTGTTGCTCTCATCCTTCACAGAGTTTGTACGCTTGTCCACATCTTCCAGTGACAAACGGAGATAAATGGCGATTTGCTGTTTCATTATGCGACCTCCTTTCTGAGTCGTTCAACGGTAGAAATAAGTGCTGCAAACTCATCCATGTAGCTGAGTTTGATGTCGAGGGTCTGGTCTTCATGGATGGACATAGACTCGATGAAAGCCTCTGCCATATCTGCTGTCATTTCAGTGGCATCATAGAAACGCCTGATCATGAACTTCCACTTCATCTCACCGGTGAGCTGTTCTTCGGTTTCGTCCTTCGCAGCTTCAAGCTCAGATAAGTGGACAGAGATAGCTTCGATGTCCTCTGTGATGATGGTGCGATGGCTTACATATTCCTCCTGAGAGAGAATGCCTTCTTTCAGATCGACATAGAGATTACTCAAGAGGGATTGCTTATTTGCCAACTTTTGCCGGAGGGCTTTGATTTCCTGTTGGGTGTTGTCCTGCTTGAGCTTGGATTTCTTCATAGCCAGAAGGCGTCGAAGATCCTGCTCTATATCGAGGAACACATCCATCTGAGCCTTGATAAAAGCGAAGACTGCATCATCCAAGTCACCCTGACGCATCTTCACATCCTTGCAGCCCATATCCCCATGCTCGGCATGAGTAGGACATTTGAAGGTGAAATAAGCTCGGTCTTTCTTTGTGCTGATGGAACGGGTCAGCTTCATGGCTGCACCACACTCAGCGCAAACGAACTTCTTACCGTAGATGTTGTTTACTTTGGGAAGATGGTCATATTTTCCGTGATTTGCTTTGGTTTTCTCCACTGCCTCACGGTTGAGCTGTTGAACTTTCTCAAACAGCTCTTCACTGATCAGCGGTTCATGGGTGTTCTTAACGATAACCCACTCTTCCTTGTCGGTGATGTGGTACGGGATGCCACCATACAAACACTGACTGCCTTTTTTCTGAGCCAGATGACCGATGTAAACAATGTTGTTCAAAATCTCAGTCACCATATGCTTATTCCAGAGGATTGTCCGTGTCTTCTGATTGTTGTTGGTTTTGACACCATGTTCCCGTTTATACTGGCTGGGAGAAAGAATGCCAGCCTCATTGAGCTTCTTATTGATGCCCATATAGCTCATGCCTTCTGCTCTCCACTGGAAAATCTGCCGGATCACCGGAGCGGTTTCAGGACAGACAATCAGGTGATTTTTGTTCTCTGGGTCTTTCTGATAGCCGTGCGGAGCATAGTTACCGATGTAATCTCCGCGCTCCATCTTTGCTTGCAGCGCAGAAGTGACCTTTCGAGAAATATCCTTTGCGTAGTAGTCGTTGACAATATTGGATAGGGAAGCGGATAGCTGCCCTTCGCTGGTAACGGTAGCTGTATCGTAATTGTCGTTCACGGCAATGAACCGAAGCCCATAGAACGGGCAAATCTTTTCGATGAACTGTGATGTCTCAATGTAGTTTCGACCGAGACGGGAGAGGTCTTTGACCACTACACAGTCTACGATGCCGCTTTGCACTGCCTCCATCATCCGAGTGAACTCAGGACGGAGGAAGTCCGTGCCGGTATATCCGTTATCTACAAACAGGGCTACCTTGTGGAGATGAGGCTGAGAGGCTACATATTCCTCAAGGAGAGCCGTCTGATTTTCAATGGAGTCGGAGTCTTTAATCTTGCCGTTATCCTCAACGGACAGCCTGACATACAGGGCGGTTTTCCAGATACGCACAGCCGTATCAACTTGCTTTGGGGTGATGTTTTGCTTTTTTCGTGATACTCGCGCCATTTATACCGCCTCCTTTGCCAGATGAATAATTTTCTTGGCTGCCTCCTTCTTCTTGTAATCTTCCATGAACTCAACAATCGCGGCAAACTTATCGCCGTGCATGAGGCAGACTTCAATTTCTTTGTCCTCGTGGATGATAATACGGTCAATTAAGGAAACAACCACACTTCGGGTGATTTCTTGGATGTTGGCGTACTCACGGAACTGAGACAGCCAACCTTGCTGCTGAGATAAGCCGCCCATGATACTATTTCTGTCACTATGCAGCTTCATGATAGCATCCTGAGCTTCGCGGATCTTCTTGTCGAACTCCGCTTTGAAAGTTTCGTACTCGTCTCGTGTAAGCATCTGAGTACGGAAGTCCTCATACGCGCCGGTTTTCAGGCGTCGATTTTTGTCGATAATCTCTTCTTGAAAAGAGATCTTCGCTGCGATTTTCTCAAGCTCTCTGTTTTCCCACGCCAGACTGTCAATCTGCTTCATCGCGTCTGCCATGTTCAGAGCAACCGCAATGTGAGCTTGGATGACCGCAAGGACGGTATCGAAGACAAGTGATTCCTTGATACTATGGGAGGAACAAAAGCGCCGGTCATTCTTATTGCCACCACAGATAAAGTAGGCATACTCGTTGTCACCGCTGCGGGACACCTTTCTGACCATTGCACTCTCGCAGTCAGCACAGAAGATTTTGCCTGAGAAGGGATGAACGCCTTTCGCACCGACTGGGCTTCTGGTATCATCCAACATCAACCGCTGTACAAGATCGAACTGAGCAGGAGCGATAATCGCCTCATGCGCATTCTCTGTTCTTGCCCATTCGCTTTCGTTCTTCACAACGGTTTTCTTAACCTTATGGTTTGGGGTAGTTGTTTTACCCTGAACCAGCGTTCCGGTATAAACCTCGTTTTTCAGAATCCGGTAGATAGCAACTGCGCTCCACAGGGCTTGTTTCTTGGTTTGGAACGCTGTACGCTGCTTCGAGCCGTTGGCTCTTTTGTATTCAATCGGGGACAGCACACCACTGTCATTGAGCCGATCTGCGATCTGTGCCGGTGAAAGTCCTTCAATTTTCCATTTGAAGATGTCCTGGACAACCTGAGCTGCTTCTGGATCAACGACCAACTGGTTCTTGTTGTCAGGAGAACGGAGGTAGCCAAAGACTACGCGGCTTCCCACAAACTGACCGTTGCGACGCTTCACATCAAGGTTTGTCCTGACCTTGATAGAAATGTCGCGGCAGTAGGAGTCGTTCATCAGGTTCTTAAAGGGCAGCACCAGCTCATTGTCTGCTGCACCCGGCTGTGCGTTGTCATAGTGATCATTGATTGCTATGAAGCGGACGCCGAGCATCGGGAATATCTTTTGCAGATAGTTACCCGAATCAATGTACTCACGACCGAAACGCGAAAGGTCTTTTACGACTATGCAGTCGATTTCACCGGCTCTTACTGCATCCATCATTTTCTGAAACTCAGGACGCTCAAAGGTTGCGCCGGAATATCCATCGTCGCAGTATTCACTCACCACAACGATCTCCGGGTGTTTCTTGAGATAATCAAGAATGAGCAATCTCTGATTGGAGATACTATCGCTCTCAAGTTTGTCCCCGGAAAATGAAAAATCGCCATCTTCCTTCGATAATCTCAGGTAGATGGCGGCTTTATATTCTCTGTCCAATGTTAGTTTAAGCATAACACGCCACTCCCGCTATTTTATTCAGGCAGATGCCCGAAAACAGCCGGAGTTTCGCTTGATTTTGTCCGTATATATAATACCACATTCGTAGGCGAAAATCCAGCCGATTCTCGTTTGTTCACAAAAAAGATTCATCTTCCTGCATTTCTGCCCGTGGTTCTTTACATACTTGCAATCAGATTGACGAAGTTGTCATTGATGGTTGCCTGAGTGTTCGCATAGGAAACTCTAACGACGGTTTTACCAACCTTGAACAGATAAGGATTCTTAATCTGCTCGACATAGGATTTCATACGCTCTTCCACAGGCTGTGACCGATCAATCTTTACATCTCGAATATCAACGAGGGACGCAAGAAGCTCACTTCTGTTCTGACAATTAGCCATACACTCACCGCCTTTACCTCAACTATTGTTGACCAAAATTTTCCTTCTTATGCGTTCAGCCGCGAGAACACCTTATCAGCAAAAGGATAGGCAGCGGGTTTTGAAGTCCGCTGCCCATAGTTTTCACTGATAAACTCTTTCGAGTGCTTTCACAGTGTTCAGTATCAGCATATTTGCAGCTCGCGTCCCTGCTGAAAGAACCGGATGGTTCGGGAATGCTGCGGACTACCAGATGGTCAGTCGGTATCATGGGACTCTCACCCCTCCGAGGATCGCTCCGAGCCGCCCTCTAAATTGAAGACGGAAGTATCATTGTACCCAACTTGGGCTTTGTCGCAAGCAGCCGCACCACACGACTGTTTAGTCTCTCTGTTGATCGCTCGCCCTCGATGGGGTCATGGCGGCAGAAGACAGGTTGCTACACCCAAGCGGAAAGATCCGCAGCACTGGGTATTCAGTTTTCAAGGTACGAGTGAAGAGGTGTTGTATGTCCTCTTCACAATACAACGGACATTTCAATCGTAAAAATCAAGGTGCCTTTCAAAATTATTTGAAAAATTTTTTTGCCTGCTTTCTGATAAGGCAAATTGTTTGGTGGACACCTTGAGGGCTGTTACCATGTTGCTCTGCAAATGCTTTGCAAGTTACACCAGACTTCATGCAAGTTTCGTATACCTCTCTCTGATAAGGAGATAGAATTGATAAAAACTGTTTCTCGACCATAGCGGTCATAATTTCTTCTTCCATGTTATAGGAGTCCTCAAGCCACGCAGGGTCCATATCCTCGCCACCTTCATAGGAAACATAATCCAAAGAGAGTAGAGTAGTTGTTTCCTGAACACACTCCGAAGCCGGGACGCCTGTCATAGAGCGGCGAACTTTCTTTTCTTCGGCTCTCAGCAGCCGGAATGCCTCACGGCTGACCTCGCATTCCTCCTTGGTGGCTTTGACGCGAACCATGCACTTGCCGTCCTCCGTAGTCCAGAGGTCGTAATCGAACTCGATAGGGGTTTTAGGGATTTTCATTGTCTTTTCCTTTCCGCTGGCACGGAGCAGCGGATGGAAAAGGCAAAAAAGAGCCGCATGACGGTGAGTTGCATTCCCATACCGAAGGAACAGAGACTTCAATGAAGAAGTTCTGTTCTCATGCGGCATTAGGAAGACTCACCATCAGCGGCTCCACAGCACAGCTATAAAATATTTATTTGTTATTATCTCCGAACTTAGCGGAAGAGATTGCCTCTCTGCGCATTCGGAGTCGTAACCTTCTCATGCTGAGAACATCAAAGACGGTTTCGCGTCCACAAGCCTTGCATTTGGCTTGGACATGACCTCTCGTGTCCTCGAAAACAACGATAGAGTTGTGATTACAGTACGGGCATTTGACATATCGCGGTTTCTGGCTTGCGATAGCCTTTCTTGCCCGGACGATTTTTACTTGCATCTCAGAGGAAGGCTCAGAGACGCGGATTGATTTACTCATGCCCACACCTCCACAGGATCATAAAATTCTGCATAGGAGTAGTCATTGATATAGCCCAGCTCCCGCAACCGGATAACGGCAGCGGACTTGGAGACGCCGAGCGTCTGGCAAAGTAAGGTCAGTGCCAGCCGATCTGAATAGCCAAAGTAGCCCTCAAAGTTGGAGAGTTTCCTGTTTCCGGCAAAATACCACATGGCACGATCAATCTCTTTCTGGGGCATTAGGAGGGCAGCACCAAGCACATTTGCTTGCCACTCATTCCAATCCTCACGGCTTTTCAAATCTCGGAGGGAGTAAGCTCTGCGTTCTGCATAACGCTTCCGGCAGGACGCTTGCTCTTCATCCGATTCGAGCTGGAAAAGAATTTGATGGGCGCATTCATGGGCAAGCGTAAATCTTCGCTTACCGCAGAGTTTCCGAACCTCTCCCGGACGGATAAAACTCTCGTCCAGAAGAACTTGATTTCTTTTGAGGGGGATGGAGCGCACCCGACCCAGTTCCTCAATCTGATATTCTGTATCTGTATATGCGGTCAAACCGCAAAGGCTTCCATCCGTGGACAGTCTGGCGAAAGTGACACTCAATCCGAGGTAGTCACTCGCAAGCTGGTCAATCGGAGTAGCCTGAACAAAGCGTTTGTTGTCATCACCGCTTTCTCCAAAAAAGAACTGGTTAAAGTCCTTTGTGACTGCGGCTGCTATTTCTTCAATTTTTGCGCGGGATAAAATCATCAGCGTACCTCCTTGGCTTCTACAAACCATTTATCGTCTTCATTGAACAAGTAAGTCTCCTTTCCACAAATCATGACAGTATACCGAATACCACACCCGCCAACCTTGGTGGATGCAGCACGGCATCTGTGCTTGAGTCGATCAATCTCAAAGACATGACCGTCCTCCCATAAAATAGAACGCGGGCGTATATTTCCGTCTGTATCGACATCTAAATTGACCGCAACATATACTTTTCTGCATCTCTGTTCCATATCTCTCCCTCAACTGAATTGACTGACCGACATAATGACTCTACCCATGAAGGGACATCCATCAAGCCGTGTCAGAGACAATTTGAGCTGCTTTTCACCGTTGATGATCGTGTCTGTCTCAAAGACATTTAGCTCGTTCTTTCGGAAGGGCTTCTTCGGATCAACGATGAGCAGCGAGTTCTCAGCTATCCCATAAAGAAGAAAGTTGTTATCTCCGTTAGCATGAACACAGAACAAATCCTTCAAATTATGGTAGCCTTCAAAACCAAGCAAGCCACCACTCATGATAAGTGAGTGCTGCTTTTCTGCGGGTAAAATCATAGTTCGCCTCCTATCCCAGCATACCGGATGGCATGATCAGTTCAACTTCTCGTTCTGACGTCATCTTGCTGTTGGCAAGGAGAATGCCATTCCTGACTGCGTTCTTTCCAAACCGGGCGCGGATAGACTCAATCGCCTGATCCAGACGCTCCCTTTTTTCAAGCGTTCTGACATCCGTGAAGAAGTCATACTGGTAAGGGCTGTCCTCGTCAACAAGGTAGATTGCCCGAACAGTCACAGAGCGGATCGGGTGCTGCCAGTTGTAGCTCTTTTGAAAAAGCTCAAAGGCTGTTTTCGCAAGGTGAGTGGGGCTTTGCGTGGGCATCCCAAATTTCTGCTGCCACTCCTTTGAGTAAAGCTCATTGTTTCGTATGCTGATCGCAATACCCTGCGCCTTCTTTTTATGCGTCCTCAGCTTAGTGCCAATGTCCTGCACCAACTCAAGCATGACTGCCCACACCTCGGCATCATTCTCAAGATCCTGCAAGGTAGTAGTACCATGACCGATGCTTTTCACCGGAGACACATAATCGGAGCGCATAACCGGAGAACGGTCTTCTCCGTTGGCATAACGCTTGAGTGCAAGCCCGTTCTTCCCGAACCGCGACTGCATCAGGCAATCAGGGGCAGCGGCAAGCTGTCCGATGGTACGAATGCCATAGCTGGAAAGTGCCTTTTCAGTCGCTCTCCCGACGCCGAGCATATCTGACGCCGGTAAGTCCCAAATACGCTCCCGGAAAGTTTCCTTCTCAATGCAAGTGATGGCATCCGGCTTTTTCAGATCAGAACCGAGCTTTGCAAATATCTTATTGAAGCTGACTCCGGCTGAGATGGTCAGTCCCAGCTCAAACTTGATTGTCCTTCGGATTTCATCAGCAATCTCAAAGCCTGTTCCCATCATGCTGCTGCCGGTGACATCCAGCCAACACTCATCCATGCCATACGGTTCAATCTGATCTGTGTACCGACTGTAAATCTCACGAGCCAGCTTAGAGAACTTCATGTACTGTTCGTAGTGTGGCTCAACAATGGTGAGGTTGGGGCATTTCATTTTAGCTTGCCATATTGCTTCACCGGTAGAAACGCCAAACGCCTTTGCCTTGTAGTTCTTTGCCAGAACAATTCCATGTCGCTCTTCGACTGAGCCACAAACGGCAACCGCTTTGTCCCTTAAATCGGGATTCAGCATACACTCAACCGAAGCATAGAAGTTATTCATGTCACAATGGAGGATTACACGCTCCTTTGGGACAGAAAAAGTATCTTTTTCTGACACTTTCAATTCACCCCCTCTTGACTATATGAGAAGTTCGGTGTATACTATGAGTAGTTGAACTTCTCTATTTCCTATTATAAGCAGTTGAACTTCCCTTGTCAATAGCTTTTGAGAAGTTGGACTTCTTAAATTTTGCAAAGGAGTGAACGGACAAATGACATTTGGTGAAAAAGTGAAGGCGCAGCGCAAGAATTTGGAACTGACTCAGGACGCTCTCGCTGAACGAGTTGGTGTTACCCGTCGAGTTATTACTTCCTATGAGAATGATCGATCCCGTCCCAGAGGAACTGCCGCATACCAGCGTCTCGCGGACGCATTGGAGGTCAATATCAATTATCTACTCTCTGAGGATGAGGCTTTTATTGCCGATGCGGAGGAACAGTTTGGCTATCGCGGCAAGAAGGGTGCAGAAAAGCTCCTTGGTGAAGTAACCGGTTTGTTTGCCGGTGGTGAAATGGCTGAGGAAGACATGGATGAGCTGATGCTTGCCATTCAGGAGGCGTACATCGACGCGAAGAAGCGGAACAAGAAGTACACACCAAAAAAATACCGAAAGACTGAAACTGACGACACTGAGCAGTAATCAGTCCGACTTATTGGACAGATTGTTTGATAGAATTATCTGATAAAACCCGAAAGGGGTGATACCGTGTTAATACGAGCGGAAGACGCCGTAAGGAAAGCGGAAAGCATAGTCCGCAGATGTGAAACGAGAAATGCTGACCAGATTGCAAGAGAACTGGGTTTGATTGTCGTTCCACGCAATTTCACAAAGCAAAAGGGCGTCTACAAAGTTATTGAGCGCAACCGATACATTTTCATAAAAGCGGACTTACACCCTGTCATGCACTCCATTGTGCTGCTGCATGAGATCGGTCATGATGTCTTGCACCGCGCGGAGGCAATAAGAGTCGGTGGTTTTCAGGAGTTCAATATCTTCGATATGCGAGATCACCGTATGGAGTATGAAGCCAATATGTTTGCGGCGCAGATTGCCTTGCCGGATGAAGACATACTTGAGCTGATTTACAATGGTTATGATGTGGGACAAATTGCACGGGCAATGGAGTCTGACATAAACCTTGTTGCACTGAAAGTTGCGGAGTTGAACAGCCGGGGATATTCTTTCCGGGAGCAGGAACATCGAAACGACTTCCTGAAATAAGGAGAACTGCTATGGCGAAAAAGGATGTACTGAAAGACTTTCTCAAGAAAACAGTGCTGCCGGTACTTGCAGCACTTCTACTCTTCACCATGTTCAGCCGGATCTTCACAGAGAACGGAGCGATTGACTGGTTCCTTGTCTGGCTCGCTTGCGGAGTGCCGTTTGGCATTGGGAAGATGTTCACACTGATACCGATTGGCTATGGGATTTCCGGGACGGTTGGTGTGGTTGCCTTGAACATCGTTCTAGGTGGTCTGATCGGTGGCGTGATTTTGATTTGGAAACTTGCAGTGGCACTCTGGTATGTGCCGCTGAGTATATACAGGCTGTTTGCCTGAATGGAGGATTTAGATATGAGCAGAAAATTAGTAGCATATTTCTCAGCAACCGGTGTGACCGCGAAGGTTGCAGAAAACCTCGCAGAAGCAATCGGAGCTGATGTTTTTGAAATTGAACCCGCTGTTGCTTACACGACACCTGATCTCGATTGGAGAAACAAGCAGTCCAGAAGCAGCATTGAGATGAGCGACGCGGCATCCCGTCCTGCTATCTCTGTGAAGCGAGATAACATGGATGAGTACGACACTGTGTTTGTCGGCTTCCCGATCTGGTGGTATGTAGCTCCCACCATCATCAACACTTTCCTTGAGAGCTATGACCTGACCGGCAAGACGATCATTCCCTTTGCAACTTCCGGTGGCAGCAGTATGGGAATAACCAACGAAAAGCTCCTGCCGAGCTGTCAGGACGCCAAGCTGCTTGAGGGTAAGGTCTTCAAGGCTGCTTCGACCAAAGCAGAGCTGGCAGCATGGGAAGAGAGCTTAAAACTCTCTGATATGTAAGCTCAATCGCAAAGAGGGCATTACTATGGAAGACATTATTTTTGAGCGTGATTATCACGAGGAACACGAACGGCAGAACAAGAACAATCCTGCGTTCCAGATTTTTGACCGTGCGGTAAACGGTACTTTCTTCAAAGATTTCAATGACGCAATGGACACGATCCCAAAGGTCATTGTCCCGGAGGATAAAGCGAATTACGAATACCTTCTGAACC
Organism: Eubacteriales bacterium; assembly: GCA_030536515.1. Lineage (GTDB taxonomy): Bacteria > Bacillota > Clostridia > Oscillospirales > Oscillospiraceae > Faecousia. The sequence goes on from JAUNPV010000017.1 coordinate 36,446, forward strand.
GCTGCGATGAGCTGGCACATCGGCTGGGCGGCAAGGTCAGAGGAATTGTTGACTTCCATCATTGGTCAGCGAATATTGATGTGACCTTGCCTTTCTTTGAGTTTGGATCGCCGGATGAACTTGAGTTCATGAAAGAGGTCTCCGAGAAAGCAGATTATCTGCTATTTGAGCCTGAGAAAGACGGCAAGATGCGTATGCACATCATGGTCAACTACTTTGAAGAGCTGATGACGGAGGAACATAAAGGTTATCTCCGCTACGACGCCATTATGAACGATCCTGTCCTTGCCTCCATGCTTCAAATGCCTGAGCTGCCGCCCGATGTGTTGGAAATAGCACAGCGGATGAATACAACCCTTGACCGGTTCGAGGCTGAGACAGATGCAGACCGAACCACAGTGTTCAAGGCGGTTCTGGAAAATATGATGAAGCAGGACGAGGAAAACCAAACGCTTGAATTTATGGCAGACCGCATGGAGCAACTGCTGGAAATGTATCTGAACGGCGAGCCGGAAGAATAAGACAAGGAGAACGATTATGCCACTACATATCGTCAGAAATGACATTACAAAAATGAAAGTGGACGCAATCGTCAATGCTGCTAACAGCTCATTACTGGGAGGCGGCGGGGTTGACGGCTGCATCCATCGTGCTGCAGGACCGGAGCTACTTGCCGAGTGCGAGAAGCTGGGCGGCTGTGAAACCGGAAACGCAAAGATCACCGGCGCAGGAAAGCTGCCGTGTAAGTATGTAATTCATGCAGTGGGACCGCGCTGGCGGGATGGCAAGCACGGAGAGCGGGACAAGCTCATCTCCTGCTACCGAACATCCCTCAAGCTGTCGAAGGACAACAACTGCGAGTCCCTTGCCTTCCCGTTGATTTCCTCTGGCATCTATGGCTATCCGAAAGACCAGGCACTCAAGGTTGCCATTGATACCATCAGTGACTTTCTTCTTGAAAATGAGATGACTGTCTACATCGTCATCTTTGACCGTAAGGCATATCAGATCAGCAGCAAGCTCTTTGCGGATATTGCCGAGTACATTGACGAAAACTATGTGGACGAGCATACCGATGACCGGTCTGACCGCATTCGCCGGTTGAACGCAATTCAGGAGATAGACTTCTCCTGCGACGCTGCCATATGCGAAGAAGACGAGGCAGATGAGCTTCTTGCCTTCCCGATGATGGCAGAATCCAAAATGCTCACGCTGGATGATGCACTTGAACAGATCGACGAGAGCTTTTCGGAAATGCTGCTTCGGAAGATCGACGAGAAAGGTATGACCGATGCACAGTGCTATAAGAAGGCAAACATCGACCGGAAGCTCTTCTCAAAGATCCGCAGCGACAAGCTCTACAAGCCCAGCAAACCGACTGTGATTGCCTTTGCGATTGCACTTGAGCTGCCGCTGGAAGAAACAAAGGATATGCTGATGAAGGCTGGCTTTGCCCTGTCCCACTCCAACAAGTTTGACATTATTGTGGAGTTCTTCATTTCTCAGGGCAAGTACAATGTGTTTGAGATCAATGAAGCTCTGTTCGCTTTTGACCAGAGTTTGCTCGGAGCGTAAGGAGGCAATGCTATGTGGCTCAAAATGGATTTGGACGGCATCATTGTAAGCCTACAAGTCAGAGGGTATAAGAAGGTTGCTGACGATGACTGGGACTCAACATGGTGCAAAACTGATTTCTCTTTCATTTCAGAACCGTGGCTGAACTATCAAAAAAGAAATGATGAGGTCTTCCTTGCGAGAGAGATTGATGGACTATCTGATGTTCTTAAAGCGTTGCTGGAAAATCGTCTCGCTGAAAAAACTGAGTTCAACTGTATCGAACCGGATTTCAACTTTACACTGAATCCGGTTAAGGACTTACGCCTCGATCCTAATGTTACCTATGTCAGCCCGGGGCATGAGTTCGTTGACATAGATATGGAGTGGCAAGTGTCTTTCTGGCATGATGGACTGACCGCAAATTATCTTTCAGTTACACTGAGTCGCGAGGAAATTGAATATCTGCTAACATACTTGCGGCTTGTGACCGGTGAGATCTGCGAGGATGATCCTGCAATTAAAAGACTTATCCAGATGAATATAATCTACTGATTAAGGAGGTGTAGCCGGAGCATGAAACAGAGAACTTATATTGCAATCGACCTCAAGAGCTTTTATGCTTCGGTTGAGTGTATCTCAAGGGGACTTGACCCCATGACCACAAACCTTGTTGTCGCTGATGAAAGCAGAACCGAGAAAACCATCTGCCTTGCGGTAACGCCTTCCCTCAAGTCCTACGGCATACCGGGACGGGCGCGGCTGTTTGAAGTTGTTCAAAAAGTCAAGGAAGCAAATGCGCGGCGAAAAGAAAAAGCACCGGGACGAGCCTTCACCGGAGCGTCCTCAAACGCCACAGAGTTGAACGCCCACCCGGAGCTGTCTCTGGACTATATTGTCGCGCCGCCGCGTATGGCACACTACATGGAATGCAGCACCCGAATTTATCAGGTATACCTCAAATACATCGCACCGGAGGACATCCATGTCTATTCGATTGACGAGGTATTCATCGACGCAACGGATTATCTGAACACCTATCAGCTCTCCGCTCGTGAGCTTGCGATGAAGATGATCCTTGATGTTCTTGGCACGACCGGCATCACTGCTACTGCGGGAATTGGCACAAACCTCTTTCTCTGCAAAGTGGCAATGGACATTCAAGCGAAGCACATTCCTGCCGATAAAAACGGGGTCCGAATTGCCGAACTGGACGAGATGACTTACCGCCGTCTCTTCTGGTCACATCGCCCTCTGACCGACTTCTGGCGGGTAGGTGTTGGCTATGCAAAGAAGCTGGAAAAAGTCGGACTTTACACGATGGGCGATGTCGCAAGATGCTCCATCGGCAAGCCCACGGATTACTACAACGAAGAACTTCTCTACAAGCTCTTTGGCGTAAATGCGGAGCTGCTGATCGACCACGCATGGGGCTGGGAACCATGCACCATTGCCGACATCAAAGCCTACAAGCCAAGCTCAAACAGTGTCGGCTCAGGACAGGTTTTACAGTATCCTTATCCCTTCGATAAGGCAAAGCTCGTTGTCCGTGAAATGACCGACCTACTGGTTCTGGACTTGGTTGATAAGGGACTTGTGACTGACCAGCTTGTTCTCACAGTTGGCTATGACATAGAGAACCTTTCAAACCCCGACATCCGAAAAAACTATCACGGAGCTGTGACCGCCGACCGGTACGGAAGGCAGATTCCCAAACACGCCCACGGCACTGCCAATCTCGGCAAGCACACTTCATCTACAAAGCAAATCCTTCAAGCCGTTGCAGAACTCTTCGACCGGATCGTAGACAAAAACCTTCTGGTTCGTAGACTGAACATCGTCGCAAACCATGTGCTTGATGAAGCCTCTGCGCCACAGCAGGATGACTGCCAACAGCTTGACTTCTTTACCGATTATGCAGCGCAGGAAAAAAAGAAAAAAGCCGAAGCTGCCGACCTTGCCCGTGAGCGAAAGATGCAGGAAGCCATGCTGTCTATCAAGAAAAAGTTCGGCAAGAATGCAATCCTCAAGGGGATGAACTTGGAGGACGGAGCGACTGCAAAGGATAGGAACAGTCAGATCGGAGGACACAAGGCATGAACAAGAATTATGATGATATTATCAATCTGCCCCATCATGTCTCTTCTGCCCGTCCTCATATGTCTGCCATTGACCGGGCGGCTCAGTTCTCTCCCTTCGCTGCCCTGACCGGTTATGATGCAGCGGTCAAGGAAACCGCTCGACTGACTGGTGAACGAATTGAACTGGATGAGTACGAGAAGGACGCACTCAACGACAAACTCCAACTCATTGTCGATACCTTGGGACAAGGGTATCAGATAGCAGTTACCTACTTCCTGCCGGACAAAAGGAAGGCTGGTGGCGAGTATATTACTGTCACCGGAGAGGTCAAAAAGATTGATGAGTACGAACACCTTATCATCCTGAGAAATGGGCAGAAGATCCCCGTGGAGGAAGTCATAGATCTTGATGGTAAGCTGTTCAAGTCTCTACAATAATGTCGCTTGCCATGCGACCAGAACAACAGAATATTTCCGTATAATATGACTGTAAGGTAAAAAACCAAGCAGTCATATTTTTATATACGGAGGTACTGAACATGAAGAAGAACTTGACTGAGATCGTATTTATTCTTGACCGTAGCGGCTCTATGTCCGGGCTGGAAGCAGACACCATCGGAGGCTTCAACTCTATGATCCAGAAGCAGAAAAAGCAGGAAGGCGAAGCTCTGATTTCCACTGTCCTCTTCGACAATGTGAGTGAGGTTATTCACGACCGTGTGGATGTCCAGAGGATTGCTCCCATGACCGACAAGGACTACTCTGTCCGGGGCTGTACTGCTCTGCTGGATGCCATTGGCGGTGCAATCCACCACATCGGCAATGTCCATAAGTATGCCAGGGCTGAGGATGTGCCGGAGCATACACTGTTCGTCATCACAACCGATGGAATGGAGAACGCGAGCCACCGATATTCCAGCGACAAGGTGAAGCAGATGATCGAGCGTCAGAAGTCCAAGTACGGCTGGGAGTTTCTTTTCCTCGGTGCAAACATTGACGCGGTTGAAACCGCAAGGAACTTCGGGATCAGTGAAGACCGTGCTGTCAACTACCACTGTGACAGTGAAGGAACTCAGCTCAACTACGAAGTTCTCAGCGAGGCGATCAGTGCTGTCCGGTGCAGCGCACCTCTGAGCGCGGACTGGAAGGCGCGGATTGATGAAGACTATGAAAAGCGTGAAAAAGGGGTGCGAAAAGCAAAATAACCGGGGTAAGCCAACTGTTCAATGTCACTAAGTTAGCGACATGATTCCAAAAGACAGTCCCATAACGAACGAGT
>JAUNPV010000038.1 GCA_030536515.1 Eubacteriales bacterium
ATTCCTCATCCGCCCCAGTGTTGCGACACTGGGGCACCTTCCCCCCGGGGGAAGGTATTTCTCGCACCCGTCGGCCTCCGCCGAGGAGGCCGCAGCTGGGGGCGTTCATTTGAAACGCTCAGTCCCTTTAGGTTTATCCGAAAATCCTGGACGGATTTTCGGCGGGAGGGTCGGTGACCCTCCCCTACAGGGGCGGCACGAACGTTTTCCGTGCCCGCAGCAAGTGAATCCTTCTGGGATAACAAAAATCCACCGCAGTTCTGCGGTGGATTTTTTGTTATGCTGCCTGCTGGTCCTCTGGAGCGGGCTCCACGGGGTCGGAGGCCGGGGGGCTGCCTTCGGGTTTGTCGGGGTTTCCGTTGTTCCCGTTGTTGGAATTCTCATTTCCGCCGCCGTTATTACCGGTGCTGCCGTTGTTGCCGTTGCCGGTGTTATCGCCGGTGTTTTCGCCGTCACCGGTGCCCTCGCTGCCCTCGGGGGGCGTGGAGGGGGTGGTGGGGAGGGTGGTTTCCGGGGGGGCGGTGGTCTCGGTGGGGGGAACGGTGGTTTCCTCGGTGGCTTCTGTGGTTTCCTCGGTGGTCTCCTCCGGGGCCTTTACCACGGCCACCAGCTTGTTGACCTTTTCGTAGGTGGAGTTGCTTTCAAAATCCTTGGAGAGCAGCTCGCCGGTTTCCCGGCTGTATTTGACCCGGTAGGTCTTCACCCGGTAGCCGGTGACGCCCCTGCGGATGGTCTGGCCGTTTTCGTAGCCCTCGTCGTTGTCGGCGGGGAATTCCTTGAAATCGGTTTTCGGCTCCATGGTTTCCGTGGTTTCGTTTTTCAGCTCCACGGTGTAGTCCCGCTCGTCGGTGCCCAGAATCTGGACCCGGGCGTCGCTGCCGGAGATTTCCGCCTCAATGCGGATGGGGAAGGCGGAGCTGTTTTTGAATTTCAGGTCCTGGCCCTTCCAGCGGGTGGCGGCGTCAAAGCCCCGGTCGATGTAGTCGGGGACATAGTCGTGGTTTTTCCGGGCGGTGACATCCAGGTCCGCCAGCAGCACGCTGCAATAGAGGGTGGAGGCCGCCTGGTCCACGCCGCCGCCCAGGGCGCTGTCGTCGGGGTCGTGGTCGGACTGGGCGGATTTGTAGCCCTTGCCGGAGGACCGCTCCCCCAGGGCTTCGTTGAAGGAGAATTCCTCGCCGGGATTCAGCACCGTGCCGTTGATGGCCTCCAGGGCCAGGCGGATGTTGCCGCTGCGGCTGTCGCCGGGCAGGGGGGTGTCGTATTCGCCCAGCACGTCCCGGAACAGCACGTCGCTGCCCACAATTTTCGGCTGGATGTACTCCATGGGAATCCGGAGGACCTGGCCGTAATCGGCATTTTCCACCTGCTCCCTGGCCTCGTCCAAATCAAAGCCGTAGCCATAGGAGCCGGGGAGAGGCTCAAAGGTCTGCAAATCCACGGAGGCATCCACCGGGGCAATGTACAGCTCCTCGTACACCGCCTCCAGGTCCAGAGGCTCCGGCTCGGCGGTGGAGGAGATGTCCTCCACGGTCACCAGGAACTGGTTCATGCTGTAGGCATCCAGCACCTGCTTGAACACCGCCTCGGGGTCAAAGCCCACGCCGGGGGTGCCCATGGTGATGACCAGGGTCTGGCAGGGGGCGCTTTCGTCAAATTTGTCGCCGCTGAGCTCGGGCATTTTGCCCTCCAGGCCGTAGGCGGTCTGGGTCAGGGTGCTGCCGGAGTCCTTGGCGTAGTCGGTGAGGACCTGGCGGATGTAGTCCTGGTCCAGCTTCAGGTAGGGCAGGGCCCCGATGTAGTGGTCGGTGGTGAGGGAGGCCTGGTAGCTGGCATCCTGCTCGGCCCGGCTGCCGGAGCGGCCGTAGCCGTAGGCGGCGTTGACGGCGGCCTTCACGTCCAGGGACACGCCGGTGTCCTCCGGGGACAGGTGCAGGGGGGTTCCGGCAAGGTCGATGACCATATCCTCCCGGCTGTAGCCTGCGTCGGCGGCGGAGCGGAGGACCTGGGCTGCCTCCTTCTTGGTCAGGCCTCCTACGTTGACGTTTGCAATGTAGACGTTGTTCAGAATTTTGCCGCCGTAGGGGTCGGAGGTCCCCAGGAAGAAGGCGGCCATAATGCCGACGATGATGGCCAGAGCCACGGCGCACAGAACCACCATGACGATTTTGGGATTTTCTCCGCAGAATTTGACGGCCTTCTGGAGAAGGGCCTGGGCCTTATCCACCCAATCCGGCTCCTCCGGCGGCTCGGGGTCCTCCGGCGGTTCTGGGGCCTCCGGCTGCTCCATTTCCGCCTCCAGCTCCGGGAATTCCGCATCCAGGGGGACGTATTCCTCCGGGACCTCCTCGGGATTCAGGGGGATGTCCGGGATATCCCGGGACTCCGGCTTTGGGGCCTTGCCCGTCATCTGACGGAAGGCCTGTTCAATTTCACGTTCCTCATCCCGGTAGGGCCGGGGGTTGGAAAACTTACCCTTTGACATAAGCTGCTCCTTTCCTGCTATCGCTGCTTCGGGGCCATTGTACCACAAATCCCCCAAAAAGCAATTCAGTGGGAAGAATTTTAATACTTCGTTAATAAAACATTGTAACGCAGCAAGAGCGCAATCCAAAGGCTTCTCCTTGAGGAGAAGCTGTCATAGACCCCGTCAGGGGGCTATGACTGATGAGGTGTTTTCCCAGTATGAACAACTGAAGTGGCGCAGTATATGCAGCGTGTACACACCTCATCCGTCACGGCTTCGCCGTGCCACCTTCCCCTCAAGGGGAAGGCTTTGCTGAGTAAAGTCGATAAGCACATAAAACATTGTGCTTATCAACTTTACTCAGCTTGTCATGGCGAGCCGGTCCGCTTTCCTGGCGCGGCAGCCTGGTTTCCCATGTTTTCCAATGGAAAACATGGGCGGCGGCCTGAGGGCAGGCCGCCCTACGGTCTTTGCCGAGTCATTCCGATAAGCACATTTCTTATTTCTGACAATACCCCCGGAGGCGGTCGATGAAGACCTTGCTCTGCTTCAGGCTGTCCACCCCCTGGGACAGTTTCAGCCGCAGGGTGGGGTCCTTGGCGTTGGGCAGGAAGGTCACCCGCTTGCTGTAGTCCGGGTCGGCGCAGAGGCTGCCCACGGCCTCGAAGTTGAGGTTGTGGAGGGTGAAGTACAGGTCCCCCGCCTTCTGGCGAATCTCCTGGACCCCGGCCTCCCGGGCCTTGGCCCGGAGCAGGGCGATGTCGATGAGGTTGAGGACCCCTCTGGGCGGCTCGCCGTACCGGTCCACAATCTCGTCCAGCAGGTCGTCGGCATCGGACTGGGTGCGGATGGCGGCCATGCGGCGGTACAAATCCATCCGCTCCTCCCCCCGGGACACATAGTCCTTGTCCACGTTGGCGGTGACGTTCAGGTCGGCGGTGCAGTCCGGGGCCTTGGGGGCCTTGCCCTGCTCCTCCAGCACCGCCTCGTCCAGCAGCTTCAAATACATATCGTAGCCCACGCTGGACATATGGCCGGACTGCTCGGCCCCCAGCAGGTTGCCTGCGCCCCGGATTTCCAGGTCCCGCATGGCAATTTTGAAGCCGGAGCCGAACTCCGCAAAGTCCCGGATGGCGGACAGGCGCTTTCCCGCAATTTCCGTCAGGTTCTTGTCGGGCCGGTAGGTGAAGTAGGCGTAGGCATGGCGGGTGGACCGGCCCACCCGGCCTCTCAGCTGGTGCAGCTGAGAAAGGCCGAACCGGTCGGCGTTTTCGATGATGAGGGTGTTGGCGTTGGCAATGTCCAGGCCGGTTTCGATGATGGTGGTGCACACCAGCACCTGAATCTCCCCCTCGGCCATGGCGCGCATCACGTCCCCCAGGGCCTCCTCGCCCATCTGGCCGTGGGCAATGCCGATGGTGATGCCGGGAATCCGCTTGCGGATGGCGCTGGCGCACTGTTCGATGGTCTCCGTGCGGTTGTGCAGGTAGTACACCTGGCCGCCCCGCTCCACCTCCCGGCGGATGGCATCGTCGATGACCGCATTGTTGTGCTCCATGACGAAGGTCTGAACCGGGTAGCGGTCGGCAGGGGGCTCTTCCAGGGTGGACATATCCCGAATGCCGGACAGGGCCATGTTCAGCGTCCGGGGAATGGGGGTGGCGGACAGGGTCAGAACGTCCACCCCCTTGGACATTTCCTTTAAGCGCTCCTTGTGGCTGACGCCGAAGCGCTGCTCCTCGTCGATAATCAGCAGCCCCAGGTCCTTGAACTGGACGCTTTTCTGAATCAGCTTGTGGGTGCCGATGATGAGGTCCACGGACCCGGCCCGAAGGTTTGCCAGGGTCTGCTGCTGCATTTTCGGGGTCCGGAACCGGCTGAGCACGTCGATGTTCACCGGGAAGCCCCGGAACCTCGATACGGCGGTCTGGTAATGCTGCTGGGCCAGCACTGTGGTGGGCACTAAGATAGCGGCCTGCTTGCCGTCCATCACCGCCTTCATCACCGCCCGGAGGGCTACCTCCGTCTTGCCGAAGCCCACGTCGCCGCAGAGCAGCCGGTCCATGGGAGTGGGGGTCTCCATGTCCCGCTTGATGTCCGCAATGCAGCGCAGCTGGTCGTCGGTTTCCGGGTAGGGGAAGTTTTCCTCAAACTCCCGCTGCCAGGGGGCATCGGCGGCGAAGGCGTAGCCGGGCTGCCGCTTCCGGGCGGCGTAGAGCTGAATCAGCTCCCCGGCCATGTCCTTGGCGGCCTTCCGGGCCTTGGCCTTGGTTTTCTGCCAGGCATCGGAGCCGATTTTGTTCAGGCGGACGTTGGAATCCTCAGCGCCGCCGCCGATGTACTTGCTCACCAGGTCCAGCTGGGTGGCGGGGACAAAGAGGGTGTCGCTGCCCTGGTAGGCGATTTTGATGTAGTCCTTCACGGCCCCCTCCACCTTGATCTGCTCCATGGCCACGAACCGGCCGATGCCGTAGTTTTCGTGGACCACCAGGTCCCCGGGGGTCAGGTCCGTGAAGGAGTTCAGCTTCTGGCGGTTGGTGGAGCCGGTTTTCTTGGCGGCCCGCTTTTTCGGCTCCGACCGGGCGATGAGCTGGCCCTCGGTTAAAATGGCCAGCTTGCTTAAGGGGTACTCCATGCCGAAGGGCAGGGTTCCGTCGGTGAGCAGAATCTGCCCGGGCTTGGGCAGGGCGGTCAGGGGAATGCACAGGAAGACCGAAAGCCCCCGGTCCCGGAGCATCTGCTGCAAAAGCTCCGCCCGGCGGGGAGAGCCGCAGAGGACCAAAGAGCCAAACTCCATTTTCTGGTAGTGGGTCAAATCGGCGGCGGCGGTGTCCAGGTTGCCGCCGTAGCCCGGCAGCTGCTTGGCCGTCAGGGGGAACAGGTGCTCCGGCGGGCAGTCCTCGGGGTAGGAGGCCCCGCCGAAGGCATCAAAATAGACCGCCGTCCGGCCCTTTAGGCTGTGGCAGAAGTCCTCCCACTGCCACACATAGTCGCACAGCTCACCGGCCACCAGCCCCCCTTGCAGCATGGAGTCCAGCTGCATTCCCATTTCCTCGCTGCGGCTGCGGGCGGTGCGGTGGAGGCTGGCCTGGTCGCAGATGACCAGCAGGGCATCCGCCGGGAGGTAGTCGGCGGCGGTGGCCATTTCGGGATAAATAAGTGCCATATACCGGTCCGAGGCCGGGTTGTGGATGCCGTTTTCGTATTTTTCCAGGTCCTTTTCCAGGGTGGAGATGAGGGGCTGGTTGAGATTTTTCCGCCGCTTCTGCCGGGCAATCAGCCTTTCCAGGTCCCGGCACAGGCCGGAAAGGCCCTGGGGGTGAAGCCCCGGCTGGGTCTCGGCCACAGGCAGCACGGTGACAATGTCGATGTTCTCCGTCCGCCGCTGGCTCTCCGGGTCAAAATAGCCCATGGTGTCCAGCTCGTCGCCGAAGAACTCCGCCCGGATGGGCTGGTCGGCGGCGGGGGAGAAGATGTCCACAATGCCGCCCCGGACCGCAAACTGCCCCGCCCCCTCCACCATGCCGCAGCGGCTGTACCCGGCGGCGGTGAGTCTGGCGGTGAGGTCGTCCAGGGGGTACTCCTGACCAACCTCCAGGGTGAAGGCGGCCTTCAGCAGCACGCTTTTCGGCATGGTCCGCTGGCTGAGAGACTCCCAGGTGAGAATTTGCAGGGGGGTGCGCCCGCTGGCCAGGTCGTGCAGCTGCCGCAGCCGCTTCTGCTCCCAGGACCGGGAGACCACGGCGGCATCGTACAGCGTCAGCTCCCGGCCCGGGAGGATGGGGGGCGTCTGGCCCAGGAAGCATTTCAGCTCCTCCTGAATGTGCCGGGCGGCCAGCTCGTCTTGGCAGATAATCACCATGGGCTTTTGAATGGCCTGGTGAAGCCCGGCAATGAGATGGGACCGGTTAATCTGGCCGATGCCGGTGATGGCAACGCTCTCCCGGGCTGCCACAGCCTGGACGGCGGCGGAAAACTCCGGGACGGTTTTTAAGACGGATAAAATCTGCTGCATAGAAATACCTCAACGTGGCAATGCGGAAAGAGGGGCTTGTACCCTCTTTCCGTGGTGATATGACAATTATTTTGCAAATCAAAAGACGATGGGCAATTGCTTCCCCCGGGGGGAAGCTGTCACCAGTCCACAGACTGGTGACTGATGAGGGATGGCGATATGTCAAGCATTGTACGCACAGATGAACACGGTGCTATTTCAACCTGCACGCCATCCCTCATCCGTCGCCTATCGGCGCCACCTTCCCCCCCCCGGGGGAAGGAAGGGGTGCAAACTAGGGCTTCAGCCCGTTAAACTGATTGGCGGTTTCCGGCACGCCCTTTTCCATAATCATCAGGGCCGCTTCCCCGGCGTTTTTCAGGGAGAAGGCCATGGCCTTGGCATCTCTGGGGGAGAAGCCGCCCAGGACCCAGTCGGCCAGTTCCGCATCGGGGTCCGGCTTGCCGCCTACGCCGATCTTCACCCGGGGAAAGGCCTGACTGCCCACCTCCTGGATGATGGACTTGATGCCGTTGTGCCCCCCGGCGGAGCCCTCGGCCCGGATGCGAAGCCGCCCGGGCTCCAGGGAGATGTCGTCAAACAGGACGATAATCCGCTGGGGCGGGATGTTAAAGTAGGCGGACAGCTGCAAAACAGACCGGCCGGACAGGTTCATATAGGTCTGGGGCTTCAGCAGAAACAGCTTGACCCCCTTGTATGTGGTCTGGGTGTACAGGCCCTGGAATTTGAGCCGGTCGATTTTGCAGCCCAGGCTCTCGGCCAGCAGGTCAATGGCCCGGAAGCCGCAGTTGTGGCGGGTGCGCTCATACTCCCGCCCGGGATTGCCCAGCCCCACAATCAGCCAGGCCTCAGATTTGTTCAGCATAGACGGTTCCTTTGAAAAATAGTATTCGTACCTTTTATTATAGCATGAAAACCGACAGAAATGCAAGAGCTATTTGAGAGGGAAGTACAACAGAAAAGCCTTCCCCCGCACCAAAGCCTTCCTCGGCCCCCAATACCTTCCCCCGGGGGGAAGGTGCCCCAGTGTCGCAACACTGGGGCGGATGAGGAATGCGGGCAGTAATTTAACGTGCGGTACAGGTCCGTGCCTGCTGGTGGGTACCGTTTAGCATTCAGCAGG
>JAUNPV010000005.1 GCA_030536515.1 Eubacteriales bacterium
TGAATAGTGAATAGTGAAGAAGTAAGAAGTGAGGTATCGGCTTCGCCGATGATTTTTAATTCGTGGCGAAGCCACACCTCAACTCTTCACTCTTCACTATTACTTCTTCACTAACTTTGACCTGTCGCCATCCCTCATCCGCCCCAGTGTTGCGACACTGGGGCACCTTCCCCCCGGGGGAAGGTATTGGGCGGCTTCGCCGCCTTGCGGGCAAAGAAATAGCCCTTGACCGCTTCCGACATTCGGTCAAGGGCTATTTCTCTGAACTCTTAGTATCTAACATCAATGGGTACCTCCGTTTCTGCTGATTTTGATGTTTAGTACATTGGTATCACCTCTTGTGACTATAAGGTACCACAGCCCCGGGGAAAATGCAAGATGGCAGATTATCCGAAAGTGGGACGCAAAAGTTGTAAAACATTGCGGCTGGACGCAGGAAACAGAACGTAGTATAATATAAATGTTGGGCGGCCTGTGGGCCGCCCCGTTATTTTCCGTTCCCTAGTGGTTCGTATCGGCTAAAATGATAGATTGTCATTGCGAAACCAGCGGTGCTGCCCGCAGGGAATCAAAAATCTCTATACTTGCCAGTGGCAAGTATACCATAATTTATCGCAGACTGGTTGTGGCAATCCGTTTTTTCATTTTTCCTCTGGAAAAATGAACTGGCTGGCCCAACGGGCCAGCCAGAGGGGATGCGGATTGCCACGCCAGTCTGAGGACTGGCTCGCAATGACACCACAAAAGTTTAGTCGTTACAGACTACTAGATGGTTCCATTTGCAATGCGGCGTTTCAGGTCCAGGACCTTTTGCTCTATCTTCCTTGCGGTTTTGATGAATTCCTCATCGCATTTCCCGCTGGGGTCATCCAGGCCCCAGTCCTCCCGGTGGCGGCAGGGGAGGGTGGGGCAGGACACGTTGCAGCCCATGGTGACGACGATGTCCACCGGGGGGATGTCCGACAGCAGCTTGGAGCGCTGATGTTTCTCCATGTCGATGCCGTACAGCTCCTTCATAATCCGCACGGCGTCCTGGTTAATCCGGGGCTTGGTCTCGGTGCCGGCGGAACAGCTTTCGAACACATCAGCGGCCAGATGCCTACCCAGGGCCTCGGCCATCTGACTGCGGCAGGAATTGTGAACACAGATAAAGGCGACTCTCATGGGGGGATTCTCCTTATTATATAGTATAGCAGGATTATAGCGGATTCTTCCGGAAAATGCAATTTTATTTTTTATGCTTATCGGGTTAGCTCAGCTTGTCATTGCGAACCAGTCCGTTTTTCCATGTTTTCCATCGGAAAACATGGGCGGCGGCCTGAGGGCAGGCCGCCCTACAGTCTTTGCTGTGTCATTGCGATAAGCACTTTATTCTTGACTTGGGTCCCGGAATTCGGTATGATAGCGGTATTAAAAAGTTGGAGGTTATTTTATGCCATCTAAAAAATTCGCCCGGGTGGACCGGCAGCGGTGTGTGGCCTGCGGGGCCTGCATGAAGGTCTGCCCCAAGGGGGCCGTGGCGGTCTACCGGGGCTGCTATGCAAAGGTGGACGAGGGGGTCTGCGTGGGCTGCGGCAAGTGCGCCAAAACCTGCCCCGCCGACTGCATTCAGGTTCTGGAACGGGAGGCTGTCAAATGAAAAAGCATTGGTATGACTATCTGTGGATGTGGTCCATTCTGTATTTTGCCCTGGGCTTTTTCAACATCCTTTTTGCCTGGCTGGGGATGATTGACTTTCTGGTGCCTCTGGGCTTCGCCATTTTCGGCGGCAACAAGCACTTCTGCAACCGCTACTGCGGCCGGGGCCAGCTGTTCGCCCAGCTGGGCGGGGCCTGGAAGCTGTCCCGGAACCGTCCCGCCCCCTGGTGGCTGGCTTCCAGGTGGTTCCGCTATGGATTCCTGGCGTTTTTCCTGACCATGTTTGGCAGCATCCTGTTCCAGACTTATCTGGTGGGCAGCGGGGCCGAGAGCCTGACGGAGGCCATCAAGCTGCTGTGGTTGTTTAAGGTCCCCTTCGGCTGGGCCTACACCGCCGGGACCGTGGCGGACTGGGTGGCGAAGTTCAGCTTCGGCTTCTACAGCCTGATGCTGACCTCCACCCTCATCGGCCTTGCCGTCATGGCCCTGTACCGGCCCCGGACCTGGTGCAGCTTCTGCCCCATGGGCACCATGACCCAGGGCATCTGCCAGCTGAAAAACCGGGAAAAGGTATCATAAAAATGTGCTTATCGGCTTTACTCAGCTAACAAACGTGGTACACGCCAAAGGCTCCCGAAGTGTAAGGGGAGCTGGCTGCCCGAAGGGCAGACTGAGGGGTTGTCTGGCAACTGCCCACTACACAGGAGCCGGGAATATTGTGCAAACAATAAACGCTCTAAGCAACCCCTCCGACCCGGCTTGCGCCGGGCCACCTCCCCTTACACAGGGGAGGCTTTGCTGGGCTAACCCGATAAGCATAGAATACTTTATAAATAATCTCACTTTGGTGCCTTGGAGCGCAGCGGAGAGGAACGGTCATAAATATGGATTGGAATGTATCGTGGATTATTTTCGGTGGATTTGCATTTTTCCTTGGGATTGCCAATTTGATTTGTTTGCTATGCGGGAGAGAAAAAACGAGCATTTATTTCGTTTTTGGCAGCTTGTCTTGTGGGATGATTTCTGTTTTTCAGGAAATTAAGATGATAAATCAGTGGATTTTATATGGCAAGTTTCATTTGGTTAGTGGGAATATTGGTCGTATTCAAACAATGCTGTTTTGGGGCATTATGGCACTGATTGTGTTGAATTTTATTGATGTTGTTTTATTAAGAATTAGCAGAAGAAACTGAAATGTCATCCTGTGCGAAGCGCAGGATGACATTTTTTTACAGATTTTTCCGCAGGATGGGCTGCTCGGTGGATTCGGCGTTTTGGAAGGCACCGTAGAAGCTGGCGGCGCCGGGGTTTCGGGCCTGGATGAGGTAATACTGGTCGATGCGGTTTTGGCGGCACACCGCCTCAAATTCCCGGAACAGGGCCTGGGCCACGCCCCGGTGGCGGTGGGCTTTGGCAACATACACCCAGTTTACATAGGCCATGCGACAGCCGTCCTGGAGGCAGCTGTAGAAGTGGTATTCCAGACGGCCGATGACCTGGCCGCCCTCCACCGCCACCAGGGAGGTTGTACTGGGCAGATTTTCCAGAATCAGCCCTTCATCCACCCGTTCGGCGGTCATCATCTCCGGCTCCTCAGCCATGGCGGCACGGAGATAGTCCAGATAGGTCCGTATGTTCGCTTGCGACAGGGATTCGATTTTCATGGAAGTTTCCTTTCATACTATTTCTTAATAAAAATCTTTAACAAGATTTTTATTATCCAGCCTGACGGCTGGGGGGGCTTTCCGCCGAAATCAGAAAAACGAGTTTTTCTGATTTCCCCGAAACGCCCCAAAGAAACGGATGGTACTTCATTTTTCATCGCCTACGGCGATTAGGCGGCAAAAAGCCGCCCACGAAAACGATAAATCGTTTTCGTAAAAATTCGTATCAAAATAAGCGCATCTGCATTTCATTTGTTTCAAATTCGTGGAGATACCGGAAAAGCCGGTCGTTGCTGTGCCAGAGGCCCAGCTTCTCGCACCGGCTGTGGAACAGGCGATCCAGCTCTTTGGCTCTGGGGCTGGGCAGCTCGTAGGCATTGCCGTATCGGCGGATGTACTGCTCCTTCAGCCCCGGAAAGTGCCGGTCCAGCTGGCGGTAGAAATACTCCCGGTTGCCCTCCCGAAGGGTCAGGCCCATGCCGAAGCTGATAATACCCTTCACCCCGGCCTCCCGGCAGCTGTCCACAATGGCTTCAATGTTCTCCGGGGTGTCGTTGAGAAAGGGAACAATCGGGCTGAGCCACACCACCGTGGGAATTCCGGCATCCCGGAGGGCTTTCAGGGCATCCACCCGCTCCCGGGTGGTGCTGACGTTGGGCTCCAGAATTCGGCAGAGGGTTTCGTCATGGGTGGTCAGGGTCATCTGGACCACGGCCTTGGTTTTGCGGTTGATGGCAGAAAGAAGGTCCAGGTCCCGGAGGACCCGGGCGGATTTTGTCAGCAGGGTGGCTCCAAACCCGTATTTTTCGATGAGGGCCAGGGCCTGGCGGGTGTGACAAAGCTCCTCTTCCAGGGGGATGTAGGGGTCGGACATGGCGCCCATGCCAATCATGCAGGGCCGCCGCTTCCGCCGGAGGGCCTCTTCCAGCAGGGAAAGGGCATTTTCCTTCACCGCCACGTCCTCAAAGGCGTGGTCCATCTGATAGCAGGCGCTGCGGGCATCGCAGTAGATGCACCCGTGCTGGCAGCCCCGGTAGAGATTCATGCCGTTCCCGGCGGATAAAATGCCCTTGGCAGTGACATAGTGCAAGTCTAACGCCCCCTTGTTCAGCCGCCGGACTTGCGGGCCCGGCAGCGCTGGCGGTATTCGGTGGGGCTGATGCCCTCGGCCCGGCGGAAGCTCTGGGAGAAATAGCTGGGGGAGGAAAAGCCGGTAATCCGGGCAATCTGGGCCAGGGGCAGGTCTGTGGATTGGAGCAGATACCGGCTCTCCTGGATGCGCAGGGACAGCAGGTGGCTGATGGGGGAGACCCCGTAGTCCTTGGAATACAGGTGGGCCAGGTGGAATTTGTTGATGTGGGCGGCCTCCGCCAGAATGTCCAGGGAGATGTTCTCCTTGAAATGGCGCTCGATGTAGCGCCGGACGATGGCGCTTTCCTTGCTGACCTGGGGTACGGAAACGCTGAAATCGGCGGAAAAATCCGGGTTCCGCCGGAGCTTCCGCACCAGAATGTTCAAAATGGCCTGGCACACCGTTTCGTAGCCCTCGGGCCTCTGCTCCATTTCCCGGAGCATATCCCGCAGATAAAACTGGACGTCGCCGCCCCGGAAGCTGGTGATGTAGAACTGGCTGCTCTGGCTCTCCCGGCCGGTAAGCTCCAGTGCGTCGATGCCCAGAACGATGTACTCCATAGGGCTTAAATCCAGGCTGGTCTCCGTGTGCATCACGTAGGGGTTGATGACCACCAGGTCGTTGGCGGACACCGGGTAGACCTTGTCCTCAATGCGGAACTGGCCCCGGCCTCCCACCACGTAGAACATTTCGGCGCAGCTGTGGGTGTGCAGGGAGCTGTTCCAGTCCCCCTCGTATTTGGCGGCGGTGATGTAGCGCAGGGTGGCCTCGGCGGCGGCCGGTGCGCCGCCCTCCAGATTGTATCGGTTCGTACTCATGGGTGATCCTCCGTTCCTCCTACAGAAGGGTCTGCAATACCGCCTTTTTCCGCACCGGGGAGCCGATTGGGAAAAGGCGGAGTATTAACTTATTGCTAAATATCAAAAATATTATAACTCGCAAAATTTTATTTTGCAACCGCCTTTTGTGGATTTTGTGGAAGGAAGCCGTTATTTGTAGGATTTGCCGGTTTTTGGCCCCAATTTCTGTGTACAAGATGCACAAAACCGGAACCCATTTTTTGGATGTAGATACGAAATATAACTAAAAAGCAAGATGCATAAAGTTAATGACAAGATTGTGATTGAATATCCCCTGTAAGTATGTATACTATACCTTAGAACGTGCCGGAGGGAAAAATCTGACGGCACGAAAAACGATATGGAGGAACAACACAAATGAAAAAGATTCTTGCACTTGCTCTGGCTTGCGTTCTGGTTCTGGGCCTGTTCGCAGGCTGCGGCGCCAAGTCCGACAGCGCCAAGGTGGTCTACTGGTCCATGTGGGAGTCCACGGAGCCCCAGGGCAAGGCCATCGCTGAGTCCGTCAAGGCCTTCACCGAGAAGACCGGCATCCAGGTTGACCTGCAGTTCAAGGGCCGCAGCGGCATCCGTGACGGTCTGCTGCCCGCTCTGACCGCCAACCAGGTCATCGACGTGTTCGACGAGGACATCGACCGTGTCAACAACGACTTCAAGGACTACCTGCTGGACCTTGAGGAGCTGAACAAGAAGTACGACTACGAAAAGACCGCTGTCGCCGGCCTGATGGACGCCTGCCGCGTTGCCGGCAACGGCACCCTGAAGACCATCCCCTATCAGCCCAACGTGTTCGCCTTCTTCTACAACCAGAAGATTTTTGACGAGGCCGGCATCACCGCCGCTCCCACCACCTGGGACGAGCTGCTGGACGCCTGCGCCAAAATCAAGGCCGTCGGCTACATCCCCATCACCTGTGACGATGCCTACATCACCTGCATGATCGGCTACCACCTGGGCCGCCTGGTCGGCGAGGAGGGTGTCCGTGACATCGTCAACAACAATAAGTGGGACGATCCCGCTGTGGCTCAGTTCGCCGCCGATTACGCCGAGCTGGCCTCCCTGGGCTACTTCTCCCCCAACGTTGCCTCCAACGCCTGGCCCGCTGGCCAGAACACCGAGCTGGCCGGTGGCAAGGTCGGTATGTACCTGAACGGCTCCTGGCTGCCCAACGAGGTCAAGGACACTGCCGGTCCCGACTTCCAGTGGGGCTGCTTCAGCTATCCCGCTGTTGACGGCGGCGTCAACGGTCCCGAGACCTGCAACTACGGCGCTCAGGTTTACGCCATCAACAAGAACTCCAAGGTTTCCGACGAGGCCTTCCAGCTCATCCAGTTCCTGACCAAGGGCGAGGCTGACAAGAAGCTCAGCGAGTACTCCGTGGGCATCCCCGCCGACACCACCAACACCGAGTGGCCCGCTCTGCTGTCCGGCGTCAAGCCCGTCATGGACAGCGTGTCCGTCCGCTGGAGCTGGGCTGTGGGCGTTGAGTCCAACGTGGACATCACCCCCGCCATCAAGGAAAACACCCTGAAGCTCTGCGGCGGCAGCATCACCGCTGACGAGTTCATTCAGAACATGAAAAACGCTGCCGGCTAATCTCCGGTTACAACTTCCATGGCGCGAGAGGCGGCAGCTGTGCTGCCGCCTCTTTTCAATAAGTTTCTATCGCAGCTATTCTGCTCAGCCAAAACGGGCGTGTCATTTGAACCAGGGCAGGCCGCCCTACAGTGGCTCCTGTGTGAATTCGATAAGCATAGCATTTGCAAGATAGAAACGGGCACTCCGGGAAAACGGGTTTCGGTTTTCACACGGGGGATCATTTCGCAAGAGGAGGAATCCGAATGAAAAGAAACAAAGGGATGATCGTGGCCTTCCTGACACCGGCGCTGATCTTCTTTGTGGCAACCTTCGTCTATCCCATCATCCGTACGGTGATGATGAGCTTCTTTAAAATCGAGAACGTGGTGGACAGCATCGGCAAATGGCAGTTCACCGGTCTGGCAAACTACATCAAGCTGCTGCAGACCCCCATCTTCCACACCGCCCTGCTGAATCTGCTGAAAATCTGGCTGTACGGCGGCATCATCGTGATGACCCTGGCGCTGCTGTTTGCGGTGATTCTCACCAACGGCATCAAGGGCAAAAAGTTCTTCCGGGCGGTTATCTACCTGCCCAACATTGTCTCCGCTGTGGCCCTGGCCGTTATGTGGCAGCAGTTCGTGTTCAGCAACCAGTTCGGCCTGTTCAAGCCCTTCGCCGATATGGGCGGCTGGGCATGGCTGGACCCGGAGCACAAGTTCCTTTCCCTGCTGATTGCCTACTGCTTCGGCATGGTGGGCTACCATATGCTGATTTTCCTCTCCGGCATCGAGCGCATCGGCGGGGAATACTATGAGGCCTCCCGCATCGACGGCGCCAGCCGGGTGGCCCAGTTCCGCTACATCACCCTGCCCCTGCTGAAGGGCGTGTTCAAAACCAACATCACCATGTGGTCCATCACCAGCGTGGGCTTCTTCGTCTGGAGCCAGCTGTTCTCCACCGTCACCACGGATACCACCGTCATTACCCCCATGGTGTATCTGTACAACCAAACCTTCGGCTCCGGCAACTCCGTTACCGAGCGAAACGCCGGTCTGGGCGCCGCCATCGGCATCATTCTGGCCATCTTCGTGGTCATCGTCTTCTGGGTCTGCAACAGGACGCTGAAGGACGATGAACTGGAATTCTGAGAGAGGAGGAGAAAGCTATGTCGAAACAGAGAAAACTTCCCAGCCATGACCGGCTCCGCCAGCAGGCGGCTCTGCTGCCCGGCTATGTCATTATCATCGCCTGGGTCATCTTCACGTTTATCCTCCTGGGCTGGGTGTTCTGCGCCAGCCTGTCCACCACCCAGGAGATTTTCCAGGGCCAGGTGGGCCTGTTCCCCTCGGGCCTCCACTTTGAAAACTATGCCAAGGCCTGGTCCAGCCAGAATGTGTCCACCATCTTTGCAAACTCTCTGGTGTACTCGCTGATTTCCTGTGCAGCTCTGATTCTCATTTGCGCCCCCTGTGCCTATGTGCTGTCCCGGTTTAAGTTCACCGGCAACATGGCCATTCAGAATGGCTTTGTGGCCGCCATGGGCGTGCCGGTGGCTATGATTGTGCTGCCCCTGTTCTGCGTCATTGCCCAGATGCACCTGGTGGACAACGGTATCCGCAACCGTCTGGTGCTGATTTTCCTGTACATCGGCATCAACGTGCCCTACACCACCATTTTCCTGCTGACCTTCTTCTCCAATCTGTCCCGGAGCTTTGAGGAGGCGGCGGCCATCGACGGCTGCCCGCCCACCAAGACCTTCTGGCAGATTATGTTCCCCATGGCTCAGCCGGGCATCATCACCGTGACCATTTTCAACTTCATCAACATCTGGAATGAGTATTTCCTGTCTTTGATCTTCGCCAACTCCGATACCATGCGGCCTGTGGCCGTGGGCCTGTTCTCCATGATCAACTCCATGAAATACACCGGCGACTGGTCCGGTATGTTTGCAGCTGTTGTCATTGTGTTCCTGCCCACCTTCCTGCTGTACATCTTCCTGTCTGAGAAGATCATCGCCGGTATCACCGCTGGCGGTGTCAAGGGCTAAGGAAGCTCTGATAAAATCGGCAAGCGCTGTCCAGCCGCAGACGCTTGATTCAGAGGTTCCTGAAATGAATGGATGCAGGCAGGCCCCAGGGCCTGCCTGTTCTTTTGGACTTTATCATATGGAGGATATTCCCATGAGCAAAACCCCAAACCGCGGCCGTGTCACCATTCCCACGGACCTGGACGTGGTCCCCGAGACCCTGGAGATTATGAAGCGCTGGGGCGCCGACGCCATCCGGGACTGCGACGGCACCGACTTCCCCCAGGCCCTGAAAAACCAGGATGCCAAAATCTACTCCACCTACTACACCACCCGCAAGGACAACGCCTGGGCCAGGGCCAATCCCGACGAGGTCCAGCAGTGCTATATTATGACCGGCTTCTATACAGCCTCGGAGGACACCCTGTCCATCCCCCTGATGAAGGGCATTTCCCCGGAGCTGATGGCCGTCAACACCCGGGACGACAAAAAGCGCTGGTGGGAGGTCATGGACCGGACCGCCGGACAGCCCATCTCCACAGAGGACTGGCACTATGACGAGGCTGCCGGCTGCGTCATCATCGACCGGGTGGAGGCCTACCACGAGTACACCGTGTCCTTCCTGGCCTATCTCATCTGGGACCCGGTGCATATGTACAACGCCGTCACCAACGGCTGGACCAACTTTGAGCACCAGATTACCTTCGATGTCCGCCAGCCCAAGACCCACAAATTCACCATGGAGCGGCTGCGCAAGTTCATCGCCGACCACCCCTATGTGAACGTCATCCGCTACACCACCTTCTTCCACCAGTTCACCCTGATGTTCGACGAGCTGAAGCGGGAAAAATACGTGGACTGGTACGGCTACTCTGCCTCGGTGTCGCCCTATATTCTGGAGCAGTTTGAGCGGGAGGTGGGCTACAAATTCCGCCCGGAGTTCATCATCGACCAGGGCTACTACAACAATCAGTACCGCATTCCCTCCAGGGAGTTCAAGGACTTCATGGCCTTCCAGCGCCGGGAGGTGGCTGCGCTGGCCAAGGAAATGGTGGATATCACCCACGAGCTGGGCAAGGAGGCCATGATGTTCCTGGGGGACCACTTCATCGGCACGGAGCCCTTTATGGACGAGTTCAAAACCATCGGCCTGGATGCCGTGGTGGGCAGCGTGGGCAACGGCTCCACCCTGCGGCTGATTTCTGACATTCCCGGGGTCAAATACACCGAGGGTCGGTTCCTGCC
Source organism: Eubacteriales bacterium (assembly GCA_030536515.1). GTDB lineage: Bacteria > Bacillota > Clostridia > Oscillospirales > Oscillospiraceae > Faecousia. The sequence continues at coordinate 10,147 of JAUNPV010000005.1, forward strand.
CTATTTCTTCCCGGATACCTTCCACGAGGGCGGGGACCCGGTGCGGGAGGCCAAGGAAAACTGGGTCACCGCCCGGCGGGCCATTCTGAGAAAGCCCATCGACCGCATCGGCTACGGCGGCTATCTGAAGCTGGCCTGCCAGTTCCCGGATTTCATCGACTATGTGGAGTCGGTGTGCGCCGAGTTCCGGGAGCTGTACGAGAACATCCACGGCACCACCCCCTACTGCGTGAAAACCGTGGCCGTGCTGAACAGCTGGGGCAGAGCCAGGTCCTGGGGCTGCCATATGGTCCACCACGCCCTGTACCAGAAGCAGAACTACTCCTATGCAGGCCCCATCGAGGCCCTGTCCGGTGCGCCCTTTGATGTGAAATTCCTCTCCTTCGACGATATCCGTCAAAACCCCGCCATTCTGGACACCATCGACGTGATTCTCAACGTAGGCGACGGGGACACCGCCCACACCGGCGGCGCGGAGTGGGAGGACCCTGCCGTGTCCGCAGCCATCCGGGGCTTTATCCACCGGGGCGGCGGCTTCATCGGCATCGGCGAGCCCTCCGGCCACCAGTACCAGGGCCACTATCTCCAGCTGGCCTCGGCCCTGGGGGTGGAGAAGGAGACCGGCTTTACTTTGAACTACGACAAGTACAACTGGGAGCCCCATCCCGACCACTTCATCCTGGCGGACGTGAAGGAAGAGGTCAACTTCGGCGAGGGGAAAAAGAGCATCTACGCCCTGCCCGGGGCAGAAATCCTGGTCCAGAAAGACAAGGAAGTCCAGATGGCCGTCAACACCTTCGGCCAGGGTCGCACCGTCTACATTTCCGGCCTGCCCTATTCCTTCGAAAACAGCCGGGTCCTATACCGGGCCATTCTCTGGGCCGCCCACGGCGAGGAGGCGCTGAACCGCTGGTTCTCCACCAACTACAATGTGGAGGTCCACGCCTTCGTGAAAAACGGCAAATACTGCGTGGTCAACAACACCTACGAGCCCCAGTCCACCACCGTCTACACCGACAGCACCAGCTTCCCCCTGGATTTGGAAGCCAACGAGATTCGGTGGTACGAAATCTAATAAAAAGGGAGGTATGACCGTGGTCATACCTCCTGTTTATGTTATTCACCAACATGACTGAAAGGAATTTCTGAAAAGGCCATGTTGGCCCCGTTGTCGAGGAAATACAGATTGTCCCCCCATTTGAGAACAGCGTAGGACAAATCCGGCGCATAGAGCAGAGTGTAAAACTCGGTTCGGTCATCGGGGCCGGAATAACAGGCCTGGGTGAGCAGATAGGGGATACCGGGTGTTTTGGAGTAGTGTTCATCGTCAAAATGGATAAAATCCGATGGACTTTCGACACCGTCCAGAACAAAGGAGAATGTTTTGCGATAGGACATTGCCAAGGATTTCAGCTCCTGAATCTCCACAGACATGGTGCAGTCCCCAACCTTCTCCTTGCCCAGCGTCAGCACCGCCCCGTCGCCGGAGAGGGTGTAGGTCCTTTTGATTGGGAAAAACAGAACGGCTGCCGCCAGAATGCAGAGGGGAATCGCAATTTTTAACCATCGTTTCATGGGAAGCACCTCCGTTTTTCTTTTATCATACCAATTTATTCGGGAAAATGCAAGCGAAAACCTCATTCCCCCAGCATTTTCTTCCAGCACCGGCCCGGCCGGCAGTTCAGCAGGCGGAACAGGCACCAGCCCAGAAGGCCTCCTGCAAAATTCATAATCACATCGTCAATATCGGCGCTGCGGCCCATGAAAAACTGGGTGATTTCAATGGCCATGGTGGTCCCCAGCACCGCCAGGGCGGTCCGGGGCAGGGAGCGGAGCCGGGGGAAGTCCACAGGCAGCAGCAGCCCCAGGGGCACGAACATCAAAACATTCATGGCCAGCTGCTCCAGCATCCGCCGCAGGCCCATGTCGTACACCTCCGTCACCCACACAAAGGGCCGCAGGTTCCAGAAATAATACTCCGGTCGGAAGGTGATGTTGGGGTAGTACCACAAAATTGTCAAATAAAGCAGGGACAGTCCATACCCCACCAGCGCATACCGGGGCAGATGATACGCAAGCCCGCCCCGCCGCCGCCCCGCAAGTCCCCAGGGCAGATACAGCACCAAACTCACCGCCGCCACAGCAGGCAGCACAAACAGCACATAATAAAGCAGCATAAAAATCCCTCCCAGGTAATTTACCAACAGAATACCACATTTTCCAGGCTTTGTCCTTAAGAACAGCTTAAGTTTTCCTTAAATATTCCTTAAACCCAGAAAGCCCCAGAAAAGCCTCGCAGGGACTTCATTCCAGGCCGTAAGGCCAAATGAAAAATCCCCGGAACGGTTGACCAGACCGAACCGGGGATTTTCCAGAGAAAAAGAGAGGTAAGAAAAAGAAAGCAAATTAAATGGCAGGGAGGTGCAGAGTCGTTATTCACTTCTCTGTATGCCTTTATTATAGTGGTTGATTTTTAAGAAGTAAGGCAAATTCTATTAAGAAAGTGTGAAGCTAAGAAAATTATTACTCGATATTTTGTGCACACTATCTAATTGTAAATAATTTGTGTCATTTTCGTTCGGCACCTTGACAACTTTCAAATTTGGAGTATAGTTAAGACAAATAAAAATTAGCACTCACATCAAGAGAGTGCTAAAGCGAAAGGGCGGATATTATGAACTTGAATCATTATACCCAGAAGTCTCTGGAGGCAGTCCAGAGCGCACAGAATCTGGCTGTTCAGAACAGCCACCAGCAATTGGAGCAGGTCCATCTGCTGCTGGCGCTGCTCCAGCAGGAGGGCGGGCTCATCCCTCAGCTTCTGCAAAAAATGGACGTCACCGTGGAGAGCCTGGAAGCAGCCGCCAACGCCGAGCTGCGCAAGCTCCCCGCCGTGAAAACCAGCCGGGAGGCGGACCGGTTCTATATCAGCGCCGACCTGGACGCCGCCTTCACCGCCGCCGAAAAGCAGGCGGAAAATATGAAGGACGAATTTGTCTCCGTGGAGCATCTGTTCCTGGGCCTGCTGGAAACCGCCCGGGGCGGGGTGAAGAGCCTGTTTGACACCTACCGCATCACCCGGGAGAACGCCCTGAAGGCCCTCCAGGCTGTCCGGGGCAGCCAGCGTGTCACCTCCGACAGCCCCGAGGGCACCTACGATGCCCTGGAAAAGTACGGCACGGACCTGGTCAAGCGGGCCAGAGCCCAGAAAATGGACCCGGTCATCGGCCGTGACGAGGAAATCCGCAACGTCATCCGCATCCTGTCCCGCAAAACCAAGAATAACCCCGTCCTCATCGGCGAGCCCGGCGTGGGCAAAACCGCCATTGCCGAGGGCCTGGCCCAGCGAATCGTCAAGCAGGACGTGCCCAAGTCCCTCCAGGACAAGACCATTTTCTCCCTGGACATGGGCGCGCTGATTGCTGGCGCTAAGTACCGGGGCGAATTTGAGGAGCGGTTAAAGGCCGTCCTCAACGAGGTCAAGCAGTCCGAGGGCCGGATTATCCTGTTCATCGATGAGCTGCACACCATCGTGGGCGCAGGCAAGACCGAGGGCAGCATGGATGCCGGCAACCTCTTAAAGCCCATGCTGGCCCGGGGCGAGCTGCACTGCATCGGTGCAACCACCCTGGACGAGTACCGCCAGTATATCGAAAAGGACGCCGCCCTGGAGCGCCGGTTCCAGCCGGTGATGGTGAACGAGCCTACTGTGGAGGACGCTATCGCGATTCTGCGTGGCCTGAAGGAGCGGTATGAGGTGTTCCACGGGGTGAAAATTGCCGACTCCGCCCTCATCGCCGCCGCAACCCTTTCCCACCGGTATATCACCGACCGGTTCCTGCCCGACAAGGCCATCGACCTGGTGGACGAGGCCTGCGCCCAAATCCGCACGGAGATGGACTCCATGCCTACGGAGCTGGATGCTGTGTCCCGGAAGATTGTCCAGATGGAAATTGAGGAGGCGGCGCTGAAAAAGGAGGAGGACGAGCTTTCCAAGGGCCGTCTGGCCGTGCTTCAAAAGGAGCTGGCCGAGGAGCGGGACAGCTTCAACGCCATGAAGGCCCAGTGGGACAACGAAAAGCAGGCCATTGCCCGGGTCCAGCAGCTGCGTGAGAAAATCGAGGACCTGAACCGCCAGGTGGAGGCCGCCGAGCGGCAGTATGACCTGGAAAAGGCCGCCGAGCTGAAATACGGCCGCCTGCCCGAGGCCCAGCGGCAGCTGGAGGAGGAGGAGCGCCGGGCACAGTCCGCCCGCCAGACCAACATCCTCCGGGATAAGGTCACCGACGAGGAGATTGCCAAAATCGTGGAGCGCTGGACGGGCATCCCCGTGTCCCGGCTGGTCCAGGGGGAGCGGGAGAAGCTGCTGCACCTGGACGAGACTCTCCACAAGCGGGTGGTGGGCCAGGACGAGGCCGTCCAGGCCGTCACCGAGGCCATCCAGCGCAGCCGTGCCGGCATCCAGGACCCCAACCGGCCCATTGGCTCCTTCCTGTTCCTGGGCCCCACGGGCGTGGGCAAGACGGAGCTGGCCAAGACCCTGGCGAGCGCCCTGTTTGACGACGAAAGCAACCTGGTCCGCATCGATATGTCCGAATACATGGAGAAATTCTCTGTCTCCCGGCTCATCGGCGCGCCTCCCGGATACGTGGGCTACGAGGAGGGCGGCCAGCTGACGGAGGCCGTCCGGCGCAAGCCCTACTCTGTTGTGCTGTTTGACGAGGTGGAAAAGGCCCACCCGGACGTGTTCAACGTGCTGCTGCAGGTCCTGGACGACGGCCGCATCACCGACTCCCAGGGCAGGACCGTGGACTTTAAGAACACCATCCTGATTCTGACCTCCAATCTGGGGTCTGAGTACCTGCTGGGCGGCGTCAACGCCGACGGCACCATCGATGCCGGGGCCAAGGCCCAGGTGGAGGCCCTGCTGCGCCGGTCCTTCCGGCCGGAGTTCCTGAACCGGCTGGACGAGATTGTGTTCTACAAGCCCCTGACCAAGGCCAACGTGACCAAAATCATCGATTTGCAGATTGAAAAGCTGAACGCCCGGCTCCGGGACCAGCAGATTACCTGCGCTCTGACGGAGGCGGCCAAGTCCGCCATTGTGGATGCCGCCTACGACCCCGAGTTCGGCGCAAGACCCCTGCGCCGCTACGTCCAGCACACGGTGGAGACCATGCTGAGCAAGCGCCTGCTGAAAGGCGACCTGACCCCCGGCCAGACTGTCACTGTAGACGCGGTGAACGGCGAGCTGACCATGAAATAACCGGCGGGCTGCATAGAATGACAAAAAACCGTCCAAAAAGGGACAGCGGTTTGGAACCGCTGTCCCTTGCATTTTATTGTCCGATTTGCTATAATTCCTCAGAGATTATTTTGTTTATGAGGCGATAGATATGGAAAAACGATTTTCAAACCGCCAGCTTCTGCGGCTGATTCTGCCGCTGGTGGTGGAGCAGGGGCTGGCCATTCTGGTGGGAATGTGCGACGGGGTGATGGTGTCCTCCGTGGGCGAGGCGGCCATTTCCGGCGTATCCCTGGTGGACATGATCAATGCGGTGATGCTGACGCTGTTTGCGGCACTGGCCACCGGCGGCGCTGTGGTTACCAGCCAGCTGCTGGGGGCCAGGCAGATGGAGAAGGCCCGCCAGAGCATCGGCCAGCTGGTGCTGCTGTCGGCGCTGATGGGCACGGCGCTGATGGCCCTGTGCCTGGTGTTTGCCCGGGGGCTGATGCGCCTGTTCTTCGGCTCCATTGCGGCGGACGTGATGGAGGCGGGGCTGATTTACTTCCGCATTACCGCCCTGTCCTTCCCCTTTATGGCCCTTTATAACGCCGGAGCCGCCATTTTCCGCAGCGTGGGCAACAGCAAGCTGTCCATGAAGGTGAGCCTGCTGATGAACGTCATCAACGTGGCGGGCAACGCCCTGTGCATTTTTGTGCTGAAAATGGGGGTGGCCGGCGTGGCGGTGCCTACTCTGGTGTCCAGAGCCGTGGCGGCGGTGGTGATGCTGGCGCTGGCGGCGGACAAAAGGCAGAGCCTGCATTTGCAGCGGGACGGCCTGTGCCGGATTCAGGGCCGGATGATGGGCAGCATTCTGCGCATCGGCATCCCCTCCGCCTGCGAAAACAGCGTGTTCCAGCTGGGACGGCTGGTGGTGGTCAGCATGATTGCCCTGTTTGGCACCACCCAGACCTCCGCCAATGCAGTGGCCAACACCCTGGATACCCTGGGTATCGTCATGGGCCAGGCCATGGGGCTGGCCATGGTGACGGTGATTGGCCAGTGCGTGGGGGCTCAGGACCTGGACCAGGCGGATTACTACATCAAAAAGCTGATGCGCTGGTCCTACGCCATGGTGGGGGCCAGCAACATCGCCCTGCTGATGTTCCACAGGAGCCTCATCGGCCTGTACAGCTCCCTGACGCCGGAGACCGTGGCCCTGGCGAGTACACTGGTGATGCTGCACGCCGGGTTTGCCATTTTGCTGTGGCCCGCCGCCTTTGTGCTGCCCAACGCCCTGCGGGCGGCCAACGATGTGCGCTTTACCATGTACGTGGGCATCGGGTCCATGGTGGTGTTCCGGGTAATTTTTTCCTGGGTGCTGTGCGTCCGGCTGGGCTGGGGCGCCACCGGCGTGTGGACGGCCATGATCATCGACTGGCTCTGCCGGGTCAGCTTCTTCCTGCCCCGGATTCGGTCGGGCAAGTGGAAAACCAAATACGTGGCGGCCTAGGCCCAGTCAGGCAGCCGCTCAAATTCCATTGTCTCCTTCCCCCAGGGGAAGGAGATTTTGCAGGAAAACAGCCGGGGGGCGGCTTCTTCGTCCCGGGCGCCGTACTTGTGGTCGCCTACCAGGGGGAAGCCACGGGAGGCGAACTGGACCCGGATTTGGTGGCTGCGGCCGGTGTAAAGGCGGATGCGGACCAGGCTGGGGTCGCCGCCGGAGAGGCGGGTAAATGTAAGCCGTGCCTGCTTCACCCCGCCCCGGGGCCGCTTCACGACAAATACCTTGTTTTTCCGGCTGTCCTTCCACAGAAGGTCCTGCCAGTCGCCGCACTCCGGCGGCGTGCCGTGGACCAGGGCCACGTACTGCTTTACCATGGTCCCCTCCTGGACGGCCCGGGAGAGGGCGGCGGCAGCCTGTTTGGTCCGGGCGTAGACCATCACCCCGCCCACGTTTTTGTCCAGCCGGTGGACGGGGAAAATTTCGCCCCCCAGGGCCTCCCGCAATGCAGCGGGGACCTCCAGCTCCGCGTCCAGCCCAACGGGCTTGACGCAGACGGCAAGATGCTTGTCTGAGTAAAGAATTTCCATGCAAAGACCTCCAGAAAACTGAGCAAAACCTTCCCCGGGGCGTAGGGCCCGGCGTCCTTGACGGGCCGCTGCCAGGCAGGCACGTCCAGGAGGCCGTGCCCTACGGGCAGTGGAAAATTGGGGACGCACCCCCAAACCTCCCCCCCGGGGGAAGGTTTTTCGCTTCGCTCTCATATGATTACATCATATCACATTTTTCACAATTTCGGAACTGCCAGTTGAAAGAATTCAAAACTTGTTGTATAATGGCCCCAAAGATAGGAGGATGAACTATGACAACCAAAGACTATCAGCGCCGTTCGCCGCTGGTGATTTTTTTGCGTTACTTTGCAAACCACAAGGGGCTGTTCGCCGTGGACGTGCTGTGCGCCGCCCTGATTGCGGCCATTGACCTGGCCTTCCCTCTGGTGACCCGCAGCGCCCTGTACGATATGCTGCCGGGGAAGATGTTCACCACCTTTTTCCTCGTTATGGGGGCGGTGGTGGCGTCGTACCTGCTGCGGTCCTTCCTCAACTACATCGTGGCCTACTACGGCCACACCTTCGGCATCCGGGTGGAGGCGGACATCCGCCGGGACCTGTTCCGGCATATGCAGGAGCTGAGCTTCGACTTTTACGACGAAAACCGCACCGGCAAGCTCATGGCCCGGCTCACCTCGGACCTGTTCGAGCTGACGGAGCTGGCCCACCACGGCCCCGAGGACCTGCTGACCTCGGTGCTGACCATCTGCGGAGCTTTGGCAGTCATGGGCAGAATCCAGTGGCGGCTGGCGGTGCTGGTGGCGGCCACCATTCCCATTTTCCTGGTGGTGGTGATGACCATGCGCAGGCGCATGGCCTTGGCCTCCCGGGCTGCCAAGGAAAAAACCGGCCACATCAACCAGGAGATTGAAAGCAGCCTGTCGGGCTTTCGCACCGCCAAGGCCTTCGCCAACGAGCAGGCGGAAAGCGACCGGTTCAACGCCGCCAACGAGATTTACAAAACCTCCAAGCGGGAATTTCACAAGGCTATGGGCCTGTTCAACAGCAGCGTGGAGTTCTTTTTGTGCAGTTTGAACGTGGTGATTATCGGCTTCGGCGGCTGGTATGTGATGCAGGGCCGCATGGACTACCGGGACCTGCTGACCTTCACCCTGTACATCGGCTCCTTCGTCAACCCCATGCGCAAGCTCTCCGGCTTTTCCGAGCTGTTCGCCAACGGCTTTGCGGGCCTGAGCCGGTTTGTGGACATTATGCGCACGGAGCCCACCATCCAGGATAAGCCCGGCGCGCAGCCGCTGAAGGATGTGCAGGGCCGCATTGACGTCAGGGACGTGTCCTTTGCCTACGACGGGAATCTGGACGTGCTGCGAAACGTCAGCCTCACGGTGGAGCCCGGGGAGACCATCGCCATTGTGGGCCCCTCCGGCGGCGGCAAGACCACTTTGTGCCAGCTGATTCCCCGGTTTTACGATGTCCAGGGGGGCAGCATTTCCATCGACGGCCAGGACATCCGGGACGTGACCCAAAAGAGCATCCACGAAAACATCGGCATTGTCCAGCAGGACGTGTTCCTCTTTGCGGACACGATTTTGGAAAACATCCGCTACGGCCGCCCCGAGGCCACGATGGAAGAGGTGGAGGAGGCCGCCCGGAAGGCGGAGATTCTGGACGACATCCGGGCCATGCCCCAGGGCTTCGGCACCTATGTGGGCGAGCGGGGCACCCTGCTGTCCGGCGGCCAGAAGCAGCGCATTGCCATTGCCCGGATTTTTTTGAAAAATCCCCCTATCCTGATTCTGGACGAGGCAACCTCGGCCTTGGACTCCGTGACGGAGGCAAAAATCCAGCGGGCCTTCGACACCCTGTCCCAGGGCCGGACCACCCTGATTATCGCCCACCGGCTCAGCACCATCCGCAGTGCAAACCGGATTGTGTCCATTGCCGACGGAGCCATCCAGGAGTGCGGCACCCACGCCCAGCTTTTGGCCACCGGCGGCATCTACGCCCAGCTCTATCAGACCCAGAACGCCCTGGCTCTGGAGGCGGCGGGAAAATAAGCCAAACGTCCACCTGTCATGGGTGGACGTTTTTTGCGTAGAATGGTGAAATTTGAAAACTACAGATTGTCATTGCGAGCCAGGGTGCGTCCTGGCTCGCAATGACAGGTTTTGTATAATAAAGTAATGCTTATCCGGTTAACACACCAAAGCCTCCCCTGTGTAAGGGGAGGTGGGCGGCGAAGCCGCTCGGAGGGGTTGTTCCCCTGCACTTTCCCGTTGCACAATGTTACCGGCTGCTCAATACTGGGAAGCATTGCAACCCCTCAGTCACCTTCGGTGACAGCTCCCCTTGCACAGGGGAGCCTTTGGTGCGTACCACTTTTGTGTACGGAGTGAAATCGATAAGCATTCGAGAAATTATTGACAAACGATAATATATGTGATATCATAACCATGGAATTATTGAAAAACGATAATTGGAGGGATGATTATGAAGCGCGGATGGTACTTGCCCTTTGCTTTGGAAGCCTTGGCGGCGGCTTTGGTGTTCTGGAAATTTCCCGGGGACGGGACTTTGTTTGGGGCCATGGCGCTGCCCTTTACGCTGCTGGGGAAGGGGCTGCGGCAGCTGTCTTTGTCCGGGGCGGCGGGGAATCTTGCCGCCTGGGCAGTTTATCTGGCCCTTTCTCTGGCCCCCCTGGGGGTGCTGGCCTGGCGGGCGGCCCGGAAGCAGGCTTCCCGGGAGGACTGGCTGCTGGCTGTGCTGGCGGGGGTGGTGGCCTGGGGGCTTTACTGCCTGGTCAATCCCGGCAGCCTTCCCGGCATCTGGGGCGGCACGGACGTGGGGGCCTATCTCTGCGCCCAGGTGATTTGGTCGGCGGTGCTGTGCTGCGCCCTGTTCCTGGCGCTGCGGGTCCGGCCTGAGCGGCTGCTGGGCTGGCTGCTGAACGGCCTGGGGGCCGTGGTGGTGCTGAACGCCTGGGGCGTGGAGCTGGGGCGGCTGGTGCTCAAAATGGACCAGGTCCGCCAGGCCAACACCCTGGGCAGCCTGGCCCTGACCAACGGAATCCTTCTTCTGCGCTACGGCATGGACCTGGTAAACGGCAGCCTGGGCCTGTGGGTCATCGGGGCGGGCCGGACCCTGGCGGACCGGCTGAGCCGGGATGCCTACGCCCAGGACACCGTGGATGCTGCCCAGGTCCTTATCCGCCGGGGGACGGTCGCTCTGAAAACGGCGGCGGCGGGGACCCTGGGGCTGAACCTCATCCAGGTTCTGGCCGGGGAGCGGCTTCGGGACATGGCGCTGAATGTGGACCTGCCCCTGCTGAGCATGGTGCTGCTGCTGGCGGGCATCCTCCTGGGCCGTCTGCTGACCCGGGGCAAGGCCCTGCAGGACGACAGCGACCTGATTATTTAGGAGGGACGCCATGGCCATTGTATCCCATTTGGACGAGGTCCTGCGCAGCCGGGGCATCACCGCCAAGGAGCTGTGCCAGAAGGTGGGCATCACCGAGGCCAACCTGTCCATCCTGCGCAGCGGCAGGGCCAAGGGCATCCGCTTTGCCACCGTCAACCGCATCTGCTACTATCTCGGCTGCGACGTAGGGGACATTTTGAAATTCGACGGCAAATTGGAGGAGGACTGCGATGAAACGGCTATTTCTGATGCTTCTGGCAGCTAGCGTGCTGCTGTCCGGCTGCCAGCTGGCAAGGCCCGAGGCCCAGGCCCCGGCAAAGGACCGGCTGGCGGGGGTGCTGGTGACCACTGAGCACCTGGACCTGTTCGACATGGAGGCTTATTTAAACGACCACATAAATGACATCGGCCCGGGGGACCATGTGGTGTCCGACACCGCCGGTTATGAGGGGCGGATTTACGGCGAGCTGACCCAGACGGGACGGCATGAGGACGGGGCTGCGAAGTATGAGGTTTCCTTCCCGGAGGTGGAGGGGTATTTCTGGGTGGACCTGCGGTGCAGCGCCTCCGGCCTCTGGGAGCCGGACGGGGAATACTACTGGAATTCCACGGGAAACGGCGGCCTGTACGATTTGAAATCCGGCATCAGCTCCACCGACCGGGGGGAGGAGAGCACCCTGGAGCTGACCGTCGCCTACTGGCAGGACGGGCCGGTGACCATGTTCTGCAACCCCATTTACCAGACGGCGGACGGGAAAATCTACGTGACCTCCGGCAGCGGCCTGTCCGGGGACCTGGCTCTGGGCGGCAAAATGACCCAGACCCTGACGAACACCGTCACCACAACTGTGGACGGGGAAAGCCGCACTGATTCCACCACCGTGATGGTCCATGCAATCCACGCCCTGCCAACGGAAGAATTGAGGCTGGTCCAGCTGGACGAGCAATACCGCATTCTGGCGGAAAACGACTACAAAAAGGGCAGTTTCCCGGCATCCCTGAACCTGGAACCGGGAGCCGTCTGCCTCATCGTCCAGACCACCGACGGCCAGACCACCACCCGCACCCTCTGCCAGAGGGGAGATGAAAACGCAGTCTATTTCACCACCCAGGGCAGCATCTGCATCCCCGGCTCGGTGGAGCTGAATTGGAGCGAATGACTGGAAAAAAAGCGGCCCCTGTGCTGAAAAGCACAGGGGCTCAGTCTGTCGAAAAACCCCTTCGGGGCTTTCCGACAGAAGGGATGCAGCCTGCTGCGTGCATAATTTGTACGCCTATGGCGTACAAATTCCACACTTGCAGTCTGAGATGTATTTTCGTCCAGGTACACGCCCCGGCCGAAAATGATTTAGAATTTATTTGCCGCTGCGGCGGCAAACTCTGCGAGGCTTTTTCGATGCCCTGGGCCCCTGTGCTGAAAAGCACAGGGGCCGTCAGTTATTCGGGGGCAAAAACCGCTTCCAGAGTCAGACCACCGTCAACCGGGAGGGTCACGGTGGGGGCGGTTTCCTCACAGCTGCCCCGCCAGCCCACGAACCGATAGCCGGGGCTTGGGGCGGCGGTGAGGGTGATGGGGTAGTCCGTAAAATACTGCCCGGACCAGGCCCCGCCGGACAGGTCCAGGGTGGAGGTGTTGACGGTGACCTCCCCCATTTCCGGGGCCTGGGTGGAGACAGTGACGGTCTCCAAAGAGCCGGTCAGTGCAAACTCCTCCGCTAAATGCTGAACAGCATACCCGGGCCGCTCCCGGAAGTAGCCGTCCATCCAGTCCAGAGTGTAGCCGTACTTCTCAAGCACCCCGGCCACCCGCTCCGGCGCAAAGTTGTTGTTGAGAATGTCCATAAAGGACAGAACGAATTGGCGGCGGAACGCCGGGCTCGGGTAGACAGCCTTGTAAAATGATAGAATGTCTGAGCGGGACCTCCAGTTATTGGGCAGGCTGTTCACGGCAGCCCGGCTTGTCTGACCATCTTCTGCCGGGTCAAACCAATGAATGTAATCCAAATCAAAGGTGCACCAGCGCCAGCGCAGGTCCCCGTAGGGTGTGGACTTGTAGGTCAGGCTGCGCCATACTGCATAATTGTGCCAGTCGGAAAGATCGGTGTTGCAAAAGAAGTAATTGATGGCTACAAAATCAATAAAACTTTGAATATCGGCTTTTTCCAGCAGGGCATCCCAGTTTTCGGGGTCCGTAAAATCGTTTTCCTGAACCCAGCGGTAGAATTCAATGTAGACATCGTAATTCAGTGTCGCCATGGAATCGTCGTCCATAAAGCCGTTTTTATACAGGATACGGTCGTCTACTCCATAATGACTCTTGAAAAACTGCTGGTCAAACCGTTCCAGAAGATACCCGTCATACCAATATTCTCCGTTGAGATAGAGGGTGATGGGGATGGCCCCCTGGACGGCGGTTCCACGGTCACCCACAAGGTCTTTTGCTATGGCATCCGAAAGGGCCTCCTTTGTCATAATGGAGTGGGACGGTATATTTCCGAACAGGTTGACATCAAATACATTCTGCCCGCTGATTTCCGGCCTTGCAACCAGAATAAACCGCTTTTTGGCATTTTCCCGGGCGGATGCCCCCTGAATGCGCAAGCCGGCAGGCTGTCTGAGAACAGTTCCGGACTCAGAAAGAACGTCCATGGTGACGGTGGTTTCAAGGTGCTCAATGAAGTTGGGGTTAGGCTCCTCCCCGGAACGGCCGCCCTGATACCATGTATCGTAGGCTTCACCGGTGCTGTAAATTCCATTGGGCCCAAACAAATCCTCCCGATTGAAGGCCAGGGAGAGGGTATATCCCCGCTCCGGCGGCTGAATCCCCACAAAGTAGGTCTGGGTCATCACCTCGCTCTGAATGCCCCATGGGTTGACGTAGATGGCCCGGACCACGGTTCCCTTGGGGACCGGGGCCTCATCCGGCTGGTAATTTTCCCAGTCTTTCACCACATTTTGGATGGAATTGTAAATATTGGGTTCCTGAGAACGGTCCCTGATTTCAATCCCGTCTACGTAAAGTTCAGAGTTGACTGTTGGAATACTTCCGTCTGTGGAGAAAAATATTTTTCCTCGGGGGGGGGGGGTAAACTTCAGTGTAAATGCTTCCTGATAGTATCCGCCGGGCGCAGAGGGCGTCGGCATTGGAGCGGCGTATTGCCCCTCGACCCACAAAAAGAAGGCGGAAAAAGCCACTAAAAGCCCGCAGGAAGCCAGCAAAAACTTACTTTTGCCCCGCATAGTTACATCTTCTCAGGCGCTTCGAAGCCCAGCAGGTTGATGGAGGTTTCGAGAATATTTTTGGCCAGGGCAATCAGGGCGATGTAGCCGGATTTCAGGTGCTCGTCCTCCTCGCCCAGGATGCGGGTTTCGTGGTAGAACTTGTTGACGCAGCCGGCCAGCTCGTAGATGTAGGCGCAGACCAGGTTGGGGGCGGAGGACCGCAGGGCGGATTCCAGGGCGGGGGCAAACTTGGTGACGGACAGCATCAGCTCCTTGGCGGCTGGGTTGGCCGGGGCCTGGATGGGAAGGCTCTCCCAGGGGCCGTACTTGGCCAGGATGGACTTGATGCGCACGATGGTGTAGAGAATATAGGGGCCGGTGTTGCCCTCGAAGGCGGCGAAGCGCTCCATGTCGAAGTTGTAGTCCTTGGTGGGCTGGTTGGACAGGTCGCCGTATTTCAGGGCCCCCATGGCGATTTTCCGGGTGGTGTCCTCCACGGCATCGGCTGACACAATCTGGTTTTCCACCACCTTGGCCCGGACGAAATCGGTCATGTCGGAAATCAGGGTTTCCAGCCGCAGAACGCCGCCGTCCCGGGTTTTGAAGGGCTTGCCGTCGCTGCCGTTCATGGTGCCGAAGCCGATGTGCTCCAGCTCCACCTCGGGGGTCACGATACCGGCCTTCCGGGCGGCCCGGAACACCTGCTCAAAGTGGAGGTTCTGCCGCTTGTCGGTGACGTAGAGCATCTTGTCCGGGTGCCAGTCGCGCATTCGCTGGACCATGGTGGCAAGGTCCGTGGTGGCATAGATGGAGGAGCCGTCGGACTTGACCAGAATGCAGGGGGGGACCTCCTTTTTATCCCCCTCTTGGGCCACGGGAATGACCCAGGCCCCCTCGGAGGGAACGGCGATGCCCCGTGCCTTCATGTCGGCCACCATGGCGGGAATGTAGGGGTCGGCGTCGCTTTCGCCCAGCCACTGCTCAAAGTGGACGTTCAGATTGTCGTAGTTCTTTTTCAGGTCCGCCACGGACACGTTCATAATGTGCTGCCAGATGGCCCGGTAGCCCCGGCGGCCCTGCTGAAGCTCAAAGGTGGCCTGGTGGGCCTTGCGGGAGAAGTCCGGGTCGGCCTTTTTGGCGGAGGCGGTGGGGTAGATTTCCTCCAGCTGGGAAATGGTGAAGGGGGCCTCGGCAGGGTACTCGCCCTGGAAATCCGGGTCAAAGTAGGGAAGCTCCGGCTGCCGCTCGTGAAGCTCGGCGATAATCAGGCCCATTTGCAGGCCCCAGTCCCCCAGATGCACGTCGCCGATGGTGTTGTAGCCGAAGAATTTGTACAGCCGCTTCATGGCCTCGCCGATGATGGCGGGCCGCAGGTGGCCGATGTGCAGGGGCTTGGCCACGTTGGCCCCGCCGTAGTCGATGACCACGGTTTTGCCCCGGCCCAGCTTCGGCACGCCGAAGCTCCCGGCGGTGCGCATTTCCTCCAGATAGGTTTGCAGGAAATGGTCGGACAGCTTCAGATTGATAAAGCCGGGCATGACGGCCTCAATCATGGAATAGTCGGCGGCGGCCAGCTTCTCCGCCACGGCCCTGGCGATTTGAATGGGGGCGCACTTGTACTGCTTGGCGGCGGCCAGAGCGCCGTTGCACTGGTATTCGCACAGGTCCGGCCGGTTGGACACGGTGACCCGGCCAAAGGAAGCGTCGAAGCCAGCGTCGGCAAAGGCCTGCTGCATTTTGGAAGTGATGATATCGAGGATTTTCTCCATGGTATAGCTCCTTATTTTTCGTCATATATTCTACAGTATACCAAAATTTTTCCCGATTGTACAGAGGAAAACGAAAAAAAGAGCTGTCATTCTGAGCGCCAGCGAAGAATGACAGCATTTTTTACTCCCGGAAGTCGAACAGCTGCTTGGGCGTTACTTCCAGGGCATCGCAGATGTCGAAAATCACATCCAGGGAAACCGCACAGTCGGCTACCTCAATGCGCCCCATGTGGGTGCGGCTGATGTTGACTTTTTCTGCCAGTTTCATCTGTGAAAGCCCACGTTCCTTTCGGTAGTAGGCAATATTCAAACCGAGGTAGCGATACCGATCATAATGTCTAAATTGCATAAAATCACCTGTATGCAGTGTACACCACATCAATGTTATTTTACACAACGTATAATATTACAATTGCAACTTGAAAAGTGGATAATACTATGCTACAGTTAGCATATCTCCTTCGGCAGGGGATACACCATAATAAAAAGGAGGCCTGGTTATGATTCCGGTGGATTTTGAAGATGTTGCAAAAAGACTGAGAGGAAACGATGAAATATACCAGAAGCTCTATGGGGAGTATCTGGAAAAATTGGAGAATTTCGACCGCATTATGGATACGCTGTCCTTCGAGGACCGGTGTGATTTAGATGATTTTATCACCGTATGCAATCTGATGGACGAGCGGGACCTGAAACTGCTGGTCACCTACTATGCGATTCACGGAGCAACGGAATTCAAAAAGACCATATGGTAAGGGAAAACCGGGAGGGCACTGCCCTCCCGGTTTCAGTGTGTCAAAAAAGCCTCGCAGAGTTTGCGCCGTGAGGCGCAAATAAAGTTCAAATCATTTTCGGCCGGGGCGCACCCCAGGGTGGCCTCTCTTGCCCCTTCGGGGCAATTCACCTTCTGTACCTGGACGAAAATACATCTCAGACTGCAAGTGCGGTGCGTCGCGCAGCGAATCCAAATCAAATATGATTGCCGGTGGCAATCATACAATAATTTTTGGAATTTGTACGCCAACGGCGTACAAATTATGCACGCAGCAGACTGCAAAAGTTTGTCAAAAAGCCCCGTAGGGGATTTTTGACAGTCTAAAACCGGGAGGGCGCTGCCCTCCCGGTTTCGATTTATCTAAATATACTGCTGTGTATTCACATCAATAACGCCCCGGGTGGTCAGGCGCAGGGTGGGGATGACGGGCAGGCTCATGAAGGACAGGGTCATAAACGGGTCGATGCCCCCGTGGACGCCCAGGGCGGCTGCGGCGGCCTTGGCCCGTTCCAGCAGGTCGTTGACCTCCGGCAGAGGCCGGTCGCTCATCAGACCGGCGATTTCCAGGGGCAGCTGCGCCAGGACCTGGCCTTCTTTCACCACCACGATGCCGCCGTGGTTCCGGGCGATTTGGGCGGCGGCCAGGGCCATGTCCTCGTCCGTGGCTCCCACGCAGATGATGTTGTGGCTGTCGTGGGCCACGGAGGTGGCCACGGCTCCGGCCTTCAGGCCGTAGCCCTTCAGATAGCCCAGGCCGATGTGGCCGGTGTTCTTGTGCCGCTCCAGAACGGCGATTTTCAGAATGTCCCGTTCCAGGTCCACCCGGTCTGCATAGCCTGCGTCAAAGGTGACAATCTGGCCGGGAATCATGCCGATCACCCCCCGGGGGCGGGTGAGGGCAAAGTCGGCGGCGGTGGGCAGGGGCAGGTGGAAGGTGTCGTGGGCCTTGGTGTTGAGGTAGTCGGGAATCTGGGGCAGGGGGAAGTCGGCGACCACGCCGTTTTCATAGACCAGCCGCCCCTTTTTGTAAACGGTGACCACGTTGAAGTCTTTTAGGTTGTCCACAATGGCAAAGTCCGCCAGATACCCCGGCGCAATGGCCCCCCGGTTATTCAGCAGGAAGTACCGGGCGGCGTGGAGGCAGGCCACCTGGACCGTGCGGATGGGGTCGGCCCCCATGCGGACCGCCTCCCGGCAGATATAGTCGATGTGGCCCTTTTCCAGCAGGTCGCTGGGGTGCTTGTCGTCGGTGCAGAACATACAGCGGTCGTAGTATTTTTCCGACAGAATCAGTGGCATCAGGGCCTCCAGATTCCGGGCGGCGGTGCCCTCCCGAATCATAATGAACTGGCCCAGGCGGAGCTTGGCCAGAGCGTCGTCCAGGTCGGCGCACTCGTGGTCGGAGTAGACCCCGGCGGCCACGTAGGCGTTCAGCTCCTTGTCCCGCAGGCCCGGGGCATGGCCGTCGATTTTCTTGTGGTGGGCCTGGGAGACAATGATTTTGGCAACGGTGGCATCGTCGGCGGAGATAATGCCGGGGAAGTTCATCATCTCCGCCAGCCCCTGGACTCTGGGGTGCTCAAAGAAGCTGTCAATGTCCCGGTGGTCCAGGTTGGCCCCGCTTTCGTCCATGGGCGTGGCGGGGACGCAGGAGGGAATCATAAACTGCACGTCCACAGGCAGCCCCTCGGTGGCGGCCATCATGTAGTCAATGCCGTCGGTGCCCATGACGTTGGTGATTTCGTGGGGGTCGGTGATGACGGTGGTGGTGCCGTGGGGGATGACCGCCCGGGCAAACTCCGCCGGGGACACCAGGCTGGATTCCAGATGGATGTGGGCATCCACAAAGCCGGGGCAGACGATTTTCCCGGACACGTCCACCTCGCTCAGCCCCTCGTAGCTTCCAATGCCCACAATAAGCCCCGAGGCCACGGCGATGTCCCCCTGCTCCAGCTCCCCGGAGAACACGTTGACAAAGACGGCGTTTTTCAGCACCAGGTCCGCCTTCTCCCGGCCGGCGGCCACATCGATGATATGGAGCTTTTTAATGAGCTTGCGGCCGATTTTCCCGGACCAGCTTTCGGTATATGCCATACGGATGCACCCCTTTTTCATAATTTGTATATCCCGTAGGGCGGCCTGCCCTACAATACAACTTACAGACATTATACAGCAAAATTCCGCAAATGTAAAAACTTTTTTTCGCATCTTGCAAAAGAAGGGAAAGCTGATATAATATAGGGTAGCAAATTTTATCCATTGGAAGGGGAACAGGAATGAAAGCACGGGAACGGCTTTATCTATATTGGCTGCGGCACCGGCCCAGGAGCCTCAGCCCCACCAAAATCATTGCGGTCACCTTTGCGGTGCTGATTCTGCTGGGGGCGGGGCTGCTGACCCTGCCCGCCGCCTCCCGGGACGGTCTGTCGGCGGGATTCCGCCCGGCGCTGTTCACCGCCACCTCCGCCACCTGCGTCACAGGCCTAGTGCTCTACGACACCTGGAGCCAGTGGAGCGGCTTTGGCCAGACGGTGATTCTCTGCCTGATTCAAATCGGCGGCCTGGGCTTCATGTCGGCGGCCACCCTGCTGGTGTTCCTGCTGCGAAAAAAGATTGGCCTCAAGCAGCGGCTGGTGATGGCCCAGGCCCTCAGCGTGGGCGACGTGGGCGGCGTGGTGCGGCTGCAAAAGACCGTGCTGGTGGGCTCCTTTGCCATCGAGGGAATCGGGGCGCTGATTCTGACGCTGCGGTTTTGGCCGGAGTTCGGGCTTGCGACGGCTCTGAAATGGGGCGTTTTTCACTCGATTTCCGCCTTCTGCAATGCGGGCTTTGATATTTTCGGGGTTTTAAGCCCCGGCGCCAGCCTGATAGAGTGGAGCTCGGATCCGGTGGTGCTGCTGACTTTGGGGGCGCTTATCGTGCTGGGCGGCCTGGGCTTTCTGGTGTGGGAGGACATTGCCGTCCACCGGCGGTTTAAAAGGCTGGGGGTCTACACCCGGCTGGTGCTGGTGACCACCGGGGTGCTGATTCTGGCGGGCTGGGTGCTGACCTGTGTGCTGGAATGGAACAATCCGGCCACCCTGGGCCCCATGAGCCTGGGGGACAAGCTCTTAAACGGTCTGTTCCAGTCCGTGACCCTGCGGACTGCCGGCTTTGCCGCCGTGGACCAGGGCAGCCTCACCGACGGGGCCAAGGCGGTTTCTCTGGTGCTGATGCTCATTGGCGGCTCCTCCGGCTCCACCGCCGGAGGCCTGAAAACCGTGACCTTTATGGTGCTGCTGCTGTTCATCGCCTCCCGGGCCCGGGGCAAAAGCCGGGTGTGCGCCTTCAAGCGCACCATCCCCCAGGGCCAGGTGCTGGACGCTATGACCATTGCCTTTCTGATGATTGCCCTGGCAGTGTTCGGCGGCATTTTCATCAGCGCCACCTGCCCGGTGGGCTTTACCGACGCTCTGTTTGAAAGCGTGTCGGCCCTGGCCACCGTGGGACTGACGGCGGGGGCCACCGGGAGCCTGACGGTTCCGGCGCAGATTCTGATCATCTGCTATATGTATTTCGGCCGTGTGGGCCTGCTGACCATCAGCCTGGGCTTCCTCATGGGGGACCGGGCCGAGGAGCGCTTTACCTACGCCGAGACCAAGCTGCTCATCGGATAACAGAAGGAGAGTATTTATGAAATCTTACATTGTCATCGGCCTGGGCCGGTTCGGCCAGGCCATTGCCCGGCAGCTGTGCAAGCTGGGGGCCGAGGTGCTGGTGATGGACTGCAACGCCACCCTCATCCAGCAGATTTCCGGGGACGTGACCCACGCCGTGGTGGGCGACGCCCAGGACAAGGAGGTCCTCCGGGCCCTGGGGGTGCGAAATTTCGACTGCGCCATTGTGGCCATCGGCGACGATTTTGCCGCCTCTGTGCTCATTGCCATGAACTTAAAGGAGCTGAACGTGCCCTACGTGGTGTGCAAGGCCTACAACGAGACCCACCGGCGGGTGCTGGAAAAGCTGGGGGTGGACAAGGTGGTCATCCCCGAGCAGGAGCACGCCCAGCGGCTGGGCCGGAGCCTGTTTTCCCACAATGTGCTGGAGTACATCGAGCTTTCCGAGGAGTACGGCATTCTGGAAATTCCCGCCCCCAAGAGCTGGATTGGCAAGTCTTTGAAGGACTTGAACGTCCGGGCCAAGCTGGGTGTGAACATCATCGCCGTGGAAAACGGCGGCAAAACCAACGTGTCCCCGGCGGCGGACTATGAAATCAAGACCGGCGACGTGATGGCAGTGCTGGGCAGCGCCTATGCCCTGGAGGCGGTGCAGAAGCTGTGACGGAGCAGAGAATCACATCCCGGAAAAATCCGGCCTTGCAGCAGGTGAAGAAGCTGCTGTCCTCCAAAAAGGCAAGAGAAGAGGCGGGCCTGTTTGCCGCCGACGGCACCAAGCTCCTTACGGAGGCCGTCCGGTACTGCCCCGGCCTGGACACGGTGATTTTGTCCGACGGGGTGCAGGCCCAGGTGCCGGACCACGTGAAGCTCCTCCGGGTCCCCGGAGAGGTGATGGAATCCATCTCCCCCATGGCCAGCCCCCAGGGGGCGCTGTTTCTGTGCAGGCTTCCGGAAAAGCAGGCCTTTCTCCCTCAGCGGGGAATGCTGCTGCTGGACGGCATCCAGGACCCGGGCAATCTAGGCACCATCCTCCGGACCGCCGATGCCCTGGACATTCCCGCTGCTCTGCTGGAGGGCTGCGCCGACCCCTACAGCCATAAGGTGGTGCGCGCCAGCATGGGGGCGGTGTTCCGCCGGCCGGTGGTCCAGACCACCTGGCAGGAGGTCCGGGAAAAATGCGCCGAGGCGGGCATCCCCGTGGGGGTCACCGCTCTGAGCAGCCGGGCAAGGGACCTGCGGCAGGCGGAGCTGAAAGACATGGCCGTGGTCATCGGCAGCGAAGGCCAGGGCGTTCGCCGGGAGATTCTGGAAACCGCCGACGCTGAGCTTATCATCCCCATGAACCCCCACTGCGAATCCCTCAACGCCGCCGTGGCGGCCACCATTGTGATGTGGCAGATGAAGGTGTAAACGCCCACCTGTTTGTCATTGCGAAGCCAGTGTCGCAACACTGGCTGTGGCAATCCGTATTCTGCGGAAAGGCGGACGGACTGCCGCACCGGCTTGCGAGCCGGTTCGCAATGACATAATCGGGACGGCGGCCTGGGGGCAGGCCGCCCTACGGGTATTCTAAATTTTGAAAGAAAGTCAGGTGAAGAAAATGCTGGTGCACTGGATATGGCTGTCCACCCGGCCCGGGCTCAGTGACCGGGGGAAGACTGTCCTTTTGCAGCATTTTCGAGACCCTGAGGACATTTACTTTGCCGACAGCGGGGCCTTTTCCCACATCGGGGAGCTGAGTCCGGAGGCCGTGGAGGCCCTCCAGGACAAGGACCTGGGTTCGGCCCAGGAAATTCTGGCCGTCTGCCGCCGGGAAAGGCTGCAAATTCTCACCTATCGGGACGCCGCCTACCCCAGGCGGCTGCAAAACATTCCCGACCCGCCCATCGTGCTGTACTACAAGGGCCAGCTGCCGCAGCTGGATGCCACGGCGGCCATTGCCGTGGTGGGCACCCGGAAGGCCTCCCTCTACGGCCTCACCACCGCCAAGCGCATGGGCTATCAGCTGGGCCGCTGCGGCGGCATCGTGGTGTCCGGCATGGCCCAGGGCATCGATGCTATGGCCATGGCCGGAGCCCTGACTGCCGGGCAGCCGGTGGTGGGGGTCCTGGGCTGCGGGGCGGACATTCTCTACCCGCCCTCCAACAAGGCCCTGTTTCGGGACACCGAGGAATTCGGCTGCATTTTAAGCGAATTTCCCCCGGGGACGGCCCCGGCCCGGTGGACCTTTCCCAAGCGGAACCGCATCATCAGCGGCCTGAGCAGCGGGGTGCTGGTGGTGGAGGCACCGGAGAAAAGCGGGGCCCTCATCACCGCCAGGCTGGCCGCCGAGCAGGGCCGGGACGTGTTTGTGGTGCCGGGAAATATCGATATGCCCAGCTTTGTGGGCAGCAACGCCCTGCTCCGGGACGGGGCCGCCGTGGCCTCCTCCGGGTGGGACATTCTCAGCGAATACCAGAGCCTTTATCCGGAGAAGCTCCACCGGGAAAACGAGCCTGTCCACCAGCGGGCCTACCCCGATGAGGTGCCAAAGGTGGCTGAACCGGAGAAAAAGAAGCATCTTAAGAAAGAATTAGGAACTGACCCCATTGACAAGGGGCCTTCGGAGCCTTATAGTGACGTAGATGAGACCAAGCTGACCGCCGACGAGCGGGCGGTCGTGGCCGTCCTGCGGGGCGGAGAGCGTCTGGTGGATGAAGTCATCGCCGAAACCGGCCTGACCACCGGGAAGCTGCTGGCCGTTATGACCATGCTGGAGCTGAAGGGCGTCATCCGGCGCTTGCCGGGCAAGCGCATGATATTAAAGTAGGAACGGAGAACATTCATGGGAGAATCTCATAATCTTGTGATCGTGGAGTCACCCTCCAAAGCGAAAACCATCGGCCGGTATCTCGGCCCCAATTATACAGTCAAGGCCAGCATGGGCCACCTGCGGGACCTGCCCAAGAGCAAAATGGGCGTGGACCTGGAGCACGATTTTACCCCCCAGTATATCCCCGTCCGGGGCAAGGAGTCCCTTATCAAGGAGCTGAAGGCCGAGGCCAAGAAGGCGGACACCGTCTACCTCGCAACGGACCCGGACCGGGAGGGCGAGGCCATTTCCTGGCATTTGAAGGAGCTGCTGGGCCTGACGGATGAGAAGGCCCACCGGGTCACCTTCAACGAAATCACCCAGCGGGTGGTCCGGGAGTCCATCCAGCACCCCCGGGACATCGACTACGACCTGGTGGATGCCCAGCAGGCCCGGCGGATTCTGGACCGGATTGTGGGCTATCAGCTGTCCCCGCTGCTGTGGAAGAAAATCCGCCGTGGCCTGTCCGCCGGACGGGTCCAGAGCGTGGCCACCCGGCTGGTGGTGGACAGGGAGAAGGAAATCCGGGCCTTCCAGCCCCAGGAATACTGGACTTTGGACGTAAGCCTCAATCGGGTGGGCAAGCCCGGCAGCTTCCTGGCCCATTACTACGGAAGCCCCAAAAAGCAGGATTTGGAAAACGAGGAGCAGACCCAGGCCGTCATTGACGACATCACCGGGAAGGAATTCACCGTCACCAACGTGAAAAAAGGGGAGAAGAAGCGCTCCTCCGCCCCTCCCTTCACCACCTCCACTTTGCAGCAGGAGGCCTCCCGGAAGCTGGGCTTCACCCCGAAAAAAACCATGATGGTTGCCCAGCAGCTCTACGAGGGCGTAGAGGTGGAGGGCGTGGGCACCACGGGTCTGATTACCTATATGCGTACCGACTCCCTGCGGCTGTCCGACGAGGCCATGGCCGCCGCCGCAGATTTCATCAAAAACCGGTACGGAAAAGACTATTATTACGGAAAATTCCACGTTTTCAAAACAAAATCCGGGGCCCAGGATGCCCACGAGGCCATCCGGCCCACCCATGTGGAGCTTGAGCCCGAGAAAGTCCGCGGCAGCCTCACGGCCGACCAGCTGAAGCTGTACAAGCTGATTTGGAGCCGGTTCCTGGCCACCCAGATGGCGAACGCCCTGTATGACACCGTGTCCATCGACACCGAGTGTAACCGACACGTGTTCCGCAGCTCCCACCAGAGTATGCGCTTTGCCGGCTTCATTGCCGTCTACGAGGAGGGCCGGGACGATGACGGCGAGGCCGTCGGCTCCCCGCTGCCGGACCTTGCGGTGGGAGACCGGGCAGCGGCCTCCCAAATCACCAAGGACCAGCACTTCACCCAGCCTCCCGCCCGGTACACCGAGGCCACCCTGGTCAAGGCCATGGAGGAAAAGGGCGTTGGCCGCCCCTCCACCTACGCCGCCACGGTGTCCACCATCCAGGACCGGGAGTATGTTGTAAAGGAAGAGAAGCGCCTGGCCCCCACCGCCCTGGGCGAGATTGTCACGGGGCTGATGATGGACCATTTCAACGACATCATCGACGTGGAGTTCACCGCCAACATGGAGTCGAGGCTGGATGCCGTGGAGGAGGGAAAGCAGCACTGGAAGGCACTGCTGGCCGAGTTCTACGGGGATTTCCACCGGGAGCTGGAGGAGGCGGAAAAGGCCCTGGAGGGGGTCCACCTGAAGGTCCCCGAGGAGCAGACTGACGAAATCTGCGAGCTGTGCGGCCGGAATATGGTGATTAAAATGGGCCGCTTCGGCAAATTCCTGGCCTGCCCAGGCTTCCCCGAGTGCCGCAACGCCAAGCCTCTGGTGGAGCGGATGCCCGGCCGGTGCCCCAAGTGCGGCAGCGGAATGCTCAAGCGGAAGTCCGCCAAGGGCTATGTCTACTACGCCTGCGAGCGGGGGGCCGAGTGCGGCTTTATGACCTGGGACGTGCCCACCGCCGACGACTGCCCGGAGTGCGGCCAGACCATGTTCAAAAAGTCCGGCAAGGGCCGGATGAAGCCCTTCTGCGTCAACGAAAAATGCTCCAAGTTCCTGCCCGAGGACCAGCGGGGCTACTATAAAAAGAAGACCGCAGCATCCGGCGATGACGGCTACAAGCCAGCCGCATAAAAGACGGCAGCCAAAAAGACGGCAGCCAAAAAGACGGCGGCCAAGAAAACCGCCGCCAAAAAGACCACGGTCAAAAAGACCGCCTCGAAGAAAACAGCGGCCAGAAGGACCGCCGTGAAAAAGGCAAAGGAAAGCTGAACATGAATGTGAAAGTAATTGGCGCAGGGCTGGCAGGCAGCGAGGCCGCCTGGCAGCTGGCAAGCCGGGGCATCGACGTGACCCTTTACGAGATGAAGCCCCGGAAAATGACCCCCGCCCACCACAGCCCCTATTTTGCGGAGCTGGTTTGCTCCAACTCCCTCCGGGGAGACCGGCTGGAAAACGCCGTGGGCCTTCTGAAGGAGGAGCTGCGCCGGTGCGGCAGCCTCATCATGGCCTGCGCCGACGCCACCCGGGTGGAGGCAGGAGGGTGCCTGGCCGTGGACCGGGAGGGCTTTGCCCGGCTGGTCACGGAAAAAATTAGAAATCATCCCCGCATCACCGTGGTGGAGCAGGAGCTGACCGAGGTCCCCGAGGGCCCCGTTATCATCGCCACCGGCCCGCTGACCTCCGACGCTCTGTCCCAGGCCATCGGCCGCTATTTCGGCGAAACCGGATACCTCCACTTCTTTGATGCCGCCGCCCCTCTGGTCACCGCCGACTCCATCGACATGGAGAAGGCCTGGTGGCAGTCCCGCTACGACCGGGGCACCCCGGACTATATCAACTGCGCCCTGGATGCCCAGCAGTACCGGGCCTTCATGGAGGCGCTGACCACCGCCCAGGAGGCGGAGGTCCACGGCTTTGAGGACAAAAACGTCTTTGAGGGCTGTATGCCCGTGGAGGTCATGGCCCGCCGGGGCTACGATACCCTCCGCTTTGGCCCCCTGAAGCCCGTTGGCCTGACGGACCCCGCCACCGGGAAGGAGCCCTACGCCGTGGTCCAGCTCCGCCAGGACAACGCCGCCAAAAGCGTGTTCAACCTGGTGGGCTTCCAGACCCATCTGAAATTCGGCGAGCAGAAGCGGGTATTCTCCATGATTCCCGCCCTGGCGGGCGCCGAATTCGTCCGCTACGGTGTCATGCACCAGAACACCTTCCTCCAAAGTCCCCGGCTCCTGGACCGGTACTATGCCGACCGGCGCAACCCTCTTGTCGCCTTTGCAGGCCAGATGACCGGGGTGGAGGGGTATGTGGAGTCCACCGCCTCGGGGCTGCTGGCGGCAGTGGCCATGGCCGCCAAGGTGACGGGCAAAGCCCTGCCCGACTTCCCCAAGGCCACCGCCATCGGCGCGCTGGCCCTGTACATCAGCGATGAAAATGTTGAGAATTTCCAGCCTATGAACGTGAATTTCAGTATCATCCAGGGCCTGGATGTTCGCATCCGTAAGAAAGCAGAGAAAAACCTGGCCATTGCCAACCGTGCCCTCGGCATCATTGACGAGCTGGTGGCAACAGGCATTTGAAAGAAAGAGGTGGCAAAATGAAGATCATTCTGGACGCAATGGGCGGCGACCTGGCTCCGGCTGCCCCTGTGCTGGGCGCTCTGGAGGCGGCCAAGACCTGGGGCGTGGAGATTATGCTGGTGGGCCGGGGAGAGGCCATTTTGAAGGTTTTGAAGGAAAACGGCCTGAGCGACCTGCCTGAGGGCATTGAAATCTGCCACGCCGATGACGTGGTGGATATGCACGACGACCCCGCTTCCGTCATTCACAAGCGGAAGAACTCCTCCATGGTGGTGGGGCTGAAAATGCTGGCCGACGGCAAGGGCGACGCCTTTGTGTCCGCCGGGTCCACCGGGGCCCTGCTCACCGGGGCGACCCTGCTGGTCAAGCGGGTGAAGGGCATCCGCCGGGCGGCCATGGCCCCCGCCATGCCCACCAAGGCCGGCACCAAGGTCATCATCGCCGACTGCGGCGCCAATGCCGAGTGCACCCCGGAGTTTCTGCTGCAATTCGGCCTGGTGGCCAGCGCCTATGCCAAGAATATTCTGGGAGTGCCCCAGCCCCGGGTGGGCCTGCTGAACATCGGCACCGAGGACAGCAAGGGCACCGACCTCCAGCGGCAGGCCTACGCCCTGCTGCAAAATGCCGATGCCAAGGGCCTGCTCCACTTCACCGGCAACGTAGAGGCCCGGTCCGTGCCCCTGGGCGAGGTGGACGTGGTGGTCTGCGACGGCTTCTCCGGCAACGTGCTGTTAAAGTCCATCGAGGGCACCGCCATGTTCATGGGCTCCGTGATGAAGCGGATGTTCAAGCGGAACCTCTTCTCCAAGCTGGGGTATCTTCTGTGCCGCAGCGGCGTTCAGGACATGATGAAGCTGCTGGACTACCGGGAAATCGGCGGCACCCAGTTTTTGGGCATCAAAAAGCCGGTTATCAAGGCCCACGGGGCCTCCGATGCCCTGGCCTTCCGCAATGCGGTACGCCAGGCCATGATTGCCGCCGAGGGGAATTTCACCGCCCAGCTGGAGGCGGACCTGGCGGTTATGAAGGAGCAGAGCCATGATTAAGGAACTGGAAAAGGCCATTGGCTACCACTTTCACGACATCTCCCTGCTGCAAAACGCCCTGACCCACTCCTCCTACGCCAACGAACGCTGGCACAACAGCCTGCTCAGCAACGAGCGGCTGGAATTTCTGGGGGACAGCGTGCTGGGAATGCTGGTGGCGGAGTATCTGTTCCGCAGCTTCCCCAACCGGCCCGAGGGGGAGCTGACCCGGATGCGGGCGGACATGGTCTGCGAGACCACCCTGGCCGCCGCCGCCAACCAGATTGGCCTGGGGACCCATCTGCTGCTGGGCCACGGCGAGGAGCAGGGCGGCGGCCGCAGCCGCAACTCCATTCTGGCCGATGCTATGGAGTCCGTCATTGCCGCCAGCTTCCTGGACGGGGGCATCGAGGCGGCCCTGGGCATCGTCAGCCGGTTCATTCTGGTGACGGTCCCGGTGACCAAGCTCCACAATGTCGATTACAAGACCCAGCTCCAGGAGCTGGTCCAGCAAAAGAAAAACCAGACCCTGACCTACACCCTCACCGGCCAGTCCGGCCCGGACCACGACAAGCAGTTTGATGTGGAGGTGTCCCTCAACGGCAGGACTGTAGGCGCAGGCTCCGGCAGCAGCAAAAAGCGGGCCGAGCAGGAGGCCGCCCGGGCCGCCATCGAGGCATTGTTTCCCGGCACCCTATAAAAAATACAGTAGGGGAGGGTCACTGACCCTCCCGCTGACTTGGCTGCAAAAGCAGCCAAATCAGGCGATGCGCAGCATCGCAGAAAGAACAAAACAGACACCGTGTATTGGCTTGCCTGCGGCAAGTTCATTTTGCAATGCAAAATGACGGGAGGGTCAGTGACCCTCCCCTACAGAAGAATACCGTGTTTTACAAAAGCCGATGGGCTATTTGCCCATCGGCGGCCCTTTTTTATTGGTGAAATTATACAGAAATTTTGAGTTTTCTTGACACCGTCACAAAAATAGTATAGAATTGCCAACGTGAGCCAAGGGCGGATGCCTTGCTCCGCCGAAAGGAGAAAAATTCATGGATTTGAATGAGAAGCTGCTGGAAGTCAGCAGACTGTTCCGCATTGATTACGAATACTTAGGGTTCGAGCCCATTCAGATGGGCAACGTGAACCGTACCTATAAAGTCAACTTCCTGCTGCCCGAGGGAACGCCCAAGTCCTTCCTGGTGCAGAACGTCAATACCTACGCCTTCCGCAACCCCGTTGGCCTGATGGAGAACATCGACAAGGTCACCGAGCACATCCGCCGGAAGAAGCCCGGCCAGCTGACCCTCCATTTCCACCACACCGCCGACCGGAAAACCTACGTTGCCGACGGCAGCAACTTCTGGCGGATGACCAACTACGTGCCCTCCGTCACCTACGACACCGTCACCGATTTGCAGGTGGTCCGCAACGCCGGCGCCGCCTTTGGCCAGTTCCAGATGGACCTGGCGGATTTTGACATCCACGAGCTCACCGAGACCATCCCCGGCTTTCACAACACCCGCAGCCGCTACGAGGCCCTCATCCGCTCTGTGGAGGCGAACAAGTCCGGCCGGGCCAGCCAGGTCCGGGAGGAAATCGACTTCCTGCTGTCTGTCCAGGACCTGGCCTGCAAGCTCACGGACCTCCAGCGGGCCGGACAGCTGCCCCTGCGGGTGACCCACAACGACACCAAAATCAACAACGTCCTCTTTGACCCCCAGACCAACGAGGCCAAGATTGTCATTGATTTGGACACCGTCATGCCCGGCCTCATGGGCCACGACTTCGGCGACGCCATCCGCTTCGCCGCCAACAAGGTGGAGGAGGACTGCCCCGACTTTGAAAAGGCCCAGGTGGACATGGACGTGTTCCGGGCCTTTGCCGAGGGCTTCCTGGCCAAAACCGCTGCCGGTCTGACCGAGACGGAGGTGGACACCCTGGCGCTGAGCTGCTTCGTCCTGACGGCGGAGCTGGCCACCCGGTTCCTGGCGGACTACATCGACGGGGACCTGTACTTCAAGGTCCTCTCCCCGGAGCACAACCTGGTCCGCACCCGCTGCCAGATTGCCCTGGCAAAGGATATGCTGAAGAAAATGCCGGAAATGGAACAGGTGGTCCGCCACTGCGTGGCCGCTGCCAAGTAAAAAATCACCGCCTGCCAGAAATTGGCAGGCGGTTTTTTGCCGTCCCCCGGGGGAAGGCATTGTGGCTGGCCATGGACACGTTTGCATCCGTAGGGCACGGCCTCCCGGACGTGCCGGTCGGACAGCTGCGGCCCCCTCGCCGGGGGGCGACGGGAGGGTCACTGACCCTCCCCTACAGGTTGGAAGGCTTTTGGGGGGATGCAGAAAAGTTTCCCTTGCTGTCTTCGACAGTTTGTGGTATAATGTATAAAATTATGCAGAGAGGGTGGAAGTGCGCCTGAAAATCTGCGAGCTTCTATTGAGGGTGTTGAACCATGGTACTGAAAAAACCGAGCAGCCTGAACCTTTCCGTTGCCGCCAAGGTTGCGCTGATTATCCTGCTGGACGTGCTGTCCACCACCGCCTCCTATTTTCTGGGCATTTGGTTCCGGTATGACTTTGCCTTTGAAAATATCCCTGCCGCCCATATGCAGGGCTTTTTGTCGGCCATTGGCCCCTGGTGCCTGATTACCATTGGCGTGTTTATGCTGTTTCAGCTTTACAGCAGCATCTGGGCCTTTGTCAGCACCCCGGAGGTGTTCCGCATCACAGGGGCCTATGGGGCGCTGGCGGTCATCGGCGTGCTGGTGTTCCACTTTGACGGCGTGGTGATGCCCCGGTCCAGCATGATTGTGGGCTTTCTCATCAACTACATCTGCACTGTGGGTATCCGGTTTTCCTACCGGCTCAGCCGGTCGGTGCTGAAAAAGTTCAGCCACATGACCCACGCCGCCGGAATGAAAAACGTCATGCTCATCGGCGCAGGGGATGCAGGCCGTGCCCTGGCCATGGAGTTTTCCAACAGCGATTTTGTGAAGGACCACCTGGCCTGCGTCATTGACGACAACCCCTTCAAGGTGGGCAAGCGCCTGTGCGGGGCCCCCATTGTGGGCACCCGGGGGGACATTCCCAAAATGGTGGAGCATTATAAAATCGGCAAAATCATCTTCGCCATTCCCTCTGCCTCCGCCCGGACCCGGAAGGAGATTCTGGACATCTGCGCCACCACCGGCTGCGAGGTCCAGACCCTGCCCGGCATTTTCCAGATGGTCAACGGCGAGGTCAGCGTCAGCAAGCTGCGCAAGGTGGACCCCCAGGACCTGCTGGGCCGGGAGCCCATCAAGGTCAACCTGGACGAGATTATGGACTATATCTCCGGCAAGGTGGTGCTGGTCACCGGCGGCGGCGGCAGCATCGGCAGCGAGCTTTGCCGCCAGATTGCCCGGGCAAATCCCAGGCAGCTGATTATTTTTGAAATTTATGAGAACAATGCCTATGATATCCAAATGGAGCTGCGGCGGACCTGCCCGGACCTGAATCTGGAGGTGCTCATCGGCTCCGTGCGCAACACCAACCGGGTCAACGACGTGGTGGGTCGGTACCGGCCGGACCTGATTTTCCACGCCGCCGCCCACAAGCACGTGCCCCTGATGGAGGAAAGCCCCAACGAGGCCATCAAAAACAACGTCATGGGCACCTACAAGCTGGCCAAGGCCGCCGCCCGGTTCGGGGTCAAGCGCTTTGTCCAGATTTCCACCGACAAGGCCGTGAACCCCACCAACATCATGGGCGCCTCCAAGCGGCTGTGTGAAATGGTGGTGCAGATGATGAACCGGGAGTCCGCCACCGAGTTTGTGGCCGTCCGCTTCGGCAACGTCCTGGGCAGCAACGGCAGCGTCATCCCCCTGTTCAAAAAGCAGATTGCCGCCGGCGGCCCCGTCACCGTCACCCATCCGGACATCATCCGCTACTTTATGACCATTCCCGAGGCCGTCAGCCTGGTGCTCCAAGCGGGCTACTACGCCAAGGGCGGGGAAATTTTCGTGCTGGACATGGGCGAGCCGGTGAAAATCGACACCATGGCCCGGAACATGATCCGTCTCAGCGGCTACGAGCCGGATGTGGATATCAAAATCGAATACACCGGCCTGCGCCCCGGCGAGAAGCTCTACGAGGAGCTGCTGATGAAGGAAGAGGGAATGCAGGAGACTGCCAACAAGCTCATCCACATCGGCAAGCCCATCGAAATGGACGACGAAAAGTTCAAAGAGCAGCTGGCAAGGCTGGACAAGGCCTGCAAGGCCGAGGTCACCAACATCAAGGACGTGGTGGCCGAAATCGTGCCCACCTACAAGCGCAGGCAGGAATCAAACGCGTAATCACGTAATACCGTATCAACTATTCAAGGGGGACCTTCTGTGTATCAGAAATATGGAAAAAGGCTGCTGGGGCTTTTGCTGTCCGGCATTGGCATTGTGGTGCTGTCGCCGGTGCTGCTGGTGATTGCCGTTGCCATCAAGCTGGACGATCCCGGCCCGGTGCTGTTCCGCCAGCGGCGGGTGGGCATCCACAAGACCTATTTCAACATCCTCAAATTCCGCACCATGCGCATGGATGCACCCCGGGATATGCCCACCCACCTGCTGGACGACCCCCAGGAGTATATCACCCGGGTGGGGGAGTTCCTGCGGAAGACCTCCCTGGACGAGCTGCCCCAGATTTTCCAGATTTTCACCGGGAAAATGGCCATTGTAGGCCCCCGGCCCGCCCTGTGGAACCAGGACGACCTGATTGCCGAGCGGGATAAGTACGGCGCCAACGACGTGCGCCCGGGCCTCACCGGCTGGGCCCAGATTAACGGCCGGGACGAGCTGCCCATTCATGTGAAGGCCTGGTTTGACGGGGAGTATGTCCGCAAGCTCAGCTTCCGGTTTGACTGCAAGTGCTTCTTCGCCACCATTTTGTCGGTGCTTCGCCACGAGGGCGTGGTGGAGGGCGGCACCGGCCGCATGGACAGGGAGGACAAGCCGTGAAAATTCTGGTCCTGTGCCAATACTACGCCCCGGAGCCCTTCCGCCTGCCGGATATCTGCCAGGCCCTGGCAGAGCAGGGCCACGACGTTACCGTGGTCACCGGCACCCCCAACTACCCCGAGGGCCGCATCTACCCGGGCTATGAAAAGGGGCAGCATCGGGACGAGACTGTGAACGGTGTCAAGGTCCACCGCTGCCCCCTGATTCCCAGAAAATCCGGCGTTTTTTACCGGTTTCTCAACTATTACAGCTTCGTTCTCTCGTCGGAGTGGTATTTGTGGACCTGCCGGGAGGACTTTGACGTGGTGCTCATCAACCAGCTGTCCCCGGTGATGATGGCCCAGGCGGGCCAGTCCTGGGCAAGGCGGCACGGGAAAAGGTGCGTGCTCTACTGCCTGGACCTGTGGCCGGAGAGCCTGCTGGCCGGGGGAATCTCCCCGCACTCGCCTGTTTACCGGTTCTTTTGGAAGGTCTCCCGGCGGATTTACCGGCGCTCCGATGCCATTTTGGTCACCTCCCGGGGGTTTGAAGCGTACTTCCGGGACGTGCTGGGGGTGGAGGACCGGCCCATTACCTACCTGCCGCAGTACGCCGAGGAACTTTTTGACCGGCTGCCCCAGGCGGAAAAAACCGATGAAAAGGTCCACTTCCTCTTTGCCGGAAACGTGGGCGCCGCCCAGAGCGTGCAGACCATTGTGGAGGCGGCGGCACTGCTCCGGGAGGAGAAGGGCATCCACATCCACATTGTAGGCGGCGGCGTTTCTCTGGAAAGCTGCCGGGAAATGGCCCGGGACCTGCCGAACATCACCTTCCACGGCCGCCAGCCTCTGGAAAAAATGCCGGAATACTATGCCATGGCCGACGTGCTGCTCATCACCCTGGTGGACGACCCGGTGATGAGCCTGACCCTCCCGGGGAAGGTCCAGACCTACCTTGCCGCCGGAAAGCCCCTGGTGGGGGCCATCGGCGGAGAGACCGCCCGGGTGATTGACGATGCCCGCTGCGGCCTCCGGGGCCCGGCCCAGGACCCCGCCTCCCTGGCGGAAAACATCCGCCGGGCCGCCTCGGATGCCGACCTGCGGCGGACCTGGGGGGAAAACGCCCGGGCTTACTATGAAAGCAGCTTCCGCAAGGAATATTTTATGCAGACCCTCATAAGGGTCCTGCGCCAAAACTGTGATTAAAGGAGCAACGACCCATGAGCAGCTTGTTTTACGGAAAGACCCTTCTGATAACCGGCGGCACCGGTTCCTTCGGCAACGCCGTGCTGAACCGCTTCCTGGACACGGACATCAAGGAAATCCGGGTGTTCTCCCGGGATGAAAAAAAGCAGGACGATATGCGCCACGAGTTCCAGGCCAGGCTCCCCCAGGCCTCCAACAAGATTAAATTCTTCATCGGCGACGTCCGGGACCTGGCCTCGGTGAAAAACGCCATGCACGACGTGGACTACATCTTCCACGCCGCCGCCCTGAAGCAGGTGCCCTCCTGCGAGTTTTTCCCCATGGAGGCGGTGAAAACCAACGTGTTCGGCACCGACAATGTGCTCACCGCCGCCATTGAGGCCGGGGTCAAAACCGTCATCTGCCTGTCCACCGACAAGGCTGCCTACCCGGTCAACGCCATGGGCACCTCCAAGGCCATGATGGAAAAGGTCATTGTGGCCAAATCCCGGACCGTGTCCCCGGACCAGACCAAAATCTGCTGCACCCGCTACGGCAACGTCATGTGCTCCCGGGGCAGCGTCATCCCCCTGTGGATTGAGCAAATCAAGGCGGGAAATCCCATCACCATCACCGAGCCCGCCATGACCCGGTTTATTATGAGCCTGGAGGAGGCGGTGGACCTGGTGCTGTTCGCTTTTGAAAGGGGCGTTTCCGGCGATATCCTGGTCCAGAAGGCCCCCGCCTGCACCATCGAGACCCTGGCAAAGGCCGTCACCGGCCTGTTTGCCCCGGGCCATGAGATTAAGGTCATCGGCATCCGCCACGGCGAAAAGATGTACGAAACCCTGCTGACCAACGAGGAATGCGCCCACGCCATGGACCTGGGAAACTTCTACCGGGTCCCCTGCGACAAGCGGGACCTGAACTACGACAAGTATTTCAAAGACGGCGACACCCAGCGAAACGTGCTGACGGAGTTCAATTCCAGCAACACGGAGCTTCTGAATGTGGAGCAGGTCCAGCAGAAGCTGCTGAGCCTTTCCTACATCCGGGAGGAGCTGGAAGGCTGGCAGAATAAGTAATATGAGCTGTCATTGCGAACCAGTCCGCAGACTGGTGTGGCAATCCGTCCCCCCTGCGCTGCAAGAAGAACGGATTGCCACAGCCAGTGTTGCGACACTGGCTTCGCAATGACAGCGGTAGGATACAACACGGGAGGAACAACATGAACATTCTCATCACCGGCGCGGCCGGGTTTGTTGGCAAAAATCTCACCGCCGCCCTGCAGGCCATCCGGGACGGGAAGGACCGGACCCATCCGGGGCTCTCCATCGGGGAGCTGTACCTCTATGACCTCCAGTCCGCGCCGGAGGACCTGGAAATCGCCTGCGAGAAGGCGGATTTCGTCTTTAACCTGGCGGGGGTCAACCGGCCCAAGAGCCAGGAGGAGTTCATGCAGGGCAACTTCGGCTTTGCATCCACCCTGCTGGACACTCTGAAAAAGCACCATAACACCTGCCCGGTGATGCTGTCCTCCTCCATCCAGGCCACGTTAATGGGCCGCTATGCCGGCGGCGAGTACGGCAAAAGCAAGAAGGCCGGGGAGGAGCTGTTCTTCTCCTACGCCGCCGAAACCGGGGCCAAGGTGCTGGTGTACCGGTTCCCCAACCTGTTCGGCAAGTGGTGCCGGCCCAATTACAATTCCGCCGTGGCCACCTTCTGCCATAACTATGCCAATGACCTGCCCATTCAGGTCAATGACCCCACCGCTCAGCTGGAGCTTCTGTACATCGACGACCTGGTGGCGGAAATGCTCTGCGCCCTGGAGGGGAAGGAGCACCGCTGCGAGTTTGCGGGTGCGGACACGGTCCTGTGTGAAAATGGCCGCTACTGCGCCGCCCCGGTGAGCCACCACGCCACCTTGGGGGAAATCGTTGCCCTGCTGGACAGCTTCAAGGCTCAGCCACAGACCCTGCTGATGCCGGAAATTCCAAACAATAGCTTTGCAAAAAAACTGTATTCCACCTATTTATCCTATCTTCCCAAGGAAAAAGCTGCCTTTCCCCTCCACATGAACGTGGACGAACGGGGCAGCTTTACGGAGCTTTTGAAAACCGCCAGCTGCGGCCAGTTCAGCGTGAATATCTCCAAGCCCGGCATCACCAAGGGCCAGCACTGGCACCACAGCAAGTGGGAGTTTTTCATTGTGGTTTCGGGTAAGGGCCTCATCCAGCAGCGGAGGCTGGGCAGCGAGGAAGTGCTGAATTTCAAAGTCAGCGGCGACAAAATCCAGGCAGTTCATATGCTTCCCGGGTATACGCACAACATTATCAACCTGTCGGAAACCGAAAACCTGGTGACGGTGATGTGGGCAAACGAGCCCTTTGACCCGAACCACCCCGACACCTTCTTTGAAAAGGTATGAAAAAGCTGATGATTTTAGGAGCCGGGGGCTACGGAAAAACCGTTGCCGACCTGGCCCGGCAGATGGGCTATTGCCGGATTTCCTTTCTGGACGATGGCCGGACCGGGCCGGATATTCTGGGAAGCTGTTCCGATTATCACAAATTTGCCGATGAAGACACGGAAATCTACCCCGGCATCGGCAATAATTCCATTCGGATGGAATGGGTGAAACGGCTGCTGTCCGAGAACATTTCTGTCCCCACCCTGATTCACCCCACCGCCTACGTCAGCCCGGAGACCCAAATTGGGGAAGGAACCGTGGTGCTTCCCATGGCCGCCATTGCCACCGGCGTCCGGGTGGGCATGGGCTGCATCATCAACATGGGCGCCCTCATCGACCACGACACGGTGATTGAGGACGGTGTCCACCTGAGCCCGGGGGCTGTCTTGAAAGCGGAAAACCGCATCCCCGCCGGGACAAAAATTGAGTCCGGCCAGGTGATTCAGAACCGGCAGTACCCGCTGTAAAATGGCTTCCCCTTGAGGGGAAGCTGTCACCAGTCCGCAGACTGGTGACTGATGAGGTGGGTGCGTTTCAAGAACCGCTCAAAAAACGAAACGCCCCTCATCCGTCTCGGCTTGCGCCGAGCCACCTTCCCCCGAGGGGGAAGGCTTTATAAGGAGGAGAGCATTATGGAAATGAAGCTGGATTATTCGGATATTTCCTTTCAAAATAACGGAAAACTGAAACTTTTGATTATTGTGGGCACCCGGCCGGAGATTATCCGGCTGGCCGCCGTTATTCATAAATGCCGCAAGTATTTTGACTGCATTCTGGCCCACACCGGGCAGAACTACGACTATAACCTCAACGGCATTTTCTTCCGGGACTTAGGGCTGGCCGACCCCGATGTGTACATGAACGCCGTGGGCGACGACCTGGGGGCCACCGTGGGCAACATCATCAACTGTGCCTACAAGCTGATGGCCGCCACGAGGCCCGACGCTCTGCTGATTTTGGGGGACACCAACTCCTGCCTGTCCGCCATTGCGGCCAAGCGGCTCCACATCCCCATTTTCCACATGGAGGCGGGCAACCGGTGCAAGGACGAGTGCCTGCCGGAGGAAACCAACCGGCGGATTGTGGACATCATCTCCGACGTGAACCTGGCCTACTCCGAGCACGCAAGAAAGTATCTTCACGAGTGCGGTCTGCCCAAGGAGCGGACCTACGTCACCGGCTCCCCCATGGCGGAGGTGCTCCACCAGAATCTGCCCCAGATTGAGGCCTCCAATGTCCACGCCCGGCTGGGCCTGGAAAAGGGGAAGTACATCCTCCTGTCCGCCCATCGGGAGGAAAACATTGATACCGAAAAAAATTTCAACTCCCTGTTTACGGCAATCAACGCCATGGCGCAGAAGTACAATATGCCCATCCTCTATTCCTGCCACCCCCGGTCCAAAAAGCGCTTAGAAAGCTCCGGCTTCCGGTTGGACCCCCGGGTGATGCAGAATGAGCCTCTGGGCTTTCACGATTACAACTGCCTGCAAATGAACGCCTTCTGCGTGGTGTCCGATTCCGGCACCCTGCCGGAGGAAAGCAGCTTCTTTACCAGCGTAGGCCATCCCTTCCCGGCGGTGTGCATCCGCACCTCCACCGAGCGGCCGGAGGCATTGGACAAGGGCTGCTTCGTCCTGGCGGGCATCGACGAGGGCCATCTTCTGCAAGCCGTGGACACCGCCGTCCAGATGAACCTGGACGGAGACTACGGCATCCCCGTGCCGGACTATGTGGAGGAAAACGTGTCCACCAAGGTGGTCAAGATTATCCAGTCCTACACCGGCGTTATCGACAAGATGGTCTGGCGGAAATATTAAATGGCTTCCCCCTCGGGGGAAGCTGTCACCAGTGCGCACACTGGTGACTGATGAGGGGTGAGCGTCTACGGAACCGCTCAGAGGGACGAACCTTGTCAAACCGTGCGAAGGCACGGTTTGACCGGAACGGATAAATCCGTTCCCTACGACCGGGTAAAAGAAGATAGGCAAAAAACAAGGAGGCGAGTACATGAAGTACCTGTTCATCAACTCGGTGGCCGGATTCGGCAGCACCGGGCGCTTGGCTGCGGAGCAATGCCGGGAGCTGACGAAGGCGGGGCACGCGTGTGTACTCGCCTTTGGCCGTGAGGAGGTCAACTGCCAGGACATCCGGACGGTCCGCATCGGCACTCCCCGGGACTATAAGCTCCACGGCCTGCGGTGCCGCCTGCTGGACGACCACGGCTTCGGCTCCAAGGCTGCCACGGAGCAATTTCTGGCCTGGGTCCGGGAATACGACCCGGATGTGATTTGGCTGCACAATATCCACGGCTATTATATCCACATCGGCCTGCTGTTCGGCTACCTGCGGACCTGCGGCAAGAAAATTTACTGGACCCTTCACGACTGCTGGAGCTTCACCGGCCACTGCACCCACTTTACCTACATTAAATGCGACAAATGGAAAACCGGCTGCAAATTCTGCCCCCAGAAGGACCGCTACCCCAAAAGCCTTTTGCTGGACGGCTCCCGCCGGAACTACCGGCGGAAAAAGGCGCTGTTCACGGGCATCCCCAATTTGACAATCATCGTCCCCTCCCAGTGGCTGAAAAGCCGGGTGGAGGAGAGCTTTTTGAAGGACTACCCCCTGGAGGTCCGCTATAACCGGGTGGACCCGGAGGTGTTCAAGCCCACCCCCAGCAAATTCCGGAACAAGCACGGCTTCCAGCGCAAGAAGATTGTCCTGGGGGTGGCCAGCGTCTGGGATGACCGCAAGGGCATCAAGGACATGGTGGCCCTGTGGCTGCTGCTGCCGAAAAACTACCGGATGGTGCTGGTGGGGCTGAGCCCCGCCCAGATCAAGGAAATGCCCAAGGAGATTCTGGCCCTGCCCAGGACCAACAGCATGAAGGAGCTGGCCCAAATCTACACCGCCGCCGATGTCTACGTCAGCCCCAGCACCGAGGAGTCCTTCGGCATGACCACTCTGGAGGCCATTTCCTGCGGCACCCCGGCGGTGGTCTACCAGGGCACCGCCTGCGAGGAGGTGGTTCAGACCTACGGCGGCATCGCCGTGCCCCGTGGGCCGGACAATCTGCTGAAGGCCATTTTGAAACTGACAAAGGAGCGCTACACATGAGCCATTACCCCTTCCCCGATACCCGAAGGAGCCGGGTGCTGTTTGGGCTGTTTCTGGCGGCCATGCTGTATCTGGCCAGAGACACCCTGCTGACCAGCTCGGTGCTGGGCTTCGTCCGGGCCCAGGTGCTGATGCTGGCGGTTATGGCCGGGGCGGCGGTGGTGTTTATCGTCTACAACCGCCATGCCTGGCGGGCGCTGGTGAAAGACCGGCGGCTGATTGGCCTGGCTCTGGTGTCCGCCGGGCTGCTGCTGCCTATGGTGGGCAAGCAGGACTGGCAGCTGATGTATTTCAGCGTTCTGGTGTGCGTGTGGTTTGGGGTGTTTCTCACCTTTTTCACCGACAGCAATCAGGTGGCCAGGACCTATGTGCTTATCATCACGGCGGTGGGGCTTTTTTCCCTTCTGGCAACCTACGTCCTGCGGCGGCTGCCCGATGCAGGCCTGCTGGCCGTGCCGGTGTTCACCAATTCCAAGGACATTCCGTTTTACAACTTTTTGCTTTCCTATGTATCGGTAAGCTACGATAAAAACAGGAATTTCAGCATTTTCAGAGAGCCTGGGGTCCACCAGTATTTTCTCCTGCTGGGCCTGTTTCTGAACAACTACCTGGTCCGCTGGGAAAAGGAGCGGAGTCTGTGGCTGGTGAATCTCGCCCTGGGGGCGGTGATGCTGTCCACCCTGGCCACCGGCGGGTATGTGGAAATGGCCCTGTTTGCTCTGCTGCTGTTTTTTGACAAAAAGCTGTACAAAAACAAATACATCCTCCTGACGCTGGCGGTGCTGCTGGCCGCCGGGGCGGCTCTGGTGCTGCGGGCCTATTTGGAGCAGAATATGCTCTGGTGGGAGATTTACGCCATGTTTATCAGCAAGTTCAGCGGCCAGGGAACCTCGGTGTCCGACCGGGTTGGCTCGGTGGCGCTGAATCTGGGGTTCTTCCTGAGAAGCCCCCTGTTCGGTGCGGACATTGCCGAGGTGCTGTACGCCATTGAAAACAACACCAGTTCCTCGCTGCTGATGTTCGCCATCTTCGGCCTGTTGGGGGGTCTGCTCCATGTGGCCGGGTGGATTGCCCTGGTGTGGAAAACGAAGCGGGGGCTGGTTGCAAAGCTGGGGCTGCTGGCGATTCTATTTATGTCCTTCAATACCCAGAATCTCATTGCCGACGTGTTCTTCTGGCTGCTGCCCACCATGGCGCTGACGGAGAGCCTGCGAAAGGATTGACCATGGAACAGGAACTGCTGAAAAAAATCCAGCCGGTGCTGCTGGAAATGCTGAAGGAGATTCAGCGGGTCTGCCAGGCCCATGACATCCCCTATGTCCTCTACCGGGGGACCCTCCTGGGGGCCGTCCGGCACCGGGGCTTCATCCCCTGGGACGACGATTTGGACGTGGCCATGCTCCGGGCGGATTACGAAAAATTCTGCCGCATCGCCCCCCAGGCCCTAGGGCCTGCCTACTGTTTCCAAACCTGGCACAATGACCCCGCCTACGCCCAGCCCTTCGGCAAGGTCCGCAAGCGCAACACCCGCTACATCGAAGCCAAAAGCGCCCCCCTGGCGGAAAACGGCTTCTATGTGGACGTGTACCCCCTGGACTTTGCCCCGGCGGCGGAGAAGGAGCGGAAGGCCCTGGCCCGGCAGCTGCTGCATCTTTACCGCATCAAGCTGATGAAATCCGGCTACACCCCCTGGCGGGAGGAGACGAGGACCGTTTGGAAAAAGCGGCTTGGGTACCTGCCTTACCAGGCGGCGGCCCTGTGCATCCCCAATGGGCGGCTGGTGGAGGCCTACGAAAAGCGCATCCGCCGGGTCCCCGCCGGGGAGATCCTCTATGAGCAGAGCGCCCTGCCCAAGACATACTATTTTGAAACCGCCTGGTTCCGGGAGCTGGGGGAGTATGCCTTTGAGGACGGCTCCTTCCGGGGGCCTAAGGACTTTGATGCCTGCCTCAGCGCCCTCTACGGCGATTATATGCAGCTGCCCCCTGAGGGCCAGCGGGAAAACCGCCACCAAATTATGGAAATTCTGTTCTAAGGAGTCTGCCGCCATGAAGCGTGTCCTGTTTCTGACCAACTACGCCTCTCCCTACCGGGTGCGGTTTTTTGACCAGCTGGGGAAAAGCACCAGCCTCACCGTCCTGTGCACCGAGCGCATCGAGGAAAAGACCCATCGGGACGCCGGCTGGTTCGTCTCCGGCCAGGGGCATTTTGACCTGGTCCATCTGTCCCGGCGGCTGTTTACGGTCCGGGGCAAGGCCATGTGCCTGGACGTGGTGGACTGGCTGAAAAAGCCCTTTGACACCATTGTCATCTGCGGCTATTCCTCCCCCACGGCCATGCTGGCCATGGCCCACTGCCGCCTGCACCGCATCCCCTACTACCTGGAGGTGGACGGAGGCCTGGTCCGCCGGGAGAACCGAATCAAATACTGGTACAAACGGCTGCTGGTGGGCTCGGCGGATGCCTGGCTCAGCACGGGACAGCGGACCACGGACTTTTTGGTCCACTACGGCGCCCGGCGGGAGCGGGTGTTCTGCTACCCCTTCACATCCCTGGAGGCGGCGGACCTGCTGGATAAGCCGGTCGCCGCCGAAGAAAAGGCGGCCCTCCGGGCAGAGCTTGGCATGGCGGAGGGGCGGATTTTGCTGTC
Organism: Eubacteriales bacterium; assembly: GCA_030536515.1. Taxonomy (GTDB): domain Bacteria; phylum Bacillota; class Clostridia; order Oscillospirales; family Oscillospiraceae; genus Faecousia. Next base: position 52,130 of record JAUNPV010000005.1, read on the forward strand.
CATCGGCCAGTTCATCCACCGCAAGGGCTTCGACGTGCTGCTGAAGGCCGCCCGGACCCTGCCTGAGGACGTGGGGGTGTACATCGTAGGCGGCGAGCCCACAGAGGAATATCTGAAGCTCCGGGAAAGCCTGGGCCTTGAAAACGTCCACTTCTGCGGCTTCCAGAAAAAGGAGGACCTGGCCCGGTACTACAAGGCCGCCGACCTGTTCGTCCTGCCCACCCGGGAGGACATCTGGGGCCTGGTGGTCAACGAGGCCATGGCCTTCGGCCTGCCCGTCATCACCACCGGCAGCTGCGTGGCCGGTTTGGAGCTGGTGGAGGAGGGGGTCAACGGCCTGCTGGTCCCCGCCGGGGATGCGCAGGCCCTGGCCCGGGCCATGAGCCGGGTCCTGGCCGGGGACATGGCAAAAATGGGCGCCGCCGCCCTGGCCACCGCCGGAGGCTATACCATTGAGAACATGGCAAAGGCTCATGTGGAAATTTTTGAAGGCAGGTAACGCTATGAACATCATCTACGCCGTGACCACCTGCTCGGACCGGACCTACAAGGCCCTGTTCGACCGGGTGAAGGTGAAGCCCGCCTTCCAGTCCCAGAAATACCACCGGCTCCTCATCGAGGGGCTGGCCGCCCACACAAAGGTCACCGTGGTGGCCAATCCCCCGGTGAACAGGCAGGTGCTGGACAGGCAGCTGCTGCGCCTGCCCCGGGAAACTGAGGGCGGGGCTGAGTACCGCTACCTCCCCGCCGTCCGCAATCCGGCGCTGAAAGCGCTGGTGGTGGGCTTCGGCACCTTTTGGAAAACCCTGGCCCTGGCAGACCGGGAGTCCGCCGTGGTGGTGGACTGCCTGAACCGGGTGACGGCTCTGGCCGCCATGGGGGCGGCACGGCTCCGGCGGCGGCCCTGTGTGGGCATCGTCACCGACCTGCCGGACCTGCTGGGGGGCAGCGGCTTTTCCAAAAAATTAGCCAATTTCGTCATCCGGCACTGCACCCACTACGTGCTGCTGACCGAGGCCATGAACGGTTACTTAAACAAAACCGGCAAGCCCTACGCCATTTTGGAGGGCCATTCGGACATCGCCATGGCCCGGCGCACCCCCTCGCTGGAAAAGAAGGCTACCCCCCGGGTCTGCTTTTACGCCGGGGGTGTCAGCAGGCAGTACGGCCTGCAAAACCTGGTGGAGGGCTTCCGGGCGGCGGACATTCCGAACACCGCCCTGCACATCTACGGCCCCGGGGACTATGTGAAGGAGCTGGAGGCCATTGCCGCCGCCGACCCCCGGGTGTTCTACGGCGGGATGCTGCTGAACAGTCAGATCATCGTCAAGGAAATGGAGGCAACCCTGCTGGTGAACCCCCGGCCCACCGGGGAGGAATACGTCAAATACTCCTTCCCCTCCAAAACCATGGAGTATATGTCCACCGGCACCCCGGTGCTGACCACGGTGCTGCCGGGAATGCCCAGGGAATACCACCCCTATGTGTACCTGTTGGAGGATGAAAGCGCCGCCGGCATTGAGAAAATGCTGAAAGAGGTCCTTTCTCAGTCTGACGAGGCTCTTTTCCAGCAGGGCCAGAGGGCCAGAACCTTCATTCTGGAACAGAAAAACAACGTGATTCAAGGGAAAAAGATACTGAAAATGTTAGAGGTGAGCAAATGAAGCTGCTGTGGCTGTGCAACGCCGTGCCCGGGGTGGTGGCCTCCCAAATCAGCGGGAGGGAAACGGGGGCGGTCAACTGGGTGGACCATGTGCTGTCGGACCTGCGGTCCCGGGGCCAGACCATCTGCATCCTCTGCCCGGGAAACGGCGCTTCCGGGGCGCTGGACGGCCTTTGCAGCTACCAGACCTATGTGGAGGGGCGGCCGGATGTGTACAAGCCCGCCCTGGAAGCCCAGTTCCGGCAGGTGCTTTGCGCCTTTCAGCCTGACGTCATCCACATCTGGGGCACCGAATACGGCCACACCCTGGCCATGGTCAACGCCGCCCAGCAGGAGGGGCTGCTGCCCCGGCTGGCGGTGAGCATCCAGGGCCTGTGCTCCGTGGCCGCCCGGCACTATGCCCAGGGCATTCCCCATACCGTCCGGGGGCGCTTCACCCTCCGGGATTTTCTCCGCCAGGACAACATCCGCCAGCAGGCGAGGGTGTTCGCCAGGCGGGGGGCCTTGGAGGTGGAGGCACTGAAAAAGGTCCGCCACGTTATTGGCCGCACCGAATGGGACTTGGCCTGCACCGGCCAGATTAACCCCGGGCGCAGCTACCACTTTTGCAGCGAGACCCTCCGGGAGCCCTTCTATGCCGGCTGCTGGGCCTACGAGGCCTGCCGGAAGCACCGGATTTTCGCCCCCAGCTGCGCCTACCCGGTGAAGGGCTTTCACTATCTGCTGGAGGCCTTCGCCCAGGTTTTGAAGGTCTACCCCGACGCCACCCTGGCCGTGCCGGGAAAGTCCTTCCTCCGGACGGATGCAAAATACCGCCTTCGCCGGGGTTCCTACGACAAATACCTGGCCAAACTGGTGAAGCAATACGGCTTGCAGGGAAAAATCGAATTTTTGGGCAAGCTCTCCGCCGAGGGAATGAAGGCTGCAAATCTAAGCGCCAACGTCTTTGTCCAGCCCTCCACCATAGAAAATTCCCCCAACGCCCTGGGGGAGGCCATGGTCCTGGGGGTGCCCTGCATCGCCAGCGACGTAGGCGGGGTCACCAGTCTGATGACCCACGGCACCGAGGGCTTTATCTACGACTCCGCCGCCCCCTATATGCTGGCCCACTACATCTGCAAGGTCTTTGCCATGGGGGATAAGGCCGAAGCCCTGGGCCGGGCCGCCCGGGCCCACGCCCAGCTCACCCACGACCCGGAGAACAATCTGGAAGCCCTGCTTTCCATCTACGAAAAGCTGGCAGGGGAGGGGCGGCCATGAGCAAAATCATCAGCGTTATCGTGCCGGTGTACGATGTGGAAGCCTATCTTCCCCGGTGCCTGGACTCCATTCTGGGGCAGACCTATGCGGATTTGCAGATTATCCTGGTGGACGACGGCTCTCCCGACGGCTCCGGGGCCATCTGCGACAGCTATGCAAAAAAAGACCCCCGCATCCAGGTGATTCACCAGAAAAACGGCGGCCTCAGCGCCGCCCGGAACGCAGGGCTGGACCTTGCCGAAGGGGAGTACGTGGCCTTTGTGGACAGCGACGACTACCTGGAGCCGGAGGCCTATGAGACAATGGCAGCCCTGGCGGAAAAGCACCGGGTCCCCCTGGTGGTGGCGGGGCGCTGGGATGTCAGCGGCAGAACCGGGGAAAAAACAAGAGGGCTGTGCCCCAGGGCTGAGGAAGCCGTCACCGGCCAGGCCCTGGCGGGCCGGATTTTCCTGTGGGACGGCTGCGACAGCAGCGCCTGCGACAAGCTCTTTGCCCGGGGGCTGTTTGAACGCATCCGCTTTCCCCTGGGCGTGGTCAGCGAGGACCTGGCGGTGATGTACCGCATCGCTTTGCAGGCAGGCGCCGCCGCCCTGTGCCCGGTTCCCGTTTACAACTATTACCACCGGCCCGGCAGCATCAGCGGGAAAGCGCCCATTTCCGACAAAACCTTCCACTTTCCCCGGCATACCCAGGAAATCTACCGTGATATCCGGGACAATTATCCCGCCATTGCCCCCCAGGCCCGGTATCTGCGGGTCCGGTCGCTGGTGTATCTGCTGCTGGTGCTGTACCAGCGGGAGGGGGGGAAGGCCTACCGGGCGGAGGAAAAAGCCGCCCGCCGGGAGCTGCGGCAAAGCATCCCCTTTCTCCTGACCAGCCCCTATTTTGCAGCCCGGGAGCGGCTGACGGCCCTGCTGCTGGCCCTGGGCCTCTACGGCCCTTTGGAACAGTTCTATCATAGAATTAAAGGAAACACCCCATGAAACAACAAAATCGAGTGGCGATTCTGAACATTGCCAGCACCCTGGTCCTGAACGGCATCGCCTTTTTTACAGGGCCTCTGTTCCTGCGGCTGCTGGGGCCCACCAACAACGGCATTGTCAACATTTACAACGTCTGGGTCAGCGTCATTGCGGTGGCCTTTACCCTGCAGACCCAGGGGACCCTGGTGAACGCAAGGCTTGAATACCCGGAGGAGGACCAGAAGCGGTATCAGTCCTCGGTGCTGTCCCTGTCCGTGGTGTCCTATGCCCTGTGCGCCGGGGTGGTGCTGGCCTTCATCGGGCCGATTTCGGGGCTGCTGCGGCTTCCCTGGTATGTGGTGGTGCTGATGCTGCTGCACGGCTTCGGCACCTTCTGCATCAATTTCCTGTCCACCAAGTTCATCTATGAGTTCAAGGCCGGGTGGAAGATGCTGCTGGCCCTGGCGGTGGCGGTCCTCAACCTGGCGCTGTCCCTGTCGCTGGTTTTGGCACTGCCCTATGAGAGCCGGTTTTTGGGCCGCATCGGGGGCGTTTCGGCCACCTACATCCTGCTGGGCCTGCCTGTCTGCATCTATGTGCTGGCCAAGGGAAGGACCCTTTTCCACCGGGGCTACTGGAAATTCTGCCTGTTTCTGTCCGTGCCCATGGTGTTCCAGAACCTGTCGGACCTGATTCTGGGCCAGAGCGACCGGGTGATGCTCCAGCAGATGATGGGCGAGACCCTGGTGGGTCAGTACGGCGCGGCCCTGACCTTCGGCGGCATTATGTTCACCATTTTTGGCGCGCTGAACCACACCTGGGTGCCCTTTTTCTTTGAGGATATGAAGCTGGGCCGCCGGGAGGCCCTGGAAAGCCGGACGAAAAACTTCCTGGAGCTGTTCACCGTGCTGTCCGTGGGCTTCGTGCTGCTGGCGGCGGAGGTTTACCGGCTCTACGCCAGCGAGGCGTATCTGCCGGGCACGGGACTGATTCCCGTGTTTGTCACCAATTATTTCCTGAATTTTTTGTGCACCTTTCCCATCAATTTTGAGTATTTCAAGAAAAACACCAAGGTGGTGGCGGTGGTGACCGTCATTTCCTCCCTGGTGAATCTGGCGCTGAACTATGTGCTGATTAGGTCCCTGGGAATGTACGGCGCAGCCCTGGCCACGGCGGCCTCCCATGTGCTGCAGCTGACCATGCACCACGGCTACGCCCGTCTGGTGCTGGGCAAAGGGGACTATCCCTTTGCCATGAGGCTGTGGAGCCCCTACCTAATGTGCTATCTGGCGGCGGTGGCCCTGGCATACCTCACCCCCGGCGCCTGGTACATCCGCTGGCCCCTGGGCGCAATCATCGGCGTTTGGGAGCTGTGGCGGATAAAAAAGCGGAAGGTGCTGATTTAACAAACACAGTAGGGGAGGGATATTATCCCTCCCGTCGGCCCCCGGCGAGGGGGCCGCAAAAGGCCTTCCCGGTTGGGAAGGCCTTTTAATCGTTATTACGCCCGCTTCGTCTGAAACGCACCATTCCATCAGATTTATCCGAAAATCCTGGACGGATTTTCGGCGGGAGGGATATTATCCCTCCCCTACGGAGAGACGGCCTTTTATCAGAGATCCTGGATATTCAGCTTGTCCAGCTGCTTCTTTTTTCTGGCCTTTCCCCGGACGGCCCAGTAGATGGCCAGGAGAATGAGGGTGGGGATGTTGGCAATCAGCAGGACCGCCGCCAACATCACAAGCACCTCCCCGGTGAGAGGGCCCACCACGTTCAGCGGGAAGATGAGACTGAGCATCCCAAACAGAATGGGCAGCACCAGCCCGGGCAGGGGGGACTCCCGCTTTGCCAGAAAAATCTCTAGAAAAATGCCCCCTGCGGTCAGGGCGAGCACCAGAATCAAACCGAACATATTCATAATACTTACTCCTTTTTCATCTGCTTGTACTGGGTAATCAGGATTTTCGCCGTGTCAAAGTCCAGCTTATCCTGAATGGCCAGGTTTTTCACCAGGGCCACATAGGGGTCCCGGTCGGCCTCCTCGGCGGCCTGGATTTTCTGAATGAGCCGGTCCAGCCGGAGCCGGACGGTGGGGTAGCTGACCTGATACTGCCGGGCCATTTCCTTTAATGACCCGGAGGCCAGCAGAAACCGCCGGATGAAGGAAATATCCTCCTCCTCCAGGGACGAAAGCCATTGGGGAATCATGGGCATCCCTCCGTACTTTAATATTATTAAGTATAACATTTCATAATGTTAAAGTCAAGTGAAAGGTTTTCCTTTTATTTTGGATAATCCATATCGGAAGGTTTAGGGTTGAAATCAGGCAGAAATTGGTGTATAATACAATTATCTCATTATGTCCATTTGAGGGAGGCGGGTCCATGGGTAAAAAGCGTGTTTTGTTTGCTGCAACGGTGGTGAAGACCCACATCATGCAGTTTCACATCCCCTATCTGCGGATGTTCCAGGACATGGGCTGGGAGACCGCCGTGGCCGCCCGGAATGACTACGAAAACCCTGCCGACTGCGTCATTCCCGCCTGCGATACCTACTACGACATCCCCTTCGAGCGGGTCCCCTGGAAAAAGGGGAACCTGAGGGCCTACAAAATGCTGAAAAAGGTCATTGACGAGGGGAATTTCGATATCATCCACTGCCACACCCCCGTGGGAGCCATGCTCACCCGGCTGGCCGCCAGGCAGGCCCGGAAGCGGGGGACCAAGGTCCTCTACACCGCCCACGGCTTCCACTTTTACAAGGGTGCGCCGCTGCTGAACTGGCTGGCCTTTTACCCCGTGGAGTGGCTGCTGGCCCCGCTGACGGACGTTCTGCTGACCATGAACCGGGAGGACTATACCCGGGCGAAGAAGCATATTCACGCCAAGCGGGTGGAATATGTCCCCGGGGTGGGCATCAGCCGGGAGAAATTCAGCCAGAGCGTGGACCGGCCCGCCAAGCGCCGGGAGCTGGGCTTCGGGGATGGGGACTTCCTCATGCTCACCGTGGCGGAGCTCATCGGCCGGAAAAACCACATCACCGTCCTGCGGGCCATGGGCCTTTTGAAAAATGCCCCGGAATTTGAAAACCTCCACTACCTCATCGTGGGCCGGGGCGAGGCCAGGGACCGGCTGGAATCTGCCGCCCACGAGCTGGGCATTGAAAGCCACGTCCACTTTCTGGGCTACCGGACGGATGTGGCGGCGCTGTACAAGGCCTGCGACCTGTTCGCCTTTGTGCCCTTCCAGGAGGGGCTGCCGGTGGCGCTGATGGAGGCTATGTGCTGCGGCCTGCCGGTTTTCTGCACCGACATCCGGGGCAACGCCGACCTCATCGACGACGGCGTGTCCGGCCTGTTTACGGACAACAACCCCCGGGCCGTGGCCGACACCATTTTGAAGCTCTACCGGGACCCGGCTCTGCGCAGCCGGTGCGCCGCCGCGGCGGCGGAAAAGGTCCTGAACTTTACCGACGAAACCGTGCATGAAAGAATGCGGGAAATCTATCTCAGCGTATAAAAGCCAATACCATAAGAAAGGGGGGATATGCCGTGAAGGTGATGCACGTGCTCAATTCCAGAATTTTCTCCGGGGCGGAGAAGGTGGTCTGCCAGATTATCACCGCCTTTGCCGGGGAGGTGGACATGGTCTATTGCAGTCCGGAAAGCGGGACCGTGGGAACCATTCTGGCCTCCCAGGGCATTTCCTACCGGCCCATCCCCAGCTTGACCCCGAAAAACCTCCGCTCGGCCATCGAGCGGGAGCGGCCCGATGTGATTCACGCCCACGATATGCGGGCGGGGTTCGTGGCTGCCCTGTGCTGCGGAGGCATTCCTCTGATTTCCCACATCCACAACAACGCCATGGATGCCCGGGGCCTGTCCCCCAAGTCCCTGGCCTATCTGCTGGCAGGCGCCAGAGCCAGGCATATTTTCTGGGTGTCCCAGGCGGCCTTTGAGGGCTACCGGTTTCACCGGCTCTTTGCCCGGAAAAGCAGCGTCCTTTACAACATCATCGACACCCGCCTGATTCAGGAAAGGCTGGCCCAGGATGACAGCAGCTACGATTTTGACGTAATCTACGTAGGCAGGCTCACCTATCCCAAGGACCCCCAGCGGCTCATGCGGGTCTGCGCCCGGATGAAGGCGAAAAAGCCAAATTTGAAGGTGGCCGTGGTGGGGGCAGGGGATTTGGAGGATGAAACCAAGGCCCTGTGCAAGGAGCTGGGCCTGGATGACAACGTTTCCTTCCTGGGCTTCCGGGAGAATCCCATCAAAATGATTCGGGACGCCAGGGTCCTGACCCTGATTTCCCACTGGGAGGGCACGCCCATGTGCGTGCTGGAGGCCATGGCCCTGGGCACGCCGGTGGTGGCCACCCCCTCCGACGGAATGCGGGAGCTGATTGACAGCGGCATCAGCGGCTGGCTCTGCGACACCGACGAGGCTCTGGCGGAGAAAATGCTGAGCATCATCGAAGACCCCGCTTCTAGGGCGGCCCTTGCCCAAAAGGCCAGTGAAAAATTTGCCCGGATCAACGACGAGGCCAGCTACAAGGCCATTCTGACCCGGTGCTATTTAGGAGAATAGCCTATGAAAATCATCCAGGTGATCCCCAATTTGCAGTTTGCAGGAGCCGAAATCATGTGCGAAAACCTCACCTACGCCCTGATGGCCATGGGCCATGAGGTGCTGGTGGTGAGCCTTTACAACGAGCACACCCCCATCGCCCAGCGGATGGAGGCGGCGGGGGTCCGCATCCGGTATCTGGACAAAAAGCTGGGGCTGGACGTGTCCATGGTGCCAAAGCTGTACCGCATTCTGCGCCAGGAGTCGCCGGACGTGGTTCACACCCACTTAAACGTGGTCAAATACGCCGCCCTGGCGGCCAGGCTGGCGGGGGTGGAGCACTGCGTCCACACGGTCCACAATGTGGCGGACCAGGAGGCCCAGGGCCGCACCCAGCAGCAGATTCACGGCTATTACTTCCGCCACGGCTGGTCCGTCCCCGTGGCCCTCAGCGGCCTGGTCCAAAAGACCGTTGTGGAGCTGTACGGCTTGAACCCGGAGCAGATTCCTGTGATTTTCAACGGCATCGACCTGTCCAAATGCCTGCCCAAGGAGGATTATCGGACCGCTGATGTGGTGACCTTTCTCCACATTGGCCGGTTCAACCAGCAGAAAAACCACGAGGGGCTGCTCCGTGCCTTTGCCCTGGTCCACAAAACCCACCCCAGCTGCCGCCTGCGGCTGGTGGGGGAGGGGGAGCTTCGCCGGGACATGGAGGCCCTGGCCCAGACTTTGGGCATCGGGGAGGCGGTGGAGTTCTGCGGCCTGCGGTCCAATGTCTACCCCCTTCTCCGGGAGGCTGATGTGTTTTTACTGCCCTCCCACTTTGAGGGAATGCCTATGACCCTCATCGAGGCCATGGGCACGGGCCTTCCCATTGTGGCCACGGCGGTGGGAGGCGTTCCCGATATGCTGTCCGACGGCGTGTCCGCCCTGCTGACCCCCTGCCGGGAGGAGGATGTGGCCGCTGCCTGCGAGGCTCTGGCGGACAGCGAGGATTTAAGAAGAAGGCTGGGCCTGGCGGCCCGGGCGGCCAGCATCCGGTTTTCCGCCGGAACCATGGCCAGACAGTATTTAAACGTTTACGAAATGTGAGGTTCGACATCCATGGCAGACCGGATTTCCGTCATCGTCCCGGCATACAATACGGCTCCCTGGCTCGTCCGCTGCCTGGACAGCCTCATGGCCCAGACCCATCCAAATATGGAGGTCATCGTGGTCAACGACGGCTCCACGGACGACACCCGGCAGGTGCTGGATGCCTACGCCGCCGCCCACCCGGTGAAGGTCATCCACCAGGAGAACGCCGGCGTCACCGCCGCCCGGCTCCGGGGCGTGGCGGAAGCCACAGGGGCCTGGGTGGGCTTCGTGGACGGCGATGACACCGTGGAGCCCCAGATGTACGCGCGGCTTCTGGAAAACGCCTGGACCTACGACGCCCAGATTTCCCACTGCGGCCAGCAGGTGATTTTCCCCGACGGACGGATCACCAAGGTCCTGGACAGCGGCGAAATACGCATCCGGGACCGGGTCCAGAGCCTGAAGGAGCTGCTCAACGACGGCACCATCGAATCGGGCCTGTGCACCAAGCTCTACCGGGCAGACCTGTTCGAGGGGCTGGCGGGGTGGATGGACTGCTCCATCCGCAACAACGAGGACCTGCTGATGAATTACTATCTGTTCAGCCGGTCCCACCGCTCGGTTTTCGAGGCGGTGTGCCCCTATCACTATATTCTGCGCCAGGGCTCTGCCTCCTACCGGGCTCTGAGCCATTATCTGATTTTCGACCCCATCCGGGTGCGCCAGCAGATTCTTGGAAGCTGCGGCCCGGAAATGCAGGCGGCAGCCCGGGAGGCGCTGCTGCGGAACCTGCTGTTTGCCTATGCCCGGCTGACCATGGCTCCCGCCGGGAGCTTCCGGGAGGAAAAGGCCCAGGTGCGGTGTCTGTTGACCCAGCAGAAGCCCTGGTTTTCCCTGCTGAGCCACCGCAACCGGCTCCTGGCGAACATGATTGTCACTGCCCCCTGGACCTTCCGGGTATCCTACAGGGCCTTTGCCGCCCTGTTCCTGCGGAAGGAGCAGCACTGATTTTGGAGGATATGTTATGAAGGAGCTTCCGCTGCTCAGCGTGATTGTGCCGGTGTACAAGGTGGAGGCCTACCTGGACCGGTGTGTGGACTCCCTGGTCCAGCAGACCTATGACAACCTGGAAATCCTGCTGGTGGACGACGGGTCGCCGGACAGCTGCGGCGTTCTGTGCGACCGCTGGGCCGCCAGGGACCCCCGGGTCCGGGTGATTCACCAGAAAAACGGCGGTGCCGGAAAGGCCAGAAACACTGCCCTGGACCAGGCCCGGGGAGAGCTGATTGGCATGGTGGACAGCGACGACTATATCGAGCCCCATATGTATCAGCGGCTTTACAGCCTGCTGGGGGAGAATATTGACATTGTGGAATGCCAGAGCGTCGCTACAGAAAATGACTATGCCCCGCTGGATGATGGAAAAGAGTTTGAGATGACAGAAGTGTCGCCGGTAGAGGCGATGAGGGAGCATATCCAGAATACCATGTTTACACAGGTTATATGGAACAAGCTCTACCGCCGCAGCGTCATTGGGGACATCCGGTTTCCCGAGGGCAACCTCATCGACGACGAGTTCTTTACCTACCGGGTCATCGGAAACGCCCGGCGGCTGGCCCACACTTCAGCGAAGATGTACGCCTACCGGCAGCAGCCCGGCAGCGTCATGCACGAGACCTTTTCCCTGCGGCGGCTCCAGGGCCTCCAGGCGAGGAAGGAGCGGCTGGACTACCTGAAGGCGCAGATGCCGGAGCTTGTCTACGAGGCCTCGGTCAATCTGTATTTCTTCTGCATCTACGCCGAAAAAATGAGCCTGCGCTTTCTCCCCGCCCACCAGCTCCCCCAGGCCAGGACCATGATTCGGAAGTTTGCCGCCGGGCTGACCCCGCTGAGACCCAGCAGACGCAATCCCCCGGCGGTGAATTTCTGGCTGGTGCTGGCCCAGATATCCTTTGACGGGGTCTGCAAAATTCAGAATTATTTGGACATCAAAAAACAACTGTGAGGTGTACCATGGAATTTACACACAAGGTGACGGTATTCACCCCCACCTACAACCGGGCCTATATTCTGGAAAACCTGTACCGCTCCCTCCAGCGGCAGAGCTGCACCGAATTTGAGTGGCTGGTGGTGGATGACGGCTCCTCCGACGGCACGGAGGTGCTGGTGGACGGTTGGCAGCGGGAAAACAATCCCTTTCCCATCCGCTATGTAAAAAAGGACAACGGCGGCAAGTGCCGGGCCATCAACCTGGGGCTGCAAATGGCAAAAGGGGAGCTGTTCTTCACCGTGGATTCTGACGACTACCTCACCGACGATGCCATCGAAAAGGTCATCCGCTGGGAGGCGGAGCTTCCCAGGGACGGGAACTTCTGCGGCTATGTTGCCAACCGGGGCATCACCCCGGACGAAACCCCCAACACCATTCTGGACTGCGAATTTTTGGACGGCAACGCCTTCGACCTGTATGGCCCCGTGGACGGGGAGCGTGCCTTCATCTTCTACACGGAGATTCACCGGAAGTACCTCTACCCGGAGTTCCCCGGGGAGCGGTTTATGACCGAGGCCGTCACCTGGAACCGCATGGCCCGTGACGGCTACAAAATGCGCTTTTACAACGACATCATCTGGATTTGGGAGTACAAGCCCGACGGCCTGACCAGAGCTGGTTATAAGGTGTTCCTGGACAATCCCCAGGGCACCGGCCTGTTCTTCCGGGAGCAGTACGCCTTCCTCCACAAGCCCTTTTATCAGAAGGTGAAGCTGTGGTACGGCTTCACCTGCCAGAACATCGGCCGCTGCACCACGTCCCAGACGGCGGCCTACATCGGCTGCCCGGAGTGGGCGGTGGAGCTGTTCAAGGGCATCCACGCCCTGCAGCCCAACCGGCGGCTCCAGGCTATGAAACAATTTTTTGGAAAAAAGAGGTAACACCATGTCCCAAAGCCCTTCCAGCTATCACACCCACATTTCCGCCCGGCACCGGTGGTTTGACCTGAACCTGCGGGAGGTCTGGCAGTACCGGGACCTGATTGTTCTGTTCACCAAGCGGTCCTTTGTGGTGTCCTACAAGCAGACCATTTTAGGCCCCGCCTGGATTTTCCTCACCCCCCTGTTTTCCTCCATCGTCCAGGCCTTTGTGTTCGGCGGCATTGCCGGCATCGGCACCGATGGGGTGCCGGGGCTGCTGTTTTATCTGTGCAACAATGCAGTGTGGGCCTATTTTTCCACCTGTCTCATCAACAACGCCTCCACCTTTACCGCCAACGCCGGGGTCTTCGGCAAGGTCTACTTTCCCCGGCTGACCACGCCCATTTCCAACGTGATTTCCAGCATCATCCGCTTCGGCATTCAAATGCTGCTGGTGCTGCTGTTTATGAGCTATTACCTGGTCCGGGGCAGCCTCCACCCCCGGTGGGCCATGTGGCTGCTGATTCCCGTGGAGCTGGTTCACTTGGGGCTGCTGGGCATGGGCCTGGGCATCATTATTTCCAGCCTGACCACCAAGTACCGGGATTTGACGGTGCTGGTGGGCTTCGGCGTGTCGCTGTGGATGTACGCCACTCCGGTGGTGTACCCTTTGTCCACGGTGGCCGACGGGTGGATCAAAAATCTGCTGCTGGTCAACCCGGTGACCCCCTCGGTGGAGCTGCTGCGCAGCGCCATTCTGGGGGCCGGCACGGTGTACTGGGATGCCTACGCCCTGTCCTGGGCGGTGTCCCTGGTGGTGACCGTGCTGGGCATTATGATTTTCAACAAGGTCGAGCGGACCTTTATGGATACAGTGTGAGGAGAGGAAAGCATGAGCAGTTTGAACGAAAAACCCGTTGCCATCCGCCTTTCCGGCGTTAAGAAAATGTACCGCCTGGGCCAGATTGGCGGCGGCACCCTGACTGCGGACCTGCAAAGCTGGTGGGCCAGAGTCCGGGGGAAGGAGGACCCCAACATCCCCGTGAACATGGACCAGCGGCTCATCGGCCAGACCTTCATGGCCCTGAACGGCATCGACCTGGAGGTAAAAAAGGGCGAGGCCCTGGGCATCATCGGCGGCAACGGCGCAGGAAAAAGCACCATGCTGAAGCTGCTGTGCCGGGTCACCGCCCCCACCGAGGGGGAAATCGACATCTACGGCCGGATTGTGTCCATGCTGGAGGTGGGCACCGGCTTCAACGGCGAAATGACCGGCCGGGAGAACGTCTACTTAAACGGCGCCATCCTCGGCATGACCAAGGCGGAAATTGATGCTAAAATGGAGGACATCATCGAATTCTCCGAGGTCCGGGACTTCATCGACACCCCGGTCAAGCGCTATTCCTCCGGAATGTTTGTGAAGCTGGCCTTCTCCGTGGCGGCCCACCTGGACAGCGAAATCATGATCATGGACGAGGTCCTGGCCGTGGGCGACATGGCCTTCCAAAAAAAATGCCTGACCAAAATGCGAGAAGCCGCCACTCAGCAGGGAAGGACGGTGCTGTATGTCAGCCACAACATGAACACCATCCGCCAGCTCTGTGACCGCTGCGTTGTCATGGACAAAGGCCGCATCATCTTCCAGGGCGACGTGGAGGAGGCTATTGAGATTTATATGAACAACGAGGCCATGCAGGGCCAGTGGGCCGAAGGCCAGAGTGAGCGGGACCTGACAACCTGCGAGACCCGGTCACCATGGGCAGAGGGAAAGGCAAGAATCGTGTATCTGAAGCTGCTGGGTAAGGAGAATGCCCTGTATGCGCCTGGCGAAAAAATGAAATTCCAAATCCGGATTTTGGCCAATCAGACAATCGAAAACCTGCGCCTACGAGTGGAGATTCGCTACGGTGATGATACCCCTGTGGGGACAATGCCAGGCGTATCGTTGGGAACGGTGGAGGCGCAGACGACCAGGGACTTTACCGTGGAGTTTGACCCAATTGGCCTGACTGTAGGACGGTATCGAGTGGATATGGTGCTGTTCGAGCTGGATGAATTCGGTAACAGCTTTGACCAGGAGCTTCTGCTGCCTGCGTTCCGAATGGAAGTCAGGGAAGAGCAGGGGCTGGTCTGGAGTCCCCAAAATTGGGGGCATATTCGGTTTGCCGATGCAACCGTGACAAAACTGAACTAAGGTAAGCATATGAAGAAAATCAAAATCGTCTTTATCCAGGACAAGCTGGTCTGCGGCGGCGCAGAGCAGGCGCTGTTTGATTTGGCAAATCTGCTGGACCGGGAGAAATTTGATATAACGGTGCTGGTGCAGAAGCCGGGCGGGCCCTGGGACCAGAAATTCCGGGACGGCGGTGTGAATGTAATCTATGATTACTCCTGCCGGAAGGCAACAATCAATCCCGTCGTAAAAGCCCGGAATATTTCCAGAAAGCTCCGTACAGCTGCGGCCTACCGGCGCAACGGAGAGGGACTGCTGGATGTGGTATGCCCTGGGGCGGATATCATTGTTTCCTATTCCATGTGGGACCATGCCCTGTGCGGCTTTGCCCAGGGGGCAAAATCTGTAAAATTTATCCATGGCAATATGCAGACCAATGAGCAGTTCCGAAATCTGATTCTGCGGGATGAGAAGCTGCTGCCCCGGTACAGCCGCATTGTCTGTGTGTCCCAGGCGGCCTGGGCTGCCTTTGTAGCCGTTACCGGAAGGCGGGATGGCGTGGAGATGCACTTTAACCCCATCGACAGCGATGCCGTCTGCCGGAAGGCAGAGCAGCCGGTGAGCATTCCCAATGACCTGCCGGTAATCTGCGCTGTGGGGCGTCTGGCGAAGGAAAAGGGCTTTGAGCGGCTGATTGTCATTCATCAGCGTCTGGTGGAGCAGGGAATCGCTCATCGGCTGGTGATTGTTGGCGACGGACCTGACCGGGATTACATTCGCCGCATCGTAAAGGCGGTGGATGCCCAGGACACTGTGATTTTGGCCGGATATCAGGAAAATCCGTATCCTTATATGAAAAACAGCCGCTTCGTGGTATGCTCCTCCTTCACCGAGGGGCTGCCGGTCATTGCTATGGAGGCCCTGTGCATGGGTGTGCCTGTGGTGGCGGCGGTACCCGCTGTCGGCGAGGCCTTTGGCGACGAGCCCTGCGGCCTGATTACGGAAAACGACAATGCAAGCCTGATGGAGGGCATTCGCCGGGCTCTGACTGATGAGGAATTTTACTGCCAGATGAAGGCCGCCGCCCAGCGGCGCAGTGCATTCTTCTCGGGAAAGCGGATGGTCAGGGAAATCGAGGATATGTTCCTGCAAATGATGCAGGAGGACTAAATGCTGTAAATTCAGCGAATAATACCCATATATTCCGAGGGAAACTCTGCCAGAGCTTCCCTGGCAGGAGGTACAGAGCAGTGGCAGAAATATCGATTATGATGGCAGCCTACAATGCAGAAGCCTACATCCGGCGGGCCCTGGACAGCATCCTGGCCTCTACGTTTGCGGATTTTGATATCATCGTGGTGGACGACGGGAGCAAGGACCGGACCGGGGCCATTGCCGATGAATATGCGGGCCGGGACAGCCGGGTCCATGTGCTCCATCAGCCCAACTCCGGGGTCTGCGTCACCCGGAACAACGCCATCGACTGGGCCTATGAGCACAGCGACAGCGACTGGATTATTTTCATCGACAGCGACGACTGGATTCACCCGGAGATGCTGGAGCGGCTGCTGAAGGCCGCCACCGACAACGGCGTCCACATCAGCGCCTGCGGCTATGTGGAGACCACCGGGGAAAGCCCGGTCATTGACCCCGCCGACCTGGTCCCCCAGGTGTGGGAGCCCATGAAATTCTACCAGGCGGACTATGTCAACGCCATTATGACCTGCTGCAAGCTCTACCACAAGGACTGCTACCGCACCGTCCGGCACCCCACCGACAACTACTTTGATGATGAATTTGTCTCCTACAAAATGCTCTACGCCGAGGAAAAAATGACGGTGATTCCCGCTCCGCTGTACTGCTACTTCATCAACAGCACCGGCCTGACCAAAAACACCTGGTCCCCCAAGCTGCTGGATGCCTGGGTGGCCTACGAGGAGCAGATTGCCTTTTTCAAAGAAAAGGGCCGGGAGGACCTGGTGAACTTCCGCTACCGGGGGTATCTGGAAAACGCCATGGTCAACTACCACGCCGCCCAGCAGGCCGGGGACAGCCCGGAAATGGCGGCGGCCCGGGCAAAAATTGACAAGCGGATCAAACAGCTCCTGCGCCGGATGTGGCGCCAGGGCTGCATCCAGTTCTGGATTGACTATGACATCCTGTACACCTTCTACCCCCTGCTGACCCGGGGCTACCGGCTGTGGATCACCCGCCTGGGAGGGAAGCTCAAATGACCGCCGTCACGGTCATCGTGCCGGTGTACCGGGCGGAGGCGTACCTGGGGGCCTGCATTGAAAGCATTTTAAATCAGACCTTTTCCGACTTTGCCCTTATCCTGGTGGACGACGGCAGCCCGGACCGCTGCGGAGAAATCTGCGAGGCATATTCCCAAAAGGACAGCCGCATCCGGGTCCTCCACCAGGAAAACCAGGGCCAATCCGCCGCCCGGAACCATGCCCTGGCGGTGACGGACAGCCCCTGGGTGTCCTTTGTGGACAGCGATGATTTGATTCACCCCCGGATGCTGGAGCTTCTGTACCGGGCTGCCCGGGAGGGAAGCGCCGGGGTCAGTATGTGCCGGATGCTGGAATCCCCCAGCCTGCCGGATACCTTTTTGGAACCAAAAACAGGGGAATTTAAGGTTTTCCACCTAGACGACGAAACCCTTTCCCGGATGTACCGGGAGGGAACCTACCCCGCCTGGGTGTCCTGCGGGAAGCTCATCCGCCGGGAGCTGGTCCAGCGCCGCCTGTTCTGCCCGGGCAGGGTCTATGAGGACAACGAGGCGGTGTGCCGGTGGCTGGCCGGGGAGGACCTGGCCCAAATGGACGAGGAGCTGTATTTCTACCGGACAAACCCTGAAAGCACGACAAAATCCGCCTTTTCCATGAAAAAGCTGGACTTTTTGTGGGCCTTGGAAAGCATCACCGGCTTCTATGGCTCCATGGGATTTGCCACCACCCGGGACTGCTTTTTTGACCGCTGGGTCCGGGAATCGGCGGGCTTTTACCGGGTGGTCCGCTGGGTGGAGGGGAACAAACGGGCGGCCCGGGCCATGAAACGGACCTTCCGCCGCTTCCTTCGGTCCCAGGGCTCCGGGCTCACCAAGCCCCAGCTGGAGGAGGTGCTGGATGCCATGCACCCCAGGCTCATCCGGCTGTACTGGCCCATGGAGGGGCTGTGCCGCACCCTCCGGCAGGAGGGCCTGGGCGGCCTTGTCCGCAAGCTGCGAAACCATAGAAAAAGGGGAGAATGAAATGGCCATCCCAAAAATCATCCACTACTGCTGGTTCGGCGGGAAGCCCAAGCCGCCTCTGGCGGAAAAATGCATCGCCAGCTGGAAAAAGCACTGCCCGGACTATGAGCTTGTGGAGTGGAACGAGGGCAATTTTGACATATCCACAGCGCCGGACTACGTGCGCCAGGCCCATGGGGTGGGCCGCTGGGCCTTCGTCACCGACTACGTGCGCCTGAAAGCCCTGACGGAGCAGGGGGGCATTTATATGGACACCGACGTGGAGGTCATCCGGCCTCTGGACGGCTACCTGCACCACCGGGCCTTTGCGGGCTTCGAAAGCCGGCAGGGCATCCAGACGGGACTGCTGGCCTGCGAGCCGGGGTTCCCGCTGTTCCGGGACTTTATGAAATTCTACGATACCGCCGTCTTTCTCCGGCCCGACGGCTCCCACGACACCACCACCAATGTGCAGATTCTGACGAAGCTCTGCCGGCAGCGGGGCCTTCAGATGAATGACCGGTTCCAGGAACTGGAGGGGCTGGCGGTGTATCCGAAGGAAGTTTTCTGCCCCGTGGATTTTGATACAAAAAAGCTGAAAAAAACCGGGAAAACTCACACCATCCACTGGTTTTCCGGCTCCTGGCACACAGAGGAGGAGCTGGCCGCCGAGACCGCCGAAAAGCGCCGCCAGCGCCAGGACAGGCAAAGCCGCCTGCGCTACGGCCTGGGCAAGGCCCTTTTCGGCGAAAAGGGCTATGCGAAAATAAAGGAAATTCTGAAAAAATAGAAACGACCCGTAGGGAACGGATTTATCCGTTCCGCTTGCAACTGCCCGGTTTCAACGGAACGGATGAATCCGTTCCCTACGGTGGGGAAAAAGGAGGGAGTCCCATGTCTACGATCAGCGTTATTGTCCCGGTTTATAAGGTGGAGGCCTACCTTCACCGGTGCGTCGGGAGCATTCTGGCCCAGACCTTCGGGGATTTTGACCTGGTCCTGGTGGACGACGGCAGCCCCGACAACTGCGGCCGCCTCTGCGAGGAATTGTCCAAAACCGACTCCCGCATTCAGGTGATTCACCAGGAAAACGGCGGCCTGTCCGCCGCCCGGAATACGGGCATCGAGTGGGCCATGGAAAACAGCGGCAGCCAGTTTCTTGCCTTCATCGACAGCGACGACTGGGTGGACAGGACCTACTTAGAGCAGCTGTACCGGGCGGCCACAGAGGGGGGCGTCCGCCTCAGCGTCTGCGGCCTGTACCGCACCGCCGGCGAGAGCCGGGAAGATTCCCCCGCCTACGCCTGCCAGGTGATGGCAGTGGAGGACTACTATTGCAGCCCCACCATCCACGGCGGCGTCACCGCCGTGGCCTGGAACAAGCTCTACCACAAATCCCTGTTCCAGACCCGCCGCTACCCTGTGGGCAGGCTCCACGAGGACGAATTCACCACCTACCGCCTGGTCTACGAGGCCGGAACTGTGGCGGTGGTCCCCGGGGCGCTGTACGCCTATTTCCAGAACGACAGCGGCATCATGCGCTCCAAATGGAGCCCCCGGCGGATGGATGCCTTGGAGGCTATGGAGGGCCAGATGGCCTTCGCCCAGGCGGAGCACCACCCGGCCCTGCTTCAAAAGGCAGCCAAGCAGTACATCTACGCCGTCCACGACCAGCTTTCCCAGGCGGACTCCAGCTATCGGCCGGTCCTGCGGAAAAAGCTCCGCTTCGGCCTGAAACAGGGGCGGCTCTGCGGGGCGTTCCCCCGGACCCGCCAGACCCGGTGGGCCTACGAGGAGGCCTATCCCATGAAGCCGGTGTGGTGGCTCCTTTCGAAGCTGGAAAGGAGGGACGGCCATGCGTGACGTGATTTCGGTGATTGTGCCGGTGTACAATGTGGCGGCCTATCTGCCCCAGGCCCTGGACAGCATTCTGACCCAGGACTATGAAAAGCTGGAAATTATCCTCATCGACGACGGCTCCCGGGACGACTCCGGCGCCATCTGCGACCGCTACGCCGCCGGGGACCCCAGGGTCCGGGTGATTCACCAGAAAAACGGCGGGGCCGCCGCCGCCAAAAATGCAGGCCTGCGGGCGGCCACGGGAGAATTTCTGAGCTTCGTGGACAGCGATGACTATTTGGAGCCCGGGGTCTACGGCTACATGGCGGCGCTGCTGAAAAGCGAGGCCGCCGACGTGGTCCAGTTCGCCCACCGGGACGTGTACCAAAACCGCCGGGAGGACAGGGTTCTGCACACCGGCCGGACCCAGGTGGATGTGCGGACCTACCTAAAGCGCTTCCCCTCGGACTGGACCTGCGCCCTGCTGTGGAACAAGCTCTACCGCCGAAGCCTCTTTGACGGCATCCTCTTCGAGGAGGGCCACCGCATCGACGACGAATTTTTCACCTACCAGGGCATTATGAACGCCAAAAAAATCCTGGTGGACGATAAAATCATCTACAACTACCGCCGCCGGGCCTCCTCCGCCATGAACGCCCCCAAAGCCGGAGAGCAGCTGATGCTGGACCGGGTGGACTTTATGCTTAAGCGCCGGGACAAAATCGCCGCCCGCTTCCCGGACCTGGCCCCTTTCTACGACCAAAGCCTGATGGAGGCCTTCCTCTACCTGTCCCAATACCCGGACAACACCCCCGCCACCCTGGCCCGCCTGAAAAGGGAGCTGAAAAAATACCTGAAAAACCCCAAAACCACCCGCCCCCCCAAATACCTGTGGCTGCCAATGGGAAAGCTGCTTTTCACAGGAACGAAAAAGCTGCTGACCCACTGCAATCCCAGAGCAGACGACGGGGACCGGGATGAATATTTTGCTTGAGGAAGTAGAATTCTATGGATTGGATAAAAAAGTACAGAAAATCCCCTGAATTTGTTGCCATGGTATCTGCGCTGATTATGGGATACATCACCCACAACTTTGCGCTGGTCAATGTGATGCACAATATTGACGATATTGGCAATCAGCCCTATGGGTATGGCGTCGGATTGACTTCCGGGCGATGGCTATTGACACTGCTGGGAGATACGGCGCAGTCATTTGGACTGAATCTGAATTTGCCGTTTGTGAATGGCCTTGTGTTCTTAATCCTGATTTCGATTGCGGCAGGTTTCCTGGTGTCTGTCTTTGCAATCAAAAGTAAACTCTCAGCAGGAATGATTGGTATGCTGCTTGTGGTGTTCCCTTCGGCTGCCACGGCTCTGATCTACCGCTTCACGGCACCCTTCTACGCTATGGCGTTCCTGATGGCAACACTTGCTGTTTGGGTTTCAGAAAGGCAAAAATGGGGTGTGCTCCTGGCAGCACTTTTGATTACCTGCTCCTTGGGGATTTACCAGGCATATGTTGCGCTGAGCATCGGAATGTTTGTCCTGCTTCTGATTCAGAGGGCTTTCTTAGGTGAACCCATTCCAGCGCTGCTGCGCAGAGGTCTGCGGGCCTGCCTGACATTGATTTTGGGCCTGCTGGGGTATTTCCTGTGCCTAAAAATATGCCTGGCACTTTATGGAACAGTGCTTAGTGACTACAATGGCATGAACAACATGGCGGGTCTGGCACTCAAGAATATTCCTGGGCAGGTAGTAAAGGCGTTTTACGATTTTTGCAAATTCCCGTTGACCAATTATTGCAGTCTGGCAGGGAATAAGCTGATTAAGATTGCCTATCTTCTGCTGGGAGTGGCTTCTTTTGGGCTGGTGCTTTATTTGCTGTTCCAGGTGAAGAAAGACGTTATCCGGGTTGCCGCAGTTATTCTGCTTCTTGCTGCATTCCCCGTTGGTGTTAATTTTGTGGAAGTCATGTCACCGGGTGCATGGATGTACACCATGATGGTGTATGCCTTTGTGCTGGTCCCGTGCGCCCCCCTGATTCTGCTGGAGTGTATTCCCGAGAAAGTGTGGCGTCCAGCAGTGGTGAAATGCTTGTCAGTTGTCACCATTGCCCTGATTATGGCTTATGGCTACCAAATCCATGCAAACTATACAGCAAATTACTATATTAACCGGCAGACCGAAAACTACATTTCCTCTATTGTGACCCAAGTGCGGATGACCGAGAAATTTGATGCAGACAAGAAATGGGCACTGCTGGGTAATATTCAGGACCCGCTGCTGGATTCTCCATGGGAGTATGAGCTGTCAAACGGGGGACTCTTTGGAACGGAACGCACACTGAACGATATTAGCCGGTATTACTGGTTCTGGACGTACATTGGCTACCGCCTGCCTATGGCAGACGCTGAAACGATTGAGAACCTGAGGGCACTGCCAGAAGTAAAATCCATGCCCTGCTGGCCCGCCGAGGGGTCTATCAAAGTGGTCGGAGATACAGTGGTTATTAAATTTGAAGAGCTATCATAATAAAAGTCACCGGGATCAGAATTGTCCCGGTGACTTTTATTGCTAAGATAGTTTTACAACAAGAATATCGCCAAAGAATTTCAAAGATCCATCATAAGGATAACAGGGCATATTCGCATATTCATAAGTGTTTTTGATTGCGTCTACTTCTTCACCCGATGCAAATGGAATTGGGAAGCCCAGATAGTATTCGACAAACTGTGCATTGGAGTAGCTGTCTGGATACATTCCCTCAACGCCTGTGAGAGAACGTGATTCAAAGAGGTACCGATCATGGTAGATGGGACATTGATAATCTCCAATGAGTGCCAATCTCGTGCTTTCGTTAAACTCTGGCATCATTTTCATATCTGCGGTGACAGATGTGAAGAATGCATACGTATTCTCGTATTGTAAGTGAAGATTCAAAGCGGCAGCGTTGGCAAGGTAGACATTGGAAGCAACAAATAAGGCCAACGAAAGAGAAACAATGTCAACAGCACAAAGATGCACACGATGCAGAAGTTTTTCTTTGATTGGAAGATCAAGACATCTGTCGGCAAGTAAAATAATTAAGAGATAAAAGCAGACAAACCCGTACATTACAAAGGAGTGAATTGCCGCAGGAGGGGTGACCAGATACATACAGTTGATTGCTAAAGGAAGGATACTAAGCAAAGCTGCAAATAATAATATGCTGGCCAGCGTCTTTGTTTTTGCGAATTTTGACCATATGAGAAAGAAAACAAAAATGATTCCAAGAAATAAATAGTTTAATCGTCTGGCTAAAATTGCAGGGATCAGCCAGTTAGGCCAGCCAAATAAGAAATTGAAGAAAGACGTATAGGAAAGAGTAATTTTATCAGGAAGTTCGGAAATGCTAAAAGTCATATATTGATTTGCGTATGAGCCAAAGGATAGCCCCAGAATTTTTTGGACCACAAGTGTGGCCAGGTAATATCCAATTACGGAAACGATAAGAAAAATGATATAACCTAACCCTTTTCTAAAGACGTAAATAGCATCAGCTCCCTCTATTATTTCCTGAATAAGAATCAGAATCAGAAGACCGGAGGCCAGAGAGATGTACGCTTGATAAATGCTCAGAGAAAAAATCATGCACCCCAGTGAAAAGACCACCGAGAGAAAGGTCGGCTTTTTTAGTAGGGCACCTGCAGTGACAGTCATCAGAATAGCCAGACAAAATGAGCTGGCAGTAAACATATAGGACATCATGGCAGTAAAGGAAGGAAAAGTAGCAATAATCCCAGCCAGGAGAATTTGAAGAAGATTGCTGCGTATGCTGAATATCTTCACTATAACACAGACTGATAGTGCAATCAGAAGGATTGAGAAAATACCGTAAATCCATGGCATGGAAAAATTCGGAAAGAACCGTTCACAGATTTCGAGCCCCCATCGCCCTAAAATTGTAGTTCCGCCTTTGCTGAATAAATAGAATACATCATCATGGTTCACCAGCTTATTTGTAAGCGAAAAACCATATGCTAAAAAAGAAAATGCTATGGAAGACAAAAGCGGAATCTGATATGTTTTGGCTTTAGAAAGAAGAAAATTGAAGCATCGCTCCATAAAAAAGAAAGATTTTAATTGGTTCATGGACGGACCCTCCTGGTTCGTATTTCAGGACAGCTTCACCACCAGCACGTCCCCGATCATTTGCATACTGCCGTAATAGGGATACACCGGCATGGCGGCGTAGGCGGCTGTGGATTTGATGGCTTGGGTTTCTTCGTCGGTGGCGAAGGGGATGGGGAAGCCTATGTAATATTCCACAAAGCGGTTTTTGGAATAATTATCCGGAAAAAAGCCGACGGTTCCCTGCAAATTGTTGACTTCCCGGAAGTGGTCGTAGTAGAATGCGGGACTTTGGTATTGGCCGCAGATGGCGAGTTTGGTGTTTTCGTCAAAGCCGGGCTGCAGCTGGATGTCCGCCGCCAGGGCGGTGTAGAAGGCGTAGGCGTTTTCGTAGCGCAGGTGCAGGGCCAGGGAGGCGGCGTTGGCGGTGTAGACGTTGACCGACAGAATCAGGGCCATGGCCAGGGCCGTGCCCTCCAGGGCCAGCCTTCCCAAAATCCGCCCCAGGGCGCTGGCGGGCAGCAGGGGCAGACCCACCTCCGCCAGCACCACCGCCAGGGCATAGAAGGCCACGAAGCCGTAGAGCACCAGGGTGTGGACGGCGTCCTCGGCGGAGAACAGGTACATACAGTTCATGGCCAGAGGCAGAAGGGCCGTCAGCGCGGCGACCAGGGCCATGCGCCCCCAGTCCCGGTTCTCCCGGCTCCACAGGAGCAGGAAAACCGCCATGGCCCCCAGCACCAGGGCGTGCATCCACCGGGACAGGGCGGTGGTCATAATGCCCTGGTAGCCCTGGGTGAAGAACAGCAGGAAGCTGTGATAGGCGGCGGCGAGCTTGCCGGGGATATCCCCAAGGCTTAAGTCCATGTTTTCACCGGCGTAGCTGCTGAAGCTGTGGCCGGTGAGGCGGTTGACGAGTTGGGTGGCAATCATATAGAAAATCAGGGAGAGTACCAGGAAAACCAGGTAGAAAACACCCTTTTTCAAAACTTTTTTCACCTCAGCCCCTTCCAGCAGCTCCTGAATGAGGACCACCACAAGAAGCCCCGCCGCCACGGCCACATAGGCCTGGTAGCAGCTGAGGGAAAGCACCAGAAAGCCTAGGGCAAAGAGGGAGGACCACACAGTGGGCTTTTTCAGCAGGTACACCGCCCCCACCGACAGAAGAAAGGCCGCCAGATAGGGGGCGCTGGTGAACAGGTAGGTCAGGGTGCTGGTCATGGCGGGGAACACCGTGATGGAGCCCGCCAGCAGGCATTGCAGCAGCCGGCTGCGGACATGGAACATCCGGCAGACCATGCAGGCGGCCACGGCGGCCATGGTCACGGACAGAATGCCGTAAACCCAGGGCATGGACACCTGGGGGAAGATGCGCTCCATAATTTCCAGCCCCCACCGGCCAGATGAGAAGGTGGCCCCTGAACTAAAAAGGTTGTAGACCTCGTCGTGGTTGATGAGCTTGTTGGCGAAGGTAAAGCCGTAGGCCAGCCACCCCAGAATCAGGGAGGCCGTCAGGGGCGCTTTATTATCCCGGACCTGGTCCCAGAGCCAGCCCAGGCACCGCTCCAGAAGGAAGGGTTTTCTCTGCTCCATTGGAAAATCTCCTTTTTTCATACATTCTTGACAGCTGCTTCTATTATAGCCCCTCCGCCCACCAGCGTCAACAGGAAAAACGCCGGGGAATTGTCCAAAGAAGCTCTTGCAATTTCCGTCTTGTTCGACTATAATAAATTGAATTACCATCTTTATCACGAGGTTTTGCTGTGTATTTAAAATCACTGGAATTGCAGGGCTTTAAGTCCTTTCCGGACAAGACGCTGATTCGCTTTGGCGATGACATCACCGCCATTGTGGGTCCCAACGGCTCCGGTAAATCGAATATTTCCGACGCTATCCTCTGGGTCATGGGCGAGCAGAGCTCCAAGACCCTCCGGGGCGCCAAGATGGAGGACGTGATCTTCGGCGGCACCCAGAAGCGGTCCGCCGTGGGCTTTGCGGAGGCCACCCTGACCCTGGACAACACCGACCGGGCCCTGGCCTACGATGCCGACACCGTCATGGTCACCCGGCGCTACTACCGGTCCGGGGACAGCGAATACTATATCAACAAGCAGTCCGCCCGGCTCCGGGACATTAACGAGATGTTTATGGACACGGGCCTGGGCCGGGAGGGCTACTCCAACATCGGCCAGGGCCGCATTGACGAGATTCTCTCCTTAAAAAGCGGCGACCGCCGGGAGATTTTTGAGGAGGCGGCGGGCATTTCCAAGTACCGCCACCGGAAGGAGGAGACCGAGCGGAAGCTCCAGCACACGGAGGATAACCTCCTTCGCATCGGGGACAAGGTGTCCGAGCTGGAATTGCAGCTGGAGCCGCTGAAGCAGCAGTCCCAGAAGGCCAAGCAGTATCTGGAGCTGAAGGAGGAGCTGAAGGGCGTGGAGGTGGCCGTGTGGCTGGACTCCCTGGAGCGGCTGTCCGCCGCCGCCCAGAAGGCCCAGGAGGACTATGCCTCCGCCTCCTTTGTTTTGCAGCAGGCCCATGACGAGCTGGACGGCCTCTACCGCCAGACCGAGGAACTGGCCCGGACCCTTCACAGCCGGGACGGCGACCTGGAAACCGTCCGGGTCAAGACCAATATGCTCTCCGCCACCCACCAGCAGCTGGAGGGCCAGATGGCGGTGCTCCGGGGCAATGTGGACAACAACAGCGCCAACATCGCCCGGATTCAGGAGGAATTGCAGGGCCAGGAGGACCGCTCCGGCGGCGTGCTGGCCCAGATTGACCAGACCCGCCAGCGCATTGCCCAGCTGGACCGGGACTTGGCGGAGAAGCGCCAGGCTCTGGATGCCTTGCAGCAGAAGCTCACCGCCATGACCGCCAACGCCCAGGGTGCCCAGCGGCATTTCCTGGAGCTGCGGGGGAAGGAGAGCGCTCTGTCCGCCGACCTGGCAGGCCGCCAGGCCGATGTCCGGGGCCTGGAGGAAGCCCAGACCCAGACCGAGGAGCGGCTTTCTCAGCTGGAAGGGGACCTGACCGCCGGGGAAGCCCGCCGCAGCCAGGCCCAATCCGATTTGGAGGAAAGCCGACGGCAGCTGCGCACCGCCCAGGACAGCGCCCAGGCCGCCAATAACACCATCGCCGGCTACACCCTGCGGCAGTCCACCCGCCTGAAGCGCCGGGATGAGCTTCAGGAGCAGATGCGGACGCTGACCCAAAAACTGGATTCCGTCACCGCCAAAGCCCGGGTGTTCCGGGCCATGGAGCGGGATTTTGAAAGCTATAACAAGGCCGTCCGGCTGGTGATGCAGGAGGCCCAGCGTGGGTCCCTCCGGGGTATCCACGGCCCCCTGTCCCGGCTGGTCCGCACCGGCGACGGCTATACCGTGGCCATTGAAATCGCCCTGGGGGCCGCCATGCAGCAGATTGTGGTGGGAAACGAAGCCGACGGCAAGGCGGCCATCTCCTATTTGAAGCGCACCGGCGGCGGCCGGGCCACCTTCCTGCCCATCAGCACCATCCAGGCCAAGACCCTGCAGGAAAACGGCCTGGAAAACTGCCGGGGCTTCGTGGGGGTGGCGGCCCAGCTGGTCAGCTGTGAGCAGCAGTACCGGGGCATTGTGGAAAACCTTCTTGCCCGGACGGTGATTGTCCAGGACATGGATGCCGCCATTCAGATGTCCCAGAAATACCGGGGCCGGTTCAAGATTGTGACCCTGGACGGCCAGGTGATGAACCCCGGCGGCTCCATGACTGGCGGCTCCGTCAATAAGGATGCCGGCATCCTCTCCCGGGCCAACGAGCTGGAAAAGCTCACCGCCCAGGAAAAGGACCTGGAAAATCAGCGCATGGTCACTGAGGCGGCGCTGAACGAGGCCCAGCGCCAGGCGGACCAGGTGGAGTTCCAGCTGAGCACCGCCCGGGAGGAGCTGCGCCAGGCGGAGGACAATGTCCTGCGGCTCCAGGGCCAGGAAAAGCAGCATGAAATTCTCTTAAATGCCATTCTGGAGGCCGAGGCCTCCGCCCGGCGGGAGCAGGAGACCCTCCGCCAGCGCAGTCAGGCGGACCGGGAGCGGTGCGCCGCCCAGAATGCCAAGATTCAGGTGTACACCCAGCAGCTGGCGGACCTGCGCCGGGAGCTGGAAGCATTGGAAGGCAGCCAGACCGAGGCGGCCCAGGCGGCCCAAACCCTCACCGAGGAAATGACGGCCTTCAAAACCGAGGCCGCCGCCATGGAGGCCGAGCGGGCCACGGCCCTGGGCCACATCGAGGACCTGCAATCCCTTCGCACCGCTATGGACGGGGACCGGGAGAAGAAGCAGGCCCTTATGGATGCCATCCGGGAGGACACCGCCCGGCTGGAACGGGAGCTGGTGGAGCTGAAGGCCCGCCAGGAGGAAAACGATGCCGATGCTGGCCAGATGAGCGCCCTGCTGCAGCACACACTGACCCAGCGGGCGGAGACCGAGGCCTCCAAAACCAGAGCCGAGCGGGAGGCCCAGGAAAAGAGCAAGGATATCGTCAACATGGAGCGGGCCTGCGCCCTGCTGGAACAGAAAAAGCTGACGGCCTCCATGGAGGAGCGGCAGATTGTGGACAAGCTGTGGGATTCCTACGGCCTGACCCCCGGCACCGCCCCGGAGCACCGGGGGACCATCGAAAATGTCACCGCCGGAAACCGCCGCATCGCCGAGCTGAAGCGGAAGATTGCGGGCCTTGGCACCCCCAACCTGGGGGCCATCGAGGAGTACGCCCGGGTCAACGAGCGCTATACCTATTTGGCCGGGCAGCGGGACGACGTGCTCACCTCCAAGCGGGAGCTGGAAAGCGTCATCCGGGACATCACCAAGGAAATGACCACGATTTTTGTCACCGAATTTTCCAAAATTGACCACTATTTCGGCCAGACCTTTGAGGAAATGTTCGGCGGCGGCAAGGGCCAGCTGATTTTGGAGGACCCGGAAAATCCCCTGACCTGCGGCATCGAAATCCGGGTCCAGCCGCCGGGAAAGCAGGTCAAGACCATTACACTGCTGTCCGGCGGTGAGAAGGCCTTTGTGGCAACGGCACTGTATTTTTCCATTTTGAAGGTCCGTCCCACCCCCTTCTGCATCCTGGACGAAATCGACGCTGCCCTGGATGACCGGAACGTGGAGCGGTTCGCCAATTACCTGCACAACCTGTCCCAGAAGACCCAGTTCATCGTCATCACCCACCGCCGGGGCACCATGGAGGCCTCCGATGTCCTCTACGGCGTCACCATGCAGGAGCAGGGCGTTTCCAAGCTCCTGCGCCTGGATTTGAACCAGATGGAGGAGTATCTGGGGATTGTGGAATAAATAACGCACCCTTCAATAGCTTCCCCCGGGGGGAAGCTGGCACGGCGAAGCCGTGACTGATGAGGGATGGCGTGCAGCTTAAGATTGTACAATCTATCCAAGTGCATACGAATATTAACATATCGCCATCCCTCATCCGACCTCGCTTGCGCTCGGCCACCTTCCCCCCGGGGGAAGGTATTGGGGGGAATACGAAAAAAGGAGAAAAACTATGGGCTTTTTTGATAAAATCAAGGCCGGCCTCACCAAGACCAGGGACGCCCTCAGCAGCACTCTGGGCAGTGTGTTTTCCGGCTTTACCGAGATTGACGACGATTTTTATGACGAGCTGGAGGAATGCCTGATTTTGGCGGACCTGGGGGTGGACACCTCCACCAAGGCCGTCACCCGGCTCCGCAAGGCCGTGAAGGACCAGCGCCTGACCACCACCGAGGAGGCCCGTGCCGCCCTCAAGGATATTCTGGTGGAGATGCTGAACGTGGGCGACACCGCCCTGAATCTGTCCACCAAGCCCTCGGTGATTCTGGTCATCGGTGTCAACGGCGTGGGCAAGACTACCACCATCGGCAAAATCGCCAAGCAGCTCACCGACCAGGGGAAAAAGGTCCTGCTGGTGGCGGGGGATACCTTCCGGGCCGCTGCCGCCGACCAGCTGGAAATCTGGGCCCAGCGCAGCGGCGCTGCCATTGTCCGCCAGCACGAGGGGGCGGACCCGGCCTCCGTGGTTTTTGACGGCATTCAGTCCGCCAAGGCCAGGGATGTGGACGTGGTCATCATCGACACCGCCGGCCGGCTCCACAACAAGGCAAACCTGATGAACGAGCTGAACAAAATCAGCCGCATTGTGGGCAGAGAGCTGCCGGATGCTGCCCGGGAGGTACTGCTGGTTCTGGACGGTACCACCGGCCAGAACGGCCTCATCCAGGCCAGGCAGTTCAAGGAGATTGCAGGGGTCACCGCCATGGCCCTGACCAAGCTGGACGGCACCGCCAAGGGCGGCATCGTCATCGCCGTGGCCGATGCCTTGCAGATTCCTGTGAAATTTGTAGGTGTGGGCGAGCAGGCGGAGGACCTGATGCCCTTCGTGGCCCGGGACTTTGTGGAGGCGCTGCTGTGATGAAGGTTGTTTTGGCAAGTCATAACCAGCACAAGCTGGTGGAAATCAGCCGCATCACCCGGCTGTTCGACATGGAGCTGGTGCTCCAGAGCGAGCTGGGGGTGGACATCGACGTGGAGGAAACCGGCTCCACCTTTGAGGAAAACTCCTTTTTGAAGGCCGAGGCCGTCATGAAGGCCACGGGCCTGCCCGCCCTGGCCGACGACTCCGGCATTGCCGTGGACGCTCTGAACGGGGAGCCGGGCATTTACTCCGCCCGGTACGGCTTCGATGAGAGCCTGGACGACTGGGGAAGATTGCAGCTGCTGCTGAAAAACACGGAGCACGTCCCGGACGGTGAGCGTCAGGCCCAGTTCGTCTGTGTCATCACCATGGTGACCCCCGAGGGAAAGGTAATCCAGGCCCGGGGCGAGGTCCACGGGGAGCTGCTCCGTGCCCCCGCCGGAGAGGGCGGCTTCGGCTACGACCCCATTTTCTACTATCCGCCCTTTGGCAAGACCCTGGCCCAGGTTTCCATGGAGGAAAAGAACCAGGTGTCCCACCGGGCCAAGGCGCTGAAGGTATTTTACGAAAAATTAAAGGAGGCAGGCTATGCTGACAAGTAAGGAACGGGCCGAATACCGGGCCCAGGCAAACACTTTGGAAACCACCCTGATGGTGGGCAAGGACGGCGTGACGGAGGCCGTGGCCGCCGAGGCCGACCGGCTGCTCACCGCCCGGGAGCTGGTGAAGGGCAAGGTGCTGGAAAACGCCCTGATGAGCGCAAGAGAGGTCTCCGACGCCCTCTGCCAGGCCACCGGCGCCGAGGGTATCGCCTGCGTGGGCTCCAAGTTCGTCATCTGGCGCTTCAGCGAAAAGTGCCAGGCCCAGCGGAATGAAGTGGGCCGGGCCAAGCGGAAGGAGACCCCCAAGTCCAAGTCCGACCCCGTGGGCAAGAGTATGCGGGCAAGACGTGCCGCCGCCCGGAAGGTCCGGGAGCAGCGCAACCAGTATTTCAAGGAGCAGGCCCTGGAAAAGGCCATCGAAAGAAGCCGGGAAAAGCAGCTCAGAGAAAAGCAGTAATTCAAAGAAAGAACGTTTGTCCTTGCGAACCAGTGCCGCAGCACTTGTGGCAATCCGTATTCCCCCTGGCACCATGGAAAGAAGAACGGATTGCCACGTCGCTGCGCGCCTTGCAATGATACCATGATTTGAAGTTTCTACAAAAGAAAAGAGGCTGGGAACACATGGAACGAATCGGAATATACGGAGGCACCTTCAATCCCCCCCATATCGGCCATATCCAGGCGGCACGGTCCGCCATGGAGACCCTGGGGCTTGACAGGCTGCTGCTGATCCCCGTCAGCGATGCGCCCCACAAGACGCTGCCCCCCAATTCGCCGGCACCGGCGCAGCGGCTGCAAATGCTGGCCATTGCCGCCGCCGCCCTGCCGGGGGCGGAGGTTTCCGACCTGGAGCTGCGCCGGGAGGGGGTCAGCTACACCTATGAAACGGTGCTGGACCTGAAAAAAATGCACCCCGCCGCCGAGCTGGTGCTGCTGATGGGCACGGATATGTTCCTGCGCTTTGAGACCTGGGTCCACCCGGAGATTATCCAGGAGAACGTGACCCTGGCGGTGTTCTGCCGGGGGGACAGGGGGGAGCGGGAGGCCATTGCCCGGGAAAAGGCGGCCATGGAGGCCAGGGTAGAACTGGTGGACCACGAGCCGGTGGCCATTTCCTCCACCCAGCTGCGGCGGCTGCTGGCCTTCCACTGCGCCGACGATTTTCTGCCCCGGGGGGTGGGGGAGTACATCGCCCGGGAGGGGCTGTACGACACCGCCGCCCACTGGAAAAACCTTCCCATGGACAAATTGGAGCAGGTGGTGGTGGGCCTTTTGAAGCCCAGCCGGGTGGCCCATGTGCTGGGCTGCCGGGACACCGCCCTGGCCCTGGCCAGGCACTGGGGGGCCGACGAGACGGACGCCGCCCGGGCGGGGCTTCTGCACGACATCACCAAGGCCCTGGACGGCCCCCTTCAGTTGACATTGTGCAGCAGCTATGGTAAAATACTGGGTGATTTTGCCAGAAAATACCCGAAAACCCTCCACGCTCTCACAGGAAGCCTGGTAGCGGAGCGGATTTTTGGGGAGAATAAGGCAGTGGTGGCCGCCATCGAAAGCCACACCACCGGCAAGCCCAATATGAACCTGCTGGAGGCCATCATTTACGTGGCCGACTATATGGAGCCAAACCGGGATTTCCCCGGGGTGGAGCAGCTGCGGCGGCTGGCCTTTGAGGATATCTACGCCGCCCTGGACCTGGGGCTGCACATGACCCTGGACCACCTGGCCCGCCAGGGCAGCGAGGTCTCCCCCGAGACCAGGCAGACCCTCCAATGGCTGAACAGCCGAACATAAAAACATCTGTCATTGCGAACCAGTGCGCACACTGGTGTGGCAATCCGTCCCCCCACGATGGATAGGGAAACGGATTGCCACGTCGCTGCGCTCCTCGCAATGACAGCCTCATAGAAAGGAACGATTAAATGCTAACACCCAAAGAAATCGCCTACGCAGTGACCAAGGCCCTGGATGAAAAGAAGGGCATGGACATCAAGCTGCTGAAAATCGACCGTGTCAGCTCCCTGGCGGACTACTTCATCATCTGCACCGGCACCGTCAACACCCACGTCAAGACCCTGTGCGACTACGCCGAGTACACCATGGAGAACCTGGGGGAGCCGCTGCTGGGCCGGGAGGGCCACCGGGGCAATTCCTGGGAGCTGCTGGACTACGGCTCCATTGTGGTCCACGTGTTCACCGAGGAGGCCCGGAAGTTCTATGACCTGGAGCGGCTGTGGGCCGATGCCGAGCAGATTGATTTGCACGATATTATTTTGCCTGAATAAGGCCATTTGGAGACAGAGGTAGAATCGCCATGAATTACGAATTTGCAACCATTGAAAAAAAGTGGCAGAAATACTGGCAGGAGAACAACACCTTCCACACCGACGTGTGGGATTTCTCCAAGCCCAAGTATTATGTGCTGGATATGTTCCCCTACCCCTCCGGGGTGGGCCTCCACGCCGGTCACCCCGAGGGCTACACCGCCACCGACATCATGTCCCGGATGAAGCGGATGCAGGGCTACAACGTGCTGCACCCCATGGGCTATGACTCCTTCGGCCTGCCCGCCGAGCAGTACGCCGTCAGCACCGGCAACCACCCCAACGGCTTCACCCAGGAGAACATCAAAACCTTCTCCGCACAGCTTAAGGAGCTGGGCTTCGACTACGACTGGTCCAAGATGATTGCCACCTCCGACCCGTCGTTCTACAAGTGGACCCAGTGGATTTTCAAGAAGCTCTACGAGGCCGGCTACGCCAAGCGGGTGGAAATGCCCGTCAACTGGTGCGAGGAGCTGGGCACGGTGCTCAGCAACGACGAGGTCATCGACGGCAAATCCGAGCGGGGCGGCTATCCCGTGGTGAAGAAAAACATGATGCAGTGGGTCATCGACCAGCCCGCCTTCGCCGAAAAGCTGCTGGAGGGCCTGAACGACATCGACTGGCCCGAGTCCACCAAGGAGATTCAGCGCAACTGGATTGGCAAGAGCGTGGGCGTGGAGGTGGATTTCCAGCTGGTGGGCGGCGGAGAATTCTCCATCTACACCACCTGCATCGAAACCATCTACGGCATCACCTTCATGGTCCTGGCCCCCGACGGCAAAATCGTAGAGGGCCTGCTGGACCGGGTGCAGAACCGGGAGGAGGTCCTTGCCTACATTGCCGAGGCCAAGCGCAAAAGCGATATGGACCGCACCGAGCTGAACAAGACCAAGTCCGGCTGCCCTCTGGAGGGCGTGTACGCCATCAACCCGGTCAACGGCCGGCAGGTGCCTGTGTTCATCGGCGACTTTGTGCTGGCGTCCTACGGCACCGGCGCCGTCATGGCCGTGCCCAGCCACGACCAGCGGGACTTTGAGTACGCCCAGGTCCACCATATCCCCATGGTCCAGGTCATCGAGGGCCGGGACGTGACCGAGTGCGCCTTTGAAAAGCAGGACTACCTGGGCAAGGGCTGCCGCCTGATGAATTCCGAGGAGTTCACCGGCCTGACGGTGGAGGAGGCCAAGGAGGCCATCACCGCCAAGCTGGAAAAGCTGGGGGTGGCCAGACGGAAGAACAACTACCACTTTAGAGAGTGGATTTTCGCCCGCCAGCGCTACTGGGGCGAGCCGGTGCCCTGCGTGTACACCGAGGACGGGAAAACCGTGTTCCTCCCCGACGAGGAGCTGCCCCTGATTCTGCCCGAGCTGGAGGACTACAGAGGCCACAACGGCCAGGCCCCGCTGGAAAACGCCACCGAGTGGAAAAAGTATGATGCCCACGGCGTGAAGGGGCTGAGAGAGACCTCCACCATGCCCGGCTCCGCCGGCTCCTCCTGGTACTACCTGCGCTACATTGACCCCAAAAACGACAAAACCTTCTGCGACCCGGAGCTTGCCAGGCACTGGATGCCCGTGGACCTGTACATCGGCGGCCCGGAGCACGCTGTGGGCCACCTGATTTACTCCCGCATCTGGAACCGGTTCCTGTACGACAATGGCCTGTCTCCCGTGAAGGAGCCCTTCCAGAAGCTGGTCCACCAGGGCATGATTCTGGGGGAGAACGGCATTAAAATGGGCAAGCGGTTCCCCGAGTTCGTGGTGAACCCCAGCGACATCGTCCGGGACTACGGCGCAGACACCCTGCGGCTGTACGAGATGTTCATGGGCCCCCTGGAGGTGTCCAAGCCCTGGTCCACCACCGCCGTGGCGGGAGCCAAGAAGTTCATCAACCGGGTCTGGAACTTCTTCACCGAGCCTGCCAACATCACAGACACCGACGACGGCCGCCTCACCAAAATCTACCACCAGACCGTCAAGAAGGTCACCTCCGACTTTGAAGCGCTGGGCTTCAACACCGCCATTGCCCAGATGATGGTTTTCGTCAACGAGGTCTACAAGGCAGGCACCTGCCCCCGGGCCTACGCCGAGGGCTTCATCAAAATGCTTTCGTGCATCACCCCCCACGTGGGCGAGGAGATGTGGCAGCTGCTGGGCCACGAGACTACCATTGCCTACGAGCCCTGGCCCACCTACGAGGAGGAAAAGTGCAAGGACAGCGAAATCAACATCGCCGTCCAGATCAACGGCAAAATGCGTGGCACCGTGCTGATGGCTGCTGATCTTGACAACGATTCCGTGATTGCCAACGTCACCGCCGACGAGAAAATCGCCCGGTTCCTGGAAAAGCAGGGGGGCAAAATCGTCAAGA
The DNA here is from genome assembly GCA_030536515.1 of Eubacteriales bacterium. Classification (GTDB taxonomy): domain Bacteria; phylum Bacillota; class Clostridia; order Oscillospirales; family Oscillospiraceae; genus Faecousia. The sequence goes on from JAUNPV010000005.1 coordinate 87,681, forward strand.
CCATCGTGGTGAAAAACAAGCTGGTGAACCTGATTGTGAAATAAAACAACTGCACCGTAGGGCGGCCTGGAAATTATGGTGTGATTGCCACCGGCAATCAGATCAGTTTGATCTGCTGCGCAGTGCACCACCCTCAGGCCGCCGTCGGCGCAAGCCGCAAAGCCGGTGCAGATACAAAGATGCAACGCAGCGGCGGCCTGGGGGCAGGCCGCCCTACAGGGTTTCCAGAAAAGTTTTTTGTAATATATTCGAATTCTTCCTTGACAAATGGGGAAAGAACGTATATAATATTCAAGCCTACAAAGGCCCTGAAAGCATCCTGGACATAGCCGGATGCATCGGAGGGAGGGAAAACAATGTCTGAAATTCGCGTGAAGGAAAACGAATCTCTGGAAAGCGCTCTGCGTCGCTTTAAGCGTAGCTGCGCCAAGGAGGGCGTCATCGCTGAAGTGAAGAAGCGCGAGCATTACGTCAGCCCCAGCCTGAAGCGTAAGCAGAAGTCTGAAGCTGCCCGTAAGAACAAGAGAAAGTTCTACTAATTGAAAATCCCTCTTGATTTTATGCTCAAGGCCGCCCTGTGGATTCCACAGGGCGGCTTTTGCACGCTAAAATACTGCACCCCTTCTGTAGGGGAGGGTCACTGACCCTCCCGCCGACTTCCGAGCGGCCCGTCAAGGATGCCGGGCCCTACTGGAGTGTAACGTCAAAAACGATGTATTGTCATTGCGAGCCAGTGGGCACACTGGCGTGGCAATCCGTTCTCTTTTTCATTTTTCCTTCGGAAAAATGAACTGCTTGGTGCTATGCACCAAGCAGAGGGGACACGGATTGCCACACCAGCGTGAGCGCTGGTTCGCAATGACATCACAAGAGTTTAGGCGTTACAGGTTACTACAGAGATTGTGCAAATAAGCCCAGCTCCTGATACAGCCCCACGGCGGCCTTTACCCCCAGCCGGTCCGCATCTTTCAGCAGCCCGGTCAAATCCTCCGCCGTCCGCCACAGGCTGAATACCGCCCGGTCCTCCTCCACCGCCACGGTATAGTGGCAGTGGAGCCTTTCATCCCGAAACCCGCCGTCTCCCGGCTCCCCGGGGACAAAGGAGGCCCCCTTGTCCGTCAGGGTCACGGTCTGAGCATCCAATGCCAGCTCCAGCCAGGTCTCCCGGCCTGCCCAGGGGGCCAGCCAATCGGCAAGGGGCACGTGGCAGGGCAGGGGCGGCAGGAACACCGGGCAGCGCAAGCCCTTGGCATAGGCAGCAGTCACGGCCACGGGGCAGGGGAGGTCGCTGCACAGCTGCTCCGCCAGAGCCTGAACCTCGTCCACTCCCGGCCGCTGGAAGTCCAGCAGCACCCCCCAGGCCCCGGTATCCCGGACGCAGGCGGCCAGCTCCCCGGCAATCCGGTCCGGGTCGTGGTCAAAAAAGGGGTTTTGGTCGTCCAGCACCACCACAGACCCGGGAGGAAGGGCCTGGGGCAGGCCGCTGAGACCCCGGCTGTAGAGGGAAAACCGGCAGGACATCCAGGCGGCCCTGGGGGGAAGGGCGGCCGCCCCGGAAATTTCCGCAGCCGTCATGGCGAGAAAACACGCTGTTGCCATGGACAAATCCTCCTTCATGTGGTATAATACAAGTGCAAACCGTTGTTCTTCACTGAATGCCCGGTGACGCAGAGCATCGTTTTTACCATTCTATTGAGCTAGGGAGGGTATTATGCCGTTTTCACTTCTGCCGACCATCATGGTCCCGGCGCTGACGGATGTGTCGCCGGAGCTGCTTCATGCCCGGAATATCCGGCTGCTGATGCTGGACTTTGACAACACCATCGTCCCTTACACCACCAACGTCCCCACAGCGGAAATGGATGCCTGGCTGCGCCGCATGAAGGACACGGACATCACCGTGTGCATCGTGTCCAACAGCCACTCCGGCCGTGTGCCCGCCTTCTGCGAAAAATACGGCCTGCCCTGCATCACCCATGCGGTGAAGCCCTTCCACCGGGGCATCCGGAGGTGTCTGGCCCGATTCGGCGTGGCGCCTGCCCAGGCGGCGCTGGTGGGGGACCAGATTTTCACCGACACCCTGGGGGCAAACGGCTGCGGCGTGACCTCCATTCTGGTGGAGGCCATTGACAATCACAATATCTGGCTGAAGGCACGCCATGTGCTGGAACTGCCACCTATCTATTTCGCAAGAAAAAGGAGAATCATCAACCATGAAAAATCTTGACAAGTACCTGACCCTTCTGAACGGCGAGGTGGACGGCCTGCTGCTGACCTCCCGGTACAGCCGCCATTACGGCGCTGAATTCGATATCGCCGAGGGCGTGGCCATCGTCACCAAGGCCGGCTGCCGCTACTTTACCGACAGCCGCTACATCGAGTCCGCCGCCAACAACCTGAAGGGCTTCGAGGTGCTGGAGGTGAACCGGGAGAATTCCTATTCCGCCCGGCTGAACACCGCCATTGCCGACTTCGGCGTCACCACCCTGGGCTATGAGGAGGCCTACCTCACCGCAGGGGAGCTGATGGGCTACGAAAAGTCCCTGAACGCCAAGCTGGTGCCCTTCAACAAGGAAATCAGCGGCTTCCGGGGGTCCAAGGAGCCCTGGGAGCTGGAGCTGATGCGCAAGGCCCAGGTTATCACCGACAAGGCCTTCGCCGAGGTCCTGTCCCGGATTCAGGTGGGCATGACCGAGCTGGAGCTCCAGGCGGAGCTCATCTACTGCCTGTATAAAAACGGCGGCACCGGCCTGGCCTTTGACCCCATTGTGGTGTCCGGCCCCAACACCAGCCTGCCCCACGGCGTGGCCGGGGAGCGGAAAATCCAGGCGGGCGACTTCATCACCATGGACTTCGGCGCCTCCTACCGGGGCTACTGCGCCGACATGACCCGGACCGTGGCCGTGGGCTTCGCCACCGAGGAGATGGAGAAGGTCTACAACACCGTCCTGGAGGCCCAGCTGGCCGCCATTGCCGTCACCAAGGCCGGCGTTCCCGGCTGCGAGGTGGACGGCACCGCCCGGAAGATTATCACCGATGCCGGCTACGGCCCCAACTTCGGCCACGGCTACGGCCACAGCCTGGGCCTGGAAATCCACGAGAGCCCCAGCCCCAACGCCGGCAACCGGGAGCCGCTGCCTGTGGGTGCCGTCTGCTCTGCCGAGCCCGGCATTTACCTGCCCGGCAAGTTCGGCGTGCGCATCGAGGACGTGACCATCCTCACCGAGGACGGCTGCATCGATATCACCGGCAGCCCCAAGAATCTGATTATCGTCAAGTAAAGCTCCTGTCATTGCGAAACCAGTGCCTCAGCACTGGTTGTGGCAATCCGTTTCCTTTTCTGCGCTGCAAGGGGATGCGGATTGCCGCACCAGTCTGCGGACTGGTGACTGATGAGGGATGGCGTGCAGTTCCGCTTTGTACGATGAGCGTTGGTGCGCACAACGCTTCACCCAGCGCCATCCCTCATCCGTCTTGCCCTTCGGGCAATCCACCTTCCCCCCGGGGGAAGGTATTGGCAAAATATCAGAAATTTATAAAAAATTTCATTTCCCTCTTGCAAAACCTAAGATTTTGGGTTAGAATATACTAGCTAAAAATATGTACACAAATCAGCTTCCCCCAGGGAGGCCAACTAGGAGGATAAAGATAATGATTTCTGCAGGTGAATTCAGAAACGGCGTTACCTTCGACATGGAAGGCAAGGTCATGCAGGTTGTGGAGTTCCAGCACGTCAAGCCCGGCAAGGGCGCCGCTTTTGTCCGCGTGAAGATGAGAAACGTCATCACCGGCGGCGTGACCGAGACCAGCTTCAACCCCACTGCCAAGTTCCCCACCGCTTTTGTGGAGCGCAAGAAGATGGAGTACTCTTACAACGACGGCGAGCTGTACTACTTCATGGACCAGGAGACCTATGAGCTGGAGCCTCTGGACTCCTCCGCTCTGGACGATTCCTTCAAGTTCGTCAAGGAGAACGACATCTGCACCATTATGAGCTACAAGGGCAAGGTCTTCGGCGTGGAAGTGCCTAACTTTGTGGACCTGGTGGTCACCGACACCGAGCCCGGCTTCGCCGGCAACACCGCCACCAACGTCACCAAGCCCGCCACCGTGGAAACCGGCGCCGAGGTGAAGGTGCCCCTGTTCATCAACGAGGGCGACAAAATCCAGATCGACACCCGTACCGGCGAGTACCTGGGCCGCTCCAAGGCCTGAGTTCCCGCCCCCACTTGGGAAAGGAGTATTGCTATGACCATTTCCGAAAAGGCCGCCTACCTCAAGGGCATGATGGACGGCATGGCGCTGAACACCGAGTCCAACGAGGGCAAGATGATTGCCGCCATTGTGGACCTGCTTGGGGACATGACCAAGCGGATGACCGACATCGAGGAGACCACCATCGCCATTTCCGATGAGCTGGACGAAATCGAGGAGGACCTGGACGCCATCGAGGACTTCATCATGGATGAGGACGAGGACAACGACTGGGACGACGAGGATGACGATGCCTACGACTTCTCCGAGGATGAAGACGAGGATTTCGAGGAGGGCTTTGACTTCGGCGACGAGGATTCCACCATCTACGAGGTGGAGTGCGCCTGCGGCGAGATTATCAACTTCGACGAGGAGACCCTGGAAAAGGGCAGCATGACCTGCCCCAACTGCGGTGAGACCCTGGAATTCTCCTTCGAGGACGACGACGAGGAGTAAGCAAAAAAAAACGACCCCAGGCGAAGGCTTAACTGCCATCGCCTGGGGTTTTGCTATAGGAGAGAAAATGCTGGACCAAAATGGGTTTGATTTATGGGCAGACCAATACGACAACAGCGTGGGCCTGTCCGAGAAATCCTCCGATACCCTTTTGCAGGGTATCGGAGGATATTGAACAGAAGGTCTGCTTACGCTGGAACGATAAAAAACAGGGAGGACTGTCTGACCAGCACCCACCGTAGGGCGGCCTGCCCCCAGGCCGCCGCTGGCTGACGACACATGAGTGGTCCTGGCGACGCACCCAAAACCTTCTCCCCACAAGGGGGACGCCGCAGCCCCCGGGGGAAGGTTTTGACGCACCACCGTAGGGGCGGGTTATTAACCCGCCCGTCGGCCCCCAACCAGGGGGCCGCAACCGGCTTTCCACCCGGAAAGCCGGTTCATTGTACCTGTCGGTACTGTTTTTCATTTCATCAGCGCATCCGCCCATTCCTTTTCCCGGAACCCGGTCAGCACGGTGTCCTCCGTGACGAGCACGGGCCGCTTCACCAGCATCCCGTCAGAGGCCAGCAGCCGCAGCTGCTCCTCCTCCGTCATGGCGGGCAGCCTGTCCTTCAGCCCCAGCCCCTTGTAAACCAGGCCGCTGGTGTTGAAAAACCGTTTAAGGGGCATCCCGCTTTTGGCATACCAGTCAGAAAGCTCCTCAAGGGTGGGTTTTTCCTCCTTGATGTGTCGGGCGGCGTATTCAACCCCATGCCCATCCAGCCAAGCCCTGGCCTTCTGACAGGTGGAGCAGGGGGGATATTCCAAAAACAGAATCATTTGAAACCAACCTTTCTCAAAATACGCTTCACAAACTGCTTCCAGTAATGCCACTGGAAATAATGCTCCGACAGAAAGGGACGGGAGCCGTTCAGGACGATGTTTGTGACTTTTTATTCATTATACCATGCAGAAGATGGAATGTAAACGGGGCGGACGTGAAATATTCTGCTGACACAGAAAGTGAAATGTGGGCTGACACCCACGTAAAATATTGTTTTGCAAAGTGAAATGAAATTTGCCCTCACGTGCCGCAGCACATTTCACACGCCGAAGGCGTATTTCACGCTGCGTTCGCAGCATTTCACTTGCCCAAAGGGCAAATTTCACTGAAAAAAGCGCATTGCAGAAGCAATGCGCTTTTTCCTGGCAGGGGCACAAGGCCTTGAACGATAGTTACCTTGGCACTGATGAACTGTTGACCCGGCATGGAAGTGACAGCACCAGTCATCTTGTAGATTTTGCCGCTTGTGATATGTGAATCTGTTCCAAGTGCGGAGCGGCTTCCAGCTTTCGGCCGTAGATAGGCATACTATGGAGTTTATGAGATTAAATCGCTTTTGATTTTCACATGAATCAGAATTATTGTTCCTTATTGAGGTGGGCCCTTTTGCGGCCTACCTTTTTGCTGTTTGAAATCACCGCTCTATCGTCCTATATTATCATACTATGTGCTATATAGCTGAATTATGATAGAATACTTTGTTGATTCTGCTCGTAATATTCATATTGAAATTGTAAGAATTATGAATTATACTAATGACATAAGATATTTCAGTACACCGTGCTATAATATCGTACAAACAAATGAAAGGAGCGCATATATGCAAATCAACAAGGAACTTTGCGTCAATTGCGGCAAGTGCATGAACCGCTGTCCTGTATCCGCCATTAAGCGGGTGGACAAGATCGTGAATATCGATCTGGATGAATGTGTGGAATGTGGAGTTTGTCTGCGTGCCAATGTGTGCCCAAAGGATGCAATTTATCAGCAGGAGCTGGCTTATCCCAGATCTGTACGCAGTCTCATGAGCGATGTGCTGACCATCGCCCCTGAGTCCGGTATTTCCGGACGCGGAACCGAGGAAATGAAGACGAACGAGGTGACCGGTCGTTTCCCCGATGGAATCATCGGAATCGCCGTGGAGCTTGGACGTCCCTGCTATGGTGCCCGCCTGTATGATGCAGAAAAAATTGCCATGGCAGTTGCCGCAGAGGGTGTAGAGTTTGAGGCCTGCAATCCTGTGACAACGATGATGAGTGACCCCCGGACCGGCAAGTTCAAGGAAGAGCTGCTCAATGAAAAGGTTTTGTCTGCCATTGTGGAAATGAGTGTTCCCTATGAAAAGGCAGAAGCAGTTCTAAAGACAATCTACAAGACAGCCGAGACGCTGGATTGCTTCCTGAGCCTGGATATCTGTTCCAAATGTGATAAGGACGGAAATCTGCCGCATATGGAGCTTGTGAAGAAGCTGGGAGTCTGGTGCTCTCAGAACGGAAAAACCAACGTTGGTCTGGGTCGTCCCCTGTACCAGGGAAAGTAAGGGAGGAAGGATATGTCTCATACATTACATCGAGTGGGTACACGTGAAAACCTTTCTCACGATTTTGTTTTTCTGTGTATGCCCAGCAAGGATATTAACCATGAGGGTTCTCACGTCCCTCTGCGGCGGTTCTTTCAGCTTTGTGAAAAGAATCACTGTGTGACCATGGGCGACTGCCGGGGCGGCAATGAGTGGTATCAGGCCAATAAGTACAAGCTCAATGATAACGAAGAGGGCCGGCAGCACATGATTGACAATGTGGAAGATCGCGCTGTGATTACCGCCACCTTTAAGTCTGAGGAGGATGTTGTGAATATGCTCGAGGACCTGAAGAAAGAAAATCTGGGTATGTCCATTGTCGTTTCCGGTTTGGTGGATCGGGTCTCTGAGTGCGCACACAAGGCCGGGCTGAAGCCGCACACCATTGAGAATTCTCTCGGACGCATTGGAAGAACCGAGCTTCTGCCTCCCAATGAAATCCTGGAAATTGCCACCATGTGCGGTCATTCCATGGTCTCCGTGAACTTTATTAACGAGATGATCGAAAAATGCCGTAAGGGAAAATGCACCCCTGAGGAAGCTGCAGCGGAGCTGTTTAAGCCCTGTATGTGCGGAATCTTCAATACTGACCGTGCAGCGATGCTGATTCGTACCATGCTTGCCTCCGAGAAGTAAACACCCCCAACAGTATTCATCAGGATTTGAATTCCTGACAATATAAAGAAAGAAGGATGGAAAAATGAAGAAACTGGTTGCTCTGTTGCTCACTATCATTATGGTTCTTGCCATGACCGCCTGTGGTGGCAGAACCGAAGCTCCCACCGTCGCAACGCCTACCGAAACACAAGCGAAAGCCACACCTACCGAAGCAGCTGAAACGGCGGCTCCAAGTTTTGAACTTCCTGGCGATGTCGAGTATGTCGTTCCTTTTTCTGCTGGTGGTGGCTCTGATCTCTATTCCCGCACCGCAGCTAACATCATGTCCGAGCTGAATCTGCTTGGTAAACGGGCTGTGACTGTAACCAACAAGCCCGGCGGCGGTGGCAGTGTCGGCGATGCCTACACCGTTACAAAGAAGGGTGATGGCACCACCATTACCGCTTACGTTTCTGCTCAGATTACCTCTCCAATCACGACTGGCACAGGCATCACCTACGATCAGTTAACCCCCATCTGTAACCTCGCTTTGGACGAGTATACGATTGGTATTTCTGCCTCGGCAGAGTATCAGACCATGGAAGAATTCCTTGCCTATGCCAAAGCTCATCCCGGCGAAATCACCGTTGGTGGCTCCGGTATGGGTACAGAGGACAATCTTTGCACAGGCTTAATTGAGATGTACTGTGATGTTGACCTGGAGTATATCCCCTATGACTCCTCCGGAGAGGTTATGACTGCAGTGCTGGGCGGACACCTGAATGCGGGCATTTTCAATCCCAATGAGGCAATCAGCCAGTATCAGGCAGGCGAAGTTTTGCTGATCGGTGCTTTCGGACCGGAGCGCATCTCTGTGCTGCCCGAGGTTCCAACATTTACAGAGCAAGGCTACAAGGATGTCCAGTTCCAGCAGTTCCGCGGAGTATTTGGCCCACCCGATATGGAGCCTGCCGCTGTTGATTTCTGGGTAAATGTTTATAGTCAGGTTGTTGAACATCCTGATTGGACGGAAGGTTATCTGGCCAAGAACGGACTGACTGCAAACTTTATCTATGGCGAAGCGTATCAGAGCTTCATCGATAATGAGGCTGCTAAGTACCAGTCTGTTCTGGATAGTCTGGGCCTTTCGGCGAAATAAAACGCAATATTATTCCTGGAAGGAAGCGGGCAATGCCCGCTTCCCTTACAAAAATCATCACCCAGGCGGCTTGCATAAAGCACTGCTGCTGCCGCCCATGACGGGAGGAAAAACCTTGATGTCTTATCTACTGTCTTTCATCATTGAAATCATCGGAATTTTGACCGGTCTTTTCTATGTGATTATGGGAGTCACCAAATACGGCCTGTGGGCAGGAATTACCATTAACGGTGGGTTTATGCCTGCTGTATGCGGCGGGTTAGTATCCATTCTCTGTGTACTTCAAATAATCACAAAGATTAAAAAGGGCGTAAAACCGGATACCTTTGATCCGAAAGCGATGGTGCCCGTTGCCGCAATGGTTCTGATTTTGGTGTGCAACGCACTGATTGGGTTGCTGCCGGCCTGTATGGCAATTGCCTTTTTATGGATTAAATTCATTGAAAAGTATTCTTGGAAGACCTCGCTTGTTGTTACGGTCATTCTCTACCTCGCTACCTATGGAATATTCAAGCTGTGGTTGAATGTTCCCTTCCCAACTGGGCTGATTGGCGAGCTGCTGTAAGGAGGATATGAATGGAAAATATACTGGCTCTTTTTCAGGGCTTCTCTACAGCACTTACCCCGGCAAACTTGATTGCCGCTATGGCAGGATGCTTTATGGGTATCGTTGTCGGTGCAATGCCGGGCATTGGCTCTCTGGCAGGCTGTTCGCTCCTGCTTCCGCTAACGTTTCATATGGAGCCTGTTACCGGAATCATCATGCTGGCAGGTATTTATTATGGAAATATGTTTGGAGGTGCCTTCAGCGCAATTCTTCTGAATATTCCCGGAGATGCTCCTGCTGTGATGACAGCCCTTGACGGCTATGCGATGACTCGGAAAAACAAAGGCGGAAAAGCCCTTTTCGCTGCCAATGTGGCATCCTTTATTGGAGGTACCATTGGAATTATCATTCTCACATTTCTCGCTCCGACTTTGGCAAAAATTGGCCTGAAATTCGGTCCGGCCGAAATGACCACATTGCTGCTACTGGCGTTCTGCTCTATTGGCTGGATGATGGGTGATGACCCCAAGTATGGCCTCATCTCAACATTCTTCGGTGCAATGCTGGCGCTGATTGGTATGGATCCTGTGAACGGTGCAACACGATTTACCGGCGGAAATGTGAATCTTTTCTCCGGACTTACGTTTATTCCTGTTGTAATCGGGATGTTCGGCTTCTCTCAGGTTATTGAAATGTTCCTGAATCGTTCTGACTTCAGCTTTCTTGGCGGTGAAAAATTGACAATCAGAGGCAGCCTTCTGAACAGGAAGGAGATGCAGGGAATTCTTCCCAACGCAATCCGAAGCGGCGTTCTGGGTTGCTTTATTGGTGTCCTTCCTGGTGCAGGTGCAACGATTGCTTCGTTTATTTCCTATATGACAGGCAAACGCATCAGCAAAGAGGGAAAGCACTTTGGTGAAGGTGTAGTTGAGGGAATCGCTTGCTCCGAAGCCGCCAACAATTCCGCTGCCGCAGGTGCATTTGCTCCTCTGCTCAGTTTGGGCATTCCGGGCTCTGGAACAGCCGCTGTTCTTCTGGGTGGCCTAATGATGTGGGGACTTCAGCCCGGTCCGCGGCTCTTTGCCGAACAGGGGGAATTCTGCTGGGGGTTGATTGCTTCCATGTATATTGGCAATGTGGTCTGTATTCTGATTGCAATTGCCGTGATTCCGTTCCTAACCAAGATTCTGAAGGTTCCCGCCGGAATCATGTCTCCCATCATCATTACGCTGTGCGTTGTCGGCGCCTATGCTGCTAACAACAATATGTTTGATGTCTATGTCATGATTTTCGCAGGGTTTATCGGCTATTTCCTAAACAAGAACAAGTATCCTATTGCACCGTTGCTGCTGGCATTTGTTTTAACCTATGACTTGGAGAAGTACCTCTCTCAGTCTTTCCGCATCAATGGCGGAAGTGCCTCAATTTTCATCAAGAAGCCCATTGCTTTGTTTTTCCTGGCAGTCATGGTACTGATGGCGGTTGTTCCTGTGATTATTAAAAAGGTAAAAGCCATCAAAGGAACGGCAAAGGAATAGCCAATTTATACGAATTCTTAATAAAACGATTTATCGTTTTATTGGGCGGCTTTTGCCGCCTCATCGCCGCAGGCGATTAAAAATGAAGTACAATCCGTTTCTTTGGGGCGTTGTGGTGAACTAAGAAAACCTGGTTTTTCTTAGTCCGGCGGAAAGCCCCCCAGCCGTCAGGCTGGATAATAAAAATCTTCTTAAAGATTTTTATTAAGAAATAGTATTATCCAGCAAGGATGGACTGCTTATGCTCGAAAACTTTCTTTTCAGTGTTAACGTAGTGCTGCCGCTGTTTTTCTGCTGTCTGGTGGGCTTTATTGCACGTGAGCGCGGCTGGATTGCAGAGCCGTTTCTCAGCGGATGCTCCCATATTGTATTCTACATAGCGATTCCTGCCAATATTTTCCTGAGTATTTCCGGCGATGATTTGGGGCAGAGCTTCAGCTTCCCGCTGCTGCTGTATATATTTGCAGCGATTGTGCTTCTCAGTGCTGTTTGCGTGCTCGCAGTACCCAGGATTATCCGCAATCCATCCACCGCAGCAACCGTGGCTGTGACTGTTCTACGGGGTAATTTCGCCATGCTGGGGATTCCACTCGCTCTGAGCCTGATGGGAAGAGAGCAGGCGGGGCCCACGTTGGTCATGATTCCCTTTGCCACCATGCTGTATACAGTTGTATCGGTCTTTCTCCTCGTTCTGATGGGAAGCCCCGGGGGTGCCGATGGAAAAAGAAAACGAAAGGGTGCGATGATTGAGGTGCTTCATAACCCGCTCATTATTGCATCTGCTGCCAGCATTCTAGTCGCAATATCGGGCATATCGCTCCCAACCGCCGTGAATTCCACAATCCGTTACTTCGCTGACATGACTACCGGTCTGTCCTTGATTATGCTGGGCGCTCAGCTCAATGTCCGGGAGGCATTCACCAGACTTCGTTATTCAATACCGGCAACGATTCTCCGACTGGTCGTTCTCCCGCTGATAGTTGTAACCCCGGCAGTATTTTTGGGGTTTCGCGGTCCTGAGCTTGCCTGTATCTTCATTTTCTTTGCGACACCGACCGCAATAAACTCCTACATTCTCGCAGGCCGTCTTGGCGGTGACGGAAAGCTGGCCGGAGATATTGTCCTTGCAACCTCCTGCCTTTCGACAATCACGCTTATGGCCGGTATATTCCTTCTAAAATCTTTGCATCTATTCTAGCAATTAACAAAACAAACAAAATCTGAAAGGACGTAACACAAATGGCTAAGAAAAAAACAATCATCGATTTCAGAAAAATGGTGGCCGAGGGCCAGAAAATTGTATACCTCACCGGATATGATTACCTGACAGCAAAGTATGAGGAGCGAGCCGGAATCGACATGATTCTGGTCGGCGATTCTCTGGGCAACGTGATTTTAGGTCATGACAGCACGTTCCCTGTGACCATGGAAGATATGATTATGCACTGCAAGGCTGTCCGTCGGGGTGCACCCAACACATTTGTCGTCGGTGATATGCCCTTTATGTCCTATCAGCTTTCCGATGAGGAAGCCGTTGCCAACGCCGGACGGTTTGTCAAGGAAGCCGCCATGGACTGTGTCAAGCTCGAAGGCGTGAATGAGGCAGCCATCAGCCGCATTCGTGCAATTGCAGATGCCGGTATGCTGGTCATGGGCCATATCGGTCTGACTCCGCAGTTCTCTGCGCAGATGGGTGGCAACAAGGCTCAGGGAAAAAGCGCTGAAGCGGCACTGAAACTTGTTGAAGCGGCTAAAAAGATTGAAGAAGCGGGCGCCTGCTCCATCCTGGTGGAGGGTGTTCCCGCAGCTGTTGGCAAGGCAATTACCGAACAGGCCGGCATTCCCATTCTCGGAATCGGTGCAGGCTCCTACTGTGATGGCCAGCTGCTGATTTTTGCAGATATGGTCGGCTATTTTGACGACTTTACTCCCAAATTTGTCAAAAAATACGGCGATGTCGGCGGGGAGCTGCTGCGGTCCTTTACCGCTTACGCCGAGGAGGTTCGCAACGGAACATTCCCTGATGATTCCATTCACTCCTATAAGATCAAGGCCGATGAAGTGGAGGCCCTTGAGAAGTCCCTGAAGGAAAAGTAATTCTGCTGCCATTGCGAATACTGGCATTTTGTATATTCTAAAAAACGGTAAAATCGGAAGCGCACGCAGCGTCCCCACAAAACAAGCTGCCTGAGCAGAGCATTCCGTCAACGGAAATGTTACCACTCAGGCATCTTGTGCAAACCGGAAGATTTATAAAAAGTTGGACGGATTCCTTGATGAATGATAATCTGTATTATAATTGCTTGACTTTTCTGGAAAAAACTGCTACATTTATGGTACATCATATTAGGAAAGCAGAGACTCGCCATGATTGTTAAGCAGAAATTTGAGCGAATAGCCCCAATTCAATCGGTAGAACGAGCGATTTGGATTCTAAAGTGCTTTGAAGAAAACTCGGAGCTGAGTCTTTCGGAAATCTCACATATACTTAGCCTGCATAAGAGCACAGCCTTTGGGCTGGTGTCCTCTCTGGAGGCCTATAGGTTGGTGGAACAGGATCAGAGCAGTGGAAAATACCATCTGGGGATTGGGCTGTTCCGCTTGGGCAGTAAGGTCAATATTGACCTGCGGAGTATCGTTACGCCTTACTTGGACCAATTGGTAGGCATCAGCGGCGAAACGGTTAATTTTGTGATTCCAGATGGGAACTGCGTAATCTATTTAGAAAAAAAAGAAAGCCCTCACTCCATGCGTATTGCAACCACCCTTGGGCAGCGGGAACCTATGTATCGCACCTCCACGGGAAAGGCGATTCTTGCCAATCTTCCACTGCCGATGGCACGGAGTATTTTGGAATGCACAAAATTCGAGCGCTCGACCAGCAATACCCACCTTTCTGTAGGTGATGTTCTCCAGGAGCTGAATGAGATTCGCCAGCGCGGCTACGCGGTAGATCAGGAAGAACTGGAATATGGACTTGTGTGCATTGGTTCGTGTGTGTTTGACTCCACCGGAAAGCCTGTTGGTGCAATCAGTATTTCTGGTCCGACTCTTCGAATGACGGAGGAGAAGCGAAATCAGTTCGCAGTTTGCCTCATGGACTGCTGTCGGCAAATCAGTTCCCATTTGTAACAACGTATTAAGCCTTTATGTTTTCAGCACAGCGAGAGGAACCTGGACTCAGATTCCTCTCGCTTTACTGTTTCTATATGAATAATTGTTTGACTTTATTTTAAGAAATAGTATTATTCGTCAGCAGGAACAGCCAAATGGAGCCAGTGTTTTTTGCGGAAGTGGGCCCAGAGGATCACCGTGCGCACAGCCCATTCGGCCCAGAGGGTGAACCAGACGCCGTCCAGGCCCCAGCTTAAGCGGATGGCGAGGACGTAGCCCAGGCCCACCCGGACCAGCCACATGGTGGCGAAGGACAGCACCGAGGGGAACGTAGCGTCGCTGGCGGCCCGGAGAACGCTGGGCATCACGTTGGAAATGGGCCAGAACAGCAGCGTGGGCAGAAGAATGCTGTGCAGAATCCCCAGGGCCTGGGCCCCGGTGTCCGGAGCGGCGTGGTAGAGACTTGTCAGCATGAAGGGAAACAGGGGATACAGCACCGCCATGGCGGCGGCCAGGAGCAGCAGCCCCAGCACAATCATCCGCTTGCCGTAGTCATAGGCCCACTGCTTTTCGTTGGCGCCGATGCACCGGCCCACCACCGTGACGCTGAGATTTCCGGCTGCGCTGGCGGCGGCGGTGACCAGGCCGAAAATGGAATTGGCAATGGCGTGGACCGCCACCGCCGCCGTGCCCAGCTGAACCAGAAACCCGGTGACCAGAATGTTGCCGCCGTAGAGGAAAATCTGCTCTAGGCCCAGGGGAATGCTGACGTGGAGAATGGTGTTGAAAATAGGCCTTCGGAAGGTGAACAGGGACCGCAGGTCCATGCGGATGGGCAGGTCCCGGGGCAGCAGCAGAAACAGCAGGGCGCACACCGACCCCAGCAGCCGGGCGGCAATGAGGGCCAGGCAGCTGCCAGTGATGTCCATGCGCAGCACGTTGATGAACAGAACGCTGAACAGCAGGTTGGCCACATTGATGATGATGGTCAGATACAGGCACTTTTTGGACTCGCCCAGGCCCCGGAGGATGCTGAACACAGCGGTGTACACGGTGAAAATAATCAGCGACACAGCAGCTCCCTGGAGATACCGGACCGCCTTGTCCAGCACCGCCGGCTCCGCCTGGCCAAACAGCAGGCACAGGGTCTGCCTGGGAAACAGCACCAGCGGCAGGCTCAGCGCAATGCCCACCAGGCCGATGAGCCACAAAATATGCCCGGCGGCCTCCTTCACCCGGACTAAGTCCCTGGTGCCGAGGGCCTGGGTCACCGCCACGGTGCCGCCGGCGGAAATGCCGTTGAGGGCGCAGACCACCATGGTCATAATGGGGTTGGCCAGATTCACCGCCGCCACGGAATCCTCCCCGGAGGAGCTGATGAGGGCGGTGATGAGGGCCAGAATGAACATAATGGACAGCGAATCCAACACAAAGGGAACCGCCATGCTGTAAATTTCCCCGGCGGAAAACACAGGAGAGGTCAGCAGCCGGTCCGCCCGGCTGCGCAGCTTCTGATACATAAAAACGCCTCGATGCACCTAAGATTTCCCATGTATCATATACCGGACCGGAGGGAATGTCAATGCCGTTGTGAGGGGATTTTTGCAAATAAATGGCATTGCTTAAAAGCCACGGACCGGTGCCTCCGAAAGCGGATACTGCTTCACATTTCCGCCCTGGTATGATATAATGAGCATTCAAAGAAACGGCGGGAGGTGCGGTGTTATGGATGAGATTTTGGTGGTTGAGGATGATTTGGGGCTGAGCCGGGGGCTTTGTCTGGCTTTGAAGGGGGAGGGGCGGCTGGTGGTGCCCTGTCTGAACCTGAAAACCGCCCGGGAGCAGCTGGCCCTGGGGGAGGCGGCGCTGGTGCTGCTGGATGTGAACCTGCCTGACGGCAGCGGGCTGGATTTCCTCCGGGAGCTGAAGCAGGCGGATCCGGCCCGGCCGGTGATTCTGCTGACGGCCAACGATACGGACATGGACATTGTTGCGGGGCTGGAGCAGGGAGCGGACGATTACATCACCAAGCCCTTCTCCCTGTCGGTGCTCCGGGCCAGGGTCAACACCCAGCTGCGCCGGGCCGCCGGGCCCGGGCGGGTGTTTGCGGCGGACCGCTTTGTCTTTGACTTTGGCAGGATGCAGTTTACCGCCGGCGGAGCCGCTGTGGAGCTGAGCAAAACCGAGCAGAAGCTCCTGCGGCTGCTGGTGGAGCATCCCGGCGTGGCCCTGAGCCGGGGGGAGCTGATTGACCGCATCTGGACCGACGGGGCGGAATACGTGGACGAAAACGCCCTGTCCGTCACCGTTAAGCGGCTGCGGGACAAGCTGGGGGCCGCCGACTGGATTCAGACGGTCTACGGCATCGGCTATGTATGGGGGAAAAAGCATGGATAAGTGGCTTTTGCTGGCCCTGGTCATTATGGCGGCGGTGCTCTGGGCCATGGGCCGCCGCAGCAAAAAAACCGTGGACACCATCTCCCGGATGCTGGACGACGCTTTGGAGGGGACCTACGCCGAGGCGAATTTTGACGAAAGCCGCCTGTCGGCTCTGGAGACGAAATTCGCCCACTACCTGTCCGCCTCCGCCATTTCCGCCCGGAACGTAGCCGCCGAGAAGGACAAAATCAAGACCCTCATCGCCGATATCTCCCACCAGACCAAGACCCCCATTGCCAATTTGCTGCTGTACAGCGAGCTGCTGGCGGAGCAGCATCTGCCCGGGGAGGCGGGGGCCAGTGTGGAGGCCATCCGGGCCCAGGGGGAGAAGCTGCGCTTTCTCATTGATTCTCTGGTGAAGCTGTCCCGGCTGGAAAACGGCATTCTGACCATGAGCCCCCAGCCCTCGCCGGTGCAGCCCATGCTGGGGGAGCTGCTGCGGCAGTACGCCCCCCGGGCGGCCCGGAAGGGGCTGACCCTTTCCGTTCCCGAAACCGACCTCGCCGCCTGCTTTGACCCAAAGTGGACGGCGGAGGCCCTGGGCAATCTGGTGGACAACGCCGTTAAGTACACGCCTTCCGGGTCCGTCACCGTTTCCGCCAGGGCCTACGAGCTGTTCGTCCGCATCGACGTCACCGACACGGGCATCGGCATTGGGGAAGAGGAACAGGCGAAGATTTTTGCCCGCTTCTACCGGTCGGAGGCCGTCCGGGGGGACGAGGGTGTGGGCATCGGATTGTACCTGGCCCGGGAGATTGTAACAGGCCAGGGAGGCTATCTGAAGCTGGATTCCACCCCGGGAAAGGGCTCCACTTTTTCGGTGTTTCTGCCCAGGTAGAAAACGCATCCCCGTAGGGCGGCCTGCCCCCAGGCCGCCGCAAGTGAAGGCAAAGCATCTGTTTGAATGCCCCGGACGGGTGGGTGCCCGGCGGCCTGAGGGCAGGCCGCCCTACAGGGAATGCTTCAATTCTTTCAAAACTGTTAGAATTGCCCACTGTCTTGAAAGATTGTGGAAAGAATTGTATGGTATAATCTGTATGCAGGGATGAGAAAGCCTGCATACAGATTTTTCTTGGAGGTATGTGTATGAATATTTTAAAGGCCGCCGACCTGGTCAAAATCTACGGGTCCGGGGAAAATGCCGTTCACGCCCTGGACGGGGTCAACTTCTCTGTGGAGAAGGGGGAGTTTGTGGCGGTGGTGGGGACCTCCGGGTCCGGTAAGTCCACCCTGCTGCATATGCTGGGCGGGCTGGACCGGCCCACCTCCGGCACCGTCACCGTGGACGGCAGGGACATTTTCTCCCTCAAGGACGAGGCCCTGACCATTTTCCGCCGCCGGAAAATCGGCTTTGTGTTCCAGAATTACAACCTGGTGCCCGTGCTGAATGTGTACGAAAACATCGTCCTGCCTGTCCAGCTGGACGGCAACACCCCGGACAAACACTACATCGGCAGCATCATCGAAACCCTGGGGCTGGAATCCAAGCTGCGAAACCTGCCCAACAACCTCTCCGGCGGCCAGCAGCAGCGGGTGGCCATTGCCCGGGCCCTGGCGGCCAAGCCTGCCATTATCCTGGCCGACGAGCCCACCGGCAACCTGGACTCCAAAACCAGCCAGGATGTGCTGGGCCTGATGAAGGTCACCAGCCAGAAATACGCCCAGACCATTGTGATGATTACCCACAACGAGGAAATCGCCCAGCTGGCCGACCGCATCATCCGCATTGAGGATGGCCGGATTGTCAGCCGGTAGGGAGGGGCGGCTATGAATGTGAAAAACAAGGGCTGCATCCGGCGGCTGAGCCTGCGGCAGCTGAAAGCGGGAAAAATGCGCAACCTCATCGCCATTGCAGCCATCGCTCTGACCACCCTGCTGTTTACCTCGCTGTTCACCGTGGCCATGTCGCTGAACGCCAGCTATGAGGAATACACCTTCCGCCAGGTGGGCGGCAGCAACCACGGCACCTTCAAGGAGGTGGACCAGGCGAAAATCGATGCCCTTTCCGGCCACCGGAAGGTGAAGGCCTACGGCCTGCGGACCGTCTGCGGCTTTTCCAGCCAGGTCCCCTTTGCCAAGACCCCGGCGGAAATCAGCTGGATGGACAAAAACACCACCAAATGGAGCTATGCCGCCCCCACCACCGGCCGGATGCCGGAAAGCGGCATGGAGATTGCCATGGACACCGAGGCGCTGAGAAAGCTGGGCGTTCCGGCGGAGCTGGGCCAGCAGGTCAGTCTGACCTACGAGGTCCAGGGGAAGGAAGACACCCTGGGGGAAAAGCTGACCCGGACCGACGTGTTCACCCTGGTGGGCTTCTGGGAATATGACCCCATTATGCCTGTCCACTATCTCAACATCTCCCGGGACTATTTGCAGCAGGTCCAGGACCAGGTCCTTCAGGCGGGCGGCGAGATGTTCCGCACGGACATGAACATCATGCTTGCCTCCTCCGTGAACATCCGGGGGACCATGGAGTCCATCGAACGGGACCTGGGCTACCAGTGGGAGGACACGAATGCGGACAACTGCGTCCGCATCGGCGTGAACTGGGGCTATACCTCGGCGGAGCTGGGCTCCAACATGGACCCCACCACGGTGCTGGCCATGGGGGCCTTCCTGGTGCTGGTGGTGCTGACCGGGTATCTGATTATTTACAACATTTTCCAAATCTCCGTCAGCAACGACATCCGCTTTTACGGCCTGCTGAAAACCATCGGCACCACCCCCCGGCAGCTGCGGCGGATGGTCCGCCAGCAGGCGATGTATTTGTCCCTGGTGGGCATTCCTATGGGCTGCGTCCTGGGCTATGGGGCGGGCGTTGTGCTGCTGCCCCGGGTCATGTCCGTTTCCAGCCTGACCACGGTGACGGTCAGCGCCTCGCCGCTGATTTTTGCGGGGGCGGCCCTGTTCTCCCTGGCCACGGTGTTCCTGTCCTGCGCCAAGCCCAGCCGGAAGGCCGCCCGCATCACCCCGGTGGAGGCGGTGCGCTATACGGAAGCCGCTGGGGGAAAGAAGCAGCAGCGGGCCACCCGGGGGGCCGGGGTCCGGCAGATGGCCCTTGCCAACCTGGGCCGGAACCGGACCAAAACCGCCCTGGTGATTGTGTCGCTGTCCCTGGCGGTGGTGCTGCTCAATGCGGTGTTCCTGTTTACCAATGGGTTTGATATGGAAAAATACCTGGCCTATTTTTCCTCCACGGACTTCGTCCTGGGCACGCCCGCCTATTTCCGCTCTGACGGAGATACACTGGAGGCGGAGCTGACGGATGAGGCCCTGGCCCCGGTTTTGAGCGGAACCGATGCCCAGACAGGCGGCTCCGTCTACACCGGCGCAGGAGCCTATCCCCAGGCCTGGCTGACGGACCGGGAGCTGGCCGCCATCATCGGTCCCGGCGCAGAGAAAATCATGGAGCAGTATCGGCAGATGGCAGCAAAGCGGGGGGACCTGACCAGCACTCAGATGCTGATTGAGGGAATGGATGAGGGCCTGTTTTCCAAGCTGACCGTCTACGAGGGCAGCCTGGAGCCTCTGACGGACCCCAGCCAGAACGCCATTGCCCTGGTGGCCAGTCTGGACGACTACGGCGAAATCTACAATTATCCCTTACAGAAGGTGGGCGACACCTTAACCGTCACCTATGTGGACGAGGGCCGCTACTACGACAGCCGCACCGGCGAGCTTTGCAGCAACGAAACGCCGGAGGAATTTCTGGAATACCGGGTGGAGAAAAGCCATGACGTGACCTACACCGTCTGCGCCCTGGTGGGGGTTCCCGACAGCTTGAGCCACCGGTTCGGTCTGATGACCGGATTCAGTGCGGTGCTGTCCAGTGAAGTCCTCCAGCGGGACTACGGAGCCAATGTCCAGCGGATGCTTTACGCCTTCGACACCCCCGATGGGGCATCGGAGGCGGCGGCGGAGCAGTTCCTGGCGGACTACACCGCCGGGGAGGCCTCCGGCCTCATGTACGAAAGCAAGGCCCTGCTCCGTGCTGACTTTGACAATTTCCGCAATATGTTCGTCCTGGTGGGGGCGGCCCTGTGCTTCATTGTGGGGCTGGTGGGCATTTTGAACTTCTTCAACGCCATCCTCACCAGCATCCTCACAAGACGCCGGGAGTTCGCCATGCTCCAGTCCGTGGGCATGACCGGCAGGCAGCTGAAGGCCATGCTGGTCTGGGAGGGCCTGTTCTACGCCGGAGCGGCGGGCCTTGCCACCCTGGCGCTGTCGTTGGCATTGAACCCCCTGGTGGGGCGGCTTCTGGGCAGTATGTTCTGGTTTTTCAGCTACCGCTTCACCATTTTGCCGGTGCTGGTGGTCATCCCGGTATTCCTGGCCCTGGGCGCCGCGCTGCCTCTGACCATCTACCGCTTCACCGCCAAAAAATCCATCGTAGAACGCCTCCGGGAGGCGGAGTAAAAAGGCTGTCATTGCGAACCAGCCCGCAGGCTGGTGTGGCAATCCGTTCTCCTTTTCATTTTTCCTTCGGAAAAATGAACTGGCTGGCCCAACGGGCCAGCCAGAGGGAATACGGATTGCCACGCCAGTGTGCCCACTGGCTCGCAATGACAAGCCTAATTCTGAAACAAAAATCTCCTGAAACCATCGGTTCCAGGAGATTTTCCTACATTATAAAAAGAATTTCCGTTCCAACGATTCCCGCATGGGGCGGCAGATGGCGATGGTCAGCAGCATGATGCCCAGCAGCCCCAGCACCGTCAGGGGGTACAGGGACCACAGGCTGGCCCGGGGGGTGTGGAAGGTCAGGTTGGCTAAGTACTCCACCAGCAGCATAAACGCCCCGGTGGCAATGCTGGCCCCGCCGAACACATACAGCTTTCCCCGGCGCAGATACCGCAGCAGGGTGACCACGGTGGTGGTGATGACCATAATGCCGCCGGTCACCGGGAAGGCGAAGGACAAAAACCAGCCCCCGCCGGTGGCAAGGTCGATGTACAATAGATACAGCATCACCGCCCCAAAGTCAATGGGCACGAACACCACCGGGTTCGGGTGGAGGAACCACCCGGGCAGCACCAGAATCACATAGCTCAGCAGCAGCGCCCCCACCACATACCCGGACCAGGTGACACCCCGGTTCAGCTGCAAGTCGCACAGCAGGGTGATGAGCATGGGCAGCAGAAACACCACCGTCACCACAAATTGAGCCCCGATGGGGTTGACCTGGGGGCTGGGCCGCCGGTCCGCCGGGTACAGCGGCTCCCCCTGAGGCTGGGTCAGCTGGGGGTGGAACACCACCGTGCCGCACAGGGGACAAACCCGCTCGCTGTCCGCCAGCTTGACCCCGCATTGAATACAGTACATGACCAAAATCTCCTTTTTGTCCTACGGTTTACTTTTAGAAATGTGCTTATCTGCTTTGCTCAGCAAAAGCACGACGCAAAGGCTTCTCCTTGAGGAGAAGCTGTCATAGGCCCCGTCAGGGGCCTATGACTGATGAGGTGTTTTCCCGGTGTGTACTACAGAAACGCTGTGGTATATGCAGCGTGTACACACCTCATCCGTCACGGCTACGCCGTGCCACCTTCCCCTCAAGGGGAAGGCTTTGCTGCGCTAACCCGATAAGCATATTTAGAAATTCGTATCAGCATTGGCTGCTGCTCTGGACCTCGGGGCACAGCCCCTCCTCCCGCAGCACGGCGTAAAAGGCCCGTTCCAGCTCCGGCTCCCGGATGTTCCGGATGAAATTGATGGACAGCATCCCGCCGTAGGACAGCACGCCGCAGTTGTGGGGGGCCTTGGCCTGGGGGCCGATGATGAAATCAAACCGGGTGACATAGCCCTCCATGGCCTCGGGGACCTGAACCCTGCCCAGATTGGACAGGCTCAGGCAGGACTTTCGCTCGCCCACCGCGTCAAAAACCGCCTTCATGGCCACGTTTTTCACAAACAGCGGCATGATTTTCAAAATCAGACTCCGCTCGCTGTTGACGTTGGTGGCGATGCGGGCGCTCATCTGCTTGGGGTTGACGTCATAGCCCAGCTTGTGGTGGACAATGGCGCAGATTTCCTCCAGGGTGTAATCCCCCAGCTTGGGGTCGATGCCCGGGGAGGAATAGAGGGCGAAGTTCCGCAGGGTCCGGCTGGGAAACAGCCGCCGCAGGTCCACGGGAATCAGCACCTTCAGCGCCCGCCGACGGCGGCGGAAGGGGACCTTCTCCCGCTGAAGAGTTTGCAGCGCCTGGAGCATCACGGCGCACAGGTACTCCGTCAGGCTGACCTGGCGGGCGTGGGCCTTTTCCAGCACCTCCGCCGCAGAAATCCGGAAGCAGGTCAGGTCCAGCACTCCCTCGGGCTCGGGGGTGCCGCTCAGCCGCCAGGCGTTGGCCTCGGCCCGGCTGGCGCTGATGTCCCCGGCGTATTTGAGAAAGCTGTCCTCAAATTCATCCGCCGAAGGCGCCTCCAACCGGCCCAGCACCCCCAGCTCCGGGGGCACGGCCACCCGGTATTTTTGCAGCAGATACTCGGCCAGCAGGGTTTTCAGAAAAATCAGCCCGCCGTTTCCGTCGGTGATGGCGTGGAAAAACTCCACGGCCACCCGCTTTTTGTACACAATCACCCGCAGGGCGCACCGGCGGATTTCCTCCAGGGTCATCCGGGTGAGGGGATAGCTGCTTTCCGGCCGCAGGGCCGGGGCCTGGGGGACCTGCTCCAGATAATACCAGAACACCCCCCGCCGCAGCCGCACCGCCATGGAGGGAAACCGCCGCACGGTCACATCCAGCGCCGACTGCATGACCTGGGGGTCGATGTCCTCCACCAGGTCGGCGGAGAGGCGGAAGATGTTGCTCCAGCTGCGCCGGAGGGCGGCGGGGTAGATTTTCGCCGCATTGTCCAGTCGCATCCATTTCAGCTTCCGCTGGGGGCCCAGGAACTTGTCCAGAAAGCCGTTGACGGTGTCAAAATCCCCCTGGTTTTCGTTGAGGTCATAGAGCACATAGGCGTGCCACCGCTCCGGGGCCACAATCATCTGGCTGCGGCAGCCGGCCTTCAGCAGCTTCTCGTGAAGCATTCGGGTGTCGTCCAGCATGATTTCATCCCCGCCCACAAAGAAAAGGGAGGGGGGAAGCCCCTGCAGCTCGCCGAACAGCGGGGACACCAGCGGGTCCCGGAGGTCGCCTGCATAGCACTGGGCGTAAAAGCCCAGCAGGGAAGCGGTCATGGTGGGGTCGATGTTCCGGTTGGTTTCGTAGGAATCCCCGGAGGCCGTCAAATCGGTCCAGGGGGAAATGGCAATGACCCCGGCGGGCAGAGGCAGCCCCAGCTCCTTCAAACGCAGGCACAGGCTGTAGCACAGGCCGCCGCCGGCGCTTTCGCCGCACAGGACAATCCGGCCGTAGCCCTTGTCCAGCAGATAACGGTAGGCAGTGAGGGCATCGTCCAGGGCGGCGGGATACCGGTGCTCCGGGGCCAGCCGGTAGGCGGCGCAGAACACCCGGAGGCCGCAGCGCACGGCCAGGGTGGAGGCGAAGCCCTTGGCGTATTCCAAATCGCCGCAGGTGTAGCCCCCGCCGTGGAGGTACAGCAGCACCCCCTGCCGCCGCTCGTCCATGGGCGTAATCCAGGCCCCCTGGAACGTTTCAAAAGGGTGGACCTTCACCAGCACCTCCCGGCGGTGGTGGGCCTCCATCAGCTCGCCCAGCTTATCCTGGCCCTTGCGGCTGGCCTCCAGAGAGCAGCCGCAGATCAGGGGCTTCAAAATCCCCAGCTGCGCCCGAACCATTTTCGCAGGCAGCCCCATCGGCAATCCCTCCTTGCAGTTTTTCCCCATTATATCATGGCAGCCCGGGGTTGTAAAGTAACAAGCCCATCCCAAACAAAAAACCGGAAGCCCAGCGGAAGGCTTCCGGATTATTTCTGTTTATCAGACCCCAGCCGGGCCGATATTTCGCAGAGTAGGCCCCTCTGCGTCAGGCTGCGCTCATCTATACATTAGCGATTATACATCCTTTTCCTGGAAAAAGCAAGGGGTAAACGAAAATAAAGGCTTTTTTTCGGAGGGCGGTCCCGGTTTTTTCAGAATTCGCCGCTATGCTGTATATGGGAAGGCCGGGGCGGGCTGCTTCCGCAGTCAAATCCGCAGTCCTTCTACAGTTCTTAAAGGGAGGAACCATCCAAATGGCGAAAGGCGAAAACATTTTCAAACGGAAGGACGGCCGCTGGGAGGCCCGCTACATCAAGGGCCGGGAGCTCTCCGGCAAAATCAAATACGGGTTCTGCTACGGCAAAACCTACACCCAGGCCAAGGAAAAGGTCACCCTGGCCAGGGCCGCCCTGCTCAGCGGAGGCCCCGGCCCCTCCGCCGCAGGCCGCCACCGGTTTGCATTTTTCTGCGACCAGTGGCTTCAGGCCGGGCGGGGCCGGTTCAAGGAGGCCACCTGCGTCAAATACCAGACCGTGCTGGACCGGCACATCAAGCCCAGGCTGGGGAGCTGCTATCCCCTGGCGTTCTGCGATGAGCTGGTGGCGGGGTTTACGGGGGAGCTGCTGGCCCAGGCACTGGCCCCCAAAACCGTCAAGGACATTCTGGTGGTGCTGCGCTCCATTCTCAACTACACCGCCAAGCAGTTCCCGGGGACCTTCCCCCGGGTGGACATCCCCTACCCCAGGGAGGGGAAACGGGAAATGCGGGTGCTGACCCGGGAGGAGCAGGGGGCCTTTGTGGGCTTTCTGCTGGCGGACCTGGACGAATGCAGATTCGGCATTCTCCTGGCCCTGCTGACGGGCATCCGGATTGGGGAGCTGTGCGCCCTGCGCTGGGAGAATATCTCCCTGGACGACAATACTTTGAAAATCACAGCCACCATGCAGCGTCTGGCAGACAGCAGCCCCCACCGGACGGCAAAGACAAAAATCCTCATCGGCCCGCCCAAAAGCGGCACCTCCGCCCGGACGATTCCCCTCAGCGACGATGCCGCCGCCCTTTGCAGGCGGATGCAGCCCGGAAGCCCGGAGGCCTATGTTTTGACGGGCACTGCGGCGTATATGGAGCCCCGGGCCCTGCAATACCGGCTGTCCCGCTATACCGCCAGCTGCGGCCTGGAGGGGGTCCACTTTCACACCCTGCGGCACACCTTCGCCACCCGCTGTGTGGAGGTGGGCTTTGAAATCAAGTCGCTCAGCGAAATCCTGGGCCACGCCAGCACCACCATCACCCTGGAGCGCTACGTCCACGCCTCCATGGAGCTGAAACGGGACAACATGAACAAGCTGACCATGGTGGGGCTGTGATTTTCCGCAGTCAAGGTTTTGTGTCATTTCCCCGTGGGCCGGGAAAAGGGGCAGCGCCTGCAAGGCATTTTCCCCTGCCTTTGACAGAGGGGCCTACTCTGCGAAAGGTGCCTGCTTTCGGGGCCGTTGGCGGCTTATTTTTTCAAAACACTGTAGCGAATGCCCACAGGAAAGGATGAACGAACCGTTGACCCAGGACAAGCGACACGCTCTGCTGTGCAGTGCCGTGCGGGCGGTGGCCCGCTATGGCATGAAGGACGTGAGCACCCGCCGCATCAGCGCCGATGCCGGCGTGAACGATGCTTACATCTACCGTTACTTTCAGGACAAGGAGGACCTGCTGGTCCAGGCCTTTCTGCTGGAAAATCAGCAGTTCATGGCCCAGGCCATCAAGCAGATTGACCAGGTCCGGCAGTCTGCTCCCCGGGAGTCCCTGGATAAGCGGTTTGAAACCGTGTTTTACGCCGCCTGGCGGTATCTGCTGGACAGGCCGGAGGTGTGCCGGTTCTTCCTTTACTACTATCTCTCGCCCAACTTTGCCCAGCACGCCCGGGCACCCTACCGCCGTCAGCTGGATGAGCTGGCGGAGAAGGTCCGCCCCCTGTTTGCCAGCGGGGAGGAGGCCAAGCAGAGCCTGTATGCCCTGTTTGTGCTGCTGAATGCCTTTGCCGTTCAGGTGCTGAACGGCGAGCAGCCGGACACCCCGGAAACCGGGCGGCGGGTCCTGCAAATGACCTTCGCCGCCGTCCGCTCCCAAATGGGCCCGGAAAATACCACTGGAAAGGCAGCGTCCCAGCCGCTGTGATGCAGGAAAGAGAACATGGGAAAAGCAAAGAAGATTTTCAACATCATCACCAGCATCCTGGTGGCCCTGGCGGTGGTTCTGGCCATTGCGCTGGCGGGGGTCCGGCTTGTGGGGCTTCGGGTGTTCACGGTGCTCTCCGGCTCCATGGAGCCGGCCTACCACGTGGGCTCCCTGATTTACGTCCGGAAGGTGGACTATCAATCCCTCCGGCCCGGGGATGTCATCACCTTCATGCTGGATGAGGACACCGTGGCCACCCACCGGATTGTGGCCGTGGTCCCGGATGAGGAGGACCCCTCC
Source organism: Eubacteriales bacterium (assembly GCA_030536515.1). Classification (GTDB taxonomy): domain Bacteria; phylum Bacillota; class Clostridia; order Oscillospirales; family Oscillospiraceae; genus Faecousia. Next base: position 114,550 of record JAUNPV010000005.1, read on the forward strand.
GTCCTGCGCTACCGCACCAAGGGCGACGCCAACGACACCGAGGACGGCTCCCTGGTCCATTATAAAAACGTCATCGGCACGCCGGTGTTCACCATCGCCAAGCTGGGCTACCTGGCAAGCTATATCCAGAATCCCCCCGGCACCTATGTTGCCATCAGCGTGGGCGCAGTGCTTCTGCTTCTGATGTTCCTGCCGGATTTGCTGTTCGAGGACAAGAAGGAAGAACAGCAGAAGCCCTCCCGCCGGAAAAAAGGCAAATTCGAGCGCTGAAAAGCCCCCGGCTCCGGGGCAAACCACAGGGTTACGCCGAAAGGCTCCCGAAATAAATGAGTTTCCAAAAATGTAAGGAGGAAATTTTATGAAAAGAACACTCGCACTGCTCCTGGCCTTCGTCCTGGTAATCGGCGCAACGGTTGCTGGTACTTTGGCCTACCTGACCGACACCTCTAAGGAAGTTAAAAATACCTTTACTATCGGAAAAGTTGGTATTGACTTGCACGAAACTGAAGTAGGTAGTGACACTATTTCTTATGGCAACACCTACGCCTTGATTCCTGGTACTACTTATGAAAAGGACCCCGTTGTCAGTGTTGACGAGGGTAGTGAGGACTGCTACCTGTTCGTCAAATTTATCGGACCCGACCCCAAACCCGAATGGCTGGACTACACTACTACCCTTGATAGCACAAATGGATGGACTCCGGTTGCTGGAGAAACAAATGTGTGGTATCGTGAAGTCAACAAGACGGATACGACTCGTTCCTGGAAACTTCTTGTGGATGACGAAGTCACCGTAACCGACCAATTGACTCAGGATAATATGCCTGCTGCTAATGCTACACCGACTCTGACTTTCACCGCATATGCTTGCCAGAGGGCTAACTTGAGTGTAACTGAGGCCTGGGCCCAAGTGAAGGACCTTGATCCCGAAGCCTAAGCAATTATTCACATCGTATTCCTAAAAATGAGTATAAAGGAGCAAACAACATGAAAAAGAAAATCCTGGCCCTGTGCCTGGTCGTTGCCCTGGCTGCAACCGCAGTCATTGGCGGCACCCTGGCATACTTCACCGACACTGATAATAAGATCAACACCTTTACTGTTGGCAATCTCGACATTGCACTGAATGAGGATGAGTGGGTTGCAGATAATGCAAAGGACATTACCCCTGGTACCTCCGTTCCCAAGAATCCTGTTGTCGTTGTTGTTGCTAACAGCGTTGACTCCTATGTCCGTGTGACGGTTAAGATGCCTAGCTTTGTCTATGATGCATCCGATTTCTTCCACGATAATGAGTCTGCCATGGTTAACTTCGCAGGCCAGTCCACTGATTTTGAAGTTGTTGGTGACCCTATTGTTGCTGACGGTTTCACCACTGTTGTCCTCAAGTATAAAGCAGCAGTTCCCAGTGCTACGACCGACACTGAACTGCCCGCTATCTTCACCTCTGTGGATTTCAGTGCAAGCATCACCCAGGGTGATGACCTGTATAAGTCCATGGCTGCTGCTAAATGGGATGTTGTTGTGACTGCCTATGCCGTTCAGGCAGATAATACCGAAAGCGAGTCTAAGGCCTTCACGACTGCCTTTGACAAGATTTTCTCTGAGTAACCTAATCCCCCCACCCTGCGCCCCCCCGGGGCGCAGGGCATACAAGGGTATTTCACTTAACCCGGAATATCCTTGTATGCCCTGTGCAATTGCAGGACAGATGAGAAAAATGAAAAAATCCAAACAGAGGTGAAGCCAATGAAAAGAAGACTGTTTGCAGCAGCCGTGCTGGTTTTGTGCCTGTCCCTGCTGGCCGGCGGGACCCTGGCGTATTTTACCGCCGAGGACACCGCCCGCAACGTCATAACCACCGGCGATATCAGCATCCGGCTCCAGGAGTGGGCCGATGCGGAGAAAACCACCCCCTTCCCCCAGGGCGGCGTCAGCGGCGTCATGCCCGGCACTGAGGTCACCAAAATCGTCGAGGTCAAAAACGCCGGCGCCAACGAGGCCTATGTCCGGGTCAAGGTGGACAAGTCCCTGACCCTGGCCAAGGGCGTGGAGGGCAAGCCGGACCTTGGCCTGCTGGTCATCGACTTTGCCGACGACAACTGGACCGCAAAGGACGGATTCTACTATTATAACAAGCCCCTGAAGCCCGGCGCTGTGACGGAGCCGCTGTTTGCCTCCGTCAGCTTTGACGCCTCTATGGGCAACATCTATCAGAACAGCACCGCTTCTGTGGATGTCAAGGCCTATGCCGTTCAGGTGGCCAACAACGGAAGCAGTCCCCTGGAAGCCAAGGGCTGGCCCGAACCGTAAGGAGGTAGCCATATGAAAAAACTGAAAGTCGTGGCGCTGGTGCTGTGTCTGGCGGTGCTTATCTCCGTCTGGACCCCCGGTACCCTGGCCACCCAGACGGACACCGCCGAAACCCGGACCCCCACCTGCGGCCAGACCGCTCACGTCCACACCGACGCTTGCTATACCCGCAGCGAAACCCCGGTCTGCGACCAGCCGGGCCACGTCCATACCGATGCCTGCTATGAGGTAAAGACGGTCTGCACCCTTCCCGAGGATGAGACCCACACCCATGTGGATGCCTGCAATGAGAAAACCCTCACCTGCCAGGAGCCCCAGGGCCACAACCACACCGATGCGTGCTATAAGAAGCTCACCTGCAACCTCTCCGAGCACACCCACACCGACAGCTGCTACCCCGCCCCGGCGACCGCCCCCACCCAGCCCGCCTGCACCTGCGGCGAGGCACTGAAAGAGGAAAACGGGGAAAAGCTCCACCTGGACGGCTGCCCCGCCAAGCCCACCCAGCCCACCTGCATCTGCAAGACCAATGAGGACGGCACCAAAACCTACGTAGAGGGCTGCCCCGTCTGCGAAAAACCCGCCGAAACCACAGACCCAACCACCGCCCCCACGGAAACCACGGAAGTGACCACCCCCACCTGCACCTGCGGCACAACCGACGGCACCCACACCGAAACCTGCCCTCTGTTTAAACCCACCGCCGACCCCATCACCCACCTGGAAACCTGCCAGGAGGGCTGCACCGGCGAAAATTGCCTGTGCCCTTGCCATGAGCTGAGCCTGTTTGAACGGCTGATGGCCTGTGAAACGCTGGATGAGCTGTTTACTATTGTGGACACTACACCGGAGGATGAGCTGATGGCTCTGACAGATGAGGAAAATGCAGAAATCGAGGCGAAAATTACTGCCCTTGAGGGTGAGCCGCTGCCTCCGGTGGTGCTCGAAGAATGTGTGAATGAGTCTGTAATCAGTGAAATCATTTATCCTGCGGTCAATTTCGATAATGTTGCGCCCTTTGGTGCACCTGTCGAAGGATGAGAGGGAGGAGGCAGAATATGAAGAAATCGAAGGCGATATCTCTGCTCCTGGCCCTGTCGCTGCTGCTGTCCCTGGCCGTTCCCGGTACCCTGGCTCTCCCTGTCCGGGCAGCCGATGAACCTCAAACGGAGGGTATGGTCATCAGCAAAACCGCCAAAGCAGACGGCGAGGGCCGCTACACCATCACCCTGGAAGCCTATGCCACAGGCGATAAAATCATCACGGAAACCACAAAAGATGTCCCCACAGATATCATTCTGGTGCTTGATCAGTCCGGCTCAATGGGTGACTCCATGTCCTCTGAGAAGGCTTATTCGGCTTATGAAGACAGAAGTAACGAATACCTTCATTACAGGCGATTCAACAAGGGAGACGAAAACCTGTATTACCCGGTTGATGGCGGATATGTGCAAGTTCAGGTTGACCAAACTAGGGTCAATCGCTATGAGTCACTCAACAATAGTACACAAAATTACTATTACAACTATTACTATCAGAATGGAAACAATCTATACATCAAAGTCGCTGACGGACAATATCAGAATGTAACGGTTAGCGTGTCCGGAAGTTTATTTGGGGGTTATACCTATACTTATTCTGTCAATGGAACGCAGATTGCTCAGAGTGACGGTCTCACAAGTACACCGGACTTTGGAGACTATGGCCCCATCTATCAGGCTGTGCAGGTTTACCAGTACACCTACTATTATCAGTTGCGAAACCAGAATCGTGTTGTCATCGAAACTTCCCTTGGTGAGGATACCGTTCCTAATAAAACCTATTATCAGTACGGAACGGTCAATACTTCCCGTTTGGAAGCATTGGAATCTGCGGTTACAACCTTCGCAAACAGCGTTGCTGCGAAAGCCGCCGGACCGGACGGTATCCTGGGCAATGAAGATGATGTAAACCATCGTGTTGCCGTGGTCGGGTTTGCAAGTCCTGATTCAAATACAGAACTTCTGTCTATACGCAATAATCGTGGCGGAATTGGTGTGAGTTATAATAGTATAACCTCACAGAACCTTGTTGATGTGCTCCAGAATATGGACACCCAACAGGGCCAGACAATGGTTGATAATGCGATTAGCACCTTGGATGCCAATGGCGCGACGCGGGCCGATCTTGGTATGGATATGGCCAACCGGATTCTGAATGCCAATCCTGTACCTGAAGGCGAAAGGAGAGCCAGAGTCGTTGTGTTCTTCACCGATGGTTCTCCGACATCTTCTCGTTATTTTAGTGAAGAAGTAGCTAGTGCAGCAATCACCAACGCATCCAGCATTAAAGCTGGCGGTGCAGTTGTGTACTCTGTCGGCGTTTTCCCTGGCGCTGATGCAACCTCTAACGGTATTGCTCAGGACAACAATAGCCACCGTGAGAATCAGTTTATGCAGAGTGTGTCCTCTAACAACGGCTCCCCTAAGAATCCAAGCTACTATCTTTCTGCTTCGGATGCAGGCACGCTGAACAGCATCTTCCAGCAGATTTCCGACCAAATCCAGCAGGGCGGTTCTGCTACGACACTGGATGAGAATACTGTCATTAAAGACATTATCGCTCCCGCCTTTGAACTTCCCCAGGGTGCTGGCGTTTCTGATATCACCTTGGAAACCTACAGCTATGTAGGCGAAAACAGGTGGGAAGAAAACCCCGACTCCATGGGTGCAGAGGCCACTGTGAATGGAGACAAGGTCAATGTGACCGGGTTTGATTTTGCTGAAAACTACGTTGGCACGGTCAAGCAGAACGACACAGTGACCTACCGTGGCGATAAGCTGGTCATTTCCTTCACGGTCACCCCCAAGGCCGGCTTCCTGGGCGGCAACAACGTCTACACCAACACCGATGCCGGCGTTTACAAGGATAAGGATTCCACTGAAGCGGTTTTGACATTTAACAGACCCCAGGTCAATGTGCCCATCAAGGATATCACCGTCACCGCCCAAGACAAAAACGTCTACCTCCTAGGCAGCCTCACCGCCGACCAGCTCAAATCCGGCGCAACCGCCAAGGTGGGGGATGTGGAACTGGACCTGACCAAGCCCGACGAAAACTACGGCTTGGCAGCCTGGCAGACCGAGTATGTGGATATCACTGTTTCCTATCTGAACAGCAAGGATGAAGCAATTACGGATTATCAGAACCTTGACCAAGACCAAGTCTACAAGGTGGTTGTCACGGTAAAGCCAAAGTCTGAGGCTAGTGCTACTTCCAGTGGGACAGCCGCTGAAGAACAGTCTGGCAACGATGAAGCAGCTATCAACGTCTTTAAGCCCGAGCTGACCTACAAGGACGGCGAGGTTTACTACGGTGATACGGTTCCCACCGACTTCATCGAAAACCTCAGAGACACCAAGTGGAAGCACAACGAGGTTTCGGCGAATACATCTACCATGGGTGCTGCGCCTGTGTTGATAATTGATTACACGCCGGACCCCTCCAAAGTTACAGATGGTAAAATCAATACCAAACAGGATGTGATGGTGAATGCCTCCGTAAAGATTGGCGATAAGGTTGTCACGGATGACACTACATTTGTCCACACGGCCTGCCCCGGCACGGATTGTGGTTGGACAAACCCCGAGAACGGAGGCACCCCCGCCTTCCTCCTCCACGTCAAGACCTGCCAGCTGACCGTCATCAAGTCCGGCGGCGCAGACAATGAACCCTATGTGTTCACCGTGAAGAAGGACGACCAGAAGTATACCGAGGTCACCATCGTCGGCAACCAGAGCAAAACCATCTACGAGCTGCCCGTTGGTAATTACACCATCGAAGAAGACACCGGCTGGAGCTGGCGGTATAACCCCACCTATGCTGATAATTCCGCAAGCCTGTCTTCTAAGAATCCCAAGGGAAATATCACCTGCACAAATACCCCGGAGAATCCCTACTGGCTCAACGGCTACAGTGGAGTTAAAACAAATGTATCCGGCGCTAGCGGAACAAAATAAGGGAGGAGGAGAATCATGTATCACGGAAAATATCAACCCATGCGTCCCAGACGCAGACACTATCGAAAAGCCGGTACCCTGCTCCTCTCCTGTCTGCTCCTGCTCACCCTGGCCATCGGCGGCACCCTGGCCTACCTGACCACCGACACCGCCCCCGTGGAAAACAGCTTCACCCCCGCCAAGGTCGATTGCACGGTAACGGAAGAGTTTAACGGCACCACCAAATCCAACGTCAACGTCACCAACACCGGCAATATCAACGCCTACCTCCGTGTAAAGCTGGTCACCTACCGGGTCAATGACGAGGGCCAGCACATCGGCGGAACGGCTGAGATTCCTAGCTTTACGCCCGGTGATGGTTGGAAACCGCTTAACGGCTATTACTACTACACGAAGCCGGTTGCACCCGGCGATAAGCCTGCATCTGATTTGATTAGCAGTATCAATCTAACTGGTTCTTACGACGATGCAGACGGCGGCAAACAGGTGATTGAAGTCATGGCAGAGGCCATTCAGGCCGACGGAACGAACGCCGAGGGCAAGACACCTTGTGAAATTGCCTGGGGCGTTAAAATCGAGAGTGGCACAGTCACTTCCGTCGCTTAAGGAGGTACGGATATGAAAAAATTGATTTCCTTCCTTCTTGCGCTGACGGTGGTTCTTAGCCTCAGCCTCACCGCCTATGCCGACGAAATCGGCCAGGTGGTCTATTCCAAAAAGGCCTTCTCCTTCCTCCCCGGCTTCGACCAGGGCAGCCTGTCCTACCCCGATGACCTGTTCCCGGAGCTGAAAAACGTCATGCCCGGCGATGTGCTTCACCAGCAGGTGAAAATCACCCACAAGGCCGGCCGTGGCATCAACATCCGGGTCTACATCAAGGCCGAGGGCAGCGACCTCAACCCCGAGTTCATCCGCCAGATGAACCTCCAGGTAGAGCACAAGGGCGGCGACATCCTCTACGAGGGCGACGACTATAACGCCGCCGAAAAGAGCGGCTGGATTAAGCTGGCCACCCTGGCCCCCGGCAAGTCCACCACCCTGGATTTGACCCTCACCGTGCCCATCGACATGGGCAATGAGTTCGCCGACACCCTGGGCACCGTGGTCTGGAAGTTCAAGGTGGAGGAGGTCCCCATCGACCCCACCAACGCCAAAACCGGCGACACCAGCGCCATCGCCGCCTGGACCGCCGTCCTGACCCTCAGCGCCGCCGCCCTGGCCGTGCTGCTAATCAGGAAGCGCAGAAAAGCATCATAATCCCCCGGGACAGTGCCAACTTCCGGCACTGTCCCTTTTTTGCCCCTTGACAGAACCCGAAAATCAGGCTATCGTAAAGAAAACAGACAATTTAGGAGGGATGCCCCGTGCAGTATATCACCACCTACCATTCGCCCCTGGGGCCCATGCTGCTCGCCGCCGACAACCTGGGACTGACCGGAGCGTGGTTCCAGGGGGAAAAATTCTACGCCCACAGCCTGGACCCGGTCCACGAGACAGGGGAGACCCCGGCACTGTCGGCGGCCAGGGCGTGGCTGGATATCTATTTTTCCGGCCGGGAGCCGGATTTCACCCCGCCCCTTCACATGACCGGCACGCCCTTCCAAATGGAGGTCTGGGCCCTCCTGCGGCAAATCCCCTACGGCCGGACCACCACCTATGGCCAAATCGCAAGCCAAATCGCTCAAGCCCGGGGCCTGCCCCGAATGTCCGCCCAGGCCGTGGGCGGCGCAGTGGGCCATAACGAAATTTCCGTCATCGTCCCCTGCCACCGGGTCATCGGCGCCAACAACAGCCTAACCGGCTACGCCGGAGGCCTCGACAAAAAATCAGCCCTCCTAAAACTGGAGGGCGCCTACCCATGGAAGGCAGAAAAATGACCGAGGAGCTTGTTTACGAGGTGCTGTCCGTGGTGGAGGAAATCCCGGCGGGCAGGGTCGCCACCTACGGCCAGCTTGCCCGCCTGACTCCGGACTGGCCGGAGCAGCGACTGCTGCTGGAGGCGGAGGGGGTTCCTATGAAGGATGAGACCCACGTCAATCTCAAAAGATTCCTGTGGAGCGAAGCACAGGAATGATTCACCAAACAAACCGCAGTGCCCTGCCCCGTTTCGGGGCAGGGCGCTGCGGTTTGTTTGGCTGGGCAGGAGAGCAACAAATTTTGCCAATGTCAACAACAACGGCAATGCATTTCAATCCACGCTCCCTGTGAGGGGGAGCGACAGGGCGACACCCAGGAGACATTGATGCAGGCCCTATTTCAATCCACGCTCCCCGTGGGGGGAGCGACAATAGTCTCGTATCACCCACTCGTCAAATTCATCATTTCAATCCACGCTCCCCCTGGGGGAGCGACCTGTGAGAACCGGTGCATATACCACAAAGCCAGAATTTCAATCCACGCTCCCCGTGAGGGGAGCGACAATATTAGAAAAACAGATACAGCAAGAAAGGAATATTTCAATCCACGCTCCCCGTGAGGGGAGCGACCTGCAAATGGTGGCAAATCATATAGTAGCATTTATATTTCAATCCACGCTCCCCGTGAGGGGAGCGACAGTGCCCAGACAAGGCCGCCAACGAAAAAGAAAAATTTCAATCCACGCTCCCCGTGAGGGGAGCGACGATGCCGTTATTGCCCCAGCCGCAGAATACGAACAATTTCAATCCACGCTCCCCGTGAGGGGAGCGACAAAGCTCTGGAAAAAGCCGCCGAGGCCTTCAATCAATTTCAATCCACGCTCCCCGTGAGGGGAGCGACTTGCGGCCCGCATGGTATCCCCTTCCAGGGTTCCATTTCAATCCACGCTCCCCGTGAGGGGAGCGACTTGGGGTGTATGCAGACATGGCGGTTTCCGGCATATTTCAATCCACGCTCCCCGTGAGGGGAGCGACCCAGTGCTTTTAAATCTTTCTCAAAAGCATTTGAATTTCAATCCACGCTCCCCCTGGGGGGAGCGACTCCTTCTCCCCACCGAAGCACCGGCAGGGATGGTATTTCAATCCACGCTCCCCCTGGGGGGAGCGACAATAGCCTGGTCAGATATGGCGGCGAGGTAGTCGATTTCAATCCACGCTCCCCCTGGGGGGAGCGACCTTATGCGTATTCTGGAGAAGTCCGTGGAATTGATTTCAATCCACGCTCCCCGTGAGGGGAGCGACCCCAATATTTCGTCACCTTGACCCTGGACCCGGAATTTCAATCCACGCTCCCCGTGAGGGGAGCGACTGAACTTTGCCCGGTGTCAGCACCGTCTGTGTTATTTCAATCCACGCTCCCCGTGAGGGGAGCGACATATCCCCGGCAGCAAGCTGTTGGTGATACACACATTTCAATCCACGCTCCCCGTGAGGGGAGCGACGTCCTGTCCGATCTGTGCAAGCACACCGAAGGTGAATTTCAATCCACGCTCCCCGTGAGGGGAGCGACTTCCGTTACACCCAAAAAGCTGGAGGCGGGACAAATTTCAATCCACGCTCCCCGTGAGGGGAGCGACAATGAATCCTGATTACATCATTGGTACAGACAAGCCATTTCAATCCACGCTCCCCGTGAGGGGAGCGACCCGGCCAGTATTCCACAACCGGCGGCGGTACGCCATTTCAATCCACGCTCCCCGTGAGGGGAGCGACATTGCCGGTACCGCCATGGCCGGGCAGTTTGCCGGATTTCAATCCACGCTCCCCGTGAGGGGAGCGACCTATCAGGTGGTTGACGGCCATCTTGAAATTGATATTTCAATCCACGCTCCCCGTGAGGGGAGCGACTGCAGGGAAGCAGCCTCACACATGACGAGGATAAATTTCAATCCACGCTCCCCGTGAGGGGAGCGACTCCTACCGTTTTTGCATTCCGAAACGGACTATCATTTCAATCCACGCTCCCCGTGAGGGGAGCGACTGCCAATTCCAGCGGCGAGTTTCAGACTGTCCGTATTTCAATCCACGCTCCCCGTGAGGGGAGCGACTCTTAACTCACTTTACGCCGTGGACAGCGGTCTATTTCAATCCACGCTCCCCGTGAGGGGAGCGACCCCATCCGCCATCGTTCTTTAGTCCATCACCACCCATTTCAATCCACGCTCCCCGTGAGGGGAGCGACACGCCATTCCACCCGGCAGCATAAGCCCTGTCTATTTCAATCCACGCTCCCCGTGAGGGGAGCGACGCTTCCGGGCCACCTCCCGCTGGGCACGGGGAATATTTCAATCCACGCTCCCCGTGAGGGGAGCGACAACCTCCCGTCAAGTCCACCAAATGTACTTATACATTTCAATCCACGCTCCCCGTGAGGGGAGCGACGTATGAGGACGGAACAAACACAACCGAGGACAGTATTTCAATCCACGCTCCCCGTGAGGGGAGCGACTCAACAATCGCATTACCTCATACAAGAGGCTGTATTTCAATCCACGCTCCCCGTGAGGGGAGCGACGCAGCCACGCCCCTGTTATATATCAAAATGCGCTATTTCAATCCACGCTCCCCGTGAGGGGAGCGACAGGGAGGAACACCAAAAATCAATAAGGAGGAAAATTTCAATCCACGCTCCCCGTGAGGGGAGCGACTGATGTGTGCAGTAATAAGGCACCAAAGCAAGACATTTCAATCCACGCTCCCCGTGAGGGGAGCGACGACCGAGTACGTGGACGCCGACGCCGTGGACAGCATTTCAATCCACGCTCCCCGTGAGGGGAGCGACTAAACATTTCCTTTTTTATTTTCTTTAATTAGAATTTCAATCCACGCTCCCCGTGAGGGGAGCGACCGCCTCTTATATGGTACTAGCTTTAAGGCTCCATATTTCAATCCACGCTCCCCGTGAGGGGAGCGACTGTAAGGTTTGTAATTAACTTTATCATAGTCTAAATATTTCAATCCACGCTCCCCGTGAGGGGAGCGACGATATGATTGTATTATGTGGTCTGGTAAGTATAATTTCAGTCCACGCTCCCCGTGAGGGGAGCGACCAATACAAAAGTTTCCTTTTGCAAATACATTTTTATTTCAATCCACGCTCCCCGTGAGGGGAGCGACAAATTTACAGAGGGAGGAACCAAAATGAGTGAAATTTCAATCCACGCTCCCCGTGAGGGGAGCGACATATACGTTGATTTATCGGACCCAGAATCAATAAATTTCAATCCACGCTCCCCGTGAGGGGAGCGACCCCTATGTGCAGTTGCAAAAGTTACGCATACGGCATTTCAATCCACGCTCCCCGTGAGGGGAGCGACTGGCGTTGTCGATGATGTCCCGGGTGGTGGTCTATTTCAATCCACGCTCCCCGTGAGGGGAGCGACAGCGGCGGGGGAGTACCCTCGCCGCCATTTTAATATTTCAATCCACGCTCCCCGTGAGGGGAGCGACGTATGTGGGTTTCTCCGTCCGC
>JAUNPV010000006.1 GCA_030536515.1 Eubacteriales bacterium
CTCCACCTGCGTGTGGTACTGCTCGGCGTCTGGGTTGGTGTAGGCTCTGGGATCAGGCTCAGGCTCAGGCTCGGGTTCCGGCTCAGGCATATTGGCCTGCTGGTACTTTCCTGCATACCCGAGGACCCAGTCGAACAGGTCGTTATTCAGTTCTACCCCGTCGCTGATCCAGCAAATCAGGGCCTTTTCTCTGGAGCTTCCGTCGTACTGCTTGTTGGTGGAAATCTCAAAGCTGCCGGCCAGAGGCTCGCCCAGGTCGGGGTCGCTGATTTCGGGAGGCTCGTACTCCACCTCCTCCATAGGCTCCATGCTGTTGATTTCCCGAAGCTGCTTTTTAGCCTCGTCCAGCTGGAGCTTCAGCTTTTCCACGCCCAGGCGCTTGCGCTCCAGGGCCAGGTCCGACAGGGTGGTGTCAAAGGTCATCAGCAAATCGCCCTTTTTCACCGCATCCCCCTCCTTGACGCAGACCTCCGTCACCGTCTGGGTGTCGCTGAGAAAGACGGTCTGAATCTTGTCGGTGGACACCGGGCCGTAGCTCTCCTGGGAGTCGCCCCAGTATTCGGTCATGCCGATGTACTGAAAGGGGTAGACATAGACCGGCTCAGAGCTGTTGTGGCCCAGGTAGTACCAAACGCCGCAGCCAATGGCCAGAACCAGGACCGCCACAGCGCTGAGAATAATAATCTTCTTTTTAGACTTGGCTGCCATCTGCGGCACCTCCCTCCCCGGAATCATTGGTGTGCAGCTCGCCGTCGAGAATGTGGAGGGTCTTGTCCGCACAGGCGGCGATGCTGGGCTCGTGGGTAATCATAATGATGGTCATGCCATCGTTGCTGAGCTGGCGGAAAATCTCCATAATCTGGTTGCCGGACTTGGTGTCCAGCGCGCCGGTGGGCTCATCGGCCAGCAGCAGAGAGGGCTTTCCCACCATGGCCCGGGCAATGGCCACTCGCTGGCACTGGCCGCCGGACAGCTGGTTGGGCAGGAAGTTCAGCCGCTCCTCCAGGCCAACGGCCCGCAGGGCCTCATCCGCCCGCTCCATACGCTCCTTCATGGGAACCCCCGCATACAGCAGGGGCAGCGCCACATTCTCCCGGGCGGACATTTTGGGAAGCAGGTAAAAGTGCTGAAACACAAAGCCCAGATACTTGTTCCGGATTTCCGCCAGCTCATCGTCGGTCATGTTTTCCAAATTCTTGCCGTCCAGCTCATAGCTGCCGGAGGTGGGCACGTCCAGACAGCCGATAATGTTCATCAGGGTGGTCTTGCCGGAGCCGGAGGGGCCCATAATGGCAAGATAATCCCCCTTTTCCACGGTCATATTGACATTTTTCAGAACCCGCACAGGCTCCTTGCCCTGGACGTAGTCCTTGCAGATGTCCGTGAGCTTCAAAATCGCCATCAGGCCACCCCGCCTTCCATTGCGCCCTCCATGGGCGCCTCCGGTGCCTCGGTCTCGGGAGCCACGTACTCATGGGTGGTGGGTGCGCCCGGCTGGCACAGCTCGGGGTCCGGGAAGGCGATGTAGTCCTCCTCGGTCAGGCCCTCCAGAATCTCATAGGTGTCGTTCATGGAGTTGTACTCCCCCAGCGTCACGGTCCGCTTTTCCAGCTTGCCCTTGCTCTCGGCCCAGACGCTGGTGGTGCCGTCCTCCTCGTACACCAGGAAGGCGCTGCTGATGCCCGCCTTGGTCTCCTGGTCGCCGGTGTCCAGCTCCAGATACACGTGCTGGCCCAGAAGCAGGCCCTCGGTGCTGTCCAGCTCCACGTAGAAGGGATACTTGCTGGAGGAGGTCATCTCGTCGGGGGAGCTGCCCATTATCATAGCGGAGTTCTGGTCCCCGGTCACGGGACTTTCATAGTCCACCAGGGTCACAGAGCCGGTCCAGACCTGGCTGCTGTCGGTCCGGGACAGAATGCGCATTTTGTCCCCCTCGACGATGCCGCCCCGCTGAAGCTCGCCCAGGGTGCCCTTGACCCGATAGGCCCCCGCCTGCTGGATGACGATGTAGGGCAGGGCCTTGCCGTTCTGGTCGGTGCCGCTTTCGTTGATGGACCGGATGCGTCCGGCCACCGGAGCGACGACCACGGCGTTTTCCAGAATCTCCTGGGCCTTGGTGACCTCGGTCTCCTTGGCCTTGACGTTCAGCTCCGCCTCCTTCAGGTCCACCTGCAAGGACTGAATCTGAACGGTGTACTGGAGCTTTTCCGAGGAGCTGGCGCCGCTGCGCTCCCGCTCCAGGTCCTTAATCTGCCGATTGAAGTTTTCAATGGAGGCATTCAGTTGCTCCAGCTCCAGCAGCTTTTTCTCCAGGGCCAGCTGCAGCTCCTCGGTGTCGTAGGCAAAGAGGGGCTGGTCCTTTTTCACATCGTCGCCCTCCCGGACCTTCAGTTCTGCAATGGTCTTGTCCGAATCCTTTTCAATCTCGGTGACGTTTTCAGAGACAACCATGCCCGCAAACCGGTCCCCCGGGGCAATGCCGCCCATGTTCATCAAATCGCCCACCCGCTGGACATAGACGGCGTTTTCCTTCCCGGAGCAGGCCGTCATAGTCAGCGCCATGGCTGCACACAGCAGCAGGCTCATCCATTTTTTACATTTCATAGCAGTTTCCTCCCAATGGTGTAAACTCATTTGAGATAATTATACCGAAAGCAGCAGACAAAAGCAACCTTTTCAAGGTTAAGACTTTATTAATTTTACAGCCGGAAAGCCTCAGGCCGGGTTGCAAAAGCCAAAGAAGCAGGCTATAATGCTATTTCTCCTTTTAAAATCTTTACCTATTTTGCATTTTGAAGATGACGGCACCTCGTCGCTGCTCTACCCAGACGAATCGGGCAACTACACCCTGACCGAACCGCCGGCGCTGCCCGTGGCAGGGCTTCAGTTTCTGGACGGCTTCAGCCGGCACTCCAGCTGGGGAAACCACTATGCAGGCATCGGCTTTGCCCTGTGGGTGGATGAAAGCCGGAATGTCTTCGTGCTCGATTTAGAAACCGGCCAGCGCACCCAAATAGAGCACTACACCTGGCCGCAGGTCCCCTATCCCCGTATGCAATGCATCCCCAGCGCCGACGGCCAAAGGCTGCTGATCTACGGAGAGCCCGACCCGGAGCGGGAAAACGACGGCTGCATTTCCAACATCGGCGTTCTGGATTTTGGCAGACAAACCTACCTGCAATTTGCCCGGGAAAACCAAAACGACATCCGGGAGGAAACCATCTACTGGTTCGACAACGAAACCATCCTCATAGCAGCCAGCCGGGATGGCTCTGCCACGCAAGAGGCCCTCCGGGATTACTACGTGTACAATCTTCTGGCAAAATAACAAATCGGGCCGGGGCAAACGCCCCGGCCTCGGTTATTTCCTTCTGATTTTCTGTGCTATCCAATCAAACAGGCAGCTGAATACCACAGTTGCGGCAGTGCTGAACAGGAAATACGCTGCTTTCATCCACCCGTAGGGCACATACCGATACCATGGGTCCGACAGAAAAGCCCCCACATCAAAATCCCCAAGCCCCGGAACCCCCAGCTTCATGCCCGCAAACAGGAGCACGCTGAACGCCACCAGGAACAGCACATGGTGCATCATAATGAAGAAAGTGTGGTCGGATATGTAGTTGACCAGTTTGCTCCCGCCCAGCACAGGCTCCATGAATTTTGCGATTTTCAGCCAGAAGAAAATGCCTGTGACAGCTGTGAGCAGGGGCACCAGACAATTTCCGGCGGAAAAACCATCCATAACCGACAGCACGCCCATGTCCAAATTTCCATACCCAGCCAGCAGCACGAAATTCACCACCATCATGGAAAGGCACAGCCCCAGGCCGTTGGTGCGGTCAAACCACTTTTCCAAATATCGGTTAAAGTACAGCCCAAGCTGAAAAAACTGAATAAAGAAGCCGATTTTATACAGCAGCAGCGCCTTGTAATATACGCCGCCGGACCTTTGCACCAGTGCTACCGTCGCCGCACCTGCCAGAATAAACACGGCAAGCGCCCCGGTATCATTCCAAAGCCTGCCCATCAGCTTTCGAAGCAGCGTATAGGTCACTGTAACGGCAAACAGCGTCGGCACGAACCAGGCTGCTCCGTTGAGCCCGAAGGCCGTTCCATCGGTGAAAACGGAATACACAAAATTCAGAATCGAGGGCTGAGGCAGCTTCATGCCCGCCCAATTTAATACAGTGACCATAAAGCCATAAAACACCGACCAAAGCAGATACGGCACCATCAGCTTTTTGAATTTGCCCACCAGATAGGCCCCTGCCGCCGACCAGCTCTGCACCTGCTTTTCCTTCCAGAAATAACCGGAAATAAACATAAACATAGGCATAAAAAAGGAGCCGTAAGGAAAAACCGACGTTATCAGCCCAATGCCATCCCCACTGTGCTGGTCCACCACAAACAGTATCCCCATGGCAGACAGTATCATAAAGGCTTTATTGGATTTCGTTTTGGAAACAGTTTGTGCATTCATTGGACACCTCAAACTATAAATATGCTTTGGCCCCATTATCGCATAAACCGAGCCGGTTGTCCACCCAAAAATTTATTCATCAGATGTGATAGGTCTGCATATCTGACACTCACAACCTAAAGAACAGTCCACCGGAGCCTTGCATTTGATTGTTCGAATCTCTTGGCCGGACCATAAAAACAGAGGGAACGCTTTGCGTTCCCTCTGTTTTTTATGGTCCGAGTGTCGAGATTCGAACTCGAGGCCTCTTGAACCCCATTCAAGCGCGATACCAAACTTCGCCACACCCGGATATTTTGTTGTGCTTCACACGACTCATGGATTATAGCACAGGCTGGCAGAAATTGCAAGTCTTTTTTTCATTATTTTCAGCCCCTGGTGTTTTGGGCAAAAATTCAGGCTGCGGCTCGTGGGTAAGAGCCGCAGCCAATTTGTGAATCGTTTGTCTACCCGGGAGGAAGTGTGTCACAGGGCCGCCGTCGGGTCATCCGCAGATATTTCCACGGCATCGGCATTCCTCACTCACCTCCGTTGTGTAATTGTATTATACCACACCCGTTGTGAAAATGGTGAAGAATTAGTAAACAGTAGAAGACTATTTTGTGGACATTTTACGACAGAAAGAAACACCGTCCTGAACCAGGATGTTTTTTGAAGCTGCTTTGCTGTACGGACGGCGTCCGCCCCGTTCTTTTCAAATTAGAACAAATAGACTAGGGAAGCTCTGGCCGGTATCATCAGAGCTTCCCTGGCTGTTTTATGGGTCACTTCATGCTGAGTTCCTTTGCTGCCTTGAACAATTCGCAGATATTCTCCGGTGAGACATCCGACTGAATATGGTTGCAGCTGGACAGGATATAGCCGCCGTTGTGGTTCAGCGCATCAAGCATATGGCTTACCTCAGCAGCTACATCTTCGGCGTTTCCACGCAGTGCCTTCTGGGTGTCAACTCCGCCATGGAACACAATCCTGTCCCCAAACTTTTCCTTGAGCATATAGGGGTCCATATTGCACGCCATCGTCTGCACAGGGTTTAGAATATCCACGCCGCAATCCACAAGGTCATCAATGATTGGTGCAATGGAGCCGCAGCAATGCAGGAATACTTTTGCATGGGGCGCCTTCCGGTGAATCATGTCATTCAGCCGCTTCCGTCTGGGGAGAATGAACTCCTTCAGGCTGTTCGGAGAAATCAGCAGTGCATTCTGGCTGCCGTAGTCATCGCCGGTTTCCACAATGTCCACGAACTCGCCTACTTCATCCAGAATCATGCCGTAGACTTCCAGCTGGACCTCCAGAATCTTCTCACAGATGGCGTGCGTAATCTCAGGCTCCTCATACATATCCATCATAAATTCCTGCATTCCCCGAAGCCAGCAGCCGATTTCAAATATTCCGTTCATGGGGGCCCGCACCGCAATGGCGTACTGATTTTCCCGATGCAGCTTCTCTGCCTGCTCCCGCATTTTGGAAACATCCAGAAAATCCTTCGCCTTCGGCCAAGGGTAGGCCTCAATATCCTCCAGCTCCGCATCCTGCAAGGGATGCTTTACAAACTCCACGCCAAATTTCCCCTTTTTCTGAACAATTCCCCACTCGTTCATAAAGGAGCCATCGGGGAGCGTCTTGGGGAAGGCATCCGTAAACTTTGCAAACACCCGGCGGATGTCAATCTCAAAGGCATCCAGAATGCGCTCGTCATAGTAGGAACAATTGGCACCCTTCCGGAAGGGTTCTACATCGTCGGTTAATCCCAGATATTCCCGAAGGCGGAAGTATGCGGGGTCCACAATGGAGCAGGCCATGCCGAACAGGTCCATGGGGACCCTGTCTGTAGGCTGGTGATTCAATGCGCAAAGCACACGTTCTCTTGAAGTCATTTTTTATTCCTCCTGGTTATTCTTTGTAAAAATTACACATTTTTATGAAAGATGATTTTTTGATTCACGGGCTGCCTACTTCGTGAATCAGCGCCGCCGCACCGACCAAGCCAGCCTTTGCGCCAAGTTTTGCAATTTCAACCGGTGCAATGGGAAGGTATTTGCCTGCATAGCAATTCTCTTGCACAAATTTGTTCAGGGGCTCTAAAATGTACTGGCCCTGATTGCAAATCCCTCCGCTGAGCAAAACCTTTTGGGGCCGAAACAGATTTATCAGGTTTACAATGCTCTCCCCCAGCTCCTCAATATAGTCTTTGACCAGGGCACAGCTTGACGGGTCTGACTGCTTTGCGGCATCAAATACGGTCTTGCCTGTGACCTTCTGGATGTCATGACTGCACAGCTTTGCCAATGCCGGAGACTTTCCGGATACGACCAGCTCTCTGGTACGCCGAATCAACGCCGTTGCAGATGCATACGACTCTGCACACCCTCTGCGGCCGCAGGTACACGGCTCCCCATTTCGCACAATGATGTTATGCCCATAGATTCCACCGCCTCCGCCGCCTTCAAATATCCTTCCATTCACTACAATCCCACTGCCAACGCCTGTCCCCAACGTCAGCAGAACAAGGTCCTGACACCCGACACCGGCGCCGGCCACAAGTTCACCCAAAACCGCGCACTGCGCATCGTTGGCAATAAAGGCTCTCCGGGATGTATATGTTCCGAGGATATCCAGGAGCGGGACGTTCTCCCAATAGAAATTATTGGAGTACAGCACAACGCCCCGCCGTCTGTCTATTACACCGGGACTCCCGATTCCGATTCCCTGTATCTGTTCTTCCGGAATTTGTGCCTCTCGAACAAGCTCGTCTGCCAGTTCCGCAATCCGTCGAATGATGTTCTCTGCTCCTACGGAAATATTCGTTGGTGTATTTTTTTCCAGCAGAATTTCAAACGACTGGCTAACCAGCCCTGCTTTGATGCTTGTGCCGCCCAGATCGATTCCAATTTTGTACAAACTATCACCTCCTCTATCGTTCATTCCAATGCAGCATTTACAAAACACGGGACATATTATCTCGGATTATTATCAATTTTTACCTGGGAGCCTACCATTCCAGCCGGATGTGCCAGGTCTGTGCCGGAATGACAGCCTTTACATCTTAGCCATTGTTTCATGTTTTGTCAACACGTAATCATGGAGGAAATGTGATGATTTAATCATGTAAATTATATTACCATATATCCAATGTGCACATATACCTGCCAGCAGACCAACCGTCCCTCATGCAGCAAAAGGTATGGCGAAAAGCCATACCTTTTACTATATAGAATCATGCCGGGTAGGTGTTGCTCAGCAGCAGCAGCAGGGGCAGGGCCAGGGTGAAGATGCTGACGGCCCAGGGGTACATGGCCTTGCGGGAGCAGAACATCAGAAACAGGCAGGCGATGGTCAGCCCCAGAGGGCCGGACACCGCCAGGGACCGGGCCACGGTGGTGGCGAACTCCCCGGTGGACTGCAAATTCAGCCCCACCTGCTCGGGCAGATGCTCGGTATTGTAGGCGGCCAGCTTCAGCGCCACGTACACCACCGGGGCGGCCATGACGAATTTGCGCAGGCGGAACAGCCACACGCCGATGAGATTGATGATGCTGTTGATTTTCGCCGACACGGCCTTGAATTTCTCCATGCCGGAGGCCTTTGCAGGCTCTCTGCGGTTTTCCACAGAACTGCCGGAATTTTCCATATTGATCCCTCCGGGAAACATTTTTTCTATTTTACCATACTGGGCTGCCGGATGCAAGGTGAAGAAAAAATTTTACGATTTTGTCGATATAGTCCGTTTTATTGTACCCATTGTTTTGTATACTAGGCCCATACAAAACAAAGGAGGGTTTTACCATGAAACGTACACACAGAAATTCTCACCTGCGCATCTACACCCCCGCCTGCCCCAACGGGGCGGACCAGCAGTATTTTGCCGGCAAGGCCCTGGACCTGCTGACGGGCCTTGCCTCGGTGGTGGGGTTTATCACCGCCGTGGCCTTCCTGTTTATTTTTGCATGAGCAGGTCCTCGTCTTTGAGAATGCGGATGTCCCGGATTTTTCCGTCGCCGGTCTCAATGAGGCCGGCGCTTCCGCCGTAGTAGCCGCAGGCGCCGGGGTTCAGAATCCACAGGCCGTCCTCCTGGCGGCAGTCCGCCTGGTGGGTGTGGCCGTAGAGGACAGCGTCCACCCCGCAGGCCCGGGCGTCCCGCAGCAGGGCTCCCAGCCCCGACTTGACCCGGTGCTTGTGGCCGTGGGTCATGTACAGGTTCACGCCGAAAATCTGGCGGATATCGACATCCGAAAAGCCCGGCGGGCACCGGTAGCTGTCACAGTTGCCGGGGACCTGGTAGAGGGTGATATCGGGAAATTCCTGGCGCAGGGCCATGCCGTCGTCAAAATAATCCCCCAGGTGAATCATGGCGTCGGGCTTCACCGCCTGCACGCAGCGGAACATAAAGCGCAGTGAGGAATGGGAATCGGAAAAAACAAGGATTTTCATGGACTGTCCTCCAAGATGAGCTTGTGTTATTTTGATTATATCATACCTTGGGAGAAAATGCCATAGCTAATCGTCTTTTGCCGAAATTTCGTCCAGGGCCACCTCCCGGAAGAATTTCCGCTTTTCCGAGGGGGTGCAGCCGTAGATTTCCCGGAAATACTGGTTCAGCATTTTGGGGTCCCGGAAGCCGTGGCGCTCCGCCAGCTCCCCGATGGACTCACCGGTGGTTTCCAGGTCCCGGCAGAAGGCGGTGGTCCTGACCTGGTAGACGTATTGCAGGAAGCTCAGGCCCATGTTCTTTTTGAACAGGCGGCAGAAGTATTCCTTGTTCAGCCCCATGGCCCCGGCGGCCCCCTCCAGGGACAGCTCCTCCCCGTGGTGCAGCTGGACGTAATCCAGCACCGGCTCCAGCCGGGCCATGTCGCTGCGCTGGAGGGTGGATTCCTCCAGGGCCAGAGGCCTTGAAAAATACCGCACCAGCAGGGCCGTCACCGCAAACAGCCGGGCCTTGCGCTCCAGCTTGCTGGCCAGGTGGGTCTGCTCTGTCTCCTGGAGCATCTCGTGCATATAGGTTTTCAGCTGCTCATAGGCCGCCGCCTTTTCCCGCTCCTCAGGGCCAAAGGTCAGGGAAAACTGCAAATGGTCAAAGGTGGGCACATACTTGCACATGGGCAGGGGCAGAATATGGACCACCAGGAAGGAGGCATCGGGGCTGCACCGGGTGGCGTGAATCTCATGGGGGTTTAAAATGCAGATATCCCCCGGCTTTCCGTGAAGGACGGCGTTTTCCAGATTGCAGGTCACCTGCCCGCTGACGAACAGCAGCAGCTCCACCGCCTGGTGCCAGTGGGGCGGGATGTAGGAATTGGGGTGGCTGTCGTAGCGTATGCCGAAGCCACTTTCATCTATATTATTTAAAAGTTTATGTTGGTAATTACTCACAAAATCAGCTCTTTTCTTCCGTTAACGAGTTAATAAATTATTCACAATGTCAATATTCACCCAATGTAAGTCAATTATAGCACTTTTTTCCCATTCGTCAAGGTGGTATAATGCCTGCAACTTGAGGGGCCCCCAAGGCCGGGGTCTGCAAGTTTTGTACAGAGAAATTTCAGCAGTGTGTCCGCCACACCGCCCGTTTTATGGAGGTATATGCTATGATCAACGTTCAGGTTATCACGGCACGCATTATCCGCGCCATGGAGAAGCATACGAAAAAGATCACCGGTTAATCCTTCCGGCATCGAACTTACACGTCCCTGTCAGCCACCTTCAGGCTGCGGGGGCTTTTTCTTTGGCACAAATCCCCTGTCCGGCGCATAGCCTATAGAAACACCATTGCCTGACAGGAGGTCGTATTATGCAAAATCCAATGAATCCTTCCGAGCTCCTCAAGCTGGCCCAGTCTCCGGCCGGACAGAAGCTCCTGACAATGCTCCAGCAGTCCGGCGGAAGCCAGCTCTCCGCCGCCATGGAACAGGCAGCCAGAGGGGACATGGCCCCGGCCAAGCGGGAGCTGTCCGCTCTGCTGAGCTCCCCGGAGGCGAAAAGGCTCCTTAATGAGCTGGAGGGCAGCCTATGAGCGAGCTGGATGACAAGCTGTCCGCCATACTGGGAAATCCCCAGATGATGCAGCAGATTATGTCCCTGGCCCAGTCCCTGGGCGATTCCCCGCCGGAAAAGCCCAGGCAGAGCGAGCAGCCGCCGGGGGGGCTGAAGCTGGACCCGGGGATGCTCCAGGCCATTTCCCGGATGAGCGCCGGAGGAACTGTGGATTCCGACCAGCAGGCCCTGCTGACGGCCCTGTCGCCATATCTGAGCCAGAGCCGTGTCAGCAAGCTGGAGCGGGCCATGCGGGCGGCCCGGATTGCAGGGGCCGCCTCGGCGTTTCTCGGCTCCGGGGCCCTCCAGCGGCTTACGGGGAGGTAGCTCATGTATAACCGGTACATCCCACAATCCGACGGCTCCTATCAAAAAAACCGGGTGCCGGACAAGGCAAGGTCCCCGGACTCCAGGCCCGACCAGCGGCGGCCTCAGCAGCCCTCGCCGGTGTGCCCCCCTCCCCCCCGGCCCTGCCGGGAGCGGCCGGAGCCTCCGGCGGCCTCGGGCATTGGGAGCTTTTTGAAAAATCTGCTTCCAAAGGACTTTGACACCGAGGATTTGCTGATTATCCTGCTGTTTCTGCTGATGTCCCGGGACTGCGAGGACCAGAATTCCGCCCTGCTGACCCTGGCGCTGTATCTTTTTTTGTAGCTTTTTGCCGAATTCTGTGCTAGAATACAGGAGGCATACGGGGGTCGAACCCGCACCGCCTGTCAGCGTGTCTATTGGGTGCTTTCCGCCTTATCGTCCTTGCCTTGCGTCAGCAAGGCTGCGTCCTCTGCGGCGGAAATCCCTCCAATATCCACAGCTGACAGGTGCTTCGCAGTTTTCAGGGAGCTGTTTTTCGTCAGAACAAGGAAAATTCCGCCGGGAATACTGTCGTATTGCCAAGGGATTTTCTGCCGTACTGGCGGAAAACAGCCCCTGAAAACCGATGCGGGTTCGGCTCCCGTATGCCTAACCGGAGGAGGTGTCTGTATGACGGCACGGAAAAAGCGACTCATTTGTATTTGCCTGGCAGCTGCGCTGCTGGCAGCCGCCGGATATTGCTATCTGAAGGCCCCCTGGGGCTTTGCCCGGGAGGTCAGCCGCCAGGAAAAGGCCATGCGGCTGCTGTATGTGGAAACGGCCGCGGGGTACCTGGGGGACAACGAATCCGACGGAAGCCACCGGGCAATCATCGACCTGTACAACAGCCACCAGCCCCTGGCCCAGGATTACACCGTAACCTACGAGGACAGCTGGTGCGCCGCCTTTGTCTCCGCCATGGCCATTCAGAGCGGCATCACGGACATTGTGCCCACGGAATGCAGCTGCGAGCGGCAGATTGGCCTGTTCCGGGACCTGGGCCGCTGGCAGGAGAAGGATACCTACGTTCCCCTGCCCGGGGACCTGATTTTCTACGACTGGGACGAATGGGGCCTGGGAGATTCCACCGGCTGGGCGGACCATGTGGGCATCGTGGTGGGGACCAAGTGGCCTTTCATCAAAGTCATCGAGGGAAACTGGAAGGACAGCGTCACCTATCACTACATTCTCATGGGCCACCCCCAGGTGCGGGGGTTCGCCCTGCCGGATTTTGCATCCATCTGCTAGGGAACCGATACAAGCGTAAAAACCATGTCATTGCGAAACCAGTGCCTCAGCACTGGTTGTGGCAATCCGTTCGCTCTTCATTTTTCCAACGGAAAAATGAACTGGTTGGCCCAAGGGCCAACCAGTTGGAATACGGATTGCCACACCAGCTTGCGAGCTGGTTCGCAATGACATGGTTTTGTGTTATCTTGCCACAAAGCCAACCTTTTTGTAAACCTTCCGAAGGGTTTTTTCGGCCACACAGCTGGCCCGCTGGGCGCCGTCCCGGTAGACGCTTTCCAGGTACGCCTTGTCCTTCATCAGGCGGGCGGCCTCCTCGCGGATGGGGCGGAGGGTCTCCACCACCGCCTCGCCCACCTTGGGCTTGAAGGCGCCGTAGCCCTGACCGGCAAACTCCGCCTCAATCTGCTCGAAGGTCCGGCCGGTGCAGGCGGCGTAAATGGTCATCAGGTTTGCAACGCCGGGCTTGTTCTCCTTGTCATAGCGGACGCAGTTTTCCGTGTCGGAGTCAGTAATGGCCCGCTTGAACTGGCGCATGATGGTCTCCGGGGTGTCCATGAGGATGATGCGCCCAGTGTCCTCGTTTTCGGACTTGGACATTTTGGCGGAGGGGTTGGTCAGGCTCATCACTCTTGCGCCCACCTTGGGGACAAAGGGCTCGGGAATTTTGAACACGTCGCCGTAGATGCCGTTGAACCGGCGGGCGATGGTGTGGCACAGCTCCACGTGCTGCTTCTGGTCCTCGCCCACCGGTACCAAGTCCGGCTGGTACAGGAGGATATCGGCGGCCATGAGGCTGGGATAGGTGAACAGGCCGCCGTTGATGTTGTCAACGTTCTTGGCGGACTTGTCCTTGAACTGGGTCATGCGGCTGAGCTCGCCGAACATGGAATAGCAGTCCAGCACCCAGCCCAGCTCGGCGTGCTGGTGGACGTGGCTCTGGATGAACAGGGTGTTCTTCTGGGGGTCCAGGCCGCAGGCAATATACTGGGCCAGCTGCTCCAGGGTCCGGCGGCGCAGATCCGCCGGGTTCTGCCGGACGGTAATGGCGTGAAGGTCCGCCATAAAATAGTAGCAGTCATACTGGTCGGCACGCTCCGCCCAGTTTTTCACAGCACCCAGATAGGAGCCCAGGGTCATATCCCCGGAGGGCTTGATGCCGGAGAGCATCCGCTTTTTGGGGGTAGTCAGGATTTCTTCGCTCATGTTTTACTCGCTTCCTTTTTTGACATTTTGGATATTTTACCATAGATAATTCAGGAATGCAAGGGTATTTTCGCACCGTAGGGCGGGCTGCCCTCAGCCCGCCGCAGCGTCAGACGGTCAGCTTGTGCACGTTCCTGTATCCAGCCGCCCTGCCGTGGGATTTTCGCCATTGGGAATTGATTTTTTGTTTTCTATGTGCTATACTTTATCGTAGAAATTTATGACATAAAGAGGTAAATAAACTATGGATTATCAAGCACTTGCTGATCTTCTGTTTCCCGATGTAACCGACACCCCGGAGATGCTGGAGGAGCGGTTCCCGGTTCGGAATCTGCCCGAGGGCGCTGTGGTCACCCGGATGGCCCCCTCCCCCACCGGCTTTGTCCACCTGGGCAACCTGGTCCAGGGCCTGACCTCCGAGCGGATGGCCCACCAGAGCGGCGGCGTTTTGTTCCTGCGGGTGGAGGACACCGATGCCAAGCGGGAGGTCCCCGGGGCTGTGGAGGTGCTGATTAACACGCTGAAGCACTACGGCATTCACTTTGACGAGGGCGCTTCCCTGGAGGGGGACGTGGGCATTTACGGCCCCTATCACCAGAGCAAGCGGGCTGCCATTTACCATGTGTACGCCAAGAAGCTGGTGGCCGAGGGCAAGGCCTACCCCTGCTTCTGCACCGAGGAGGAGCTGACCGCCATGCGGGAGACCCAGGAGACAAATAAGGAGAACACCGGCTACTACGGCAAATACGCCATGTGGCGTGACCGGCCCATGGAGGACATTCAGGCCCAGCTTGATGCCGGAAACCCCTGGGTGCTGCGCTTTCGGTCCACTGGTTCCATCGAAAATCAGTTCAAGTTTGACGATTTGGTGAAGGGCAAGCTGACCATCACCGAAAACGACGTGGACCACGTGCTGCTGAAATCCGACGGCATTCCCACCTACCACTTTGCCCACGCCGTGGACGATCACCTGATGCGCACCACCCATGTGGTCCGGGGCGACGAGTGGCTGCCCAGCCTGCCCTTCCATATCCAGCTGTTCAAGGCCCTGGGCTTTAAGCTGCCCAAGTACGTCCACATCGGGCCTCTGATGAAGATGGACGGGGCCTCCAAGCGCAAGCTCAGTAAGCGGAAGGACCCGGAGCTGGCGCTGACCTACTACAAGGCCGAGGGCTTCCCGGTGGAGGCCGTCTGCGAATACATGATGACCGTGCTGAACTCCAACTTTGAGGACTGGCGGCGGGCCAACCCCGACGCCCCCATCGATGCCTTCAAGTTCAGCCCCAAGAAGCTGAATCCCGCCGGTTCCCTGTTCGACTATGCCAAGCTCACCGACGTTTCCAAGAACGTCATCGCCAAAATGGACGCTTCCAAGGTATATCACCTTCTGACCCAGTGGGCCGAGGAATTCGACCCCGACTTTGCCGCCAGGCTCACCGCCGACCCGGCCTTTGCCACCGCCATTCTCGCCATCGGCCGGGGCGGAAAGAAGCCCCGGAAGGACATCGCCGTCTGGAAGGAGGCCAAGGCCTACATGGGCTTCTTCTACGACGCGTATCTGGAAAAGCCCGTGTTCGACGAAAAATTCGACCGCGCCGTCATTTCCAGGGCCCTGCGCCTGTTCCTGGACCGGTTCGACATGGCAGACGATTCCGCCGCCTGGTTCGACAAGGTCAAGGCCATCACTGAGGAGCTGGGCTTCACCACCGACATGAAGGCCTACAAGGCAGACCCCGCCGCCTTCCCCGGCACCGTGGCCGACGTGTCCACCTTCATCCGCCAGGCCGTCACCGGGAAAACCAACTCCCCGGACCTGTACACCGTCATGCAGATTCTGGGCTATGACCGCACGGTAGCCCGGATTCAGGCTGTCATGGAGCAGCTGTAACGATTCTATTTGACCGCCCCCTGCATTTTTTCAGATGCAGGGGGCGGAGGCTTGCATTTTTCATTGGAGCATAACGATATGAAATTCACCCTGACTACCCAGGAGCGCCGGTCCTATCGGGAGCTTCTGACCCTGGCGTTTCCCATCATCATCCAGAATCTGTTCAGCGCCGCCATCAGCTCCGCCGATGTGGTCATGCTGAACACCGTTGGCCAGTCCGCCATCTCCGCCGCCTCCCTGGCGGTGCAGTACAGCAATATGCTGTTCAACGTCTATTACGGCCTCGGCACCGGGGCAACCATCCTGTGCGCCCAGTATTGGGGCCGGTGCGACCTGGGGGCCATTGAAAAGGTCCAGGGCATTGCCTTCCGCTTTTCCATTTTCTTCTCCCTGCTGTTCGCCCTTCCGGCGGCGCTGATTCCCAGGCTGCTGATGCAGGTGTTCACCAACGACGATGAGCTGATTGGGCTGGGCGCCTCCTACCTGCGGATTATCAGCGTCAGCTATCTCTGCTGGAGCATTTCCGAAATTTACCTTTCGGTGCTGCGGAGCATCGAGCGGGTGACGGTCAGCACGGCTTTGAATGTCAGCGCCCTGCTGCTGAATATCTTCCTCAACGCCGTGTTTGTGCTGGGCTGGTTTGGCAGCCCCAGGCTGGGCATTCAGGGCGTGGCCCTGGCCACCACCATCTCCCGGCTGGTGCAGCTGGCGGCCTGCTTCTGGGTGTCCGCCAGGTCCAAAGACATCAAAATCAAGCTGGGGGCCATGTTCGAAAAGGGCGGAAATCTGCTTAAGGACTTTTTCCGGCTGGCCCTGCCTGCCCTGGGCAACGATGTGGTCTGGGGCGCTGCCTTTTCCATGTACTCCGTCATCATGGGCCACATGGGCACCGACGTAGTGGCCGCCAATTCCCTGGTAGTGGTGGTCCGGAACCTGGCTCTGGTAATGGCCTTCGCCATTGCCAACGCCAGCGGCATCTACGTGGGTAAGCTCATCGGCGCAAACCAGCTGAACGAAGCAGAGCGGGCCGCCTCCCGGTCCATGGTGCTGACGGTGGCCGCCGGAATTCTGGGCGGCATTCTGGTGGCCCTGCTCTCCCCTGCCGTCATTCGCTTTGCCGCCCTGTCTGACACCGCCAACGGCTATCTGCGGGTGATGCTGGCCATCAACACCTACTACATCATGGGCGCTGCGGTGAACACCACCCTGATTGCAGGCCTGTTCCGGGCCGGAGGCGACAGCCGGTTCGGCTTCATCTGCGACACCATTGATATGTGGTGCTACGCCGTCCCTCTGGGATTCCTGGCGGCCTTCGTTTTCAAGCTGCCGCCTATGTGGGTCTATTTTCTGCTGTGCACCGACGAATTTGTCAAATGGCCCTGGGTCCTGCGGCACTACAAAAGCAAAAAATGGCTGAAAAACATCACACGGGAAAATATCTAAGGAATCCCCCGATTACCGAAAAGCAATTCGGTAATCGGGGGATTTTTTATACCAGGACCTGTTCGTTGATGATGAGCTGGAAGCGCATTCCCAGCTTTTCCGCCGCCTGGCGGCACAGGACCATCCGCTTCATAAAAATCTCAAAATACTCCATCACCGAGCTGACGGAGGTGTCCACCGCCAGCTTCAAGCAGATAATCTGATTCTCCGGGTCCACCGTCAGGTGGGCATCGGTGACGGAGTAGTTCACCCGGTCGTGGATGTCCCGGGAAATGTCCGCCCGCTTGCGGACCCGGCTCCGGCGAACGTCGGACTTGTCCGCAATGAACAGGGCCGCTGCCACGGCGTTGACCGGCAGCCCGGTGCCCTCGTCGTGGTTGCCGATGGCGGTGACAATGGCGGCGATTTCCTCCGGCGGGAAGTCCATCCGGTCCAGAATGCGAAAGGCCATAATGGCCCCGCTCTGGCTGTGGTCCACCCGGTTGACCATGTTGCCGATGTCGTGAAGATATCCTGCAATCTTCGCCAGCTCCACGGTCCGCGCCGGGAAATCCAGAGTCTGCAAAATCTCCCCTGCGGTCTGGGCCACCCGGGTCACGTGGGCGAAGCTGTGCTCGGTATAGCCCAGGGCCTGCATGGAGGCATCGGCCTGGGTAATGTAAACCTTTACCGCCGGGTCCCGGCGGATCATATCATAATTCATTCAAATCCCTCCTCCGAATTATGATACCCCGGAATTGTAAAAATTGCCAGAAATAAATTGTAAAATTTTACAATAATTTTTGGAAAGGTTTCCACCGATATTCCTTTACAGACCGCCCCAGTCTATGGTATAATACAATTCAGAATGCAAAGGAATGAGGGTTTCCTCCATGAACTATTCCTCCGATGAATTTGAACTGAATTACACCTACACCGGAAGGGACCTGGGAGCCCTCTGGTCCCCCGGCCAGACGGCCTTCCGGCTCTGGGCCCCCACGGCCCAGGAGGCCACGGTGGGCCTGTACCGCAGCGGCGATGCCAACGCAGACGATTTGCTTGCGCAAATCCCCATGCAGCCCGATGAGAAGGGCACCTGGACGGCGGTGGGCCAGGGGAATCTGAACGGCCTTTACTACACCTACCGGGTGCTGGTGGAGGGAAAAATGGTGGAGGCCTGCGACCCCTATGCCCGGACCACCGGTGTCAACGGCCAGCGGGCCATGGTCATCGACCTGAAGGCCACCGACCCGGAGGGCTGGGATGCAGACCGCAACCCCCACGACGGCCAGCCCATCACCGATGCCGTGATTTACGAGCTCCATCTGCGGGACCTGTCCATGCACAGCAGCTCCAAAATTCGGCACAAGGGGAAATTTCTGGGCCTGACGGAGACCGGCCGGAAAACCCCCGGCGGCCACGCCACCGGCCTTGACTACATCCGGAACCTGGGCGTCACCCATGTCCACCTGCTTCCCGTCTTTGACTATGGCTATACCGATGAAAGCCGCCGCCTGCCTCAGTTCAACTGGGGCTACGACCCGGAGAATTTCAACGTCCCCGAGGGCTCCTACGCCACCGACCCCTGCAACGGGGCCGTCCGGGTCCGGGAGATGAAGCAGATGGTGAAGGCCCTCCACGACAGCGGCCTCAGCGTGGTCATGGACGTGGTGTACAACCACGTGTACGATGCCGGGACCTTCTGCGTCAACAAAATCGTCCCCGGGTATTTCAGCCGTGGGGACTCCAACGGCTCCTGCTGCGGCAACGACACCGCCTCCGAGCGGTCCATGGTCCGCAAGTACATCGTAGACTCGGTGCTCTACTGGGCGGACGAATACCACATCGACGGCTTCCGCTTCGATCTGGTGGGTCTGCTGGATGTGGGCACCATCCATGAAATCATGGAAACGGTCCACAAATTCCACCCCGGGGTGATTTTCTACGGCGAGGGCTGGAATATGCGCACCCAGCTGACCAAGCCCGGCTGCGACCTGGCGGTCCAGGAAAACGCACACCGGCTCCCGGGCTTCGCCTTTTTCAGCGACACCATCCGGGACCTGCTCCGGGGCAGCGTCTTTTCCTTCACGGACCCGGGCTACGTCACCGGCGGCTACTGCACCCGGGAGGCTCTGGATGCCAGCTTTATGGGAATGCCCCGGTGGGCGGCCAGCCCCAGCCAGTGCGTCAACTATGTGTCCTGCCACGACAACCACACCCTCTTTGACCGCATCACCCTGGCGGCGCCGGAGGCCCCCTTCCCGGTGCGGGTGCGGATGAACAATCTGGCGGCGGCCTTTGTGCTGCTGTCCCAGGGGGTGCCCTTCATGCAGGCCGGGGAGGAGCTGCTGCGGACCAAGCCCGGGAAAAAGGGCCAGTTCGACCACAACAGCTATCGCTCCTCCGACCGGGTGAACGCCATCAAGTGGAACACCCTGGACAAGGAGGAATATCAGAAAAACCTCTCTTACTACCAGGGTCTCATCCGTTTCCGCAAGGCCCATCCCAGCCTCCGGCTGGGGACCCGGGAGGCGGTTTGGCAGGCGGTGCATCCCGTGCGCCACGACAATTCCCATGTGGCCGCCTACCACATCGACGAGCGGACCCACGAGATTTTTGTGATTTTCAACGCCGATGCCGGGGATATCTTCTTTCCCCTGCCCCAGGGCCAGTGGGAGGTCCACATCGACGCAGACCGGGCGGGAACGGACTGCCTGCGGAAGGTGGACGGCGTGGTCCGGGTCCCCTCCCTGTCGGCGCTGGTGCTGAGCCGGAAGAAGCCGGTGTCCGTGGTGGCGGCGCTGCTGTGGGAAAAGGACAAGCTGCTCATCTGCCAGCGGCCGGAGAACAAGGCCCGGGGGCTTCTGTGGGAGTTCGTCGGTGGCAAGGTGGAGCCCGGCGAGAGCAAGCAGCAGGCCCTGGTCCGGGAGTGCATGGAGGAGCTGGGGGTCCAGGTAACGGTGGGCAGCCAGTTCATGGAGGTCACCCACGACTACCCGGATATGCTCATCCGGCTGACGCTGTTTCACGCCATCATCCCCGAGGGCTTCCCCAAGGCTCTGGAGCACAACGCCCTGAAATGGGTCCACCCCCGGGACCTGGACGGCTACGACTTCTGCCCCGCCGACGCAGCCATCGTCCGGGAGGTCAAGCGCATCTACGGAAATAAGGAACCGCTGTAAAATTAACCCCTTCACCTTTCGGTGAAGGGGTGTTCTTCTTTATGCCGCCGGGACCAGGCGGGCTACCAGGACGTATCTGGCGTTGTCGAATTCGTAGGAGCAGGTGGACATGGTCACGTACCGGTCCCCGGGGTTCAGGGTGAGGGCCGTCTGGAAGGTGGAGCTTTCCACTGCCAGTCTTGCCAGGTCCAGAGCCTCCTCGTCGGTGTCGGGGTGGTCGTAGGCCTCGGAGGTGGAGGCGGTGACGTACCCGGCCACCAGCTCCAGCTTGTAGTTCCCGTTCTCCGTCAGCAGCCACCACACCGGGTGGGTGTCGTAGTATTCCTGGTCCCGGTAGTCGCCGATGGAGCCGAACATGGTTTTATTTTTCATATTGTGGCCGTAAATCACCGTATTGCGGTCGGAAAAGTCCGGGGCGTTGCGGTAGTCGGCAAAGAGGGTCCCGGCGTTGTTGTCCGTGCCGTCCAGCAGGCGGCGCAGATAATAGGCGTTGTCATCGGACTGGGCCACAGGCAGGTTCACCGGGGTGTCCTCGCAGTACAGCCACCCGATGACATTGCCGCTCTGCTGGCGCAGCTGGGCAAAATCCACCTCAATGGGCGGCGTTTCCAGCGGGGCCTGGGTTTCGGCGGGGAGCGTCTGCCCCGGCTCTGCGGTCTGGTCGGGGACGGCGGGGGCCTCCGGCCTGGGCTTCACGGTGACGTATTCCTCCACCATGGAAGTATTCAGGCGGCTGCTGGCGCTGGTCTCCGTGAAGAAGATGTACAGCTGATAAGAGGAATAGGCCAGCACGGCGCAGGCCATCATGCCAATCAAAAAACGAATAAACTTTCTCATACTTCTCTCCATAAAACCGCCCCACCCCTGTCAGAGGGATGGGGCGGGAATCATAATGCAGCTTGTCATTGCGAACCAGCCCGCAGGCTGGTGCAGCAATCCGTGCCCCCTGTCTGGTGATGTGCACCAGGCAGCTCATTTTCCGATGGAAAATGAGAAGATAACGGATTGCCACGCCAGTGTGAACACTGGCTCGCAATGACAGTCTGTGTTGGTTACAGGGGAATTAAATGGAATCTTCCTCCCGCTTTCTGGTCAGGTACAGGGCGACCAGCACCAGCACGCTGCCGGCGGCCAGGGTGGCGTAGAGGGGGAAGTTGGACTCATCGTCGGTCTTGGGGTTGTCGTAGGGGTGGTAGGGATAGACGTTGACGAACTCGATTTCCGTCTTTTTGTCTGCATCGCCCTTGCGGATGGCCACGGTGGATTCCAGACCGCCATCCTCGGCGTTGGTGATGGTCACCACCACGTGGTAAACGGAGGTATCGTACTTGCAGTCGCTGTCCTTGCCCTTTTGCTGGTAGACGGTGTACTCATAAACGCCCACCCGGCCGAACTCAATGACAAATGCACCGTCGTCCTCCCCCTTGATGGGCAGGATGCACTTGCCGTCCTCGGTGTCCTCGGGCATGGGGTAATCCTGGTCGTTGGGCTTGAGGACGATGTTGAAGGTCTCGGGCTTGCTGGGCACGTCATCCTTCAAAATCACGCTCACGGGAATTTCCGCTGTTGCGGTTTCGCCGGCGGCGAGAACAGGCTGGGCCAGGGTCAGGATGCACAGCATTCCGCAAATCAGGCTGAAGAGCTTTCTTTTCATATGATTTTCCTCCTAATTCCTCTATCAATAGGGGTTCATTTCTGCCAGGACGATGGTTCGGGCATCGGTAAACTCGGTTGCGCAGGTGGAAAGGGCCAGGACCTTGGGGTTATCCGCCAGGGCGGCCAGGGTATCCTCGCGGTAGTGCAGAGCGGACGAGCGAACGTGGTCCAGCAGGCCGCTTATATCAGTCTGCCAGCGGGTGGGCTCGAAGATGAAGTCATCCGAGGCCGGGACCAGAAGGCAGGCAAAAATTTCCAATTTGTAGGCTCCCTCGGGGAGCAGAAGGGTTCCTGTTGTATTTTCGTCGAAAAATTGCTTATCCTTGTACAAATCAAGGTCGCCGAACATCCGGCTGTTGTCCATGTGGTGGCCGTAGAGTAGAGAGTAGGGGTCGGCGAAGGTGGGGTCGTTGCGGGAGTCCAGGTAAATGGAGCCCGCCAGGGCGAAATTGCCGTAGACATCGGTGTTGATGTAGGTCAGGTTGGTCTCGCCCTGGAGCACCGGGTAGTCGATGCCGGTGTTGTCCAGGGTGACCCAGCCGCAGACATCGGGGTTCACGGCCAGCAGCTCGGCGAAGGTAGGGCCCTGCTGGCCCTCCTCCACCTTTGGCTTCATTTTCAGCATATCCGCCTGAACGTCTTCGGCGGCAGCGTAAATGCGGTTGTTGTCCCACAGGGCGTAGCCTGCGTAGGTGCCGGAGAGCATCAGCCCCAGGGCCACAACCAGGCTGATGAGGGAGTTCACGGCATTGATGAGGAATCTGGCCATCGTGCCGTACTCCTTTCGTTTTATAGCTTCCCCCGGGGGGAAGCTGGCACGGCACAGCCGTGACTGATGAGGGATGGCGATATGTCGGACAAGTCATGCACGCCGTTGAATGGTACTAGCCATAACTGCACGCCATCCCTCATCCGACCTCGCTTGCGCTCGGC
Source organism: Eubacteriales bacterium (assembly GCA_030536515.1). Classification (GTDB taxonomy): domain Bacteria; phylum Bacillota; class Clostridia; order Oscillospirales; family Oscillospiraceae; genus Faecousia. The sequence goes on from JAUNPV010000006.1 coordinate 22,404, forward strand.
CACCTAATGAAAAGTGGTGTGATTGCCACTGGCAATCATTTCATTTCGATTCCCTGCGGGAGCACTGCCCCCGGGGGAAGGTATTGGGGAACCCGGGCTGCCCCTAACCGGGGCAGCCGGTGTTCAAAATACTTAGTTCTCGCAGTGACGCTTCTTGGTCATCATAGCCATGCCAAAGACGGCCACGGCCAGCAGCAGGACATAGGGCATGGAGTCGAGGACGATGCCGGTGTCAGGAGTGCCATCCTTAGTGTTGGTAACAGTGGTAGACAGAGCAGTAGAAGTAACAGTGCCAGTCTTTGCAGTATCGTATGTAACGGTGTACTCAGCCGCAGCACCACCGGTAGCCTGTGCACGAGTATCAGTTTCTTCGACAACATAGCTGACACCAGAGGGAATATTCGCAAAGGTAACGGAGGCATCATCCTTAAGCATGATTTCGACAGAAGCAGTACCGTTATCCCAATCGGTAGGAGCAATACTCTTGGAGGAAGTACCTTCCATATAAGTGATATTTCCTTTGACAGTGTCACCATCAGGAGCAGTAAAGGTTACCTTAATCTTAAATTCACTCTCTTTATCACCAAGCAGTCCTTCAACATTTTTGGTAACTTGCAGAGAACCGGCAGTATAAATGTTCTCAAAAGTACCAATTTTATCGCCATCTGCCTCACAGTGCACAGCAGCGACTCTCGTCAGATCCTCCTGCTGAATCACGGTAACAACCAGCTTCATCTGAGTGGAATAATAGGTTACACCGGCAGTACCGTTATCCTTCTCCTTAAATGTGTAGGTATAAATGCCAACGCTGGGATAATCATCAGGAAGGGTAATAGTGAACTTACCATTATTTGCTAAAGTGCCATTAGTGTATGCTACGCTAGAAATCTGGGGAAGATTCTCTTTTGCCCAATCCTCAGTGTATCCAACACCGGTATTCGTGGCAGAGACAAAAGTAACATTCTCAATCTCAAAGGTTTCATCAGGAGCGGATGCAGTAACTCCGTTCACAGTATAGGTTTTGGTAAATTCAGCAGTGCTAACATCATCATATTTTTTATCTACTACTTCTTCTGCAAAGGCAGCAGTGCTCAGGCTCAGGACAAAAACCAGGGCCAGAACGAAAGAGATCAGTTTCTTCATGGGGTTTCCTCCTAAAAAATAATTTTTGGGGTCAATTTATACCGACTCGGAGGCGTCCCTCCGGGAGAGTACATGGGGGTTGAACGGGCATCGGCCCGGGATTTCCCTCCCCCGGGGGGGAAGGTGGCACGGCGAACGCCGTGACGGATGAAGGATGGCGTGCGATGAAGCACGGTTTTTTTAACCTCATCCGGTGGGTGTCTGACATATCGCCATCCCTCATCCGCCCCTTCGGGGCACCTTCCCCCCGGGGGAAGGAAGGGGGCGATATGCTTTACAGCCCGCGGCGGCGGAGGATGGTGATTACCTTGGCCTCCACGGCGTTGAGATTGACGGGGCCGAAGTCCCGGCTGTCGGTGCATTGGGTGCGGTAGTCGCCCAGCAGGAACAGGGCGTCCTCGGGGACCCGGAGGGGATACTCATACCCTTCCTTGGCGTAGGTGGGGTACAGGATTTCCCCGGACTGGGGGGTGCCGTTGACCAGCAGGGTTCCGGTATCGTCCATGGTCACCACGTCGGTGCCCCGGGCGATGATGCGGCCCAGCTGGGTCTTTCCCTCCTGGCGGAACAGGACCACGTCATTTTTGGCGTATTCCTTTTGCAGGCGGAAGCCGATGACCAAATCGCCGTCTTTCAGGGCGGGGAACATACTGTTGCCGCTGACCTGGGTGATGACGAACACCTGAGACAGGAGCAGCCACACCGCCAGGGCCAGGCCCAGAATGCGCAGAATCAGGGCCAGGGTGTCCCGGCTGTCCAGGGCTTTGTTCCGGCGGCGGGTGATGACCTGCTCGATGGTGAGGCGCTCAGGGTTTTTTTTCATGGTCGCACTCCTGTCTGGCCATGGCCTGCTCGCACATCCGCTTGGCCATCTGACGGGCCACGGTGTTGAGCCGGTCTTTCAGCAGGGCGTCGTACCGGGTCCGCTCGGCAGCCAGGGCGGCCTCGTACATGGCGTTCAGCTCGCCGATTTTCTTCCAGACATCCGCCTCGCTGACCCCGCCAAGGACAGCCCTGCGGAACCGGACCTTTTTCAGCCAGGAGAGGATTTTCTCCTGCTCACAGGAAAGCGGGACCACATCCTCCGCCTCAGACAAGGGAGCCTTTTTCATAGCATTCCCCCTCAATCCTCATACCCACGCCGCCGCCGCATAAGCACAAACCCAACGGCAACGATGCTGAGGATTAGAATGTAGGGCAGGGAGTCAAGGAAAATGCCGGTGTCGATTTCTACTTCCTTGTCGTTCGTAACGGTAATCGTAAATTCCGTGGCATCGTTACCGTCAGTTTCAACGGTGTATTCAAATCCATCGGCGAGAGGATAAATTGTGCCACCAACAGACATGGTGTAACCATCAGCATTGGTTTCCTTAATTGTAAGAACTGCACCATCAGGAATCCCACTTAACTGAATTGTACCGTCGTCCTTCAAATTGAAGGTGGCTGTCTTTTTGTCTTCCGACAATGTTCCGCCTTCACCAACAGAGCCAATGGGCAAGGTACTGGTTACGGTAAAGCTGAATTCCTTATTCACATCACCCATATTGCCAGTGACTTGCTTCTCGATGATTACATTTGTAACTTGGATGGTGTTGGTGATGGTAACAGTATCATTTCCATCTGTATCCGGTGCAACAGCCCCAATGGAGGAAGAATAGTAGTCAGGAACATTCAATTCTGTTACAAAGTATGTAACGGACTCACCGGCATCATTTTTCAAGGGCAAATCGGCGAAAGTGTGTGTCCAGTTGTTGTTTGTTGCATCAATCGTGACAGGCTCGCCATATTCGACATCTGTGAAATTGGGAGATTCACCGGAGCGCTGCCAGAGCTGAACCTGGAGATTGCTGGGACGCAGGGAAGCGAAACCTTCATCATTCCATACTTTGTTTACGGTTAGTGTCGTATTAAGAAGCTCATACGTATTAGTTACGGGCAAATCAGCTTGAGTCGCTTGAGAGAACAGAGGTGTCATGGTTGCGTATTTAGTCCAAATACTCTTATCACTTAGCCGTAGCTCCAAATTTTCGCCATCGCATACCACTGTTCCACCATTTATAGGGTAGGAAACATTGGGATTCTGTTCAAGACTACAGTAGACAATAGGGGGCTGCCTATAGTTTTTTCCTAATTCTCGAATTTTAGATTCGAGTGTAGGCTTATATCTTTCCTCGATAGTATCTCTTGAAAAAACAACTAGTGTGGCTTTTGCTTGCACAACATAGATAAAATCGCCCTCACTCAGAGGAAATACTGTGCTATTGTTAGCTGTATAATCCACTACGTTAGAAATGGTAAGATTGGCTTCCTGAATTGGAATCGTAGTATTGGCGTTTTGTCTTTCCACACACTCATAACCGTCTACATTATTTTCATTATACTCGGTTATTGTATAGCTTCCGCCACTTACGCCCCACAGTGCCCATTTCCAAACGATCGTTCCATCTGACATTGTTTCTTGTGAAATGGTATTACTTTTGTTTAATGTAAATGTTGTGTTAGTAACATCATGTTTAACAGTTAAATAGAAATCACTCGGAACAAGTTCAGCCGGTAAGCCAATAAATGTTTTGCTTACTTCGATTTTTGTTTGGTCATTGCCGCCGTCTGCCTGCGGTGTACTACCAGTAGCTTTATCCCCTGGTAAACCAACAAACATATTTGTGCTTCCCTTGAATGTATCTACTGTATCCGCCAAGGCAGTCACGCCCAGAGACAGGACCATCAGCAGGGCCAACGTCAGGGTCAGGGCTTTTCTAAATAGATTTCTCATTTTACCTTCCTCCCTCCCCTGCGGTTACTGCACGGTGACGACGACCTGCCAGGACAGGCTCTGGGCGTTCTCGGGAATGGTGTAGACGTAGCTTGTGTCGGTGGCACCCTCTACGGTGGTCCACTCGCCGGTGGGGTTGCCCTCGGCGTCAATGGGGCAGTTCTGCCACTGGATGGACAGCTGCTCGCCGGCAAAGCCGGTCAGCGTGGCGGTCAGGGTGACCTGGGAGCCGACCACGCACTCGCCGCTGAGAGACAGGCTCACGCTGCGCTCAACGGCCCGGAGGGTCACGGACTGGGTCAGGGCGGTGTCCGCCTTCACAGGGGTCTCGGTCAGCTGGCCCTCCTCATTCACCGCATACCAGCCAACCTGGGAAAGCTCAGGGAAATCCTCCTGGGTCAGCACATAGCCCGCTTCCTTCTCCACAGTGGCAATCACCTCGCCCGCCTGGTTCTGCCAGGTGACGGTGATGCCGGTCTTGGGGTCGGTGGCCTGGGTGGGGTCCGTGGCCTCGGTCACCGGGGTGGTGTCCTCAGGCTTGGTGGGGTCCGTGGGAGCCTCAGTGGTGGGGACGGCAGGGACCTCGGTGGTGGGCTCGGTGGGGCCCTCCGTCTTGACAGGCTCCGTGGGAGCCTGGGTGGGCTGCTCGTCCCCCTCGGTCTTGGCGGGGACGGTGCCATCCGGGGCCGTGGTGGGGTTAGTGGGTCCAGCGGACTGGGCGGGAGCCGGAGCGGTGGTCTCGGTGGTGCTCTCCACCACAACAGGCTCGGACTTGACCTCGCCGTGGCAGGTGCACAGGCAGCCCTCCACCGTGCACTGGGCACCCGGGCAGGTGTCCAGGCTGCAGGCGGGAACCTCCTCCGCACGGGCGGTCATGGGAAGCAGCGAGCCAATCAGGCAGGCGCAAACCACGCCGACTGCCAGGACTCTGAACCTTCTGTTTTTCATCTGTTTCATTTTAATCGCACTCCCTTTGCTGTTCATTGGGTATGACGGGCCCGGGGGCTACGTCAGTTGGTCGTTTTTCAGGAACGGGTCTCCGCCGGGGACCTGACGATGGGGCTATGATAGCACTTTTGAAGCGAGAAAAGCGTCGAATCCGGGAGGTTTTCTCCCAAACTGCGAATCCACCGTCATTTTACACGAAATTCGGTTTTCAAAAATGTGTACTTTATTGTAAACGATTTATAATTTCAAAAATTCGTTTTAAGGCCCATAAAAATAAATTTTCTGTGAAAATAGGGTTGCAATCCGGGACGAAAGGTGTTATACTTACTTAAACGTATAGTGTAGCCTATCATACAGCAAAGTACACCTTTTTGTAAATTGCCGCTGTCATTGGGGTGCGGTGGGGAATTTCCCGGGTTTTCGTTATGTTCGGGATTCTTCGCCTCCCTCGCAATGGCAGCTTTTTTGGGGCTTTTTTGCAGATTCCTCATAGCGCGCCGCCTTGTACAGGAAGGTGGACAGGGGCATCCCGCAGGCCCCTGCCGCCGCCGTGCCGGTGAGCTGACCGCTTTTCCAGCGGCGGAAGACGGCATGGAAGCCCTCGGGCAGGGGCTTGGGGGGCCTTCCCAGCCGGACCCCCTGGCCCGGGCGGCGGCAATGCCCTCGGCCTGGCGCTGGCGGATGGCCGTGCGCTCGTTTTCCGCCACGAAGGACAGGACCTGGAGCACAACGTCGCTGAGAAACGTCCCCAGCAGGTCCTTCCCCCGCCGGGTGTCCAGCAGAGGCATATCCAGCACCACAATGTCCACCCCCTTCTCCTTGGTCAGCAGCCGCCACTGCTGCAAAATCTCCTCGTAGTTGCGGCCAAGACGGTCGATGCTTTTGATGTAAAGCAAATCGTCCCGCTTCAGCCGCCGCAGGAGCCTGCGGTACTGGGGGCGGTTGAAGTCCTTGCCGGACTGCTTGTCCATGTAGACGTTTTTCTCCGGCACCCCCACCTCCCCCAGCGCAATGACCTGCCGGTCCTCGTTCTGCTCTCTGGTGCTGACCCGGATATAGCCGAATACATTCCCACCCATACAACTGCCCCTCTCCGCACGTTTTTTCACCGTTTATTTTACCGGGATTCCGGGTCAAACGCAACAAAAGGGACAAAAGCAGACAGCCGACGGAAGCGGCTGTCTGCTTTTTGGCTATTTTTCGATGGCGTAGGAGAATACCCGCCAGCCCTCCGGCTCCTTGATGAGCTCCAGCGTCAGGTAGGTGTAGCTGTCCTCGCCGTATTCCCTGGCTCTGAATTCCACGGACACCGTGACTATGGTCATGTCCTCCGGGGGCGCCAGATAATACGGCACGCCCTTGACCTCGTGGATTTCCAGGAAGCCTGCGTCCTCGTAGGTTTCCTCGAAGGAATCGGAGGAAAGGCGGGAACGGCAGGCCTTGACCGTGTCCTTGTCCCCGGTGAACAGGGCGTTGGTGAAGGTTTGGGCCAGCTGGGTGATTTGCTGGGTCTCGTCCTGGAGCAGGCGGTAGTCCCGGACCTTCCAGCCACTTTCCTCCCGGATGAGACTGATCAGGAGGCGGATATCCGGGTCATTCATCCCGTAAAGGGCGGTGATGGTGCTCCCATTGGGGACAGTCTCGTTGTAAACGGAAACTTCATCTGTCTCCAGGAGGCCGATATCGCCGTCCTGGGGCACATAGGCCAGGCTCGCAATGGAGCCGGGTTCCAGCTGAGGCACGGGGCAGGGCTGTGTATTTCCCGCATAGTCCTCGCAAAGGAAGGGCTCAATGGGTTTTGACTGGGAAAACAGATAGGCATTGGCAAAATCACCGACGATGTTTCCGATTTCACGGAACTGCCCCTCGGTGGAGTCAGGGGCGCCGACAACCTCCGTGGCCTGAACGCCTACGGGGTCGGTGGGGGCCTCCTCCACCTCCGACTCTCCCACGGACAGGCCGAAGGCAGCGCCCAGGAGTGCGGCGGAAAGCAGGACAACAATCAGCACCGTCAGGCCGCTGCGCTTTCTTGCCCGGGTCATAATATTCTGAAACCGCTTTTTCATCACGGCCTTGTCTCCGAAAAACTGGGTGGACAGGGTGGTGGAGCGGCCGTGGCGGCGGCAGAGGGTGGAAAGGAGGGTCTCAGTGTAGGCCTTCCGGGTCTCGAACACCGTGCCCTTCACCACCCGCTCGTCGCAGGAAAGCTCCATGTCCACCACGGCCTGCCTCTGCATCAGATAGACGATGGGGTTGAACCAGTGCAGGGCGTTGGCGGCCACAAACAGGAGCTTGGCGAACATATCGTGGCGTTTGAGATGAATCAGCTCGTGCTTGAGCACGAAGTACAGCTCCATGGGCTGGTATTCCATGTCCGGCATCACCAGAATGGGCCGGAAAAAGCCGATGACCATGGGGCTGCCGGCGGTGATGTCCCGGAGGACGGGCATCCTGCGGCGGATGTGCAGCTCCTGGGAGATGGCACGAATCTGCTGCAAAACCGACACGTCCGTCACCCGCTGGCCGTGGCGCAGGAGGGTCCGGCGGTAGTGGGCATAGGACAGGAGGTGGGCCAGCAGGAACAGCGCCGCCCCCGCCAGCCACACCGCCGCCAGAATGTCCAGGGGCGACAGGGATTGTGCCGCCGCAGTTTGGGTCAGCTCCGGGGCCGCGGCCATGGCCGTCACCGGGGAGGCCACAGGCCGGGCCAGCTGGGCGGGCACATCCAGGACCAGCTGCCGCTGGGGCAGCGTCAGCTTGAAGGGCAGCAGCAGCCGCAGAGCCAGGGCAATCCAGATACCGTACTTCCACTTGGCCGCATACCGCCGGTTCAGCACCTGGGAGGTCAGCAGCAAAAGCAGCCCAATGACGCCGGTGGAAAGGGAAATTTCCAGAGCGGTCAAAAACAGCGTCTTCATCGGTTCTCCTCCTCCAATTCGTCCAGGAATTTCCGCAGCTCGGCCACGTCGGAGTCATGGATGGCCCTGCCCGAATAGAGGGTGGCCACCATGTTTTGCAGGGAGTTGCCGTAGAGCCGCTCCAAAAAGCTCTTTCCCTCCCGGGTTTTGAAGTCGCCCTCGGAAACCGCCGGGGCATAGAGGTTGACACCGGTCTCCCGGCCGCAGGTGAGAAAGCCCTTGTCGCAGAGCCGGGACAGAGAGGTCATCAAGGTGGACAGGGCCCACCGGCGGGTGGCGGGCAGGTGCTTGAGGATATAATTGGAGGTGACGGGCGGCTGGGCGTTCCAGACCACCTGCATAATCTCCAGCTCCGCCTCCCCCAGCTTCTTTTTGTTTTCCATGGGTTGTCTCCTTTCGTTATACGGTTGTATAACAGTATTATACAGCTGTATAATGGTTTTGTCAAGGATAATTTTTCCACCGCACCAAATACCTTCCCCCGGGGGGAAGGTGCCCCAGTGCGCACACTGGGGCGGATGAGGAATGCGGGAGATAATCTTACCTGTTGTATCGGTTCGTGCCTACTGGCAGGTATCATTTACCGTTCAGCAGGCACGGACGTTTCTATCATCCAAGGTTGCCGCCCGCATTCCTCATCCGTCACGGCTTACGCCGTGCCACCTTCCCCCCGGGGGAAGGTTTTGGGGAACGGATTGCCACACCAGCCTGCGGGCTGGTTCGCAATGACAATTTGTAGGTTTCGCCGTTCCGCCCTGTAGGGGAGGGTCACTGACCCTCCCGTCGGCCTCCGGCGAGGAGGCCGCAACCGGCTTTCCTTATCGGAAAGTCGGTTCTTCATCGAAAATGTCGGAACGGCACGTCCGGGAGGCCGTGCCCTACGGGTGCATGAACGTGACCAGGGATATGTCATTTTGAATCAGTCCCGACGGCGTTCCCCAAACCTTCCCCCCCGGGCGAAGGCTTTTTGTTGGCCGGGTGCAAAATTCACAAATGGTGGAAACAAACGATTGACATTTGTTGTGAACTTCACTATAATATAAATACAGAGAAGCGAAGGTTTCTCAAGAGGAGGTACATATATGGAAAAGAAAATCATCACCATCAGCCGTGAGTTTGGTTCCGGCGGACGTACTGTGGGACGCATGGTGGCCGAGAGACTGGGAATTCCCTTCTATGATAAGGAGCTGGTGGAGCAGGTCGCTCTGGAATCCGGCTTTGCCTCGAAATTTGTGGAAGAAAACGGCGAGCACTCCCCTGGTAGCAGTCTGTTTTCCTACGCTTTCGCCTCTCAGGGGGTCCCGGGGGTCATGAACGGGCTGTCCACCGCCGACTTCCTGTGGAACATCCAGTGCAGCGTGATTTTGCAGCTGGCCGAGAAGGGCCCCTGCGTCATCGTGGGCCGGAACGCCGACTATATTCTCAAGGACCGGCCGGACGCTCTCCATGTGTATGTGTTCGCCGACGAGCCCTTCCGGGCCGAGCGGATTGTGCGGCTGTACGGCGAGTCCGAAAAGAGCCCGGAGACCCGGCTCCGTGAGAAGGATAAGCGCCGCCGCCTGAACTACCAGCACTACACCGGCCGCACCTGGGGCCAGGCCCAGAACTACGACATCTGCCTGGACACCGGCGTGCTGGGCGTGGAGCAGTGCGTGGACATCGTCTGCGGCATCGTGGAGAAGTCGAAGGAGAAATAACCGGCAGAAAACGCCCTGTACCGCCATGGTACAGGGCGTTATTTTTGCCTTCCCCGGAATTAAAAAAATTGTCATTGCGAGCCAGCCCGCAGGCTGGTGTGGCAATCCGCATTCCCTCTGGCTGGCCTTTGGGCCAGCCAGTTCATTTTTCCTCTGGAAAAATGAAAAAGAGGACGGATTGCCACAACCAGTCTGAGGACTGGTTTCGCAATGACAGTCTATCGTCTTAGGCGTTGCAGCCCGTAGGGTGCGGCATCCTTGACGCACCGCTCTGAGCGGCACGTCCGGGAGGCCGTGCCCTACGGCCTGTAGGGACAGCCCTTGGGGCTGTCCCCACCCATGGATGGTCAGTCCATGGGGAACTGGCTGGTGGGTTTGAAATCCAGGTTCATGGGCTTATAGCCGTCGAGGATGGCCTTTGCCTCGGCATCGGTCAGGGGGGATTTCTTGCCGTCGGCGGTTTGGGACCAGCCGGCGGGGGCCTCGTCGTGGTATTCAACCAGGTCCGTCAGCTTGTACGCCCCGTTATCCAGCTTGAAGAAAGCATACTGCCGGCACTTGCCGTAGGAGGCCTCCTCCACCAGGGTGCTGTCCTCGGCAATCCAGAATTTGCTTTCGATTTCCTCCATAAAGGGGGCCTGGCTCAGAGTCCGGGTCTGTACAACCAGAGACGTTTCCTTTCCGTTGTAGGTCACAATATCGCTGATGCCTCCAAAAATATCCGTCAGAATCAGCTCATCCAGGCCGTCGCCGTTCAGGTCTGCCAGGGCATAGGTCTTGTCGGTGTTCATATACTGGGCATTGTTCTTAAAGATATACGAATAATCGGAGACGCGGTAGCTCTCTGCATACCCGGCTTCCAGTTCCTCCATCAGGTCCCAGTAATCCTGTTCTGCCTTTTCCAGGACACCTTCATCCACCCTTCCGGGCTGGATGGTGAAGTCGAAGCACTCGGCCCTGGCCTCCAGCTCTTTTCTCCGTTTGGCGGAATCCACAGGTAGATTTTCTTCCCCAAAGAGGCGGACGCGGATAAAATAGTCGTCTAAATCAGCGAACATGAAGGTATCGTCGGAATAGTTGGCCATCAGCAGCTCCACCCCATCGGTGGTGGTGTAGGTCCAGTCGTCAAAGCTGTCCAAATCAGATACCGTATCCGAGGAAAAGTCAAAGGAGTCCTTCCGAATCACATCGTAGTTCAGCATATCTCCCACTTCCTGGCCGGGGAATGTGACGCCGCCCCGGAAGCCAAAGCTCCCGTTGGCACGGCAGCCGCCTGCCTGCAAGTCAAATACCGCCGCTGTGCCCTCCTTCTGAATGCCCTTGATGCCGGTGGCTTCAAAAATTTTGGAGGCATCCAGAATGTTCCAGCTCTTTCCGATGGGGTTCAGCTTGTACTTCTTGCAGATTTCGTCTACCTTGTCCATCTCCTCCTGGGTCTTGCAGTTGTAGGCTGCATAGGCCTCGGGGACCTCAAAGTGGTGGTAGCTGTAATAGGCATAGTCCACATCCAGGTTTTTCTTAAACTCAGACCATTCCAGATTTGCCTTGTAGCCGGGGCTGTTTTTGTAGCCCTGGAGGGAGAGGATGCTCACGTTCATGGCAGGCTCCCCCGGAAGCTCATAGGTGCGTTCTCCCATTTTCAAATCCTTCATGGTGTAGACAATGGCGCAGCCCATCATCGTCAGCGCCGCCGCGGCCACCAGCACCGCCACCTTCCACGTGGGCCGCCGCCGGGCGGGGGCGGCCTCCCTGTGCCGCTGGGCCTCCATCACATACTGGGGCCGGGCGGATTCCATCAGGTCCATCAAATCGTTTGCATTCATAATAAGCCCTCCTTTGCAAATTCCATCCGCAGCTTTTGCCGGGTGCGTTTCAGCATGGACGCCACCTTGGTGTCGGTGAAGCCGAAGCGGGCGGCGATGTCCGAAATGGGGTCTAAGTACCAGTAGCGGCAGAGAAAAATGCTGCGCTCCGTTTCCGGCAGGCTGTCCAGCAGCCGGTTCATGCACCGGCACTGCTCCTTCCGGGTGTAGGCCTCCTCGATGCCCGGCCTTCCGTCGGCGCAGTCCCCCAGCTCCTCCAGGGCCAGGGCGAACTGGCTCCCGGCCCGCTTGGCGGCGTGGTCCCTGCGCCAGCGGTCAATGGAAATATGCCGGGTAATCCGTCCCAGAAAGGCCGCCAGAATGGCCGGCCGCTGAGGCGGAATGGCATTCCAGGCCGCCAGGTACGTATCGCTGACGGTTTCCTCCGCATCTTCGTTGTTTGTCAGGATGTTGTAGGCGATGGCATAGCAGTAGCCGCCGTATTTGCTGGCCGTTTCGGTGATGGCTGATTCAGAGCGGTTAAAGTACAGGTCCAAAATGCCGGTGTCATCCATGCAAACACCTCCTTTTGTTTTTTTGAAGAACCTCTTCACCTATAATGACGGAGAAAATTGGAAAATGGGGCAGGGTTTTTGAAAAATATTTTTGCACACCCATAAACCTTCCCCCGGGGGGAAGGTGGATTGCCCGAAGGGCAAGACGGAAGAGGAATGCGGGCAGAAACATTGGTCGCCGTAAACGCAAGTGCCTGCTGATTGTTACATTTCGCCATCCCTCATCCGACCTCGCTTGCGCTCGGCCACCTTCCCCCCCGGGGGAAGGTTTTGGCTGCGGCTGTTTTATTACATTATAGGATATTATTTGACTTTTCGCAAGACAGCAAAAGGCCGCCCGGTGGGCGGCCTTGGGGGCTATTGTGCATTTGCCAGGGCTTCCAGGGGTTTCAGGTTCAGGGTGTCCAGGTCCAGGGGTGGGTAGTCGGCCATGATTTGCTCGATTTTCTCGTCACTCAGGTCGGCGATGGGGAGGCTTGTGAAGGGATCCTCCTCCTTCCATTGGACGCTGTCATAGTGCCGGAACTGGCGGACAACGAACTTTTTGATACCCTCAAAGCGGCGGATGATGATCACTTCGTCGTGGTAATCTTCGCCACATTCGCCGAAGCTGAAGCGGTCGATGAAGAAGTCCCCCTCGCACCAGACCCAGGGGCGGCCGTTGCCGCCGAACCAGCGGGTCTTGCCGTTTTCCATGGTGACAATGTCCGACACCTGTCTCTCGTAAAAAATCACCAGCTCCTCGGTGCCGTCGCCGTTCATGTCCCGGACGGCGTATTCCAGTTTGCGTGGCTCGGTCATAGGCCTGTGGCTAAGATAGTTTTTGGCATACGCCCCATAGCTGTCCACCACCATCGGGTCCTCCTCCATCCGGGCCTGGATGGCTGTCTCCTGGAGCCGGCGGGCGGTGTCCGCCTCGGCCTCGTCCAGGGGCTTGGGGCGGATGGTGAAGTCGAAGAGGTCGGCCACGGCTTCCAGCTCGGATTTTTCCATGGCAAAGGGCGTGGGATAGTCGTTGTTGGTAATGCTGATGCTCACAAAGGCCTCGGTTTGGTCGGCGTAGATATGGGCCCTCTTCTCCCCCAGCACCAGCAGGACCTGGCTGCCGTCGGCGGTCTGGTAGGTCCATTCGTCTACAACCGCATCCGCATTCATGGACTGGAACACATCGTCAAAAACGTGCTTCATGGTGTACAGATAGGAGAAGCTCACAGGATGGGGCCAGGGGCAGTCCGCCGGGGTGAAGGCCCCCTCCACCCGGAAGCTGCCGTCCTGGAAGAACATTCCCCCACTGTATTCCTCCAGCGGCTCTGTCCGGAGGATGCCGGGGATTTCCAGCAGCGCATAGGCATCCTTCATATCCACCTCGTGGAACCACTCTCCGTGAAGCTCCAGGCCGTATTTGGCGAGGATTTCATCCAGCCTGTCCGCCATGGCCCGGTCGTAGCAGGCGTAGGAGATGTAGCGTGTTTCCTCCTCCTCGGTCAGGGGCTGGACCCCCAGCTGCTGCTGATAGCTCTGCTGGAAATCGAACCACTCCCGGGCGGCGTTGTAGTTGGGGCTGCCCTGGATGCCCTGGAGGGACAGAATGTCCAAGGTCACCGTGCCCTGGCTTGCCAGGGTTTCAAAGCCCTGGGACTGGGGGAACTTCATCTGGCCCACCTTCATGGTTTCCAGACGCAGGGCATAGACCACGGCGCAGCCGGTGAGAAGCAGGGCCAGAATGGCGGCCACCAGCAGCAGCCGCAGAGGCGGACGGCGGCGGGCAGGTCTTTCCCGGTATCGCTGGGCGGCGGCCACGTAGGTTCCGTTAATCTCCCCCATGGCCTCCATCAATTCAAAAGCCGTCACAGCAAACCCTCCTTTTCAAACTCAGCGTGGAGCTTTTTCCTTGTCCGCAGGAGCATGGTGGCGGTTTTGGCCTCGGTGAAGCCGAACCGGGCGGCCACCTCCTTCAGCGAGTCCACATACCAGTACCGGCAGACGAACACGCTGCGCTCCGGCTCCGGCAGGGCGGCGACGAACCGGTTCAGGCACCGGGCCAGCTCCTTCCGGGCGTAGACATCCTCCAGGCACTCGCCGGAGGCGCATTCCCCCAGCTCCTCCAGGGCAAGGGGCAGCTCTCCCCCGCCCCGCTTGTCCCGGCGGCGGCTGCGCCAGCGGTCCAGGGACAGGTTTCGGGTGATTTTGCCGAGGAAGGTGGACAGCAGCTTTGGCCTTCTGGGCGGCATGGCGTTCCAGGCCGCCAGGTATGTATCGTTGACGCTTTCCTCGGCGTCTTCGTTGTTTGTCAGGATGTTGTAGGCGATGGAGTAGCAGTAGCCGCCGTACTTGGCGGCGGTTTCGGAAACCGCCGACTCGTTCCGGCTCCAATACAGGTCCATGATTTGAGTGTCATCCATGCAAACACCTCCTTTTTGTATTTGGCCCTTCACTTCTATACACGTCAAATCTGGGAGGAGATAGCAGAATATTTGAAAAAATCCCACCCGCTGGGGGTGGGATTGGCCTGTATGGGCTTCAGCCGTATCCGGTTTGCTGCCGCACACGCAAGGCCTCCCGCCGAAAATCCGTCTTCGGATTTTCGGATAACCGTCACGGAACAGAGCAGAACCGTATGACACATCAAAGCAGCCCACTGGCCTTTCCACTTCCTGTTGGAAGTGGGTACGGCCCCCTCGGCGGGGCCTCAAGTGACCCTCCCCTACAGTAAGCGCGGTGTTGCCTTAGACCTTTGCAGGCTCCTCTTCCTTGATATTGATGCTGATGCCGTTGACTTCTACGTTTTCGTCGGCGCAGACAAGGATGTATTTGACGCCGCCGATGATGCGGGTTTCAATCAGGTCGCTGCGGGCGGGGTCTACCTTGATGACCACGTCCGGGGTTTTCAGCTCAAAGTGCTTGCTGTCGATGATGTTCTTAGGATGCAGGTCCGCCTCGAAGCCGAAGGCCTGGTCGTAGTCCACGCTGAATTTCGCCAGGTGGTCCTCCCCCACGCCGCAGGAGGACAGAACCTCCTTGACCTCCTCCTTGGAAACCATCAGCGGCTCCGGGACCTTGCTTTCCTTGTGCAGCTCGATGCGCTGGCACAGCTGGTCGTGGACGGTCTGGACCACGTCCAGGCTGCACTCCTCCCCCAGGGAGGTGGTGAGCAGGGCCTCGAAGGTTTTCCGCTGCTCGTCGGCGGGCTGGGGCACGGGGGTGTTGAAAATGGCCTCGATGAAAGCGTCCTGGCTGGCCTTCACGTCCCGGGTGTAGTACAGGGCGTTGTAGATATTGGTGGAGCGGTTGTCAAAGGCCGGGAACAGGAAACCCAGGGCGGGGGCGGACACCATCTGGTTCATGGCCCCGTCGTGGAACAGCTTTTCCTCGGGGACATAGTGGAGGTTGGCCTTGGTCTGCTTCACCGGGCAGATGGTGCACAGGATGCAGGTGTAGGTTTCCTCGGACTGGTCCTTCTGAAAGGAGTCATCCTTACTCTTAAAGGGCACGTCGTAGGCATCGCAGCCCAGCAGAATCAGGTAATTGCCCTCGATGGCAACGGTGTCGATGACCTTTTTGTAGAATTCGGCCCGCATTTCCTCGTCGGCCAGCTTGCTTTCCCGGAGGCCCATCAGGAGCTTGTGCTCGGGGGAGTCCGCCACCTGGCTGGTTTTGAAGGTGATGTCGATGAGATTTCTGCCGATGGAGCCGGACAGGGTCCGGCGGAGCAGGGCAAAATACTTGTCCCCCTCGTTTTCGGGCATGATGCCGGTGGACTGGCGGAATTCGGAGATAATCTCCTTGTTATCGTTGACATAGCAGCCGTAAATGGCGGTGATATTGCTGCGGTCCCGCCGCAGATGCCGGCGAATCTCGCCGATTTCCTTGTCATTCATAATGCGTACCTCGCTTTGTTTGGAATGGACTGATTATAGCACAGATAGCACAGAAAATCCAGCCCCCGTAGGGAACGGATTTATCCGTTCCGACCACCTAATACCTTCCCCCGGGGGCGGTGCTCTGCGCAGCAGATGAAAATAGAACGATTGCCAGTGGCAATCGCTCCTTAATTTATTAGGTGCCCCAGTGTCGCAACACTGGGGCGGATGAGGAATGCGGGCGGTAACGTCATGTGCGGTACAGGTACGGGCCTGCTGGCTGGTATCGTTAACCACTAGGAGGCACCAACGTTTCTGTCATCCAGCCCTTCCGCCCGCATTCCTCATCCGTCTTGCCCTTCGGGCAATCCACCTTCCCCCCGGGGGAAGGTATTTTGCGGGGGTGTCTGGTGGATGGGGAAAGGCCGCCCGGGTGGGCGGCCTTGGGGGTTAGTCTGCGGGGAAATCTGTGATAGGCTTCCAGTCCAGCTTCACGTGGGTGTAGGAATTGATGATTTCCTTGGCCTCGGCTTCTGTAATAATCTCGTCGGGTATGTGATTGTAGCTGGTATATTTTTCCCATTGGTCATTGACTGCGTTATAAGTCACACGGACAATCAGCTCTGTTTCTGCTCCATTCAGGCGGAGGTATTGATAGATAATCCATTCTCCTTCCGCTTCACTGATGTAGCTTTCATCCCCATGGATAACACCGTTGTCGCACAGATAAAACTTAGAAGGTAGGGTAATACCCTTGGTTCTACCTTCGGACATCGTATAGAGTTCAAAGCCGTAGCCATCTTCACCGATGACCAGCTCGTCCTCGCCGTCCCCATTCAAATCGACCAGGGTATACTGAACTTTATCCAAAATACCAAATCTTTCGTAGTCCTCTTTCAGATTGGGAACGATTTTTGCATAACTCTCCAACTTGTATCTGGCCGCAATCTGGGCTTCCAGCTCTGCCAGTTTCTCCTGTTCAGACATAAACTCCGCTTCTTCCTCGGCCTGTCTTGCGTCGGCCTTGGCTGGGTCTACCTTCTGGGGCACATAGCTGAAATCGAAGGAGGCGGCCAGGGCTTCCAGGTCCTCCTGGGTCATATTGCCGGGGCTCAGAACACTGATGGAGGCAAAGTAGCTGTCCTGGTCCGCCAGAATCAGGGCCTTGTCGCGGCTCAATGCCAGCAGCAGCACGGTCTCGTCGGGCAGGGCGTAGTTCCACTGGGCGTAATCCTCGATATTGCCCACCACCAGATGGACGTAGTCCAGGGTGTCCTTCATGGAGCAGCGGTATTGCAGATTGTAGGTCATGCCGCCCAGGGTGGCGTCTGTCTCAACGGCGAAGGTGCCGCCTTCATAATAGTAGCCTGCCAGCCATTTGAACTGGGTCTTGGTGCCGGAGGCGGTGATGCCGGGGATGCCCAGCATCTGGAACATCTTCTGCACATCCCGCTGCTCGCCCCAGAGCTTGCCCAGGGGCTTTAGATTGTACTTCTTGCAGATGGCATCCACCTTGTCCACCATCTCCTGGGTATAGCAGGGGTACATGGTGTAGGCCTCGGGGGCCTGATAGCCGGCTTCCTCTGCCTTTTGCAGCTTTGTGTAGTCCGGGTCGTAGCTTTCCTCAAACTCCCGCCATTCCTTGGTGGCCTTGAAGCTGGGCGAGCTGGCAAAGCCCTGGAGGGAAATCATGTCCCGTGCCTCGGTCTGCTGGGTCTGCCCGGCCTGGGTGGGGGGCGTATACTGCCCTACCTTCAGGTCCTTCATGGTAAACACCGCTGCGGCACCCATGAGGAACACTGTCACTGTCATCATTGCTGCGATAACCACGGGCTTCTTAAAATAATGTTTGATTCGCTGGCACATGATAATGACCCCTTTTTTATTAGTTCATGGGAAACTCGGTGATAGGCTTCCAGTCCAGCTCTATATCCTTGTAGGAATTGATAATCTCCATGGCCTCAGCTTCTGTGATAATCTCGTCGGGCAAGGGATTGGCATTGGTGTATTTTGCCCATTGGCCATCGTTGGGATTGTATGCCACACGGACAATACTCTCTACTTCTGTTCCGTTCATGCGGTAATAGCCATGGATAATCCAATTTCCCTGCTCCTCACTTTCAAAGCTGTCATCGTGATGAATGACACCGTCATCACACAGATAGATTGCTTCATAAAAGTTCAGATTATGGGTTTTCCCATCCTTCATGGTATAGATACTCCAGCCATGGTTGTCTCTGCCGGTAATCAGTTCATCTGTACCATCACCGTTGATGTCAACCAGCGTATACTGCGCCTCCTCCAGAAAGCCGTTTTGCTTGTATTTCTCTTTCAGGTTCGTGACCAATTCCGCATAGCTGTCTACATTGTACTTTTCTTTATACTCTGCCTCGATTTTTTCCGTTTGCTTTTCCATCTTGGCCATGTATTCCGCTTCTTCCTCGGCCTCTCTTGCATCGGCCTTGGCTGGGTCTACCTTCTGGGGCACATAGCTGAAATCGAAGGAGGCGGCCAGGGCTTCCAGGTCCTCCTGGGTCATATTGCCGGGGCTCAGAACACTGATGGAGGCAAAGTAGCTGTCCTGGTCCGCCAGAATCAGGGCCTTGTCGCGGCTCAATGCCAGCAGCAGCACGGTCTCGTCGGGCAGGGCGTAGTTCCACTGGGCGTAATCCTCGATATTGCCCACCACCAGATGAACGTAGTCCAGGGTGTCCTTCATGGAGCAGCGGTACTGGAAGGAGTAGGGGCCTGCGTCGCCTTCAATCTGGAAGGTGCCGCCTTCAAAATAGTAGCCGGAATACAGGGTGGTCTTTGCGCCCGGGGCGGTGATGCCGGGGATGCCCAGCATCTGGAACATCTTCTCGTGGTCCGTTTCGCCCCAGAGCTTGCCCAGGGGCTTCAGATTGTACTTCTTGCAAATGGCGTCCACCTTGTCCACCATCTCCTGGGTATAGCAGGGGTACATGGTGTAGGCCTCGGGGGCCTGATAGCCGGCTTCCTCTGCCTTTTGCAGCTTTGTGTAGTCCGGGTCGTAGCTTTCCTCAAACTCCCGCCATTCCTTGGTGGCCTTGAAGCTGGGCGAGCTGGCAAAGCCCTGGAGGGAAATCATGTCCCGTGCCTCGGTCTGCTGGGTCTGCCCAGCCTGGGTGGGGGGTGAATACTCTCCTACTTTCAGGTCCTTCATGGAAAACACCGCTGCGGCGCCCATGAGGAACACAGTCACAGCCACCAGAGCTGCAATCACCAGGGACTTCTTAACATGGTTTTTCATATTCATTTCCTTTCTGACTGGCAAGTCTCTCGGAACCGCCGACAGTATGGCATTGCGCATCCGCTGCTTTTCTTCTTCTGTAGGCGTGATGGAATCATACGCCTGGACAATGTCTTTTCTAGTCATTTGGTTCACCACCTAACATACTTTTCAGCCGCTGTCTTGCCCGGAGCAGACGGCTTCGCACTGTGGAGGGAGGACAGCCCAGCGCATGGGCAATCTCCTGGGTTGTGTAGCCTTCGTAATAGTACATATACACGATGTCCTTGTAGTCCCGGGGCAGCTGCAAAATAGCGTCCATCACGGGACTGCGCTCCGGGGCGGCCTGGGCGGCCAGGGCCGGATTGTCGTCCAGGCTCTCTCCCCTGCGCCACCAGTGCTTGAGGCTGTCCCGGCACAGGTTGGAGGCCGTGACAATCAGCCAGGCCCGCTCGTGGCGGATGTTTTCAAAGGCCTTTTCGCTGGTAATCAGCCGCAGGAAGGTCTCCTGGACCATGTCCTCGGTCTCCGGTTTGTTCTTCATAAAGGAATAACAGACACGGTAAACGGTGTCTATCTGGCGGTCGTAGATTTCGGCGATTTCTTTGTTCGTACGCAGCAAAGAAGTCATCGACCTCACCTCCTCTCACCTTAGATACGATTGGCAGCGGTGTTTTGTTGCAGAAAGGAAAAATAAAAATTTAGAAAAGCCCTGTAGGGGAGGGTTATCAACCCTCCCGCCGAAAATCCGTTCCGGATTTTCGGATAAAGTGAGCGTTTCAAAAAAAGCCTGCCCGGGGAGGGCAGGCTTTTTGCGGCCGCCTGACGGGCGGCCGACGGGAGGGCAACAAACCCTCCCCTACTGTGGATTTTCAGTACGTTACAGCCCCAGACACTTCCAGTTCTGGATGAAATACTCCACGCCGGAATAGACGGTGGTCAGCACAATCACGGCCACCACCACCCAGTTGAGGATATCCAGCCCCGGGAAGGCCAGCATGGCGCACAGGCCCAGCATGGTGGAGGCGGTCTTGACCTTGCCGGACCAGCCGGCGGCAATGACCGTGCCATTCTGGACGGCCACCAGGCGCAGGCCCGTCACGGCAAACTCCCGAGTCAGCACCAGCATCAGCGCCCAGGCGGGAAAGTGGCCCCACTCGCAGAACACGGCCATGGCCGCAAGGACCAGCAGCTTGTCGGCCAGGGGGTCTAAAAACTTGCCAAAGTCGGTGGTCTGGTTATAGTGGCGGGCGATATAGCCGTCCACAAAGTCCGTCAGGCTGGCGACCACGAAAATCCCCAGGGAAATGAGCATCCACATCCGGCTTTCGCCCTGATTGGACAGGTACATGGTGACGAGAAAGGCGGGGATCATGGCCACTCTCACCATGGTGATTTTGCTTGCAGTTGTCATGCTTCCTCCTCCACATATCCGGTCAAGTCGCCGTCGATGCAGCCGTCGATGGTGACGGTGACAAAGTCCCCCTCCCGAACCGGCTCGTCGGAGGCAATCCACACCTTGCCGTCGATGTCGGGGGAGTCGGCGTAGGTGCGGCCGTAGAACTGCTCCTGCTCCTCATCGTAGCCGTCCACCAGAACTTCCAAAGTCTGACCGATTTTGCCTGCGCACCAGGCATCCATGATTTCCGACTGAATCATCTCGATAATCTCCGCCCGCTGGACGGCGACATCGTTATCCGGGTAGTCCATGTCGGCGGCGGGGGTCCCCTCCTCGGGGGAGAAGGCAAAGGCCCCCACCCGCTCCAGCCGCAGCTCCCGGAGGAAGTCGCACAGCTCCTGGAACTCCGCCTCACCCTCCCCGGGCAGTCCGGTGATAAGGCTGGTGCGGATGACCAGGCCGGGAATCCGGCTGCGCAGCTTGGCAAACAGGGCACGGAGAAACGCCCCGTCCCCCCGGCGGTTCATCAGCTTCAGAATTTTGCTGTTGCAGTGCTGGATGGGAATGTCCAGATATTTGACGATTTTCGGCTGGGAGGCCATCACATCGATGAACTCGTCGTCAATTTCGTCGGGGTAGACATAGTGGACCCGAATCCAGTGGAGCTCCTCGATTTCGCAGAGCTTTTTCAGCAGCTCCGGCAGCAGCCGCTTATGGCCGGGCAGGTCCGTGCCGTACCGGCTGGTGTCCTGGGCCACCACAATCAGCTCCCTGACACCGTTTGCGGCCAGCACCCGGGCCTCGTAGAGAACGTCGTCCAGCTGGCGGCTGCGGTATTTGCCCCGTAAGTAGGGAATGATGCAGTAGGAGCAGCGGTTGTCGCAGCCCTCGGCGATTTTAATAAAGGCGTAGTGCTCCGGAGTGGTCATAATCCGGCCGGTCTCCTCCTCGGGAGCGTCGATGGAGCCAAAGTCGAAGACTGTTTCGTCCCGAAGCAGGGCCTCGATGGCGGGGACAATCTCGGTGTAGCTGCCGGTGCCCAGAATGCCGTCCACCTCGGGCATTTCCCGGGTAATCTCCTGCTGGTACCGCTGAGACAGGCAGCCGGTCACCAGAATTTTTCCCACCAGGCCCTGGGCCTTCAGGGCGGCGGTTTGCAGAATGAAGTCGATGGCCTCGGACTTGGCCGAGTCGATGAAGCCGCAGGTATTGATAACCACCACGTCGGACCCCACGATATCCGCCTTGACGGTGTGGCCCGCCTCCTGGACCCGGAACATCATCCGCTCGCAGTCCACCTGGTTCTTGGCACAGCCAAGAGAAATAAATCCAATATTTGCCATTTAGTAATCCTCCGGGACCTCGTCCAGGTCCCTTGCTATGATATTCAGTCCCTGCCGGATGTTGCCGTAGCTGTGGCCCCGGCGCAGGAGGGCATCCACCGCCCGCTTGACCTGGCGGTCATCTGCATTCTCATCCAGCCGGGCACGGAGAAAGGCGACGATTTTTTCCAGCTGGTCCGGGTAGTCCGCCAGCACCTCGTCCCACAGTTCCTTGGGGATGCGCTTTTCGTAGAGGGCCTGCTTGGCCCGCTGGAGGCCGTAGCCCTTGGAAATGCAGCCGTAGACCACCTGCTCGGCGGTTTTCCGGTCGTCCAGCAGGTTCAGCTCCTCCATCCAGGCCACGGCCTCCCGGGCCTGGTCCGGGTCCTCGCCCTTGCGGACCAGGCGCTCCTGCAAATCCTTTTTGGAGACGGAAGCGGCGGAGACAATGCGGACGGCCCGCATTTTGGCGGACATTTTCCCGGCGGCGTTAAGAAGCCGCTCCCCTTCCGCCTCGGTCAGCTCCTGGCCGGCGTAGAGGCCGAAGTCCTCCACGGTCTGGCGGTAAAGGGGGAGCTTCCTCCCATCGTCAAAGGTGACCCAGTACCGGCCCGCCCGGTCCGGGGTGGTTTTCAGAGAATCAATCCTCATCGCTGAAGTCGTCGGCGCTGACGGCTACCGCCTTTTCAGCAGCCTTGGCAGGGGCCTTGGCGGCGCTGCCGTTGAGCTTCCAGAGGTTTTCCCGGACCTGGGCCTCTACCTTAGCGGCGATTTCGGGGTTGTTCATCAGGTATTCCTTCACGGAGTTGGCGCCCTGGCCGATGCGCTCGTCGCCCATGGAGAACCAGCTGCCGGACTTCTGGACAATGTCCATCTGGACCGCCAGGTCCACCAGCTCGCCCCACTTGGAAATGCCCTGGCCGTACATGATTTCGAAAATGGCCTCCCGGAAGGGGGGTGCCACCTTGTTCTTGACCACCTTCACCCGGGTTTTGTTGCCGATGACGTTTGCGCCGTCCTTAATGGCCTCCACACGGCGGACATCCAGCCGGACGGAGGAATAGAATTTCAGAGCGTTGCCGCCGGTGGTGGTTTCGGGGTTACCGTACATAACGCCGATTTTCATACGCAGCTGGTTGATGAAAATGACCACGCAGTTGGTTTTGGCAATGGTTCCTGCCAGCTTCCGCAGGGCCTGGGACATGAGCCGGGCCTGGAGGCCCACAAAGGTGTCGCCCATCTCGCCCTCGATTTCCTGCTTGGGCACCAGAGCGGCCACGGAGTCCACCACCACGGCATCCACAGCGCCGGAGCGGACCAGAGCGTCGGTGATTTCCAGGGCCTGCTCGCCGGTGTCCGGCTGGGAGACCAGCAGATTGTCGGTGTCCACCCCCAGAGCGGCGGCGTAGACCGGGTCCAGAGCGTGCTCAGCATCCACGAAGGCCACCTCGCCGCCCCGCTTCTGGGCCTCTGCCAGAATGTGCAGAGCCAGAGTGGTCTTGCCGGAGGACTCCGGTCCGTAGATTTCGATGATGCGGCCCTTGGGCACGCCGCCGATGCCGAGGGCGGCATCCAGAGCCAGAGACCCGGTGGGGATGGCCTCCACGTTCATCTCCGGGCGGTCGCCCAGGCGCATGACGGTGCCCTTGCCGAAGTTCTTGTCAATCTGGGCCAGGGCGGTTTGCAGGGCCTTCTTCTTGTCGGAGGCCGGTGCGGGGGCTTCGTAAACGGTTTTTTTCGTTGCCATGTTCAATCTTCCTTCCTGCCGTACTGGGCCAGCACGGCTCTTTCTCTGCTGTTATAGTCTCTGGTTCGTTCCAGAATGGTATACCCATTTGCTTCCAGGATGGCGCACACGTCGTCCCCCTGGCCCATGCCGAATTCAAAGCACAGGTAGCCCCCGGTTTTCAGGGCCCGGCGGTAGTGCAGGGCAATGGCCCGGTAAAAGTCCAGGCCGTCCTCGCCGCCGTAAAGGGCCATGTGGGGCTCGTAATTCTTGACGCTGGGGGGAAGCTCCTCCATTTCCCGGCCGGTGACGTAGGGGGGATTGGAGACAATCAGGTCGAATTTTCCCAGAAAGGCCGGAGGCTCCGCCAAAGCGTCTGCCTGGACGCAGCGGACGCGGCCGGTGAGCTTGTTGAGGGCGCAGTTCTTTTTCGCCGTGGCCAGGGCCTTCTGGCTCATGTCGGCCAGGGTCACCCTGGCATCCCGGACCCGGCTGGCCACCGCCAGGCCGATGCAGCCGGAGCCGCAGCAAAGGTCCAGAATCCGGGGGCTTTCCTCCAAAAACAGGGCCTGCTTGATGGCAAGCTCCGTAACGGCGCAGGTGTCGTCCCGGGGAATCAGCACATCCGGCGACACCAGCATGGGCAGTCCGTAAAACTCCCACTCCCCCAGCACATAGGCGATGGGCTCGCCGTAGAGCAGCCGCTTCACCGCCTTTTCCATCTCCTCCACCACCTCCTCTGAGGCGTACAGGTCCCGGTCGGCCAGGACAGCCTCCTGGGTCTTGCCGGAGACATGGCTCAACAGGAGCCGGGCCATATGACCGGCATCCATGGGGTCCTCGGAGGCCAGCAGAGCCCGGCGGGCATCTAAGTATAATTCACCGTACTGCTTCACCATCGGTCGGCTCCCTCCTGCCGGGGCAGCACGGCCTCCACGGCGGCGATGCCCACCTCAATCATGGAATCGTCGGGCTCGTTGGTGGTGAAGTTTTGCAGCCACATTCCGGGCCAGGTGAGAATGGCGGTGAACCGGTTGTCGTGGCGGCCCGCCCACTGGTTAATCTCATAGGTAATGGCCACCACCAGGGGAATCAGCAGCAGCTTGTAGCACACCATTCCCATCCGATAGCCGAAGGTTCCCCGGAATTCCTCCAGGCCGGGGAATACCGCCAGCAGCACCGACGATGCCACCGCATAGACCAGGATGGAAATGACCATCACCACCAGCAGGAAGCTGGTGCCGCAGCGGGGATGGAGCCGGGTCTGCTTTCTCACATTTTCCACCGTCAGAGGCAGGCCTGCCTCATAGCAGCGGATGGTCTTGTGCTCAGCGCCGTGGTAGGCGAACACCCGCTTCATCTCCCCCATCCGGGAAATCAGCCCCATGTACACCAGGAAGATTGCCATGCGGATGGCACCCTCCAGAAGATTTAAGGTCAGATT
This sequence comes from Eubacteriales bacterium, assembly GCA_030536515.1. Taxonomy (GTDB): domain Bacteria; phylum Bacillota; class Clostridia; order Oscillospirales; family Oscillospiraceae; genus Faecousia. Next base: position 47,261 of record JAUNPV010000006.1, read on the forward strand.
GCTGCTGAGCCAGCGGTCGAAAAAGCCGCCGATGACCATAGGCAGCAGGAAAAACAGGCCGATGGACAGCCCCAGACCCATGGCAACGGCCAGGCCCACGATAACCTTCTGGAAGGTCTCGCTGTCCAGCTTTTCTTCCAGCCATTTGTCCAGCCGGGAGGGCTCCTCCTGCATTTCCTCGGGGGCCAGGTCCACCGACCGGAGCAGGGCCTTGACACCCACCACCTGGGCATCGAAGAAATTGAACACGCCCCGGATAAAGGGCCAGCTTTTGATGCTGTGGGGCGGGTTCAGCTTCCGGGGCTTGACCTCCACGGTCAGCCCCCCGGCCCCCCGGACCACGATGGCATCGTTCTCCGGGCCCCGCATCATAATGCCCTCAATGAGGGCCTGGCCGCCGATTTTGGTTTTGAATTTTTCGCAGCAGTTGGTTTCTTTCTTTGACATAGCATTTCCTCTTTAATGGGCAGCCGGGAGCCGCACGGTGACCAGGGTCCCGCCGCCCGGGGCGTTTTCCAGGGTCAGGGTGCCGCCGTGCATTTCCACAATTTCGTCGCAGACCGCAAGGCCGATGCCCGTGCCCCGGACGCTGGTGGCGCCCTTGTAAAATTTCTTTTTGACCAAAGGTATCTCGTCCTCCGGGATACCCGGGCCATAGTCCCGGATGGAGACGATGACGTTTTCGCCGTCGTAGTGCATCTGGGTGTCGATGCGCTTGCCGGAGCCGCCGTGCTTGGCCGCATTGTCCAGGATGTTCAAAAACACCTGGCGCAGCCGCTTGGGGTCGCAGGGAATCTCGGGGATGTCCTCGTCGTTGTCGATATAGCGCAGCTGGATGCCGTCCTGGGCCAGACGAGCGGAGTACATATACACCGTGTCCTCGTATTCCGCCCGGATGTCGGCCATTTCCACGGCCAGGGTCATCCGGCCGTCCTGCATCCGGGTGAAGTCCAAGAGGTCGATGACCATTTCCGTCAGCCGCTTGGCCTCGCTGGAAATGATTTTCATGCCCTGGCGGGTATCGTCGTCCATGTTCTCATCGGCAAGCAAAGTCTCGCTCCAGCCGTTGATGACCGTCAGAGGGGTGCGCAGCTCGTGAGACAGCTGGGAGATGAACTCCGCCTGCATTTTTTCGTTCTGGGCAATCTTGCTGGACATTTCGTTGATGGTGTCCGCCAGATCGCCAATCTCGTCCCGGTAGGGGGTCTTAATCTGCACGCCGTAGGAGCCGGCGGCAATGCGCTTGGCCTTTTCGGATATCTCGGTCACCGGGTCCATAATGGAATGGAGGTAGTAATTGCTGCTGATGACCACAATGCCCATAACCACCAGCAGCACCAGGCTGGTGATGACGGCCACCATGAATATCTGAGCGTCCACCTTCCGGGTGGAGGTGACATAGCGCAGCACGCCGATGACCTCGCCGTTGCTGTAGACAATGGGGCAGGACACCGCCAAAATCCGCTCCCGGGTGTTGGGGTCCGTACCCAAAAAGGGGCACTCCCCCCGGCTGGCAATGGCCTTCTGAATCTCCGGGGTGTCGGGAGACTGGCCCGCCCACTGGCCGTAGGAGGAGGCAACCAGGGTCCCGTCCTGGTTGATGAACTGAAGCTCGATGGTGTCCTTGTCCGCAAAGGTCTGGGCGTAGGTGATGCAGGACTGGTAAAAATCCGTGTAGTCCTGGTCAATGTAGCTGGCGAAGAAATCCCGGGTGATTCTGGCCCGGTTGCTCATGTCCGCCTCCATGCTGGTGTAGTAATACACCGCAATGGAGGCCGTCACCGCCAGCACGCACACCACCCCCAGCGCAAAAACCACGCTGACGGTATTTTGCAGCCACCGCTTTCGCAGGCCGCCGAGCTTTACCTTTGAAATAATGTCCATGGACCCTTATGCGCCCCACTTATAGCCCAGGCCCCAGACGGTGGTGATGTAGATGGGGCTGGCAGTGTCGTCCTCGATTTTGATGCGCAGACGGCGGATGTTCACGTCCACAATTTTCAGCTCGCCGTCGTAGTCCTTGCCCCAGACGGCGGAGAGAATGTCCTCCCGGGACAGGGCCCGGCCGGGGTTCTGCATGAACAGCTTCAAAATGGCATACTCCACCTGGGTCAGCTTAATGCGGTTGCCGTTTTTCTCCAGGGTGTGGTTCCGGGTGTTCATCACGAAGGGGCCCTGGGTCAGCAGCTCCGAGCTGGCGCTGGTGTCCCCGCCGATGCGGCGGTAGAGGGCATCGATTCGGGCGGTGAGCTCGGCGGGAGAGAAGGGCTTGGTGACATAGTCGTCTGCGCCGGTCATCAGGCCCGTGACCTTGTCCATCTCCTGGGTCCGGGCGGTGAGCATGATAATGCCCATCTGCTTGTTGGTGGCCCGGATTCGGCGGCAAACCTCGAAGCCGTCAAAGTCCCCGGGGACCATGATGTCCAGAATGGCCACGCCGATGTCCGGGTTGGCGGCAATGGCATCCAGGGCCTCCTGGCCGCTGCCCGCCTCGATGGCGTCGTAGCCCGCCCGCTTCAGGTTGATGACCACAAAGCTGCGGATGTTCAATTCATCTTCCATAATCAGAACTTTTTTCATATAGTACCTCTGGCCTTTCAAGCGAATTCTTTATAGGAACGGGAATATTAGGTTTCTTCCGTCTGCCAATCCTGGTGGATGGGCGAGAAGGCGTCGATAAGCTGCTTTTCCGTGATGCCGTACTGCTCGGCGTACCGCTCCAGCCGCGCGCCGTAGGATACCTCCTCCGACCGGTACAGGGCGAAGCGGCCATCCTGGGTGACGTCTGCATCCCGGGTGCTGCCGGTGAAGATATAAATGGTGAACAGGGCCGTGGCCTCCTCATAGCTCTCGTTCCAGACATAGAAGGTATAGCGGCCCTCGTCCTGCTCCACGGTGACCCGGCTGGCCCAGTCGCTGTCCAGCCGGACATACCAGCCGCCCAGGAAATCGTGGAAGGTGTAGAGCTTATCCACCCGCTGGCCCTCTGCGGTGAGGGCATACCAGCGAATCAGGTATTTCTGCTCGTCCTCCCCCCAGAGGGACACCGCCTTCATGGTGGCAAGGCCCGGAAGCTCCAACACGCCGTCGCCGTCCACATCCTCGGGGTAGACATAGAAGTTGCGCAGGGTCTCCACGCTGGTCCCCTCCTGGCCGTCGAAGGCAACGTTGGAAAACTGGCCCCGGTGCAGCGTCAGAACATCGGTATACACCGTGCTCTCGTCCATGGTGCTGGCCACATACACCGCCGGAGCGCCCCCGTGAAGGCGGCCCTTGGCAATGCGGCGGATGTGGTTGGGGCTGACGGACAGCTCCATCTCCACCGAGCGCTGGATTTTTCCCCGGTCGGCGCTGTACAGCACCGCCATGCCCCGGTCGGTGGCCGCCTCGCCGGGGCGGAGCACCAGCAGCTCGCTGCGGCCGTTCAGGTCCAGGTCGCAGGTGACGAATTTGGAATAGCCGTAGCGCAGGACCAGCTGGGCCCTGCCGCCGGAGAAGCTGTACACCGACATACTTCTGAGCACCTGGTCGCTGACCTGGCGGCCGACGACCAGCTCCAGACCGGGCTTTTCATCAAAATTGATGTATTCCACCTGCTCAAAGGCGGTTCCGTTGCTCTGGATAACCTCCATCAGGGAGCTGCCGCCGCCTGGGTCCTGGCGGAAAATCAGCACCTGCAGAGGCTTCTCCGCACCGCCGGAGGCAAAGACCAGGTGCTCGTCCAGGCCGTCGCCGTCCAGGTCCGCCGTCTGGACCGACTGCTGATTCTCGCCGGACTGGGGCGAGCAGTAGTCCAGGCCCAGGCTCTCCATGGCCTCGTTGATGGCGGTGTCCAGCAGCTGATACTCCTGGGACCGCTTGGGCAGGGCGTACATCTCCTCCGCCCGCCGCATGGCGCAGCCGCTGAGGCTCAGGCACAGCAGCAACAGCAGCGCAGGCAAACATCTTTTCATATTCAAAGCATCCACTCCTTCGTGGAAAAGAATTCCCAATTGCTTTATTATAACACATTTGCACGGAAAAGGAAAGCTATTTCAGCACAACATTTCCTTTTCCCAGCAGGTTTTCAAGCTCCCGCAGCATATTCTCCCGAAGCTCGCACCGGGTGCCCCGGCGCTGCCTGGTATCGGCAAAGTAGAGCACCGCCTGGCTGCCGCCGGGGAACATATTGAGAATGGCCCGGGTCTTGGCGTAGCTTCTGTCCGATTCCCCGGGCAGCCGCAGATACAGCGTGCCCGTCCGAACCTGGGGCTTTGGCGGCGGCTCCGGCTGGTCCATACCCGGCGCCTCGGAATAATCCGAAATGGGACGGGCCCGGTTGATGACAATCTGGGGCTCCTTGTCCTCCCGCAGGGACAGCCGTCCGGTGATGACCACCGGGGCATTTTCCCGGATGTAGCCGCCGTACTGGGACAGCACATTGGAAAAGGCCAGCATTTCAATGGCGGCGGTGTCGTCCTCCACGGTGACGTAGGCCATCATGGAATTGTTCCGGGTGGTCTTGGTTTTCAGGCTCTGGACAATGCCCGCCACGCTGACAATCTGGTCGTCCCGGAAGCCGCTTTCTTCCTCCATGAGCTTGCCGATGGGGACCACATGGGTCTTTTGCAGGTACTGCCGGTAGTCGTCCATGGGGTGGCCGGACAGGTAAATGCCGGTAGTCTCCTTCTCCATGGACAGCAGCTCCCCCTTGCTCAGCTCCGGCATACGGGGAATGGGAATTTTGGCGGAGGCATCGTCCTCCTCCAGCATGGAAAACAGGCCCAGCTGGCCCTCCAGATTTTTCTTCCGGGAGGAGGCAATGGCATCCATCATGCTCTCGTAGACAGACAGAAGCTCGCTGCGGTGGTGGCCGAAGCCGTCGCAGGCGCCGCATTTGATGAAGTTTTCCACCGCCCGCTTGTTCAGCTCCCCCTCCCCCATCCGCTCGATGAAGTCCTCCAGGGATTTGAAGGGGCCGCCCTCCTCCCGCTTTTTCACCATGGACCGGATCAAGCCCCGGCCCACGTTTTTCACAGCACCCATGCCAAAGCGGATGGCCTCCCCCTCCACGGTGAAGTGGTCGTCGGAGTGGTTGATGTCCGGCGGCAGCACGGGGATGCCCATGTCCTTGCACTCGGCGATATAGCCGGAAACCTTGACAGCCGAGTCCAGCACCGAGGTCATCAGCGCCGCCATGTACTGCCGGGGATAGTGGCATTTGAGGTAGGCGGTCTGGTAGGACACCACGGCGTAGCACACGGCGTGGGCCTTGTTGAAGGCGTAGTTGGCAAAGTCAACAATTTCGTCGTAAATGGACTGGGCAGCAGTCTCGCTGACCCCGTGGGCAATGGCGCCGGGGATGTTCTGGTCCTTGTCGCCGTAGACGAAAACCCTCCGCTCGGCCTCGATGACCTTCATTTTCTTCTTGGAAATGGCCCGGCGGATGTTGTCGGCCTGGCCCATGGTGTAGCCGCCCAGGGAGCGGAAAATCTCAATGACCTGCTCCTGGTAGACGATGCAGCCGTAGGTAACCTTCAGAATGGGCTCCAGCAGAGGGGTTTTATAGGTGACCTTCCGGGGGTCCAGCTTGTTGGCGATGAATTTGGGAATGGAGTCCATGGGGCCGGGCCGGTACAGGGCCACAATGGCCGTAATGTCCTCAATGGAGCTGGCCTTCATGCTCACGCAGACCCCGGTCATACCGGCGGATTCCAGCTGGAAAACGCCCTGAGTCTTGCCCTCGTTCAGCATCTGGAAGGTGTCGGCATCGTCGTCTGGGATTTTGGCAATGTCAAAGCTCGGGTCCAGCTTCTGAATCTCCTGTTGGGCATCGTTGATGACGGTCAGGTTCCGCAGGCCCAGAAAGTCCATTTTCAGCAGGCCCAGCTCCTCGATGGTGGTCATGGTGTACTGGGTGACGATGGTGTCGTCATTCCGGGAAAGGGGCAGGTAGGAGCTGACGGGATTGGCCGTAATGACCACGCCGGCAGCGTGGGTGGAGGTGTTCCGGGGCATTCCCTCCAGGCTTCTGGCAGTGTCGATGAGCTTTTTCACCCGGTCGTCGCCGTCGTACATCTCCTTCAGCCTGGGTGACTGCTCCAGAGCATCCTTCAAAGTGATATGGGGGGTGGAAGGAACCAGCTTTGCAACGATATCGGTCTCGGCGTAGGTAAAATTCAGGGCACGGCCCACGTCCCGGATGGCCCCGCGGGCGGCCATGGTGCCGAAGGTGGCAATCTGGGCCACGTGGTCAGAGCCGTATTTGCGCATGACGTACTCGATAACCTCCGGGCGGCGCTCCTGGCAGAAGTCCGTGTCGAAGTCGGGCATACTCACCCGCTCGGGGTTCAGGAAACGCTCGAAAATCAGAGCGTACTTCATGGGGTCTACCTCGGTGATGTGCATACAGTAAGCAACAATAGAGGCAGCGCCGGAGCCGCGGCCGGGGCCCACCGGAATGCCCTGCTCCTTGGCGTAGCGGATGAAGTCCCAGACGATGAGGTAGTAGTTGACGTAGCCCATGCGGCTGATAACGCCGATTTCGTATTCCAGCCGCTCTTTGTAGCTGTCCGGCGGGTTTTCGTACCGCTCCCGGAAGCCCTTCATGCACAGCTCCCGGAAGTATTCCTCGTTGGTATAGCCCTCGGGCACCGGGAAGGAGGGCAGGTGGTATTCGTGGAAGGTAAAGTCCAGATTGCACCGCTGGGCAATTTTGGCGGTGTTGTCCAGGGCCTCCTGGCAGCCGGGGAACAGCTTTGCCAGCTCCTCCTCACTTTTTAGATAAAATTCCTCGGTTTCGAACCGCATCCGGTTTTCGTCGTCCACGGTTTTGCCGGTCTGGATGCACAGCAGCACATCCTGGGTCTTGGCATCCTCCTGGCGGAGGTAGTGAGCGTCGTTGGTGATGACCAGAGGCAGGCCGGTCTCCCGGGCCAGCCGCTGGAGGCCCTGGTTCACAGGCCGCTGCTGGTCGATGCCGTGGTCCTGGAGCTCCAGGTAGAAGTTGTCCGGCCCGAAAATTCTGGACAGGTTCAGGGCGTAGGCCTTGGCGGCATCGTAATCCTCCATCAGCAGATACTGAGGAATTGCGCCGCCCAGGCAGGCAGACAGGGCGATGAGGCCCTCGTGGTATTTTTCCAGCAGAGCCAGGTCCACCCTGGGCTTGCCGTAAAAGCCGTGGATGAAGGCCTCGGACACCAGAAGGCAGAGATTTTCGTAGCCCTGGCGGTCCTTGCACAGCAGCACCAGGTGGTAGGATTCATTGTCGATGCCGTGGACCCGGTCCTCCATGCCCCGGCGGCAGACGTAGACCTCGCAGCCGATGATGGGCTTGACCCCGGCGGCCTTGGCGGCCTTGTAAAAATCGATGCAGCCGTACATGACGCCGTGGTCGGTGATGGCCACGGCGGTCTGGCCCAGCTCCTTCACCCGGTCCATGAGGCCGTCAATGCGGCAGGCACCGTCCAGGAGGCTGTATTCGGTATGGACGTGAAGATGGACAAAGCTCATTGGGCGGCCTCCTTTGCGAGCAGCAGGATTTTTTTCATGCGGTTATTCATGGCGGGCTTGGTGATGGGCGGGTCCATCATAGCGGCCAGCTCCGACAGGGACCCCGAGGGATTTTCCTCCCGGGCCAGGGCCGCCTGGCGGATTTTCTCCGGCAGGGATTCCAGAAGCCCGGCCTCCCGGAGCCGGCGGATGGCGGCCAGCTGCTCCTGGGCGGCCTCCACCACCTTGGAGGTGTTGGCATCGTCGCAGTTGCAGCGGCGGTTAACCTTGTTGTTCAGCTCCTTTTCCAGCCTTGCCTCCATAATGCCCATGGCGGCCACCGGGGCCCCCAGATAGGTGAGAAAATCGGAAATCAGCTCGCTCTGCTTCAAATACAGCACCTGTCCACCGCTTCGCCCGGCAGTTTTGGGCGGGAAGCCCAGGCAGTCCCGGAGCAGAGCGTCGGTCTCCCGGGCCACGGCAAAGTGGGTGGTGCTCAGCTCCATATGGTAGCCCTTGCCGGGGTCGGTGACGCTGCCCCCAGCGAGGAACGCCCCCCGCAGGAAGGAGGCCTTGCAGCAGTCCTCCTCCACCACGGGAAAATTCACATGAAGGGACAGGGTGTCCCCGGGGTCAAAGCCGAAGGCATCCATGATAGCAGCGATTTTATCCCGGTCGGTAATCTGAAACACCAGCTTCCCCGGGGCCGCCAGGCTGGGATAGGCATCGAAGCTCAGGTCGAAGGCCTTTTTAAAGAGCTTGGGCAGAATATAGGCAAATTCCCGGCTTTCGGTGATAATTTTCACGGAATCGGCCTGGAAGCTGTTGCAGAACAGCAGAATTCCAAAGCACTGAGCCAGGGCACAGCACTGTGTATGGGGCAGCTCCCGGCAGACCTCTGCCTTGGCGGCTGCGGAAAACGATTGGGCCATGGGGGCGGCCTCCTTTCTATTGTCTATCTGAGGGGCGTTGCAGTGAACGCCTAACCTCCGTAGGGACAGCCCTTGCGGCTGTCCGGCCATTTTCGGTAGAAAATGGCGCAATCCCCAAGGGATTGCCGGGAGGGGGCAAGCCCCTCCCCTACGCCAAATGGTTACGCTACCAAATCCTTACCTCCGGCTCCAGGCGGATGCCGGATTCTGCAAAAACACGGTCGGACACCTGGGCCAGCAGGTCCCGCACGTCCCGGGCGGTGGCACCGCCCTTGTTGACGGCGAAGCCGGCGTGCTTTTCGGAAATGGCGGCCCCACCCACCTGGAAGCCCTTCAGCCCTGCCTGCTCGATGAGGGCGGCGGCGTAGCCTCCGGCGGGACGCTTGAAGGCGGACCCGGCGGAGGGCAGGTCCAGGGGCTGGGAGGCTCGGCGCTTCCCAATCAGCTCCTTCATTTTCTCCTTAATCTGGCCGGGGTCCCCGGGGCTCAGGCAGAAAACCGCACTGAGCACCGTCAGGCCGGACCCCTCCAGCACGCTGTGGCGGTAGGAAAATTCCATTTCCCCATTGGTCAGGGTGCGGACATTCCCCCGGCGGTCCATGACCTCCACGGACTCGGCGACCTGGCATATCTCCCCGCCGTAGGCCCCGGCGTTCATATACACGCCGCCGCCCACGGTGCCGGGAATGCCGTGGGCAAATTCCAGGCCGGACAGGCCCAAATTGGCGGCAAACACGGCACTTCTCGCCATGGTGACCCCAGCCATCACACGGATGTGGGTCTCATCCAGCCGCTCCATGCCGTCCAGGCAGTCCTTGAGGCAGACCACCAGACCGGAAAGCCCCTCATCCGGGGCCAGTACGTTGGTTCCTGCTCCCAGGATAGCACACTTACAGTCCAATAAATCGGACTTTTTCAGAATTTCTGCCAATTCCTCTCTATTTTTCGGAAACGCCATCACCTCCGCCGGTCCGCCAATGCGGAAGGAGGTGTGGCTCCCCATGGATTCCCCAAAACGAAGCTCCACCGAAGGGAGCAGCCGGGAAATTTCCCGTCCAAAATCAGTCATTTCAGTCATAAACGCCTCCGGGTGTATGATTGTTACCAGTATATCATATTGCAAAGGAATTTGCAATTATGACAGGGGTGAAATTTCTGTAACAAAAAGCCACCGCAGCCAAAAAGCTGCGGTGGCAAAATGTGATAGCCGTTATTCAGCACTTCCTGCATCCCCGGTGAGGGCCATCAGGACTTTTTTGTTCTGTCCGGCATCGAAATACAGGACACTGTGGGAGCCGCCATCGCCATAAATATCAATCACGTCACCCCAGTAGCTGCCTTCCACGGGAATGGTGCCGCTTTCGATTTTCAGAGAGGGCAACATGGGGATCAGGTCCAGCATCAGGGCGTTGATTTCCTCCTTGGGCATATTGGTGGTGATATAAGGCAGGACCTTGCTGACGGCGGCGTTCAGGGTGGCCAGGTCCTTGCTCTTAACCTGGTCAAACAGCTGCTCCAGGAAATAGCGCTGGCGGCCGGTCCGAATGATGTCGCTGTCGTTGTCACCCTTGGCATGGCGCATCCGGACATAGGTCAGACCGGCGTAGCCATCCAGCCACTCGCCGCCTGCCTCGGCCTGCAGGTAGTTATCCATTTTCTCATTGAGGTAGTCGGCTTCCGCCTGGGTCAGCTCCACATACACGCCGCCCAGCTCGTTAATCAGCTCCATAAAGCCGTCGAAGTCCACCTCGAAGTTATAGTCCACCTTCACGCCGAAGTTCTGCTCCATGCAGGCATTCTGAACCTTCATGGCCCAGGCCACATCCTCGCCGCCGGCCTTCCAGCCCAGGTGGTACACGGTTGTAAACTTGATTTTACCGCCGGTGTGCGTTTTGCCGTCAGGCCCCTCAAATTTGGGGAACTGGACCAGGGTGTCCCGGAACACGGAATTCAGGCTGATGGTCTTGGTATACTTGTTGATGGTCACAAGAATCGAGGTGTCCGCCAGCCGGGATGCCTCGCCGGGCCGGGCGGAATTGCCCACCAGCATGATGTTGACAATGTCGTCCGGGGCGTAGACCTTTTCCGGCTCCGTTGCCTCGGTGGCCTCCGTGGTCTGCGTCGGCTCAGTTTCCTCCGTCTGGGCGGGGGGCAGCAGGCTTTCCAGCACATCGAAGTCCATTCCGGTGGGGTCTGCCTCCACGGTGGTAATCTTGTCCAGCATATGGTTATAGTAAAGGACAGCGGCGCCGATGGCGGTGGCCAGCAGCGCAATGATGACGATGAGCACCACCAGGGCAATCACGCCGCCCTTCTTTCTGGGCTTTGCCGGCTTCTGGGGCTTCTGGCTTTTCTGGGGCTTGTTGTTCTGATAACGTCCCTGATAGCTCATATGGAATCCTCCTGCGGATAAAGTATAAATTCAACGCCTGACATTATAACACGGCACATGACAGAATACAAGGCTTTATTCCTTAATATTTTGTGAAAAAACAGGAAAAAGCCGGCCGCTTCCAACAAAGCGGCCGGCTGTGCAGGCTTTTATTACTTTTCGACAATCTCCAGCAGCTCCATGGGGCAGGCCTTGGCGCAGATGCCGCAGGCGATGCACTTGGAGGCGGGGGACTCCTCCTTCAGGACCATGACGTGCATGGGGCAGGCCTCCACGCACTTGCCGCAGCCGACGCACTTCTTCTTGTTAATCATGTACACGCCGGTTTTGGGGTTCTGGGTGATGGCCTCGTGCTCGCAGGCCTTCATGCACTTGCCGCACTGGATGCAGGTCATGGGCTTGGCCCCGCCGTTCTTGCCGGCAACAATGCGGATGCAGGACAGGTCCTGGTCAAAGTCCTTGTAGAAGGCCTCAGAGCAGGCCCGGACGCAGGCCAGACAGGCCATGCACTCCACGTTTTTCTTGACAGCGAGTTTCTTCATAGCAGAGAAATCTCCTTTTTTATTGATGGTGCTTTCATTATACATGGTCGGCGGAAAAATTGCAACGAAAAAAACGGGAAAATGCAGAAATTCCGCAAAATTGCTTAAACGTTTTCTCAGCAGCCTGGTATGAACGGCGGAAAGGTGGCAATAATAGGGGTGAACCAGTATTTATGGAGGGAATTCTTATGAAAAAGTTCACATTACTAGCTTTGGCCCTTGTCCTTACCGTTTCTCTGCTGTCCGGCTGCGGCTGCACCAACAAGAACACGCCGCCCACCACCATGCCCAGCATCCTGCCCACCACCGAGGCGACCACCGAAACCACCCAGGCCGCCACGGCCCCCACCACCCAGGCAACCACCGACGCAACCACGGACCGTGGCAACGGCGGCCTGGACGCAACCGACGACACCGGCCCTGACACCACCGAGACCACCGGCAGCCGCACCCGGGGTGTCAATCCCGGCAACGGTAACCTCGGCATCGGCGGAAACGGCGGCACCGGTAACGGCGTTGGATGAAAATACCCCAGGATTGCTCCTGGGGTACATATGTTCCATAGCTTTCCCTTATAAAATGGTCACATACCTGGTCAGATTCCGGCGCATCCGGTCGGCGGCGGCTGCGGCCTGGTCGAGATAGTCCGTGCCGTCAGACTCCGCCTGCTTCCAGGCGCAGGTGATGGAGGTCCCGGCGCAGGCGGCGGCCCCGTGGCCGAACTGGTCGAAGGCGTAGGAGCAGTTTTTGGCGTTGGCGTTGGGATAGTCAAAGCCGTCCAGCAGCAAAAACAGCCTGGGATACCTGGTGCGCAGGGCCTTCAGGCTCTGCGCGGCGGAGGCGGCGGCCAGAAGGCCCAGGGCGGTGTAGCCGGACTTTCCCGGTGTGCCGCCGTAGCGGCTGACCTGGTCCGCCGCCGCCATGTGGACCAGCCGGGAGCCGGTGAGCAGGTCCTGCAGCTCCGGGGCGGACCGGTTGGCCGTCCGGGCCACCACGAACACGTCCTTGCCCATGTCGCAGTAGGGCACAAACGCCTTCCAGATGTCGCTGCCCAGATACCCGGTGACCAGCAGACCGTCGCAGGGGAAGTGGCTGGTTTCGCCGAAAATGGCCTGGGCCGTCCGCCGGGCGGCCCCTGTGGAGAGGATTTCCGGAGCCTCCAGGACCACATAGTAGCCCAGAGCGGCGGCCGCCTTTAAGGTATCCGACAGGGCCTCTATCCCCTGGCTGCCCAGCAGGGCGAAGGCGGAAAAGCTCACCCGAACGGCGGGGACCTTCCCCTTCAGCCCCTCCAGCAGCTCCCGGCAGAACCGGCTGTAGGCGGCTGCCTCCGAGGCGCATTCCGCCAAAATGTGGGGCGGCAGATCGGACACCGCAAGGCCCAGCTCCAGCACCGAGGGATTTTTCATCTTCCGAATTTTTTCCTGCAACACATCCACTGACATAAGGCCGCCTCCCGTTTTCCGCCATCCTTCGCTGAGAATGGCACTTGTTCCTGTTATTATATCACAAAAACTTCCATGGTGCAAAGGCAAAAATATACCAGATGTGAAATTTTTCGTTTTGGACATACTAGCTTTGGAGGTGAGGGTATGAATGTCAGAGGATGGGCAATCACAGCAGGCCTTGGGGCCGCTGCCGGTGCCGTGGCTGTTCTGATGATGCCGAGGACCAACGGCGCACGCCGCCTGGCCGCCAAGGCCGCCAACAAGGTGGAGGACGTGGCCTGGAAGGTCTCCGACGCCGTCGATGCGGTTTCGGACAAGATGGATATGATGTAAAAATGCACGCACCGTAAAAACTTTGTATTGTCATTGCGAACCATGCCGCAGGATGGTGTGGCAATCCGTTCTCTTTTTCATTTTTCCAGAGGAAAAATGAACTGGTTGGTGCAAAGCACCAACCAGAGGGGATGCGGATTGCCACGCCAGTGTGCGCACTGGCTCGCAATGACATTTTTTTAGGATTTACAACCCTCCCGCCGAAAATCCGTTTCAGGATGTTCGGATACCCCCGATGGGACAGAGCGGTCAGCAAGTCAGCAGCAGCGTCCAATGAAAAAAGCCTTTCCAAACGGAAAGGCATTTTTTCGGCCCCCTCGCCGGGGGCCGACGGGAGGGTCAGTGACCCTCCCCTACTGGGGAATCCTTCATGTCGTACAGAGAAAAGGCGCACAGGCCCGTCAGGAGCATGGGGATAAAGGGGTAAACACTGTCGATAATCTTGGTGGGTATATCGTTCCAGTAGTCCATAAACTGGCCGCCGCTGGTGCACAGGACGGCGGCGCAGCTGCACCCGAAAAACAAAGCGCCAAAGCGCAGCCACTCCCCTGCCCCGCTGCCCCGCTTCTTCCAGGCCAACACGGCCAGCAGAGCGGACAGGACGGCGGCGGCGATGCAGTAGTAGGCAATGCGGTAGTGGACCCGGTCCAGGAAGGAAAAGTCCGGGCCGGGCTTCTCAGCGCCGCCGTCCCACAGGAGCTGCTCGGGCTTTCCGTCCCGGAAGCTGTAGTACCAGATGTTCAGGGCCGTCTGGTCAATCTGGGAACCGGCAAACATTCCGCTGTCTTTGGCCAGAATGGAGGTCTGCTGGCCGGTTTTATCACCGGGGAACAGCAGATTTCTCAGCCGGGTCTGGTAGACAAAGCCCATGTTTCCGGGGCTTTCGTCCCGGATGGTGCCGTTCATGCCGTTGACATGGTCCTTCCAGAAGATTTCAATGGTGCCGTCCTCCCGCTGCTCCACCTTCTCCACCGCCTGCCCGGCGGTCAGGTAGACCCGGGCATTCAGAACCGTTTCCACATTCACATACAGACTCACCAGAATCAGCACCGCCAGCAGGGCCGTTAAAATCCGGCGCTTGCGGATGGCCTTTTTCACCCGGGTCAGGGTGTGGACCGGCAGCTCCCGGTCGAATTCCGCCGGGCGGCGCAGGTCGCTGAGAAACTGCCTGCAGCCGTCGCAGGCGCGCAGATGCTCGTCCACCATGTCGTTGGATGCCCGACTGGTCATGTTTTCTGCATACAATGGCAGAAGGTCACGGATGATGTCACAGGAAATTTTCATAGCATTCCCTCCATTTGTTCCTGGATTTTTTTCCTGGCCCGGTGATAGGTGACACAGGCCCAGTTTGGTGTGCGGCCGAACAGGCCGCCGATGTCCCCAAAGGACAGCTCGCCGAAGACCCGCAGAGAAAAGACCTCCTTGTATGGCTCCGGCAGGGCGTGGAGGCAGCGGTGGATGATTTTCGCCGTGTCCCGGTCCGCCAGCCGCTCCTCCAGAGGGGTGTCCGGGTCGGGGACCTGCAATTCATCGATGGAGTCCGTGGGTCTAACCTTGCGCAGATGGGACAGGTAACAGTTTTTGCCCATGGCGCAGAGCCAGGTCCGGATATCGCAGTCCCCCCGGAAGCTGGGCAGGGCCTTCATCGCCTGAAAAAACACCTGCTCGGTCAGCTCCTCCGCCAGGGATTCGTCCCGGCAGACGGAGCGTAAGTACAGCTCCACCTCGGTAAAATAGGTGCGGTAAATGGCCTCAAATTCCTTCACGCTCTCACCTCCTTCACTCATTAGACGCAGGAACCGGGGGAATCTTACAGAAAATTTTATAAAAAAAGAAATGTCATTGCGAACCAGCGCTCACGCTGGTGTGGCAATCCGTCCTCTTTGCGGTGCAAAGCACCGCGCGATGCTTCGCATCGCAGGGATGCGGATTGCCACACCAGTCTACAGACTGGTTCGCAATGACAAACACATTATTTTGCGTTTACGCAAATATTGTCGCCGTCGGCGGTGACGGTGATTGCGGAGATGGGGGACTCGAAGGAGTCGATGATGGCCTCGCTGATGGGGTCCTCCAGCTCCTTCTGGATGGTGCGGCGGAGGTTCCGGGCGCCGTAGGTGGTGGAGAAGGCCTTCTTCACCAGCTTTTGGCGGACCTCCTCGGTCCAGGTCAGCGTCAGGCCCCGGGCCGCCAGGCTGTCCCGCAGCTCGGTGAGCATGATGTCGGCAATGCCCAGGAAGTTTTCCTCGCTGAGATGGTTGAAGGTAATGATTTCATCCACCCGGTTCAAAAACTCGGGGCGCAGGAAGCTGCGCAGGGCCTTCATAGTCTTTTCCTTGACCATGTCCCCGTCGGTGCGGCCAAAGCCCATGCCGCCCACATTTCCCTCGCTGCCGGCGTTGGAGGTCATGACGATGATGGCGTTTTCAAAATTCACCACCCGGCCCTGGGCATCGGTGATGCGGCCGTCGTCCAGCACCTGCAGCAGCACGTTCAGCACGTCCGGGTGGGCCTTTTCGATTTCGTCAAAGAGGACCACTGAGTAGGGACGGCGGCGGATTTTCTCCGTCAGCTGGCCCGCCTCGTCATAGCCCACGTAGCCCGGAGGGGAGCCGATGAGCTTGGAAACCGTGTGCTTTTCCATATATTCGGACATATCCAGCCGGATGAGACTGTCCACGCTGTCAAACAGGTCGCTGGACAGCTGCTTGACCAGCTCCGTCTTTCCCACGCCGGTGGGTCCCACGAAAATGAAGGACACGGGCCGCTTCTTGGGGGAAATGCCCACACGGCTCCGGCGAATGGCCCGGGCCACCGCCTCCACGGCCTCATCCTGGCCCACAATGTGGCCTTTCAGCCGGTCAGACAGGCCCTTAATCTGCTGATACTCCTGGGCCTTGATTTTGGAGGCGGGGATTTTCGTCCACAGCTCGATAATCCGGGCCAGGTTTTCCATGGTGACGGCGGGCTTGGGCAGCTTTTCCAGCTCCTCAATTTTGGCCGCCAGCTGCATGAGCTTGGACCGGAGCGTGGCCAGGCGCTCGTAGTTCTGGTTCTCGGTGTCGTCGTTCAGCATCCGAAGCTCCAGCTCGTAGTCGTCCCGCTCCTTTTTAAGCTCCGCCAGCTGGGAAATCTCCTTGCAGCGAAGGTTTACGTCGGAGCAGGCCTCGTCCAGCAGGTCGATGGCCTTATCCGGCAGGAACCGGTCGGTGATGTACCGCTCGGAGAGGACCACGCACTGGTGGGCAATCTCCGGGGAAATCTCCACCCCGTGGAAGGCGGCGTAGGCTTTGGAAATGCCCTGCATAATCTGGCTGGCCTCGGCAATGGTCGGCTCCGCCACGGAAACCGGCTGAAACCGACGCTCCAGAGCGGCGTCCTTTTCGATATATTTGCGGTACTCGGCAAAGGTGGTAGCGCCGATGACCTGGATTTCACCCCGGGACAGGGCGGGCTTGAGGATGTTGGCGGCGTTCATGCTGCCCTCGGCATCCCCGGCGCCCACCAGATTGTGGACCTCATCAATCACCAGGATGATGTTGCCGCACTCCTTGATTTCGCCGATGAGGCTCTTCATCCGGCTTTCAAACTGGCCCCGGAACTGGGTTCCGGCCACCAGGGCCGTCAGGTCCAGGAGGAAAACCTCCTTGTCTCTCAGCTTATAGGGCACCTCCCCGGCGGCGATGCGCTGGGCCAGGCCCTCGGCAATGGCGGTTTTGCCAACGCCGGGCTCGCCGATGAGGCAGGGGTTGTTCTTCTGGCGGCGGTTGAGGATTTGAATGACCCGCTCGGTCTCCACATCCCGGCCAATGACGGCATCCAGCTTTCCCTCCCTGGCACGGCCTGTCAGGTCCATGCAGTAGCTGTCCAGGAATTTGTGCTTTTTGTTCTTTTTCTTCTTGGACTCCTCCTGGGGCTCCTCCTTTTTGACGGGCCGGGGGGCCTGGGCGGGCAGGTCGCTGCTCTGGCCGCCAAAGAGCTGGTTCAGCAGGGGGAAGGTGGCGGTCTGGCTGTCGATTTCGTCGTCGCCGGTGTCCTCCCGCTGGCCGAACATACTGCTCATCTCATCGCTGAGCAGGTCCAGGTCCTCCTCGCTGATGCCCATTTGCCGGACGGCCTGGTCAATCTGGGGAATGCCCAGACTCCGGGCGCACTTGAGACAGTAGCCCTCGTTTAACGTCACGCCGTTCTCCATTTTGGTGATAAAGACCACGGCAATATTTTTCTTACACTTGCTGCACATTTTCGGCTGCATATTCATCACACTCCTTGTACAAGGAAAACTTCCTTTTCGATGCAGTATAGCACATTGTGTGCCGAAAAGGAAAAACAAATTATAAACATTGGGTTCTTCCCGTAGGGCGGCCTGCCCTCAGGCCGCCGCAATATCGGTTCCGCTGGTTCTTCAGTACAACACAGGATAGGCTGCCCCAGGAATCCAACTGACACGGCGGCCTGAGGGCAGGCCGCCCTACGGTGCAGTGGTTCATTTACTCCGTCCAGTCGCTGCCCGCTTCGAATTTTTCTATCCCGTCGTCGTACCACAGGTGGGTCATGTACAGACCGCCCGGGGGGACGGTGGGGCCGGCGGCGGTGCGGTTGCCGGAATCCAGAATGGCGCCGATGTCCTCGGGCTTGATTTTTCCCTCGGCGGCATAGACCACGGTGCCGGCCATGGCCCGGGCCATGTTGTAAAGAAAGCCGTTGGCGCAGACCTTCAGGGTCAGGATACTGCCCTGACGCTCCACGTGATAATAGTATACGGTGCGGACCGTGGATTTAACATCGGTGCCCACACTTCGGACCGCTGCAAAATCATGGGTGCCCACGAACTGGTCGGCGGCGGCCTGCATGAGCTTCTCGTCCAGGTGCTTGGGGTAAAACCAGGCACGATTCACGTAGAAGGGGTCCTTCAGCCGGGAGTTGTAGATTTGATAGGTATACTCCTTGCGGACGCAGGAGCCGATGGCGTTGAAGTTCTCATGGACCTCAAAGGCCCGGGTCACCACGATGTCGCAGGGCAGGTGGGTGTTCAGCGCATAGGGCAGCCGGTCGCAGGGAATGGTGGAGGTGGTGCGGAAATTGGCCACATAGCACCGGGCGTGAACGCCTGCATCGGTGCGGCCGCAGCCGGTGACGTGGACCGGGTGGCCCACAATCTGCTGGCAGGCCCGCTCCACGGTTTCAGCAACGGTTGGCAGGTTTTTCTGAACCTGCCAACCGTGATAGTTTGTGCCGAGATATGTCAAAAAAATGGCAATGTTGCGCATAGCGTTCCTCACAGTCCGAACTGCCCCAGGATGCAAATTGCGGCCATCAGCGCCGCGCCCACGCCGAAGGCGGTGAAGTCGCTGCGGCGGTAGTGCAGCAGCTTCATTTTGGTCCGGCCCTCGCCGCCCTGGTAGCAGCGGCACTCCATGGCCGTGGCCAGCTCGTCGGCCCGGCGGAAGGCGCTGATGAACAGGGGCACCAGAATGGGAATCAGGGCTTTGGCCTTGTCCATGAGGCTGCCGCTTTCAAAATCGGCGCCCCGGGCCTTCTGGGCGGACATGATTTTGCCGGTTTCCTCGATGAGGGTGGGGATGAACCGCAGGGCAATGCTCATCATCATGGCAAGCTCGTGGACCGGGACCCGGACCTTTTTCAGGGGCTTCATCAGAGATTCCAGCCCGTCGGTCAGGGCAATGGGGGAGGTGGTGTAGGTCAGCAGGAAGGTGCCGGAAATCAGCAGCAGAATGCGGGACATCATTTGAATGGCCTTGGCAACGCCGCCCCAGGTAACGGTAATCACCCAGAACTTCACCAGCACCTTGCCTGAATTGTAAAAGAAGATATTCATAATGCCGGTGAAGGCCACAATCATCACCAGCGGCTTTAAGCCCCGGACGATGGATTTGTAGGGAATGGTGGAAATATGAATCACCGTCAGCAAAAACGCCAGCATCAGCAGATACGACACAATGCTTTCGGCAAGAAACAGGGCCACCACGTACACCACCAGCACAATCAGCTTGGTTCTGGGGTCCAGACGGTGGATGGGAGAATTTCCGGGGAAATACTGGCCAAGGGTGATATCCTTAAGCATGGAGGCCACCTCCGATCTTTTTCAGCGCCTGTACCGCCTGGTCGATGGTGTAGACGCTGTTCACATCCAGGCCCATGGCCTGCAGGTGCAGGAACACCTGGGTCACCTGGGGGATGCTCAGGCCCATGTCCAGCAGCTCCCGGGCGTGGGCAAAGACGTTGGCGGGGGTATCGTCCATGGCGAGCCGGGAGCCGTTCATCACCAGCAGCCGGTCGGTGAGCCTTGCCACATCCTCCATGGAGTGGGATACCATCATAATGGTGGCATTTTTGGCCCGCCGGTAGTCCTCAATATTGCCCAGAATTCCGGCCCGGCCCACAGGGTCCAGTCCGGCGGTGGGCTCGTCCAGAATCAGCACCTCCGGCTCCATGGCAATCACGCCTGCAATGGCCACCCGGCGCTTCTGGCCGCCGGACAGGTCAAAGGGAGACACCTGGAGCTGGGCCTCGGTCAGGCCCACAAATCCGGCGGCCTCCCGGACCCGGCGGTCGATTTCCTCGGGAGAAAGGCCCATGTTCTTCGGGCCGAAGGCAATGTCCTTGTAGACCGTTTCCTCAAACAGCTGATACTCCGGGTACTGGAACACCAGCCCCACCCGGAACCTTGCCTGGCGGGTGAGCTTCTTGTCGGACCAGATATCCTGGCCGTCCAGAAGGATTTGACCGGCGGTGGGCTTTAGCAGCCCGTTCAGCTGCTGCATCAGGGTGGATTTTCCGGAGCCGGTATGTCCAATGATACCGATGAACTCCCCCCGGCGGACGGCAAAGGACACATTGTCCAGAGCCTTGTGCTCAAAGGGGGTGCCGACGCTGTAGACATAGCTGAGGTTTTTTACTTCCAGAATCGGTTCCATGTCAGATCCTCCCCTCTTTGGTGAATGTTTCGTAAATGGCCCGGGCGCAGGCCTCCGGGTCCAGCTCCGTCAAGGGCAGGTCGAAGCCCTCCCGATTCAGGGCCCAGCACAGCTCCACGGTGTCCGGGGCGGCCAGGCCGATGCTGTGCAGCAGCTCCACCTGGGAGAAAACCTCCTGGGGGGTGCCGTCGGCGGCAACAACGCCCCGGTTCATCACCACCACCCGCTGAGCCTTGGCAGCCTCGTCCATGTGGTGGGTGATGAGAACGACGGTGATGCCCTTTTCCCGGTTCAGCCGGCTGACGGTCTCAATGACCTCCCGGCGGCCCCGGGGGTCCAGCATGGCGGTGGGCTCGTCCAGGACGATGCACTTTGGCTCCATGGCAATGACACCTGCAATGGCAATGCGCTGCTTCTGGCCGCCGGACAGCAGATGGGGGGCGTGCTTGCGGTATTCGTACATATCCACCTGCTTTAAGGCCCGGTCCACCCGGTTTCGGATTTCCGGGCTGGCGACTCCCAGATTCTCCGGGCCGAAGGCCACGTCCTCCTCCACCACGTTGGCAACTATCTGGTTGTCCGGGTTCTGGAACACCATGCCCACGTTCCGGCGGACGGTCATAATCCGGTCTAAATTGGCTGTATCGATGCCGCAGACGTAAACCTTGCCGCCGGTGGGCAGCAGGATGGAGTTAAAATGCTTGGCCAGGGTGGATTTGCCGCAGCCGTTGGTGCCAAGGATGGCCACAAAGCTGCCCTGCTCGATGCGCAGGTTCATGTCCTGAAACACGGCAACGCCGGGCGTGTCCTCCACGCCCGGATAGGAATAGGCCAGATGCTCAACAGAAATGATATCACTCATATGCTCCCTCACTTTCCGGGGGTCCAGCGGCCGGTGGCGCCGCAGGGCAGCACCAGGCCGGAGGCCCGCACAGGAAGCCCCAGCTCCCCGGCCTCGGTATGCCCGCCGAATTTGGAGCCGAACACCACATCCGAGGCGTAGGCCACGGCGGAGGGGGCAAGGCCCGTGGTATAGGAATTGATGATGACAAACAGCGGGTCGTCGGACAGGACCTTGGCGGTCTCCTGGAGGAAGGGATAGAAGCTGGTCTCCATCTTCCAAATCTCACCGCTGGGACCCCGGCCGTAGCTGGGGGGGTCCATGATGATGCCGTCGTACCTCCGGCCCCGGCGGATTTCCCGCTGGATGAATTTGGCGCAGTCGTCCACCATCCAGTGGATGGGCTTGTCGGCCAGGCCCGATGCCTGGGCGTTTTCCTTGGCCCAGGCCACCATGCCCTTGGAGGCATCCACATGGAACACCTCCGCTCCCCCGGCTGCCGCCGCCAGGGTAGCCCCGCCGGAGTAGGCGAACAGGTTCAGCACCCGGACGGGTCGGCCGGCCTTTGCTACCCGCTCCCGGATAAAGTCCCAGTTGGCGGCCTGCTCCGGGAACACGCCGGTGTGCTTGAAGTTCATGGGCTTGACGTTGAAGGTCAGGTAGTCCTTATAGTGAATCTGCCAGCGCTCGGGCAGATTGTGGTCGGTCCAGTGGCCGCCGCCGGTGTTGGAGCGGACATAGCGGGCATCGTAGTCTTTCCACTCCCGGGCGATCCGGGGGGTGTTCCAGATCACCTGGGGGTCCGGGCGGACCAGGATTTTGCTGCCCCACCGCTCCAGCCGCTCCCCGTCGGTGGCATCCAGCACCTCATATTCTTTCCATTCATCGGAAATCCAAAGCATGGGATCTCCTCCTCTTTCTAAGTAAAATTCCTGTTTATGATTCAAGCGTAAACCGTGAAGAAGCAGGGTGTTGGCTTCGCCTGCGCGGCGAAGCCTCACCATGCCCATTGCTTCTTATCCAATCATCCCCAGCCGTCGTCAAAGCCGTCGTCCGGGTCCGGGTCGTAAAAATCGTCGCCATTGCCGCCCTCGTCGTCGGGCATCTGGCTCTGCTGGTAGTCGTCCCAGGCGCTTTCGTTGTGCAGGGGGCACACCAGGTAGGGGGCATCAAAGCTGTGGTTGGAGCTGCCGTCAAAGCCGTACCATGCCAGGGCCTCCCCGTCGCTGTCCACATAGTAGACGTAGCCGTCGGAGTAGTACAGCTCGTTCAGGCCCACGCCGATGGCATCCCGAATCTCCTGGACCTCCTCCTGGGTCAGCTTCACCAGGGAGCGGCTCTCCACATCCGCATCGTCAAACATGGAGCAGTACTCCGTGGCAACGCCCCCGCCGGTGACGCAGTATTCTACGCTCACGTGCTTGTCGCAGGTGCCCTCGGGCTCGTCGCCGGGGTAGACGTTGACGCTTACCACACGGTCTGCGCCCCGGACATCATTGCGGCAGGCATCGGTGGCCAGCAGGCCGGAGTCCAGGCAGATGGAAACCGTGCGGAAAGCGCCGCCGTCGTACAGCCCCTCGGCGCTGAGGCCCTGGTGGATGGGCTGCATGACCTTTTTCCACAGCTGGGCGGCGGGGTTGGTGTTGATATAGATTTGCTCCGGCTGGTCATAGCCGCACCAGACGGCGGCGGTATAGTGGGAGGTATAGCCGCAGAACCACCGGTCCCGGTTGGAGGAGGTGGTGCCGGTTTTGCCGGCGATATACTGGCCGGGGAAAATGGCTGCGCCGCCGGTGCCGGAGTTGGCTGCGTTATACAGGCAGTAGTTGATATAGTTGACGCTTTTCTCCCCCAGAATCTTCCGGTTGTCCTGGGTGTTGTCCACCACCAGCTGGCCGTCGCTGTTGTAAATCTTGGTATACAGCCGGGGCTCCCGGTAGACGCCGTCGTTGGCGAAGGTGGCGTAGGCGGCGGACATCTCCCGGACCGTGGAGCCCAGGGTCAGTGCGCCCAGGGCCAGGGGGGCCCGGCCCACGTCGGACAGGCTCTTGCCGTTGGGCTGGGGATAGTCCTCCACCAGATTGTTCTGGCCGAAGTTATACTTGGCGAAGCTGTAGCCGTACTCATGGCCGATCTCGTCCAGGGTCCGGACGGAGATGGTGTTCACCGAGCTGACGATGCCCTGGTAGACGGTCCGGGCGTACTGATAGCGCCGGTTGTCGTTTTTAGGCCAGTTGCCGTTGGTGTAGTCCACAGGCAGGTCCTTGAACACCGTAGCCGGGGTCACCTTGCCGGACTCAAAGGCGGGGGCATAGACGGAAATAGGCTTCTGGGCGGAGCCGGTCTGGAGCTTGGCCTGGGTGGCCCGGTGGTAGCCCAGGAAGGTGTCCTTCTCCCCCACGCCGCCGGCCAGGGCCACCACGTCGCCGGTGCGGTTGTCAATGACCACAATGGCGGACTGGAGCTGCTGCTGGCTGTTGGTCTTGGGGATGTTGTCCAGGTTGCCGTAAATCTCGTCCACCTGCCGCTGGACGCTCATGTCCATGGTGGTGTAGATATGGTAGCCGCCCTTCTGAATTTTTTCCAGGTAGATATCCCGCTCGCCCTTGTCCAGGCTCTCCCAGCTCCGGCCGTCCTGCTCTGCCAGGTACTGGGCAAAGTCAATGATGACCGCATCGACAAACCAGGAGTAGATGTGCTGGGAGGCATCCTTATAGACCAGAGCCTCGGTGCCGCAGTTGGGGCAGTAGAACTTGCCGTCGCCCTCGGTAAAGGTGTTCCGGGCCCCCTCGTAGCCGCACTCGGTATTTTTGCAGACGGTCCAGCGGTCGGCCTCGTCGATGCCCTCTTTAAAGACCAGCTCCTGGTTGACCGCCTCGTCGTACTGCTCGTCTGTAAGGAAGCCCTGCTCCTTCATCTGCTCCAGGACGTTCAGCTGGCGCATCCGGTTCCGGGCTGCGCCGTCGGTCTCCTGGCCCTTGTAGGTAAAGACGTTGTCGGAATAGGGGTTAAACAGGGAGGGGTTGTTGGTAATGGAAATCAGGCTGGCGCACTCGGCCACCGTCAGGTTCCGAAGCTCCTTGCCGAAATAGGCGGCGGCGGCGCTCTTGACACCGTAGCAGCCCTTGCCCATGTAAATCCGGTTCAGGTACTCCTCCATAATGAGGTCCTTGTCGTATTTCCGCTCAAACAGCTGGGCTCTGAAAATCTCCATGACCTTCCGCTGAACGGTGACGCTTTTCTCGCCGGAGGCGTTTTTGATGAGCTGCTGGGTGATGGTGGAGCCGCCGAAGGTGTCCCCTCCCCCACCGAAGAACATATTCAGGCACGCCTTCACGGTGGTGACCCAGTCCACGCCCTGGTGCTCATAAAAGCGCTTATCCTCAATGGCCACGGCTGCATCCACCAGTGCCTGGGGGATTTCGTCCAGGGAGGCGGGCTGCCGGTCGGTGGTGGTGTAGATTTGCTGCAGCTGCTGAATATCGCCGCTGGAATCCACATAATATATAAAGGAGGTCAGGTCTGCGCCGTAGTCGTCCATGGACCACTGGCCTGCCTCGGTGAGAATCGCGTCATTCAAATAGTCGCCCAGAGTGCCCACGAACACCGTGGCGCAGATGAGCAGAATCAGCAGCACCGTTGCGGCGGCGCCCACAGCGATTTTGGCTGCGGAAAATGCAGCGGACACCGCCGTGTAGACCAGCTTGACCAGCCAGTGGGGGTTCCAGTCCTGGCGGGGCTTTCGCTTTCTCCACCCAAATTTCTTTTCATTTGCCATAGGGTATTTCCTCCAAATCGCAGCAGGGCGCTGCGGATAACGGCCGCAGTTGAAAACGGCCAGGTCCTTTGTTTGAACAGGGATTGATGTGCTGACACAGAATCAGTCGTACTATTATAGCATACCCAGATAAAAAACGAAAGACCCAAATTTATAAATATATTTGAATTTCCCGGGGACAATAGTCACAGGAGAAAGGAGTGGGCATAGAATGAACAAACGGCTGAATGCAGCGCTGCTTGCCCTGTATGTGGTGCTGGGGACCTGGAAGGGGTATGTGGCAATCTTCAACGAGGGCCGGGAGGAGCCCAGGCAGATTTTCCCCACCCAGGTATCAACCCTGCCGGAGCAGGACCAGGCGGCCCTGGGAAGGGGCATCATCGTCCGCAACGACCGGGACCTGCAGGCCCTTCTTGAGGATTTTTTGTCATAAAAAATATGATTGAATTCTGTACAATTTTGCCTCTTGCTTTTTTGGCGCTTTCACTGTAGAATATAGCCAGACAAGATCGGAGGAAAACCTGCATGGATGAATACGGTTCTGATTATATTACCATTGTAGACGAGGACGGCACCGAATACGAGCTGGAGGTCCTCAGCACCCTGGACTATGACGGGTCCAGCTACCTGGCCGTGGTCCCTGCCGACAGCGAGGACGGTCAGGAGCTGGAGGTCAGCATTCTCAAAAGCGTGGAGGAGGACGGCGAGAGCATCCTCACCGCCATTGACGACGAGAAGGAGCTGGAGGCCGTTTACGATTTGATTATGGAATCCCTTTACGAAGAGGACGAAGAATAAATTTGTTTTTTCTGCTTGGTGCGTAGTGCATCCTTTTGGACCCACATTTTTTAATCGGGAAGTTAGACTTCCTGGCCTGTTTGCAGACCTCCCGCCGCCGCTTTGACGGATGGTGGATGCTGGGAGCAGTGATGGTCAGGAGCGGCAACCCACCTGCCATTACGTGCAGGTCATAATTGGATGTGGTACGGCCAAAGCGGAGGGTCTGGGGAGCTTCGGCTCCCCAGATTTTTTGCATTGCGCCAGGCGGCGGGGTTGTCCCGGGGAAAAATCCCTGAACTTTTTCTAAAATATCGTGAAATTTTGTATTTTCCTCTTGAAACCCCAGACGCAATGGGTTATAATGCAGGGGTCTATGCAAAATTTCTTAGACTACCAAGGACTACATTGAGAGGAATTGATCACATGAGTGCATCCAGCAAGAAAAAGCTCCGGAAGGAGCAGGAGTCTGCCAAGCTCACCGAGCAGCAGCTTTCTGCCCGGAAGGAAGCCAGAAAACTGAACCTTTACACCATCATTTTCGTGGCCGTCATGGCAGTGCTGCTTGTGGTAGCCGTCACCGTCGGTGTCAGCAAGTCCATCGCAGGCAGCGGCATCCGGGAGAAGAAAACCACTGCCCTGACTGTTGCCGACCACAAGCTCAGCAGCGTGGAGCTGAACTACTTCTACATGGACGTGGTCAACCAGTTCGCCCAGCAGTACGGCAGCTATGCTATGTTCCTGGGCCTGGACACCACCAAGCCCCTGGACGAGCAGGTCCAGGACCCCGAAACCGGCGCAACCTGGGCTGACAACTTCCTGGAATCCGCCAAGGAGCAGGCCAAGGCTGTCTACGCCATGACCGATGCCGCAGCCGCCGCCGGCTTCACCCTCAGCGATGAGGAGATTGCCTCCGTGGAGGCCAACGTCAGCAACATGGAGGCCTTTGCCAAGCTCTACGGCTATGCAGATGCCGACGCCTACCTGAAGGCCATGTACGGCCCCGGCTCCTCCAAGGACAGCTTCCTGGCCTACAGCAAGCTGCTGACCCTGGCCAACGCCTATCACAACAGCTACGCCACCGGCCTGACCTATCAGGATGCCGACCTGCGGGCTGTGGACGCTGAGAAGCCCGAGACCTACTCCACCTTCTCCTACAACGCCTACTACCTGGCTGCCTCCCGGTTCCTGGAGGGCGGCACCACCGACGACGAGGGCAACACCACCTACTCTGACGAGGAGAAGGCCGCCTCCGTGGCCGCTGCCGAGGCGGCTGCCAAGGCTCTGACCGGCGAGGAGATTGTGGATGTCGCCACTCTGGACGCTGCCATCGCCGCCCTGGATGTGAACAAGGACACCGAGGACGCCGCCAGCACCGCCAGCGAGACCCTGTACACCAGCATCTCCGACCTGTACGCAGACTGGCTGGCCGACAGCAGCCGCAAGGCCGGTGATGTGGCCTACTTCGCCAGCACCTCCACCGATGCCGAGGGCAATGAGACCGTCAACGGCTACCAGGTGGTGATGTTCCAGTCCGTCAATGACAACACCTTCGCCCTGCCCAACGTCCGTCACATTCTGGTGGCCTTCGAGGGCGGCACCAAGGACGAGAATACCGGCGTGACCACCTACACCGAAGAGGAGAAGGCCGCTGCAAAAGCCGAGGCTGAGCAGGTTCTGTCCCAGTGGCAGTCCGGCGACGCAACCGAGGAGAGCTTCGCCGCCCTGGCCAACGAGAAGTCCGACGACGGCAACGGCACCACTGGCGGCCTGTACGAGAACATCGTGCCCGGCCAGATGGTAGTAAACTTCAACGACTGGTGCTTCGAAAGCGGCCGCAAGGCCGGCGACACCGGCATTGTGGAAACCGAGTACGGCTATCACGTGATGTACTTTGTGGGCGACAGCGAATACACCTACCGTGACTACATGATTGAAAACGAGCTGCGCAGCGCCGACACCCAGGCCTGGTACAACAGCATCGTGGACCCCGTCACCGTCACCGAGGGCTCAACCAAGTATATCCGCCGGAACCTGGTTCTGAGCCAGGGCCAGTAAGACGTATAAAAACTTACCTCCCATGGAAAACTTCCATGGGAGGTGTTTTTTTGCGAAGGATTCCATATTTGGGCTACGTCCTGGCAGGTGCGGGAGCCGGGGCGGTGACGGGGCTGTTTGGGGCCGGGGGCGGCATGGTGCTCATTCCCCTTTTGACCCTGTGTACTGACCTGCGGGAGGAGGAACTGTTCCCCGCCTCCATTTCCGTGATTCTGCCTATCTGTGTGGTGAGCCTGGGAGCCACCGCCCTGTCCGGGGCGCTCCCCTGGCGGGAGGCTCTCCCCTACCTGCTGGGCAGCGCCGCCGGAGGGCTGCTTGCGGGAAAATACGGCGGAAAAATTCCGGCGGTGTGGCTTCACCGGGGGCTGGGCATTTTGATTTTGTGGGGAGGCTTCCGGTATTTATGGCCGTGATGGTGGGAGCGGTGCTGGGCTTTCTGTCGGGGCTGGGCATCGGCGGCGGGAGCCTTTTGATTCTGTATCTGACGCTGGCAGCAGGAATGCCCCAGGCCGCCGCCCGGGGCATCAATCTGCTGTTCTTTCTCCCCTGCGCCGCCACCGCCGCCTTCCTGCGCTGGCGGCAGGGGGCGGTGGACCTGAAAAAGCTGTGGCCCGCCATGGCCGCCGGGTGTGCATCGGCAGCTGCACTGACCATCCTGGGCCCCGAAGCAGACTCCGAGGCCTTACGAAAGGGCTTCGGCGTGCTGCTCCTGGTCACCGGCCTGCGGGAGGTGCTTTACCGGAAGCGCTGAGCCTTGTAGTCCATCCAATCTTCTGATCGGTTTGGAGACTTTCCCGGGGAAAATGTGGTAACGGCTTCGCCGATTGCTCACCTTCCCCCGCCTCAAAACCTTCCCCCGGGGGGAAGGTGGCACGGCGTTAGCCGTGACGGATGAGGAATTCGGGCAGGAAGATCGGATATCAGATACGTACGTGCCTCCTGGTGGGTAACGATACCAGCCAGCAGGCACGGACCTATACCGCACATGACGTTATCTCCCGCATTCCTCTTCCGCCCCAGTTTGCGAACTGGGGCACCTTCCACCCGCAAGGGGTGCGCCACATCCGTAAGCAGCTATAGCTGCAACGGCTGTGCAGCCCCCGGGGGAAGGTATTGGGGGTGCCGGAACTTTCAGCGTTTCTTATAGGCCAGATACCCTTCCAATATCAGGGAGGCGGCGACTGCGTCCACGGTATTTTTTCGCTTTTGACCGTGGTAGTTGTGCTGGGAGAGGATGTTGTGGGCCTCTACCGTGGTGCGGCGCTCGTCCCACAGTTCGACGGGCAGGCCGGTGGCCTCCCGGAGGCGCTGGGCAAAGGCCCGGCACAGCTCCGCCCGGGGGCCCTCCGTGCCGTCCATGTTCCGGGGCAGACCCACCACAATCTCCCCCACCTGGTTTTCCCCGGCGATGCGGACAATGTCTGCAACGGCCTTGTCCGTGTTCCGGCTGGGCACCACCTGGGCAGAGCCCACAATGGAGCACAGCAGGTCCGAAACAGCAACCCCGGTCCGGGCATCGCCGTAATCAATTCCCATGATTCTCTTCATAATATTCTCCTTTTTACGTATATCACTGTAGGGCGGCCTGCCCTCAGGCCGCCGGGCAGTCATGGGCGGTCGGAAGGAACGGATACGCATTTGGACATTTCCCCGCAAAGTTTCATGCGCAGGCCCGGAACATTGCGGCGGCCTGAGGGCAGGCCGCCCTACGGACGCGGTGCGTAGGGACAGCCCTTGCGGCTGTCCGGCCATGCTTTGCATGGCGTCATTTCCAAAGGAAATGACCGGGAGGGGGCGAGCCCCTCCCCTACGAAGTAAAGGCGGAACGGATGAATCCGTTCCCTACGGGTGCTCTGAAGGGGTGACACCCCTCATCCGTCAGCTTCGCTGACACCTTCCCCCGAGGGGCTGCGCAGCCGTTGCAGCTTTCGCTGCTTACGGATGCGGCGTCCCCCTTGCGGGGAGAAGGCTTTTCCCATATCATACATCAAAATGTTCCAAAAATAAAGGAAAAAATCATTGACAATGGACGGGGGGTGTGATATGATATCGCTACCTGTGAAAAAAGGGCTTTTTTTATGCGTCTTTTTTCAGCTCCGGAGCGGAAATTGTAGTGTCCGCTGACTAAATTTTTACTAGGCCGGGGTGATACAGGGAGGCAATTTTTAAGGAGGTGCCGTTATGCGCGTGAAAGTCACTTTGAGATGCTCTGAGTGCAAGCAGAGAAACTACAACACCATGAAGAACAAGAAGAACGACCCCGACCGTCTCGAGATGAAGAAGTATTGCAGATTCTGCAAGAAGCACACCGTCCACAACGAGACCAAGTAAGGAGGCGCGATCATCATGGCTGAAGTCAAAAAGGAAAACTGGTTCGCCAGAACCTGGCACAAGGTTGCCAAGTATTTCCGCGAACTGAAAAGCGAACTGAAGAAGGTCGTTTGGCCCACCCCCCAGCAGGTTCTGAAGAACACCGCCATCGTCGTCGGCTGTGTCATCGCCGTCGGCGTGTTCATCTGGCTGTTCGACTTTGTGGCCCAGATTGGCATTGATGCTCTCATCGGCATCTTCCACTAAGGTGCCCGGCTATGGCAGAAACTGCAAAATGGTATGTCGTGCATACCTATTCCGGCTATGAGAACACCGTAAAGGCTACCATCGAAAAAACCGTGGAGTCCCGTGGTCTGCATGAGCAGATTCTGGCTGTCTCCATCCCCCTGGAAACCGTCACCGAAATCACCGAGTCCGGCGCCAGCAAAACCTACGACCGCAAGGTCTACCCCGGTTATGTGCTGGTGAAGATGGTCTACAGCGATGATACCTGGCACGTCATCCGGAATATCCGGGGCGTCACCGGCTTTGTCGGTACGTCCAGCAACGATCCCACTCCCCTGACCGAGGACGAGGTCTACGCCATGGGTGTGGAGAAGAAGGAGATCATCGTGAACTACAGCGTGGGCGATACCGTCCGCATTCTGGACGGCCCCCTGAGCTCCTTCACAGGCCTCGTGGAGAGCATCGATGTCGACGCCAATGCCGTCGGCGTGGTTGTGTCCATGTTTGGCCGTGAGACCTCCGTCGAGTTTGAGCTCGACCAGATTGAGGTCGTTTCCCAGTAAACGCATCGGACCGGTTTTGCCGGTCGGAACGTGGGAGGGGCTTTGCCCCGAAAAAATGCGCAAAAGCGTATCATTACCACATTTTATTCAGGAGGTGCTTATTATGGCACAGAAAGTCACTGGCATTATCAAACTGCAGATCAACGCCGCTAAGGCTACTGCTTCCCCCCCTGTCGGCCCCGCTCTGGGTCAGCACGGCGTGAACATCGCTGCCTTCATCAAGGAGTTCAACGCCCGTACCAAGGACATGGAGGGCTACAAGATTCCCGTCGTCATCACCGTTTACGCTGACCGCAGCTTCACCTTCATCACCAAGACTCCTCCGACCCCCCTGCTGATCACCAAGGCGATTGGTCTGGAGAAGGGCTCCGGTGTCCCCAACAAGAACAAGGTTGGCACCATCACCAAGGCTCAGATCACCGAGATCGCCAAGACCAAGATGCCCGACCTGAACTGCGCTACCCTGGAGGCCGCCGAGACGCAGGTCGCCGGTACCTGCCGTTCCATGGGCGTCACTGTCGTCGACTAATTGCTTTTGTCCGGGCAGCTTGACCCGGAAATGTGGGAGGATTTTTCCGCATCACCACTTTAAGGAGGATAATTACATTGTTTAGAGGCAAAAAGTATCAGGAGAGCGCCAAGCTGATTGACCGCTCCGTTCAGTATGACCCCAACGAAGCCCTGGATCTGGTTGTGAAGGGCGCTTCCGCTAAGTTCGACGAGACCGTCGAGCTGCACATCAAGCTGGGCGTTGACTCCCGTCACGCTGACCAGCAGGTCCGCGGTGCCGTGGTTCTTCCCAACGGCACCGGCAAGACCCGCCGTGTTCTGGTGTTCGCCAAGGACGCCAAGGTCGAGGAGGCCAAGGCTGCCGGCGCTGACTATGTCGGCGGCATGGACCTGGTGGAGAAAATCACCAAGGAGAACTGGTTCGAGTTCGACGTGGTCGTCGCTTCCCCCGACATGATGGGCATTGTCGGCCGTCTTGGTAAGGTTCTGGGCCCCAAGGGTCTGATGCCCTCCCCCAAGGCCGGCACCGTCACCCCCAACGTGGCCGCTGCCGTCAAGGAGATTAAGGCCGGTAAGGTCGAGTACCGTCTGGACAAGACCAACATCATTCACTGCCCCATCGGCAAGGTCTCCTTCGGCGCTGAGAAGCTCCAGGAGAACATGGACACCCTGATGACTGCCGTCGTCAAGGCCAAGCCCGCCGCCGCCAAGGGCCAGTATATCAAGTCCTGCACCGTGGTCTCCACCATGGGCCCCGGCGTGAAGGTCTCCACTGCCAAGTATCTGTAAGATGCGCTGTTTTACCCCCACAGGCGTAAGCCTGTGGGGGTTTTCTTTGTACAGACCCAATATTGTGGGCACCCGTAGGGCCCGGCATCCTTGACGGGCCAGTGCACAGGGCGGCACGTCCGGGAGGCCGTGCCCTACGGGGTGGTGAAAATTTAGCAACGCACCCACAATACCTTCCCCCGGGGGTGGTGCTCTGCGCAGCAGATAAAAATAGAACGATTGCCGGTGGCAATCGCTCCTTAATTCAATAGGTGGCCGAGCGCAAGCGAGGTCGGATGAGGGATGGCGTGCAGTTATGGCTTGTACCATTTGGCAGTAGTGCATACCGGGTCCAGCCTGTCGCCATCCCTCATCAGTCACCAGTCTGCGGACTGGTGACAGCTTCCCCCCGGGGGAAGCTATGGGGTGCTTCCTAATTTATTAAGTTTTCCTTATACTACGGTTGTAGTATTGACATTTTGATAAGACTGTGGTAGTATAGCATCGTAGCTACTACTATTGTCTTACAGGAGGACTGTCCTATGGAAATTAAACTGGTGGATTCGGAATTGAAGGTCATGGATGTTCTGTGGAAGCAGGGGGACCTGCCTGCCCGGTCTGTTGCCCAGGTGCTGACCGGGGAGCTGGGGTGGAATGTGAACACCACCTATACCCTTATCAAGCGGTGCATCAGTAAAGGGGCCATCCAGCGGACCGAGCCGAATTTTATGTGCCACGCCCTGATTCCCAAGCAGGCCGTTCAGGAGGCGGAAACCAACGAGCTGATTCAAAAGGTATTCGACGGCTCTGCGGACAAGCTCTTTGCCGCCCTGCTGGGCCGGAAAAAGCTGAGTCCCCAGCAGATTGCCCATCTGAAGCAGATTGTCGGTGACCTGGATGAGGTGACGCCATGAGTCTGACGGAAATGAGCCTTGCCGGGACCGTGATGATTCTGGTCATTGCCGCTGTGCGCTGCTTCACCGTCAACCGGCTGCCCAAAAGCACCTTTTCCCTGCTGTGGCTGGTGGCCCTGGTCCGGCTGCTGGTGCCCTACTCCCTGCCGTCGGTTTACAGCGTGTATTCCATGGTAGACCGGCTGCCAGCGGCCCAGCCTGTGGCGGCTCCCCCGGCTCCCATCCCCTTCTCCCCTGTTCAGCCTGAGGCTCCGCTGGCCGTCACCGGTCCCGGGGCGGCGGCCAGGCCGGTGAATTGGTGGGCTGTCCTCTGGCTGGCCGGTGCGGTGGCTTGCGTTCTCTGGTTTGCCCTTTGCTATCTCCGCTGCCGCCGGGCCTTTCGGCAGTCTGCGCCGGTGGAAAACAGCTTTGTCTGCCACTGGCTCGCCACCCACCGTCTTTATCGGCCCATAGAAATTCGCCAATCCGACCGCATCGCCGCTCCCCTGACCTACGGCGTCCTTCGGCCGGTGATTCTGGTTCCCAGTTTGACCGACTGGACGGACACCTCCACCCTGAGCTACGTTCTGGAGCACGAATTCATCCATATCCGCCGGTTTGACGCCGCCGCCAAGCTGCTGTTCACCGCCGCACTGTGTCTGCACTGGCTGAATCCGGCGGTGTGGCTCATGTATTTCCTTGCCAACCGGGACATGGAGCTGAGCTGCGACGAGGCCGTCATCCGGCTGTTCGGTCAAAACGCCCGTTCGGGCTATGCCATGGCGCTGATACACATGGAGGAAACCAAGGGCAGCCTTTCGCCCCTGTCCAACGGCTTCAGCAAAAATGCCATTGAAGAAAGGATTAAAGCCATTATGAAAACAAAAAAACGCACCCTTTGGGTGTCGCTGATTGCCCTGGTGCTGGTGGGCACCGTGGCCATTCTCTTTGCCACCTCCCCCAAGGAGGCCACGGCCCCCGAGACCACCGCCGAGACCGGCTCCGTCCGGCTCCTGGACGGCATCACCCTCCAGCTGCCCCCATCGGTCTCCCGCCAGGCCGTGTCCGACACCCGGGACGAATTTACCCGGGACGGCCAGGTCATCGGCGGCCTTGCGGTTCTGGAGCTGACTGTGGACCAGATGCAGGACCAAGCGCAGCTGCTTACTTATCTGCAAACCAATATCGCCGAAGGACTGCGGCCTGCTGATTTTGACTACTATATGGCCTCCAGCGGCAGCATCGGGGAAACGGTCATTGAAACAGGCACCCTGGACCGGCACTTCACCCACCACATCTACCAGGGACAGGCCGCCTCCTACGACCTCTGGTTTGAGGACCCGCTGTCCAACACCGGGGAGGTCCAGCAGATTGCCGCCAGCATCCGCTCTGAGGACCTTACGGCCTATGCCCCGTCCTCCGGCTTCCGCCCCGAGGCTGTGGAGCGCATTGCCTTTGATAACTATTCCCTGCCCGACGGCAGCTGGACCGCAGAGGATTTACAGGCCCTGCTGACGGCCATTGGGGAAGACGCCGCCGCCGGGACCATGATTCCCGCCGGTCCCCACGCCCAGTTCCACTTTGATGACAGCACCTACGCCATCTTCGAGGAAGGGACCCATGACTCGCCCTACATTCTGCTGGATCTGTTTGCGCAGGACGGCAGCCTGACCTACACCGTCTACCCGGAATGCGAAAGCATCCTGGCCTGGATGGAGGCCCGGGGCATTTTGGAAACAATGCACGGCTCCGTGCTGGTGACGTGCACAGGCCCAAATTCGGAAGCGCTACCCTTTACCTTCAACGTTCCCGACGGATATGAGATAACGGCTGACTCTGACACCGCCGTGACCATAACGCGGGACGGCCAGGCTGTGGGCGGCATTCGCCTGACTGATTTGGATGAAAGCGGGGTTTTCGACAGCGAAAACAGCCGGTTGTCCGACTATCTGGACCAGCTCGCCCCCTCTCCTCTGATAGCGGAATACCTCAGTTTGAACTTCGGCGGCGACGCCTATATCACCCTGAAAATCACCGACCCGGCCACCGGCAAAGTCTGGGAGCAGTCCCACCATCTGTTCCCCCGGGATGGCGTCTACTTTGACTACTGGGTGGATTATGCCCTTGTCACAGAAGATGAGCGGGATGCGATTTTTGCAGCAATCCAAAAGACGGAGAATTGACCGGATTGTCCCGGCGGCGCACCCTAATACCTTCCCCCGGGGGGAAGGTGGCACGGCGTAGCCGTGACGGATGAGGGATGGCGTGCAGTTATGACTTGCAGCATCTGACGGTGGTGCATACCGTGTCCAGCCTGTCGCCATCCCTCATCAGTCACCAGTCTGCGGACTGGTGACAGCTTCCCCCCGGGGGAAGCTATTGGGCCGGTGGAAGGCTTTGGGGCGGGAGAAATTTTTTACCGCACCCGTAGGGGAGGGTCACTGACCCTCCCGTCGGCCCCCGGCGAGGGGGCCGCAATCGGCTTTCCAATCAGGAAAGCCGATTCAGCTGCATTTACCGTTCAGCAAGCACGGACCTGTGCCGCGCTTTAGGTTGCTGCCCGCATTCCTCATCCGCCCCAGTGTGCGCACTGGGGCACCTTCCCCCCGGGGGAAGGTTTTGGGACGGGAGATTTGTTGATTTTTCTGAAAATAATGCTTGACATATCTATATAAATATGGTACACTCTAGTAGTTGCCAAAGACAGCAGGTATCCAGTAAATCCTGCCGAGGTGCGTTGAATGAGATTTCTGCGTGTCTTTCTGTCTTCTGGCAGGAAGACACTTTTTTATTTTCGGAGGTGAAAATTATGCCCAACGCTAAGGTTCTTGAGAGCAAGAAGGCAGTCGTTGAATCCCTGACCGGCAAGATTAAGGAAGCTACTTCCGTGGTTTTCGTCGATTACAAGGGCATCACTGTTGCTCAGGATACCGAGCTGCGTAAGCAGTTCCGTGAGGCCGATGTGGAATACTCCGTTGTTAAGAACACTCTGACCAATTTCGCAACCAAGAATGCCGGTTACGACTTTGCCGAGGTTCTGAACGGCACTACCGCTATGGCTTCCACCACCGGCGACCCCATCGCCCCTGCCCGCATCATCTGCGAGTTCGCCAAGAAGAACAAGCTGAAGACCCTGTCCATCAAGGGCGGCGTCGTGGAAGGCTCTGTCCTGTCCGCCGATCAGCTGAACGGCTTTGGTGAGCTGCCCAGCAAGAATGCCCTGGTCGCTTCTGTCCTGGGTACCTTCCTGGCACCTATCTCCAGCTTGGCCTTCGTTCTGGATCAGATCCGGATGCAGAAGGACGGCTCCGCTCCTGCCGCAGAAGCAGAAGCCTAAGTTCGTAAAACCACCAAACACACACTTACTTTTTAACTATTAGGAGGATTATTACCATGGCTAGTGAAAAGATCACTGCTCTCGTTGAGGAAGTCAAGGGCCTGACCGTTCTGGAGCTGTCCGAGCTGGTCCACACCCTGGAGGAAGTTTTCGGCGTTTCCGCCGCTGCTGCCGCTGTTGCCGCTCCCGCCGCTGCCGCTGAGGCCGTCGAGGAGAAGACCGAGTTCGATGTCATCCTGAAGGCTGCCGGCGCTTCCAAGCTGGGCGTTATCAAGGTTGTCCGTGCCGCTACCGGCCTGGGCCTGAAGGACGCCAAGGACCTGGTTGACAACTGCCCCAAGACCCTGAAGGAAGCTATCTCCAAGGAAGATGCAGAGAAGCTGGTCGCCGAGCTGAAGGAAGCTGGCGCCGAGGCCGAGATCAAGTAAGATATCTTCTTACTCTCCCTTACAAGCCTGCCGCTGCCAGAAATGGCAGCGGCTTCTTTTACCGCAAGACGGGCAGCTGATACGGAGCGGATGAATCCGCTCCCTGCGGTGCATTTTTGATCTATGTGCCGGACATGAAAGGACTATCATATGGATTTAGAATCAACCCTGTCCACCATTGGGGATATGCTCCCGGAGGACCTGGACATTGGACAGATTGTTTCCTCGGCCTCGGATTATCTCCCCGACCAGCTGGAGGGGGTCATCCGGCACGCCGCCCGGTATGTGCCCACGGAGCTGGAGCTGACCACGGCACTGCAGTTTCTGCTGTATTTCTCCGTGGCCTCTCTGGTGCTGGGGGTCCTGGGCCGGGTGGTGCTGGGCAGGCGGTCCAGCCTGAACCACTCGCTGTCCTCGGTGATGGGCATTTTGTTTGTCTACGCCGTGACCATTGTGGTGTTCACCTTCAAGCCCTGGGAGCTGCACAACCTGCTGTCTCCCCTGCCCTTTGTGACGCTGTCCGGGGACTATCTCATCATTCTGCCCATGATGGACACCCAGCTGCCGGCCCTCTGCTCGGAGCTTCTGGCCCTGGTGATTCTGGCCTTCCTGGTGAACCTGCTGGACACCTTCATGCCCAAGGGCAAGGACATCATCTCCTGGTACATTCTCCGGTTTATCACCGTGGTGCTGGCCATGGGGCTGCACATCGTGGTCCGGTGGGCCTTCCATACGTATCTGCCCGATGTGCTGGTGACCTACGCCCCGGGCATTCTGCTGGCGCTGCTGGCCTTTATGGTGCTGGCGGGGCTGCTGAATCTGGTGCTGGGGCTGGTGCTTACCATTATGAATCCCTTTATGGGGGCCATGTACACCTTTTTCTTCTCCAACATCATCGGCAAGCAGATCAGCAAGGCCATTTTCTCCGCTGCCATTGTCTGCGGCGTGTTCTACTGCCTGAACCTGTTTGGCTTTACGGTCATCCACATCACCGCCGCCGCCCTGGCCGCCTACATCCCTCTGGTCATTGTGCTGCTGCTTCTGTGGTATCTGATTGGGCACGTTTTATAATATTCTACACTATGTCATTGCGGGTCAGTCTGGCGGCTGGCCCGCAATGACATAGTTCGTTCATTTGACGCTGAAAGCATTCTATGCTATAATCGGCGGCGAGGTGAATTACATGAAAATCCTTTTGATGATGATATTATGCTTTTTTCTGGCTGGCTGTGCCCCTGTGGGCACTACCCCTTCCCTTCCCACGGTCCCTGCGGAATCGGTCTTGGCGCCCACGGAGGCTCCCGAAACCGTGCCTGAGACCACGGTGCCCGACCCTGTCGGGGCGCTAATGGAGGCGCTGAGCGTGGAGGAGAAGGTTGGCCAGCTGTTCCTGGCCCGGTGCGATGCCCAGCGGGCGGTGGAGGACATTGCCGCCTGCCACCTGGGCGGGTTTGTGCTGTTCAAGGCCGACTTTGAAAACGAGACCCCCGACACCCTCCGCTCCAAGCTCCGCTCCTACCAGGACACCGCCAGCATCCCCCTGCTGCTGGCGGTGGACGAGGAGGGCGGCACCGTCACCCGCATCAGCCGGTTCCCCGCCTTCCGGGACCAGGTGTTCCCCTCCCCCCGGGAGGCCTATGATTACGGCGGCTTTGGCTGGGCCCTGGTGATGGAGGATGAGAAAATCAGAATGCTGGCGGACCTGGGGCTGAATGTGAATCTGGGCCCCGTGTGCGACATGGCGGACGACCCCGCCGGGTTTATGTATGAGCGGTCCCTGGGCCAGGATGCCGAGACCACCGGAGAATTCGTGGCCATGACCGTGGATTTGATGTCCCAGAACCGCATTGGCAGCGTCCTCAAGCACTTCCCCGGCTACGGCAACAACGCCGACACCCACGTGGGCATGGCCCGGGACAGCCGGAGCCTTTCTGAGCTGGAGGGCCGGGACCTGCGACCCTTTGCCGCCGGCATCGAAGCCGGGGCGGATGCCGTTCTGGTGACCCACACCATCGTGGAAGCCCTGGACGGCGAGCTGCCCGCCTCCCTGTCTCCGGCGGTCCACCGGTATCTGCGGGAGACCATGGGCTTTGCCGGGGTCATCCTCACCGACGATTTGGTGATGGAGGCCATCACCGACCGGTACGGAGCCGGAGAGGCCGCTGTGCTGGCGGTTCAGGCG
Organism: Eubacteriales bacterium; assembly: GCA_030536515.1. Taxonomy (GTDB): domain Bacteria; phylum Bacillota; class Clostridia; order Oscillospirales; family Oscillospiraceae; genus Faecousia. Next base: position 86,007 of record JAUNPV010000006.1, read on the forward strand.
GGAAACGACCTGCTGTGCTCCACCGACTATCTGACCCAGTACCAGGCCGTCCTGGAGGCCGTGGAGGACGGAAGGATTGACATGGAGGTCCTGGACGCCGCCGTTCGGAACGTGCTGGAATGGAAAATGGAGCTGGGACTCATCTAAAAAAAGATAACCACCGCCCCCGGTGGTTATCTTTTTTTCTGAAATTTCCATTATCCTTTCTGGTCCGCCGCTATTCCTCTACGGTAAAAATCTCCTCGATGGGCACGCCAAACACCTCTGCGATATTCCAGGCCAGCACCAAGGAGGGATTGTACTTCCCCTTTTCCAGGTTGCCGATGGTTTCTCTGCGAACGCCTACCAGCTTTGCAAGGTCATCCTGCTTCATGTCACATTTTGCTCTGTATTCCTTTATTCTGTTTTTAATCATTTTCTGCCCCTTTTCGTTCCTTCCACTCCAGGACAGTCAGCGCAACCGTAAACACAATAATCGTAACGGCAAAGCTCAAGCCGAAGGACATCGGAACTGCTTTTGCCCCGTCATAAATATAGGCGCAAATAAACATAAACGGTACAAGAGAGATCATCTCTGCCATGACTGCAACTGTAGCTGCTTTTTGAACATTGAGCAGGAAAAATTCATCGGGGATTACCCAAAAATACCGAATGTACGCCGCAAATCCGAAGAATCCATATAGCCCGATATTACCGGTGCGCCAGCCTAAGATTGCAATGAGTGACAAAAGAGACAGAAAGCCCAGGTAGTTGATTTTTTTCATAATCGTTTTTCCTCCTTGTAATGTGGTGTATTTCGCTCTTGGTGTTATAAATATACCACATTATAACAGAGAAGTCAATAGGGAATCCCGCAAAATTTTCCCCGTCCCGGATATCGCCCAAATTGAAGCCCGGCGAACGCAGGAATACAGCCTGCTTTCGCCGGGTCAAAATTATGGTACAGTACTATTCGAAAATAAAAATCTCCTCAATTGGCGCTTCCACCGCCCGGGAGATGTCGATGGCCAGCTTCAGCGAGGGGTTGTACAGCCCCTTTTCCAGGCGCATGATGGTCTCCCGGCGGACGCCCACCTGCTCCGCCAGCTGGCCCTGGGTCAGGTTTTTCAGCTGGCGGAAGGTTTTCAGTCTGCATTCAAATTCCGCCATGGCTCATTCCCCGTCGGCCTGGTCGTCGTGGTCGTAGCGGTACAGAAGGTATTCGCTGAGGAAAATGCCCAGGCCCATGGTCAGTGAGAGGGAGACCAGCAGGCCAATCATGGCATTCTCGAAGCTGCCGAAGAATCGCCCGCCGGAGCCGGCAAACACCATCAGCGCCAGATACACAATGCTCACCGTAATCCGCAGGGCCTTCAGCTGGGCCTTGGCCGCATTTTCCCGGAACCGCTCATCCATGAAGGTGCCGGACATTTTTCCCTCGTAGTAAAACCCGAAAAAGCCGAAGAACACGAAAAACACAAAGGCCGTGGTATCCCCCGTGGCCCGAAAGGCGGGAAATCCCAAAAACCCCAGGAAGCCAAGAAAGCCCAAAAAGCCCAGCACCGGGTTCAGCTTCCGGGTGGTGGTCCCGGGGTCCTTCTTCCTCCTGAAAATGTGCACCACCAGCAGCCCCGCCAGGGTCAGCACATAGCCGGTCACCAGCACCAGCGCCAGGACCATGGGCAGGTCCCTGCTTTCCAGCTGAAAGCTCCCGTCCATGGGCACCACCAGTCGGGAATCGTTGAAGCGGACGGAATAGGCCGTGGCTGCCAGCAGGAAAATCAGGCAGCAGACCCCGGCGGCAATCAGTAACGTTCTTTTTTTCATAAACAGCCTCCATAAAATGAGATATATTTATCTCTTGATAGGACAAATATATCACACCCTATTTCGGTTGTCAACCCCCAATGGCAAAAAATTCCCTCACCCCCATGGGGGTGAGGATAATTTTTTAATTCATTTTCTCGATGGCTTCCAGAACATCCGCCAGCTTGTCGGTGTTGACGGTCTCCATCATTCCTGCGTCGTAGGCCTCGGCCACACTGGGGTCGATGGGCAGACGGGCCAGGATGGGCAGGCCGAACTTGGCGGCGGTCTCGTCCAGGTGGCTCTTGCCGAAGACATTGATTTTCTTCCCGCAGTCGGGGCATTCCAGGTAGGCGTAGTTCTCCACGAAGCCCAGCACAGGAATGTGCATCATCTCCGCCATTTTGGCGGCCTTGGCCACAATCATGGAAACCAGGTCCTGGGGGGAGGTGACGATGATGATGCCGTCCACCGGCAGGCTCTGGAACACCGTCAGCGGCACGTCGCCGGTTCCGGGAGGCATATCCACAAACATATAGTCTACGTCCTCCCAGATGACATCGGTCCAGAACTGCTTGACCGCCCCGGCGATAACGGGACCGCGCCAGACCACGGGGTCGGCGGGGTTATCCAGCAGCAGGTTGATGGACATGACCTGGATGCCCCCCCGGGTCAGAGCCGGGTACAGGCCGTCCTCGTTGGCCCCCTGGCACTCGGAGACACCGAAGGCGGTGGGCGCAGAGGGGCCGGTGATGTCGGCGTCCAGAACGCCCACGTGCTTACCCCGGCGGGCCATGGCCACGGCCAGCATGGCGGTCAAAGTGGACTTGCCCACGCCGCCCTTGCCGGACACCACGGCGATGACCTTTTTCACCGTGGACTTGGGGTTCAAAGTAGCCAGCAGGCTCTCCGCCTTGCGGTCGGCGCAGTCGGAGGAGCAGCTGGAGCAGTTGCCATTACAGGAACTCATTGGAAAATCTCTCCTTTTTGTTTATCTTGTGATATTATAGGACGTTATGGCGGCTGTGTCAACCGTAAAACGCATCGTAGGGAACGGATTCATCCGTTCCGCATTCACGGCAGTGCGTACTTTCGGAACGGATAAATCCGTTCCCTACGGTGCCGCCTATTCCTGGGCCGCCTCCCATTGTTCCATCAGGTCCATGAGGGTCTGCTCTGCCTTTTCCTTTTCTTCCAGCAGCCTTGACAGCTCCTGGTAGTCGGCGGCGGCGGCTTCGATTTGGGGGGCGTAGGCTTCAATCAGCTGCTCCTGCTTTTCAATCTCCCGTTCCAGGCGGCGGACCAGCTTGTCTACGTCCTTGGTGCCGCCCTTGGGCTTTTCCTTTTTGGGCTTGGGAGCCGCTGCAAGCACCGGCTTGGCGGCGGCCTCGTGGTCCAGGATGGAGCGGTATTTTTCATACCCGCAGGGGAAATCCCGGATGGCGCCGTCCTCCAAAAGCCAGATGCGCTCGGCAAACTTTTCAATAAAGTACCGGTCGTGGGACACAAACAGCAGCACGCCCTCGAATTCCTCGATGGCCGCCTCCACCCACTCCCGGGAGGCGATGTCCAGATGGTTGGTGGGCTCGTCCAGAATCAGCAGGTTGATTTTTTCATCCATCAGCATACAGAGTCTGAGCCGGGACTGCTCGCCGCCGGAGAGGTTTCCCACGGTTTTGAACACGTCCTCCCCCTGGAACATGAACGCGCCCAGCCGGTCCCGGGCCACCTGGGGGGTGCAGTTTTTCTCGTAGAGCATGGTGTCATAGAGGCTGCGCTCCGGGTGGTCAAAGTGGATAATCTGGGGGAGATACCCCACCTTCACCGTGGGGCCGAACTGGATTTTGCCCTGGCAGTCCTCGTCCCCCAGCAGGCACTTGATGAAGGTGGACTTGCCGGTGCCGTTGTCCCCCAGCAGGGCAATGCGCTCGCCGCCCTCCACGTTCAGATTCACGTCGGAGAACAGTGTCCGCTCCCCGAAGGATTTGGACACGTTTTTCATTTTGAACACCACGTCCCCGGAAAAGTCCCGCTGGCCGAAGGAAGCCTTCATGGTGTGCTCTTTTTTGGGCTTCTTGGTTTTTTCAATGCGCTCCATCCGGTGCTGGATGGACATGGCCCGGCGGTACAGGGTCCGGTTGTTGATGCCCCAGCCCTTCATCCGCTCCAGGGTGAAGCCAAGCTGCTTCAGCTTCGCCTGCTCCACCTGGTACTGCTTCATCTGCAAATCAAACCGGGCCTGCTTTTCGTCCATGTAGAAGGAGTAGTTGCCGGAGTAGAACTCGGCGTGGCCCTCGGTGATTTCGATGACCCGCTGGGCCACCTGGTCGATGAAGTAGCGGTCGTGGGAAATGGCCAGGACCGTGCCCTTGAAGGTTTCCAGGTACTTTTCCAGCCACTCCACGCTGTTTAAGTCCAGATGGTTGGTGGGCTCGTCCAACAGTAGGATGTCCGTTTTTTCCAGCAGTAGTCTTGCCAGGTTCACCCGGGTCTTTTCGCCGCCGGAGAGGCTGCCGAAGTTCTGCTGTCTCTGGTCGGCGGTGATAGCCAGACCGTTGCAGATTTTGTCCACCTCCACGTCCATGTCGTAGCCGCCGCCGGACTGGAAGCGGTTACCCAGGGTATCGTACTGGTGAAGCAGCTCGTCGCTTACCAGAGTTGCCATCTGCTGTTCCAGCAGCTCCATCTTCTTTTTGATATTGGTAAGCTCCTCATAGGCCGAGCGGAGAACGTCCTCCACGGTGTAGCCCTCGGGGAACCGGGGAATCTGGGAAATTAGGCCCAGCCGCTTGTCGGGGTTTACGTAGACCTCGCCGCTGTCGTAGTCCATCTGGCGGGTTAGGATGTTGAACAGCGTGGTCTTGCCGCAGCCGTTGCGGCCTAAGATTGCCACCCGCTCCCCCTCCTGGATTTCAAAGGTCAGGTCCTCCAGGAGATTTTCGCCGATGACGAAGAATTTCGTTAAGTTTTTTACGGATATATCAACCATTGTCTTTCTCCAAAGTTTCTGCGATGGTGGTCAATTCCTCCACGGAATACAGTAAATTCAACGCCCCCAGCATGGCATTGGGGCTCATGCGTTCGGGCAGGTTCAGTTTTTTCAGTAAGGCCAGCCGCTTTTCGCTGGCATTGGGGCCGCCGGAAAGGCCCAGGGCCATCAAATCCTGCTTGGTGATTTGGTTAGAGGCTGTAACTTCCTCCCCTTCTATGGTGGCCCCGGCGCTGCGCAGGGCTTCCAGGAGTATCTCCCGGGTCATGCCCTCCACCCCCAGCTTCCCCTCCTTGCCCGGGGCGGCCTTCCGGCGCTCCTTGCCGTAGATGTCGGGGATGTAGGCGTGTTTCAGAAATTTGCCGGGGATGGCGCTTTTGATGTGGTTGCGGATGACGAAGCCCGCCCCGTCGGAGTCGGTGAATACGATGAGGCCCCGGGTCTGGGCCACCCGCCGCAGCAGGTCCATCTGGGCCTTGTCCTTGAAAATGCCAAAGCCTGCCGTTTCCAGAATGGGGGCGTCCACAATCTGGCTGAGGGTATTTTTGTCGTAACGGCCCTCCACCACAATGGCTTCTCTGATTTTAACCATGGCTCGCCTCCTGGGCCAGCTGCAATATCAGCAGCTCCAGCAGCCGCTCCGGGTCGTCATAGGAGGTTTTCATGTTGTAGTCCGTTTCCAGCACCAGCACCGAGGCCTTCCGGCAGAAATCGGCGCTGAACCGCCGGGCGGCCTCCATGGTTTTGCGGGCGGGATAGTCGGGCAGACCGCAGAGTTTTTGCAGGTCTGAGGCATTTTTGCCAGAGTCCAGCAGGGTTCTCGCAGTGGCGATGCGGCGGAAACTGCCGCCCACAGCCCCTAAAATCGCCAGAGGCTCCTGCTGCATTTTCAGCAGCTGCTGCAATTTCAGCAGCGCCTGGTCGTAGCGTCCGGCGCTTAACAGGTCCGTCATCTGGAACACCACCGCATCCAGCACCGGCTCGGTGACGGCATCAATATCCGACTTTTTAATCTCCGGAATCCCGGAAAAGGCGCAGATTTTGTCAATTTCCCCACTGAGGGCCGTCATGGTCCCCCCGGTGATGTCGATGAGGTAGATACACAGGTCCGTGGAAATCCGCTTGCCCCGGGCCGCAAAATGACGGCTGACCCAGGCCACCAGGTCCCGCTGGTCCTGCTTGGCAAACTCCACAATGGAGCCAGCCTCCACGGCCTCCCACAGCTTTTTAAGCCGCTTGTCCGGCTTCCAGGGGGCGGTGATGTAGGTGAACACCACGGTGCAGTAGTCGGGGATATCCGACAGGATGTCGATAATCTTGGTCCGGTCACCCTCGTTCAGCTTGAACAGGTCGATGTCGTCCACCTGGACCAGGGTGTGCTCGGCCATCATGGGCAGGTTCTCCACGGCATCGGCAAAGCTGCGGATATCGAAGGACTCGTTTGTAAGCCGGTGAAAATTGAAGGATTCCGTCAGCTCGTCCAGCAGCTGCTTTTTCATCTGACCCAGGTAGTGGTGCAGAAGAAAGACCTCCTCCCCGTGGAAAAAGTACAGGCGGCCCAGCTCCTTGCTTTTCAGAGCTGCCTTCAACTCCTGGAGACCGGTGGAAGGGGTCGGTTTTTTTGCCATGGTGTTCACCTCCTGATGATGATGGTTCCGTTTCGGTCGGTGCGGTAGACCCTTCGGCCGGAAAGCCGCTCCAGGGTTTCCGGGGCGGGGTGGCCGAAGGGGTTGCCGGCCCCGGCGGAAATGCAGACAATCTCCGGGTCCGCCGCCGTCAGCAGCTCTGGGCCGGTGGCGTCCCCGGCCCCGTGGTGCCCCGCAATCAGCACATCCACCTTGGGAATGCGCGCATACCGCAGCAGCATCCGCTCGCCGAAGGCACTGCGGTCACCGGTAATGAGTATATCACATTTTTCCGTATCAAACAAGACGCAAAGGCTCTTTTCGTTGCCGGATTTTGGATATTGGGAGGCAAAAACCGTCACGGCCGCCCCGTCAAAGGTGAATTGCAGGTCCTCCCGGGCATAGACAATCTCGCCAACCGTGGAAAATTGAGTCTTTCCGGGAATGGGCGGCAGGACCAGCACGTCCGTGTCCACCCGGGTCAGCAGATTGGCGGCGGCTCCGGCGTGGTCCCGGTCCAGGTGGGTCAGAATCAGGCCATCCAGCCGGGTGATGCCCTGGCTGAGCAGGGTTTCGGCGGCAATGTCGGCGGTGTGGCTGTCGCTGTCGCCGCCGCAGTCCACCATGTAGGTCCGGCCCTCCGCCTCCACCAGGATGCACTGGCCCTGGCCCACGTCCAGCACCGTCAATCGCACATCGTCCAGCATGGGCTCCAGGTAGGATGCCGCCAGAGCCATGGACAGCCCCAGCACGGCGCAGCAGATCAGCACCACCGGCTGCCTCTTCTTTGACAGCCCAAACACCGCCAGCAGCCCATACACGAACACCACCCAGGCGGTGATATAGGGGCTGTGGGTGTAGACCGCCGCCAGAGGGAATTTGGCCAGGGTTTTCGCCGTCAGCAGAATGTAGCGGATGGGCAGAGCGATAAGCTGAGCCACAAACGCCGCTGCCGTCATCGAAAAGGTGCTGAGCAGGCAAACCGCCATACAGCCGTAGAAAATCAGGAAAATCAGCCACAGGGTCAGAAGATTGGTCACCACCCCGATGAGACTCACCGTTCCAAAATAGACGGCGCACAGCGGCACCGTGGTCACCAGCACGCTGAGGGTGACGGACACGGAGGTTGCAAACCACCGCAGCAGCACGTCCTGCTTTCCCGGGGTCTTATGCCCCGTAATCCAGCGGAAAATGGGGCTGTAAAACAGGTAAATCCCGGCCACGCTGGCAACGGACAGCTGAAAGCCCACGGAGGTGATGACCAGCGGCTGCACCGCAAGCATGGTAAGCGCCGCAAAGGACAGCGCCGTTGGCCCGTCGTACTCCCGGTCCGTCAGCCGGGCCAGCAGCATCAGCCCCGCCATGATGCAGGCCCGGTTCACCGACGGGGTAAACCCGGACACCGCCGCAAAGACTGCCAGCACCGGGAAGCCCACCAGGGCCGTCAAAAACCGCCTGTGCAGAGTCAGCGCAGACAGCAGCGCAAATAATATGGACACATGAAGGCCGGATACGGCCACCACATGGCGGATGCCGCTGATTTTGAAGCTGGAATCCATGTCATAGCTCATGTCCTCGGTGCAACCCAGCAGCAGGGCCTTGGCAAAGGGGGCGGCATCCGCCGGGAAGCAGTGGTCCAGGATTTGCAGCAGCGTCTTTCGGAGCCTGGCCGGGAAATCCCGCCAGGCCTTCTCAGGACCCTGCGTGACCTCCACCTCCCCGTCCTGGTAGGCAAGCAGAAATATCCCCTCTCCTGCGTGGTAGGTGTCTGCGCCGTCGGGGGTGGTCAGACGGAAGCGGAAGGAACCGTTCAGAACCGTTCCGGGGCAAAGGGTCCGCTCTTCGTTCAGGTATACCCGGACCCGGCAGCTTACGCCGTTTAAGTCCATGGTCCCGTCGGCGGCGGTGCCGTAGGGCGTGGCCCAGCCAAAATCGTCGATGCGGATGGTCTGCTCCTCCACCCGGCCGTCCAGGGCTCCGGCACCGGCCAGGCGGGTCTGCCCATAGTGGCTGCACCAAAGCAGTCCCAGGGCGCAGCCCAGGAAAATCAGGGCAATTTTTCGGAAGGGCGGCCACTTTTTGCGAAACAGCCAGCCGAGGACCGCCCCGGCCAGAGCCAGCCAGCCGGAAATGGCAAGGTCCCAGGCCCACAGGCCGCAGGCGGCGGCAAAGCCGATGGAAAACCACATGAGTCTGCGCATGAGGGCCCCCCTTCCTCCGTGTCACGGAAAAGTTTGAAAAAGGGCACCGCCGACAGCGGCAGTGCCCTTTGGATGATAGAAGCTCTGATTACTTGCCCAGCTTGGCGACCACGAAATCGTCCACCAGCGCCAGGGCGTTGTCCATTCTGGTGGGGTCCTTGCCGCCGCCCATGGCGGAATCGGGCTTGCCGCCGCCGCTGCCGCCGCAGCAGCAGCACACCTGCTTCACCAGGTCGCCGGCCTTGATGCCCTTGGCAATGGCCTCCTTGCCGCAGACGGCCAGGAAGGTGACCTTCTCGCCGTTGGCGCTGGCCAGAACGGCCACCACATTGGCATCCTTGTCCCGGAGGCCGTCGCCCATCTGGCGCAGCTTTCCGGCGTCGGCGTCGGGCACCGCAGCAGTAATGACCCGCAGGCCTTCAATCTTGTGAGCGCCAAAGAGGATGCGGTCAATCTCACCGGCGGTCTCTCTGGCCTTGTAGGTCTCAATGGCCCGGCGCAGCTCCTTGACTTCGTCCAACTGAGACTGGATTCGGGCGATGAGCTCCACAGGCTTGGTTTTCAGCTTGGCAGCGGCCTCGAGGAGCATATTCTGATTCCGTTCCATCCGCTCCAGGCAGGCCTTGCCGGTGATGGCCTCGATGCGGCGGACGCCGGAGGCCACGGATGACTCGCTTTCCAGGCGGAAGGGGCCCACCTTGGCGGTGTTGTCCAGATGGGTGCCGCCGCACAGCTCGATGGAGTAGTTGCCCATGTTGACCACCCGGACGGTGTCGCCGTACTTTTCGCTGAACAGCGCCGTTGCGCCCATGGCCTTGGCCTCGTCAATAGCCATTTCCCTGGTCACAATGGGGTAGCCCTCCAGAATGGAGTTCTGGACCAGCAGATTGACTCTGGCAATCTCCTCGGGGGTCATGGCGGAGTAGTGGGTGAAGTCAAAGCGGAGCCGGTCGGGCTCCACGTAGGAGCCAGCCTGGTGGACATGGTCGCCCAGGACGCTCTGCAGGGCCTTCTGCAGCAGGTGGGTGGCGGAGTGGGCCCGCATGATGGCCTTCCGGCGCTCCACATCGATGGAGGCCAGCACTTCGTCGTCCACCTTGATGGAACCGGCAATCATTTTGCCGTGGTGCAGGTACTTGCCGCCCTTGTCCTTCTGGACGTTGTTGACCTCAAAGCGGCTGCTGCCCACCAAAATCACGCCCTGGTCTGCCACCTGGCCGCCCATTTCGGCGTAGAAGGGAGTCTTGTCCAGCACCAGAATGCCGCTTTCGCCGCCTGCGATGGTGCCGGAGACCTCCTCGCCCACGCAGACCGCCAGGACCTTTGCCTTGCAGTTGTTCTCGGTGTAGCCCACGAAGGTGGTGGGGGTGTTATCCAGGCCCAGGTCGATGCCTGCCCAGGCCAGGTCGCCCAGGGCCTTACGGGCCTCCCGGGCGCGGACCTTCTGCTCCTGCATCAGCTGGGCAAACTCCTGCTGATTCAGGGTCATGTCCTCATCGGCCACCATTTCCAGAGTCAGGTCAATGGGGAAGCCGTAGGTATCGTAGAGTTTGAAGGCATCGGCGCCGGAGAACTCGGTCTCTCCGGCGGCCTTGTGGCTTTCCAGCATTTCAGAGAAAATGCGCATACCGCCGTCGATGGTCCGGGCGAAGTTCTCCTCCTCCACCTTGACAACCTTGGTGATATAGTCAGCCCGCTCCCGCAGGTAGGTGTAGTGGCCCTCATTCTCCTGGACCACGGTCTCCACCACCTTGTAAAGGAAGGGATTGTTAACGCCCAGGAGCTTGCCGTGGCGGGCAGCCCGGCGCAGCAGGCGGCGCAGGACATAGCCCCGGCCCTCGTTGCTGGGCAGAACGCCGTCGGCAATCATAAAGGTGGAGGCCCGGATGTGGTCGGTGATGACCCGCAGGCTCACGTCCATCTTGACGCTCTGGCCGTAGGAAGCACCGGTGAGCTCGGTGACCTTGTTGGTGATGTTCATAACGGTGTCCACGTCGAACAGGGAGTTTACGTCCTGGCACACCACGGCCAGACGCTCCAGGCCCATGCCGGTGTCGATGTTCTTCTGGGCCAGCTCCGTGTAGTTGCCGTGGCCGTCGTTGTCAAACTGGGAAAAAACGTTGTTCCAGACCTCCATGTACCGGTCGCAGTCGCAGCCGACAGTGCAGCCGGGCTTGCCGCAGCCGTACTTCTCGCCCCGGTCGTAGTAGATTTCGGAGCAGGGGCCGCAGGGGCCGGAGCCGTGCTCCCAGAAGTTGTCCTCCTTGCCAAAGCGGAAAATCCGCTCGGCGGGGACCCCCACCTCCTTGTTCCAGATGTTGAAGGCCTCGTCGTCGTTTTCATAGATGGAGGGGTACAGCCGGTCCTCGGGCAGGCCCACCACCTTGGTCAGAAACTCCCAGCTCCAGGCAATGGCCTCATGCTTGAAGTAGTCGCCAAAGGAGAAGTTGCCCAGCATCTCAAAATAGGTGCCGTGGCGGGCGGTCTTGCCGATGTTCTCGATATCGCCGGTGCGGATGCACTTCTGGCAGGTGCACACCCGGTGCCGGGGCGGCTCCACCTCGCCGGTGAAGTAGGGCTTCATGGGGGCCATGCCGGAGTTGATGAGCAGCAGAGAAGCATCGTTCTGCGGAATCAGGGAAAAGCTGGGCAGGCGCAGATGGTCCTTGCTCTCAAAAAAGCGCAGGAACATCTCACGCAGTTCGTTGACACCATAGGGCTTGGGATTCATGGGAAATTACCTCCAAAATATAGATACTGATGTTCTGAATTTGCTGCACACCGACAGCTTTCCCCCGGGGGAAACTGTCCCAGACTGCGCAGCAGGCTGTGACTGATGAGGGATGGCAAAATGTTGAGTTTTGTATGCACATACGGAAATGGGACAGAAGGGGACTGCTCGCCATCGCTCATCCGTCTCGGCTTCGCCGAGCCACCTTCCCCCCGGGGGAAGGTATTGGCTGTGCATTTTCTCACCCAAAAAATAAACCCCGCCCCCAGGTATAGGGGCGAGGAAAATCGCGGTACCACCCTAATTCGTCCAAAGCGGACATCTTAGACGCTCTGTAACGGGAGCACCCGTCCCGGTCCTCCCGGGCGACGCAGAAAATGGCTTGCAGGGTCAGGCCGAGGGCTTTCACCAATCCCCTCTCGCTTGGGACTTCACCCCTGCTTGGTTTTCTGAATGTCTTTGCATATCTCAGATATTCTACCACAAAAGTGAAAAATGTCAATGATAATCTGGATATTCTGCGATATTTTTTCTCACCGGCACATCAGGGAAGGGCTCATCGGTCTCCGGGTCCCAGGGACGGATGACCTGGCGGGCGCAGGCGGGGAGCTTGGGCAGCTTCTCCCCCGGAAAAACCACCATTTCCAGCTCCAGGCCGTATCTGCTGCGGCGCAGGGAGAAATCCAGAATACTGGTCCAGCTGAGCAGGCTCTCCGCCATGTCCGCCAGCTGCCGGTCCCCGGCGTCCCAGTGACGGCGGTCCACCAGCCGGGGGCCTGGTCTGCCGCAGGGGCAGGGGCTTCTGTCCATCCGGCCGTATTCCCCGGGGCAGATGCTGAGCTCCGGGCGGCCCACAGGCCACAGCTGCCACCGGCCCAGCTCCCCATCGGGCAGGGGGCGGCCCTGGGGGTCCAGCACCTGGATTTCATATTCCGAGGTCCGCAGGTGGATGCCATGGCCGCAGGAAAAGCCCGCCACCACCCCGGAGGTGAACAGGCCCATGGTGCTGAAAATCCGGCAGTCGAGGGCCTGGGCGATGCCGTCTTTCATCCAGTCGGTGCAGGGATATCCGGCGGTAATCACATTGCGGATGTACAGGGGGATGGACATGGCCTTTTTCAGCTTGCACAGGCCCAGCACCACGCAGGGCGTGCCGACGACGGTAACCGCCCGGCTGGTAAAGGCCTGGCGCAGGATGGTTTTCCAGCGGTGGTCCTCCCCCAGGGGCACCGGACGGCCGCCGCAGGCGAGCACCGCCTGCTCCATCAAAGAGCAGAGGTCACCGTCCTCCCGCTGATGAAAGCACAGCAGCACCGGCTCCCCCTGGCCGACGATGGGGCGGAGCTGCTCTGTCAGATAGGCAGCCGTGCGCTCCCGCATGGCGTGCTCCGACGCAAGCTCCAGAATCTGATTGTATACCTGCCGATTCACCGGTTATCCCCTCCTCATCGTGATACCATCATTATACACAATCGGAGGGTAAAATTGCAAGGGCTTTCTTCCTGTTTTTTACAACAATTTTCCTTTGTAAAAGCGGGCAAAAGTTTCATTCGTTTCAAAAGACAGTCAGAGGCAAAAAATGCCAAAAATGTACAAGCAAAAAAAACGGGAGGCGCCCCAGGGGGCAGCCTCCCGTCAGTCAGGGAACCTATGATGCAACCGGCAAGCACTGGCAGCGAGGGATTTTGGCCATGCTTTCCAGCCGATGGATTCCGAGGTTCCTTAGATTCTCTCCTTCAGCCACTGAATCATGGCGGTCCGGCCCTCCTCGCTCATGGGGAAGGTGTTCTCCCCCTCCATGGTGCTTTTTTCGTAGCAGAAGGGGCCGTGCCAGTATTCCACGAAAATGCTGCTCTGGGCGAAGTCCACCTCCTTGGGCGTGGCCATGACCACATTGGGCTTGGCCCGGAACCGGAAGGGGCCCATGGAGCCGGTGAAGATGTTGTTCATGGCGAAGGTGTGCAGGGTGGGGATGAACAGCTCTGCCATGGCTCAGTCCCTGGTCAGCGCTTCCATCTCGTCCAGCAGGCGGCCGAACAGCTCCAGAGCCTGGTTCACCGGGGCGGGGCTGGTCATGTCCACACCGGCCCCCTTCAGCAGGTCGATAGGAGACTTGGACCGGCCGCCGGACAGGAAGCCGATATAGTCCTTCACAGCGCTCTCCCCCTCGCTGAGAATGCGGCGGGACAGGGCGATGGCGGCGGAGTAGCCGGTGGCGTACTGGAAGACGTAGTAATTGTAGTAGAAATGGGGAATTCTCGCCCACTCCATGGCAATCCGGTCGTCCACCACCATGTCGGGGCCGTAGTACAGCTCGTTGAGCCGCTTGTACTCAGCAGACAGGGCCTCGGCGGTGAGGGTCTTGCCCTGGGCCACCATTTCTCCGATGTTCAGCTCGAACTCGGCAAACATGGTCTGGCGGTAGATGGTACCCTTGAACTGGTCCAGGAAGTGGTTGATGAGGTAGGCCCGCTCCCGCTTGTCGGTGGTTTTGCCCAGAAGGTATTCCATCAGCAGGGCCTCGTTGCAGGTGGAGGCCACCTCGGCCACGAAAATCACATAGTCGGCATCCACCGGGTTCTGGTACTTGTTGGAGTGGTAGGAGTGGAGGGCGTGGCCCATTTCGTGGGCCAGGGTGAACTGGCTGTCCAGGGTGCCGGTGTAGTTCAGCAGCACATAGGGATGGACGGCGGTTCCGGCGGAGTAAGCACCGCTGCGCTTGCCCTGGTTCTGGTAGACATCAATCCAGCGGTTTTCGAAGCCCTCCTTGAGGATGGCCCGGTAGCTCTCGCCCAGCGGGGCCATGGCATCATAGATGGTCTGCTTGGCCTGGGCGTAGGGAATGTGCTTGTCCACGCCGGGCACCAGGGGGGTGTAGATGTCGTAGAAGTGCAGCTCGTCCAGGCCCAGCAGCTTCTTGCGCAGGCGGACGTAGCGGTGCATCTTGTCCAGGTTCTGGTGGACGGCCTCGATGAGGTTGCGGTAGACGGAGGTAGGCACGTTGGTGTTGAACAGGGCGGCATCGAAGGCGGTGTCGTAGTGCCGGGCCTCGGCGAAGAATTTCAGCTGCTTGTTCTGGGCGTTGAGGATGGCGGCGGCGGTATTCTTGAATGCGCCGAAGCCGTCGTAGAGATTTTCATAGGCGGAGCGGCGCAGCTCCCGGTCGGCGCTCTCCTCCAGCTGGACGAAGGTGCCCTGGGTCAGGGGGTGTTTGCCGCCGTCTGCGTCCACGGCATCCCAGAAGGAGATGTCGGCATCGGCAAAGGAGCTGTAGATGGTGTCGGGCGCACCGGCCATTTCCCCGGCGGCAGCCAGCAGCTTTTCCTCAGCGGCGGACAGGGTGTGCTCCTTCTTCCGGCGCAGGTCCGTCAGGGCCCGGCGGTACCGCTCCAGCTTGGGGCAGGCGGCGTAGAAGCCGTCCAGGGTCTCGTCGGAAATGGCCATCATCTCAGGCACAGCGAAGCTGCTGGCGGCATTGAAGGCCACCATCACGCTCATAAAGCTGCCCACCATGGCCTGGTAGGTGGCGTTGCGGGTGTCCTCGTCGGACTTGCGCATACAGTAGTTGGCCAGCTTCTCAAACTTGGCCTCGCTCTGCTCGTCCAGCTCCAGGAAGCTGTAAAGGGTCTCGGCGCTTTCGCCCAAGCGTCCGGCAAAGGCCGCTGCCTTCTCCTGGTCCTGGGCCACGGTAGAGAGCTCCTGCTGCCACAGCTCGTCGGTTGCGTACAGGTCCTCGATGGCCCACTTGTCCTCCATGGGAAGCTCCTCACGGGCGGGGATTTTTTTCTGTTCCATTGTTTTTTCCTCCTGTTTTATACATATCAAATATTGAATGTAGCTATTTTATATGGTACAATAAGGATTATTATTGTAAAGGGTGGGTTTATTTATGGGTGTATATGATGATTTGGTGCGGCAGGCGTATCGTAATGTGAACACAATTGTCGAAACTGACCTTAATATCCACAAATGCAGTGACCATACGATCGGTTTTATGATACTTCTTGAAGGCGAAGGACCTGCAAGAGTAGAATACAATGGCAATGGTCATAATTATCAAGCTGTGATAGACGCAATCCATGATTATTACAGAGTCAATAGCAAAGTCAGTGGCAATGAAACATTTCCTCAAAGTTTTCAGAAAGCAATAGAGGGGTTTGCACGTTTCTGCTCAAAAGGGAAAACATTCCAGTCGGTATTCAATTTCATCTCCTACCAGCTCTACAAAGAAAAAGAAGGCTCTGCCACATTCCAGATAGACTGCGCGGCCGTTCTGAATCTGTGGTCTAAGACCATCAGTGAGAATCACGAGAAACTTGTGGCTGAAACGCCCAATCTTGACAGCTGGCTCCGGGAGACATACGATTATTTGAGAAACACCTACGGCATCCGGTGGGACAGCCGGGGGTTCTAATGCAGCCGCCGTACCCGGTTATTATACCACGCCTGTAAAAAAATGCAAGGGCGCTTGCTTTTTTTCGGGTAGTATGGTAGAGTAACCGGCGGTGATAAAAATGAAAGCTGAAACAAAAAATCAATTTAAGGGGACGCTGTGCCTGCTGACCGGCACCACCATCTGGGGCTTTGCCTTCATCGCCCAGAGCGTGGGCATGGAGAAGCTGGGGCCCTTTACCTTCCAGGCGGTGCGGTGCGGTCTGGCGGTGGTGTTTCTGGTGCTGGCGGCCTTTGTCCTGGACAAGTGCAGCCTCCGGGAGTCCTGCCGCCGGTGGGCCTCCAAAAAGCTCTGGACCTCGGGCATCGTCTGCGGTGGGGCGCTGTTTGTAGCCGCCAGCTTACAGCAGATTGGCCTGGTGTACACCGACGCCGGGAAGGCGGGGTTCATCACCGCCATGTACATCGTACTGGTGCCGGTGCTGGGGCTGTTCCTGGGAAAGCGGCCCGGGGCAAATGTGCTCGCCAGCGTGGCCCTGGCGGTGGTGGGGCTGTACCTGCTCAGCTGCATGGGGGCCTCCGGGGTCAACCGCGGCGACGTGTGCCTCATGGGCTGCGCCCTGGCCTTTGCCGTCCAGATTAACTGCATCGACCGGTACGCCGCCAGCCTGGACGGCCTGCGGCTCAACTGCATCCAGAGCCTTGTGGTCACGGTGCTGAGTCTGCCGTTCATGGCGTTGACCGAGACCGTGGTACTCAGCGACATTCTCGGCTGCTGGCAGGCACTGTGCTTTGCCGGCGTGCTGTCCATGGGCGTTGCCTACACCCTGCAAATTGCGGGCCAGAAGCATTTGGAGCCCACCGCCGCTTCCCTGCTGATGAGCCTGGAATCGGTATTTGCAGCCCTGGGCGGCTGGTGGCTGCTCCACGAGCGCATGACCGCCTGGGAGCTGACCGGCTGCGGCTTGGTGTTTGCAGCTGTGGTGATTTCTCAGCTGCCCTCCAAAAAGAAACAATAATGCAAACGAAGGATCCCCTTTGTCGAACAAGAAGCGTCGATTGAAGGGGATCCTTCGCTTACACTCAGGATGGTTTTTTACATTTCCTGTCTGCCCTCCAGGGCTCTGGACAGGGTGACCTCGTCGGCGTATTCCAGCTGGCTGCCTACGGGAACACCGTAGGCCAGGCGGGTGACCTTCACCTCCATGGGGCGAAGGAGCCGGGAGATGTACATGGCGGTGGCCTCGCCCTCGGTGTCCGGGTTGGTGGCCATGATGACCTCCCGGACGTTCCCCTGGCCCACCCGCTGGAGCAGCTCCTTGATGCGGATATCGTCCTGGGTCACGTGGTTTAAAGGGGAAATCACGCCGTGGAGCACATGGTAGACCCCCCGGAACTCCCGGGCCCGCTCCATGGCGATAACGTCCCGGGCCTCGGCCACCACGCAGATGAGCCCCTGGTCCCGGGCCGGGTCGTCACAGATGGGGCACAGCTCCCGGTCCGTCAGATTCTGGCACCGGGGGCAGGTGTGGACCTGGCGCTTGGCCTCCAATATGGCGGCGGAAAATTCCTCCGCCTCCTCCAAAGGCAGGCTCAGAACATGAAAAGCCAGCCGCTGGGCCGTCTTGCCGCCAATGCCCGGAAGCCGGGCGAACTGGTCCGCCAGATTTTGCAGGGCTGCGGGAAAAAACTGCATGGATGTTCTCCTTTTGATAAAATAGAGGTTATCGTACGCCCCTCATCAGTCACGCCTTACGGCGTGCCAGCTTCCCCCGAGGGGGAAGCCTTCCTTAGAACAGGCCGCCCAGGTTCAGGCCGCCGGTGAGGCGGGACATATTGTTGGCGGCCTCGGAATCGGCGGCGCGCATAGCCTCGTTGACGGCGGCAATGACCATATCCTGGAGCATTTCCACGTCGTCGGGGTCCACAGCCTCGGGGTTGATGGCGATTTCCACCAGCTCATGCTTGCCGTTGACAGTGGCGGCCACCATGCCGCCGCCGGCCTTGGCGGTGAAGGTCTTTTTCTCCTGCTCCTCCTGCATCCGCAGCATCTCCTGCTGCATCTTCTGGGCCTGCTTCATCATAGCCGCCTGATTCATTCCCCCGGGCATCCCCCGGAATCCACCTTTTGCCATTGTTTTATTCTCCTATCTTAAATAAAATATTTTCAAATTTGGCTTCCCCCCTGGGGGAAGCTGTCGCCAGCCAAAGGCTGGTGACTGATGAGGGGTGTTCAATGACAACCCTGTCAATAAGAGCGCCGTCTACTGCACCGCTCAAAAGTGGTCACTCCCCTCATCCGCCCAGTGTGCGCACTGGGCACCTTCCCCCGAGGGGGAAGGCTTTTTTAGCTATTTTTAATTTTCACAACATCCGAATGGGCACGGCCGAAGTTCATCAGCTGCTCCATTCTGGGATTG
Organism: Eubacteriales bacterium; assembly: GCA_030536515.1. Taxonomy (GTDB): domain Bacteria; phylum Bacillota; class Clostridia; order Oscillospirales; family Oscillospiraceae; genus Faecousia. The sequence continues at coordinate 104,150 of JAUNPV010000006.1, forward strand.
CCGGCGGGCTTTGCCGACAAATCCGTCACCGTGACCCGGACCGGGCGGCTCAGCATGGCGCCGGCCTTTCTGGCCACCACCTCCAGGATGTCCGGCTTGTCGATGGTTTCGGCGATGAAGGTGTTGCTGCACCGAAGCTCCAGCTTCCCCTCCGTCAGCACCCCCTGGACCGGGCCGTTGGGGGTGGCGGTGAAGAAACCAAAGGCGGGCGGCTTCAACTCCTTGCGGACGGCCCCGCACAGCTCCGACCAGAAGCCCACCGGGGCCTCGTCCGGAACCGGGGCCGGTCTGGGCGGCTCCTCCCCTTCCACCGGAGGGGCATCGTCATCATCGGGCATGGGAGGCCGGTCGTCGTCCTCGTCCCGGGCCGGGGTGGGCTGGGGGGCGGCGGAGACGGTGATGGCCCCGGACTTAAGCTGCTCCTCCAGGCGGGTCAGCCGGGCGTTGATGGCCTTGGCGTCCAGGCTCAGCTCCGGCTGGCACAGCTCCAGAATGCACAGCTCCGCATCCATCCGGCGGCTGGAGCTTCTCAGGAACCCAGCCATGGTGTCCTGCAGCAGGTTCATCATCCGCACCAGCTCGGCGCTGCCCAGAGCCTTTGTAAGCTCCAGCACCTCTCTGTCAGAGGCCACCCCGGACAGCATGGTGATTCCGGCGTTTCCCGCCGTTTTCATCACCAGCAGGTCCCGGGTCAGGCAGGCCATTTCGTCCAGCATGGCCCCCAGGTCCTTGCCCTCGGTGTAGAGCCGGTTAAACAGCTCCAGCGCATGGCGGGTGTCGTGGGCGGCGATGTAGCCCATCAGCTCCCCGCATTTCTGCTCCCCGGCAATGCCCAGGCAGGCGTAGACCCGCTCAGCGGTCAGCTCCCCGGTGGTGGCCGAGGCGCACTGGTCCAGCAGGCTCAGACCGTCACGCATACCGCCGTCGGCCAGCCTCGCCAGGACCCGGGCGGCGGAGTCGTCCAAATCGATGCTCTCCTGGTAGGCGACGTACTGAAGCCGGGCGGCAATGTCCTCCTGGCTGATGCGCCGGAAGGAAAACCGCTGGCACCGGGACAAAATGGTGGCCGGGACCTTGTGCAGCTCCGTGGTAGCCAGAATGAACAGCAGATGCTCCGGCGGCTCCTCGATGATTTTCAGCAGGGCATTGAAGGCCGAAATGGACAGCATATGGACCTCGTCGATGATATACACCCGTTTTTTCACCTGGGAGGGGGTGTAAACGGCATCGTCCCGGAGGTCACGGACGTTGTCCACGCCGTTGTTGGAGGCGGCGTCGATTTCCAGCACGTCCATGCAGGAGCCGGCGTCGATAGCCCGGCAGGCCTCACAGCGGTTGCAGGGGTTGCCTCCCTCCGGGTTCAGGCAGTTGACGGCCTTGGCCAGAATTTTGGCGCAGGAGGTCTTGCCGGTGCCCCGGGAGCCGGTGAACAGGTAGGCGTGGCTCATCTTTCCGGTGACCAGCTGGGTTTTCAGCGTCTGGGTCACCGCCAGCTGCCCGGACACATCATCAAAGGTCTGGGGACGGTATTTTCGGTACAAGGCCTGGTATGCGGACATATTCCCCATCCTCTCTAAAAATACAGATTCTGTCATTGCGAGGAGCGCAGCGATGCGGCAATCCGTTCTCCCCTGCGATGCTGCGCATCGCGCGACACAAATGTGCCGCAAAGGAAACGGATTGCCACACCAGTGTGCGCACTGGCTCGCAATGACATGGTTTTCCAAGCAAAAACGACCGGCTCATAACAAGATCGCACACCCACATTTGAACAAGTTGAATATCTGTTACCGGCGCAGTTAGCTCAAGAACGGCAACCCCGCGGCACACGAGAAGATCCGCTTAATGCTGCTTGGTTCCCCACCTGACATGGTTCACGGGATCCCGTTGCGCAAGACCGATCTCTCAACACCACTTACGACGGTCAGACAATATTCAAAACTTGCCCGGGTGTGGGAATTCATCCCTGCTGTAGCGGATTGCAGGCAGAGGGCACCGCTATCTCCCCGACTAGTGCGACCTTGTTATAAGCCGGTCAACGCTTTTGTATTAACTTCGCTTAGTTCAGCTTGGACTCGATGAAGTCGGCCAGCTCCTGGAAGGTGGTGATCTTCTGATCCTCCATGTCCAGCTCCACGCCCAGCTCGCTCTCCAGGTCCATAATCATCTCCACCACGTCCAGGGAGTCGATGCCCAGGCTTTCAAAGGTGGAATCCGGGGTGATGTCGGAAATGTCCAGCTCCAGCTGCTTGGCTGCGTATTTAACCAGTTTGTCGTACATAGACTTGTCCTCCTGTCGTTCTATCGGGCACTATCTTCGGGTATTTTAGTATATTTTTTGCTGTTTGTCAATAAGGGATTTTTTAAGAAATCAATTTAGCCATTTTGTACTGATTCAAAAGGACACCGGCAGCTGGTACAACGCCATTGTCCTGCCATTTCCGCATTCTATCGTTTTCACAATTTGAAAGCCTGCATCCAGATAAATTGCTTTGACCTTTTCCTCATCCATCGCTGTATCCAGGCGAAGATACGGTATCTTCTCTTGCTTGCACCAGTCCTTTAATGCCGCTATCAACTGCTTTGACATGGATTGATGAGCATATGCACGCCGCACACAGAGCTTGTGTAAATATACAGCCTCCCCTTTCGGTGCATCCCTCCAGTATTCCTGATCCTGTCGCTGTAGAATAAAACCGCAGACAACTTCCCCACCGACTTTTCCAATGCAAAAGTCCTCTGGCCTAGCATCCGCACTCACCAGTTCTTCCATAGTCAGCCAATCCAGCGGCCAAACACGAAGCCCACAGTCATGGCCCCACTGTGCGACCTCCCGCATGACAGCAATCGCTTTGGACGGTTCATCAAAATAAAGTTCCATGTTACATACTTGCCGCCTGGGCGGCTGCCTGGGCGGTGGACCAGGCGATTTGGAGGTTGAAGCCGCCGGTGTAGGCGTCGCAGTCGATGATTTCTCCGGCAAAATACAGCCCGGGCACCAGTCTGCTCTGCATGGTTTTGGGGTCGATTTCAGATACCTTCACGCCGCCGCTGGTGACGATGGCCTCGGCTACGGGGCGCTTGCCGGTGATGTCCACCGGGAAGGCCTTCAAAAGCTCCACCAGGCAGCGGCGCTTCTGGCGGGTCAGGGAGTTGGCCTGCATTTCCGGGTCAATTTCCAGGCGGCGCAGGACCACGGGAATCATGGACCGGGGCAGCAGGTCCGTCAGCGCGTTTTCCATGGCCCGGTTCTGATAGAGCGCAAGGTCCCGCTGGATGCGCTCGTCCAGCTTGCTTTCCTCCAGGGCGGGCTTCAGGTCGATGAGGAGCCTGCACCCCTCCCCCTTCAGATGGCAGCTGGCGGACAGCACCGTGGGGCCGGAAATGCCGAAGTGGGTGAACAGCAGCTCGCCGAAGTCCTTGTACAGCACCTTGCCCTTGGCGTTTAAGAGCTTCACGGCCACGTTCCGCAGGGACAGGCCCTGCATTTCCTGGCAGTCGCTTCCGGCGGTTTCCAGAGGCACCAGGCTGCCCTGGGGGGGCACGACGGTGTGGCCCAGCCGAGCCGCCATGTCATAGCCGTCGCCGGTGGAGCCGGTGGCGGGATAGGAGGCCCCACCGGTGGCGAGAATCACCCATTTGGCCCCGATTTTCTCCGTGCCGGTGTCCACCCCCACGGCCCGGCCCTCCCGGGTGAGAATTTCCCGGACCCGGGCGGTTTTCACCGCGACCCCGGCGGCTCTCAGCTGCCGCTGGAGGCAGTCCAGAATGGACTGGGATTTATCCGTCACCGGAAATACCCGATTGCCCCGCTCGGTTTTCAGCGGGCAGCCGTGCTCCTCGAAAAAGGCCTTGGTTTTCTCCGGGGGAAAGGCCGTCATGGCGCTGTAGAGGAAGCGGCCGTTCCGGGGGGTGTTTTGCAGCACCTCCTGGGCGGTGCAGTCGTTGGTCACATTGCAGCGGCCCTTGCCGGTGATGAGCAGCTTTTTGCCCAGCCGGTCGTTCCGCTCCAGCAGCAGCACCCTTGCGCCGCTGCCGGCGGCGGTGATGGCCGCAAACATTCCGGCGGGGCCGCCGCCGATGACAATGCCGTCGTAATTCATCATTTCTCTACCTGCTTTTCATAAACGTCGTATTCATCCCAAATCTGCTCCAGATTGGCAAAGGTCTGGGAAAGCTCCCGCTCCCGCTGGGCGGCAATGGCCACAATCAGGGCATTGACCACGCTCAGCGGGGCCACCAGGGAGTCAACCAGCGAAACCATGTCGCTTTTGGCCACCAGCACCTGGTCGCTGCACTGGCCCAGGGGGGAGAGCATGGAGTCGGTGATGCCGATGACCGTGGCCCCCTTGCTGCGGCAGTACCTGGCCCCCTTGGTGGTGGAGGCGGAGTACCGGGGGAAGGAAAAGGCAATGACCGCATCCTCCGAGCCCACGCCCACGATTTTTTCGAACATCTCCCCGGTGCCGAAGCCGGACACCACATGGACGTTGTTGAACATATAATCCAGGTAATAGCCCATAAAATTGGCCAGCGGGGCCACGGACCGGACCCCCAGAATGTAAATCCGGCGGGCGTTCAAAATGGCCTTCACCGCCGCCCGGAAGGCGCTGCGGTCCAAGGCCTCCCCGGTCTGGCGGATTTTCTCCATGTCGGCGTGGAGGACCATGGACACCACGTCCTGGTCGCCCAGGCGGTTGTTGGCCACCTCAATGCGCTGGACGGAGGTCAGGCGGTTGAGCACCATCTCCTGCATGGCCTTCTGCATACTGGGATAGCCGTCAAACCCCAGGTCCACGGCAAAGCGGACCACGGTGGACTCGGAAACGCCCACGGTCTTGCCCAGGGTGTGGGCGGTCATAAAGGCGGCCTTGTCGTAGGCCTCGGTGATATAGCGGGCAATCCGGCGCTGGCCCTTGGAGAAGGCGGGCTCTTTTTCCCGCAGGATTGAGAAAATGTCGTGACTCATAGCGCGCTCCTTGCTTTTTCTGTGCTTCTATGGTAGCAAAAGACGCCGCATTTTGCAAGTCAAAATGCGGCATCTTTCAAAAAGTTTTGCTGACAGCCAAAACCTTCCCCCGGGGGGAATGTGGCACGGCGTAGCCGTGACGGATGAGGGATGGCGACAGGTGAAAATGAGTGAAGAAGTAATAGTGAAAAGTGAAGAGTTGAGGTGTGGCTTCGCCACTTATTCAAATCATCGGCGAAGCCGATACCTCACTTCTTACTTCTTCACTATTCACTATTCACTAAATTCAGGTGCACGCCATCCCTCATCCGCCCCAGTGTGCGCACTGGGGCACCTTCCCCCCGGGGGAAGGTTTTTAGCGGTTATCTGAGCTTTTCCACCTCGTCGGGGGTTAAGTACCGCCATTTGCCCGGGGGCAGGTCGTCCAGGGAAAGGCTGCCCTCTTTGATGCGGCGCAGCCTGGTCACCTGCATTCCGGCGGCCTGGCACATCCGGCGGACCTGGCGGTTGCGGCCCTCGTGGATGGTGATGAGGAATCTGGCCTTCCCGCCCTCGGCCCTTTGCAGCTCCACCTTGGGAGGCCGGATGGCATAGCCGTCCAGGGTGATGGGCCGGGCCAGCCGGGCCTCCGCCCCGGGGACATAGCCGGTGACCCAGGTCAGGTAGGATTTTTTCACCTCATGCCTCGGGTGCATCAGGCTGTTGGCAAAGGCCCCGTCGTTGGTAAACAGCAGCAGGCCCTCGGAATCCATGTCCAGCCGCCCCACGGGATAGACCCGGACACCGCAGTCGGCAACCAACTGGGCAGCCTCCGGGCGGCCCCTTTCGTCGGACAGGGTGGTGACGTAGCCCCGGGGCTTGTTGAGCATCAGGTAGACGAAGGTCTCCTGTTTGGGCAGGGGGTTTCCTTCGATGCGGATGTCGTCAGTCTCCGGGTCGGCGGTCTGGCCCAGGGTGGCGGGAACGCCGCCCACGGTCACCACGCCCTGCCGAATCAGCTCCTCCGCCCGCCGCCGGGAGGCCACCCCCCGGGCAGAGAGTATCTTTTGAATGCGTTCAGGCATATGTTTCTCCTTATTGATACGTTCCCTTTGGAAGCAATCGTCAATTACCGGGGGGAAAATGCGGCTTCGCCGACGGAACGGATAAATCCGTTCCCTACGGACGGTGGAAGAGTTTATCCCAGAAGGAGGGTTCCTCTGTGGGGGTCTGCTCCACGGTGGCGCCGTAGACTGTGGGGACCTTGCCGATGGCGGTGCCGGCCACCAGGACGTAGACGTATCCCGCCTCCGCACCCGCCACCGCCGGGGCATAGACGAAGCCCGGGCCTGGGAGGGCCAGCTGGGTATTTTCGTCTTGTGCCAGGGCGTAGGAGAAGTCCTCCGCCGCCAGCACCTCCACCTGGGCCCGGGTGCCGCCCTCCACCTCGAGGGTCCCCACCCGGTCCCCGGCCTTCAGAATGGGCCGGATTGCATAGCGGGAGAAGCCCTCCTCCAAAAGTCTGGCATGGTCGTTCCAGTCGTCGGGGGCGTTGATGGTGACCGCCACAATCCGGCGGCCCTGGCGCATGGCGCTGGACACCAAAATCCGCCCGGCGGCCTTGGTATAGCCGGTTTTCACGCCGTCAGCTCCCTCCACCCGCCACAGGAGCTTGTTGTGGTTGGTCAGATACCGGTCCCCCACCTTCACGGATTTGGCCGACACGGTCTTGGCAAAAATCGGGTCCTTCATGGCGTAGACGGCCAGCTTCGCCAGGTCCCTGGCAGTGGAATAGTGGCCGGGGCTGTCCAGGCCGTTGGGGTTTTCAAAGTGGGTATCGGTCATGCCCAGCAGCCTTGCCTTGTCGTTCATCAGCTGGGCAAAGCCCTCCACGGTGCCGCCGCAGTAGATGGCAAGAGCCACCGCCGCATCGTTGCCCGAGGACAGCATGAGGCCGTACAGCAGCTCCTGGAGGGTCAGCACCTCCCCCTCTTGCAGGTACATGGAGGACCCCTCAATGCCCACCGCCTCCCTGGGGATGCGCATTCGGTCCAGGACGTTGCACTGCTCGCAGACAAGCAGTGCCGTCATCATTTTGGTGGTGCTGGCAATGAGGCTTCGCTCCCCTGCCGACCGCTCAAACAGCACCCGGCCGCTGAGAGCGTCCACCACATAGGCGTGCTCGGCGGAGACAGCCTCCGCCTTCATCGGGAAAAGCAGAGCGGCGGCCAGCAGTGCAGCCGCCGCTCCGGCGAAAAATCGTTTCATGTTTCCTCACCCGGAGGTAGAATGCCCCGGGAAGGAAATATTATTCCAAAAACCTGGATGTATCCTGTAGGGCGGGCTGCCCCCAGCCCGCCGCCAGCAGAAGCATCACGCCGCTTTGACCCAGTCAGGCTGCGGCGGCCTGAGGGCAGGCCGCCCTACAGTCTATTTTTCCTCTTTCGGGGTGTGGTTAATGATTGCGCTGATACCCCGGCAGGTGCCCCAGGCAATGCCACCCAGGACCACGTACAGCAGGCAGGCGGTAAAATAGTCGTGAAAGTCACCGCCGCTGAGAATCCAGCCCACCACAAACAGGCCCAGGGACACGGCGATGATGAAAATGGCCGTCGCCAGCCGCCACAACTGTTCCATGGATTACGCCTCCTTATTGGTCTTAGCGTCGATGAAGGAGGAGATTTTTTCCAGGGTGTCGGGGACCATTTCCACGATGCGGTCTGCCGTGGTGCTGGCCGGGGCCGCCACAGGCATCATGCGGACGTTGCCGTCCTTGACGATGAGAAAGCAGATGGGGGTCACCTTCACGCCGCCGCCCACGCCGCCGCCGAAGGGCAGCTCGCCGCCGGACTTGGAGGCAAAGTCGCTGCCGCCGCCGCCAAAGCCAACGCTGACCTTGGACACGGGGATGATGGTAACGCCGTCGGGGGTGGAGATGGGGGTTCCGATGACGGAATTCACGTCCACCAGCTCACGGATTTTCTGGATGGTACTATCCAGCATATTGGGAAGTTTCTGGCTCATTTCAAAGCACCGCCTTTTCTTTTCTTACGTATTGTGAAATATTCCTTCAAGGCCCGGAGGCCGTAGACCGCGGCTAAGGACAGGAGCCTTCCGATGGTGACGGTCAGCTCCATCCGGGCAAAAATCACGGTTTGTTCTGCGGTAAAGTCGCACTGGACCTCTACGTCCCGCTTTTTGATGACAAAGCACCGCTCCAGCAGGGGCAGCAGATTCCCCATCGCGGCGTTGGCCCGGCCGTAGCTCACCGCCAGGTCGCAGGGGTCGTCCCCTGCCAGGGTCAGCTTCAGCTCCAGCCGGTTCACCCGCAGCTTCCGGCGGAAGTCCCCCAGGAAATTCAGGCCCAGCCTGACAAGAGGCAGGAAGTCCGTCCAGCTGCCGCCGGATTGCTGGTTGGGTGCCGCCTGGGCCGGGGGAGCCTGCCGGGGCTCGGGGGCCGGGTCCGGGGTCTTTTGGGGGGCTTCCTTCTTGGGCGGCTTTCGTTCCTTTTTCGGCCTGGGATAGAGGGTCAGGCCCACGGGGCCCAGAATGGCTCTGGCCCAGGGGCCCCTTTCATCGTAGCGAAGGGCGATTCCCAGCGGAATGGCAGCCAGCACCGCCAGGACCCCCAGGGCAATCAGCCAGCCCATCAGGTGGCCTCCGGCTCCTGGGGCAGCTCGATGGGCTCGCCGAAGGAGATTTTGTCAATGGGAGGCAGCTCCTCCAGGGAGCTCAGGCCGAAGGTCCGGAGGAAGTCCGGGGTGGTCCTGTACTGAATGGGCCTGCCGGGGACGTTGAGGCGGCCCGCCTCCTCGATGAGCTTTTTGTTCAGCAGGGCCGACACCGAATAGGCGCTGTCCACGCCCCGGATTTGCTCCACCATGGCCTTGGTGGCCGGCTGGTAGTAGGCGATGATGGTCAGGGTTTCCAGCTGGGAGGAGGAAAGCCGGGGGGGCTTTCTTGTCTCCAATGCCTTGGTGATGTAATCGGCCATTTCGCCGGAGGACACCATCTGGTAGCCCTTTTCCAGCTTCAGAATGCGGATGCCCCGGCGGTCAAAGGCGTACTGGTCCGCCAGAGCGTCGGCGGCCTTCTCGATATCGGAAGGGTCCGTTTCCAGGGCGAAGGCCAGCCGGGCGATGTCCATGCGCTCGCCGGCGGCAAAGAGGATGGCCTCAATGGCCCGCTGCAGCTGTTCAGTTTCCATGGTTTTCCTCCTTTATCCTGTCCAGCAGGCGGACGTTGGGGTTTTCCCCGTTGACATCGTCCTCCAGCGTGACGGAATTGGTTTTGCACAGGTCCAGCACAGCCAGGAACGTGGCCACAATTTCCGACCGGCTTTTGTTGCCCCGGAACAAATTTTTAAGCCTTTCAATGCCGTGCAGCAGCAGCTGCCGCAGAACCTCTCCGGCCTTCCGGCCCACAGGGTATGGCTCCTTGCCCACGATGCCCCGGAAATTGGAGGTGGGCGGCGGGAGCTGGCTGAGATTTCGCTGGGCAATGGTCTCCAGGGCCCGCAGCAAATCGATGATATCGTGCTGGTAGCGGTAGCCCTTTTCCCGGCGCAGTGGCTCCGGGTCCTTGGTAAACAGGCAGCGGCCGATATCGTTTCTCGGCTCCAGCTCGGAAACGGCCAGGCGAATCTGCTCCATGGCCTCCTTCCGCCTGCGCTCCACCAGGGACTGCCGCAGCAGGTCCAGCTCGCTCTCCGCCTCCGCCTGCTCCGCCGCAGACAGCAGCATTTTCGTCTTAATGAGCATCAGGTGGGAGGCCATGGTGATGAACTCGCTGGCAATCTCCATATCCAGCCGCTTCATCTCATCCAGATACCCCAGGTACTGCTCCAAAATGGCGGTGATGGACACGTCCTGAATCTCAATTTTGTTTTTGCTCAGCAATTCAAAAATCACGTCCAGAGGGCCCTCAAAATCCTCCATTTCCTCGCTTCGGGTATGGACGATGCCCTCCAGGCGGTACTGCGGTTCTGCCATAAATTCTTCATGCCTTCCAATGTATTCCGGTTTATTATATCACTATTTTGCCTTAGACGCAAGAGGAACGGAAAATTTTGAGTTTCTTGCAGAAATTATTGCTTTTTTCGATAGGGTGTGGTATCATAGGCTTACGAGAAAAAATTCCTGGAGGGATGAGAAGTGGCTAAACGCAACCGTTACCGTGAAATGGAATCCAACATGACCAAAATTATCGTGATTGATGCACTGGTATTCGTGCTGTATCTGGTGTGCGCCCGGTACAGCAGCAACGCAACGCTCAACGTCTGCAAGGTAATTACCGCCATTATCTCCATTTTTGGCTCCCTTTTATGCACCGGCTGGCTGTATCTGACCGGTGAATTCGGCCGCCGCAGGAGCCTGTGGATGGTGACGGCCTTTATCTGCATCATCATCACCGTGGCCGTATCCCTGCTGCTGGGCTACCCCTGCCCTCCCGCAACGGCCTGATTGGAATGCTTCGCCCCCGGCTGCATTGTTGCAGCCGGGGGTTTTCTCATGCTGAGAGGATGCAGCACCTAAAAAATACAGAATGTCATTGCGAGCCAGGGGTTACCCTGGCTCGCAATGACAATCGGTTGTTTTCGGTATTACACGCCATTTAGTCACCGCACTTGCGGGCTCGTGCCGAGAAGCGCTTTTTTATTTTCTATAGAAGGAATTGCCCCCGATGAACTCCCTCACCAGGCTGGTGGGGGGAATTTCGTCGTCCACGTCGGCGGACTGGACGTAGTTGAGGATTTTGACGATGTTTCGCACCTGGTCGTAGCACTCGTCCTCGGGCTGGACCTGGGTCAGCAGGGGGAAGATGTGCTTTTTCAGCACCGCCAGCTCATAGAGGGTGGAGCTGTTGAAAATCACGTCGGCGTTTTCCTGGTAGGGGAAAATCCACCGCCGCTCGCCCCGCTGGACCGACTCCCACATACTCAAGGTCCGCTGGACCGAGGAGCCCCGGGTCTCGTAGTCCCGGACGGTCCGGCGCAGGAGGCGCAGGTAGCTGGTGGGGATGCGGTTGTGGTCGTCCAGGTTCAGCGGGAGCAGGGGGCTGACGTACATCCGGAAAATCAGCCTCGGCTCCACATGGTCCGGCAGCATGGCGGGATTCAGCCCGTGAAGGCCCTCCACGATGATGACGGAGGTGTCCTGAAGCCGCAGCTGATGGCCCTTCCACTCCCGGCGGCCGGTGAGGAAATTGAAGCTCGGCAGCTCCACCTCCCGGCCCAGCAGCAGGCTTTCCAGATGGGAGCGGAACAGGGCGGTGTCGATGGTGTTGATGTGCTCTAAATCCAGCTTGCCGTCGGGGCCGGGGGCGATTTTGTCCCGGTCGATGTAGTAATCGTCCAGGCTCATCAGCACCGGCTGCTTTCCGTGGACCCGCAGCTGGGTGGCCAGCCGGTGGGCGGAGGTGGTCTTACCCGAGGAGGAGGGGCCAGCAATCATCACAGCCCTGGCCCCCCGATGGCAGACCATGTCCGCCACCTGGGCAAAGCGCTTTTCGTGGAGGGCCTCGTTGACCCGGATCAGCTCCCGGATTTTCCCGGAGCCGGTCAAATCGTTCAAATCCGCCACAGTCTCGCATTCCATCAGACTGCACCACCGCTCGCCCTCGGAAAACACGGAGAAGAAGTTGGGCATGGAGGGAATTTTGGCGCAGGCATCCGGGTCCCGGTCGTCGGGGCAGACCAGCAGGAAGCCCCCGTCCGCCGGGTGGATATCCCAGATGCGAAGATAGCCGGTGGAGGGCATCATCTCGCCGTAGTAGTAGTCGGCAAAATCCCCGTAGGCATATTCGTCAAAATAGTCCACCGTCCGCCAGGCCAGCAGCCTTGCCTTGTCGGTCTGGTGCTGGGCGGTGAAGCGGTGGGCTGCCTCCTGCAGCGGCACCCGGCGGCGCAGCAGGGGGATATCCCGGTCCACCAGCTCCCGGACCCGCTGCTTCAGCGCGGCGGCGGAGAAGCCAAAGCCCGGCTCCACCTGGAAATAGACGGTGGAGCCCAGGGTGCAGTTCATTTTGGTGTGCATCTCCGGCCACAGCTGCCGCAGGGCCAGGAACAGGACAAACTGGGCGGTGCGTATATAGCAGTCTTTACCGGCGGAATCGGAATACCGCAGCAGCCGCACCCGTCCGCCGGAGGCCGCCATGGCCCGGCGCATGGAGGGCCGCTCCGCCTGGGCGTCGCTCTCCCGCTGTGGGATGTAATTGAGCGTAAAGACCTCGCCGGCAATCTTGGCCGCCAGAGGCCGCTTGGCCAGGGACGCTTCGTCCAGGTGAAGCTCCCGCACCAGCTCCAGCAGGGACTTTCCGGGACTGGTGGTAATGTGCAGGCCGTCAATGATGAGATTCATGCAGGCACCTCCTTGGGTAAAATCAACAAGCGGTATGCTTTATTATAGCATACCGTTGTTGTTTCTGCAATATCATCCCTGAGAGTTTTCTTTATTTTTACATTTGCACAGACGGAAATAGAGCAGCAGGCACAGGACAAATACAGCTGCGATGATGCCGATTTTCGCACTGTCGTGCACCCGGGTAGTGATAAACATTGCCGTTGGGCCGTCTGCGCCTCCGATGATGCCGACGGAGCGCTCATATAATTTGAAACCCATTGAAACATACAGGCCAAGCATCACCCAATCATTCAGAAGGCTCAGGCCGCACAGCACCGCCACAGCCAGCGGGACCATCCGCCAGGGGCTTTTCCGGTAGGCGAATTCCTTCATTTCCTCCATGTACTCTGCCGCCACCTGGGCGGGGGTGCCCAGGCTCTCCCGGATGACCGGCCAGTCCTCCCCGGCCTCCATCCGGGCGGCGATGGTGGTTTCCAGGTCGCTGAGGAGCCGGGTGCGGATGTCCCGGGGCAGGTTCAGCCGGCGCTTGACGGAGCGCAGATATTTTTTAATCTCTTTATCCATGGTTTTTCTCCTCCAAAAATTGACTGACGGTTTCCGAAAAGGTCTGCCACAGGGCGTGCCGCCGCAGATTTTCCGCCCGGCCCTTCTGGGTGGCGCTGTAGATTTTCTTGGGGGCGGCCCGGCCCTTGCCCTGCTGCCAGCCGGATTCGATGAGGCCGTCGTCCTCCAGGCGGTACAAAATGGGGTACAGCGTCCCCTCCTTCAGCTGAAACAGGCCGCCCGATTCCTCTTTCAGCCGCTTTTGAAGCTCGTAGCCATAGCTGGGGCTGTCGCAGATCAAGCGCAGCACCAGCAGCTCCAGAACGCCCTTTTTCAGCTGCTGAAGAAATTTATCCTCCATGGGTTTTGCCTTCCTTTCTATTTAGTATTGCTAAGCATTTATAATATAGCATTATCTTTATCCGTTGTCAAGGGAAAAATGCCGCTTCGCGGTCGGAACGGATAAATCCGTTCCCTACGGTATTTCCGAAAGGGCCGTTCCCGGGTAGTAATGGGCTAAAATCTCCCTGTAGGTGCTTCCTGTGGCGGCCATGGCGTCGGCGCCGTACTGGCTCATCCCGACCCGATGGCCGAAGCCCCGGGTGGTGATGACGATTTCCCCATCCGCCGCCTCCAGGGTAAAGGCCGTGGACCGCAGGCCCAGCAGGCTCCGCAGCCGGGTGCCGGGATAGGTTGTCCCGGCAATCTCCATGGACTTTACGCCCCCGCCGTCGGTGTAGCGCACCTCTCCGAACCAGTCCTCCCCTTCTGGCAGGTCCGCCCCCAGGGCCTGGGCAAATTCCGCATCGGTAAAGCGGACGGTGTCGGTAAAGTGGGCGGCTCCCTCCTCGCCGGGGCTTTGGACCGCCTGTAAATAGGGAAACTCCGTCCCCCACACGGCGGCGGCGTCCTCGGTGCTGCCGCCGCTGCAGGAAAAATAGGTGGCCTCAATCAGCTCCCCCTCGTAGGTCAGCACCTGGCCCCGGGTGGCCTCCACGGCGGTGCGGACCCTGGCCAGGTCCGAAAGGGCTCCGCCCCGGCTCAGATATTCCTCCGGGTCCATGTAGGCCTGGCAGCAGGCAGCGTCCCGGCACAGGCTGCCGTCCCCATGTTTGCCGCCGGTGGTCCGGGCCTTCTGGGTGTAGGTCCTGGCCGCCACCGCCTGGGCCTTCAGCGCCTCCTCCTCAAAGGAGGCGGGCATTTCCGCCAGCACCACCCCCAGAAGGTACGCCTCCCGGTCCACCTCCTCCGTGCTCCCGTCCTCCCGGCGCAGGACCATGGGGTCAGACGGAACCGGGATTGTGGCCTGGGTGGTCTCCCGGGTCTCCACCGGCGGCCTGTCCATCACCAGAGCGGCGGCATTCAGCATCACCCCGGGAACCACCGCCCCCATCAGCAGAGCGGTGAGTATGTCCTTTAGAATCGACTGCATGATATCCCCTCCCGGAGGGTATGGTAGCATAAAAGCCCATCAAAAAACCGTGGAAGAAGGGCCCCTCCACGGTGAATTTTGCGAAAGCCTATCCGCATTCGGCCAGATTGCCCCGCCAGGGAAAAATCTTTTCCACATCCCAAAACGATTGCAGCGGCTGCCCTCTTTCTTTTTGCCGGATTTTGTGGTAGAATGTGGAGCGAAAAAAATTCAGTCATCCCGGCCGCCGGTGAAGGACCGCCGGGATGGCGCAGCAAAGGAGAACAAAATGCAGTCGATCACTGAAATTCTGGCCCGGGAGCTGGGGCAGAAGCTGGAATATGTCCAAAACGTGGTGAGCCTCATGGACGAGGGCAACACCATTCCCTTTATCGCCCGGTACCGGAAGGAAATGCACGGGGCCATGGACGACACCACCCTGCGGGCTCTGGAGACAAGGCTTAACTACCTGCGGAATCTGGAAAGCCGCCGGGAGGAGGTCAAAAAGTCCATTGAAAACCAGGGCAAGCTGACCGAGGACCTGTCCGCCGCCATCGATGCCGCCGCCACCATGACCGAGGTGGAGGACCTGTACCGGCCCTATAAGCAAAAGCGCCAGACCCGGGGCTCCATGGCCCGGGAAAAGGGTCTGGCCCCGCTGGCCGAGGCCATTTTCGCCCAGGACGGCCGGGACCCCGCCGCTCTGGCTGCCGATTTTGTGGACGAAGAAAAGGGGATCTGCTCTGTGGAGGAGGCTTTGCAGGGTGCCAGCGACATCATCGCCGAGGACCTTTCCGACGACGCAGACCTGCGCAAGGCCCTCCGGGCGCTGGTGCTGCGCAGGGGCAATCTCACCTGCAAGGCGGAAAACCCGGAGGAGGACAGCGTTTACCGGCTGTATTTCGACTTTTCCCAGCCAATTCAGCGGCTGCTGGACCACCAGATTCTGGCCCTGAATCGGGGCGAAAAGGAGGGGATTTTGAAGATTTCCGTGGCCCTTCCCGGCAATGACGGCCCCGCTCTGGTGTGCCGCCATGCGCTGAAGCCCACGCTGAATGTCTCCGCCTTTGTCCGTGCCGCCGCCGAGGATGCCTACGACCGGCTGATTTTCCCCGCCATTCAGCGGGAGGTGCGCAATGAGCTGTCCGACCGGGCCTACGGCGGAGCCATTCACAACTTTGCTCTGAACTTAAAGCCCCTGCTGATGCAGCCGCCGGTCAAGGGCTTCGTCACCATGGGCCTGGACCCGGGCTACCGCAACGGCTGCAAGGTGGCGGTCATCGACCCCACCGGCAAGGTGCTGGACACCGCCGTGGTGTACCCCACCTTCAACGAGCGGAAAAAGCAGGAGGCCATTTCCGTCCTGTCCGGCCTCATGCGCCGCCACGGGGTCCGGCACATTGCCATCGGCAACGGCACCGCCTCCCGGGAGACCGAGGAAATGGCCGTGGAGCTGCTGCGGTCCTTCCCCGAGGCCAGCTATATGATTGTCAACGAGGCGGGCGCTTCCGTTTACTCCGCCTCTCCCCTGGCGGCCGAGGAATTTCCCGAGTATGACGTAAACCTCCGGTCCGCCGTGTCCATCGCCCGGCGGCTCCAGGACCCCCTGGCAGAGCTGGTGAAAATCGACCCCAAGGCCATCGGCGTGGGCCAGTATCAGCACGACTGCCCCCAGAAGGAGCTGGACGCCGCCCTGGGGGCGGTGGTGGAGGACTGCGTCAACGCCGTGGGCGTGGATGCCAACACCGCCTCCCGGAGCCTTTTGCAGCAGGTGTCCGGCCTGACGGCCACCACCTCGAAGAACATCGTGGCCTACCGGGAGGAAAACGGCCCCTTTGCCAGCCGGGCCCAGCTGAAAAAGGTCCCCAAGCTGGGACCCAAGGCCTTTGAGCAATGCGCAGGGTTCCTGCGCATCCCCGAAAGCCGGGAGCTTCTGGACAACACCGGCGTCCACCCGGAGTCCTACGCCGCCGCCAGGGCGCTGCTGAATCTGCTGGGCTTCCAAAAGGGCGGGGACTTCTCCCAGCTGACGGCCAGGCTGGAGAAATACGGCCCTTCCCGGGCCGCCGCCGAGCTTGCCGTGGGCGAGCCGACCCTGCGGGACATTGCCAAGGAGCTGTCTAAGCCCGGCCGGGACCCCCGGGATGAGCTGCCCGCCCCCATTCTGCGCAAGGACGTGCTGGACATGAAGGATTTGAAGCCCGGCATGGAGCTGACTGGCACCGTCCGCAACGTCATCGACTTCGGCGTCTTTGTGGACATCGGCGTCCATCAGGACGGCCTGGTCCACATTTCCGAGGTATGCAGCCGCCGCCTGCGCCACCCCAGCGAGGTGGTGAAGGTAGGCGATGTGGTGAAGGTGGTGGTGCTGGCCGTGGACGAAAAGAGAAAGAGAATCAGCCTTTCCATGAAGCAGGCGGCAAAATAAACCCATACCTGATTTTTTACAAAATCATGTCCAAACTGTAACGTTTCCCCATGCACTTGACTTTTCTGGGCATATGTTGTATAATTTGATGAGATTCTCTCGAAACGGAGTTCTTTTTATGAAAAAAACAACCAGATTTCTGGTGCCGCTGCTGCTGGTGATTGTGATTTTCGCCTCCATCTTCTGGTATCTGTTCGATTACGACCGTGCCTTCACCCGGGATACCCTGCTGTCTCAGGCCCGTTTTAACGACCTGCACGGCAATTCCCGGCTGTCCAGCTGGTTTTATAACCTGGCCTACAGCTTCTCCAACCACGATGAAAACGTGGCGGTGGAGCTGGCGAACCAGTATAAGGACCAGGGCAACTTCACCAAGGCGGAGTACACCCTCACCGTGGCCATCAACAACGAGCCCTCGGCAGAGCTGTACGAAAACCTGTGCAAGACCTTTGTCCAGCAGAACAAGCTGCTGGATGCGGTGAAAATGCTGGAAAACATCCCCGACAGCGCCATCAAGGCGGAGCTGGATGCCGCCCGGCCTGCGGCCCCTGTGGCGGACCATGCCGCCGGGTTCTACAGCAAGTACATGGACATCCACCTGTACGCCGCTCCCGACACCACCATTTACTACACCACCGACGGAACCTACCCCTCCACCCAGGGTCCCAGCTACGCCGGTCCCATCACCCTGCCCGCCGGTGAGACCACCCTGTACGCCATCACCGTGGACAAAAACGGACTGGTCAGTCCCCTCACCGTGCTGGGCTATACCGTCACCGGTGTCATTGAAGAGGTGACCTTCGTGGACCCCGCCATGGAGGCTGCCATTCGGGAGGCCATCGGTGCCCGGGAGAGCCGCACCATCTACACCAACGACCTGTGGCCCATCACCGAGTTCACCGTTCCGGCGGAGGCTGCCTCCTATGAGGACCTGGCGCTGCTTCCCTATCTTCTGAAGCTGACCATTCAGGACCAGGCCATGCCTTCTCTGGCTCCGCTGGCCACCCTCACCGGACTGACCACCCTGGACCTGTCCGGCACCTCCTTCCCGGTGGATGATTTGTCCATCCTGGCCACGCTTCCCTATCTTGCCAGTCTGAACCTGTCCAACTGTGACATCAGCACCATTGCCGGTCTGGAGGGTGCTCCCAGCCTGAGTCTGCTGGATTTGAGCAACAACACCGTCCGGAATCTGGAGGTGCTGGAGCCCATGACCAATCTGACGGAGCTGTACCTGCAGCACAACGCCGTCCGGGAGCTGACCAGCCTGACCGGGCTGAGCAAGCTGTCCAAGCTGAACGTTTCCTACAATGCCCTCACCTCCCTGAAGCCCCTGAGCAGCTGCGCCGCCCTGACCTGGCTGGAGGCGGACAACAACCAGCTGGAAACCCTGGAGGGTGTGAATCTGCTGGGCAATCTTATCCATCTGTCCGCCAATTCCAACGCCCTCACCGGTGTGTCCATTCTCTCCGGCAGCACGGGCCTGGAATATCTCAGCATTTCTCACAACCAGGTGGCGGACATCACCTCTCTGTCGGGCCTGACGAAGCTGACCAGCTTCAACTTCTCCAACAACCAGGTGGAGGCCCTCCCCGACTGGCCCCGGGAGTGTGCACTGACCACCATCGACGGCTCCAACAACGCCATTGCCAGCCTGGATGTGCTGCGGAAGATGGAGTCTTTGACCCATGTGTATATGGACTACAACAAGATTACCAACATCGACGCCCTGGCCGACAACTACTGCCTGGTCCAGGTGAACGTCTTCGGCAACGAAATCGAGGACGTGTCCAAGCTCCGGGACCACGATATCATCGTCAATTACGACCCCACCTGAGATAAAACGGAAAGCCGCCCAGCCGGGCGGCTTTTCCTTTTTGACGCGCCAAAAAAGCCTTCTCCCGGGGAGAAGGCTTTGCTCTGTAGTATTAAGATTTCCTTAAATTACCATTCTTTCCCTTGATTTTCTGTCTGAAAGTGGTATTCTTGAGAAAAAGGAGGGGTTTTGTCATGCTTTTGATTCTGGTGCGTCGGATTTTGTTTACCTCGGTGGATGTGCTGGCGGCGGCTGTTCCGCTGGTTCCGGTGATGATTGTTCTGAATTTCATCCGGTTCCGCAATGGGCGGCGGACGGCGGCGTATATTCTGTTCGGTCTGTACCTGGCGGCGGTTGCCGCCCTGGTGGGGCTTCCCAGCGTGGTGTATGTGCGGTTCGGGCCGAACCTCAACCTGGTCCCCTTCCGGGATCTGGCGGCGGACCTGGGCAACTGCTGCATGAATATGGCCCTGTTTGTGCCGCTGGGCATTTTTCTGCCCTGCCTGTGGCGGAAGTACCGCAGTCTGGGGGCCACGGCGTTTCACGGGCTGTGCCTGTCCCTGACCATCGAGGTGATGCAGATTTTCGTCTCCCGGGCCTCGGATGTAAACGATCTCATCTTCAACACCGCCGGGACGGCGGTGGGCTGTTTTCTCGGGAAATGGCTGGTCAAGACCCTCCGCATCTCCGGCCGCACCGACCGGGACCTGCCCTGGGTCTACGGGGCGGTGTTTGGAGTGATGTTTTTCTTGCAGCCCTTTGTTTCCAATTTCTTCTGGGATTTTCTGCTGGAACAGGGAATATTCTAACCCACTTGTCATTGCAAACCAGTCCGCTTTCCCATGTTTTCCATAGGAAAACATGGGCGGCGGCCTGAGGGCAGACCGCCCTACAGTCTTTGCTGCGTCATCCCGATAAGCACAAACAAAAAAGCTGTCATCCTTCGTTTTTCTCAGGATGACAGCTCTTTTTTATGGATTATGGGCCAGAATCAGGTTCAGGGCTGCTTCGATGGTCTGGGTTCGGATTTGGTCCCGGGTGCCCTTGAACAGGCAGCAGCGGACCTCGGCGCAATTTTCGTCCTCGTAGCCGATGAACACCGTGCCCACGGGGTTTCCGAATTCGTCGCCGCCGGGACCGGCCAGGCCTGTGACGGACACCGCCACATCCGCCTGCATCAGCCGCCGCACCCCCGCCGCCATGGCCTGGGCCGTGGGCCGGGAGACTGCGCCGAACTGGTCCAGGATGTACCCATCCACTCCCAGGATGTTGTCCTTCACCCAGTTCGTGTAGCTGATAACGCCCCCCCGGTAGACCTCGCTGGCCCCGGGCACCGCGGTCAGGGCCGCCCCGATGCCGCCGCCGGTGAGGCTTTCGGCGGTGACCAGGGTCCTGCCCCGGAGGGCTTCCAGGACCTCAGATGCGAGCATCGTCATGGTAGCTCACCCGAATCCGCTCGATATCCGCCAGGGCCCGCTCTATCAGCGCCTCCCGGGCCAGCTTTTCCTCCGCATGGACCAGCTGGCCCAGGGTGGGCTTGGTCTTGGGGTGCTTGGGGGTAAAGACGGTGCAGCAGTCCTCATAGGGCAGGATGGAGGTCTCCATGGTGCCGATTTTCCGGGCGATGGTCACAATCTCCTCCTTGTCCATGCCAACCAGGGGCATGAAAATGGGAATGTCCACCACGGCCCCGGTGACCGCCATGGCCTCCATGGTCTGGGAGGCCACCTGGCCCAGGTTTTCGCCGGTAATCAGGGCCCCGCAGCCGTCGTCCTTGGCAATGCGCTGGGAAATCTCCATCATAAACCGGCGCATGATGAGGGTGAAGTACTCCTCCGGGCAGTTGTCCCGGATGGCCTCCTGGATTTCCGTGAAGGACACCACATTGACGGTCATTTTGCCGCAGTATTTGGTAACCAGCCGGGCCAGCTCCACCACCTTGTCCTTGGCAAGCTCCGAGGTGTAGGGGTAGGAGAAGAAGTGGACGCACTCAATCTCCACGCCCCGCTTGGCAATCATATAAGCGGCCACGGGAGAGTCGATGCCGCCGGACAGCAGGCACATGGCCCGGCCCCCTACCCCGGTGGGCAGGCCGCCGGCGCCGGGCTCGGCAGGGCCGTGGACATAGGCCGCCAGGTCCCGGACCTCCACATAGACGGTGTACTCCGGATGGTGGACATCCACCTTCACGTGGGGATGGGCCTCGGCCAGGCGGCCGCCGATCTCCTGGGACAGCTGAATGGAGCCTAAGGGGAAGCGCTTGTCAGACCGCTTGGACTCCACCTTGAAGGACTTTGCGCAGTCCAGGTCGTCGCCCAGGTAGTTCTCCACCGCCTCAAAAATGGCATCCACGTCCTTGTCGCAGGGCCGGCACCGGCACAGGCTCACCACGCCGAAAATACTGCGGCAGGCCTCCCAGGCCCCGTCCACATCGGCCAGCTCGTCCTTGGGCTCCACATAGACGGTGGACTGCATGATATACACGTCGAAGTCACCGTACTGTTTCATCCGGCGGCGGACATTCTTGCGCAGGGTTGCCTCAAACTGGCGTTTGTTGGCCCCTTTCAGGACGATTTCGCCCAGCTTTAAAAGGAAGATTTCTTTCATTTCAATCAACCATTCGGTCGCTATGCGTCCGCACAAATAGGAACGAAA
>JAUNPV010000039.1 GCA_030536515.1 Eubacteriales bacterium
GCGAGACCCAGCTTTTCTTAACTTAGTGACATTGGGGGCAAGCCCCTCCCCTACGGAGGGCTCAAACCAATTCGAAGGACTCAAACACATCGCTCCAAACGATTTGGGTATTCTGCTTTGTCTCGGTGTCCCGGAGGACGGACAGGCAGTAGTGGTACTGCCCATCGTCCAGCACCGCCGCCCGGCCCAGCCGGTCCCCCTGCTCCCCGGCGGATGTCCAGACGAAATCGTAGCGGGTGACGCTCCCCTTCTGGGTTTCCATGACCGTGAGCTTTTCCCGGTCATAGCCGCTGAGGGTGCGGACGGTCCGGTCCAGGTCCCCGGCGGGGAGGGTCTGGAGGATGATTTCATAATCCTCCGCCGTGTACACCTGCTCCAGCTCCCCCTCCAGCACCGGGGCCACGGCCCCATCCGGCAGCCGGACGGACAGCTCGGCAGGCCTGGCCGCCAGCACCTCCACCTCCGGGTCCGAAACGGTTTCAAAGGTCTCCTGGGCGGCGCAGCCGGACAGCAGGCCCACAAACAGCAGCAGCATCACAAATTTTTTCAAAACAATCCCTCCCGAAAGGACATTCCCATGATGAACTATGTTTTTGCTTATCTTGCTATAATCAATGCAGCCGGGTTCCTGCTTATGCTGGCGGACAAGTATAAGGCCCGGAAAAATCTCTGGCGCATCCCCGAGCGGACATTGATGACCGTGGCTGCCCTGGGCGGCAGCGTGGGGTGCCTCGCCGGAATGTACCTGGTGCGGCACAAGACCCAGCATCCCAAGTTCACCGTCGGCATCCCGGTGATTCTGGCCCTGCAAATCGTAGCAGCGGCGGTCATAATGGGCCGGCTGGCAGCATGAAAGGAGACTTCATTTTGAAACAATCTGAATGGAAGGTCTTTTTCGAGGGCTCCCTCTGGGGGCACTCTGAGCAAGACCATGCGGGGCGGGAGGTCCCCCTGAACCGGGAATTTTCCTGGGGTGGCTATGATTGGCTGCTTCCGTCAGTGTACATCTGCGGCCAGGGGCTGGTGGCGGACCTGTGCGCCCGGGTGGAGCCTCAGCGCATCCGGGCGTGGATGGACAAGTGGAATCTGTCCCCGGAGCGGGACGACCCCCGGCTGTTCACCAAGGACGAACAGCTGACCATCGCCGCCGAAAATCCCCTGCGGATTGATATCCGGCCCAGCTTCGCCGTCAACGGCACTGCGATAAACGCCGCCCGGGGCAGCAGCACCTGCTGGAATCCCCTTTTCTCCCGTCCGGACAGCGAAACCAACGCTGTGATGGCCCACTACGGACTGGACCCGCAGTACGGCTGGGTAATTTCCCGGCATCACTTCCCCTGGGCCTCCAAAAAGCGGCCCGAAATCTGGACGCTCAGCCTGACCATGAAGCAGGACAAGGCTGCCCTGGCTGGGGACCATTTCCGGGTGAAGGCCCCCGGGGACCAGGTTGCATTCGTCCACCCCGCCACCGGGCTGACCCACGTGCTGACGGTGGTGGAGATGGAGGCCAGGGAAAGCCCCGTCCGCCGGATGGCGCAGTTCCCGGACACGGAATTTCCCACCCACTTTCAGCTCATGTCCTTCACCGTGGAGCCGGAGACCGAGCTGACCGTTCTGGACTGCGCCGAAAGCGACCGGCCCCGGCCCGACATTCGAGGTGCCTTCGGCATCATCGGCGGCGCTGACGGTCCCACCGCCCTGACCACAAAGGAGCTTCACGCCGCCTGCTCAGCAGCCCATTTTGAGCCGGTGGAGGATGTGGAGTGGAGAACGGTGTTTTACGATAAGCCGGTGGAAGATTTGACGGTGGAACTCTTCTGAGCCACCGTAGGGGAGGGTCACTGACCCTCCCGTCGGCCCCCGGCGAGGGGGCCGCAAAAAGCCTTTCCGAATGGAAAGGCTTCGGTTCCATGAGGTTTATCCGAAAATCCTGGACGGATTTTCGGCGGGAGGGTCGGTGACCCTCCCCTACTGAGCGGTTTGGGGATAATCTGCCACGTCCAAATCTGCAAACGGATAGGTCCGCTCCCAGCCCTTGGCTGTCTTTTGGTAGCTGGCCCGGTGGTCTGACAGCAGGCGCACCAGCGGGTAGGCGTTGACCCAGATTTCTGAGTTGCACTCCTTCTGGCTTTCGTCAAAGACCAGCTGGAGGCCGAAGTGGAGGTGGACGGTCTCGATGTTGTTGGTGTTTTCCTTGTCGGAATAGCCGGTGCGGCCCATGAAGCCGATGAGCTGGCCCGCTTCAACAACGTCCCCTTCCTCCAAACCGGGGGCGAAGGGGGTGTCCTTTTTCAGATGGGCGTAGTAGTAATACCGGCGGGAATCGAAGGAGCGGATGCCGATGCGCCAGCCGCCGTAGCGGTTCCAGCCCATGGCCTCCACCACGCCCCCCTCCACCGCCACAATGGGGGTGCCGAGGCCGCCCATCAGGTCGTTGCCCAGGTGCTTGCGCCGGAAGCCGAAGGACCGGCCTACGCCGAAATCGTCGCAGTGGCTGTAGCCGTACCCGGCGGCCACGGGGGAAAAGGCCTTGAGGCCGTAGGTCCCCTGCCACTGGCCCTCCCGAAAAATGGCGAAGGAGCCTACCAGCCCCCCTAAAATGGCGTCGTAGGCCCTGGAATAGTAGTCAAAATACTGTCCCTCCTCCCCCAGCAGCTCCCGGGGGCTTTGGTCCCCCTGGAGCTGCTGGGCCGCCTTTTTTACGGCAGACAGGGGGCATTTCCCCCCGGTGCGGCAGGCGGCCAGGGCCAGAATGTCCACCATGGACGTGTGCTTTTCCTGACCGGCGGTCACAATATCCCGGTCCAGGGCGTATTTCAGCGACTCGTAGGGCACGTTAAAATCCACCCACTTGATGGTATCCGCCCGGGCGGGAACCGCCAGCAGCGGAATCAGAAAAATACAAAAAAAGAGCCGTTTCATACCCTCACCTCTGTGGTAGGATGTGAAACGGCTCTGGTTTTATTCATCAATTTTCGAACGCACCCCTTCCTTCCCCCGGGGGGAAGGTGGATTGCCGAAGGCAAGACGGATGAGGGATGGCGATATTTTAACGTTGTGTGCATCAACGGCAATGGATACGACTGTTCAGATTTCGCCATCCCTCATCCGCCCCAGTCTGCGAACTTGGGCACCTTCCCCCCGGGGGAAGGTATTGGGGTGCTTACTTTAAGTCCCGGACAACCTCTTTGGCCACCCGGTAGATGTCCTCCATGCTGGTCAGGGAGGATATCTCCTTTTTATAGAAGCTGCTGTGGCTCACGCCCCGAAGGTACCAGGCGAAGTGCTTTCTGGCCTCCAGGCAGGCGATGTGCTCGCCGTGGTCCTGCTGGGCCAGCTCGAACTGGCGGACCGCCACGGCGATGCGGTCGCTGAGGGCCGGGCGGCCGGAGTAGTCCTCCCCTGCCAGGGCCGCCTTTACCTCCTCAAAAATCCAGGGGTCGCCGAAGGTGCTGCGGCCAATCATCAGGCCGTCGGCCCCGGTGCGCTTCCTGCACCGGACGGCGGCAGCCCCGTCCACAATGTCGCCGTTGGCGATGACGGGGATGGACAGGCTTTCCTTGACCCTGTGGATGGCGTCCCAGTCGGCCACGCCGGAATAGAGCATACTGCGGGTGCGGCCGTGGACGGTGATGAGGCTGGCCCCACTGTCCTCCATCCGCTTGGCAAAATCCAGGACATTGACGCTCCCCTTGTCCCAGCCCAGGCGGCATTTGACGGTGACGGGCACGTCCACCGCTTTGGCGACCGCCTCCACAATGGCCCCGGCCAGCTCCGGGGTGCGCATAAGGCCGCAGCCGTCGCCGGAGTTGGCGATTTTGGGCATGGGGCAGCCCATGTTGATATCCACAAAGTCACAGCCGGAGATTTCCAGGGCCAGCTCTGCCCCCTGGGCCATGACGGCGGGGTCGTTGCCGAAAATCTGTGCCCCGCAGAGGCTGCCCTCATTTTTCCGCAGGAGTCTGGCGCTTTTCTGGTCCTTGTAAACCAGGGCCCGGGAGGACACCATTTCCGTCACCGTGACCCCGGCTCCCAGGGAGGCGCAGACCGTGCGAAAGGCCCAGTCGGTGACCCCCGCCATGGGAGCCAGGAACAGGGGGTTGTCAACTTGAATGTTTCCGATTTTCATACGTTATCTCTATCTTTCTACGGTAGGGAACGGATTTATCCGTTCCGCTTGGCTGGCTGCCGGTTGTCCCAATGTGCCCATCGAGGTCACATTGGGACTCGGAACGGATAAATCCGTTCCCTACGGGTGCGTCCTGATTATATCACACCCACAGAAAGGCTGTCAACAGCCAGACAAGGCCCGTGGCGACGGAGCCCACGGCGGCCCAGAAGGCGCCGTAGAGCCGCAGCTGCCGCTTTTTGCTCTGGGGCTCCGGGCTGCGGATGGCCTGCTGGGCCTGCTTCAGCAGCTTTTCGCCGGTGACCCCCTCCGCCACCGCCTCGTCCTTCAAAATAAAAATCGCCTGCTCAAAGAGCTTGGGCTCCGACCCCTGGACCACAATCACCTGACGGGAAATGCCCTTTACCATATTTTACCGCCTCCTTGGCTGGAAGTATGCCCAGGGAGGCGGTGGATTATACAATTTTTCACAGTTTTACGCACCCTAGGGCGGCCTGCCCCCAGGCCGCCGCTGGGTAACGACACTTGAGTGGCCCCAGCGATGCACCCCCAAGCCTTCCCCCGGGGGGAAGGTGGCACGGCGTAAGCCGTGACGGATGAGGAATGCGGGCGGCAAGTCTGGATGATAGAAACATACGTGCTTGCTGAACGGTAAACGATAGCCACCAGCAAGCCGGTACCTGTACCGCACAGAATGTCACCGCCCGCATTCCTCATCCGCCCCAGTGTTGCGACACTGGGGCACCTTCCCCCCGGGGGAAGGTATTGGGTGCTTCGCCGGGAGCGCTCACATATCGTTACCCAGCGGCGGCGTGAGGGCACGCCGCCCTACGGTGTGGCTGCTGTAGCCGGACCGGGGAAGGCTTAGAGGCCTGTGGAGACTTTATACAGGGCGGCGAAGTAGCCGTTTTTTTCCAGGAGGTCCCGGAAGGTGCCCTGTTCGGCGATGGTTCCGTCCCGGAGGACCAGGATTTTGTCGAAGCGCTCCAGGATGGCTGATTCCAGCTTGTGGGTGACGATGATGCGGGTCAGGCCCTCCACGTCCAGGATGGCGTTGGTCACGTTGGCGGAGGTCTGGGCATCCAGGGCGGCGGTGGCCTCGTCCAGCATCAGCACCTGGGTGTTTTTCAGCAGGCACCGGGCGATGGAAATGCGCTGGCGCTCGCCGCCGGAGAGGTTGCAGCCGTTTTCTCCGCAGCGGTAGTCCCGGCCCTTTTCCTCGATGAGCCTTCCCAGGCCCGACCGGCGGATGGCACCCTGAATGGCGGTCTCGGGGAAGGATTTGAACATGGTGATGTTTTCCTCGATGGTGCTGTCAAAGACGAACACATTCTGCTGGACCAGGGCCATGAGGTCGTAAAGGCTCTCGGTGGACACCTCGTTCAGCTCCGCTCCGCCCACGGTGATGGAGCCGGTGTAGTCCGGGTAGCTGCCCAGCAGCAGGTTCAGCAGGGTGGATTTTCCGCTGCCGGAGGCTCCCACCAGGGCGTAGCTCTTTCCTGCCTCCAGGTCGATGTCCACACCCTTGAGAATTTCGCTGTCCGCCTCGTAGCCGAAGTGAAGGTTCCGGCAGGCAATGCCGCTGCCCACGGTGGAGATGGAGGTCCCCTGCTTTTCGCTGGTGTTGGCCAGCAGAGTCTGCCCCGCCTTGTCAATCAGGCCCCGGGCAGCCCGGAAGGCGGGAATCATCCCGGCCAGCTGGCCCACGGAGTTTGCCACCATGCCCGTCAGCTGGACGAACACCAGAATCACGCCTACGGTGATAGCGCCCCGGAGGGCCAGCACCGCCCCCAGCAGGAACACGGCCATCTGCATGGCAAAGGAGGCCCCTCCGGACAGGAACTCCGCCAGCCGTTCCAGCCGGCCGCTGACAAACTTGGCCTGCTCCAAGGCGTCGTTTTTCCCGGCGAAAATTTTCTGAGTCTCCCGCTCCGCCTGGAAGCTCTTGATGACGCTAAAGCCGGACAGCAGGTCCTTGACCCCCGCCACGAAGCTGCTACTGCGGTCGCTGACCCTGCGCTGGGCCTGCTCCATCCGGCCGCCCAGCACCGTGGAGCAGAGCATGACCAGAGCCGTCAGGGCCAGGGAAACCAGGGCCAGCAGCCAGTTATAAAAGAACATCAGCCCCAGGGAAAGGGCCATGTTCAGGGTGTGCATCACCAGCAGGCTCATGGCCCGGAAATACTTTTCCTCCACCGTATTGGCATCGGCGGTGAGCATGGAGATGTAAATGCCGGACTGCTCCCGGGAAAAGGCGGTGATGTTCTTCCGGGTCAAATCGTCAAACAGCTGCTTCCGGTACTGGCGGTTGGCCCGGCGCAGAAACCGGGTGGCCACCTCCCGGTGGGCAAGCGTCACCGCCCCGAAGGCGGCCATCAGCACCAGGCAGAGCACGCCCAGGGCCTTCACGCCGTAGGGTCCCGCCCCGGTGGCGCTGTCCAGCACCAGCTGCAAAAACACCGCAATGACCGCCTGCAGGACTGCCCCGGACACGGTGGTCGTCAGCAGTCCGGCGAAGGTCAGCCGGTTGCCCCGAAAGGCGGCTGTGCGGTAGGGCTTACCGTAATCGGTTTTTTTCATGGTTTTTTCCGCCGTTTTTCCTTGGATGGGGCCCATTATAGCGGTTGTGCCGGTTGAAGGGAAGGGAGTCGTGGTTGAAATGGGGTCAAGAGGTGGTTGAAGGGCCTGAAAACCGGCTCAACGGCTGGTTGTTTCCGCCCATTTTGAGTGCCATAACCTTTCCCCGGAGGGGAAGTTATTTGGTGCATCCGTAGGGCCCGGCATCCTTGACGGGCCCTGCCAGACCGGCACGTCCAGGAGGCCGTGCCCTACGGGGCAGTGAAAAATTTACGACGCACCCCCCAATACCAATGTCACTAAGTTAGCGACATGATTCCAAAAGACAGTCC
>JAUNPV010000018.1 GCA_030536515.1 Eubacteriales bacterium
CTGATACTAATAAGCCGAAAGCTTGACCAAAGCGCAGGCTCAGTGAAGTCTTTAAGTAAAGCATTAAGAAAGAACAGTGTTCAGTTTTCAAGGTATATCGCCTTAAATACAAGGATCTGCACCTTTAGCTCAGTTGGTAGAGCAACTGACTCTTAATCAGTGGGTCCCGGGTTCGAGTCCCTGAAGGTGCACCATGGCCCATTGGTCAAGTGGTTAAGACAGCGGCCTCTCACGCCGTTAACATCGGTTCGAATCCGGTATGGGTCACCAAATCCTTGTAAAGGAATTACCTCTTCACTATTCACTCTTAACTCTTCACTAAAAGGGTTGACAGGAAGTAAGAAGCATGGTATAATCCCCGAGGTTAATCCGCAAAGCGGTTTAACATAACGATGGTGAAGAGCCATCCACAAAAGTTGGTATTGATTGCTGTGAGGGTCCACCTGTTCCCATCCCGAACACAGAAGTTAAGCTCACACGCGCCGACAATACTTGGCGGGCGACTGCCCGGGAAGATAGGTAATGCCAACACAAATATTCCCCCTTAGCTCAGTCGGTAGAGCGACGGACTGTTAATCCGTGTGTCGTTGGTTCGAGTCCAACAGGGGGAGCCAGATGAAAGACGTCTTTGATTTGAACCACTTGAGTTCGATAGAGATGTCTTTCATTTTATTTTCAGTTGTGCTGTAACAGCTTTTTGGATTGTACAGTGTCTGCTATGAATCAACTCGAAATCAATAATGATCTAGTTCTTATGATGAAATCGTGAAAATTCATTGATTCGAACCACCTGAGTCCAGTTCGAATGGAAGCTTGTAGAAATCCAATTCTGCCTGGTCAGGTGTGCGATAGTTTATCATTGAATGGGGCCGCTTGCTATTGTAAAACTGGATATATTCACTCACACAATAACGAAAGTCCCTTTCGGATTTGTAATCCCTGCGGTATAGTTCTTCTCGCTGCAGACACGAGAAAAAGGATTCCGTAACAGCATTGTCGTGGGGAGCCCCTGGTCTTGAAAAAGATTGGGTAATATTCAATTCGGATGTCAGCTTAGCCATGGATTTAGAGGTGTAGTTTGCTCCTCTATCGGAGTGCAATATCACGTGTGCCGTTGGTACTCGTGAGGCATATGCAGCTCGCACAGTCATATTGGTGAGTTTTGAGCTGTTGCTTTTTGAGATCGAATGGGCGATGATTTTTCTTGCATACACATCCATGATGATACAAATATAGTAGGGGACATCTTTTACTTTGAAATATGTCACATCACTTGTCCAAACCTGATTTGGCGCGTCTGCTCTGAAACGCTGCTGAATCAGGTTTTCTCTTTTCCGGGCAGTCACGGACTGGAACACCTTTTTGGAACCATTACGGACGCTGAAAAGTCCCATTTCGTGCATTAGTTTTGCAACAGTAGCTTCTGATATTCGATAGCCCATTTGCTTTAGTGTGACAGTCATCTTACCAGCACCGTAAATCTGGTTGCTGTCGTAGAACTCTTGTAAGATAATAGGACGGAGTTCATCACATTTCTTTTTGAATTGAGTTCCCCCGTGCTTTCCACGGTGTATTCTGTTTAGAAGTGTTCCTTTATCTATGCCTAATGAATCACAGATTACACGGAGGGGATAGTCAGATTTGCCGTACAATTTTTCTGCATATTTCAACCTGGTATCTTGTGATGCAATCATATCATCCGGCAGTGACCTGATGATGGAAAACATGGATTCAAGACGCTTAATTTTACGATTCAGGTTTTGTATGTTTCTTTGTGTGAGCTTATTTTCGTTTGCTTCCGTTGGGGTAGCCGTGTGCACCCACTTGTAGATGGTTGATTTGGAGATCCCTGTTGTCTGACTGACTTGTGAAGCTGATACGCCGTTCTTATATCTTGCGAGGATGATTTCCTTTGTTGCTGCATCATATCGTTTACTCATGTTAAGCCTCCTAAGTGCTTGAAAGTATGTTACCATCGTTATTTTAGTATGGCGGTATATTTCACGGCTGGACTAAGAATGATTATAATATAAAATATTAGGGGGAATTTAATAAAGTTGCACGATTGTGTGCAACTAGAACGTTATTTGAGCATACTTATGGAAGAAGCTTATACAATACTGATAAGAGATGTAAGGGATAGTCCCAATTGGTCTATTGTATTTTGATATGGGTGAATATTTGTTGTACTTTGTGATAAAAAAACATGGAAAGAAAATGATGTGATTAAAAAGTGGAGTTTTTGACATCAAAAACGGGACTTTCTCGTATACAGTAGAGTATGATAAAGCAAGGGCTAGAATGTGATAACAGAAATAGCACTCGCAGAATTTGTCGCGCACAAGGCACATATGGAAGACGTACTTAGGGATTTTCCCAAATTAGTTGCCGGACTAATTTTGGCAATCTATAGTTTTTGCCGAATATTGTAAGTATTATCTGTATGGATAAAAAGTTTTGTTTATTATTGTACAATGAGTCAATTGACGAATTGCACAATTAATGGTATAAATTTATATAGAAATAGAAAGGAGGTTTGACAAATGTATGATGCTCTGTCTGTTGCTCACTACATTATAGATTACTGTAATGAACATGGGAGAGGCATATCGAACTTGAAGCTACAAAAGCTTATGTACTTTGTGCAAGCGGAGTTCCTTGTGTCAACTCCTAATAATACTCCGTGTTTTAAGGATAGAATTGAGGCTTGGGACTTTGGTCCTGTTGTTCCCAATGTATATCACCAATATAAGCTATTTGGAAGCTCAATTATTCCGGCGAAAATGAATGATGTATTAGTACCTTACTATGAAAATATTGCATTTGAAGATCAATTACTGATTGATTCGATTGTCGATGATGCTTCCAAGTATACGGCTTCTCAACTGGTTCAAATAACGCATAATCAGGCACCTTGGAAAAATGCTTATCGCAGAGGATATAATAATGAAATTACTAACATATCTATTTTAGATTATTTTAGGGAGTGAAAGAATGGAAAAACGCCCTGGAATTAATATGGCAAAGCAAGATGGAAACGAAGCTAATATGCCTGCCAAAGACATTCAAGTTCGGGATCTGCAAGCTTGGACTGATGATATTAAATCGATTTGTAAGCAATTAGCGGTATCGTCAGATTGTTTTAACGCAGAAAAGACATATAAATCTGTAGAGGCATTTATTTTGAAACACAAAAGATGGCTATACAGTGCGGTTAGTTCTTTTTTGTTTGATTGTAGCGAACAGGATGTAAGTACATTTATTTCTAATCTTGACGGCTTGCGGGATTATGCATATCTACAGGTAGCCAGCTGTGCCTAGGATGACAAATCACAAATAGGTCAACGAAAGGAATTTGCTACCGCAATCGATAAGCTCTGGGATCATTCCAATCTAGCACAAACACAGAATCAATCGTTGCATGATAGTGATGCAACATTTAAGGCTCGATTTGATAAAAATCTGATTCCATTTAAATCTGAGTTTACTCATGAAATGAATATGCAGTTTATTTCACTGATAGCAATTTTTACGGCACTTTCATTTCTAGTGTTCGGAGGAATTTCCTCACTTGATAATGTGTTTACAGATGTTGGACATGTACCGGTTTTGGAACTAATGATTATTGGAAGCATATGGAGCTTGTGTATAACCAATTTGGTGTTTGTTTTCATCTTCTTGATCGCTAAGATGACTAAACTGAATATAAAATCTTCGGAGCGAGAGGGGGCAACATTGAGTCAGCGGTATCCTTTCTTTGTCTGGGGTAATTTTGTGTTGTTACTGATTCTTGCTGCGGCATCTTGGCTGTATTTTATTGATTATGCAAATGCGGGAGGTTGGCTGTTAATTTTTTCCCGGGATAATGGAGTCTTTACTACACTTTCTGGAGTTATCATTATTTGTATTGGGTTTGGATCGTTGGCAGCGTTACTCTTACGAAATCCGAAAGATAAAAAGAATCAACCTGTCGATGATCAGACAACGAAACGCTAGATGGAGTTGTTTTCAGAAATAGATATTGGTAGGTATGATGACGGCTTTTTGATGCCCGAAAAGCAATATCTAGGATGAACACAGAACACAATAAAAACATCATGCGTTTTAACCGCCCCAGATTGTGCGGACAGCACAATCTGGGGCGGTTCAGTAAGTGGGGGCGCTTGTTTTCAATAAATCAACTGTGTTTCTATTTATGTATTGTCGACTGTAAGATGTCCGTCGCATAACTGATCCTCGAGACTGACTCTTCCTTTCTGCATCTTACAGCGACGATTTTTTATTTCTGTTGTAAATCAATCATTGGAAATGCTCTATATCGCTGCCCATATATGTATCACATACAATGAGAATTAATTTTTGATTGCTTAACTTGCCATTCTATTCAATCTAGTGTTGCATTTTTATGCTGTTGCGATATAATATAAACAAATGTTCACATATCCACAAAGATAGGAGCGTATGTGATATGGCGGAGACGATTAGAAAATCGACATTTGAAAAGGATTTTATCGAGAGAACATACTCTAGCGTTGTGTCCGATGTAACAATTGCCTTTTCGGAACTTGTTGCCAATTCATGGGATGCTGGTGCAACTTCAGTTTATATTTCGTTACCAACAAAGGCTAACGGAAAAATAATTATTGAGGACAATGGTTCCGGCATGACCGACGATGAGTTCCAGAAGCGATGGATGGTTATTGCCTATAACCGTGTGGCTCACCAAGGGCAGTATATTGAATATGCATCGTCGCAGGGAAAGGCGAAACGTTTGGCATACGGTAGAAATGGTGTTGGCCGTCACTCAATGTTATGTTTCAATGATCAATATGAAATTGAAACATGGCGTGACGGCATATGTAATAAATACCTGATAAGTGTTGACGGTGGAGATTCTGCCTTTTCTGTGATGGAACGCAGTACTTTCCCAAAAGAAGGCCATGGTACAAAGCTGAGCGTAAAAGCTGTAAAGAAAATTCCTCAAAAAAGAGAAGTCAAGCAGACGCTTGAATATCGTTTCCTGTTTGACCCGGAGTTTGCTGTCTATGTTAATGATGAGAAGATTGAATTCCAAAATAATCTTAAGCCTTTAGTCAGCAAAGACATAGGCACCAAGGCGAAAAACAATTTCAAAATATCCATATATGCGATTCCAGAGGGCGAGAAGACTACCGCAACCAATGGAATTGCGTTTTGGGCAAGTGGACGACTTGTGGGGAATCCTTCTTGGTATGTTGGTAATACTCGTGTCGAAGATGCACGCAGAAAATTTGCATTACGACATCTTATTGTTGTTCAAGCGGACTGCCTTATTGATGATATTCAGTACGATTGGGCGAAGTTTTTGAAAACAGAAAAGGTCAATGATGTATTTTCTGCGGTAATTCAATATGTACGGGAATACCGTATCGAATACTACAGAGGAAAGGTTTCTGAAGTTCGAAGTGATGCGATTCGTCGTAATTTAGATAGAATTGAAACTCTTTCGATTCCTGCGTTGTATGATCTCAAAGGCTTTTTTGAATATTATCTCGAACAGAGACCTGAGGTAGATAACGATGAGTTGAGTGTTATTATCGATGCGCTTGTGTCGGTTCTACAAGCTAGAAATGGTGTGTCCTTGTTGCAGAAATTAGCCAACATGGATAGTGAAGATATTGATACCCTTAATGGCATTCTAGATGAATGGTCGATAAGCGATATCAAAGATGTATTGGAAGAGATTGATCATAGACTCAAGGTTATCAATGCAATAGAACAACTTTGCAGTGATCCAACCACCGACGAGCTTCATGTGCTTCATCCGTTGGTAAGCCAAGCAAAGTGGCTCTTTGGCATTGAGTACGATAATCTGAACTATACTTTCAATCGCCAGCTAACTACAGTTATGCACACGCTGCTTAAATCCCAGCGCAAGGAAGATGTGGATATTAACTGGAAAAAGCGTCCGGACTTGGTTATCGGAAGTGAGTTTTCAGTGAGCTCGACATGTATTGAAGAGGTCGATGCAAACGATATGTTCTGCATCAGTAAAGTTCTGATCATTGAGCTAAAGAAGGGCGGCTTTACAATTGGACGTGGTGAAGTTGGGCAGGCAGAAGAATACATTGATTCGATTTACCATGGGAATAAACTGAATTGCAAACCGAAAATAAAAGCGTATGTGGTGGGCGATTCTGTATCTACTACTATTGGTAAACACAAAATACTGGAATCGTATGGAGAGGTGTATGTCTATACATATGCTCAGCTTGTCCAGACTGCCTCAAAGCGACTGTTTAATCTAAAAAACAAACTTACAGAACGATACCATGAAATGAATGTCAAAGACTATATTTCTGAAATTCTGGACGAACCTCAGCAAACGAAAATTTTGTTAACCTGATTATTTATCTACCGTGAAAAACTGTTTTGCATGAGGAAAGTGGAAAGGTGAGTCCAACGAAAGGCCAGAGCTGTGAATCTTTTTCACCCAACCCTTCCAATAAAAAACACCATGCTTTTTGCATGGTGTTTTTTATTGGCCGTGCGCCCGGCGGGCGCACGTTCTAACGGGTGCAAGTCCCGAATCCGCCCGGTAGCGGGAAGGATACAGCCAAGGCCAAGGGTGTCCGTCGTGAGGCGGGATCTGAAGGAAGGCGGCGGCAAATTTCTGGCCTGACGAACAGAAATCGCATATAAGGCCCCAAGCGAGGGCAAGGCTCCGGCAAAAGTTAAAGCCCAATAGCTACACGGAATCGCTTGCGGTAAATGCGGCAGGTATATGGAGAGAAAGAATGTGCGAGTACCCGGGGAGGTCTTGCAGGCGCATGAAGTAGACGTATTCGAAAAAAAATGCGTAGTAACAACGAACTGCAAGAAGTCAGCCGAGGCCATAGTACCGGGGGGAAAAAAACCTCCGGGAAGGGCCGAACAATCGTTAGTCCTAAGTACAGGACGGAAGGAGGTCAACATGAAGACAGCAGAATATTTCTCAAAGGAAAGCTGCCCGCAAAAGAATAGTGCGGAACATGAAGGATATGTGGGAGCGCAGAGTGTTGGCGTGCAGGAAGTCAAAGAACAGGACGGTGCAGACCTGCTGGAACGGATTCTAAACAGGGACAACCTGAACAGAGCCTACAAGCGGGTGAGGGCCAACAAGGGAGCGCCCGGAATCGATGGAATGACCGTTGAGGACGCACTTACCTGGTTGAGAGAACATCGGGAGGAGCTTCTGGAAAGCATCAGGAAGGGGAAATATAAGCCCCAGCCGGTGCGCCGGAAGGAAATTCCAAAGCCGGATGGAGGAACGCGGCAGTTGGGCATTCCAACTGTCATTGACCGCATCATCCAGCAAGCCATAGCACAGCAGCTAACCCCCATCTACGAGCCGCTCTTCTCAGAGGACAGCTACGGCTACCGTCCGGGAAGAAGTGCCCAACAAGCCATTGGCAAGGTAAAGGAGTACGCAGAGAGAGGCTATACCCAAGCGGTTTTGGTTGACCTGAGCAAATACTTCGACACCCTGAACCACGAACTGCTGATGAATCTGCTGCGAAAGAACGTAAAGGACAGGCGGGTCATTGACCTCATAAAGAAGTACCTGAAAGCCGGGGTCATGGAAAACGGCTTGCTTGTTAAGACACGGGAAGGTTCTCCCCAGGGAGGCCCATTATCTCCGCTTCTCGCAAACATCTACCTGAACGAATACGACCAGGAGATGGCAAGACGGGGCGTTCCGGTCATTCGCTATGCAGATGATATCGTGGTTCTTGCCAAGAGTGCCAGGGCGGCGCAGAGACTGCTGGAAAGTACACAAAAGTATCTTGAGGGAAAACTGAAACTCAGGATGAATGTGGAAAAGAGCAAGGTCGTGAGTGTGTACAGCATCCGGGATTTTAAGTTTCTGGGCTTTGCATTCGGGAAGGGGAAGAATGGCGTGTACATTCGAGCCCATGCGAAGTCCTTGAAGAAAGCCAAGGCCAAGCTGAAAGAGCTGACTTCCCGCAGCCAGGGCAGAAATGTCCGGGTCGTGATGCAGAAGGCAAAGGTCTACATCCGAGGCTGGCTGGGCTACTTCGGGGTTGCGAGCATGAAGACCACGATGAAAAGATGGGATGAATGGCTGCGCCGCCGCTTCCGGGTGTATATCTGGAAACAGTGGAAGGTTCCAAAAGCAAGAATCGCCAATCTCATGAAGCTGGGCATCCCAAGGTATTATGCCTACAAGTGGGGTTGGATAAAAGCCTATTGGAACGTGGCAGGAAGCCCGGTGCTAACTCGCTCAATAACAAACGAACGACTCGCACGGGCCGGATATTACAGCATCCTGGCCCGATACGAGTCGCTGCACTCATGCGATTGAACCGCCGTGTACGGAACCGTACGCACGGTGGTGTGAGAGGACGGGGTGAATTGCCCCTCCTACTCGATTTTTGGACTTGAAAGGCGGCTCTTGGCAAGGTGCCGGTGGCACCTTGCAACCGCCGTGGCTTTTCCGCAGAAAAGCGAGTCCAAACTGATGATAGAGCGGTGCATTTTTTACCCAACCTTTGCAAAAAAAGAGACTTGCTTGGGCAAGTCTCTTTTTTTAACGAAATAAATCCTCCGGATTTGTGAAATGTGCTGACGCACGTGAAATACTGCTGCGCAGTGTGAAATGCCTGCGGGCGTGAGGGATTTATTTCATTTCACATGACGAAGTCATATTTCACAATGGCGAAGCCGTTATTTCACATCGGCGCGAGCCGATATTTCACTAAAGATTATGCAGTGCATCATTTTGACACAACAATTGCAGTAAGAAACACTATGCGTTTGCATGGCGTTTTTTCTCTCTCGGCCTCAGGCGTCGTAGATTTGCTGGCTTCCGCTGATGGCTTCTTCCAGGTAGGTGTCGATCCAGGCGGAGGCGGCGGGTTTGTTGCGGGTTAGGATGTATTCGTAGAGCTTGGCCATGTTGGTGTAGAGGGCCTGGGTGCCGTATTTGCGGCAGAAGCGGACCCACAGGGCGGTGCAGGGGACCTGGAAGGAGGTGTAGATCAGCGGGAGAATGGTGTTGCCTCCCAGCATGGTCATTTCGTGCTGGAACTGGAAGGCAATCTCTGCGGCCCGGGCCGGGGGCAGGGTGGGGTCCTCCAGCCGGCGGAGAATCTGGCCCAGCTGGGCAATGCCCTCCCGGGAGCCATAGTCGATGGCCCGGCGGACCGCCATGTATTCCAGGCCCTGGCGGACCTCCAGAATGGAGCGGATTTCCTCCCGGCCCAGAATGCCGCCGTTGTAGTGCATGATGGCAAGCAGGGTGTCCAGATTGCCGTTGCGGCGGTAGTCGGCCACATAGGTGCCCTGGCGGGGGCGGACCTCCAGGAAGCCCTGGCGGGACAGCTCGGCGATGCCGCCGTTGACCACCGCCCGACTGATGTGCATTTTCTGGCACAGCTCCCGCTCGGGCGGCAGCCGGGAGCCAAGGGGCAGCTCTCCGGACAGAATCATCCCCTGGAGCTGCTGGACAAAGAGGTCTTTCAGGCTGGGGGCGTACAGCTTTTCAAATGACATGGAAAATCACCCTTTCTGGTGCGTGGTCATACCACGAGCCACAGACTTATTTTACTATCTATTTCACCAAAATGCAAGGGCTATTTCATGGTGAAATGCTGAAAATGCGAAGAAGTGTTGACTTTCGGCGAAATAACCATTAGACTAAAACTGAAACAGTGTGTGCCGGAAACGTCTGGTACAACCAGGGAAGCGCGCATTTCCCCAGCGCTTCCCCAGAAAGGGAGAGATGCCTATGGAGAAGGTACGAATTTTGGAAATCAAGCAGAGCGTCTTTGCAAACAACGACCGCCAGGCGGAGCTTCTGCGCCGGGAGCTGAAGGAGCGGGGTCTGTTTCTGCTGAATCTCATGTCCTCCCCCGGCTCCGGGAAGACCACCACCCTGACCCGGCTCATTGAGGCCCTGGCCGGGGAGCTGGCCATTGGGGTGATGGAGGCGGACATCGACTCCGACGTGGATGCCCGGACCATCGCCAAAACCGGGGTCAAGACCATTCAGCTCCACACCGGGGGGATGTGCCACCTGGACGCCGCCATGACCCGCCAGGGCCTGGAGGGGCTGGACCCCGGGGCGCTGGACTTGGTGGTGCTGGAAAATGTGGGCAATCTGGTGTGCCCGGCGGAGTTTGACACCGGGGCGGTGAAAAGCATGGCCATTTTGTCGGTGCCGGAGGGCCACGACAAGCCGCTGAAATACCCCCTGATGTTCCAGGTGGTGGATGCGGTGGTCATCAACAAGGTGGACGTGATGCCCTACTTTGACTTTGACCTGGAAAAATGCACCGAGTACATCCGTCTGCGAAACCCCAAGGCGGAAATTTTCCCCATCAGCGCCAAAACCGGCCAGGGCGTGGAGGCCCTTGCTCAGTGGCTGAAAAATCAGGTAAAAACCTGGAAGGAGACATGATATGTCAGATTATTTAGCGAATTTTGTTCCGGATTTTGTGGAAAACGAGGAGCCCAGGGAAATCATTCTCAAGCTGGGCAAAATGATTACCAACCGCATTCCCGTGAAGCTGGGCCTGCAGAAGCTGACCAAGTATGACCCGGAGTATTGGGGCCTTTCCATGCTGCTCACCGACGAAATGGCTGAGGTGGCGCTGAAAATGGGCCTGCGGACCCCCAGAACCCTGCCCGAAATTCAGAAGCTCACAGGCATGGACCGGGAAAAGCTGGAAAAGCTGCTGGAGGAAATGTCCTTCATCGGCATTGTGGAGTACAACTGGGAGAATCCCCGGCATGAAAAGCAGTGGATGCTTCCCATGTTCGTCCCGGGCAGCGCCGAATTTACCAACATGAACGACACTATTCTGGCCAAATACCCGGAAATGGGCCGGTTTTTTGAACGGATGAGCCGCCTGCCGCTGGAAAAGGTCACCCCCATGGTGCCCCCCGGCGGTGCCGGCATCGGAATGCACGTGATTCCCGTGGAAAAGGCCATCGAGACCAACAACGAATCCATTTCCATCGAGCACATCTCCCACTGGCTGGACAAGTACGACGGCAAGTACGCCGCCTCCCCCTGCTCCTGCCGGAAGT
The DNA here is from genome assembly GCA_030536515.1 of Eubacteriales bacterium. Lineage (GTDB taxonomy): Bacteria > Bacillota > Clostridia > Oscillospirales > Oscillospiraceae > Faecousia. The sequence continues at coordinate 11,074 of JAUNPV010000018.1, forward strand.
CCCGGCTGACCTACGACGAGGGCTGCGCCGACGACCCGGAGGGCTGGTGCGTGGCCGTGGGCGACATGGCGGACTATGTGGTGGAAACCGGCAAGGGGGGCCGCTACATCACCCGGGAGGAGGCCCTGGATATCTTCCGCCAGGCGGAGGACAACGGCTTCGTTCACCAGATTACCAACATCGACGGCGAAAATAAGATTTTCGCCATCTGCAACTGCAACGTCAACGTCTGCTATGCCCTGCGCACCTCCCAGCTGTTCAACACTCCCAACCTGTCCCGGAGCGCCTATGTGGCCCGGGTCAGCAAGGCCGACTGCGTGGCCTGCGGCAAGTGCGTGGAGGCCTGCCCCGCCGGTGCGGTAAAGCTGGGCCAGAAGCTGTGCACCAAGGACGGCGAAATTTCCTACCCCAAGCACCCCCTGCCCTCGGAGCAGAAGTGGGGCCCCCATATGTGGGAGGAGAACTACCGGGACAAAAACCGCATCAACTGCTACGACACCGGCACCGCCCCCTGCAAAACCGCCTGCCCCGCCCACATTGCCGTTCAGGGCTACCTGAAGCTGGCGGCCCAGGGCCGGTACACCGACGCTCTGGCCCTCATCAAGAAGGACAACCCCCTGCCCGCCATCTGCGGCCGCATCTGCAACCGCCGTTGCGAGGAGGCCTGCACCCGGGGCACCATCGACCAGGCCATTGCCATTGACGAGGTGAAGAAATTCATCGCCCAGCAGGACCTGAACGCCGAAACCAGGTACATCCCCAAAAAGGTGGTTCCCAGTCTGGAAGGGGCCTTCCATGAGAAAATCGCCGTCATCGGCGCAGGCCCGGCGGGCCTCAGCTGTGCCTACTACCTGGCGGAGAAGGGCTACAGCCCCACGATTTTTGAGAAAAACGACCGCCCCGGCGGAATGCTCCGCTATGGCATCCCCTCCTTCAAGCTGGAAAAGAAGGTCATCGACGCTGAAATCGAGGTCATCCAGGCCATGGGCGTGGAAATCCAATGCGGCGTAGAGGTTGGCAAGGATGTGACCCTGGACCAGCTGCGCCAGCAGGGCTACAAGGCCTTCTACATCGCCATTGGCTGCCAGGGCGGCAGAAGGGCCAATGTCCCCGGGGAGGATTCTCCCGATGTTATGACCGCCGTGGACTTCCTGCGGACCGTTGGCGGCAACGAGAGCTACAAAGTCGAAGGCCGGGCTGTGGTGGTCGGCGGCGGCAACGTGGCCATCGATGTGGCACGGACCGCCGGACGCTGCGGCGCAGAGGTGGTATCCATGTTCTGCCTGGAGCCCAGAGAAAAAATGCCCGCCTCTGAGGAGGAGATTGCGGAGGCGCTGGACGAGGAGATTACCCTGCACTGCGGCTGGGGCCCCAAGGAAATTCTCACGGAAAACGGCCGGGTCAAGGGCATTGTGTTCAAGAAATGCACCTCCGTCTGGAACGCCGAGGGCCGGTTCAGCCCCGATTACGACGAAAATCAGACCATGACCGTGGAATGCGACCACGTGTTCCTGTCCATCGGCCAGAGCATCCTCTGGGGCGACCTGCTGGCAAATTCCAGGGTGCAGCTGGGCCGTGGCAACGGCGCTGTGGCTGGCAGCCTGACCTATCAGACCGACGAGCCGGACATTTTCGTGGGCGGCGACGTGTACACCGGCCCCAAATTTGCCATTGATGCCATTGCCGCCGGACGGGAGGGAGCCATTTCCATCCACCGGTTTGTCCAGCCCCATTCCAGCCTCACCATCGGCCGGAACCGCCGGGACTTCATCGCCCTGGACAAGGAGAATATCGTGGTGGAAAACTACGACACTTCTTCCCGCCAGATTCCCGGCCATGACGATTCCATCGACCGGAAGCACTCCTTCCGGGACAGCCGCCTGCCCTTTACCGAGGCCCAGGTCAAGGCCGAGACCGCCCGGTGCCTTGGCTGCGGCGCTTCCGTGGTGGACGAGAACAAGTGCATCGGCTGCGGCGTGTGCACCACCAAGTGCGAATTCGGCGCTATTTCCCTGTACCGGGAAAATCCCGAATGCAGCACCATGGTGGTCAGCGAGAAGAAGCTGGGCAAAATCCTCTCCTACGGTGCCAAGCAGGCCATCAAGCTGAAATTTGCCAAGAAGGACAGCTGATATGCACGAATTAGGCGTTGTCTATCACATCATGGACACCCTGGAGGAGGTGGCGAAGGAAAACGGCATCAGCCATGTCCTGTCCGTCACGGTGGAAATCGGGGAGGTGTCCACGGTGCTGCCCGACTACCTCACCGACTGCTGGAACTGGGCGGTGAAAAAGCGGTCTTTGCTTCAGGGCTGCCGGATGGAGGTGGAGCGGCTGAGCGCCGTGACCTTTTGCGACGGCTGCGGCCGGGAATACCCCACCGTGGCCCACGGCCGCATCTGCCCACACTGCGGCAGCGAAAAAACCTGGCTCCTCCGGGGAAATGAACTGAATATCAAAGAAGTGGAAGTAAGCTAGTGCGCCCATACCTTCCCCCGGGGGGAAGGTGGCCGAGCGCAAGCGAGGTCGGATGAGGGATGGCGTGCACCTGGATTCATTGAATAGCGAAGAAGTAAGAAGTGTGGTATCGGCTTCGCCGATGATTTGAATAAGTGGCGAAGCCACGCCTCAACTCTTCACTATTACTTCTTCACTAACTTTCAGATATCGCCATCCCTCATCCGTCACAGTCTGCTACGCAGCCTGCGACACCTTCCCCCCGGGGGAAGGTATTTCTCTGGCATCCGCCTTATTCAAAAAAATGGGGAACATTCCCACAAATTACAAAAAGAAAAGAGGAAAATCTATGTTATTCCAAATCTACGGCGAAACCGCCATGTATCAGCTTTTGGGCTGGGTGCTGGTATTCCTGGGGCTGATTCTCACCAACGAGCTTGCCCGCCGGACCAAGTGGGGCGGCATCGGGGCGTTTTTGATTCTGCCCGGGGCCCTGACTGTCTATTTCATCGCCATTTACGTGGGGGCGGCCAGCGGCGCTGCCTGGGCGCTGAACAATCCCACCTACCTGTACATGAACAGCTGGTTCCACTATGCCAAGCTCTACGCCGCCACCGCCGGGTGCATCGGCTTTATGATGCTGAAATACAAGTGGAGCATCGGCAAAACCCAGTGGTTCAAGTGCTTCCCCTTTGTCATTGTGGCCATCAACATTCTCATTGCCGTGGGCAGCGACTTTGAGTCCGCCATCAAGGGCGCCCAGGCTATGCGGGAATTCGGCGACCGCTGGTGGCTGTCCAGCGAAAATGTCTGGCTCTACGGCGGCTGGTGGAACTGGCTCAACGGCATTGCCGGTCTGATTAACATTCTGTGCATGACCGGCTGGTGGGGCATCTACGCCTCGAAGGACAAGAAGGATATGCTCTGGCCCGACATGATCTGGCTGTACATCCTGGCCTACGACGTGTGGAACTTCCAGTACACCTACCTGAACCTGCCCACCCACGCCTGGTACTGCGGCCTGGCCCTGCTGCTGGCTCCCACGGTGGCCAATGCCCTGTGGAACAAGGGCGGCTGGATTCAGAACCGGGCCAACACCCTGGCCCTGTGGTGTATGTTCGCCCAGGTGTTCCCCCTGTTCCAGGACGCCAGCATCTTCACCACCATCCCCGTGCTGTACGCCGACGGCTTTATGAACGCCGCCGTCCGTCCCACCCTGGTCAACCCCGTTCCCCAGGGCGTTATCTCCATTGCCTCCGTGGCCATCAACGCCCTGGCCCTGGCCATCATCGTCAAACGTTCCCGGGAGCAGAAAAAGAACCCCTACAAGCAGGAGATTTTCACCGACACCAGAGACTTCCGGCTGGCCATGGCCCGGGCAGAGCAGAAATAACCGGGTTACCTCCGTTTTTCTTTCGCTTCGTCATAAATTCGAAACAACTGGATGATATGCTGGAAGAAAACGGAGGTATTCAGAATGCTGGAACTGCTTTTGACTCTTTTCTTCATCTGGCTGCTGTTCAAGGGAATCGGACTGGCCTTTCGGGTGGCCTGGGGGACGGCCAAGATTGCGGCCTCCATCCTGTTCACCCTGGCCATCCCGCTGCTCATTGTGTGCCTGGTGTTTGCAGGCGGTGTGCTGCTGCTCCTGCCCCTGGCGCTGGTGGGCATTGCCTTCGGACTTTTGAAGGCCTGTTGTTAAGAATCATAAGAATCCCCCACCGGCGGTGGGGGATTCTTCAGGGCGTCGAAAAAGCCTCGCAGAGTTTGCCGCCGCAGCGGCAAATAAATTCTAAATCATTTTCGGCCGGGGCGTGTACCTGGACGAAAATACATCTCAGACTGCAAGTGTGGAATTTGTACGCCATAGGCGTACAAATTATGCACGCAGCAGGCTGCATCCCTTCTGTCGGAAAGCCCCGAAGGGGTTTTTCGACAGGCTGGAATCCCCCACCGGCGGTGGGGGATTCTTGTGGTTTCGGACGGTGCGCAGCTATACGGCCTCTATCCAGGAAAGCAGCTTATCCAGAGCCTGGCAGGCTGCCCGGGATTCCAGGAACATTCCGGCACTGTAGCCGGAATGGGTGTTTTGGCGGTCGGCCACCTCATACAGCTCGGCGGACAGCCCCAGGGATTGGGCCTTTCGGAAAAACCGGTCTGCCATGGAAAAATCAATCAGCCCGTCGTGCCGACTGTGAATCAGAAGCATGGGTATGCCGGTGTTCTCCATCACCGCCAGCGGCTCGGCCAGGGACCGGTCATAGCCCTTGGCAAAAAGCTGGTTCAGAAGGATTTGCACGGTTTTGGTTACGCCGGTCCGGAAGGCATAGGGGCCTGCAACCCCGATGAATCCGGCGATTTTGTCGGCCCGGACGTGATACTTGGCCTGGACCGCCCGGTCATAGCACAGAATCGAGGCCAGATGGGCTCCCGCAGAGGGGCCGGTCACAATCACCCTGCCGGTGTCCACCCCGGCATCGTGGAGATAGTCCATGGCCCGGTTGAACCCGGCGCAGACATCCTCTATCTGGCAGGGGTACTTGTGCTTTGGGGACAGGCGGTAGCCCAGGGAGATGCAGTGGAAGCCGGCCTGGGCGAAGCACTGGCCCACAAAGGAAAAAATTCCGGGGTCCCCGGCGTTCCAGCCGCCGCCGTGAATCCAGACGACCACCTTGCCGCTTTCGGCGCAGGAGGGGGCAAAGTGCAGAAAATACTGGTTTTTCTCAGGCCCAAAGGACACGGCTGTGGGATGGACCGTTTTCTTCACCTTGGCCATTTTCCAGTATAGGGAAGGATAGCTGAAGGCTTCTGTCCAATAGTCCTTGTTCATCGGTTTTTCTCTCCTGTCTTGACATAGGCAAAATAATAGGCAATCAGGCACACCGGGATGGCGGCCAGCAGGTCCAGGACGGAGTGCTGGCGGAGGAACACCGTGGAAATGCTGATGAGAAAGCCGGTGATGCCGAAGGCCCACCGCCAGCCGACAGTGGACAGGCCCCGGGCGTTCCAGGCCCCCAGCACCACCGCCACGGAGCCGATGACATGGATGGAGGGGCAGACGTTGGTGTTGGTGTCGAACTGGTAAAAATGGGCCAGAAACCGGGTGAACAGATTGTCCCGGGCAAATTCCGCCGGACGCAGCTGCTGGCAGTTGGGAAAGAGAAGGTAAACCAGCACGGCGATGGAGTAGGAAATGATGATGAATTTTTCCATCTTCACAAAGGCAGGCACGTCATAAAGCAGGGTGTACAGATGAATCCCCACCAGAAAGACGAACCAGAACAGGTACGGAATCAGGAAATATTCCATGAGGGGAATATAGTCATCCAGAGCGCAGTGGATGGGGAAGTAGCTGTCCCGGACAAAAATCCGCTCCACGGCCAGAAAGGCCAGGCCGTACACCGGCCAGAACAGCAGATAGGTAAGGTGCCGGAACTGGGGCTCCCGCAGCCGCCCCAGGCGGAAGGCGCGGTAATCAACCATATTTTCTCTGGTCACAGACTCTGCCTCCCTGCAGCTGCCGGAATATTTCCATGGCTCCGTCCCGGCAGTCCCAGCGTTTCAGCGCCTGCTCCATGGCGGCCAGCTCCCCGGGGGCGGCCAGCAGGCGCAGGCTCTCCCGGGCCAGGGCAGCCGGGGACCCGGCGGTGACGGCGGCGCCCAGCTTCAAAAAGAAGTCCTGGTTGTAGCCCTCGCAGCCGCCCACGGCGCTGACAAAGGCCATGGGGACCCCCTTCACGGCGGCCTCGGTGATGCTGATGCCGCCGGGCTTGGTCACGTACAGGTCGGCGGCGTCTAAGTACAGGGACATCTGGTTGGTGTAGCCGATGATGTGGATTTGAGGATTTTTGCCGAAGTGAAGCTCCATTTTGGTGTGGAGCAGCCGGTTGGTGCCGCAGATGACGGACACCTCCGTGTCCTCGGGCAGGCCCCGGGCGATGCGGCTGAGAATCCGGACCATGGGCCCGCAGCCCATGGAGCCGCAGGCAATCAGCAGATGCTTGTGGCCTGCATCGATGCCCAGCAGCCGCTTGGCATCGGCCCGGTCCGTCCGGCGGAAGAAGGCCCGGCGGACGGGAATGCCGGACACCCGGAGGGTGCTCTCGGGAATGCCCCGGCCGGTAAAGCAGTCTTTTAGGGTCTGGGCCGGAATGAAGCAGCGGTCCGCAAGGCCGATTTCTGCCCCGGGGTGGCAGGTGTAGTCGGTGGAAACGTAGGCGGTGCCCACCTCCAGGGGGTGGTGGGCCTTCATCTGATCGACCATGATGGCGGAAAACACGTGGGTGGAGATCACCGTGTCAAACCGGTGGATGCCGATGTAGGCATAGAGCCGGTCGGCCCCGGTGGCCAGCAGCCGGTACACAGGCTGCTTTTGACCCCAAAAGCCGCTGTGGCCCTCGCTGAAGCCGTAGCCAAAGCGGAACAGCCAGGGCAGATACCGGTACATCCAGCTGTGGCCCCGGGAGATGAACCGGGCAAACCGGGGGGAGACAAAGTCCAGAGAATCCCGAATCTGGCAGGGCACCCCCTGGGCGGTGAAGTATTCCGCAATGGCCTGGGCGCAGGAGTTATGCCCTTGCCCCGTACTGCAGCTTAATATCAAAACCTTGTTCATATTGTGTTCCTTTTCCAGAATGTTCTTTGGCCTGGAGCCGGGCGAGAAGCCGGGCCAGCTTGGGCCGGTTGTAGCGCTGAATCATACAGAAGGGGAGATTGCCCAGGGCGTACAGCGCCCACAAAACCCAGCCGCCGGCGCCCTTCCACAGCTTGATGCAGCCCCAGCCCAGAATGCACAGCAGCCCATGGGTCAGCTCCGCCACGCAGGTCTCCCGCAGCATGGCCTCCACCTGCCGGGCGGAGGTGGCCTTTGGCAGGGCCTTGGAGGGAATCAGCCTGGGGAGAATGCGGCTCATGTCCGGCAGGCGGTCCTTCCATTTCCGGATGCCCAGGGCTTCGTAGATTTTCCCGCCGCGCTCAAAGGGAAAGGCCCGGAAGGGGGCTTCCCCATAGGAAAACCAGTCCTTGGGCAGGAGCCTGCCCAGGAAAAACGCCGCAAGACCAACGGCGGCCAGGTAAATCAGACATTTGATAAGAGGATGCATAGGCGCTTCCGTCCTTTCTCTTTTTCCCAGAGTATACGCCGCAACTTACAACTGTTTGTCAACTGACTTTCAATTATTGTTGAATTTCCATTTCCGCCAGGATATGGTATAATACAAGATACGAGATGCTTATCGATTGAAGCGAGCCAATCCGTTTGCCATGCTTTCCTGTGGAAAGCATGGGCGGCGGCCTGAGGTCAGGCCGCCCTACAGCCTTTGTTTACTATATTATAAGGAGGGAGCCTGTGTTCAAGATACTGCTTGCCGAGGACGACGGGGAGCTGCGCCAGCTGTTTGCCCGGGTGCTGACCAAAAACGGCTACAGCGTGGTGGGGGTGGAAAACGGGAAGGAGGCCCTGGACGTGCTGGACCGGGACTATATCGACCTCATTATCTCCGATATTATGATGCCGGTGATGGACGGCTATGAGCTGGTGCGGTCCCTGCGGGAGGCCAAGCTGCAAATTCCCGTGATGATGATTACCGCCCGGGATGCCTTCGACGATATGCGCCTGGGCTTTCTCTCCGGCACCGACGACTATATGGTCAAGCCCGTCAATGTCAACGAAATGGTGCTGCGGGTGGGGGCTCTGCTGCGGCGGGCCCAGATGATCAACGACCGGCGGCAGGTGGTGGGGAGCACGGAGCTGAGCATGGACTCCATGACCGTCACCACCGGGGAGGGGACCTTCTCCCTGCCGCAGAAGGAATTTATGCTGCTTTACAAGCTGCTGTCCTTCCCGGGGCGGATTTTCACCCGCCAGCAGCTGATGGACGACATCTGGGGCTACGATGCCGACACCGACACCCACACGGTGGACGTTCACATCGGCCGCCTCCGGGAGCGGTTCCGCAGCAGCCCGGACTTTCAGATTGTCACCATCCGGGGCGTGGGCTTTAAGGCGGTGAAGAAATGAAAAAGAAATCCAAGGGGCAGATGCGGCTGTACCTGTATTTTACATCCGTGATTTTCCTGGCGCTGGCCGTCACCTCCGGGGTGTCGGGGCTGCTGTCCTGGCTGCTGCCTATGGACATTCCGCCGGTGCTGGTTACCATTATTTTCTTCGACATTCTGGGCATGGGGGTGGCGGTGGTCATCAGCCACAATGTCCTGCGGCCCATGACCAGGCTGTCCCAGGCCATGGAGCAGGTGGCCCGGGGGGACTTCAAGGTCCGGCTGGAGGAGAAAAGCAAGCTGGGGGAGATTCAGGAGCTTTATGACAATTTTAACCTGATGGTCACGGAGCTGTCCGCCACGGAGGTCCTCCAGTCGGACTTTGTCTCCAACGTGTCCCACGAGTTCAAAACCCCCATCAACGCCATCGAGGGCTACACCATGCTTTTGCAGGAGGACTGCACCCTGTCCCAGGAGCAGGGGGAGTACGCAAGAAAGATTCTGTTCAACACCAAGCGGCTGTCGGGGCTGGTGAGCAACATCCTGCTGCTGTCGAAAATCGACAACCAGAGCATCCCCGCCAGGCAGGAGCAGTTCCGGCTGGACGAGCAGATTCGCCAGGCCATTGTGTTTCTGGAGCCAAAGTGGTCGGAAAAGGAGATTGACCTGGAGGCGGAGCTGGAGAAGGTCACCTTCTCGGGCAACGAGCAGCTGCTGCTGCACGTGTGGCTGAACCTCATCGACAACGCCGTGAAATTCAGCCCGCCGGAGGGCCAGGTCGAGATTCGGCTGAAGGCCTCGGAGCAGAATGTGCTGGTGTCGGTCCGGGACAGCGGCCCGGGCATCTCCCCCGGGGAGCAGAAGCGGATTTTCGACAAATTCTACCAGGCGGACAGCTCCCACAAAAACGAGGGCAACGGCCTGGGCCTGGCCCTGGTCCGCCAGGTGGTGACCCTCCACCGGGGCACCATCGACGTGGAAAACGTCCTGGGCGGCTGCAAGTTCACGGTGGTCCTGCCCATCCTCCCGCCGGAGCAGGAATAGAGTGCCTAACGACTGATAATTTTTATATGTCTTTCACAAAGCCCCGGGCCGTCAGGCCCGGGGCTCATGGCGTCAAAAAAGCCTCGCAGAGTTTGCCGCCGCAGCGGCAAATAAATTCTAAATCATTTTCGGCCGGGGCGCACCCCAGGGTGGCCTCTCTTGCCCCTTCGGGGCAATTCACCTTCTGTACCTGGACGAAAATACTTCTCAGACTGCAAGTGCGGTGCGTCGCGCAGCGAATCCAAATCAAACATGATTGCCGGTGGCAATCATACAATAATTTTTGGAATTTGTACGCCATAGGCGTACAAATTATGCACGCAGCAGGCTGCAACCCCTTGTCGGAAAGCCCCGCAGGGGTTTTTCGACAGTCTAAGCCCCGGGCCTGACGGCCCGGGGCTTTGCATATTTTGCACACAGCGGCACAATGCACAAGTAGATGCAAGAAAAGCCAACGGGGGAAGATGACATTTGAACAAAAAGAGAATACAATATACATAAAGCAAGGGGCCAAACACCGGCCCGGTTCGTCAATTTGAATAGATACGGAAAGAGACGGTGAGCAAAATGAATCCCAATGCGGAAAAGACGCCGAGACTGAGCCTACACCAGTCCAGCCGATTCTCCAAATATAAAAAGACCCTGGCGCTGCTGACCATGGTGGCCCCGGTCACCATCTGGCTGATTCTGCGCAGCTATCTGCCCATGGCGGGCATGGTCCTGGCCTTCAAGAACTACAAGGTCTACCCCAAGGACCCCACCTTCTGGAACAACCTGATTCACAGCAAGTGGGTGGGCTTCAAGAACTTTGAGTTCCTGTTCAAGACCGATGCGGCCATGCTGGCCGTCCGCAACACGGTGCTGTATAACATTGTGTTCATCATTCTGGGCGTCATCATTCCCGTGGCCCTGGCCATTATGATGAACGAGCTGACCAAGAAGCTCGCCGCCAAGACCTACCAGACCCTGATGTTCTTCCCCTACTTCCTCAGCTGGGTTGTTGTCAGCTACTTCCTCAACGCCTTCATCGACGCTCAGTACGGTATGCTCCCGGCCATGCAGAAGGCGGCCGGAGAGATTCCCTACTCCTGGTACACCAGCACCAAGCCCTGGCCCTACATCATCGTTTTTGCAAACCTCTGGAAAAACACCGGCTACACCGTCATGCTGTACCTGGCCGCCATCACCGGCATCGACACCACCCAGTATGAGGCCTCGGCCATCGACGGCGCAACCAAGTGGCAGCAGATATGGAACATCACCATTCCGAACCTGCGCACCATGATTGCCATTTTGTTCATCCTCAACGTGGGCAAGATTTTCAACTCCGACTTTGGCCTGTTCTACAACGTTCCCATGCAGAACGGCGCCACCTTCCCGGTGACCCAGGTTATCGATACCTACATCTACCGGTCCTTCATGACCACCCACGACGTGGGCATGAATACCGCCGCAGGCCTATTGCAGAATGTTCTTGGCTTCATCTGCATCATCACTGCAAACTCCGTCGTCAAAAAAATCGACGAAGACAGCAGTATGTTCTAAGGAGGTGCTGACATGGCTAAGAAAAATCACCGTTTGAATTCCATCAGTGCAGGGACCGAGGCTGTATTCCACATCATCATCGCCCTGTTTGCCCTGTGCTGCATTATCCCCTTCATCTTCGTTATCATCATTTCCTTCACGGATGAAGCCTCCCTGCGGGAAATTGGCTACTCCTTTGTTCCCCAGGCCTGGAGCACCTACACCTACCAGTTCGCCTTTGACAAGCTGCCCCAGATTTGGCGCTCCTTCTTCAACTCCATCGTCATCACCGTGGTGGGCACCGTGCTGAGCACCTTCATGTGCGCCCTGTACTCCTACGCCCTGTACCGGCCGGACTTCAGGTTCCGCAACTTCTTCAACTACCTCAGCTTCTTCACCATGATTTTCCCCGGCGCGCTGATTCCCACCTACATCATCTCCAAGCAGGTTCTGGGCCTCAGCGAGAACTACGCCGCCCTGATTGTGCCGCTGCTGGTTTCCCCCTTCAACATCATCGTCATGCGGACCTTCTTTAAAAGCTCCTGCCCCATGGAGCTGATTGAGGCGGCCACCATCGACGGGGCAGGGGAGTACAGCATCCTGTTCCGGATTGTTGCCCCCATTGCAAAGCCCGGCATCGCCACCATCGCATTGCTGAACTCTCTGGCCTACTGGAACGACTGGTTCCAGTCCATGCTCTACATCCGTCAGAATAAAATTCTACAGCCCCTGCAGGCGCTGCTGATGGAGCTGCAAAACAATGTGGAATATCTGAACCGTATGGCCGGTCAGATGGGCACCGCCGCCGTGATGGAGTCCATGAAAGCGCCCACCCAGTCCCTGCGCATGGCTCTGGTGGTGATGATTGTCCTGCCGATTGCCTGCGCCTACCCCTTCTTCCAGCGCTACATCGTCGCCGGCCTGGCCGTCGGCTCGGTGAAGGGCTAAGCCCGTTCCGACAGAACATACTTTTGGCTCAAACAGCACGTCGCTGTTAAGCAATAAAAAACATTTTATGATAATGGAGGAAAAAAGATGAAAAAGTTCTTCGCACTGCTGCTGGCCCTTACTATGGTCCTCAGCCTGGCCGCCTGCGGCAGCAAGCCCGCAGAGCCCACCGCCGCTCCCACCGAAGCCCCCGCTGTTGATGCGCCCGCCACGGAAGCTCCCGCTACCGAGGCACCCGCTCCCGCTGAGCTGGAGCCCGTGACCCTGAAGATGTGGTTCCACGGCTCTACTGTGACCCCCGAGGCCTCCGCAAAGGTTATGGAAACTCTGAATCCCATCCTGCAGGAAAAGCTGAACGTTACGCTGGAGCCCATCTGGGGCACCTGGGGTGACTTCGACACCTCCGTTACCACCGCTCTGGCTGGCGGCGACGATGTGGACATCTACTTCACCTGCAACTGGTCCGGCAACGAGTACAACAGCTACGCCCGTGACGGCTACTACGTCAAGCTGGACGACCTGCTGGACACCTGCGCTCCCGAGCTGAAGGCTGCTATCCCCGAGGGTATCTGGGACTGCGCCAAGACCAACGGCGCTGAGGGCATGGGCATCTACGCTGTCCCCGGCCTGAAGGACACCGCTACCCAGAACTGCTGGGACGTCAACGGCACCCTGCTGGCCGAGTGCGGCTACAATGTTGACGAGGTCTGCGCTGCCGGCCTGGACTACTTCTCCGCTGAGTTCGAGGAGATGCTGGCTGCCGCCAAGGCCAAAAAGGGCAACGACTTCTACCCCCTGCTGATTGAGCCCGCCGTCCTGGAGCGTATGGTTACCCATTCCGCTATCGTGACCGGCGACCTGTCCGGCGCCAACGTCCTGTCCTACTACTACGATGCCGAGCATCCCGCTACCGACTTGGGCAACGCCATTGTCAACAAGTATGGCACCGACGAGTTCGCCGCCTTCGCCGCCAAGACCTATGAGTATGCGCAGAAGGGCTACATCTCCCCCAGCTGCCAGAACCCCAACACCGCCAACGACTACCGTACCGCCTGCCAGAGCTCCGGCGAGTACCTGTTCGGCACCCAGTCCTACGCCTTCGGCTGTGAGCTGGATTTCTCCAATGCTCGTGGCATTGATGTCCGCATGGTCCCCGAGACTGCTGCTTACATGGACTGCACCTCCGGCCAGGGCGCTATGATGGCCATTTCCGCCACCTCCAAGAACCCCGAGCGGGCCCTGATGTTCCTGAATCTGCTGAACACCGATTCCGAGATTATGACTCTGGTCAACTACGGTGTTGAGGGCTACACCTACAACAAGAACGACGACGGCACCATCACCTTCGTTGACGAGGTCCGTGCTACCTACTCTCCCTGGACCAACGGTGTCGGCAACGTCCGTATCCTGCCCCCTACCGCTCAACAGGGCACCGATTTCTGGACCCGCTTTGCTGACTACTACAATGCAGCTGAGACTCTGCCCTACGGCGGCTTCGTCTTCGATAACTCCGTGTGCGCCACCGAGAGCGCTGCCATTGCCAATGTCTACGCTGAGTACGCCTTCAACCTGATGTCCGGCGCTGTCAACCCCGATGAGGTTCTGCCCGAATTCCTGGAGAAGCTGAACGAGGCTGGCATGGAGACCCTGGTTAACGCTGCCAACGAGCAGATGACCGCTTACCTGGCTGGCTAATCCCCAGCTGACAAAAGCAGATACCTAACCAACAGATGCCCCGCACCGAAAGGTGCGGGGCATTTTCGCAATCCTGTTTGCGTAGGGACAGCCCTTGCGGCTGTCCGTGCGGTAAGACCGTAGGGCCCGGCATCCTTGACGGGCCGTTCGGAAAGAAAACGGGAGGGGAAAAAATCTTGTCACGCAAAGGGAGGCTGCCCCGGCGAAATAAGACAAACCAGGGAGGGCCGAAGCCCTCCCTGGTCCATTGCGTATTAGAAATAATCCACCAGCATCAGCGGCTTCCGGTAGAAAACCTTCCTGAGGTCGGGGTTGTCCCGGTGCAGGGTCAGGCCGCCCATCCACCGGCTGCTGTCTGCAAAGTCCCACACCCCGGCAATCAGAGCGGAGAAGGTGGCAATATCCAGGGAAAGGTCTGCGTCCGCCCCGGTCCCCTCCACGCTCACCGCCTTGCCGTTTTCGAAGGACACGGCGAAGCGGCGGTTATTCTGGGCCACCTGCCGGTCCCGGACCTCCAGGGTCACGGCCCCGGAGCCAGCGTATCTGGCCTTTTGAAGAACGCTCTGCACATTCACCACCCGGACCATGCCCCCGGGCTGGAGGGCCCACAGGGCGGCCCCCAGGGACCACTCGGGGCAAAGATACTGCATGGCGGTGCAGCTGGGCAGCACGAATTTGACGTACTTGTGGTCGGCGGACAGACTCTTGAACAGGTTCATCAGGCCGTAAAACCCCTCCCGGTCGGTGAAGAACAGCCAGGTGCACACCAGATTCCGCCCGTCCCGGTGGTCGGTCTTGACGAAGGTGGTGTAGGCCTTGGGGGTGCCGTCGGCGCTGAAATAGACGTAGGTGAACTCCTGGGAGGCGGCGGGGTCGCACCGCTTGGTGAAGTCGTAGTCCTTCTCCTGGTGAATGACCATCATGTTGAACTGCTCCTCCCAGACTCTGTCGATGGCCACAATCTCCTTGCGGAAGGGGTCCGCCGCCTCGGCCAGGCGAAAATGGCCCGCAACCTCCGGCGGGTCCAGCAGCTGCAGGTCCACGGTGGCCAGCAGCTTCTGCACGCAGCTTTCATAGCCGAATTTCCGATAATACCCGGTGGAAAAAGGGTAGAGATAGGAAAAATCATAGCCATTTTCAAACATATCCGGCAGAGCCGCCTGGAAGCAGCCCCGGATGCCGCCCCGGCGGCGGAACTGGGGCAGGGTGGCCACGCCGCCGATGCCGCCCATTTTGCAGTGGTTCCCGTCGAACTGGATGAGAAAATCCGTGACGGAAAAGGTGCTCATCATCTGGCTGTCGTCGGTGAACGCGGCCCAGCTGCTGACATTGCCGCTTTCCTCCCGGGGCGTGCCCCGCTTCAAGGGCTGCTCAAAGGCGATGGCGAACAGCTCGTCGATTCTCGCCTGATCCTGCGGTGTTGCTTTCCGAACGATCATGGGCTCTCCTCCTTTGTAAAATATGGCTCGAATATTTTCTTCAGCAGCAATGCGTTTAAGTAGGCGATGGCAGAGAAATACAGAAACACCCACAAAAAGGCGGTTTCCAAAAACAGCACCAGGTCAAAAAGCAGAACTGCAAAGGGAAACACATTCAAAAGGGCCACCACCATGGACCGGGGCAGATACCCCAGGCTGAGGAAAATGGCGTTTTTCAGGGTCTGGCGGCCGGTGTTGCGGAACTGGCTCAGCAGCGGGAACACATACCCCCCGGCCAGCACCAGCACCACCAGCAGCACCACCGGCGGGAAGTACAGATAGTGGGCCGGGCCGCTCATCCGGTAAAAGAGCACGCTGTCAAAGCCCACGCAGGCCCCCACCGCCACAAGCAGCAGCCACAGGCCGGTGGCCTGGCCGAAATTGGCCCGGAAGGCCCGGAAATACCCCCGCAGCAGCCCGCCCTCCCGGCCGGAGGCCATTTGAAAGCAGACGGTGTACAGGGCCGTCAGGGCAGCGCCGACGGTGAAAACCGGCAGGCAGGTCAGAAGAAAAACAAAGTTCAGCACAACCAAATCTCCCAGCCGGCTCATGGCGGTCATAAATTTGGAATCCGGGGACAAAAATTTCATGGGGCCCTCCTGAAATGAATTTTTCATTGTGCTTATCGGCTTTAAGCAGCAAAGACTGTAGGGCGGCCTGACCTCAGGCCGCCGTCCATGTTTTCTGATGGAAAACATGGGCAAACGGATTGCCACGCCAGGAAAGAGGACTTATCTCGCAATGACAAGCTGAGTTAAGCCGATAAGCATTTTTTCTTTATCATAGCATAAAAAGGGGAAAAATGCCACAGGATTATCGAGTAATATTCAACAGTGTAGGGAAAACGGCCAATGGCGAACATTTTACCTTGGTTTTTCGCTGGAATCCAACCGGGATACCGGCCCTTCCGGACCTCCCAGAGCCTCTCAGCCGCCCCCGGACCGAAAAAACCCGCCGGAGGGGGCCGCTTTTTCGTAAATCCGACGAAACAAAAAACAGTTGTTTTTGGACAATGCAAAGGCCCACCGACGAATCGGTGGGCCGCAGGGCATCGACAAAGCCTCGCAGAGTTTGCCGCCGCAGCGGCAAATAAATTCTAAATCATTTTCGGCCGGGGCGCACCCCAGGGTGGCCTCTCTTGCCCCTTCGGGGCAATTCACCTTCTGTACCTGGACGAAAATACATCTCAGACTGCAAGTGCGGTGCGTCGCGCAGCGAATCCAAATCAAATATGATTGCCGGTGGCAATCATACAATACTTTTTGGAATTTGTACGCCATAGGCGTACAAATTATGCACGCAGCAGGCTGCATCCCTTCTGTCGGAAAGCCCCGAAGGGGGTTTTCGACAGACTGCGGCCCACCGACGAATCGGTGGGCCGCAGCCTGGCAAAAGCCCAGAAGGGCGTCAGCAGGAGAAGGTTTGGTAGCCGGTTTCGGCGGCGTTTTTCTCGTCGCAGCCTCTGGGGGAGAACTGGCCGGTGGGGAAGGGGATGCGGCTGAACATCTCGCAGGGGTCCTCGCCGCCGGCGCCCGGGGTGTCGCAGCATTCCTTGCAGGGAATGGCGTAGTCCAGCACCGGCACCACCAGCTGGGCGTCCCGCTCCAGCCGGACGATGGAGAACTGGCCCAGGGTCACAAACAGCCGCCGCCGCTCGCCGGAGAGCACCAGCTCCTCGTCAAACTGGGCCCGGATGGCCCCGGGAATCTGGGACAGGCACTCGCAGGCACCGCAGTCGCAGACCTCCTTCACCCGGGAGCAGAGCACCATGGGGTCCAGCACCTCCACCACGGCGGTGGGCAGGTTGGCCTTGACCAGGCTCAAGCCGTCGGCCTCCCCCAGGCGGGTGGTGCTGCGGTAGACGTGGGCACGGCTGTCCTCGCCGCAGAGGACCGCCCGCTTGGTGAACACCGCCAGGCCGTACAGCGTGGCAGGCCGGGACACCCCCACCACCGCGTCGGCCAGAATCCGGTAGTAGAAGGTCACGTCGATGCAGTAGTGGTTCCGGTCAAATGCCACGGGCTCCACATCGATATAGGTGTACAGCAGCTCCGCCGACCGCACCCGGGCGCTGGCGGCGGTGTCCAGAAGCTGCTGGGAGCCGCTGGCTAAGTAGACCCGCAGGTCCTCGATGCAGTCCTTATCCCGACAGGAGTCGGTGATTTTTCGGGTGTGGATGGACATGGCCTGCTTGAGATCCGCCGGATCGCAGCGCAGGGTGTCCTGACATTGCTCTGACATATGGTTACCTCCCGAATCTTCATAATGGGGCTATAACACAGCTTATGCAGAGAATTTAGAGAAGTGCATAGAATTATCCGTGATTATCCACAATCAGCATATTCAGCTTCTGCCACCGGCGCAGCTCCGCCGGGGTGATGAGCAGGTGCTGCTTCAGCTCATCGTCAGGCTCCTGGGGGGTCAGGGTCACCAGGCATTTGAAGGCGCAGGGCATCAAATCGGCGCTGGAAATGCCGCACAGCAGGCCCTCGGTGAAGTCCCGCAGCTCCAGGGGGTTGAAGATGTACAACAGGTCCTCCTCCAGGGCGTTGTACTGGTTGACGAAGGAAAAGCGGATGAGCATATCGCTGTAGACCACCCGGCCGGCGTAGAGCACCTCGCTGCTGCGGCCGGAGGAGGAGATGGAGCTGATGGTCAGAGCGGCGTCCCCCTGGGCACCGTCCTTTTTGTGGATTTGAATCACGCCGTCCTTCAGCCGGTTGTACCGGCCGTCGAAAAAGTAGAAGTACAGGGTCTGGGCCTGGAAGAAGGGACTGCGGCTGCCGTGGCCGGGCAGCGGTGCCGGGGCCTGGGGGGCGGCGGGGGCCAGGTCCGCCAGGCGGCTGATGGGCATTTCCAGCACCTGGCTGATTTCGTACAGGGTCTGGATGTCCAGGCTGATTTCGCCGGTTTCGTATTTGCTGACGGTGGCCCGGCTTTTGTGAATCCGGTCCGCCAGCTGCTGGAGGGTCATGCCCCGGGACCGGCGGCTGCTTCGGATGCGGCTGCCCACGTGGGCGTTGATGTTTTCCATGGGAGGCTCCTTTGTTTCCTAAGAATATACATTTGACCGCCGGGGGAGGAATTGCCCCCGGGACCAAGCCGGATTTTGGAAGATTATTCTATCACAGAGAAACAAATTCTGTCAAGAGTTTCCTGGAGCGAAATTTTTTCCGATTTGCGTTCCCGGCCCTTCTGGGCTATAATGCACCGTGCAATTATAAAAAATATGAGAGGTAGATTCACATGGGTAAGAAAAAAAGCAGCTTTTCCGGGTCCCTGGGCTTTGTCCTGGCGGCGGCGGGAAGCGCTGTGGGCGTGGGGAACATCTGGCGGTTTCCGTATCTGGCGGCCAAGGACGGCGGCGGGGTGTTCATTCTGGTGTACCTGGCCCTGGTGCTGACCTTCGGCTTTACGCTGCTGACCACGGACATTGCCATCGGCCGCCGGACGAAGCTGAGCGCCCTGGATGCCTTCGGGGCCATTTCCAAAAAATGGGACTTTCTGGGCAAGCTGACCTTCCTGGTGCCTGCCCTGATTATGACCTACTACAGCGTCATCGGCGGCTGGGTCACCAAATATGCGGTGGTGTTCCTGACGGGCCGGGGGGCCGATGCTGCCCGGGACGGCTATTTCACTGACTTCATCACCTCCGGGGCGGCTCCCATTGTGTTCATGCTGGTATTCCTGGCGGTGACGGCCTTTGTGGTGTACTTCGGCGTGGAAAAGGGCATTGAGCGGTTTTCCAGGCTGGTGATGCCGGGGCTGCTGCTGTTGGTGGCGGGCATTGCGGTGTTCTCCCTGACCCTGCGCCATGAAGCCGGGGACGGCCAGGTCCGCACGGGCCTGCAAGGGCTGGGGGCCTATCTGATTCCGGATTTCACCGGGCTGACCCTGGGGGGCTTTCTGAAAATTCTGCTGGATGCCATGAGCCAGCTGTTCTTCTCCCTCAGCGTGTCCATGGGCATTATGATTACCTACGGCTCCTACGTTAAAGACGACGTGAACCTCAGCCGGTCCATCGGCCAGATTGAGATTTTCGACACGGTTGTGGCCCTGCTGGCGGGGGCCATGATTATCCCCGCGGTCTACGTCTTCTCCGGCTCCGAGGGCATGGCCCAGGGCCCGGGGCTGATGTTCATTTCCCTGCCCAAGGTCTTTGGGGCCATGGGCGGCGTGGGCCAGGTGGTGGGGGCGCTGTTCTTCATCATGGTGATTTTTGCGGCTCTGACCTCCTGCGTCTCCATTCTGGAAACATTGGTTGCCGGGTCCATGGCCGCCTTCCGCAGCAGCCGGAGGCGGACCTGCCTGGTGCTGGGGGCCCTGTCCGCCGGTGCGGCCATTGTCATCTGCCTGGGCTACAACGTGCTCTACTTCGAGCTGCCCCTGCCCAACGGCAGCGTGGGCCAGCTGCTGGACGTGATGGACTACATCTCCAACAGCTTCCTGATGCCCCTGATTTCCTTCCTCACCTGCGTGTTCGTGGGCTGGGTGGTCAAGCCAAAATGGATTGAGGAGGAAATGGAGTCCAGCGGCCATGTCTTCACCCGGAAAAAGCTGTACTACGTGATGATTCGCTACATCACCCCGGTGATGATGGCGGTTCTGTTCTTCCAGTCCACGGGGCTTTGGAAGTGACCATAAAGTACATTTTGCGGCATGGATGGGGCAGAAAGAAGGTACTCCCCGGGAGAATCACCTGTTGACATGGTAGTGTGATTGAGGTATAATATGACTACCAACCAGGGAGGTGCTTTTATGAGTCCCAACATTTCTATCAGACCGTCTAAGGACATTCGGACCAACTATGCGCAGATATCCGCCATGACCAGACAGAACCCGGTGGCCATTACGGTGAACGGACGGGAGGATACCGTCCTTCTCAGCCATGAGGATTTCCAGGAGCAAATGCAGTATATCGGAGAGCTGGAAGCCAAGCTGGCTGTGTACGCCCATCTGGCCCAGGCCAGGGATGACGTTCAGCTGGGAAGAATTCAAAGCGCCGAGGATGTCTTTGCAGACATCCTGAGGGAATTGGAGAGCATGGAATGAGAAGCGTCCGCATTGTGTTCACCGACACCGCCAGGTCCGACCTCCGGGAAATCGCCTTCGGCCTCTCGGAGCACACCCAGGACCGGCGTTTGGCAATCCGATTCGTGGAGGAGCTTCGGGAGGCAGTAAAGCCTCTGGAAGCCTTCCCCGAGAGCGGAAGCATCCCAAGAGACAGGGTCCTGCGCAGCAGCGGCTACCGGTTCGTCGTTTACAAGGAGTATCTGCTGTTTTACCTGTACGACAGGGAAGCACAGACAGTTTACATCATGGCCGTGTTCAACGGCAGACGAGACTATATGCGGGTTATGAAAAAGTTTCTGTGAATAATCCCCTTACCGCTTCAGATAGCTGAAAAGGTAAGGGGATTTTTTCGGTTGGAGGGTCAGTGACCCTCCAACCACTGGTTCGTATCGGCGAAAACGATAGATTTTCATTGCGAAACCAGCGGTGCACCCGCAGAGAATCAAAAATCTCTATACTTGCCAGTGGCAAGTATACCATAATTTAGCGCAGACTGGTTGTGGCAATCCGTTCTCTTTTTCATTTTCCCAGAGGGAAAATGAACTGGCTGGCCGAACGGCCAGCCAGAAGGGATACGGATTGCCACGCCAGTGTGCGCACTGGCTCGCAATGACACCACAAAAGTTTAGGCGTTACAGGCTGCTACAGAGTGAATGAAATTACCAACTGAACCGGAAAACAGTCTCGCTTTTGTACTTTTCGCCGGCCCTGGTGATGGGCTGGGGCCAGGTGGGGTGGTGGAGGGCGTCGGGGTAGAACTGGGTCTCCAGGGCTACGCCGGAGCGCCTGCCGTAGTGGACGCCGTCCTTGCCGGTTTCGTCCAGGAAGTTGCCGGCGTAGAACTGAACGCCGGGGCAGTCGGTGGTGACCGCCAGGGACCGGCCGGAGACCGGGTCCGTCAGCATGGCGCAGGGGTTGCAGAAGACCTCCCAGTTGTGGTCGTACCCGCCCTGCAAATGCAGCGGCTCGTAGTCCGCCTCAATGTCCCGGGCGATGGGCTTGGGAGTCCGGAAGTCCATGGGGGTGCCGTCCACCTTCCGCAGCTCCCCGGTGGGGATGGACTCGGCATCGTCAGGGGTGAAGAACCGGCCGGGGAGGGTCAGCAGCTGGTCCATGGCGGCGGCGGTGTGCTCATGGCCCGCCAGGTTGAAGTAGCTGTGGTTGGTCATGTTGAACACGGTGTCCCGGTCGCAGATGCCCTCGTAGCGGATGTGCAGGGCGTTGTCCGGGGTCAGGGCGTAGGTGACCCGGATGTCCGCATTGCCGGGGAAGCCCTGGTCTTTGTGGGGGCTGCGGAGGGTCAGGGTGATGGCATCCTCAGAGTGCTCGGCCACCTGCCACAGGCGCTTGAAGTAGAGGTCGGGGCCGGAGTGGAGGTTGTTTCTGCCTTCGTTGGCCTCCATGGGGTAGGCGGTGCCGTCAAGCGCAAAGGCAGCGCCGCCGATGCGGTTGGCGTTGCGGCCCACGGTGGCCCCCAGGCAGCCGCTGCCCAGCCGGTAGCCGTCGCAGCTGTCGTGGCCCAGCACCACGTCGGCCAGGTTTCCCGCCCGGTCCGGCACCAGCAGGCGTACCAGGGTGGCGCCGTAGTCGGACACGGCGGCGGTGAGGCGGCCGCAGGATATGGTGTAGAGGCTGGCCTCCTGCCCGTCGGGCAAAACGCCGAAAGTTTTTTTCATGGAAAATGCTCCTTTCATTTTTTCCGTCGGAACGAGTCGAATTATGTAAAGAGGGCTTTTTGTGATTATACTATATTCCCCGAAAAAATTCAAACCTTTCTTTCCCGAATGCAGAAATTTAACAACTTTCCGCCGCCCACTGGCAGAGCCTTCCAGGGCTGAGAAAAGAGTATTTTTTTATCGAAAAAATGCGTGTACCATATTTTGTATCTGGGTCTTGACAAAACCACAATATGTAGTATAATGGGTCATGCACCGGGCAAACAAGACCCCGGACGCAGGGAGGAGCAAAGACTATGAAAATCATTAAGAGAAACGGCGCCGAGGCTGTTTTTGACATTGAAAAGATTATGATGGCTGTGACCAAGGCCAATCTGGCTGTGGAGGAAAGCGTCCGCATGACCCCTCTGCAGATTCAGCGGATTTCCCAGAGCGTGTCCATCGCCTGCGAGGAAATGGGCCGCAGCCCCTCTGTGGAGGAGATTCAGGACCTGGTGGAAAAGGCCATCATGGCCCACGGTGCCTTCGAGGTGGCCAAGGAGTACATCACCTACCGCTACACCCGCAGCCTGCTGCGCCAGTCCAACACCACCGACGACCGGATTCTCAGCCTCATCGAGTGCAACAACGAGGAGGTCAAGCAGGAGAACGCCAACAAGAACCCCACCATCAACGCCGTCCAGCGGGACTATATGGCCGGTGAGGTGTCCAAGGACATCACCGCCCGGATTCTGCTGCCCCAGGACATCGTGGCCGCCCACGAGGCCGGCATCATCCACTTCCACGATTCCGACTATTACGCCCAGCATATGCACAACTGCGACCTGGTGAACCTGGAGGATATGCTGCAAAACGGCACCGTCATCTCCGGCACCATGATTGAAAAGCCCCATTCCTTCTCCACCGCCTGCAACATCGCCACCCAGATCATCGCCCAGGTGGCCTCCAACCAGTACGGCGGCCAGTCCATCTCCCTGACCCACCTGGCCCCCTTCGTCCAGATCAGTCGGGAGAAGATTCGCAAGAGCGTGGAAAAGGAGATGGAGGTCTTCGGCATCCAGGCCACCGAGGAGGCTGTTGCCAAGGTGGTGGAGGACCGGCTCCGGGACGAGGTCCGCCGGGGCGTTCAGACCATCCAGTACCAGGTGGTGACCCTCATGACCACCAACGGACAGGCCCCCTTCATCACCGTGTTCATGTACCTGAACGAGGCCCGGAACGACCAGGAGAAGAAGGACCTGGCCATGATTATCGAGGAGACCCTCCGCCAGCGCTACGAGGGCGTGAAGAACGAGAAGGGCGTGTGGATTACCCCCGCCTTCCCCAAGCTCATCTACGTGCTGGAGGAGGACAACGTCAAAGAGGGCACCCCCTACTTCTACCTGACGAGGCTGGCCGCCCAGTGCACCGCCAAGCGGATGGTGCCCGACTACATCAGCGAAAAGAAGATGCTGGAGCTGAAGGTGGACAGCAACGGCGAGGGCCACTGCTACACCTGCATGGGCTGCCGGTCCTTCCTGACCCCCTATGTGGACGAAAACGGCAAGGCCAAATACTACGGCCGGTTCAACCAGGGCGTGGTCACCATCAACCTGGTGGACGTGGCACTGTCCTCCGGCCGGGATATGGACAAGTTCTGGCAGATTTTCGACGAGCGGCTGGAGCTGTGCCACAAGGCCCTGATGTGCCGCCACGAGCGGCTGAAAGGCACCCTGTCCGACGCCGCCCCCATTCTGTGGCAGTACGGCGCTCTGGCAAGACTGCCCAAGGGCGAGCCCATTGACAAGCTGCTCTACGGCGGCTACTCCACCATCTCCCTGGGCTATGCCGGCCTTTACGAGTGCGTCAAGTACATGACCGGCAAGTCCCACACCGACAGCGAGGCCAAGCCCTTCGCTCTGCAGGTCATGCAGCACATGAACGATGCCTGCAAGGGCTGGAAGGCCAAGCACAACATGGACTTCTCCCTCTACGGCACCCCCCTGGAGTCCACCACCTACAAGTTCTCCAAGTGCCTGCAGCAGCGCTTCGGCATTGTGCCCGGCATCACCGACAAGAACTACATCACCAACTCCTACCACGTCCACGTGTCCGAGCCCATCGATGCCTTCACCAAGCTGCGCTTTGAGGCCGAATTCCAGCAGCTGTCCCCCGGCGGCGCCATCAGCTACGTGGAGGTGCCCAATATGCAGCAGAACATCGACGCTGTCATCGAGGTCATGCAGTTCATCTATGACAACATCATGTACGCCGAGCTGAACACCAAGTCCGACTACTGCCAGGAGTGCGGCTACGACGGCGAGATTGAGATTAAAGAGGATGAGGACGGCAAGCTCATCTGGGTCTGCCCCCAGTGCGGCAACACCGACCAGAACAAAATGAACGTGGCCAGACGGACCTGCGGCTACATCGGCACCCAGTTCTGGAACCAGGGCCGGACTCAGGAAATCAAGGACCGGGTCCTGCACCTTTGATAGATGGAAAAGTGAAAAAGGACAAGGGACACTGCGGAAAGCGGTGTCCCTTGTCCCTTTTATCCAGGAAATCCCCAAAACCTTCCCCCGGGGGGAAGGTGCCCCAGTGCGCACACTGGGGCGGATG
>JAUNPV010000007.1 GCA_030536515.1 Eubacteriales bacterium
CAGGATAATTAGGTATTATCCTGCATTCAAAAATGAATGTGATTTGCAAAACTAGGTTCGTTTGCCAAAGGGGATTAGATCGCGTATCAATTATTGGGACAGTGAAAACAAAGAAATGCTATGTTCAAGTGACACAAAATAAAGTATTCGTTCCATTGCATGAAGTTCATGGAGCGGCGGGCAGCAGCTTCAAGAAGACAGTCTGCAAAACAGAAAAGCCTCCCGGATATACCGGGCCGCTTAGACAAGAGTTTTATTCCACGACATCAGACTTCGTGGTGATTCTGAAAAAGCCACACTATAACTTGAATAGTGTGACCATACAAGATACCACTCAAGTTTCCATCCAAGATAAGCGGCAGTCGGAATTGGTTGCATTCTGTGCAGAAGCTAGAAGCGGGGATGAAATGCAGTAAGTTTTAGGGCTTGCTGATCGTGCCTATTTCATGTGCGCATACTTGGGACCTTTACTGGAATCAAGCAAACTTCAGATGACCATCCCAGACAAAACGAATACGAATAGTAGGAAATAAGAATATATTAAAGTGGGAACACCCACATACGCAAATATAATAAATAGAAGGTGCCTAGTTCGTTGTCGAACGAAACTAGGCACCTTTTATTGATTGTGGAAACTTTCAGTTCTACAAGAGGTGTAAAATAAGTGATCTGTTTTCTTCCATTTGCTATATCTTTGTCCTTACGACCGGAGCTTTTTTGATTTGTTTACCTACAGCCTGCCGTTCCAAAGTAAACACCATGTCCGGTGTTCGCAGAAAATACCCAGTGTCTTTCTTCCAGCTGATCCCGCACTTACAGTGCCGCAGACCAATAAACTGCTGCTTCATTTTTCTGCCACAGTTAGGACAAGTCATGGTATTACCTCACAATCTGCGTTCGCATTTTCCAAGGGGACTTCAAAGTGAATACAGTGATTCGGGTCTGTCGATTATGGCCAGATTTTTGGTGGATAACAATATCACAAATTGGTGGTTCTAGAAGTCCTTTCGTGCTACTATTATACACAGTGGTAGCACAAAAGTAAAATGGAATTGTTCTTGCACCGTCCAAATACTCAGGTCGGGCGGGAATCGCCTCCCGACCGACTCGAACCAAATCGACTGATAGACCAGGTGTTGAGTATCAAAATCAGGTGATTGAAATACCCAAAACAAGCGATTGAGCAGAAGATCACCGAGCTGAATTTGCACCAAACGATGAGAGTAAAATTCTTTTATTACTTGAGGTTGCCGGACTTGAACGCCTGTTTGGGCAGACAGATGTATGAAAACGATGAAATGTGTATTATATAAACGCCACTCACAGAAATAAACTACAAAAAACTATTGCATTTTTGCAACTTATCGCATATAATAATGCTAACAGAACCCGACACGCCTCTCAACGATGCGTACCATGTCGGGTCATTTAATTTATTGGGAGAAACTGCTATGGAGAAGCAGCAGGAGCCGCTGGGCGTGGCCGAACAGATTGGAAATCTGAAGGCGCTGAACCTTATCATCGCAGACGAGGACTATGCAGCGCAGTTTCTCAATGATGTTTCGTACTTCCGTTTCATCAAGGCGTACAGCCTGGGGCTGAAGCCTAAGAATGGCTGCTATTACGACGGCGTGACCTTTGAGCAGCTTGTGGAGCTGTACCTGTTCAATGCCAACTTCCGGCAGATGCTGTTTGCTCAGATCGAGCGGATCGAAGTCAATCTCCGCTGCCGACTGTCCAATTATTTCTCTGTCAAGTATGGCATTCTGGGATATAAGGACAGTGCAAACTTCGCTGATGCCGTATACCACTCGGCCTTCCTGGCAGACATTGAGGCTGAGATCAGCCGCAACCGCCGGGCTCCTTTCATCAAGAACTTCCAGTCTAATTATGAAGACGGTGGGATCCCATTCTATGCTCTGGTTGAGGTATTCAGCTTCGGTACCCTATCCAAGTTCTTCAAGAATCTGAACAACCCGGATAAGAAGGCCATCGCCGCTACCTATGGCATCGGCTACCCCTACTTCGAGAGCTGGATTGAAAGCATTGCCTATGTCCGCAATCTCTGTGCCCACTATGGACGGCTGTACAACGCCAAGCTGACCAAGACTCCGAGACTGTACAAACAGGATGCCAGCCAGGGTGTCAGTTCCATCCGTGTATTTGGTACTCTGGTCTGCATGAAGCACCTTCTCCCCGCTGACCACCACTGGCAGGATTTTGTGGATCAGATCGAACTGCTGTTTGAAAAATATCCTCATGTCCAGAAGGGGACGATGGGATTTCCGGAAAATTGGAAGGACATACTTTGTTATTAAATAGGGGCAAAATCTAACCTTATATTTAATCGTTGCCATGGTGAATTAGGTGCCCGGTTCAATTTTGAAAGGACCGGGTGCCTTTATTGATTTCGGAAACCTCCGGCTCTGACGGGGAAGGTGCCCTGCAAAAAAGCTTTAGCTTTAAGTATCGAGCGAAGCGAGCAACTAACAAGGCACTTGCAAGTTTGCACCGCAAGCCTGCCAAGGCCGCCCCAGAGGGAAAGGCTCCCATCCAGCCGGAAACACCCCCGGCTCCTGCCGAGGCTCCCCGCCCGGGTAAGGACGAGCAGATCGTCTACTTGAAGCTGTCCGACCTTCACGCTTTCAAGAACCATCCGTTCCAAGTCCGCAACGACGAGGAAATGAAAGCAATGGTTTCCAGCGTCAAGGACAAGGGCGTTACACAGCCAGCTATCGTCCGTCCGCTTGAAGGCGGCGGCTATGAGATCGTGTCCGGCCACCGCCGCCAGAAGGCCAGCGAGCTTGCCGGATTTACGGATATGCCTTGTATCGTCCGCAACCTGACGGATGAACAGGCCATCACGCAGATGGTTGAGGACAACATGAACCAGCGTGAGAACATCCTGCCGAGCGAAAAGGCCAAGGCCCTGAAAATGCAGTTGGAGGCGATCAAGCATCAGGGAGCCAAGGACTTCACTTCGGGCCAACTTGACCCGAAGGATGCCGGGCGGCGTTCCAACGAGGTCGTGGCCGAGCGTAACAAGATGACCGTCAAGCAGGTTCAGCGGTACATCAAGCTCAATGACCTTGTGCCGGAGCTTTCCAAGATGATGGACGAGGGACAGATTAAATTCACGCCTGCGGTGGAGCTGTCCTACATCAAGCCCAAGAACCAGAAATACATTGCGGTTGCCATCGAGAGCGAGGTTGCCGCCCCTTCTCTTTCACAGGCCCAGCGGATGCGGGAGCTTGACCAGAAGGGCGTCCTCAATGGCGATGTGATTGACGGAATTATGATGGAGGATAAAAAGGAGGTAGACAAAGTGATCTTGACAGGTGCAGAGCTGGGAAAATATTTTGGAAAGGAAACCACCCCGAGGGAAATGAAAGACCAGATCATCAAGCTGCTGGATGACTGGAAGGGCCAGCAGAAGGAAGTTGCCAAGCCAGAGAAAAAGGCTCCCGAAGCAGAGAAGTAAAGCAGGCTTCGGGCCAAGTTGACCCGAAGATATGCGGGGCTCTGCCCCGCACCCCGAAGCTCAAAGGATATTAAATATTCCCCGTCGCCGGGTCTTTCTTTAGCATAGCCGGGAAAATCAGTCAAGGGCCAGCCGCCATTGGCGGTGCGAAGCACCCTTGACGGATTTCTCCCGGTTATGCTTTCAGGCGGCAAGCGACGGGGATATAAAATTCCTTTGAGCCGTCCCCCTTCCCGAGAACGGGAAGGGGCGGAGGGGTTGGGCTGACCCTTGCGTAAACAAACACAGGAAGGAGGCATTTCTAACATGAAACGACCTTTAGCATATATTACCGCCGCATGGAGCGGCAATCCCGAAAAGGACACGGAACAGGCGGCCCGCTACTGCCGGGAGGCATACGAAGCGGGCTTTTCTCCTGTCTGCCCGGTGCTCTACCTGCCGCTGTTCCTCAATGACGCTATCCCCGAGGAACATAAGAATGGGATTGATATGCGCCGGGATATGCTCCGCAGGGCCCGGGTGCTGGTGGTCTGCGGCAGTATCGTGGACGAGGATGTAAAGAATGATATTGCCATCGCCGGGCGGCTGAACATCACAGCCACCACCCTTGACGGTATCCTTACGGTCAGACAACAGGGCCGGAACAGCGATGTTTGAAGCCTATGTAACTAATCTGGGGCTTTACCCGGAGTATGGTATAGAAGTCGGGGAATACCTGAAATTCCCCACTACCAAGGAGGAAGTGCAGGCACTTTTCTCCCGGATCGGCATTGACGGAAAGCGCTATGATGAATACTTCATCACGAATTATGAAAGTGATGTGCTGGGGCTCTCTGATTACCTTGGCGAGTACGAAAGCCTTGACGAGCTGAACTTTCTGGCCCATCTTCTTGAAGAAATGGAGCCCGGGGAGTTGGAAAAATTAGAGGCGGTCATGGATTTTGGGGAACACACAGACAGCGTGAAGGACTTGATCAACCTGACCCAGAACCTTGACTGCTATGAGTTCTATCCCGGGATTGAGGATGAAGAAGCTCTTGGCCGGATGTACATAAGTCGCTGATTTTTATAATTAAAAGAATTCTGACAGCACCTATAAGAATGCCTGATAATTCAACAGTCATACCTGATAAAGGTACACCTCAGGGCGGAATTATTTCTCCGCTATTAGCTAATATCGTACTAAATGAGCTGGACTGGTGGGTGTCAAGTCAATGGGAAGAAAATCCTATTGCTGTAAGCAGAGGGCGAGAAAGAATTATCGGTAA
Organism: Eubacteriales bacterium; assembly: GCA_030536515.1. GTDB lineage: Bacteria > Bacillota > Clostridia > Oscillospirales > Oscillospiraceae > Faecousia. The sequence continues at coordinate 4,750 of JAUNPV010000007.1, forward strand.
AACAAAGGTATTTGATAAAAGCCACGGATACAGGCTGATGAAAAATACAGATATGAAAGAAATAAAGGAAGAATTGAATTTCTTTTATGGAAAAGTAAGTACAAGGCAACCACAGGCCGGGAGCAGACGATAGACAAAGATGTGCTGTGCTATCAAATCCGCCAGTCCTTCCTTCCCGGGGAGATCACGCCGGAAGAAGCCAACCGTATTGGCTACGAGCTGGCTATGCGCTGGACAAAGGGGAAGCACCAATTTATTGTTACCACTCATACGGACACCGCCCACGTTCATAATCATATTTACTACAATTCCACCAGCCTTGACTTCTCCCGGAAATACCGGGACTTCCTTGGCTCTGCCCGGGCTCTGCGAAAACTGTCGGATACCATCTGCCTTGAAAATGGCCTGTCCATTGTCAAGCACCCCAAGCTGAAAAGTCAGGGGAAGTTCAAGCACTATGGAGAATGGGCGGCGGGCCGGGACAGACCGCTGAATTATCAGCAAAAGCTGTGCATCGCCATTGACGCCGCTCTTGAAAAATGCCCCGCCGACCTTCCTGCGTTCCTCTCTCTGATGGAGCAGGCAGGCTATGAAGTCAAACAGCAACGGGGCGTGATTAGTTTCCGGGCTCCCGGTCAGGAACGCTTTACCCGTCTGCGGGCCGCTACTCTTGGAAAAGGATACGGTCAGGCCGAAATAGAGGCGGCTATCGCTGGCTCTCATAAGCGCACCGGGCAGAACCGCCGCAAGGTTAGTCTGGCTATCGACATTCAATCCAAGCTCCAAGGAAAAGGGCCGGGATATGAACGGTGGGCCAAGGTATTCAACCTAAAACAAATGGCCGCCGCCCTTGCATATTTGCAGGACAACGACCTTCTGGAATATGAGCAGTTGGAGAAAAAAGCGGCTTCGGCAACGGAGCGTTTTCATACTCTGTCCAACCAGATCAAGCGCATCGAAACATCCTTGCAGACGAACCGGGAATTGAAGGCGGCAACGGTACAGTATGCCAAAACCCGCCCCGTATTTGAGAAGTACAAGGCCAGCAAGTACAGCCGGAAATTTCTTGCAGAGCATGAGGCAGATATTGAGCTTTACCGGGCGGCCTGTGCCGATTTCAGAGCTATCCTTGGAGGGGCGAAGCTCCCAAAGATGGACGCACTCAAAGAGGATAGCCATAGATTGACCGAACAGAAAAAGAAGCTCTATGCCGAGTACCGCAAGGCAAAGCAGGATATGCAGGAGGTCACGACGGTCAAGGCTAATATTGATTATCTGCTGGGTTATGCGGAGCCGGGCAGAAAAAAGGAACAGGAGCGATAATTTACCTCGGGCCAAGTTGGCCCGAAGCCGAAAAATGAAGATATTTTACAAGCCTTTTGAAAAATGGAGTGGTAAAATAATAATCGTTAAGGAGGAAACGCACATGAAGAAAGAAACAAGAACCGTAGTTTATGATGATGAATTGCGGATAGAAGCCTATCGCTTTGAAGGAATTGTGCAGCCCTTCCCCAACCATTTCCATGAGTATTATGTGATTGGTTTTATTGAGGACGGAGAACGGGGTCTGTCCTGTAAAGGCCAAGAATATGTAATTACAAAAGGCAATATCATTCTGTTTAATCCGGGGGATAATCACGGATGTGTACAGAACGATGGCGGAACTTTAGATTACCGGGGATTCAATATCTCTAAGACAATCATGTTGGATTTGGCAGAGGAAGTGACTGGAAAGCGGATACTTCCCGGGTTTTCAGAAAATGTAATTTTTGATGAAGAAGTGACCTGCTATTTACGCCCGCTTCACGAAATGGTTATGGGCGGTTCCGGCGAGTTTGGAAAGGAAGAAAATTTACTTCTTTTGCTGTCCCTGTTATTTCAGAGATATGGTCAGCCATTTGAAAGCTGTATTCCAGAGTGCCGGGAAGAAATTGAGAAAGCCTGTACCTTTATGGAACAGCACTACGCCGAGCACATTTATTTAGACCAGATTTGCCGCTATGCCGGGCTTAGTAAATCCACTCTGCTTCGGGCATTTACAAAATCAAAAGGTGTGACCCCATACCTTTATCTGCAAAACATTCGTATTGGGGAAGCAAAGAAACTGTTGGAGCAAGGCGTAGCCCCGATTGAAGCGGCACTATCGACGGGATTTTCTGACCAAAGCCACTTTACAAATTATTTCAACAGCTTTATCGGTCTTGCTCCCGGAATTTACCGTGACATTTTTAAGACCGAGACAGGAGGCGATCAAAATGGAGAATAAACAGACTGCCGGGCATTTATCAGCCCTGCTTACCATCATCATTTGGGGAACAACTTTTATTTCTACGAAAATTTTGCTGGTAGATTTTCAGCCGGTAGAAATTTTGTTTTTCCGTTTTGTCATGGGCTTGCTGGTTCTGTTGTTGGTCTATCCACACCGCTTGGCGGGAACAACACGCAGTCAGGAAATTACTTTTGTTGCCGCTGGTTTCTGCGGAATTTGTATGTATTACCTGTTGGAAAACATAGCCCTGACCTATACGCTGGCCTCCAACGTAGGTGTCATCATTTCTGTGGCTCCCTTTTTTACAGCGATTTTGACCCATCTGTTTTTGAAGGGCGAAGAAAAACTGCGGCCTAACTTTTTCATCGGCTTTGTCGTTGCTATGGCCGGGATTTTTTTGATTAGTTTCAATGGCTCAAAATTGGAGTTAAACCCGGCTGGCGATCTTCTTGCTCTGCTGGCGGCTTTGGTATGGGCCTGTTATTCCGTATTGACAAAGAAGATCAGCGGCTATGGCTACAATACCATTCTTACCACAAGACGGGTGTTCTTCTATGGTATCTTGTTTATGATACCAGCCCTGTTCCTGTTTGACTTTAAGCTGGAACTGACAAGGTTCGCTGACCCGGTTTATCTGTTCAATATCGTTTATTTGGGGCTGGGTGCCTCCGCTCTTTGTTTTGTCACTTGGAATTTTGCTGTCAAAGTGTTGGGAGCGGTCAAAACAAGCATTTATATTTACATGGTTCCGGTTATTACAGTAGGAACTTCGGTACTGATCTTACACGAAAAAATCACAATGCTGGCAAGTATCGGAACGGTCTTGACGTTAGCCGGACTGTTTCTTTCCGAAAGCAAGCTGTTTAAGAAAAGAGGCTGAACAATGGATTTACAGAATGAGAAATGCGTCATGGTCATTGACGAAAACCTGCCGCTTGGCATTATTGCAAACACAGCGGCAATTATGGGAATTACGCTTGGTAAACAAATGCCGGAAGTAGTTGGCGCTAATGTGACAGATCAGAGCGGAAATCAGCACCTTGGTATCATTGAATTTCCTGTCCCTATTCTAAAGGGAACGCCAGAGCTTATTAAAGAAATCAGAGAAAAGCTCTACCAGCCGGAATTTCAAGACTTGGTTGTTGTGGACTTCTCTGATTTAGCTCAGGGCTGCAAGACCTATAATGAATTTATCGAAAAAATGGCAGGTGTACCAGAAAGCATGTTACAATACTTCGGCCTTGCGATTTGCGGAGCAAAGAAAAAAGTCAATAAGCTCACAGGCAGTATGCCACTCTTACGATAATTTGGGAGAATAGAATGGATATGAAAATCGAAAAAGTTGCGGCAGACTTATCTGTGTGCAAAGTAGAAAATTATTCAGAGGTAGATCTGTCACAGGAATACTGCTTTATTGGCAAGACGGATGAAGAAAATTCGCTGGTCTGTCTAACAGAAAATGTACCGGAAAACATAGTGGTACGGAATGATGGATGGAAAGTGTGTCGGGTGCAAGGGACATTAGATTTTTCATTGATTGGAATTTTATCAAAAATATCTACTATCCTTGCTGACAGCAAAATCGGTATCTTTGCAATTTCAACGTATAATACAGATTACATTCTTGTAAAAGCAGAAAACTATAATGACGCACTATCGGTGCTTACTAACGCAGGTTATCATATTGTTTGATAAATCCAAGTTATTTGTAGAGCGAAAGCTCCTTGCTTTTTGTCTTTTATAAGGAGCGAAGCGACGCTACCACTTCGGGACAAGTTGGCCCGAAGCGCCGGGTTTGGGGAGGCTCCCCAACAAGCAGATTTTTGTGTTCTGGCCGCAAGGCCGGAACATCAAAAATAGCAACTGTGGCCACAGTTGCCCTGCTTGCCATTTAGCGGAACCCCGGAAATGGCTCTATAAACACGAAAAACGAAGGCCCTCTTATTTGACCTCCGTTTCTCTTGCTTTTTTTAATCCTTCTGCTGTGGCTTTCATAACAACGAGCTCTTTTTCGTCCATTGAGTTCAGCATAATATCAATAGATTTGCGGCAACTGTCCTCGCCCCGGTGTCCTTCCGTATAGAAAAACTGGTCTACGGAAATGTCGAACATAGTAACGAGCTGGAAGAATAAGTTGAAGCTGGGGTGCTGTCCTTTGTTTTCGATACTCATAATCGTGCGGTCTGTCTTTCCCACTAATTCCGCAAGGTAAGCCTGCGTCCAGCCCCGTTCTTCTCTGGCCTGCTTGATTGCCAAACCCAAGCCATGAAAGTCAAATCGTCTTTCATCTTGGTTCATTTTCATATCACCCTATATCATTGTACATTTCGGGTTTAATTATGAGAATGTAATTAAATTTTACGTAAAGTAGTATTTTATTTCTTGCTTCAATCAAAATGTTGATTTCGTCGTGACACTTGACAAAACTGCTCTTTCTGATTATACTGTATATGTATAAAGAAGTACAGTTGGAGGTGATTGCTTGCACATAGTAATATCAAATACTTCAGATTTGCCGATTTATGCACAAATAAAAGAGCAAGTCAAAGAACAAATATTATCGGGAGAACTTATCGAAAATGAAACACTCCCATCTCTCCGGCAACTGGCAAAGGACTTAAAGATAAGTGTGCTTACAACTACACGAGCTTACAACGAACTGGAAGAAGAAGGCTTCATTACAAGTCGTCAAGGTAAGGGCTTCTTTGTGATGTCAAGCGGTTCAAATCTTATCCGTGAACAGTTGATTCAAGAAGTTGAAAAAAATCTTAATAATGCAATATTGGCGGCTGAGAGAGTTTCTATGTCTAATGAAGAACTAATCAACTTGCTACGGCTACTACTGGAGGTAAATCATGAGTGAACAATGTTTAGAATTAAAAAATGTAAGTAAGAGTTTTCAAGACTTTGAACTCGAAAATATCAACCTTACTTTACCCAAAGGCTTTATTATGGGGCTTGTCGGACCAAATGGAGCCGGAAAAACAACGACCATACAGCTTATCCTTAATATGCTTGAAAAAAAGTCTGGTGAAATTTTGATATTTGGTAAAGACAATATAATTCACGAACAGGATATTAAGCAAGAAATTGGCGTTGTCTTTGATAGTATTTTTTATGTAGATAGTTGGACAGTACAGGATACCGGAAAGGCAATCTCCATTTTCTATGATAACTGGCAACATGATGTTTTTAACGATATGATAAACCGCTTCGGTTTACCCAAAAATAAAAAAATTAGCGAATTGTCCCGTGGTATGCAGATGAAGTTAATGCTTGCGTGTGCGTTTTCTCATGACGCCAAGTTGCTAATACTCGATGAGCCTACAAGTGGACTTGACCCTCTTACTCGTGATGAGTTCTTAGAAATTTTGCAAGACTATATCAGAGATGGTCAAAGAAGTGTGTTGTTTTCAACGCATATAACCACAGATTTAGAGCGTGTAGCTGACTACATCACTCTTATCAATCGAGGTAATATGATTTTTACAGGTAGTATGGAAGATTTGTTAAGCAGTTACCGGCTTATCAAAGGTAAACCTTGTGATCTTACTCCTGATCTTGAAAAAAAGATTTTTGGATTACGTAAAACAGATATAGGGTTTGAAGGTCTTATAACTACAAACACGGCAGATCAATACAAACACTGTGTTCTTGATACCGCAACGATTGATGATATTATTATCTGCATTGGCAAGGGAGGGATAAAGGCATGACAAGAAGTTCAAAAATTACAAAGCTGGATTTCTTTATAATGAAATCACAGTGGATTTCATATGTGTCATTGGTTACTGTAATTATATTGTTCGGACTTATGGGCTCTTCCATAACTGTGTTATGTATTACAGGTGCATGGTTTATAGCATTGATGGCTACTAACATTTTTGCCATTCAGGAGAAAAATCATCTTGATCGTTTATATGGTTCTGTTTGCGTGAGTCTGAATGAGGTTGTTCTTGGACGATACATCTTTGTGTTCCTGAATTACCTTGGTGCTATGTTCGCAATCATTATCCTGTATCTCTGCTTTGTACTATGCCGAAAAGTTACGTTCGATGTACCTGATATAATGCTTGGATTAGGTTTGTCGTTCTTAGTTTTCTCAACAATAGCAGGAATACAAATGCCGCTATTTTTCAGAATGGGGTACACCAAAGCAAGGCTGTGGTCTTTCATTCCTTTTGCAGTTGTAATGTTGTTAGTGGTATTACCCACTTTTATATCTGCATTAGCTGGTGTTATTCACTTTGCACAATCTAATAAGGGAATTTTTGCATTTGCCTGCATAGTGACAAGTTGTATTATTCAATTTTTTTCATATCTTATTTCTGTTATTTTTTATCAGAAACAAAGATAATAGATGGAAATACCAACTGAAAAGGAGGACAATCTATGTTTATACCGAAATGTAAAAAATGTGGCAGCAAAATGGTTTCCGCAAACATCAATATCGAGGTTGAAACTAATGGTATTCTGAAAACTGCAACAAATGTTCCTGGAAAAAAATGTTCTAAGTGCGAACATATTGTTATAGATGACATCACAATGGAAAAACTAAAGCAGTATGCTCATGATTACCCTACAAATATAATCGATTATGCAATGTGCGAAGCCGAAGAATTTGTGGTAATTCAGACCCTCTTATTGTAAAAAAGCAGTGGGATAAGGGGGATGTAATAAAAATGGATAAAGAAAACTGGATATTATGTCCTGTTTGTATGAATAAAACAAGATTAAAGATACGGGGAGATACGGAACTTATAAACTTTCCTCTTTTCTGTCCGAAGTGTAAGCAAGAAACCTTAATTCATGTAAAACAATTCAATACAACAGTTATCAAAGAGCCAGACGCACAGACGCAGAGCCGATAACCCATCCAGATTGATGTGGTTATTGGCTTTTTTTAAGAAAATGCTTTATCTATTCGCCCAACGGGATAATAAAAAAACCGTTGTTGTGGCGACTGATTACTCATGCGCCCAAACAAAATATAGTGGCCTTACGGCGGTTTTGAAATATCATTTTCAAGCCGCCGTTTTCTTTTCAAAAATGAGAATACGGAGGGTGTGTTAAACTCGCCCATTTTTAAGGATATGGCGGTATCCGGGAGGAATTGCCATGTCCATTATTATTTTACACAGTACCCGTAATCTGCACCAGTTAAAAAAAGCCTTACCCCTCCTCCGGGTTATTCCTGTTATGTATATGAAATAAATCAGCACCAAAACAATAATGTCATTTCATGCGTCCGTGTGGCTTCATGCCGCCCGGGCGTTTTTACGTTCTTATGGAGCCGCCTCGGGCCAACTTGGCCCGAAGTCCAGCCCCGGTGTCGCTCCCCGCCGCCTTCGTTTCGGTCACTTATCCACCCAACACCGAAACGGAGGTCAACATGACTATTATCAATCTGCGGGACTATTACCCGTTCTATACATCCGATTGCTTTATCGAAGTTACTGATGATGTGGCTGAAATGTTCAAGGAGTTTGACCGCAAAGAAGCGGCTTACCGTCTGCGGACTTACCGCCACAAAGCCTACTATTCCATTGACCGGGATGATGGTATCGAGCACGAGGCTCTTTTTGTTGCGCTCTCTCCTTGCGAGCTTTACGAGCGGAAAGTTACCATGCAGGAGCTTCATGCTGCCATTGTAAGCCTGCCGGACAAACAGGCCAAGAGGATCTACGCCCACTTCATTCTTGGTATGAGCAAGACCGATATTGCCAGAGCCGAGGGCGTCAGCAAAATGGCTGTGTGCTATTCCATTGAGCGCGGGCATTAAAGTCGATGGAAATTTTTTTGAAAAATCGTCTGTGATGGCTTTACAAAGTCCCCAAAAATGAAAAGGCTTATGAAAGGCATACAGCCTCGGGCCAACTTGGCCCGAAGTAAACGCTGGCCTTCCTTGCAATTTGAAAATTGAATAAAAAGATACCCGGATAACGAAAGATACGCACCCAAGCGACAGGCCCGCAAAGACCTCCATTGTCAGAGAATGGAGCGAGCGATAAAGCCCATGCAGTAGGCAGACCGTGGCTGGTCTGCCGGGCAAAGGTGCGTGTCCCGATCTAAACTTGCTTTCAGTCACAGTCCGAGCGTTGAAGCGGTTTTGCAAGCCGTAAGCCGTCGCAGGCAATGAGAATGTCCCGCCATCAGAATGGGGGGAGGTGAAATTCCTATGGGGTGGACAGCCTACACCCGTCCGGGTATCTGATTTAGAAGTATCAATTCATGGGGAGCCCCCGGCTTTACTGTCTTGTGACAGGCCAAACCTTCCGGTGCGGCTCCCCAGCTTTTGAAAAGGAGTTCTCTATGGGAAAGACATTCAAAGAAATTCAGGATATGGTAACGGAGCCTTGGAGCAACGATGCCTGCCGGGGTTATGTCATCATGGCTATGGAAAACTGTGGTTTTCAGCCGAAGGACATTGAAAAAGTCGTTGCCGAGCTCTATGAGGTATTCGACATTCGTGCGGTTCGTGAAGCCGAAAACCATTACTATAATAGCTCCTACTGACCTCGGGCCAAGTTGTCCCGAAGCTGGAGAAAGCTCAAAGAGCGGCACCTTCACTGGTGCCGCTTTTTGACGTTTCCCCACAGGACAAGAGGGAAATTGCTGGCTTATACACCCTGTTTTGAAAAGGAGGCTTTGATGGTACAATCCGTTACTTATCACAGAGAAACCAAGTCCGTTCCTTTTCAGGGGAAAACCATTGTGCTGGAAAGTCTTACGCCGGTGCTTTCCCCGAAGGAAAAGGAAACACGGAAAAAAGAGATTGAACGCTGTCTGTATGAGGTGTTCAGCAAGTACCGCCCCGCCGGGGACAAACGGTGCTAATGCTCCACAACATTGTTGTCCGGGGCTATCAATGGTATAATATACTTGTAGGTTGGTAGCTCCATTCCCACAGGAAAGGAGCCCAACATGGAAATTAGAGAAGATGTAATTTATGCAAGACAGTCAGTAGACCGCAAGGACAGTATCAGTATTGAGAGCCAGATTGATTTCTGCAAATACGAATTGAAAGGCGGCAGTTGTAAGATATTCAAAGACAAAGGCTATTCGGGAAAGAACACCGACAGGCCAGAGTTCCAGAAGCTACTTGTTGAAATCAGGAGAGGCCGGGTAAAGCGTGTTATCGTTTACAAGCTGGACAGAATAAGCCGCTCCATTCTGGACTTCGCAACAATGATGGAGCTATTTCAGCAGTACGATGTAGAGTTTGTATCGTCCACGGAGAAATTCGACACTTCAACACCGATGGGCCGGGCAATGCTTAATATCTGTATCGTATTCGCCCAGCTTGAACGTGAGACAATCCAGAAGCGTGTAACGGATGCCTATTACTCCCGGTGTCTGAAAGACTTTCACATGAGCGGTCAGGCTCCCTTCGGTTATCAGTTAGAGCCTACTGTGATTGAAGGTATCCATACAAAGAAGATGGTTGCCGACCCGGAAACAGCAGACCTTGTTCGTCTGATGTTCGCCATGTACTCACAGCCGCAGACCTCTTTCGGAGACATTACCCGGTATTTTGAGGAACAGGATATTAAGGTAAACGGAAAGTCACTCTTTCGAACATTCCTTTCCCAGCTTCTAAGAAATCCTGTTTATGCCGAGGCAGATTTGAAACTGTATGAGTTCTTCAAGAGCCAAGGCGCAGCCATTGTAAATGACGCCGCCGATTTTGACGGTTACAACAGTTGCTACCTCTACCAAGGCCGGGATGTAAAAGAGGACAAGGACAGGTGCTTGAAAGACCAGATACTTGTTATCGCTCCCCATCGCCCCCTTGTTACTTCGGATGTATGGTTAAGGTGTCGGAAAAAGCTCTTGGCAAACAAGACCTTCCAGAACGGACGGAAAGCAACAAACACATGGCTTGCCGGAAAAATCAAATGCGGGCGTTGTGGGTATGCCTTAAAGGTAACGCATAGCCCTTCTGGCTGTGATTACCTCCGCTGTACCAAGCGTTCAGATCACAAAGGCTGTACCGGGTGCGGCACTCTCCGCAAGGCAGATTTTGAGCAATTCATTTTTGCCGCTATGAGAGAAAAATTCCGGGAGTTCAAACATCTGCGGGGCGGCGAGGAAACGGTCAATCCGAAGATTACCGCCCATCAGGTAGAGCTGGCACAAGTCGAAGCCGAGATTGAAAAACTGCTTGATACGCTGACCGGGGCAAACGCCACCTTGCTTGCATACGCCAACAAGAAAATCGAAGAACTTGATACCCGCCGCCAAATGCTTTCAAAAGCGATTGCGGACTTGACCGTTGAAACCATGTCCCCGAAGCAGATTGAACTGCTGTCCGGCTATCTGGACGATTGGGATAATATCAGTTTTGACGATAAAAGAACAGCCGCCGATTGTCTGATTTCTTCTATCAGCGCAACCAGCGACTGCGTAAAGATAGAGTGGAAAATATGATTTTTCCACTCCATCAAACCACTTGTTTTTTCATATTGTTAGTTGCCCCTTGTACACCGCTGCTTAGTTTGTGTTATACTGCAACCCTAACAGGCTCCAATTCAAACACCTCATCAAACTGTACTTTGCGCTCCGGGGACAGGTGGTGGCTGACGAGAATCAAGGTCAAGTCGGGATTATTCAGCAGGCTCTTTTCTACGATGTCTGCGTTCTTTTGGTCAAGAGCGCTTGTGCCCTCATCCACCAGCAAGATAGAGCGGTTGTGGATCAACGCACGGGCGATGGCTACACGCTGTTTCTGGCCGCCGGAGAGACAGCTGCCCTCCTCACCTACAGGAGTGTCCAAGCCCAAAGGCATATTTGCAAGGTCGCCGTCTAACGCACTGTCATGGATAGCCTTTGCAATCTGAGCTTCGGTGAAGGTTTCCCCCAAGGTGATGTTTTCACGGATGGTGGTGTTGAACAGGAACACATCCTGCTCAATGTAACTCATTTGCTGCTGAAGCTGCTCGGTGGTAAAGCTCCTTGCATCCCTGCCATCAAGCTGGATAGAGCCGGTGTATTCCGGGAGCCAGCCCAGCAGGAGCTTGAGAAGGGTGGATTTGCCGCAACCAGAGGGGCCGGTGAGGGCATATTTTTTGCCCTTTTCAAAACAGATTGACATATCACGAAGAATGGGCTTCTCCCCATAATTGAAGCTAACATTCTGAACGGCAATTCCCTTCGACATAGGAGCGGTGGGGATATCAGTCTTTGCAGTTGATTCATCGGCATGGACTGTAATTTTGTCAAAATAGGGCTTTGCGGCGGCAAAAGACATTCGTGTGCTTGCAATCGTGCTGAGGCCGGAGGAAATCCCGCTGGTCAAATTTGTAGCGTTCACGAGGGCACCCATAATCATCTTACCTTGGAAAGCCAAGACTACGGTGAGAATCTGCTGTAAAATCTGGAAAATCAGATTGATAGAAGAAATGACAAATCGGGCTTTGGAATGGATAACGGTCTGCTTGCAGGCGGCTTTCTCCACAATGTCACTGGCTTCACAACCCTGGCGGATGAATCTTCTTTTATGACCGAAGGAGCAAAGAACATCAAGGCCAGACAGCAAGTCACGAATTTTGGATGTTGCCTCTGCTTCTGCATTGGCACATTCTACACCGGACTGCTCCATTTTCTTGGTGAAAGATTTGGGAAGGAGCCAGGTAATCACGGCACAGATAAGGCCAACAACAAGCATAGACCAGTGCAAGTAGCTTAGAGCGATACAGCAACTCACTACATAAACGGCTTCGCCAAAACCATTGAAGAACGGATTCCATGCGTTCTGCTCGATCAACTTGATATTGGTTGTCAGCCAGGATATGTATTCGCCGCTGTCCTTGCTGTGATACTCTTGGTGGTTTTTGCCCAGCAATGTAGCATACAGATCCTTTCGGACATGGTTATTCATAGCTCGGACGGCACGCTTGGTACTAACTGTTTCCAGCACGGCAATTCCCTGTACACCGAGCATCAGAAATACGACCACAGGGAGCCAAGACAAAAAGACTTGGAGATTCAGTTGAATAGCCGCATCAAAAAAGTGCATCATTACCATCTGGAGCACGGTGTATAGAATGAGCTCGGATGCAATCAGCAAGCAGGCTAGAATATTTGTTTTCCAGTTGCTTTTGATGTAATAGAACATAAAAACATTCCTTTCAAAAACTTAGAAGTCTGTCCTGTGACAGTACGGTTCCTGATTATCAATAACTGCGTACCGTTTGCACTGCATATTGAAGCAACTTAGAACATCTGGACAGGTGTAACACTCCGGACGGAGCTCATTTTGATACCAAAGTTGATTTGCTACACTATCGACCGATACACCGTTTTGAGGGTCGAGGTGGCCAACAAGATTTCTGGGATGGTCCAGAGCAACAGAGCATTTTACAATTTCCCCATTTGCACGGAATACATAGCCATTTGGATATGCAGCATAACAAATTCTGGCGAACATTTCACTGTTTTCGCATTCCCGCTTCATACCTATTTTATCCAGGTATTCCTCATGCAGCTGAGGAAGAGATATTTTCTTTTCGCCCTGTACCAAATCCAAGTTCATAACGGATTCTCCACCCCAGTCATTCACAGTACGCACAGTTAGGGAAAAGCGAGGATCCTTTCCGAATAAATGATATAGATGGTCATACCAGCTGAAATCCATATCCCCTGCGAGAATGTTATGCCGAATGATCACCTTAAAATCATACTCATTTTGAGGTAGTTCTGAAATGGAAATCAAATTATCGAGAATATGCTGCAAAGTCCCAGCACCAGAAACATGGGGTCTCGTATGATCGTGATTCCAGCCGTCAAGAGTAATATGAAAACACTTAATCCCAGATGCATATAACTGGTCGAAGTGCTTTCGATCAAGCAAATAGCCATTGGTTGTCATGCTTGAGCTGTAGTAAAATTGGTGAACGGATTGAAGAGACTGGATGAGATATGCAATCTCCAACACATTATCTTGGCATAGCGTTGGTTCACCGCCGAACCAGTTGACTCGCACAACTTTGAATTTAGGGGCCTGTTCCTGAATGAAGTCTTTTAATCTGTCGAGCAGTTTACGAGTCATGTGATGCGGGGTATGATCTTCATAGCAGTAAGGGCATCGAAAATTACATCCTTCAGTCGGCATAATGGTTAACATTAAAACATCATCCATTAGCGCTTTCACTGTTTCCAAAGACTGGTCGATTTCAGCCTTCGTTAGCAGCAACTCTTGGGCATGAAGGAACTGTGTTAGTGGTGTACTTAGATCGGCGCAGCCACCAGATTTAATGAGTTCGCAGAACTCAGCCTGCAGAGCGGTGTCCGTGAGCTTAATTACGTTATGTAACAGGTCTGAAGATACGAAAAGCACACCATTCTCTTCTTTGTATCGAATATAGCCTGGAATAATATACATAGTAGCACCTTTTCTTGTTTTGCGGAAAACTCCGATGATTTTTGGAAAAGTAGTGTGTGCTCCGGTAAAACCGAGGCACACAAAAGATTACTTTTTGCAGCCACAGCCAGCAACATTGTTAACGATCGTGTCAAAGAATCTGCTGTTGATGGCCAGAGGCAACTTGGTTGCAACGACTTCCATTTCCGAATTCTCCTTTCATTTGATTCGCTTGGGATTTATATGTGCATTTCCCTCGCCGTGATATAGAATAGCATGACGAGAAAGAAAAGAACATATCATAACATGTAAGTGAAAAATAACATGGAACGCCTAGTTCATTACTCGACAAATGTCCTCAAATATGTTATAATTTATTTAATTCAACATACAGGGGATGAGTGGAATGCAAGAAATTTTCTTAGGCGAAGTTATCAGGCAGAAACGCCTGGAGTTGGGATTAACTCAGGAGCAGGTGTGCGAAGGAATATGTGATCCTATTACAATATCCAGAATTGAGAACGGAAAACAAACCCCTAACCGTACTCGAATTAATGCAATTTTGGAACGCTTGGATTTGCCAGCTGATCGCTATTGGGCAATGCTTAGTAAGAACGAACTTGAGATCGAGGCATTGCAAAAACAAATCACTGAATTTAATGTTCAGTTCGAGCATGCGAGTAAAAATGAACGTCCAGCTATACGGAAAGCCGCATTCGAGAACCATCAAAAACTCGAAGCAATGATTGAAAAGGGAGATACGGTCAGTCGCCAAATGATTCTCCGCTCCAGGGTTCTTCTTGGAAAAGAGAGTGAATACAGCATTCAGGAGCAACGTGCCATGTTGATGGATGCGATTCGTCTGACGGTTCCATCTTTTGACATTGATGAGATTGGGAAAAGTTTGTATACCAGTGAAGAAATAAAAATCATCAATCTCTTAGCAACGGGTTTCAGTCGTGCAGGAGAACATATGGAAGCCATCAGTATTCTGAGTCAGCTTTGTGGATATATCAGAAAGCACTTTAAGGATATTCCCGTAAACCGTACCCACTTCAGCATGATTGCATATAATTATGCTAGAGAGCTAGGGATCATAGGACAATATGAGAAAGCAATTCAAATTGCCGAAGAGGGGCGAGCCGAGTGCCTTGCCTCTGGTTACCATCTTCCCATGCCTCGCTTGCTGGATGTTATGGCGGAGTGTTATTACTACTTAGGGGATGAAGAGAAAAGCAGAGATTTATTTTACCAATCCTACTATTTGTTTAAGGCATTTGGTGATGGTCATAATCGAGAACTTGTGAAAAAAGATGCACAGAGATGTATAAACTTGGTGTTTGAAGGTTAGAGATCCTCAACCATAGAGTCCACGAATCTTGGATTCCGTTCCTCTGCGACGGTTTCTTCGATATGCGCATGAGTGCTATTATCCCTACTGTTACAAGCTGTCTGCGGGAAAGCAGTCACCAGCATGGCACACAGAAGCAGAGATGTAATCAGAGAAGTAAATCTTTTCATAGTCATTAACACCTTTCGTTGTTTTTTACAACACTAGAATACCGGAATATCGAGTTAAAATCCATATCGCTAGATGTTTTTTATTTCTTACATGGAACGACAAGTTTTCTTCTGTATTATCTAGTGAGTGCCTGGGACTTTCAAAAAAGGGCGACTCCCGGATGGGAGCCGCCCTTCAACTTTATTAGAGCTGGATCAGTGTACCGATATATTATGCTGGCGGTCCAGGGTGGGGCCCAAAACAGCTAGACATCGGCAGACAATCATCCTATGTTACAACTGTATCGTGGTGCGGAACGGTCAAATTGGGAGACGGTGCAAACAATGAAAAAATAGCATGTTACTTCTAAAGAGTGAAGTCTATGCCCCGGAAATGTGGGAACATGTGAAATTTGGCAGAAGCACGGACTTTTATTGTCCGTGCTTCTGCCAAATTCACTTGATTACACAATCTTTAATGATTCCAAATACACAATGGCTTCCTGAACAGTCGTAAAAGTTTTACTGCTCTGATGCAGCCAATGGTTTCTCGCATCTGTATCTTCCAATGTAGGAATTCCGTCGGGCAGAAGATTAGCCAGCGTCTTCGCTCCATTTCTGACTGCGGTTTGATACATTCTAGCAATTTTCTCCGTTGTTTCAAAGTCACCTTTTTTGTATCCTGGCATCTTTTGCTTGAGCTGATTGATGATGCGCTCTTTATCGGCGGTACAATTGATTGCAGGAGCCATCATTTGATAATGTAGCATCAGCCAATACTCAATACAGCCAGTGGTCATCAGGAGGCGAACCCTAATATTGGGCTTCTTTCGAAGCTTCCGAAGCTGATCAATAATCTTTGTCCTGGAGTCCCAGTGCTTGTGATCGGATTCTTCTACATCGAAGAAAAACCATATTTCATCTGTCGCAGGGACGGCACTCTTATATCGGGGCTCTTTTGTGAATTTATCTCTTGCCTCTTCAAATAATCCAGTCTTAGGGGGATATTTGATTGCTGCTACTTCTTCAAATTCTTCTTTCAGAAATTGAGCATAGCACTGCTCCGATTCTCCCTCACAAAAAATGTATATTAGTGGTTTTGATTTCTTCATTTGTCTGGGCATCTTAGATTACCTCCTCGATCTGAAGGTCTGGTGTGGCACCGAATTTGCCCAAAAGATAACCTTTGCGAATGTTTTCATTTGTGGTAGTGGAATAATCACTGACACTGTACAGTGTGGAAGTTCCGTCCTTCCGCCGCTTATCCACAAAGTAAATCTGGTCTTTACGAAGCAGTTCCATGTTCAGCAATTCCATATCATGTGTCGTGAAAATGAGCTGTGCATGGTTGGGGTTGCTGACGGGACTCTGGAACTTGGATACGATCATTTCTACCATGAGGGGATGCATTTCTTTATCCAGCTCATCAACACACATGACGCCACCACAGTTCAGAACACGCTCAATTCCAGGGGCAAGAGCCATCAGTTTACGGGTTCCGTCGGATTCATCTGCCAACTGTAACGGATACAGTTTTTCTGTCCCATCTGCAGAACGCCCCTTGTGGAAAGAGGTTGCATGAACTTCGCCCAGCTTGAGCTTTGTTTCTGACTCGTTTGTATTTTCAGAAAGTGCTCTCGCAAACAGAGTTAGTGCCTCGATGATCCCTTCTGGAACACCGTCAGCATCCTTTTCTAGCTCAGAAATATCCCGGCTCTTAAGCTCGAATTGCATATCTTGAATGCCCAGGTCTGCTGCTTTTGCATAGTCCTTTATGGATTTCAGCATATCCGGATCTTCAGAGTATTCCAACAGCTGATGCGGGATATCGGTGTAGTCACGGGAGAAAAACAGATGTTCCCGGAACCAGCGCATAGCAGAAACGCAGGCCTTTTCGTTCATGGTACAGGCTACAGCAAAATAAAGCTGGTTCTTCGCAACGGCCTCGCTAATGAGCTGACGCAATTTCTTATCTGTATTCTCTCGAAACTCAAATGTCTGATAGTTCCGATAAAATACCAGAGCACTTTGCCCCTTCGGAGAGTGGAATAAATATTCTTTTACAATTTCTGTTTTTGTTGCAGAAAAACCGTACACATATTTTACATCATCCAGCAAGTAGGTAAATTCAAAAGAGGTAGGCTTATTCCGAGAATCATCATCCAGCAGAAATGGTTGCATTGGAATGTTTGCCTTTTCATGCTGTGTCCGCTGTGCATTTCGGACAAACTGCGCTGCCAGCCAAAACGCCCGGATCACATTGCTTTTACCGCCTCCGTTCTTTCCGTAAATTGCAGCAGCTGGAAGAATACGGAGATTCTTATGCAAAATCAGGCTGTCCTTAAACGCACCCAGCCCTGTAGCTTCCATAGAAAGAGCGGCTTCGTCTCTAAAAGAGCGGTAGTTTTCAAACTTAAATTCAATCAGCATATTCATACCTCCTATATCCTTATTATACCTTCCTTTCTTATAAATGCAACTGAAAAAATGAAAAATTATGATTTTTTTATCTTAATTCATTTATTATGGCGTAATTGCGTGTTATCCCATATGAAGAGACAAATGTGCCAGGCAGAAAACGGTCAAATCTTGGGATAGTGAAAACAAAGAGAAGTCCAATGGCACCGCACTCCGCATAATGCTTACGGAACACAAGGGCAGTGAATGGAAAAAAGCAGCAGAACACATAAAAAGAGGGCGTCCGGCTCATTTTCGAAGGAACCGGACACCTTTGATTCGCAAATGCCAATAGATCGCTGTATACTCTCATGTAGGCTGGATCAGATTCACTATCTCCTCCAGCACTTACATGACAGGAGATACAGATGATGGATGACAAAGAACTGAGTGGACAGGTGAGCAAATACCTAGAGTACTGCAAAATTCAGAAGGGGCTCAGTCCCAAAACTGTGAAGGCGTATGGAATAGATCTGAGGCAATTCACTGAATTTTTTCTAATGCATCAACACCTGCTAGACAGAGAGTGCATACAGAATTTCATCGGTGAGCTGCATCGAAAGTACAAGGTCAAAAGTGTCAAACGCAAAATCGCCAGTCTTAAGGCATTCTTAAATTATTTAGAATTTGAGGAGATCATCAATGTTAATCCGTTTTCCAAACTTCGGATAAAACTACACGAACCGTTCCTGCTTCCAAGGACCATCCCTCTCTCGTCAGTTGATACACTCCTAAAATGTGTGTATGCCGCCAAGGCCACGCTCACTGCTGGTTCTTATCGATACAATACAGTGCTACGAGATATAGCTGTGCTGGAGTTGCTGTTTGCCACCGGCATGCGAGTATCGGAGCTATGCTCATTGGGAGCAGATGACATCGGTGTTACGGACGGGACGATCAAAATCTTTGGCAAGGGCGCCAAAGAGCGAATCATCCAGGTGGGTCATGTGAATGTCCTGACGGCAGTATCCGAGTATAGTTCGGCCTTTGCCGATAAAATTGAAGCCACTGGACATTTCTTCATAAACCGTCTTGGCAGACAACTATCAGACCAGTCCGTTAGAAACATGATCACCCGGTACACAGATCAAGCCCATATAGAGCAGCACATCACACCACATATGTTCAGACACTCATTTGCTACACTGCTGCTTGAGGAGGATGTAGATATCCGGTATATCCAGCAGCTCCTTGGCCACAGTTCCATTACAACAACCCAGATATATACTCATGTTTCATCCAAAAAGCAACGGGAGATTCTCGCTGCAAAGCATCCCCGTAATAAAATTTGCGTCTAAGAACTAGTGTAGTCAGGGTTACACAAAAAGCGCCCCTCAAAAGCAGAACTTTTGAAGGGTAAAAACAAGCAAATTCATCTAAAACAAAAGGAACTCCAGAGGATTTCTCCTCTGGAGTTGGTGGGGGAGGACGGATTCGAACCATCGAAGCGAAACGCAGCAGATTTACAGTCTGTCCCCTTTGGCCACTCGGGAACTCCCCCAGATATGTAATTATTTTTCGAGTCCACGGAAAGCATCTGTCGGCTGGAGCCGGTAGACGGACTCGAACCCCCGACCTACTGATTACAAATCAGTTGCTCTACCAACTGAGCTATACCGGCATCTTGAACCGAACACACCCATTATAGCACGGAAGATGGAAAAGTCAAGAATTATTTCCTGGTTTTCCCCAGAAAATGGGGCTCACCCCGGCAGCTCTACGAAGTCTGCCCCATTTTAGAGATTCTTTAGAGGTGCACAGTGTATACTCATCCCCAAATGCGACAAAAGGGGCATGGTTTATGAAGAAGAAAATCCGAAGGCTGCCGCCGGGGGCCAGGCAGAGCCTGGTTTATTGGGCCTTTGTGCTGCCCAATCTGGTGGGGGTGCTGTATTTTTCCCTGCTGCCTATGGTGCAGGTGCTGCTCAGGTCCTTTCAAAGCGCCATTGGGGGGCGCTGGGTCGGGGTGCAGAATTATGCCGCTGTTTTGCATAACACCGCCTTTCAGCGGGCCGTTTCCAACACCGGGCAGTTCATTGCCGTGTGCATTCCGCTGCTGCTGGCGGTGTCTCTGGCTCTGGCGGTGCTGCTGTATGCCATTCCCGGCGTCGGCGGGGCGCTGCGCAGTGTGTTTCTGATGCCCATGGCGGTTCCGGCGGCGTCGGTGGTGCTGGTGTGGAAGGTGCTGTTTCACGGGCATGGGCTCATCAACGGGGCGCTGCTGGGGGCCGGCGGGACCGGAATCGACTGGATGGGCTCCAATGCGGCCTTCTGGATGCTGGTAATCAGCTATCTGTGGAAAAACCTTGGCTACACCATGATTCTGTGGACAGCGGGGCTTTCCGCCATTCCGGAGGGCATTTACGAGGCGGCCCAGGTGGACGGCGCAGGCCGGTGGCAGACCTTTCTGCATATCACCCTGCCCAGCCTCCGGGGCACGGCCTTTACCATCACGGTCATGTCCCTGCTGAATTCCTTTAAGGTGTTCCGGGAGGCCTGGCTGGTGGCGGGGGACTATCCCCACGAAAGTATGTACCTGCTGCAGCACCTGTACAACAACTGGTTCCGGGAGCTGGACTTTGACAAGATTGCCGCCGCCTCGGTGATGACCTCCGGGGTGGTGTTTCTGCTGATCGGAATTCTTCAAAAGGCATGGGACGGTGAGGCGTAAATGAAAAAGAGAAATAAGGTGCTCCTCGGGGCGCTGCTGCTGATGCTTACCTTCTGCATCTGCTTTCCAATCTGGGTGGCCGTCACCGGCGCTTTTTCGTCCCAGTGGGAGCTGGAGCAGAATCTGGCCCCGGTTTTTGGAAGCGGGGAGGGGAGCGCGGACTGGTCATGGCTGCCGGCGGCTCCGACGCTGAAATCCCTGGTGGAGGTGCTGCTGGACAGCCCGGGGTTTTTCGTCATGTTCTGGAACTCCGTGCTGATTTCTGTCTGCATTCTGGCGGGGCAGCTGCTGGTGGATGTGGCCGCCGCCTGGGCGCTGGCCCAGTTCCCTCTGAGAGGGAAGGGGCTGATTTTGAATTTTTACATTGTTCTGATGCTGATGCCCTTTCAGGTGCTGATGTTCCCCCAGTATCTGGTGCTGAAGGACCTGCATCTGCTGGACACTCTGGGGGCCGTCATCCTGCCCGCCGTGTTTTCCACCCTTCCGGTGTTTATTCTCCATCGGTTTTTCAAGGCCGTTCCGCCGGAAATTCTGGAGGCGGCCCGGCTGGACGGGGCCGGGGAGCTTCGGATTTTTTGGCAGATTGGCATTCCCATGGGGGCCCCGGGAATTCTGTCGGTGTGCATTCTGACGTTTTTGGATTCCTGGAATATGATTGAGCAGCCCATGACCTATTTGAAAACAAGGTCCCTGTGGCCCCTGTCTCTGTTCCTGCCGGAGATCGGCATGGAGGAAATGGGGGTAGGCTTTGCGGCGGCGTTTCTGATGCTGGTCCCGGCGCTGCTGCTGTTTTTGGGCTGCCAGGAGCAGCTGGAGCAGGGCATCGCCATGTCGGGCGGAAAGGATTAGGATGTATATGAAATTGGAAAAGACAGTGATTTGGAAATGGATTGGCCTGTTTTTCGGGGCCATGGTGGTCTTTACCCTCCTTTCAAGAGCCGTTTATCAGCATGGCACCGCCGTGGTGACGGCGGCGGCTCCCAGCCGGGGCACCGTCAATCACACCGTGCAGATTACCGGCAAAACCGTTCAGAACCAGGAGCTGGCCGTCACCACCGTCGGCGGCCTTCGGGTTGGCAGCGTCTGCGTGAACGAGGGCCAGCAGGTCAGCCGGGGGGACGTGCTGGCGGTGCTGGACCTGGACTATCTGGACGAGGCGATTTTGACCCAGCAGCAGAATCTGAAAAAGCAGCAGCTGTCCGTGCAGGATGCCTGGTCCCAAAATGCCAGCGCCCAGAGGCAGCGGGAAAACCAGCAGGCCCAGGCGGCGGAGAATTACGACAGCGCAGTTGCCCAGGCCGAGACCAACCTGGACCGGGCCCAGCGAAACCTGGACCGGGCGGAGAACGCATTGGAGGACTACTACAACGGCGTCACAGACGGCAAGGCGGAGGAGCAGGCCCTGCTGCTGGCCCGGCAGGAGGCCGGGGCGGCCTGCGACAGTGCCGCCGCCGCCCTGGAGGAGCTGGAAAGGGAGCTTGACCAGGCCATTGCGGATGCCATTTTCCAGGCGGAGCAGGCCACGCCGGAGGAACCGTCAGACGGTGCGGAGACCGACCTGCCGTCTGCGGCAGAGCTGACCCAGGAGCAGAAACAGGAGATTGAGGCCGCCGTCCGGGCCGAATTTTCCGACCGGCTGGCCGGGGCCCGGGAGAATCTGGACCAGGCCCGGCAGACCCTTTCCGATGCGGATGCTGCCCTGGAGGAATTTTACCGGCAGAGCAGCGGCGAGCCGCTGTCCGAGCAGGCGCTTCTTGATGCTGTGGAGCAGGCTCTGGATGCCTACGACGATGCGGTAGCGGCTCTGGACACCGCCAAAACCACCTACGGCCGGGCCGTCCACTCGGCCAACCTGCCCGCCGGAACCAGCAGCTCCGCCCAGATTGGCCAGATTACCTGGGAGCAGATGAAGCTGGAGCTGGAAAAGCTGGAGGCCCTGCGGCAGGCGGAGGGGAAAATCCTGTCCCCCACCGACGGCATTGTCACCAGATGCAACCTGCAAACCGGCGAAAAAACCACGGACACCACCGCCATTCTCCTGGCGGACCTGAGCCAGGGCTGCAAATTTGCCGGAACGGCCACCGAGGACCAGAGCAAGTACATCGGGGTGGGGGACCTGGTGACCCTCCGCTCCGGCAGCGGAAAGAGCTTCCGGGACCTGCCTGTGACCACCTTTTCCGCCGACGAGTCGGCGGGCAGCTACCGCCTGACGGTCCAGCTCCCCGCCGGCAGCATGACTCTGGGGGCCAGCATGGAGCTGAGCTATACCAAAAAATCCCAGCCCTATGGCTGCTGCGTGCCCTTGTCCGCCCTCCGTCTGGATGAGCGGAACCAGACCTATGTGCTGGTGGTCCGGGAGGCGGAGTCGGTCATGGGCCGTCAGACCCAGGCGGAAAAGGTGACCGTCACCGTATTGGAGCAGAACGAAACCATGGCCGCCGTGGCAGAGGGGGCATTAGGCCCCCAGGACCAGGTGATTGTCAGTGCGGACCGGTCCGTCGAAAGCGGCAGCCGGGTGCGGGTGGAATGATATGAAGGGGAAAAAATGGATGCAGCGTCTGCTGCTGGCCCTGGCGGCGCTGCTGTACGGTCTGGCCGTGGTGTTCTGCCAGGCCGCCGGGAAAAATGCGGCGTTTCCCTGCCTTGTGCTGTCCCGGAGCATCGATGGGGCCAGGGCGGAGGAGATATTTGCCCGGGAGCAGGGGCTGGCGGAGAGCGTGGGCTTCTGCTTCTGGGGCGAGGGCACAGAGCAGCAGGTGCAGTGCCGGGAGACCGGCGGCATGGCCCAGGTGACGCCGGTGTACCTGTCGGGAAATCCGGAGCTGCTGGATGCCGGTGTGCTGGCCTGGCAGGCGGGCTGCCTTCTGGACGCGGAAACGGCCCAAAGGCTGTTCGGCACTGACCGGTGCGGCGGCCAGACCCTGTGGCGGGGGGACGTGCCCTATCGGGTCCTGGGCACCGTCCCGGCGGACAAGCCCACCATGGTGGCCCTGGCCGGGGAGGGGGACGGGCTGGTTTTGAACCGGTGCGTGCTGGCCGCTCCTGCGGAGGGCGGGGCTCAGATTGCAGATCAGTTTCTCATGCGCTGGGGCCTACAGGGCAGCCTTGCGGACTATTACCCCCTGTGGGTCCTGTGCCACAATCTGCTGCTGGTGCTGCCGGGGCTGCTGGTGCTGGCGGCCCTGCTCCAGGGCGCAAGGAAATTGGGGGGCCTTCTCCCGTCCCGGCGGCAGCTGCCCGGGCTGCTGAAGCCTTTGCTTTTGCTGCTGGGGGAGGCGGGACTGCTAGTTTTGCTGGGAAGCAGAATTCTGATGCAGCCGGATATGCTGCCCACCCGGTGGTCCGACTTTTCCTTCTGGGGCAGCTGGGCGGAGGCCCAGGGGGAGAATTTCCGGCTGGTGCTGCGGACCCCCATGGGAAATACCCACTTGCAAATGATGGCCAATATGGTAAAATCGATGGTATGTACCACAGCGTCGGGCCTGCTGGCGCTGATGCTGATGAACAGGAGGCGGCCTGATGCGGATTCTGATGATTGAGGACGATGAGATTTTGTGCGCCACCATTCCCTTCCAGCTCAAGCAGGAGGGGTTTGCGGTGGATGTGGCCATGGACGGCGAGGAGGGACTGTACCTGATTCGGGAGCGGCTTCACGACCTGATTCTGCTGGACCGGCTGCTGCCCGGGATGGACGGCATGGACGTGCTCAAGGCCATGCGCCGGGAGCACATCTCCACCCCGGTGATTTTCCTTACGGCCCTGGGCCAGACCCAGGACCGCACCGAGGGGCTGAACAGCGGGGCCGACGACTATCTGGGAAAGCCCTTCGCCTTTGAGGAGCTGCTGGCCCGGATTCGCAGCGTCCTGCGCCGGCCGGCGGCCATGCAGCTGTCCGCCCGGCTGTCCTTTGGGGACATTCAGTATGAGCCCCATACCCTGACCCTGTCCTGCGGCGGGGCCAAAACCGTGCTGTCCCGGCGGCTGGGGGATTTGCTGGAGCTGTTCCTGCGAAATCCCGGCCAGACCCTGCCCAGGCAGACCATTCTGCTCCGGGTCTGGGGCATGGATTCCGATGTGGAGGACGGCAATCTGGACAACTATGCCTATATCCTCCGGCGAAGCCTGAGTAAGGTAGGCTCCCGGGTCCGGCTGACCACCGTCCGGGGCATGGGCTACCGATTGGAGGACAGCCATGCTGGATAAACTGCGCTGGAAGCTGACGGCCTTTCAAACCGCCGTCGTCGGGGCCATTGTGCTGGGGATGACCCTGCTGTTCCTGTTTATTTCCGAGGAAAATACCCGGACCCAGGCCTACCGGAGCTTTTCGGAAAAGCACAGCACCGTGTCCTCCTACCTGGAGGCGGAGGACCGGGTGTCCGCCTTCTGGCTCCACCGGCTGGGCGGCGACCCCGGGACCTGCATCTCCATCCGGGATGCGGGCAAGCCCCTGTTCTCCCTGGGCCTTTCGGAAACGGGAAAGCAGATGGAGGCGGTCATGGAGCCGGTCCGGCAGCGGGCTGCCCAGACCCTGGGCGGGAAAACCGGCCAGTGCTTCTTCCCCGTCACCGGCACGGACGGCGAGGGCTATTTTGCCGGGGTGTCGCTGATTTCCAAAAACGGCTCGGTTCTGGAGCTGGTGACCCTGTACGCCCTGGCGGAGATGGAGCAGGGCATGGCCCGCCAGCGCTATGCGGTGCTGCTGGTGGCTATGAGCGCCATGGCGCTGCTGGGGGTCTTTTCCTGGGTGTTCACCGGGAAGCTGCTGGGTCCCATTCAGGAAAACCAGCGGCGGCAGACCGCCTTTATTGCCGCCGCCTCCCACGAGCTGCGGACCCCCCTGGCGGCCATTCTCTCGGCGGCCTCGGCCATGGAGCGGGCGGAGCCTGCCCAGCAGGCCCAGTTTTCCGCCATGATTCAGAAGGAGGGGGGCAGAATGTCCCGGCTCATTGGGGATATGCTGACCCTGGCCGGGTCTGACAGCAAAAGCTGGAGCATCCAGCTGGAGGCCGTGGAGCCGGAGATGCTGCTGCTGGACGTGTTCGAGGTGTACGAGCCTCTCATCCGGGCCAAGGGCCTGGAGCTGACCCTCCAGCTGCCGGATACGGACATTCCCGCCGTCCGGGTGGACCGGGACCGGATTGCCCAGGTCATCACCATTCTGCTGGACAACGCCCGGCACTACACCCCCGCCCCCGGCTCTGTCCATCTGGGCATGAGCATTGGCCAGAAGGCGCTCCGGATTACGGTTTCCGACACCGGTCCCGGGGTGCCGGATGGGCAGAAGAAGCGGATTTTCGAGCGGTTTTATCAGGGGGAAAAATCCAGAGCCAACCGGGCCCACTTCGGCCTGGGGCTGAGCATCGCCGCCGAAATCGTCCGGCGGCACCACGGAAAACTCTGGGTGGAGGACGCCCCGGGAGGCGGCGCAGAATTTATTTTGGAACTCCCGCTTCCTTAGAGATTCCCTAGAGATTGACAGTCTATTATAGGGACATCTTCAGACAAGGAGGAATATACATGAAGATCAAAAGAATTGTTGCTGCGGCCCTTTGCCTGCTGCTGGTTTTGGGCTGCTTTGGCGGCTGCGCCAGGGAGGACGGCCCGGCGGTGGAGGCCGGGACGAAGCCCCAGGAGGCCCCGGGCCTGAATGTCAAGGGCCGGTATGTGGAAAAGGCCCTGGCCCTGCCCGAATGCGCCTATGCCAAGGACATGGTGATGCTGGCCGACGGGCGGCTGCGGGTGGCCCTGCAGGGGGAAAGCGGGGAAATCCTGCTGTACACCAGCACGTCTCTGGGCGAAAGCTGGGAGGAGCAGCAGCCCCTGCCCGCCGAGATTACCGCCGGCGGGAACATTGAAATTGAAACCCTGGCCCTGTCCCCCGACGGCACCGTGTTCTGCGACACCATTGAAACCCTGGCAGACGAAACGGTCCAGCCCCACCTGTGGGTTATCAGCCCGGAGGGGGCCTGCCGGGAGCTGCCCCTTACCTACCCGGAGCTGATGCCGGACTGGGGCTTCTTCCTGCCCAACGCCGATTTTACGGAGGATGGGCGGCTGTTCGCCCAGGTCTATGCCTCCGGTGTCCATGAGCTGAACCTGGAAACCGGGGAATTTGGCGATAATGTCAGCGAATTGGAGACCAACCTGCTGCGCATCGGCTGCGGCGGCAATGATGTCTATATGCTGGGCTGGTCCACCGCCAGCTATTACCACGACGGACAGACCACCGTCCTGCCGGAGGTGCTGGGGACCCAGGTGGAGGAGAATCTGAAAAAAACCGAGGGCAATCCCCCCAGAGTCATTTTCTGGGAGAACCCCGAGGGCTACCTGTTCTTCACCACCACAGAGGGCCTGTACAGCTATATCCCCGGCGGCGCCGTCACCGAGGAGCTGATGCAGGGAGCCCAGTGCTCTCTGGGGGACCCCCGGTGCTATCCCATTGCACTGACCGGGACCGAGGACGGCAGCTTCTATCTGCTGTGCAATCTGGACGGGGAGCCTGCCCTGTGCCGCTTTGTCTATGACGAGACCGTGCCCACCGTGGCGGAGACCGAGCTGCACATCTACACCCTCTACCCCGACGACGATTTGAGCCAGATGATTTCCCGGTTCCAGAAGGAAAATCTGGAGATTTCCGTGGAGCTGGAGGTGGGCCTGTCCGGAGAAAGCGGCATGAACGAGGCCGACGCCATCCGCACCCTGAACACGGAAATTCTGGCAGGCACCGGCCCGGACCTTATCTGCCTGGACGGCTTCGATTTGAATACCTATCTGGAAAAGGGACTGCTGGCGGATTTGAGCGGCTTGCTGGCCCAGGCCGGGCCCCTGCTGGAGCAGGTCACCGGCTGCTACGGTGCAGACGGGAAAATCTGCGCCCTGCCCACCTGCTTTGCCATTCCCGCCATCTACGGCCAGGAGCAGACCGTTTCCCAGATTCACGACCTGCCCTCCCTGGTGGCGGCGGCCCAGCAGGCCCGGGAGGCCCATCCGGATGTTGACCGGATTGTCAACGGAATGCAGCCTGCCATGCTGGCAGACCAGTATTATGACAGCTGCTCCGCCGCCTGGGTGAAGCCCGACGGGACCCTGGATGCGCAAAAGCTGGCCCAGTTCTACGGGGCCATGAAGGACCTGTACGCCCTGGACGAGAGCTTCCGCCAGGAGAATCAGGACTGGATTGCTGCAATCGA
Organism: Eubacteriales bacterium; assembly: GCA_030536515.1. GTDB lineage: Bacteria > Bacillota > Clostridia > Oscillospirales > Oscillospiraceae > Faecousia. The sequence goes on from JAUNPV010000007.1 coordinate 32,199, forward strand.
GAAAAACCTGGATGACTATTTTGCCCCGGGACAGTATACCGGCATTGGCGGCGCAATCAATGTAATCAGCGAAATCAGCTATCTGTCCGCCGGTACCCTGGACAGCATGGAGCAGTGGTCCTTTGCTCTGGGCGGGGAGCAGGAGTACCTGGGCGAGGGCTATGTCACCGCTGCATTCAGCGGACAGGCCTCCAACGTCTTCCTGCCCCGGCGGATTATGGGCATTCTGACCACCGCAGCCCAGCCAGAGGCGGCGGAAACCTTCCTCTCCTTCATGCTCAGCGACAAGATTCAGGCCGAGACCCTGTCCGCCGGCTTCCCGGTGAACCGGACGGTTTTCGACCGGGAAATCCAGGAGGAGGGCTATACGGATGCGGTCTTTGGCTCATCTGACGGCGAGGGAAACTCCATCAGCTACACCGCCAAGTGGCCCGACGCCCAGCGGCGCAGCCAGCTGAAGGGCTGGGTGGACGCTCTGACCACCCCCGCCAGCACCAACCGCACCATCCGCAAAATGGTCCTGGCCCAGATGGCCGACTGCTGCAACGGCGTTACCACCCCGGACCAGGCCGCCCAGGCCGCCTTACAGGCCCTGAACCTGTACCTGTCCGAATAACCCAGCCAAAAGCACCGGGCGCAAGCCCGGTGCTTTTTTCAGTCTTGTGCTTATCGGGATGGCGCTGCAAAGCCTTCTCCTTGAGGAGAAGGTGTCACGGCAAAGCCGTGACGGATGAGGTGTTGCTGGTTTATTGAGCTGTATGTTAGACGTACTGCGGTAACACCTCATCAGTCATAGCCCCCGGTTGGGGGCTATGACAGCTTCTCCTCAAGGAGAAGCCTTTGGACTGCACGTTTGCTAACGGAAGCGGATAAGCATATTTTGTAAATTTTTTGTTGAATTATATACATGACCATTGACAGATGGCCCTGGGGCGTGTATAGTAAGTAGGTCCGAATTCCGGACGCATTTGAAGGGAGGAAACCTTATGGTAAAAACCCAAGAGCTATTTGACATGACCCATTCCCTGGCAGGCAGCTATTTGACGGATTTTGAATACCCCTGGCAGGCGCTGGGCGGCATCAAAGGGCTGATTCTCTCCCTGGGCCCCGGGCTGGGGGAGCAGTACATAGAATATGCGCCCCAGGTGTGGGTGCACAAAACCGCCGTTGTGGCTCCCACGGCGTATCTCGGCGCGCCCTGCATCATCGGCGCCGGGACTGAGGTCCGCCACTGCGCCTTCATCCGGGGCAGCGCCCTGGTGGGGGAGAACTGCGTGGTTGGTAACTCCGTGGAGCTGAAAAATGTGATTTTATTCGACAATGTCCAGGTCCCCCACTACAATTACGTGGGCGACAGCATCCTAGGCTACAAATCCCACATGGGTGCCGGAAGCCTGACCTCCAACGTCAAGTCCGACAAGACCCTGGTGGTGGTGAAGTCCTGGGCAGAGGAAATGCCCACGGGGCTGAAAAAATTCGGCGCTATGGTGGGCGATTTCGTGGAGGTGGGCTGCAACAGCGTCCTGAACCCCGGCACCGTGGTGGGCCGCCATACCAACATCTATCCCACCTCCTGCGTCCGGGGCGTGGTGCCGCCGGACAGCATCTGGAAAAAAGACGGAACCGTGGTGGCCAAGCGGCCTGCGGTCTGAACAAGGAGTCAATGCTATGGGAAAATATTTTGGAACCGACGGCTTCCGGGGAGAAGCCAACTGCAACCTCACCGCCGACCACGCCTACAAGGTGGGCCGCTTCCTGGGCTGGTACTACACCCAGCTGAAGCGCCGCAGCGGCGGCGACGGCCCCGCCCGCATCGTCATCGGCAAGGACACCCGCCGCAGCAGCTATATGTTTGAATACAGCCTGGTGGGCGGCCTGGTGGCCTCCGGGGCGGATGCCTACCTGCTCCACGTCACCACCACCCCGTCTGTTGCCTACGTGGCCCGGACCGAGGGCTTTGACTGCGGCATTATGATTTCCGCCAGCCACAACCCCTATTACGACAACGGCATCAAGCTCATCAACGGCTTCGGCGAGAAGATGGACGAGAGCGTCATTTCCCTGGTGGAGGCCTATCTGGACGGCCACCTGGAGGCCTTCGGCCGGGCCTGGGAGGAGCTGCCTCTGGCCAAGCGGGACACCATCGGCCGGACCGTTGACCATGTGGCGGGCCGGAACCGGTACATCGGCTACCTCATCTCCCTGGGGCTTTACTCCTTCAAGGGCACCAAGGTGGGCCTGGACTGCGCCAACGGCTCCTCCTGGAACATTGCCAAGTCCGTCTTTGACGCTCTGGGGGCCAAGACCTACGTCATCAACGCCGAGCCCGACGGCTACAACATCAACCGGGACGCCGGGTCCACCCACATCGAGGGCCTGCGCCGGTTCGTGCTGGACAACGGCCTGGACGTGGGCTTTGCCTACGACGGCGATGCCGACCGGTGCCTGTGCGTGGACGAAAAGGGTAACGTGGTCACCGGCGACCACATCCTCTACATCTACGGCAAGTACATGAAGGACCGCAGCAAGCTGCTGAACAACACGGTGGTCACCACGGTGATGTCCAACTTCGGCCTGTACAAGGCCTTCGACGAGCTGGGCATCGACTACGCCAAAACCGCCGTTGGGGACAAATACGTCTACGAATACATGATGCGCACCGGCTGCCGCCTGGGCGGCGAGCAGAGCGGCCACATCATCTTCTCCAAGTACGCCTCCACCGGCGACGGCATTCTCACCAGCCTGAAAATCATGGAGGTGATGAAGGCCAGAAAGCAGCCCCTCAGCGAGCTGTGCCGGGGCTTCACCTTCTATCCCCAGGTGCTGCAAAACGTCCGTGTCACCGACAAGGCCGCCGCCCAGGCGGACCCCGATGTCCAGGCCGCCGTGGCGGAGGTCACCGCCCAGCTGGGGGACACCGGCCGCATTCTGGTCCGGGAATCCGGCACCGAGCCGGTGATCCGGGTGATGGTGGAGGCCGAGGACCAGGCCGTCTGCCAGAAATACACCGACCAGGTAGCCGCCGTCATCCGCCAGAAGGGCTATACGGTTTAATACGAACAAAGCTCCCCACAGGCAGTGGGGAGCTTTTTTATCAGGGGAAAACCACGGTGCAGCAGCGGTCGTTGACGGTGCCGTCGGTGTAGACGGCCTGGTCGGCGATGCGGCTTGCGCCGATGGCGGCCTGGGGTCAGGCCGCCCTACGGGGGGCGAAAGGCGGTCAGCGTGAGCTGACCGCCTTTTGTAACAGGGGAGTGCAGCCGGAATCAGAACTCCACGTCCAGCTTGGCCACCACGGCGGCGCAGCGGGGGCACAGGCCGTTTTCGTCGGCGCTCTGGGAGTGCATCCAGCAGCGGGGGCACTTCTCGCCCTTGGCCTCGCTGACACCGATGGTCAGGCCGGGGAAGTTCTCGGCCTGGGCGGTCTCGGCACCGGCCTCGGGAGCGCCCCAGGTGCACTCGGAGACAATGAACAGCTCAGAAAGGTTCTTGCCCTCGCAGGCGGCCTTCAGAGCCACGTCGGCGGTATCCAGGGTCACGTGGGCCTCCAGGGCCTTGCCGATGCGCTTGTCGGCCCGGGCCTTTTCCAGCACGCCGTTGACATCCTGGCGCAGCTTCATCAGGGTGTCCCAGGCGGCCATGGCGTTTTCGTCCAGAGCGTACGCAGCAAAGCTCTCGGGCATCCGGTTCAGCAGAATGTTCCGGGTGTCGTCACCGTCCCGGTGGGGCATGGCCTGCCAGATTTCGTCGCAGGTGAAGGCCAGAATGGGGGCGAAGACCTTGGCCATGGCATCCAGAATCAGATACAGGGCGGTCTGGGCAGAGCGGCGGCGCAGGCCGTCCCGCTCCTCGCAGTACAGCCGGTCCTTCAGGATGTCCAGGTAGAAGCTGGACAGCTCCACCACGCAGAAATCGTTGATGGCGTGGGAAATCACGTGGAACTCATAACCCATGTAGGCGGCCCGGCAGGCCTCCACCAGGGCGTTCAGCTTGGTCAGCGCCCACTTGTCCAGCTCCTCCATCTGCTCGGCAGGAACCAGGTTGTTGGGGTCAAAGCCGTCCAGGTTGCCCAGGCAGTACCGGGCGGTGTTGCGGAATTTCAGATAGTTCTGGCTCAGCTGCTTGAAAATCTCCTTGGAGCAGCGCATATCGGCGTGATAGTCGGCGGAGCCTGCCCACAGGCGGACGATGTCTGCGCCGTACTCCTTGATGAGCACGTTGGGGTCCATGCCGTTGCCCAGGGACTTGTGCATGGCACGGCCCTGGCCGTCCACGGTCCAGCCGTGGGTGATGACCTGGCGGAAGGGGGCCCCCTGGCCCAGAGCGCCCACGGAGGTCAGAAGGGAAGACTGGAACCAGCCCCGGTACTGGTCTGCACCCTCCAGGTACACGTCGGCGGGCCACAGCTCGGGAGTCCGGCGGTGGAGGGAGGCAAAGTGGGTGGAGCCGGAGTCGAACCAGCCGTCCAGGGTGTCGGTCTCCTTTTCAAAGCCGTGAGCCTTGCCGCAGTGGGGGCAGATGAGGCCCTCGGGAATCAGCTCGGAAGCATCCTTTTCAAACCAGATGTTGGAGCCGTGCTGGTCAAACAGCTTGGAAATGTGCTCGATGGTCTCGGGGGTGCACACGGGCTTGCCGCATTCCTTGCAGTAGAACACGGGAATGGGCAGGCCCCACCGGCGCTGGCGGGAGATGCACCAGTCGGCCCGCTCCCGAATCATGCTCTCCATCCGGTCGCCGCCCCAGCTGGGGAACCACTGGACGTTCTGGATGGCGGCCACGGACTCGTCCTTGAACGACTCCACAGAGCAGAACCACTGGGGGGTGGCCCGGAAGATGATGGGGTTCTTGCACCGCCAGCAGTGGGGGTAGGAGTGAAGAATCTCTTCGCTGGCGAAGAGCATTCCGCTTTCCTTCATGTCGGCCAGGATGATGGGGTTAGACTCGTCGGTTTTCAGACCGGCGTAGGGGCCTGCATAGTCGGTGTGGCGGCCCTGGTCGTCCACGGGGACCACCAGGTCCATGCCGTAGCGCATACAGGTCTGGTAGTCGTCAGCGCCGAAGCCGGGGGCGGTGTGGACGCAGCCGGTGCCGGAGTCCATGGTGACGTACTCGGCGTTCAGCAGCCGGGAGGTCTTGGGCAGGAAGGGGTGCTGGGCCAGCATATTTTCAAAGAAGGAGCCGGGGTAGGTGGCCAGAACCTCGTAGGTTTCAAAGCCGCCCATTTTCATCACCTTGTCCATCAGGGCCTCGGCCATGATGTAGGTCTCGCCGTTGTCCGCCTTCACCAGCACATAGCTGTCCCGGGGGTGCATGGAAATGCCCATGTTGCCGGGCAGGGTCCAGATGGTGGTGGTCCAGATGACGAAGTAGGTTTTGCTCAGGTCAAACTGGCTGAGCTTGCCCAGGTCATCCTTCATGGGGAACTTGACGTAGACGGAGGTGCAGGGGTCGTCCTGGTATTCAATCTCAGCCTCGGCCAGGGCGGTCTCGTCCTTGGGGCACCAGTACACAGGCTTCAGGCCCTTGTAGATGTAGCCCTTCTGATACATGGCGCCAAAGACCTTCACCTCCTCGGCCTCAAAGTGCTTGTCCATGGTCCGGTAGGGATTTTCCCAGTCGCCCACCACGCCCAGACGGCGGAAGCTGGTCATCTGCCGCTGGATATACTCCTCGGCAAAGTCAGCGCAGGCGGACCGGAACTCAGGCACAGGCATGGCCTTGCGGTTGAGCTTGTTTTTCTTGATGATGGCGGACTCGATGGGCATACCGTGGTTGTCCCAGCCGGGGACGTAGGGGGTGTAGTAGCCCATCATGGCGTGGGAGCGGACGATGAAGTCCTTCAGGGTCTTGTTCATGGCGGTGCCCATGTGGATATCGCCGTTAGAGAAGGGAGGGCCGTCGTGGAGGACGAACCGGGGGCAGCCGTCATTTTTCTCCAGCATCAGCCGGTACAGCTCCTGGGTATTCCAGCGCTCCAGCATCCCGGGCTCCCGGGCAGGCAGACCGGCCTTCATGGGGAAGGACGTTTTCGGGGTGATAATCGTGTTTTTGTATTCCATTGGGAAATGACCTCCATTGAAAAATTGAAATAAGCCTTCCCCCTCGGGGGAAGGTGCCCCAGTTCGCAAACTGGGGCGGATGAGGGGCGTACCCCATTGGGCATCGTAGGGAACGGATTTATCCGTTCCGGCCAGCCGGTGCTTTTGCACTTTCCTGGCAATTTGGGCATTCCCATGCGGAACGGATAAATCCGTTCCCTACGGTGCAGAAAAAGCGCCTTTGTCTCCATAATAAGAGACAAAGGCGCATGACCTCTGCGGTACCACTCTTGTTCCGGCCTTGGCCGGCACTCGAATGCGCGTTATCGGGCGCAGCCCGGCGCAGCCTACCGTCGAAACTTCGGTGCGCAGCTCGGAGGTGATACCCGGATGCGCCTGCTTGCTGCCTTTCACCAACCGGCGGCTCTCTGAAAGCGGTGTGCATACGGACGTGTCCCCGTCAATGCCTGTGATATGATGTCCTTGTGAGCGTGAAGGGGCTTTTTCGCCTGCGCTCAGAATGACAGTGTTTTTATTTGCTCTTGGGGTCGTAGTTCCGGCCGAACTGGAGGTTCAGGCTGGCGAACTTGCTGGTGGTGGAGTCGTTGGCGGTGGGGTGCTTGGGAGATGCCTTGGGTGCGTGGTCCTCGGTGGTGCCCACAATGGCCTCCACGCTCTGGGCAATGGCATCGGCCACGGCGTCGCTGGTCTCGGCCTGGGGGGCAGGCTGGGGCTGGGCGGGGGCGTTGGAGGTCTTGATCCGCTCCAGAGCCTGGATGCAGGAGCGCATCTGCTCCTGAATCTCGGCAATGCGGGTGCTGGCCACCTGACGGGCCTCCTCCACACGGGCGTTCTCGGCGGCGGCCAGCGCGTCGGTGCTGGCATTGCTCTGCTGAACGGCGGTGCTGGCAGAGGAGAGCATCTTGTTGCACTTGGCCTCGGCCTCCATGACCATCTTGTCACAGGTCCGCTGGGCGTTGACAACGGCCTCCTTCATGGAAGCCTCGTTCTTGCGGTACTCCTCCAGCTTGCCGACCAGGACCCGCATCTTGCTTTTCAGCAGGGCGTTCTCCTTGTACAGCGTTACGTAGTCCTCGGTCAGAGGCTCCAGAAACTCATCGACCTGCTGCATATCGTAGCCGCCGAAGGTGGACCTGCCGAAGGAAATCTGATCAATTTGCTGCGGTGTAAACATGAGTGTGTTTCTCCTTCCTTACCGGGTAGTGTTCAAAATTAAACGTAGCTCTCGACCTCGGGCTCGATTTCGGGCCGCAGGGCCTCCAGGTCGCCCACGATGTCCATGTTGTGGGGGCAGAACAGGTAGGCGGACTGGGCGATTTTCTTCACGTCGCCGTCCAGGGCGTAGACGCAGCCGGACAGGAAGTCCACCACACGGCGGGCCATGGCCTTGTCCACATTCTCCATGTTGACGATGACAGCCCGGCGGTTGCGCAGGTCGTCAGCGGCCTTGGAGGTGTCGTTAAAGGTGCCGGGGCGGAACAGGACAACAGACTGCTTGTTGGAAGCAGAGCCGCCCAGGACCTGGCCGGAGAAGCCCATGGCCGGGGCGCTGCCGGAAGCAGGGGCCGGAGCGGGGGTGAAGCCGTACTCCTCCTCGTCCTCCTGGTCCTCCTCGGCGACAGGGGCGGGAGCGCTGGCACGGCGGGGAGCCCGGCGGGCCGGCTTTTCGGCAGGCTGCTCGTACTCGTCCTCGTACTCCTCGTCCTCGTCGTAATCATCGTAATCGTCGTCTGCGTAGGGCTGGGCGAATTTCTTTACGTTATCCCACAAGCTCATTCTATATATCCTCCTAATGTATCTCAAGCATCATTTTGCTGAAAGGTTTTTGTAGTCTCGGGCGCCGAAAATAGCGGTGCCCACCCGGACCATGGTGCTGCCGGCCAGGACTGCGTCCCGATAGTCGCCGGACATTCCCATGGACAAACAGTCCACCTTGACATTATCCTCTATTTTGTTCCTGATGTCAACATATAAATCGCACATTTTCTGAAAAAATTTTAGATTTTCTCCCGAATTGTGGGCGATCGGCGGGATTGCCATGAGACCTTTGATACATACGTTCGGAAATTCGGAGATTTTGCCAAGAATTTCCGGAATATTTTCCGGGGAGAAGCCGGATTTGCTGCTTTCATTTCCGATGTTGATTTCCAGCAGGACGCTCTGGACGATGGCCTGCCGGGCGGCCTCCCGCTGGATAGCGGCCAGCAGGCGCAGGGAATCCACGCTCTGAATGAGGTCCACCCGGCCCACCACCTGGCGGACCTTGTTGGTCTGCAGGTGGCCGATGAAATGGACCGGGGCTCCCGCATAGGCGTTCTGGGCCAGCTTCTCCGTCAGCTCCTGGACCCTGTTTTCCCCGCAGCAGTCCACCCCCGCCCGGATGGCCTCCCGGACGGCATCGGCATCGTTCATTTTGGTGGCGGCGCAGAGCTTGATTTCCCTGGGGTCCCGGCCGCAGGCCACAGCCGCCGCCTCCAGTTCCGCCCGCACCCGGGCAACATTTTCAGTGATGGACATAACAATCTTCCTTTCTGTTTCTAAAAACCCACCGCACCCCAATACCTTCCCCCGGGGGGAAGGTGGCACGGCGTAAGCCGTGACGGATGAGGGATGGCGTGCAGTGCGACTTTGGGAGAAGTCAAAATAGTTTTCTGAAATGAATCTGGTCCTTTTCGTGGCCGTATCCGCAGCTGCGGTAAAATTCGTGGGCAGATATTCTGGCAGCGCCGGACACGAGCCTGATGCCAGCAGCCTGCTCCTGTCTGGCCCATTTTTCTACTTCACACAAGAGGGCATGACCGACACCTCTGTGCTGATAGGCAGCAGAAACGGCAATGCCCATGATGTTTTTCATGTGGCTGCTGTAAATCAGATTGTAGCTGTTTGCGTGGACATAACCGATGACGGCTCCATCCAAGACAGCCACATAGATTTTATCCGATTTGGAGCATATGAGCTGTTCGATTTTTTCCTGTGTTGCTTCAAGGGGGTAATCGTATCCCATTTCTTCTTTGTTTAAGCAATAGATGCCCGCTGCATCGGCAGGGGTGCATTCCCGAATGATATAGTTCATACAGATACCTCCATCTGGATGTCCCCCGGCAGCGTAGTGCCAAAGGAATTTGCGGGAGGGTCAGTGACCCTCCCCTACAGGGCATGGGCAAAGCCTTCCGACCGCTTCCAAAAATTCACCGCACCCGTAGGGAACGGATTCATCCGTTCCGTTTCCCAGCGGCCCCGCATTGCGTAGGGACAGCCCTTGCGGCTGTCCGGCCATGCTCCGCATGGCGCAATTCCCGCCGGGAATTGCCGGGAGGGTCAGTGACCCTCCCCTACAGGGCATGGGCAAAGCCTTCCGATCGTTTCCCAGTAGGGAACGGATTTATCCGTTCCGCTTCCCAGCGGCCCCGCATTGCGCTATTCCTGCCGTGAGGATGCCCCAACGAAAGGCGGCGGAAAGCAATGCCTTCCGCCGCCTTTTCCCTTATGCAGTGGGTGCTGCTGCCTTGATGGGCTTCATGGGGGCCAGGGTGGAGATGGCGTGCTTGTAGATCATCTGCTGCTTGCCGTCGCTCACCAGCACCACCACGAAGCTGTCGTAGCCGGTGATGATTCCCCGAAGCTGAAAGCCGTTCATCAGGAACAGCGTCACCGGAACGTGATCCCGGCGGACCTCCCGCAAAATGGCCTCCTGTAATGTGATCGTGTCAGACATATGTGTACCTTCTTTCTTTGAGATAGGCACATCCTAGCACGTTTCACTTGTCACAATCGCAAATAATCTGTCGGGCCTGCTGGATTATTTCTTCGGCTCCCATCCCGGGACCCCGGGTGAGCCAGTGGATGGCCCTGTTCCGGCGGAACCAGGTCAGCTGCCGCTTGGCGTAGCGGCGGGAGGACTGGCGCACCAGGTCCGCGGCCTCGTCAAGGGTCCGTTCCCCGTTGAGGGCGGCCACGAATTCCTTGTAGCCGATGGCCTGCATGGCGGTAGCCTTGGGGGGAATGCCGCTGGCGAGAAGGCCCCGGATTTCTTCCACAAGCCCCTGCTCCAGCATCAGGTCCACACGCAAATCAATGCGGTCGTAGAGGTCCCGGCGGTTTTCAAAATCCAGCCCCAGCCACAAAGGGGTGAATCTGGGGGGAACGGCCTGGGTTCTTAAATTGTGGGCGGTGATGGTCTCCCCGGTTTCGTAGTAGACCTCCAGTGCCCGGAGAATGCGCTTGCGGTCCGCCAGGTGGAGCCGGGCGGCGGAAGCCGGGTCCACGGCGGCGAGCCGACCCAGCATGACCTCCATGCCGACTTCGTCGGCCTCCGCTTCCAGGCGCTCCCGGACCCCGGTGGCGGGGAAGGGGGCAAAGCCGTTGCCCTTAATCAGGCTGTCCATATACAGCCCGGTGCCGCCGGCGATGACGGCGGTTTTTCCCCGGGCCACAATGTCCTCGACGATGGGGGCGGCCATGGCGCAGTACCGGCTGACGGAAAAGTCTTCCTCCGGCTCGGCCACGTCAAGCATATGGTGGACGATGCCCTGGCGCTCTTCCAAACTGGGCTTGGCGGTGCCGATGTCCATGCGGCGGTACACCTGCATGGAGTCGCAGGACACCACCTCGCCGCCAAATTCCCGGGCCAGGGCCACCGCCAGGGCGGTCTTGCCGGAGGCGGTGGGCCCGGCGATGCAGATGATGGGGTTCATGGTCACTCCTTTACAGCCCGGGTGGCGAAGAAGGTGGGCACGTGGAATTCATGGAGCCGCCCCTCGCCGTTGGTGTCCTCAAAAATGTCCGTCAGCCGGAACCCGGCCTTCAGCTGGCCGCCCAGCTGCTCCTCGATGGTGTGGGAAAACTGGATGCCCCAGTCGTTTTGGATGCTGTCTTCATACTGCTGCCGGTTTTTCAGGGGGTTGAAGGGCAGGGGGTATTTCAGCTCCCGCTCCTGCTCGTCAAAAATGTAGTTCATGCCGTTGTCCAGGCCGCACAGCAGCACGCCGCCCTGCTTGAGAATGCGGAAGCACTCGGCAAAAATCGGCTCCACCTTTTCCACATAGCAGTTGGACACCGGGTGGAAAATGATGTCGAAGGTTCCGCTTGCAAAGGGCAGGGGCTTGGTCATGTCCCCCCGGATGACGGTGACGTCGTAGCCCTCCCGGCGGGCGACCAGCTTTTCGCTGTCGCACTGGGCGGGGGAGTAGTCCAGCACCGTGCAGCTTGCCCCCAGGGCGGTGAAAATGGGAATCTGCTGGCCGCCGCCGCTGGCAAGGCCCAGCAGCTTTTTCCCGGCAAGCTGGCCGAACCAGCTGTGGGGCACCGGCTTGGTGGGGGTCAGCAGCACGTCCCATTGGCCGCACTGGGCCTTCACGAAGGTCTCGTGGGAGACAGGCTGGCCCCACTGCCAGCCCTCCCGGCACCATTTGTCAATGGCGCTTGCGTTGATTTCCTGATAATCCATATGGATGACTCCTTGATATCGTGTGAGGTGGTTATGTTCTCTTAAACTGCTTTTCCAGCTGCTTTTTGCTGAGGCTGACGCAGATGGGCCTGCCATGGGGGCAGTATTTCAGGTCCTCCCGGGCCATGACGGCTTTCGCCACCGCCAGAAGCTCCTGTTCGTCGTTTTTCCATCCTGCCTTGATGGCGGCCTTGCAGGCCACCGTGTGCAGCAGCTCGTCCCGGACGGTGTCTGAATGCTCCCGGCGGCCGGCGAGAAGGTCGGCGGCCAGGCTCTCCACCGCCTCGGCGGCGTCCTCCGGGCTCAGGTCCATGGGAATCTGCCGGAGCAAAACGGTGTTTTCCCCGAATTCCTCCAGCTCGAAGCCCAGCTCGTCCAGCATCTCCCGGTTTGCCAAAAGCTCGGCGGCGGCGGTGGGGCTCAGACGAACGGCCACAGGGGCCAGCAGGGCCTGGGCGGAAATGGCCTCCTGGTTGGCCTTCAGCTTTTCAAAGAGAATCCGCTCATGGGCGGCGTGCTTGTCGATGAGGAAGGCATCCTCCCCCTGCTCCACCAATATGTAGGAGCTGTACAGCTCCCCCACCATCCGCCAGGGGGTCTCGGCGGGCATGGGGATGGCCTCCTGGACCGGCTCTGCCTGGGGCGGTTCGGGCTTGGGCGGTTCCGGTTTGGGCGGCTGGGGCTTGGGCGGCTCCTGGCGCAGCTGGGGCAGCCGGACGGTTTCCCGCAGGGGCAGACTGGAGGGCCGTTCGATTTTGGCGGCGGCCAGGGCAGCGGCCTGGGGCTTGGGCTGGGGAGCCTCCTTCAGCGCTGTGGAGAAGGTTTTGAACTCCTCGGCGTTCATGGTGCGGAAGAAGGGCTCCTTCTTGGCGGGGGCCGCCTCCGGCTTGGGGGCCGGAGGGGCGATGGGCTGGGCCTTGAACTGGACCGGAGGCCGGTCCGTCTGCTTGTTCAGCGCCCCCAGGACCCCATAGTGGACGCAGTCAAAGACCGCCTTTTCGGACAGGAACTTTACCTCCGTCTTGGCCGGGTGGACGTTCACGTCCACCGCCGTGGCGGGCAGAGTCAGATGCAGCACGCAGGCGGGGAATTTGCCCACCATAATCTGGTTGCGGTAGGCCTCCTCCAGGGCGGACATGAGCAGCCTTGACTTCACAGGCCGGTCGTTGACGAAGAAGGTCTGCATGGCCCGGCTGGGCCGGGCATCGGTGGGCTTTGAAACGTAGCCCCTCAGGGTGTAATTCTCCCAGCGGCTTTCCACGGGAACCATTTTGGCGCAGTCCCGGCCGTAAATGCAGTAGACGGCGGCCTGGAGGCCACCGGCGCCGGGGGTGGACAGGACCTGCTTGCCGTCCCGGAGGAACTGGAAGGCCACCTCCGGGTGGGCCAGGGCCTGCAGCTGGACGGCGGCGGCCACCCGGCTGCCCTCCACCGTGTCGGACTTCATAAACTTCATCCGGGCGGGGGTGTTGAAAAACAGGTCCCGGATGATGATGGTGGTGCCGTCGGGGCACCCGGCCTCATTTTCCTCCTGAATTTCTCCCCCTTCCAGATGGAGGCTGACGCCGGAGAGGCTCCCCGGGGTCTTGGTCAGCAAATCGATGCGGCTGACGGAGGCAATGGCCGCCAGGGCCTCCCCCCGGAAGCCCATGGTGCCGATGGCCGCCAGGTCCTCGGCAGTGCGCAGCTTGGAGGTGGCGTGGCGCAGAAAGGCGGTGCGGGCATCCTCGGCGGTCATGCCGCAGCCGTTGTCGGTGACCCGCAGAAAGGTCATGCCCCCGTCCCGAATCTCAACGGTGACCTTGGAGGCCCCGGCATCCACGGCGTTTTCCAGCAGCTCCTTGACCACGCTGGCGGGCCGCTCCACCACCTCGCCGGCGGCGATGAGGTTGGCGATATGGGGGGATAATTGGATGATTTTTGGCATTTAACTTACCTCAGTTTCGAAAGGCTGATGGCGTTGACCAGGGCGTGGATGAAAATGGGGGCAAAGACGGTGTCGGCCTTGGTGTAGGCCCAGGCCAGGCACAGCCCGGCGGGCAGGTATTGCAGCACCGCCATGGTCAGATGCAGCGGCGAGTAGGTCCCCACATACCCCAGCACATGGACCAGGGCAAAGGCCAGAATGGACACGGCATAGGCCGCCCACCGGGACTTGCCGTAGAGATTCCGGAAAATCAGCCCCCGGTACAGGCACTCCTCCGCCGGCGGCACCAGAATCACCGTGCCCACCGCCATCAGAAAGGACCGGCTGCCTGCCATGGAGGCGATGGAGCTGTCGTTTAAGTTGGCATAGCCCGGGGCCAGCAGGTCGATGATATAGTTCACGGCGTGAAAGCAGGCGTAATAGGCGGCGCCCCCCAGAATCACCGCCTGGCAGAAGTAGGCGGGGTGCCGCCAGACCTGCTGCAGGGAGCGGCCCAGGTAATCGTGGAGAATCAGGCTGAGGGCCAGAAAATTCAGCAGGAAAAAGACAAAATTCAGCTCTGCCTCAGGCAGGCGCATCCAGGGGTTCATGGCATGGAGCAGCTCCGGCAGCAGCAGAAGCTCAAAGGCCATGTAGGAAAAGCCCCAGATGGTTTCCCGGCGGCTGGGGCAGGCGGATAGGCTTTGGTTTCTTCTCATGGTTTACTCCAACATTTTTCTCAGTTTATACAGCTCGTTCATGGCCTCGATGGGGGTCAGGGTCTCCACGGACAGGCTTCCCAGCGCCGCCATAATCTGCTGGCCCGTCAGATCCATGAGGCTTACCTGGTCCTCCGGCTCCTTTGGGGTCGGGCGGGCAGGGGCGCTCCCCTGGCTTTCCAGCTCGGCGAGAATTTCCCGGGCCCGGGCAATGACCACATTGGGAATGCCCGCCAGCTTGGCTACCTCGATGCCATAGCTGTCGTCAGCGGCGCCGGGGATGATTTTCCGCAGGAAAATCATCTGCTCGCCCCGCTTTTTCACGGCGATGTTGTAATTTTTCACATTGGGCAGCTTGTCCTCCATGGTGGACAGCTCGTGGTAGTGGGTGGCAAACAGGGTCTTGGCCCCCAGGCGCTTGGGGCTGGCGGCGTATTCCAGCACCGCCCGGGCAATGGCCATGCCGTCGTAGGTGGAGGTGCCCCGGCCGATTTCGTCCAGAATCAGCAGACTCCGGGAGGTGGCGTATTTCAAAATGGAGGCCACCTCCGCCATTTCCACCATGAAGGTGGACTGGCCCGAGGCCAAATCGTCGCTGGCGCCGATTCTTGTAAACACCCGGTCCACCAGGCCGATTTTGGCGGCCCGGGCGGGGACGAAGGAGCCCATCTGGGCCATGAGGACAATCAGGGCCACCTGGCGCATATAGGTGGATTTGCCCGCCATGTTGGGGCCGGTGATGATGGACACCTGGTTGTCCTCCGCCCCGATGTGGGTGTCGTTGGGGACGAACAGGGTGTCCTTCAGCATGGCCTCCACCACCGGGTGGCGGCCGTCGGTAATGGAAATTTCCCGGCCCAGGGTAATCTCCGGCCGGCAGTAGCCCCGCTGAACGGCCACGGCAGCGAGAGAACACAGTGCGTCGGCGGCGGCTACGGCGGCGGCGGTGAGCTGGACCCGGCTGGCCTGCTGGGCCAGATGCTCCCGCAGCTGGGTGAAAATCTGGTATTCCAGGGCGGTGAGCCGGTCCTTGGCGGTGAGAACCTGGTTTTCCAGCTCCTTTAACTCCTGGGTGATGTAGCGCTCGCAGTTGGCCAGGGTCTGCTTGCGGATGTAGCTGGCGGGGACCTGGTCCATAAAGGACTTGGAAACCTCAATATAATAGCCGAACACCCGGTTGAAGCCAACCTTCAGAGTGCGGATGCCGGTTTTGTCCCGCTCGGCGGCCTCAATGGCGGCAATGGTGCCGGAGCCGCCCTCCATGATGTCCCGGAGCCGGTCGGCCTCCTCGTTTGCCCCCTTGCGGATGATGCCCCCCTCCCGGACGGTCAGAGGCGGCTCGTCCACGATGGTGCGTTCAATGAGGTCGGCGCAGTCGGAAAGGTCGTCCATGCCCTGCTCCAGCTTCAGAAGCAGGGGGGCCTCGGCGTTTTGCAGCTGGGCCTTCACCTGAGGCAGCGCCCGGAAGCCCCGGGCCAGGCCCAGCAGGTCCCGGCAGTTGACGGTGCCGGTGACGATTCTCGTCATCACCCGCTCCAAATCGGTAACGTCCCGCAGGGCCTGCTCCAGCTCCCCCCGGATGATGACATTGTCCACCAGCTCCTCCACGGCGGCGTGGCGGCGGGTGATTTCCACCGGGTCAAGCAATGGCTTTTCCAGCCAGGACCGCAGGAGCCGCCCGCCCATGGCGGTGTGGGTCCTGTCCAGCACCCACAGCAGGGTGCCCCGCTTTTCCTTGGAGCGCATGGTCTCCGTCAGCTCCAGATTCCGCCGGGCATCCAGGTCCAGCTCCATGAACCGGCCTGTGGTGTAAAACTGCAATTCACGAATATGGGCCAGGTCGTTTTTCTGGACCCACAGAAGATTTTGCAGCAGCGCCCCGCTGGCAATGGCAGCGGCGGGGACACCGCCCAGGCCCAGCTCGCCCAGGCTCTGGCCGAAGTGGGCTTCCAGCAGCTGCTCCGCCTGCTCCAGCTGGAACTGCTGGGGTTGTCCCTCGTTGACGCAGCAGCTCAGGCGGCGGAACAGGGTATCGTCAATTGCCTCGCAGTCCACGTTTGCCCCCCAGCGGATGACCTCGCTGGGGGAGAACCGGCCCAGCTCCGAGGCTACGCTTTGGGGGTCTGAGCAAATTGTGGCAAAAAAAGCGCCGGTGGACACATCGCAGAAGGCAAGGCCAAAGCGGCCGCTTTCGCCGTAAATGCAGCCGATGTAGTTATTTTTGTTCTCGTCCAGCATACAGCTTTCGGTGACGGTGCCGGGGGTGACGATGCGGGTAATCTCCCGCTCCACCAGCCCCTTGCTGAGCGCCGGGTCCGTCATCTGCTCGCAGACGGCCACCTTGTAGCCCTTCTGGACCAGCCTTGCAATGTAGGAGTCCACGCTGTGGTAGGGCACGCCGCACATGGGGGTCTGCTCCTCCCGGGGCTTGGTCCGGTCCCGGGTGGTCAGGGTCAGGTCCAGCTCCCGGGCGGCCAGGACTGCGTCCTCGTTGAACATCTCATAGAAGTCACCCAGCCGGAAAAACAGGATGCAGTCGGAATTGCGCTCCTTGATATCCTGATACTGCCGCTGCATGGGGGTCAGTTCCTTGTCAGATTTCGCCATGGGCGTAACCTCTCTCTTTCATCAAAGTATCTTGTAGGGAACGGATTCATCCGTTCCGTCGGTACAGCTGCAAAATCAATTTGCACTGCCCGGCGGCCTGAGGGCAGGCCGCCCTACGGTTGTGTGGTATTTTCAGGCAATCCATAGCGGAACGGATAAATCCGTTCCCTACGGCGCTCATGCGAGTTTGCCGGTCAGGCTCCAGGTGGTGGCCCCGGTGATTTGGATATCTTGGTAGGTGCCGATGAGGCTTTCGCTGCCGGCAAAGCGCACCAGGCGGCCGCCCTCGGTCCGGGCGGTGAGGGTGTCTGCGTCCACGCCGTCCACCAGGCAGCGCAGGGTTTTGCCCACGTAGCTCTGGTGAATTTCCTCGGAAATGGCGTTCTGGACAGCGCAGAGCCGGTCGAACCGGCGGCTTTTCTCCTCCTTAGGGGTGGGGTCGTCCATGGCGGCGGCAGGGGTGCCGGGCCGGGGGGAGAAGATGAAGGTGAACAGGCTGTCGTAGTGGACCTGGGAAATGAGGGAGATGGTTTCCTCAAATTCTTCCTCGGTCTCCCCGGGGAAGCCCACAATCACGTCGGAGGTCAGCACCAGCTGGGGCATGACCTTCTTGGCGTATAGCACCTTTTGAAGGTAGCCTTCCCGGTCATAGTGCCGGTTCATGGCCTTCAGCACCCGGGAGGAGCCGGACTGGAAGGGCAGGTGGAGCTGCTTGGCAATTTTATCGTACTTTGCCATGGTGTCGAACAGCTTGGCGGAGGCATCCCGGGGGTGGCTGGTCATAAAGCGGATGAGAAATTCCCCGGGAAGCTGGGCAATGGCCGCCAAAAGGTCCGCAAAGTCCATGCCGCAGGCTAAATCCTTGCCGTAGGAGTTGACGTTCTGGCCCAGCAGGGTAATTTCCTTGGCCCCGTTTTCAATCAGCCAGCGGCACTCGGCCAGGATATCCTCCGGCTGGCGGCTGCGCTCCCGGCCCCGGACGTAGGGCACGATGCAGTAGGTGCAGAAATTGTTGCAGCCGTACATAATGGACACCCAGGCCTTCAGCTGGGAGTCCCGGACCTGGGGAATGCCCTCGGCAATGGAGCCGGGCTCATCGCTTACGTAAAACTGTCGCCGTTTGCCGCTGAGCACGTTCCACAGAATCTCCGGGAACTGCCACAGATGGTGGGTGGAAAAGACCCCGTCTACGTGGGGGTAGCTTTTCCGGATGCGGTCGGAGACCTTGGTCTCGCCGGCCATGCAGCCGCAGAGGAAGATTCGCTGGGCGGGGTGGCGGCGCTTGGTGTGGGTCAGGGCCCCCAGATTGCCAAAGACCCGCTGCTCGGCGTGCTCCCGGATGGCGCAGGTGTTCAGAATCACCACGTCGGCTCCCTCGGCCTCCCGGACAATCTGATAGCCGCACTGGGTCAGGTAGCCCCGGAGCTTCTCCGAGTCCGCCTCGTTCTGCTGGCAGCCGTAGGTCTCCACATAGGCGGCGGGGGTGCGGCCCTGGCTCTGCCAGTAGGCGGCGATTTTATCACAGCAGGCAAACTGAGCGTTCAGCTCCGCCTGGGAAATGACGGTGGTTTTGGTATTCATGGTGGTTCCTCCAAAGATAATATCTCAACTATATATAATACCAGCTCTCCGGGACTTTTGCAAGAGCGGATAAATCAAAAAGAATTGTAAACAATCCCGGCAGCCCTTGCTTTTTGTCCGGAACCATGGTAGACTGTTTTGGAAAATTTCACCCGGAAATGAGGATTCATATGGAAAACTGCAAATTCTGTAACCAGGAGCTGGACGAGGGCAAAACTGTCTGCCCCCACTGCGGCAGGGACAACGCCCAGCCGGAGACCCCCGCCGAGACCCCTGTAGAAGAAACTCCCGTGAAGGAGACTCCTGTGGAGGAAGCCCCTGTAGAGGAAGCCGCCCAGCCCGTAAAGAAGGCCACCCCCGGCAAGATTGCCCTGGCGGTGGGTGCTGTGGTGGTGCTGGTGGCGGTTTTGGTGGCGCTGATTCTGGCGGGCATCCAGGGCAATGCCCCTGCCGAGGCCCCGGCTGACACCGCTCCCGCCGCCACCGAGGAAACCGTCCCCGCCACCGTCCCTCCCGACGGCAACCCCGACGACGCCACCGCCAAGGGCACCTACACCGTCACCGGTGACGAGGCCCTGGCTGCCCGGGAAACCGTGGTGGCCACCATCGGCGACAGCCAGCTGACCAGCGGCCAGCTCCAGGCCCACTATTGGAGCACCGTCAACAGCTTCCTGTCCTCCCAGCAGGGCTACTTTCTGATGATGAACGGCGCGCTTGACTACTCCAAGCCTCTGGACACCCAGAAAAGCCTGATGGACGAGAACATGACCTGGCAGCAGTCCTTCCTCCAGCAGGCTCTGAGCAACTGGCAGACCAGCGTGGCCCTGGCCGCCGAGGCGGAGAAGGCCAACCTCGAAATGAGCGACGAGGAGCGGGAATATCTGGACAATCTGGAAACCTACCTGACCACCACCGCCGGGTCCTACGGCATGACCCTGGAAGAGCTGCTGCGGGCCAACCTGGGCCCCGGGGCCACTCTGGAGGACTTCGCCGCCTATCAGGAGCTCTACAGCCGGGGCAGCGGCTACTATGCCCAGGAGGTCGCCAAGTTCGTGCCCACCCAGGAGGAGCTGAAGGCCTTCTACGATGCCCACGCCGAGGACTATGCAGCCGGCGGCGTGGAGGAGGATGCCAAAATGGTGGACGTGCGCCACATTCTGGTGACCGTCAAGGGCGAGGAGGGCGCTGAGGAGCACACCGAGGAGGAGTGGGAGGCCTGCCGGACCGAGGCCCAGTTCATTCTGGACACCTGGCTGGACGGCGCCAAAACCGAGGACAGCTTTGCCGCCCTGGCAAACGAAAAGTCCGAGGACCCCGGCTCCAACACCGGCGGCGGCCTTTACGAGAAGGTCATGCCCGGCCAGATGGTGGAGCCCTTCGAGGACTGGTGCTTTGACGAAAGCCGGGCCTACGGCGACTACGGCCTGGTAAAAACCGACTACGGCTACCACGTGATGTTCTTCGTGGGCAGCAAGCCCCAGTGGCAGTATTACGCCGAAAACGACTGGCGCACCGACAAAATCAACACCTTCGTGCAGCAGCTCCAGAGCAGCTACCCCATGGAGGTGGACTACAGCAAAATCGTCCTGGGCCTGCTGGACTCCGGCGAGGCAGCTGAGTAAAAAACAAGGACCGCCCCGGCAAATGCCGGGGCGGTTTTGGTATCTCCTGTAGGGCGGCCTGCCCTCAGGCCGCCGTCCACTCGAATGTTGAACGCAGCAAAGCCTCCCCTGTGTAAGGGGAGGTGGCCCGGCGCAAGCCGGGTCGGAGGGGTTGCTTAGGGGGCCTATGGTTTGCACAATATTTCCGGCTCCTGTGCAGTGGGCTGCTGCCAGACAACCCCTCAGTCTGCCCTTCGGGCAGCCAGCTCCCCTTACACAGGGGAGCCTTTGGCACATACCACGCTTGCTTGCTGAATTAAGCCTATTTAGAGACAGGATAATCGAACACAGCGGCGGCCTGGGGGCAGGCCGCCCTACTTTAGCTCTAAGGTTCCGAAAATCTCCCCGGTAATGGCCCGGAATTCTGCGATATCCGTGGTTTTGCGCAGACGCTTCCACAGCTTGTCGCAGCCGTCAAAGGAGGCGTGGAGGAAGCCCCAGTTTTCCTTCAGACGGAACATGGCGTTCCGGGCGCTGCCGAAGGCGGCGGTGTATTCGTCCAGCAGGGCGTTCATAAATGCTTCCAGCGCCTGTTTCTCCGTGCCGCCGGACAGCATCCCCGGGTCGGCCAGAAGGCCCCGGCCAATCATCACCGCTTCCAGGCCGGGAAATTCGCTTTCCAGGGCTTCCACCCGGTCAAGGCCCAGAATGTCGCCGTTGAAGCACAGGGGATTGCGGCTGTTTGCCCAGGCGTAGCGGAACAGGGCCATGTCCACGTCCCCGCTGTAAAACTGCTTTCGCACCCGGGGGTGGATGGTGAGCTCCTTGATGGGGTAGCGGTTGAAAACCTCCAGCAGGGCAGGAAATTCCTCGGGATTTTCCAGGCCCAGCCGGGTCTTGACGGAGATGGGCAGAGGGGAGCTTTCAAAAATCCCGTCCAAAAACCGGTCCAGGCCGTTCGGGTCCCGGAGCAGCCCGCTGCCCTTGCCCTTGGACACTACCGTCCCCGAGGGGCACCCGGCGTTGAGGTTGATTTCGGTGTACCCCCGGTCCAGGCACACCTGGGCCGCCCAAAGGAAGTCCCCGGGGACCTTGGTCAGCACCTGAGGCACGGCGGCAAATGCCTCGCTTTCCGCCAGAGGCAGGTCCCGGTTTTCCTTCTGGGTCAGGCTCCGGTGGATAGTGGGAGAGAAAAAGGGCATAAAGTAGCGGTCCACCCCGGGGAAAAACCGATGATGGTTCCGCCGGTAAATCCCGTCGGTAATCCCCTCCATGGGGGCAAAATAGTAGCGCATAATAACTCCTAGCATATCTCTGTAGGGGAGGGTCACTGACCCTCCCGCCTAAAATCCGTTCAGGATTTTAGGATAAACGTTGGATGATTGAGCGGCACGGGCATCCCACCGTAGGGCGGCCTGCCCTCAGGCCGCCGCTGAGTTGGATGCGTGAGTAGTCCTGGCAGCGCAAACTGCAAATCAGGAGAGCGGCCCCCGGCGAGGGGGCCGACGGGAGGGTCACTGACCCTCCCCTACAGAGCGGTTATTTCTGTAAGAAAAGGTTCCAATCAGATTCCAGCATAGCCATGAGGATATCGTCGGCGTACCCGTCCCCGTCCCGGATGGCGTCCCTCCGAACCCCCTCCCGGCGGAAGCCGGCCTTTTCGTACACCCGCATGGCCCGGGGGTTGAAGGAATAAACATCCAATTCCACCCGGTGAAGGCCCAGCTCCCCAAAGGCGTAATCCCGGATTCGCTGGGTGGCCCAGGTGCCAAGGCCACGGCCTTTCTCCCGGAACAGGCAGATGCGGAAATTGGCGCACCGCAGGTCCCAGTCAATGTCGGTGAGAACGGCCTCCCCGATAATCTGCCCCTCCGGGGCGGTCAGCAGGAAGAACCGCCGGTCCCCGTCCTCCAGAGAGCGGAGAAAAAAGGAGATGACCTCCTCCCGGGTGAACACCGCCTTGCTCCCGGTGAGCCGGGCCACCTCCGGGTCAAGGGGGCAGTAGTTTTGAAGATAATAGGCTTCGGCATCTTCCGCCCGGGCGGGCCGGAGGGTGAAGCCGTTATAAGTCCATTCCATGACAATACCTCGCTTTTTCCTTATTAAATCACAAACCCCGGCTTTTTTCAAGAGCAACGTTGAAGGGCATTTCGTAGGGGAGGGGCTTGCCCCCTCCCGGTCATTCCCAGCGGGAATGACGCCATTTTCCAGAGGAAAATGGCCGGACAGCCGCAAGGGCTGTCCCTACGCACATCCCCGTAGGGGCGGGATATCATCCCGCCCGTCGGCCTCCGGCCAGGAGGCCGCAAAATGCCTGCCCGTATCGGGCAGGCATTTCAATTATGGCGATGTTCCTTTTTACAGCTCGGCCCCGTCGGGTTTCTCTGAAGATTCTGAAGGGTTTTCGGCGGAACGGATAAATCCGTTCCCTACGGTGCGTACAACGCCGTGAGCGACCGAACGTTAAATTTCCGAAATGACGGGCAGGATCATGGGGTTGCGCTTGGTGGTCTTGTACAGGTAGCCGCTGAGGTCGTTTTTGATGGCGGATTTGATGGCGGACCAGTCCCGGACGTGCTTGCGCTGGCAGCGCTCGATGGCCTCCAGGGCCACGTTCTGCAGGTTCTCCATCAGAGCCTCGGACTCCTTGACGTAGATGAAGCCCCGGGTGATGATGTCCGGGCCGGTGAGAATGGAGCCGTCCTCGGAAGACAGGTTCACGCACACCACCACCATGCCGTCCTCGGCCAGGTGCTTGCGGTCCCGCAGGACCACACTGCCCACGTCGCCCACGCCGATGCCGTCCACAAAGACCTTGCCGGCGGTGACGGTGCCGTTTTCCTTGCAGGTCCGCTTGGTCAGCTCAAACACGGTGCCGATTTCGCCGATGAAGATGTCCCGGGGCTTCATGCCCATGGCCTGGGCCAGCTTGGAGTGGTTCTGCAAATGCCGCTGCTCGCCGTGGACGGGGATGAAAAACTTGGGCTTTACCAGGCCGTGGACGATTTTCAGCTCCTCCTGGCAGGCGTGGCCGGACACGTGGAGGCCCTCGCTCTTTTCGTAAATCACGTCGGCGCCCTTGCGGTACAGCTCGTTGATAATCTTGGACACGGCCTTCTCGTTGCCGGGAATGGCGGAGGCGGAAATGATAATCCGGTCGCCGGAGGTGATGTCCACCTGCTTGTGGGTGTTGAAGGCCATCCGGTACAGGGCGGACATATTCTCGCCCTGGGAGCCGGTGGAGACAATGACAATCTTGTTTTTGGGCAGGCTCTTAATGGCCGCCAGGTCCACGATGGTGCCCTGCTTGATTTTCAGATAGCCCAGCTCCTGGGCGACCTTGAGCATATTTTCCATGCTCCGGCCGGTGACGGCCACCTTCCGGCCGTACCGCTGGGCAGTGGCCAGAATGGACTGGATGCGGTACATATTGGAGGCGAAGGTGGTGACGATAATCCGCTGGTCGCAGTTTTTGAACTGGCGCTCCATGTTGGAGGTCACCAGATTTTCGCTGGGGGTGTAGCCCACCCGCTCGACGTTGGTGGACTCGCCCAGCAAGGCCAGCACGCCCTCGTTGCCCAGCTGGCCCAGGCGGGCCAGGTCCATCATGCCGTCCTTGGCGGTGGGGTCGATTTTAAAGTCGCCGGTGACCACAATGGTGCCCACGGGGGTCTTGATGGCAAAGGCGGCGGCGTCGGCGATGGAGTGGTTCACGTGGATGAACTCCACGGTGAAGCAGCCGGCCTTGATAACGTCGCCGGGCTTGTGGGTGATGAGCTTGACCTTGTCCAGCAGCTTGTGCTCCTCCAGCTTCAGCTTGATGAGGCCGTTGGTCATGGCGGTGCCGTGGATGGGGCAGTTGACCTGCTTCATGCAGTAGGGGATGGAGCCGATGTGGTCCTCGTGGCCGTGGGTGATGAACATACCCCGCAGCTTCTTCTGGTTTGCCACCAGGTAGCTGAAATCGGGAATCACCAGGTCCACGCCGTACATATCCTCATCGGGGAAGCCAACGCCGCAGTCAATGACAATCATGTCCTTGCCGTATTCCAGGACGGTGCAGTTCTTGCCGATTTCGTCCAAACCGCCCAGGGGGATAATTTTCAATTTTTCTGCCAAAGAAATACTCCTTTCAAACTATAAAAACATAACAATTAGACATAACAAGCAGGCAGCCGATACCCGGAATACAGCCCTGAATCGCCTTTTCTCGGGGAAACGCCTGCAAAATTATCAAGTTTGTGTGTGCCCGGGTCTGCCCATCCCGGCGCCATCTGGATTAGTATAGCACAAAACTCTGAAAAAGTATACATTTATTTTTGAACAACTTTCCCGGCATGAAAAAAAGCCTGTCATTCGCAGCACGCCGATGGAAAAGTGCCGGGGGGATTTTTACGGAAAAAGCAGAAAACCAGTTGCGGGAACCGTTTGGATTTGCTATAATAACAAAATAATATGGATCACTGCGCAAATAATGCGTGTGCAAGGAGGGCGGAGCGAGTGAACAGAAAGCTGGGCAAACTTCTGCGGCCCGGAATGGGGATGTATTTTGCCATTATGGCCATCTTCTGCGTGGCGGCTCTGGCGGAGGAACGGTATTGGCTGGCGGCGGCGGAGACATCGGTGACGCTGATGGTGTTCATCCTGTATATCCTGTCCCGGACCCGCCGGGACCGGAAAATCCAAAAATATCTGCAAACCATCCCCACCACCATGGAGGGCACCGGCCGGGGGGAGAGTCCGCTGCCGGCGGTTCTGGTGCGGCTGGGGGACGGGGGCATCGTCTGGGCCAACCAGCGCTTCAGCGAGATGACCGGCTATGCTGACACCATGATGGAGCAGAACCTGGATGAAATTCTGCCTGCCTTTGACCTGGACTGGCTGGCGGCGGGCAAAACCGAGTGCCCCCGGGACGTGACCATCGGCAGCCGCCGCTACCGCATCTACGGCACCACCATCCGGGCCGAGGACAGCATGGGGCTGATGCTGGGAGTACTGTATTTCAGCGACATGACCCAGCTGTACCAGGTCCGGGACGAGTATATCCGCTCCCGGCCGGTGGTGTCCATCATCCTCATTGACAACTACGACGAAATGACCAAAAACCTGACGGAAAGCGCCATTTCCACCCTGAACGCCCGGCTGAACAACACCATCACCGAGTGGACCGACGGCTACAACGGCCTGCTTCGCCGCCTGGAGCGCAGCCGGTTCCTGTTCATCTTTGAAAAGCGGGACCTCCAGCGTGCGGTGGAGGAGAAGTTCGCCCTGCTGGAAAGCATCCACCAGGTCACCTCGCCTTCCGGCCTGGCGGCCTCCATCTCCATCGGCCTGGGTGTGGACGGGGCCAACTTTGAAGAGAGCTACGATTTTGCGGCCCTCAGCATCGAAATGGCCCTGAGCCGGGGCGGCGACCAGGCGGTTATCAAGGACCGGGTGAATTTCAGCTTCTACGGCGGCAAGAGCAACGAGGCCAGCTATTCCAGCAAGGTCCGCTCCCGGGTCACCGCCAATTCCCTCATGGAGCTCATCGGCCAGAGCGGCCACGTCTTCGTCATGGGCCACAAAAACGCCGACCTGGACTCCGTGGGTGCCGCCGTAGGCATATGCTGCCTGTGCCGGAAAAAGGGCCGGAAGGCCAACATCGTGCTGGACCTGGACAACAACGCCGCCCCCAAGCTCATCGAGGAAATCCGGGGGGAGAGCCACTACCGGGATGTGTTCCTCTCCGGCCAGGACGCCCTGCTGATGGCGGACAACCGCAGCATCCTCATTGTGGTGGATACCAACCGGCCGGACCAGGTGGAGTGCCAGCCCCTGCTGGAGGCCATTTCCAAGGTCTGCGTGGTGGACCACCACCGGCGGGCCGCCGAATATATCAGCCCTGTGGTGGTAAACCTTCACGAGACCTACGCCTCCTCCGCCTCGGAGCTGGTGACGGAGCTGCTGCTGTACGCCGTGGAAAAGCAGGACGTGCTGCCCATCGAGGCCAAGTGCCTGCTGGCGGGCATCTGCCTGGACACCAAATTCTTCAACGTCCGCACCGGCGAGCGGACCTTCGAGGCCGCCGCCGCCCTGCGCCGGATGGGGGCGGACACCACCGAGGTCAAGCGGCTGCTGCAAAACGACTTCCATGACACCATGGAAAAGTACCAGATTATCAAGGCGGCCAGGCTTTACCGGCAGGAGCTGGCCGTGGCGGCCCTGGACGTGCCCACCTCCCGGATTCTGGCGGCCCAGGCAGCCGACGAGCTGCTGAACATCGAGGGCATCACCGCCTCCTTCGTCCTCTATCCGGACGAAAACCAGGTGATTATTTCCGCCAGAAGCATTGGCTCTGCCAATGTGCAGGTGATTCTGGAGGCCCTGGGCGGCGGCGGCAACGCAGCCACAGCCGGGGCCCAGATTCCCAACGCCACCGTCCCGGAGACACTGGACGCACTGGTGGAATCCATCGACAAATTTTATGAACAATAATTAAGGAGTAAGAACGATGAAAGTGATTTTATTGCAGGACGTGAAAACCAAGGGCAAGAAGGGCCAGATGATTGAGGTTTCCGACGGCTACGCCCGGAACTTCATGCTGCCCAAGAAGCTGGCTATGGAGGCCACCCCCGATGCCATCAACACCATGCGCATGAACGACAAGGCCACCCAGGAGCGCATCGCCAAGGAAAAGGCGGAGGCTCTGGCGATGTCCAAGCAGCTGCGGGAGCTGACCGTGGTGGTCACCGCCAAGGGCGGCGGCGCAGGCCGCCTGTTCGGCTCCGTCACCAACCAGGAAATTGCCGATGCCCTTGCCAAGCAGTCCGGCATCAAGCTGGACAAGCGAAAGATTGTCCTTTCTGAGCAGATTAAAAACGTGGGCACCTACACCGCCACCTGCAAGCTGGGCTACGAAATCACCGCCCCCCTCACCGTCAAAATCGAGGAGCAGTAAGCGCCCCGTAGGGAACGGATTCATCCGTTCCGCCGTAAAAAGAGAAAGCCTTCGTAGGGACAGCCCTTGCGGCTGTCCGGGGCGGCAAGGCCCCATGTGATTCATCCCGTCTAAAACAGGAAGGAGCGCCGCATGAAAAAAGGAAAATGGCTGATTGCCCTGCTGGGCATTCTGCTGGTGGCAGCAGCCGCCGCCTACTGGACCTGGTCCCACTCCTACAGCCGGTTCAGCGTGAAGCAGACCTACCAGGTCACCGTCACGGACTCGCAGGTCGTGTTCCTGCCGACGACCATCGAAATCAACAGCACGGATATCCGCATCTCCGCCCCCAAGGGCCAGCCTGCGGTCCGTGTGTGCCTGTATTATGCAGGGGAAACCGAATCCATCCTGGAACACCAGCTGAAAGCGGGGGAGCAGGTGGCGTTTAAGGGGCTGAAAAGCGTGTGCGAATATGCTGTCGGTGTCATAGCAGAAACCGAATTCGACGGCCCCGTCACCTTGAATGTGGAGTATTGGCCCCTCAATTCCCATTAAGCATCCACCCCGTAGGGAACGGATTCATCCGTTCCGCTGCAAAAAGAGAAAGCCTTCGTAGGGACAGCCCTTGCGGCTGTCCGGCCATGCTCTGCATGGCGTCATTCCCTCCGGGAATGACCGGGAGGGGGCAAGCCCCTCCCCTACGCACAGGTGGCTCCCCAAAACCTTCCCCCCAAGGGGGAAGGCATTTCGAAAAAGGAGAATCAGAACATGGATGAACAGCTTCTTTCCCGGCAGCAGCCCCAGTCCCTGGAGGCGGAGCAGGCTGTGCTGGGGTCTATCCTCATCGACAGCCGGTGCGTTGCCGATGTGGTGGGCGTTGTGAAGCCCGAGGATTTTTACCTGACCCAGAACCGGGAAATTTACGAGACCATCTATACCATGTTCAACTTCTCCCAGACCATCGACCCGGTGACGGTGCTGGACAAAATGAAGGAGCTGGGCTATTATCACGATAACTCCCGGGACTACATTTTGCAGCTCATGGAAATCACCCCCACCGCCGCCAATGTGGTCCGGTATGCGAACATCGTCCAGGAAAAGGCCATGCTCCGGGGGCTGAACCAGGCCGCCACGGACATCACCGAAATGGTCTTCGAGGAGGTGGGAACCGCCTCGGAAATGCTGGAATCCGCCGAAAAGAAAATCTACGCCCTGCGAAAGGGCGAGCGGGGGGACAGCTTAGAGCACATCGGCACCACCCTGCACAAGGTCTTTGACCGCCTGACGGAGCTGGCCCAGTCGGATTCTCTGATTCCCGGCCTGTCCACGGGCCTGCGGGACCTGGATACCAAAATCAACGGTCTGAACAAGTCGGACCTTCTGCTGGTGGCCGCCCGTCCCGCCATGGGCAAATCCGCCTTCGCCCTGAACATCGGGGTGAACGTGGCGAAAAAGTACAAAAAAACCGTGGCCATTTTCAACCTGGAAATGTCCCGGGAGCAGCTGGCCATGCGGCTTCTGGCCAACGAGAGCTTCATCGAGCTGCAAAAGCTGGCCACCGGCAAATTAAGCGAGGAGGAGTGGACCAAGCTGTGCATGGGCTCCGCCGCCTTAAGCCAGACCGATATCCGCATCGACGACAACCCCACCGTTACGGTGGCGGACATCAACGCCAAGTGCCGCCGCCTCGATAACCTGGGCCTTATCATCATCGACTATTTGCAGCTGATGCAGGGCTCCGGCTACGGCAAGAACAACGAAAACCGGGTGGTGGTGGTGGGCGAAATCTCCCGGTCCTTAAAAATCATGGCCAAGGAGCTGAACGTCCCCGTCATCTGCCTGAGCCAGCTGTCCCGTGCGGTGGAGAGCCGGACGGACAAGCGGCCCATTTTGTCGGACCTCCGGGAATCCGGCGCCATCGAGCAGGATGCCGACTCCGTCATGTTCCTGTACCGGGACGAATACTACAACGAAAATTCCGAGGACAAGGGCGTGGCCGAGTGCATCGTGGCGAAAAACCGCCACGGCGAAACCGGGGCCGTGAAGCTGCAATGGATTGGCCAGTACCAGGCCTTCGCCGACCGGGAGTGGAAGCATGCTGAATAAGGTAGCCGCCGCCCTCCGGGACCAGGTCCTGCCCGGGGACACCCTCATCTGCGCCCTGTCCGGCGGGGCCGATTCCGTGGCCCTGACCTTCGCCCTCTATTTATTAAAGGAAAAGCTGGACATCCATTTGGAGGCCGCCCATTTCAATCACAACCTCCGCGGGGCGGAATCCCGGCGGGACGAAACCTTCGTCCGGGACTTCTGCGCCCGGTACGACATCCCCCTGCACCTGGGCTCCGGGGAAATCAGACCCGGGAAGAAGGGCCTGGAGGCCGCCGCCCGGGAGGCAAGATACGCCTATTTTGGAACCTTGAACGGCAAAATCGCCACCGCCCACACGGCGGACGACAACGCCGAAACCGTCCTCATGCACCTGATCCGGGGCACGGGGCTGAAGGGCCTGGGGGGCATTGCCCCGGTCCAGGGCCGCTTCCTTCGGCCCATGCTGAACGTGACCCGCCGGGAGGTGGAGGCCTTTTTGGAGGAATACCACCTGCCCCACGTGGAGGACAGCACCAATGCATCCGATATATTCCTGCGAAACCGCATCCGCCGCCATGTGATGCCCCTTTTGAAGGCGGAAAATCCCAAACTGGCCGAAAACCTCTCCCGGATGGCCCAGCGGCTCCGGGAGGAGGAGGAATTTCTGGCAGACCAGGCGGCCTTTGAAACCCTGCCCCCGGTTTCTCAGCTTCGCACCATGCCGAAGGCAAAGCGAAACCGGATGCTGGCGGACTTTTTGCAGCAGTCCGGTGTCCGGGAGCCGGAGGACGGCCACATCGCCCTGGCGGAGAAGCTGGTGTTCTCCGAAAAGCCCTCGGCCCGGGCCGCCTTCCCCGGCGGGGTCACCGTCGCCCGGAACTATGAAAAACTGGAGGCGGTGACGGAAGGGGATAAAATCGCCCCGGCGGTTCTGCCCGTGCCCGGGGAAGTGCAGCTTCCCGGCCTTCGCATCACCGCAGAACCGGCATCGGAAATCATCAGCACCGCCGATACCTTCACCGTCCGGCCTCAGGGGGCGATGGTGGTGACCGGCCGCCGCCCCGGGGATTCCATCCGCTTGCCCGGCGGCACCAAAAGTCTCAAAAAATGCTTCATTGACCGAAAAATTCCGGCTTTGGACCGACTCAAAATCCCCGTTCTCCGGGATGAACAGGGCATTCTGGGTGTGTATTCCATCGGGGTCAACCGGGAGCGGGCTGCCAACGGCCTGCCTGCGGTGACCGTCCGTTTTGAAAAGACAGAATAGAAAAAAGGAGTTATTTCTATGGAAAACGATATTCAGAGCATCCTCCTGACCCAGCAGCAGCTCCAGAGCAAGGTGGCGGAGCTGGGCGAAATCCTGACCCGGGAGTATGAGGGCAAGGACCCCATCATCGTGGGCGTTCTCAAGGGCGTGGCCATTTTCTACGCCGACATGATTCGGGCCATCAAGACCCCCTGCCAGATGGACTTCATGTGGATTTCCTCCTACGCAGGCACCAGCTCCACCGGCAATATGATTGTCCGCCAGGACGTGACCGCCGATTTGAAGGGCCGCCATGTGCTGATTCTGGAGGACATCTTCGACACCGGCAACTCCCTGGACTTCACCGTCAGGCACCTGCTGGAAAAGGAGCCTGCCTCCTTAAAAATCTGCACCCTGCTGGATAAGCCCGAGCGGCGCAACCCCAAGGTCACCCTCCAGGCCGACTACGTGGGCTTTACCATCCCCAACGCCTTTGTGGTGGGCTACGGCCTGGACTACAATGAGCACTACCGGAACCTGCCCTATGTGGGCATTCTGAAGCCGGAAGTTTACGAAAAGTAAGAGGACTGTAATTTGAAAAACCGAAGAATCATACCCCTGCTCGTCTATCTGGTGGTGCTCATTGCCGTTTTCTCCTGGGCAAACCAGCTCTTTTCCAAAAATGTCAGCTCGGTGCCCTATTCCACCGTGGTCCAGCTGGTGAAGGCGGGCCATGTCAAGGCCTTCGTGGTGGAGGGCACCACCATCCACATGGAGCTGAACACCCCCATCAACGGCAAAACCACCCTCTCCGCCGTGCTGGCGGACCCGGAGGCATTCCTCCAGGAGCTCAAGCCCAGCCTGGACGAGCAGCTGGCCTCCGGGGTGCTGGAAAGCTACCACGTCATCCCCCCCAAGGCCTTCTCCCCCTATGAGCTTATCGGCCCGCTGCTGATTGTGGGGCTGATTCTGCTGCTGGCCTGGGTGATGGTTGTGGGCCGGGCCAACAACAGCAATCCCTTAAACAACTTCGGCCGGGCCAGGACTGTCCTGGGGGTCCCCGACGGCAAGAAGGTCACCTTCGCTGACGTGGCCGGTGCCGACGAAGAAAAGCAGGAGCTCCAGGAGGTGGTGGATTTCCTCCGCAATCCTGAGAAATTCACGGCCATCGGCGCCAGAATTCCCCATGGAATGCTGCTGGTGGGCCCTCCGGGCACCGGCAAAACCATGCTGGCCAGAGCCGTGGCCGGGGAGGCCGACGTGCGCTTTTTGTCCATCTCCGGCTCTGACTTTGTGGAGATGTACGTGGGCGTGGGCGCCAGCCGTGTCCGGGACCTGTTCGACCAGGCCAAGAAGGTGGCCCCGGCCATTATTTTCATTGACGAAATCGATGCCGTGGGCCGCAAGCGTGGCTCGGGCCTGGGCGGCGGCCACGACGAAAAGGAGCAGACTCTGAACCAGCTGCTGGTGGAAATGGACGGCTTCTCCCGGACCGAGGGGGTCATCGTCCTGGCAGCCACCAACCGGCCCGACATCCTGGACCCGGCGCTGCTGCGGCCTGGCCGGTTTGACCGGCAGATTCACGTGGGCCGCCCGGATGTGAAGGGCCGGGAGGAAATTCTCAAGGTCCACGCCAAGGACAAAAAGCTGGATGCCTCTGTGGATTTGAAAACCGTGGCCCGGTCCACCGCCGGATTCACCGGCGCAGACCTCTCCAACCTGCTCAACGAGGCCGCCATTCTGGCCGCCCGGGACAGCCGCCCGGTGCTGAACATGGAGGATTTGAACGAGGCCCTGATGAAAATTACCGCCGGACCCGCCAAGAAAAGCCGGGTCCAGACCCGGAAGGACCTCCGGGAAACCGCCATTCACGAGGCGGGCCACGCCGTGGCCATGTACTTCCTGCCCACCCACGACCCGGTGCGCCACATCACCATCATTCCCCGGGGCCAGTCCCTGGGGGCCACCTGGTATCTGCCTGCCGACGATTCTGCCAATCTGACCAGAAACCAGATGTACGAGCAGATTGTTTCCCTGCTGGGCGGCCGGGTGGCGGAGGCGCTGTTTCTGGGGGATATCTCTGTGGGAGCCTCCAACGACATCGATCGGGCAACCAAGCTGGCCCGGGACATGGTGGCCCGGTATGGAATGTGCGAAAAGCTGGGCACGGTGTCCTACCTTGGCGGCGGCGAGGTGTTCATCGGCCGGGACTACCAGACCACCAAGAGCTACTCGGAAAAGGTGGCCGGCACCATCGACGACGAGGTCAAGACCCTCATCGACGGGGCCTACGCCCACTGCAAGCAGATTCTGGAGGACCACAGCGACAAGCTGAACCGGGTGGTGGAGTTCCTGCTGGACAAGGAGAGTATGTCCGGCGAGCAGTTCCGGGCCCTCATGGAGGGCCGCACGGTGGAGGAGGCCTCCGCCACGTCCCTGTTCGACGGCTTCGGGGAGGACAAGCGTGACACCTGAGGAAAAGCTCAAGGCCTACGAAACCATGCAGGCAGCCATCCAGGCCCAGTACGAGGACGCCGCCGCCAAAATGGAGGCCCTGAAAGCCCAGGGCAAAGAAAAAACCGTCACCTTCCGCACCCTGTTCGGCCAAAAGGTCCTGTATAAGGAAATGCTGAGCATTTATAAGGTCTACGGACTGTAAAAAACCGTCCCCCGCCTGCCAAGGCGGGGGACGGCTGCTTTACGAAAGGTTAAAAAATAGCATCAATGCAGATACTGCTCAATCTCCGGGATTCGCTGCTCGCCCCAGGAATAGTCTGCCATGTACTCCCCGCTGTAGCTCTGCTTGGCATAGGGCCGGTGGGCATACAGGTCGAACAGGTCGCACTGGACCTCGGATTTTTTGATGTAGCAGCTGCCCCGGTTGGACACAAAGAAGGTAAGCCCCTGCTGCTGGAGGAGCTTATTTAAATAGGACACAGCCTTGCGATACAGCTGCTTGACCTTCTCGTCATAGGGCCGGTCCTCCCAGAGGTAGCTGACGATGGTGTCCATGGTGGCAATGCCGCCGTTCTGGTCTACCAAAAAGGCCAGCAGCTCCTTGGCCTTGGCCGAGGAGAAATAGATGGGCTCCTGATTTACAAAAACATCAAAGCGGCCAAAGGTGCGGATGAACACCTGAGGCGGCGTCCGCTGGACAAGGCGCATGGCCTTCTCAACAGCCCGGGCCAGCTCGCCGGTTTGGGTGGGCTTGAGCAGGTAGGAAATGGCGTCGTTTTGGTAGGCCTCCAGGGCGTACTGGTCGTAGCCGGTGACGAAAATCACCCCGATGGGCAGCCCCCGGCGGGAGATTTCGCTGGCAATTTCCATGCCGGAGAGCTCGGGCATTTCAATGTCCATAATGACCAGCTGAACAGCACCGGAGAGGATGAGCTCCATTGCCTTCCGGGGGGAGGTGAGAGCCGCCTGGATTTGCAGCTCGGGGCATTCTCTGCATATGGACTGCAAGTAATTCAGCGCATGGCGCTCATCATCCAGCAGCAGCGTTCGGATACTAGACATCTGAGTGGCTTCCTTTCTTTAGCGTAATGTGGACTCGTGTGCCCACGGAAGGCTGACTTTCGACGGATAGTGTGGAGCCGACCATGGTTTTCAGCCGGGTGCGGACGTTTTTGATGCCGATGGAGCCGGGCGAGGTGACCTGCTCCGGCTGAAAGCCCACGCCGTCATCTATAATCTGGATGTGCACGGTGTCCTCCTCCAGCCAGGTGCGCAGCTGAACCTGGCCGCCGTGGAGCTGCTTGCAGATGCCGTGCTTGATGGCGTTTTCCACAAAGGGCTGCACCGTCAGTGGGGGAATTTCAAAGTCCTGGTACTGAATGTCATAGACCATGGTGAGCCGCTCCTCGAAGCGCAGCTTTTCAATGGCCACGTAGTTTTCAATGTGGCGC
Source organism: Eubacteriales bacterium (assembly GCA_030536515.1). Classification (GTDB taxonomy): domain Bacteria; phylum Bacillota; class Clostridia; order Oscillospirales; family Oscillospiraceae; genus Faecousia. The sequence goes on from JAUNPV010000007.1 coordinate 66,279, forward strand.
AGCTCCTGCGCAAAGGGAATCGGCCCCTTGCTGCCAATGGAGAGAATGTTGCTGCGAAGGTAGTTGGCAAACTGGATGATGGCCTGGTTGGCCATTTCATGGTTTTCCAGGTTGACGTCGTAAATGGACAGCAAGGCGTTGCACAGAAAATGCGGGCGCATCTGGCTGAGCATCAGCGCCGCCTCGCTCTGCTGATTTTCCAGCCGCAGGCGGACCATGGCAATCTCGTTTTCCTGGGCCTTTTTTGCCTGCTGCTGCAGGTAGATGATTTTCAGCAGATACAGGTAAAACAGCAACAGCAGCATGGCAATAAACAGCAGGGGAAACCACACCGTGGCCTGGAGTACAAAGGCGCCCCGGGCTGCCAGCACATCGATGGCCAGGCCAAGCAGCAGACAAAGCTCCATGGTGGTAAGCAGAAGACAGTAGTGGGCAGACGTATTTCTGCCCAGATACCACAGCGGAATCAGCGCCCCCAGACACCAGATGAAGCCGCAGGGCGTTTGCAGCCGGCAGGCCCAGGCAGGCACCAGCATACCGGTTAGAAACAGACCCATGCCCACCAGACACAGCAGGCCGGACAGCCGCTTCTCCCAGGGCAGCAGAGGAAGCTCCAGCTGCTGGGCATTGTAGGCCAGCAGAAGCGGCCCTACGGCATACAGGGCCAGCTGGGCCAGCCGGATGAACAGGGGGGCGTGGGTAAAGGGCAGCAGATAGCCCACCACATTGTCCGCTGCGCTTCTGGCGGAGCAGTACACCAGGCACAAAAACAGAAGCAGCAGCAGGGAATAGGACTGAAAGCTCCGGCCAACAGTGCAGAAGGCGGCGTAGAGCACCAGGCAGAACAGAACGGCCCCATAGCTGAGACCCACGACGGTGTTGTTGATGCTGACGCTTTTGCTGTAATTTTCGGCCGTTGTCAAAATCGGAACGGCATTGAGAGGGCAGTATGGCCGGCCCTCCACCTCGATGACGATGTCGCCCCGGTAATTATAGGGAATGGGCAGCCGGTTCAGCAGGGTGGGGGCGCTGGAAAAGGCACCGTCGGTGTTTTTAATCTGGTTGGTGGTGACCATGTACAGATTCCAGTAGATCCGGTAGGTGGTCAGCTGATTGGGCACATACAGGTACAGATTCCGGTTGGCCGGGAAGTTCTCCACCCGGAGCTTGTAGCTGCCCCTGCGGGCATTGGTGGATTCGTTGGGGATGTTCACCGGCTGGGACGGAGGCTGCTGGGTGGAATAGTCGCTGATGACAAAGGCATCCGGGTAAAACACCCACCCCTCCTCCAGCGGCAGATAGGGAATCCGCTCAAAATCCATCTGGCTGAGGTCGATGATTCCGTTGGCCCCCTTGGGCAGCCGGTTAGATTGCAGGTAGCGGCTGCTCCGCCAAACCAGCCCCAGAACCAGCACAGCGGCGGCCGCCAGCATAGCGGCCCAGAGAAGAATGCGGAGCAGCCCCCGCTTCCGGTCTGTCATGGCATCTTCCCTCCCTTTTTTCGATACAATCCATTATAGCTTTTCCCGACTCAAAAAACAACGACTTTTTTTGCGGCGCAGGAAGACTGCTTCCGAAAAAGGGCTGGGAACCGGGTTTTTGTTTGATTTGTACAGTTCACAGTTCGTTTATTTATAGGTTTTCACAAGGCATTTTGGCAGGATTTTACCGCTTCGGTAACGGAGGGTGGGGTATAGTATGAATCACAAGGGGAGAACGCACTCCCAAGCATCAGAACGGCCAATCTGTTGTAGCAATCCACGTCTTTGAAGAAATCTATGAAAAAGGAGAAAAACCATGAAAAAATTTGTTAGAGCGGCTGCCCTGCTCCTGTGCCTTGCCATGATCGGCTCCCTGGTTGCCTGCGGCAGCAAGACCCAGACCACCACCGGAACCGACGCAGCAGCGGAGGCGGTCCAAAGCGCCGACAGCTTCCACTTTTACAGCATTGCCACCGGCATTGAGACTGCGCAATACAACGCCCATCCCATTGCCGCCATGATTGAGGCCCACACCGGCTACCATGTCATCTACGACCAGGCCCCTGCCAACGCAGAGGATGCAGCAAAGGCCATCACCAACATTTTCATGTCCCGGTCAGAGTACGATGCCATTGTGGTCAGCAAGGCCCAGTTCTACAGCCTGCTGGCCATGGATGCCCTGAAGGACATCACCCCCTATGTGGAGAAGTCCACCAATTTGAAAAACGTCATTTCCGAGTTCGGCTGGAGCACCGCCACCAAGGACGGCAGCATCTACGGCATTCCCCAGAAGGACGCAAAGAAGTGCTCCAACTTCGGCATTGCCTTCCGTGTGGACTGGCTGGAGGAGTATAACGCAGCCAACCCCGATACCCAGATTCCCGTTCCCAGCGAGGAAAACGCCTACACCATGAGCGTCAGCAGCTTCAAAACCATGCTGGAGTTCTTCAAGACCAAGGTTCCCCAGGGCGGCAGCGCCTTTAACGTGGACATGAACGGCGTCATGCAGGAGTGCATTCTGCCTGCCTTTGGCGTGGTTCAGGAGTGGGCCGATGTGAACGGCCAGCTGGAATACTACATCAACCAGCCCGGCTTCCAGGATTATCTGAGCTATATGCAGGGGCTGTATGACGAGGGGCTGGTGTCCTACCAGAGCACGGCGGAGGCCGACGGCACCGTGAAGCTGCTGCAGGGCAAGCTGCTGGGTGCTGGCAAGGTGTTCCACTGGAATGCAGCCGCCATTGAAAAGACGGAGACCCAGGAGCTGGACGATTCCATCGGCTATATCTCCGTGCTGGTTGCCGACGAGGATTTTGGGGACCTGAGCAAGGTCCGCCAGTTTGCCAACGAGGGCTACTCCATGTACACCGTGGTGCCCAAGTACGCCGATGATGCCAAGGCCGCCGCTGTGGTGGACTGGGCGGACAAGAAGCTGGACAAGGACTTCTTCCTCAAGATGGTCATGGGCACCGAGGGCGAGACCTATCGCGTCCAGGACGGCGCTTACTACCCCATTCTTCCCACCTTCGACGAGAAGCAGTCCATTTCCGACAAGTTTATGACCGGCACCCGGGAGGAGGACTACGCCAAGTATTGGCTGTGCCGCACCCGGAAGACCCAGGCCCAGGACAAGATGTTCAGCCGCACCAATCTGATTTCCGAGCAGAGCGGCGTCAAGTCCCCTGTCACCGTGATGCCCCCCAATGAGACCTTCGACCAGTATTTCTCCGGCGCCAGCAGCGAGGTCACCAATGCGCTGATTACCACCATGTTCTCCGCAGACCGCCGGTCCCTGGAGGAGATTCAGACCCTGTTCCAGACCAACAGCGGCGACGAGATTACCGCAGCCGTCAACGAATGGTATACCTCCTGGGGTGGGAGAGACACCTTTAATCCCGCACCGTAATGATTCAGGAGGGTATCGAGCAGCTCGATACCCTCCTTTTTTCAACAACATAGGAAAGGAATTGCACCAATGAGAAAAAAGCAGTCCCGCCACGCCCTCGGCCTGCAAATGAAGCGGTACGGAAACCTGTTCCCCTTTTTCCTGCCGGCTGCTGTGTTCGCCCTGATATTTGCCTACGTTCCCATGGCCGGGCTCGTGATGGCGTTTAAGGAAAACCCCAACCTCCTGGGTGCCGGCACGGCGGTGGAGGGCATTCTGGAGGCCGATTGGGTCGGCCTGCGCAACTTTCAAAAAATCTTCTCCAATCCGGATTTTCTCTCGGCATTTGCCAACACCCTGGTAATCAGCTCGCTGAAAATCCTGGTTGTTTTCCCCCTGCCCATTGCCCTGGCCATTGTCATCAATGAGATGAAGGCCCGGGTGCTGAAAAAATGGCTGCAGATTGTGATGTATCTGCCTTATTTCCTCTCCTGGGCAACCATTGCCGGTATTTTTGTCGCCATGCTGAACCAGCAGACCGGCGTTATAAACAATCTGCTGGAGGCGCTGGGCCACCAGAGAATCGATTTTCTCACCAGCAACAGCACCTTCCAGGGCCTGATGGTGGGCTCTACGGCCTGGAAGGACCTGGGGTGGAGCTCCATTACCTATCTTGCGACCATCTCCGCCCTGGACCCCTGCATCAACGAGGCCGCCAAAATTGACGGCGCCAGCAAATTCCAGCAGATTTTCTATGTGACGCTGCCCGGAATTATGCCAACCATTGCGGTGATGTTCATTCTGCGAATCGGCTACATCATGGATGCGGGCTTTGAGCAGGTGTTCGTGTTCTATTCCCCCTTCGTCCAGAAAAGCGGCGACATTCTGGGAATGTACACCTACCGGCTGATTACCCAGTCCTCCTTCATTCCGCAGTATGCGCTGTCCACGGCCACCGGCCTGTTCAACTCGGTGGTGGCCCTGATTCTGGTGCTGGGCGGAAACGCCATTTCCAGAAAGCTGTTCCACCGGGGCATTTGGTAAGGAGGTACCTATGAACAACAAAAACAACAGGCTCCGCAAGGGGCTTCTGGTATACGGCTACTGTGTGGCCGTGGTGGTGCTGGCCGTCATCAGCGTGGTGAATTCCGGCGTTCCCGCCTGGGAACGGCTGGGCAATGGCCTGCTTTCCGGGCTGTGGCTGGCCCTTCTGGCAGAGCAGCTGCTGCGGGTGCTGGCTATGAGCCCGGCGGAACGGCAGCTTTACTGGAAGGCAGAGCGGCTGGAAATTCTGTTTTTCCTCCTGTCGGCGGTGATTCTGCCTGCCTCCTGGCTGGGGCATTGGCAGGGGGCCCGGTGGGTCCTGCTGCTGAAGCTGCCCCAGGTGCTGCACTGCACCAACGACGAAAATGCCTTCCAGTTCATCGCCAACCTGCTGGTGGCGGCCCTCATTGCGGTGTTTGTCTGCCCGTTTTTGCAGGTCATCTCCGTGGCCATTTCCCAGCCCGGCGCAGTGATCAACCTGCTGCCAGAGAAGCTGGATATGTGGGGTGTGAACTATGTGCTGCATGACAGGAATTTCTTCAAATCCATCGGCATTTCCGTTCTGGTAACCCTGATTGGAACGGCCATTTCCGTGGTGAGCATGACCATGGCAGCCTACCCTCTGAGCAAAAAGGAGCTGCCCTTCCGCCGGACCATGATGGTGTTCTTCCTGATTGTCATGCTGTTCAACGGCGGCATGGCTCCCAACATCCTGCTGATGAACAGCCTGGGCCTGACCAACACCATCTGGGCCCTGATTCTGCCCAGTGTGGTGATGGTGTTTCACCTTCTGCTGCTGAAGGGCTTTTTTGAGGGCATCCCCCCGGAGCTGGAGGAATCGGCCAAGATTGACGGCGCAAATAACTACACCATTTTGTTCCGGATCATTGTGCCGGTGGCTGCGCCGATGATTGCCACCGTTGCCTTCTTCACAGCCATTGCCTACTGGAACAACATCAACAATTCCATTTTGTACATCACCTCCAACCAGAGCATTTATCCGCTGCCTATGTATATCAAGAATTTCCTGAGCACCAATCCCGTGGACATTGCCAACGCCAACCCCCTGCTGCTGACCTACTGGGACAATGTGAAAATGAGCTATATCCTTATTTCGATTCTGCCTGTTTTGATTGTCTATCCCTTTATCTTCCGCTATATCAAAAACGGCGTGACCATGGGGGCGGTGAAGGGATGAGCGCTGTGTTTTACGATATCGTCATTGCCGGCGGCAGTCTGGGGGGTGTTCAGGCTGCCCGGGCGGCGGCGGAGAGCGGAATGCGGGTGTTCCTGTGTGAGCAGACAGCCTGGGTAGGCGGTCAGCTCAGCTCCCAGGCCGTCCCGCCGGATGAGCATATCTGGATTGAGCAAACCGGCGCCACCGCCAGCTATCGGCAGTACCGGGAGCAGGTGCGGCAGTATTACCGCAGTCTGCCCACCGCCAGCGAGCAGATGCGCAAACGGGATGTTTTTTGCCCCGGCAGCTCCTGGGTTTCCCGTGTGGCCCATGAGCCGGCTGTGGCCCACCGGCTGCTGATGGAATCGCTGAAGCCCTGGATAGACAGCGGCAGCCTGACCCTGAGACTCCGGACCAGGGTGCTCTCTGCCAAAACAGAGGGCAGCCGTGTGCACGCTCTGCTGGTCCAGGATATGGAGTCCGGGGAGCAGCTTCAGGTGGAGGGACGCTATTTCCTGGATGCCACAGACTGCGGCGACCTGCTGCCCCTGACCGGAACGGAGTACCGCACCGGCGCCGAGAGCATCGGGCAGACCGGGGAGCCTCATGCGGCCCAGGTCCCGGACCCCGGGGATATGCAGCCGGCTACCTGGGTGGCGGCCCTGGAGCTGGACCCGGACGATGCAAGGCAGTGGAGAATCCCCAAGCCTGCCTTTTACGATGAATTTCAGGCCCTGGGAGTGCCCTACGACGACAACCGCTTGCTCAGCTGGTATGCCCCCAACGCCAAAACAGGCCGCAAGGAGCGCTTCGCTATGTTCGACGGAGAGCTTCCGGACCATCCCCTGGGACTGTGGAGCTATCGCCGGATTATCGACCCGGCCAACTACAGCACTCCGTGCCGGGAGGTCACCCTGCTGAACTGGCCCCAGAACGACTACAGCCTGGGTAATCTCTATGATTCCCCAGAGGCCCCTCTCCACCGGGCGCTGGCCCGGCAGCTGACCCTGTGCGCCGTCTACTGGCTGCAAAACCATGCGCCCCGGGCGGACGGCGGGACCGGCTACCGTGTGGCTCTGCGGCCGGACATCACCGGAACGCCGGACGGCCTGGCAATGGCCCCTTATATCCGGGAAAGCCGCCGGATTGTGGCCATGGAAACGGTGCGCGAGCAGGATATCAGCCGGGACCTCAGGGATCGGCCCCCTTATTACGCCGATTCTGTGGGCGTGGGCCACTATGCGGTGGACGTTCATATGACCACCCGCAGCCACACCTTCCTGTATGCACCGGCCTGGCCCTTTGAAATTCCGCTGGGGGCCATGATTCCGGTGCGGATGGAGAATCTGCTGCCTGCCTGCAAGAACATCGGCTGCACCCATCTGACCAACGGCTGCTACCGGCTGCACCCGGTGGAGTGGAACATCGGCGAGGTGGCCGGGTACCTGGCCAGCTACTGCATCCGCCGGGGCGTCACGCCGCTGGCCGTCTGGAAGGAGCACTGCGCAGACTTCCAGCGCTTGCTGACCGGCAAAGGAATCCAGCTGCACTGGGATGCGGCAATCTTGAAGGGACTGTGATTACATGAAGCGAAAAATTGTGCTGCTGCCGCTGGACGAGCGGCCCTGCAACGCAGGCTTTCCCCAGAAGCTGTTTGGCTCTGAGCAGCTGGAAATTCTGCTGCCGCCCTGCCTGGGCCAAAAGAAAAAACCCGCAGACGGGCAGGCACTGGAGGCGTTCCTGCTCAGCCAGTGCCGGGATGCCAACGGGCTGGTTCTCTCTATGGATATGCTGCTGTACGGCGGGCTGCTGCCCTCAAGAGTCCACAACCTGGAGGCTCCGGTGGTCCGGCAGCGGATGGAGCTGGTCCGCCAGCTGAAGAAAAAATTTCCGGACCTGGTCATTTATGCCTTTCAGTGCATCATGCGCTGCCCGGCCTATTCCTCCAGCGATGAGGAGCCGGACTATTATGGCCAGTGGGGGGCGCAAATCCACCAGAGCGGCGATGTCAAGCACCGCAGTATGCTGGGCCTGTGCAGCAGCAGCGCTCTGGAGGCTGCCTTCCGGGATATCCCGGAGGATGCCCTGGAGGACTACCTGAACCGGCGGGCCTTTAATCTGGGGTTCAACAAGGACACCCTGGAGCTGGTCCGTGACGGTGTGATTGACTTCCTTGTTGTGCCCCAGGACGATTCAGCCCGGTATGGCTATACGGCCCTGGACCAGCAGGAGGTCCGCAGCTGCGTGATCGATATGCATCTGCAAAGCCGGGTGCTCATGTACCCGGGGGCGGACGAGGTGGCACTGACACTGCTGTCCCGGATGGTTCTGAGCTTCGAGAAGAAATGCCCCAGCGTCTACCTGAAATATGCGGCCACTGAGGCGGTCCATGTGATTCCGGCCTATGAGGACCGGACGCTGGGGGAGACGGTGAAGTGTCATCTGCTGGCAGCAGGGTGCACGGCGGCGGATACGGCAGCGGAGGCAGACTTCATCCTGGCCATCGACTGCCCCGCCGGAGACATGAAGGAATCGGTGATGCAGCCGGTTCGAAATGGGGAATACTGCGTGGAGCGGAACCTGACGGAGTTTGTCCTATACCTGCAAAGGTGGGTGCAAAGGGGAAAGCCAGTGGCCGTCTGCGACAACGCCTATGCCAACGGCGGGGACCTGGAGCTGATTGATTTGATGGACCGGCTGCACCTGCTGGACAAGGTGGCAGGCTACGCCGGATGGAACACCTCGGCCAATACCCTGGGCACGGCCATTGCCCAGGGGGTCTGCTGCCTGGTGTTTGGAAACGACCGGAGGCAGAAGGACTTTCTGATGCTGCGCTATGTGGAGGATGTGGGCTACTGCTCTGTAGTCCGCCGGTACATCACCGAGCACCGGCTTGAGGAAATGGGGATGGACTATTTCAATGTCCGGGACCAGCAGGGCGCCATGAGCCGGGAGGTCCGGGACAGGCTGGGGCAGTTCATCCAACGGCAGCTGCCCAGCCTGGCCGGGCATATAGAGCTGACCCAGGTCAAAATGCCCTGGCGAAGAATGTTCGAGGCAGACCTGCAAGTGCGCTGGGTCCCCTGATACAACAAAAATAAGAGCGCTGCAATTCGTTTTGCAGCGCTCTTTTCGTTACATCTGAAAAATATTCCCCAGCACTGCCCCGTTGGAGGGCTCCTCGTGGGGGCGGACTTCCTCGTAGGCCAGGGCGTAGGTGACCTCTACCCGGTTGCCCAGGCAGTAGTAAAGGGCGAACTGCACCGCCAGGTACAGCACGTAGAACACATAGTAGGCGGCGGTGGGGGACAGGGGCAGCTGCACACCCAGGGCGGGCAGCAGGGTGTCGGCGTAGCACAGCACCGTGGCAAAGGCCAGGGCGGCGTACCACCACCACAGCCGCAGGTCCAGCCGCAGCAGGTCCAGCACGTGATAGCGCATCATTTTCCGGCTCTCCCCCAGGGCGGCCAGAGCGCCCGTGCCGGGCTTGTCGATGATGACATAGTTGACCATCCGCAGCCGCAGGGACACCGGCAGGGCGAACAGGACAAACAGCCCCAGGAAAATCCAAATCATGGGCCGCATCACGGGAATCAGCCGGGCCACGGTGTCCGGGTCCAGGGCGGGGGTGGTCAGGGTGCTGTCCAGCCCGGCAATCATGGGGGCCACAATCTCCATCAGGGCGTTGGCCCAGGGGGTCATGGTGAAAATCAGGGAGGCCAGGTACATCGAGGCCATGCCGATGGCCAGGTAAATAAGCCCCTGGGCAATGCCGCTGCGCAGCAGCACCCAGAACCGGCCAAAGCCCAGCCGCAGGGTCTGGGGGGAGGCATACTGCCCCCGGGCGATGCGCAGCATGGCGGCCTGATAGCCCACGGCCACGCACATGAGAAGCGCCGACTGGACCATGGGCACCATGGACTGCAGGGCCTCCAGCACCGACCGGACGCCCATGGAGCCCAGGCCGCCGGTTTTGCTGATTTGCAGATTCAGCAGAAAATTCATCAGCATTCCCAGGCCAGACAGGGCGGTGAGGATTCCGGCGTAGTACAAAACAATCTTCTTCCCGGCGGGAGCATCGCCCAGCCGCCGGGGGGCGGCGTCAAATAATTCACGGGTATTCATAAGTTTTCGACCTTTCTATTTCCTTTACCTATTGTTATATACGAAAAAGGGCAAAATAGCAAATGAAATTTTTGTAACAGTGGAAATATCCGGAAAAATGTGGTATAGTAAATGTAATTTACCGGAAGGGGGCGTGCATATGGACCTGGGCCAGCGGCTTCGGCAGGCACGGCTGGAGGCGGGACTGAGCCAGCGGCAGCTGTGCGGCGGGAGGATTACCCGCAATATGCTGTCTCAAATTGAAAACGGCACGGCCCAGCCCTCCATGGCCACCCTGCAATTTCTGGCGGCGGGGCTGGGAAAGCCTGTGGGCTTCTTTTTGCAGGAGGAGGCCTCCCCCAACCAGGCTCTGATGGATGCCCTCCGGGGGGCCTGGGACCGCCGGGAGGGGGCTGCCGGGTGGGCGCTGGCAAAGCAGTACCGCAGGCCGGACCCCCTGTTTGACCGGGAGGAGGCCCTGCTGGAGGCCCTGCTGGGGCTGCTCTACGCCAGGGAGCTGCTGGACACCGGCCGGACGCCCTACGCTGTGGAAATTTTAGAGGGCATTCAGACGGCGGGTCTGTACTGCGCCGAGGACCTGGAGCACCGGCGGCTGGCCATGCTGGCCCCCCTCCGCCCGGTGGAGCTGCCCAGCCTGGACGATGCTCTGCTGCTGCGGGGGGAGCTGGCCCTGAAGGCGGGGGACTTCCCCCGGGCTGCCCGGCTGCTGGATGGGGTTCAGGACCGGGAAGGCCCCCGGTTCTGCCTGCTCCGGGGCCGGGCCTGGCTGGGGACCGGGGACTTTGCCCAGGCCGTCCAGTGGCTGGAAAAGGCGGAGCGCGCCTACCCGGCCCAGACGGCCCCTCTGCTGGAACAGTGCTGCCGGGAGCTGGGAGACTACCGCCGGGCCTATGAATACGCCTGTAAGCAGAGAAAATGAGAAATGTGCTTATCGATTTAACGCAGCAAGAGCGCAATACAAAGGCTTCTCCTTGAGGAGAAGCTGTCATAGGCCTCGGCAGAGGCCTATGACTGATGAGGTGTTACCGCAGTACGTCAATCATACAGCCCGGTAAGCCAGCAACACCTCATCCGTCACGGCTTTGCCGTGCCACCTTCTCCTCAAGGAGAAGGCTTTGCTGAGCCATCCCGATAGGCACAATGAAAAATATCCCCGGCTAACATCGGTCATACGCCTGTGTCAGCCGGGGAGTTCTGTCTTGTCTGGTCTGCGGACAGCCGCAAGGGCTGTCCCTACGAGGGATTGCCGGAGGCCTGCTCCAGGTACATCTGCTCCCGGGCGGCCTTGGACTGGGTCAGGTGGTCCTTGCAGGCCTGGACACCCTGGCTGACGATGCCGTCGGTCCGGTCGTAGGATTTTTTTGCCTGTTCCAGGGCCTCGTCGGTGAGGGAATAGAGGCTCTGCCATTCCTCCTCCCGGGTTTTGTCCAGAGGCAGGATGTTGTATTCCTTCTTATTTTCCTGGTTGGTGCGCAGATTCACCCAGGTGGGGATGACATCGGCATCCGCCAGGTACACCTTCCCATCGGAGTATTTTTCAAAGGTCACTGTGAAAATGGCCCCGTCCTCGGTGTAGCCGTCGGGGAACAGGTGGCTGACCCCCGTGCGCTGGTTGGACACGGCGTTGCCCAGGGAGTAGATGACCACGGTCTTGTGGCCGGGGTCCACGGTGCTCTCCACCAGGGCCACCGGCTCCACCACATGGGGGTGGCTGCCCACAATCACGTCTACCCCCAGGTCGCACAGCTTCTGGGCCATTTCCCGCTGCTGGGGCTTCTCGGTGGTCTGATACTCGATGCCCCAGTGGAGGAACAGCATGGTGGTGTCGGCCCCCTGGTCCTTCATGGTTTTCAGCAGGGCTTCCACCTCGGTGTAGAATTTCTCCGGGGTTTTGGGCAGAAAGTAGTTGACGATGCCGTTTTTTTCCACCGGGGCGTTGCCGTTGAGCCGGGGGCGGCCCTCGGCGGCCTGGCCGGTGGCGTAGGTATAGCAGGCCATGCCGATTTTTACCCCGCCCACGTCTGCAATGACGTACTTGGGCTCCTCGTCGCTGAGCTGGGTGCCAAGGGCCGTGAGGCCCCGCTGGCGGACCTGCTCCACCGTGCGCAGAATGCCGGCGGTGTGGGTGTCGGAGGCGTGGTTGTTGGCGGTCAGCAGCATATCAAAGCCCGCCGCCTTCACGCCGTCCACCAGGGAATCGGGGCTGTTGAACAGAGGGTCACCGTGGTAGGGAACGGAGGTGCCGGCCAGGGTGGTTTCCAGATTGGCCAGGGCGTAGTCGTAGCCCTCAATATAGGGCTTTACATACCGGAAAACCGATTCAAAATCGTAGCTGCCGTCGGCCTGCCTGGTGGTGTTCACCACCGGCATATGCATCACCAAATCGCCCATGGAGGCAACCGTCACGGTGGACACCACCGTTTCTGGCTCCGCCTGGGGCTGGGGGGCCTCCGTCGTGGGGGCGGCGGTGGGCTGGGGCAGGCTCTGGGCCGGGGGCTGGGTCGGGGCCACAGGCCGGTCCACCAGGTCGATGCACAGCCACACCACCAGACCGGTGGCGGCAATCATCACCAAAATCAGCAGCACCAGCAGAAGTTTGATGCCGCCGCCGCTGTTGTCATTACGGGCCATGGAGTTCCTCCTAAAAAAGTTTTAGACTGTCATTGCGAGGAGCGAAGCGACGTGGCAATCCGTTCCCTTTCACACAGCACAGGGGGAATACGGATTGCCACACCAGTGCTGAGGCACTGGTTCGCAATGACAGGATGGTTTTTATTCTGCCGGGGCGGTGGCAGCGCCGGTGGCGTATTTCTCCGGGGTGTTGGCGATTTCCCAGTAAAACTGCTCCCGGTCCGTCTTTTGCTGGGCCAGATAGGTTTTGCACGCTGTCAGGCCCGGGCCAACAATGTCCATGGTCCGCTGGTAGGAGCTGGCGCACTCCTGGAGCTGGGCGTCCGTCAGCTCGTAGAGCTGCTGCCACTGGCTTTGGGTTTCCTTGTCCAGGGGGAGCACGGCGTAGTCCAGGGGATTATTCTGGTCGCCGCCCATTTTCACCCAGGTGGGCAGCACGTCCACATCCAGCAGATAGGGCCGCCCGTCGGAGTATTTTTCGAAGGTCAGGTTGAACATCAGCCCGTCCTCGGTGTGGCCGGTGTTCAGCCGCATCATTTCCCGCCGCTGGTTGGACACAAAATTGCCCATGGAGTACAGGCAGACGGTTTTGTGGTCGGGGTCTGTCTGACTGGACAGCAGCTCCATCGGCTCCGCCACGTGGGGGTGGCCGCCGATGATGACATCCACGCCCAAATCGCACAGCTTCTGGGCTATGTTCTTCTGGACGGCGGTGGTGCCCAGCTCGTACTCGGTGCCCCAGTGGAGGTAGACGATTTTGAAGTTGGCTCCGTCAGCCTCCATCTGCTGCAAAATGCCGCCGAGCTCCCCGTAGAAGCTGTCCAGCCTCTGGTCAAAGAAGAAGTTCACCAGCCCCTTCTGGGACAGGAAGTCGTGGGCGTTCAGCGAGGGGCGGCCGTCGTCGGAGACATTGTGGGCGAAGGTGTAGTTCACCAGGCCCAGCTTGATGCCGTCCAGCTCCACCATGGAATAGCGGGTGTCCTCCCCGGGCAGATTGGTGCCCAGGGCGGTCAGGTCCCGGCTGCGAATCTGCTCCACCGTGCGGATGACACCCTCGGACTGGGTGTCGCCCATGTGGTTGTTGGCGGTGAGCATCATGTCGTAGCCCGCCTTTTTCAGGCTGTCCAGAATGGCATCGGGGGTGTTGAACCGGGGGTTTCCCTGGAAGGGGGTGCCGCAGTCGGGGCCGCCCAGGGAGGTTTCCAGATTCACAGCCGCATAGTCAAGCCCTGCTACATAGTCTCCCAGGTATCGAAAAATATAGTCAAAATCGTAGCTTTGGTCCTCCTGCCTGGCGATTTTCAGCAGCTGGCTGTGCATCACCAAATCGCCCATGGAGCCAAGGGTCACCGTGGACACGGCCTTTTCCGGCACCACGGTTTCCTGGGTGGCATCGGGCTTGTCAAAAATGCCGGGCTTGTCCGGCCGGTCCTCATCGCCGCCGGGGCGGGCGATGAGGAAGATGACAAGAGCCAGCAGCAGCGCAGCGCCGCCAATCAGCGCCGGAAGCTGCCACCTGGGCCGCCGGGGGGCCCGTCTGGCATAGCGGCCGCCGGAGCGCCGGGGGGGCTGCCGCCGGCGGCTTTCCGGCCGCCGGGACCCGCTGCCGGCGGGGCGGGAGGCCTGTTCTCCCGCAGGGCGGGAGGGCCGGGGCTGCCGGTCGCCGGGCTGGCCTGCCCGCCGGGGGCGGCGGGGGCGTTCTTCGTTGGAGTGCATAAGGTTCCCTCCTTCTTTCAGATGTAGGAATCCAGCAGATAGTGAACGGAGTTGACCCGTTCCCCGCCGCTGGTGTAGATGCGGGGGACACGGCGGCTGATGCCGCAGACGAATTCATAGTTAAAGCTGTCGGCAGCGGCGGCAATCATCTCCATGGTGATTTCCTCCTCCCCGTCCCGGCCCACCAGGGTCACCCGGTCGTTGAGGGCCACATTGGGGATGTCCGTCACGTCCACCATCAGCTGGTCCATGCAGATGCGGCCCAGAATGGGGGCCCGCCTTCCGTGGATGAGGACGTAGAATTTCCCGGAGAGGCTCCGGCGGTAGCCGTCGGCGTAGCCCACGGGGATGGTGGCCACCACGGTGTCCCTGGTGGTGACGTAGGTGCCGCCGTAGCTGATTTCCCGGCCGGGGGGCAGGGTTTTCACATGGGTCACCCGGCTGAGCCACCGCAGGGCGGGCTTCAGGGCCAGCAGGTCCGCCGACACCTCATCGCTGGGGTACATTCCGTAGGTGACGATGCCCGAGCGGACCATTTCGTAGTGATTTTCAAAATTCATCAGTCCGGCGGAGTTATTCAGATGCCGGATGGGGATGCACACGCCTCGGTCCTTCAGCATCCCGTCGAACCGGTCGAACAGGGCGGCCTGGGCTCTGGCCCGGGACAGGTCGGCGCAGTCGGCGGTGGCAAAGTGGCTGAACAGCCCCTCGGCGGCAATGCCGGGCAGGGCGGCGATTTTGGCGCAGAGGTCGGCGGCCTCCCCCGTGACCTGGAAGCCCAGGCGGCTCATGCCGGTGTCCACGGCAAAGTGGAAGGGGGCCTGCTTCCCGGCCAGGACCGCAGCGTCGGACAGGGCCAGGGCGTCCTCATAGTGGAAAATGGCCGGGCGGATGCCCTCCCGGATGGCGGTGGGGAAGTATTCCACCGGGGTCTGGCCCAGAATCAGAATGGGGGTTCCAATCCCCGCCTGCCGCAGCTCCATGGCTTCCAGCATGGAGCTGACGCCGAAGAAGCCGCACTTGCCCTGCAAAAGCCGGGCCACCTGGACGGCCCCGTGGCCGTAGGCATCGGCCTTGATAATGGCCATGACGGGCACGCCGGCCTTTTTCGCCACGGCGTCAAAATTGTCAGAAATGATATCCAGGTCGATTTTTACCTGGGTGTTGTCAAAACGCAAGAAAGTCAACCCTTTTCGAAATAGTTTTTCCCATTCTACCATAAATTCTGCCAAAAGTAAATAAGACCGGCGGAATGTAATAATTTATTAAGAATCTTGTCTGCGGGGCGAGGCTGTGGTAGAATAAAAGAAAAATCTCCTTCCGGGGGAGAAGCGACAAAATGGAGGGAACCTCATGCGCACCGACAACTATCTCATCCAGGCAAACCACGCCAAGGCAGGATTCCTGGCCTATGACCAGGATAAGCTCATTGCCAAGCTGGGGCTGCAATTTGATGATAACTATCTGTACACGACCTTTCTGGCCCAGCCCTACCGCATCCACCGCCGCACCGGGGATATCTCCCGGCGGGTGGGGGAAGCCTGGGTGGACGGCAACTCCTACGAGGAGGTGATGACCCTGCTGGACCTGGTCTGCGACAGCCGGGAGGGCCGGTATCTGGCCTGTCGGCTGCGCAATATGCAGGATTTCGGGGCCAGCGTCCACCGGGGGCTGCTGGAAAGCGAAAACGACCCCTGGGCCAGACGCTTTGGCGACGACCCGGAGGGCTTCCGCCGGGGCTGCCGGGCTCTGGGGGGCACACCCTTGCCCCAGGGGGATATCGGCTACGCCATCGAGGTCTTTGACGGCCTGCCCATCGCCCTCCAGCTGTGGCTGGGGGACGAGGAATTTCCCAGCCAGCTGCGGATTTTGTGGGACGAAAACGCCAATATGTACCTGAAATACGAAACCATGTACTTCGCCCGGGCCCTGGTTCTGGAGCGGGTGGCGGAGAATATGTAGAAAAAAGCAGTGCGAACCGGTGATGGTTCGCACTGCTTTTTTCGTCCGTATCAGCCCAGGATACTGCCGTCGGGGTGGAACAGGGGCAGCTTTTCCAGGTAGATAAGGTCGGGCCGCTCCTGGGCGTCGCCCTCGGCCAGAATCGCCATCCGGCCGCAGATTTCGCCGCCGGCCTTCTCAACCAGAGCCTCCAACGCCTTGAGGCTTTCACCGGTGGAAATCACGTCGTCCACCAGCAGAATGCGCTTGCCCTTCATCAGGGCGGCGTCTGCGCCGTCTAGGTACAGCTTCTGCTCCTTGGCGGTGGTGATGGACTGGACGGTGACGCTGAAAATGTCCCGCATATACAGCTTGGGACCCTTCCGGGCCAGAATGTACTTTTTGTCCCCGGCCTGACGGGCCATTTCGTGGGCCAGGGGAATGCCCTTGGCCTCGGCGGTGAGGATGTAGTCATATTCGGGGGCCCGAGCCAGCAGCTCCCGGGCGCAGGCCACGGTCAGCTCCTGGTCGCCGAAAATGACGAATCCGGCAATGGACAGCTTCTCGTTCAGAGGGCAGATAGGCAGGTCCCGCTCAAGACCTGCAACGGTCATATGATAATACATGGAAATATCTCCTTTTCCAAATAGAATTACCATAATTATACTACCAAAGCGGCAGCAATGTCAAGTGACCCGTTGACATTGCAGGGGGCGCGGAAGACAGAAAAATCCCGGTGTCGGGGAAGACACCGGGACTTTTCGCATAAGGGGTTTGGAAAGAAGAGAGGTAGAATAGAGGATCTACGAAAGAGAAAGGGAACGGCTCACGGCTTCCGCAACCTTTCTGTTATTAAGATACAATGGGGTTTTGAACGGCCCTTGACGGATTTGAAAACAAAATTCGACAAATTTATGAACAGTTTTCTAAGCCGCAAAATAGGCGATTACCGCAATGAGCCACAGGTGGGCCGGGTAGAACACATAGAAGAAGTATTTGCTGAACCGGGTGTTCGGCCCCCGCTGGCCGTTGTACAGATACAGGAAGGGCAGCACGGTAAAAAACATCCCGTCGCTGTTGTAAAGGAACATGGAAACCGTTTCCTCCACAGTCTCGTAGGGCACATAGGACGCCGCCAGCAGCAGCCCACCCCACAGAAAATACAGGGTGTTGCGAAGCCGGGGCTTTTCCCGGAGGCCGTAGGTGATGACCATGAAGGGCAGCAGCACCAGGGCCCCCTCGGCAAAGACCAGGCCAAACAGGGAAACCGCCAGGGCCCCCAGAATCCGGGCCGCCGCCGCCCAGGGCCGCCCCGGTGTCCGGCTGCCCCACAGCAGATTCAGCAGCAGCACCCCCAGGGCCAGGGTCAGGAAAATATTGTTGTAGACCGCAATTCCCCGGCTGCCCAGCAGCCGGTTCAGCAGCAGATTGCCAAGCAGCATGATGCCGCTCCACAGAAACAGCCGGAGGTTGTAGCGCAGGCGGCTGTGGGTGTGGACGAAGCCCTCCACGGCCATGTAGGCAAACCAGACGGCCACGCACCGGGTCAGCACATGGAAAATCCCCGCCCACACAGGGGGCACCAGCCCCGGGATGTGGGGCAGATGGTCCAGCACCATCAGCAGGGCCATCAAGAGCTTGATTTGAAAGGCGTTGTATTTTTTCATAACGTTCTCCTGGAAAAGGCGGGCAGCTCGCTGCCGAACTGTAGGGCGGCCTGGGGTCAGGCCGCCCTACAGGATACGATGCTTTTATGCTCCGGGGAAAATCAGCGTCACCTTGAACAAATCTCCGTCCACCAGCAGCTGCAAGGTGCCGTGCTGGAGCTCCATCATGCTCTTGGCGATGTTTAGCCCTAAGCCGCTGCCCTCGGTGTTCCGGGAGCCGTCGCCCCGGACGAAGCGCTCCATCAGCTCCTCGGCATCGATGTTCAGCTGGTCCCGGGAGACATTTTTCATGGAGAGAATCACCTTGCCCTCCAGGCACAGCATATCCACATACAGCCGGGTCCCCGGCAGGGCGTATTTCACGGCGTTGCTCAGCAGGTTGTGCAGCACCCGCCACACCAGCTTGCCGTCGGCCATCATGGGGGCGGTGTCGTCGCTGTGGCGGAACACCGGGGTCAGCATGGCGGCCTCCAGCTTGTCGGCGAACTCGCCCAGGGCCTGGTTCACCGCCTCTACGGCGTCCACTTGGGTAATGTCCACGGTCATGTTGCCGGTGCTGGCCCGGCTCATTTCAATCAGGTCCTCAATGAGCTTTTTCAGCTGCATGGACTGGCGGCTGAGAACCTCCAGATACTGCTTTTCCTCCTCGGGGGTGTGGGGCTTTTGCAGCAGGTCCGCATAGGAGATGATGGAGGTCAGGGGGGTCTTGATGTCGTGGGACACGTTGGTAATCAGCTCTGTTTTCATCCGCTCGGATTTCAGCTGCTTCTGGGCCGCCACCACCGCCACGTTGGCCAGGGCACTGAGGGTCCTGGCAAAGTCCCGGAAGCAGCCGAACAGGAGCCGGTCGTCAATTTTGGTGTGCAGGTCCCCCTTGCTCATCCGGCGGGCGCTTTCCAGCAGAAGGCCGAAGGCGTTGCTGCTGTAAATCACCGTGGCCACGCTGGCAAACAGGGCCACCAGCAGCAAAAATACGCTTCCGATGCTGAGAGCCAGCAGGAACAGCAGCAGCAATGCGAAGCACACCACCAGCCACTGCCAGGTCAGCGGCAGCAGATTCAGGAAGGTCTGAACGCTGTGCAGCGCCCGGCGGCAGACGGATTTGATGCCCAGCCAGATGCCCTTCAGCACCCAGCCCAGGAAGGGCAGCAGCTTCTTTTCCACGAAGCGGGCCAGGCCGGCAATGGCCTTCAGCAGCAGATGCCAGGGCCAGACCATCCCCCGCAGGCACAGGCCGCACAGGGAATTTTTCAGCCAGAACAGCCCCGGGGTTTTCACCTGGGCAGCCACGGCGAAGCAGAAGCCCACAATCAGCAGGCAGGAGAGATAGGCAAAGCCCATCCCCACGGAAACGCCCACCAGCAGGTCCTTCTGCAGCAGATAGTCAAGGCCGTGGGGAATAAACATCCCCGTAAAGGTGACGGCCCCGGCGGCGGCTGCAAAGTACAGCTCCAGGGGGATTCGGTTCAGACCCCCGGCCCGGACCTCGTCGGACTTGGGTCTTCTTCCGGCGGCGCAGCACAGGTACACCGCAAACACCGCAAACAGCAGCAGAGAAACCGCCAGACCCGGCAGCAGCAGCCGGTGGTAGCTTTGCAGCACCCGCAGCAGGGGCAGGTAGGCGTCCTCCTCCATGGCCCCGGGCAGCAGATGGAGCTTGACAATGCAGGCGGGGCTGTCCAGCAGCACGTAGGTGATGTTCACCCGGTCGCCCAGCTCGCTGTCATAGTAGCGGCCGGTGTGGAGCTGGTACTCGGACAGAGGCTTGCCGTTGATGAGGGGCGGTGCCGCCGGAACAGGGGGCAGCTCGTCTACCGCCTCGGCCGCCGGAAGGGTGGGGGCCTCTGTGGGGGCCACAGTCTCGGCGGGGGCAGTTTCGGCGGGAGCGGTCTCGGTGGGGGCGGTCTCGTCAGAAGCGGCGGTCTCGTTGGAGACAGTTTCCTCCGGGACGGTTTCGCCCTGGGTCTCGGCCTGCGTCTCGTCCTGGGTTTCGTGAGTTTCGTCCTGAGTTTCCCCCTGGGTTTCGCTCTGGGCCTCCGCCTGGGTTTCCGATGCAGGCTCGGCGGAGCGCTCCTGAGACAGCTGCTCCTCCGGGGCATTCTCGGCGCTCTGGGCCTCGTCCGGGGCCTGCATGACCATGGGGGCCGTTTCCGCCGGGTCCGCCTCATCCAGGGTGATGAGGCCGGTGTCCAGGGTGGGGTCCATGGCCTCGGGCTGGGTCTCGGCCTCCAGCTGGGACTCGGCAACGGCGGAAATCAGATAGGCGTATTTCCCCTCCGCCGCCGGGAAGGTATAGGTTACCGCTCCCTCGGCGGCAGGACCTACCGGGATGTTCAGCAGGGACGCATTCTCCGTAGGCAGGGGATTGCCCTGGCTGTCGAACAGCTGGCAGGAGGTATACGAAGGGTCAAAATACCGGGTGTACCCGTATTCCTGATTCAGAAAATCAGCGGGCATGGTGCCCAGCGTCAGGTCAAAGTAGCGCCGGGCGGCATCATGGGCAAACCAGAGGCCGTTGTCGTTCAGCTGCTGCTGGTACATCTCGTCCACGGTCCGGTCGTACAGGTCCATGCCCGTCAGCAGGGTGATTCCGGCCCCGCAGCCCAGCACACCCAGCAGCGCAGCGGCGCAGAGGATGACGGCGATGAATTTCAGTGCGATGTGATTGCGCATTTATTCTCCCCCTTCCATTTTGTAGCCCTGGCCCCAGACCACCTTCAGGTAGCGGGGCTCCGAGGGATTGATTTCGATTTTTTCACGGAGGTGGCGGATGTGGACGGCCACGGCCCCCTCGCTGCCCAGGGCGGTCTCCTGCCACACGGATTCGTAGAGGACCTTGGTGGAAAAGACCTTGCCGGGGCTCGCCATCAGCAGCCGGAGAATGGCGTACTCCGTGGGGGTCAGGGACACGGTACTATCGTCCACCGTCACGGACTTGGTCCGGTCATCCAGGAGAATGCCCCCCAGGGTCAGGTTCTTGCCGGAGGGCTCGGGCTTGCTGCCCAGCCGGTCGTACCGCCGCAGCTGGGACCGGACCCGGGCCAGCACCTCCTCGGGGACGAAGGGCTTGGTGATGTAGTCATCTGCTCCGGCGTTGAGGCCCGCCACCTTGTCCTCGGTTTCGGACTTGGCGGTGAGCAGGATGATGGGGGCGTTGGACAGCTCCCGAATCAGGGCCGTGGCGGCAATGCCGTCCATCTGGGGCATCATCACATCCAGCAGAATCAGGTGGATGTCGTTGCGCCGGACGATGTCCACCGCCTCCCGGCCGGTAAAGGCCTCGAACAGCTGATACCCCTCCGGGGCCAGGTAGATTTTCAGCGCATTGACGATATCCGGCTGGTCATCGCAAATGAGAACATTGTACATGGTCATTCCCTCTCTTTTTCATCGGATAGCCCTATTATAACACCGAAAAATCCCGGATGGAAGGGCTTAAACCTTAAATAAACATTAAATTTGCCGCCAGTGGCGGCGGACAATTCGTTACGGGCCCTGGTGGTCATCCGGCACCCCAGGGGGTTACTCGGTAACGTAGCATCGTAGGGAACGGATTTATCCGTTCCGTGGCGGCTGGGCCGCCAGTCAATGCGTTACGGAGCGTGGTGAAAGTCAAAAGCCTTCCCCCGGGGGGAAGGTGGATTGCCCGAAGGGCAAGACGGATGAGGAATGCGGGCGGCATGGCTGGATGACAGAAACGTTGGTGCCTGCTGAATGCTAAACGGTACCCACCAGCAGGCACGGACCTGTACCGCACGTTAGGTTACCGCCCGCATTCCTCATCCGCCCCAGTGTTGCGACACTGGGGCACCTTCCCCCCGGGGGAAGGATTTGGGGTGCGGGGGAAGGTTTTGGTGCGGCGGCTTTTTTCTGCTTGCGTTTTCCCCACGCCCCGGCTATAATATTCAACAAAACAAAAGGAGCTGATTTTATGCTGCAAAAAATCTGGGCCCAGCCGCTGGTGCAGAATGCGGCCACCTGCGTCATCATCCTTGTGGCGGGGGTACTGGCCGTGCGGCTGGCGGTGGCGCTGGTGCAGAAGGCACTGGAAAAATCCCACCTGGAGCGGGCCGCCCACCGGCTGATTACATCTTTGGTGAAGGTGGTGCTCTACCTGCTGGTGGGGCTCAGCGCCGCCTCGGCCCTGCACATCGACGTCACCGGCGTGGTGGCCCTGGCCAGCGTGCTGACCCTGGCCCTTTCCCTGGCCCTGCAAAACATGGTGTCCAACGTCATCGGCGGCTTCACCATCCTCTACACCCGGCCCTTCCACTCCGGGGACTTTGTGGAGATTGCCGGTCAGTCCGGCACGGTCCAGGAAATCAACACCACCTACACCATGCTCTCCACCCCGGACAACAAGCTGGTGTCCATCCCCAACAGCGCCGTGGTGGCGGCTCAGATTGTCAACTACACTGCCTCCGGCACCCGCCGGGTGGATGTGAATGTGTCCGCCTCCTACGACTGCCCGGTCCAGAAGGTGCTGGATGCCCTGGTAATCGCCGGGACCTCGGACAACGTGCTGCTGGACCCCGCCCCCGCCGCCGTGGTCCTGTCCTACGGCGACAGCGCCATTGCCTACAGCCTCCGGGTCTGGGTGAACACCCCGGACTACTGGGACGTCCAGTTCGCCCTGAACCAGCGGGTCAAGCAGATTTTCGACGAGCAGGGCATTGAAATGACCTATCCGCACCTCAATGTGCACTTGAATTAAGCAGTAGGGGAGGGCCACTGACCCTCCCGGTCATTCCCTCCGGGAATGACGCCATGCAAAGCATGGCCGGACAGCCGCAAGGGCTGTCCCTACCCATGATTTGGGCGTTGTAAAGCGGAACGGATAAATCCGTTCCCTACAGGGATTGAACCGTGTCCACCAGAGGTGCAATGGCTGCTGCGTTATAGCAGTCATAGGAATGGCCCATGACGGCGGCGGCCTGCTGGTCGTAGGTGCTTTTGTCCTTCTTCTTTGCCAGCATGGCGGCGAAGGCCTTCATCATCAGCTTTTCTCCCAGGGGCATTTTGTCGTAGCGCAGGCCGCCCTGGAAGTAGAAGTGGGGGATGGCTGCCAGTTCCGCCTCCGTCAGATTCTGCTTCCACACGGCCTTGACCGTATCCTCCAGGTCGGCGGGCAGGGCCCCTACGGCAAAGAGGGCGGCGGGGCGGGGGCAGCGCTTTTGGAACTGCTTCCAGCCGTCCACCCCGCCGGCAATTATTCGGCCGCCGTAGATTACCCTGGCCCCGGCCAGGTCCCCGGCGTTTTTCAGGCTGACGGCCTCCCCACCAAGAGCCTTGGCAATTGCCTGGGCATACTGCCGGGTGAAGCCGGTGGTGCTTTTGTAGACGACGATTACGTTAGATTTCATGTTCATTTCCCTCCAAGGCGTTTTTCAGAAAGGCACTGTAGGCCTGCTCCTGCTGGGCAAAAAGCTCCTGGGCCGGAATGCCCGGGTCGGTGACGGCGAAAATGGCTCCGATGCCGATGTTGTAGATGAGCATATGCAGATGAAGCTGCCTGGCCCGGTCCGGGGAAATCCCCAGCTCCCGGGCCACGGCCCCGGCCACCCGGGGGTCCGCCTCGGCGGCGTAGAGGTCCGCCAGGCTGGAAATGCCCCGGCGCTGCTGCAGCATGAAGATTTTGTACAGGTTCGGCTCCTCCCGGGCCAGGGCGGCATAGGCCCGGCCGGTGCTGCGCAGCAAATCGCCCCGGTCCACCCGGTCGGCGGTGAAGCGGCGGATAAAGTCCCGGGTCCGGGCCTCCACCTCCCGGCGCAGGCCCTCCATGCTGTCGCAGTAGCTGTAAATGGGCTGCACCGAGCAGCCCAGAGCGGCCGCAATGGCCTTGACGTTCACCACCTCCATGCCCCCGGCACGGGCCAGGTCAAAGGCGGCGGACACCACCATGTCCTTGGTAATACGCTGCTTTGGCATAAGCTGCCTCCTTATCATTGCGTTATATAAACAGTTTATATAAACGGATTATAATGCAGAAAAACAAAAATGTCAAGAAAAATCCCGTCATTCCGAGCGAAGAACCCCGTGGAGCATTCCGGCCGGGCGGAGGCTCCACGGGGTTCTTTTGCGCTTAAAATGACAGATTACTGCGCCCGGGCCATCCGATGGTAGACGGCCAGGAAGCTCAGCAGCTCGATGACGAAGGTCACCGCCCAGGAGATGGGGTAGGACAGGAACAGCCAGAAGGGGGTGTGGCAGGCGGGAAGCTGGAACACCGTGTAAATCCACAAAATCCGCAGCCCGCAGACCCCCAGCACGGAGATGACCATAGGCACGAAGGAGGCCCCCAGCCCCCTGAGGGCCCCGGTGGACACGTCCATCAGGCCGCACAGGAAATAAGGAAGGCAAATCATGCCCAGCCGCAGCATTCCGTCGGACAGGGCCTGGGGGGAGTCGGTGATGTAAAACGACAGGAGCTTGGGCCCCAAGGCCCACACCAGGGTCCCCATGCCCACGCCCACCGCCGTCACCAGCCCCAGGCATATCCACAGGGTCCGGTAGATGCGCCCGTACTGCCTGGCCCCCAGATTCTGGCCGGTGTAGTTCACCGCCGTCTGCTGGAAGGCGTTGAGGCACACGTACACAAAGCCCTCCAGGTTGGCCGAGGCGGCGCTGCCGGACATGAACACATCCCCGAAGGAGTTGACCGAGGACTGGATGAGCACATTGGAAATGGAAAACAGGGAGCCCTGAATCCCGGCGGGCAGGCCGATGCGGACGATTTTGCGCAGCTGGGGGGGATAGATGCGCATTTGGCCCGGGAAAAACCGGCAGGCGTCGGTGCGCCGCATGAGGGCGATGACCACCAGCACGGCGGAAATGCCCTGGGAGATGGTGGTGGCCAGGGCCACCCCCGCCACGTTCATGTGAAAGCCCCGGACGAACACCAGATTCAGCACCACATTCACCACCCCGGCGATGGACAGGAACACCAGGGGGCTTTTGGTGTCCCCGGCGGCCCGGAGGATGGCGGCGCAGAAGTTATAGACCATGGTGAAGGTGACGCCGCCGAAGTAGATTTTCATGTACACCGCCGACAGGGGCAGCACCGTATCGGGGGTCCCCATGAGCCGCAGGAAGGTCTCCGAGAAGCCCACCCCCACCACCGTCAGCAGCACGCCGCTGAGCAGAGCCGTGGGCATGGCGGTGTGGACGGTGCAGTGGACGGCCCGGTCCTCGTGGCCGCCGATGGCGTGGGCCACGGTGACACCGGCTCCCACAGACAGGCCGATGAAGAAATTGATGATGAGATTGGTAATGGCACCGGTGGCCCCCACCGCCGCCACCGACAAACTGCCGCAGAACCGCCCCACCACAATCAGGTCGGCGGCGTTAAATAGCAGCTGCAAAACGCTGGTAAGGATAATGGGCACGGTATAGCTCACAATCCCCCGGAACAGGGAGCCCTGGAGCATATTCTGGTTGGACACGGACAAAGCAAAGCCCTCCTTGGGAAAATTTCGGTTCCAACCTATTATAGCCCCCTGGTACAAAATCGCAAGTGGGTAAAACTACAGAAAAATTTCTGTAAAAGGGGCTATCTTTTTGAACGGCGGTATTGCTATTTAGGCAAATTCCTTGCTTTGATATATTTTTATCGAAATAAAATATGAGCCAATAAATATTCCTAATGCAGCCATAGTAGATACCATTCCTACAAGAGGATGTTTCATATTCATTTCGCCAGTCAGCGGGGTTAAAATTGCAGCTGCTAAGACCAATAATCCTATCGAAGAAATCACTGATAAAATCATAATCAATTCGTTTTTCTCTGTCCCAAATTTTAGCATAAGCGGATACATAATACCCGCCGTAGTTGCTGCAAGCGTAAAACCAAATTCATAGCCATAAAGTACAGACTGAATATTTGAAAGTCCACTTGTAACATAGACTGAAATAGCCGTTATACTTCCCATAACGATACCAAACAAAATTAGCATTACAAATGAAATATATTTTGCCTTTATGATGTCGTTATACTTTACAGGCAGTGTAAGTTCAAATTTGTTCCATTTTGATACTACATCTGCATGAAGCGAAGTGCCAACATTGACTATGAAGATAAATACTTGCGCACCTATAATCATTTGAATAAAGGCACTTTGTTTCACAAAGAAAGCAGCGACAGATAAAAATAATGCGATAGTAAAAGATATTTTTACATTGCTTTCCATTGAATAAAAGTTATTGCGAATTAGTCCTTTCATTCGTTTTCTCCTTTCACATAAAGCAGCATAATCTCATCTATTGTGGCAGGAATAACCATTGCTTTTGGATATTTCTTAGCCACCTTTTCGCGGTTAGCAACCAATACTTGCCACTCATAATCCTGCTTGCGATATGTCACGATGTCATTTTTGTCAATGGCATCAAATTGTGCCGCCCCACATTTCATAATCCCATAACTTTCTAATAATTCGTCTTTTGGCTCACAGAAAACCACTTTTCCTGCGTGGATAAAAACGATATAGTCAGCCACTTTTTCCAAGTCGCTTGTGATATGAGAAGATACCAAAATAGAGTGTTCTTCGTCCTGTACGAACTCTAAAAACATATCTAAAATATCATCCCTCACTATCGGGTCAAGACCGCTGGTCGCTTCGTCCAAAATCAGCAGTTGAGGATGGTGGGCAAACGCCACTGCAATGGAAAGTTTCATTTTCATACCTTTGGAAAAAGTTTTAATCTTTTTTGTTGCGGGTATATTCAACTGGTCTAATAGCCTGTTAAAGTAAGATTGTTCCCACGAGGAATAAATATCTTGTAATACTTTGCTTAATTTTGTAGGTGTCAATTCCTCCGAAAAGTTACTTCCATCAAAAACAACACCGATTTTTTCTTTCACAGCATTGTCAAGATTGTCTATATCGTGACCTAAAATCGTGATTTTTCCACTATCCTTTTTTATAAGTCCTAAAATAGAATTGATGGTTGTGCTTTTTCCTGCACCATTTTCACCAATCAGTCCTACAATACTTCCAGACGGTATGCTGAAAGAAATGTTATCCAATGTAAAGTGGCTGTATTTCTTTGTTAAGCCTGTAATTGCTAATGCTGTATTCATTCTTAATCCTCCTCATACAACAGCGACAAAAGTCCAATCAATTTGTCTAACTTTATTCCGCTTGAACGTGCAATCTCGATAGCTTCATTGAAATGTTCTTCAATCTTTTTTTGTTGTTCCTCCAAATAAAAATCTTGATTTTGTGCCGATACGAAACAGCCTTTCCCAGCAGTAGTTTCAATAAATCCATCAGCCTGTAATTTATCGTATGCTTTCTGTACTGTTAAAACGCTTATATGTAGTGACTTTGCCATTGAACGAATAGATGGAATAGCTTCGCCCGATTGTAATTCACCACTCATTATCAATGCCTTTATTTGGTCGGATATTTGTTCATATATAGGTTTGCTCGCGTGGTTGTTAATAAATAATTCCAATCTTTTCCCTCCCGCCTCACACTGTATTACCATCACAAGTACAGTATAAGACAATATAGCATGAAAGTCAATAGCGAACATAAAAAAGCAGAGCAAACGACTGCGTTTGTTCCGCTTTTATGGGGTTTATGAAATTAAGAATAGTGGGCGTGCTGTCTATCAAATTCTTGTGTGTTACTTTATCGCACATGAGCATTCGGCACTGGCGTATAGCACGCAGCCGGGAATAAATCAATGTGATTATCAGTTTCCGGGAGAAAAGTCGGTAAAAAATGGAGGCCTCCCCACGGAGACCTCCAAATCTTTTGAATTTTTACTTCACAAAAATCATATCCCGGGTGATGGAAGCCAGGTCCTTTGCGCCGCACATGGACATGGTGTCCTCCAGCTCGGCACCGATTTTTTCGATGTAGAGCTTCACGCCCTCCTCGCCGCCGCCGTAGACCGCCGTGACGAAGGGGCGGGCGATGATGACGGCGTCTGCGCCCATGGCCAGGGCCTTGAACACGTCCACGCCGCTGCGGATGCCGCCGTCCACGATAATCTTCATGCCGCTGCCCTCCAGCGCGTCGGCAATGTCCATCAGCACCTCGGCGGTGGCGGGGCACTGGTCCAGCACACGGCCGCCGTGGTTGCTCACCACGATGCCGGCGGCGCCGGCCTCCCTGGCCTTCAGAGCGCCGGCCACGGTCATAACGCCCTTGACGATGAAGGGCACGTCGGCGGCCACGGCGATTCTTCTCAGCTCCTCCACGGTCTTGCGGCCGGCAGGGGGATTCATGTTCTTCAGGAAGGGCAGACCGGCGGCATCGATGTCCATGGCGATGGCGAAGCAGCCGGAATCCCTGCACAGGCCCAGCTTTTCCTCCACCAGCTCCACACTCCAGGGCTTCACGGTGGGCACGCCCACGCCCTGGGCGGCGGCAATGGCCTGGCAGGCCCCCTCCATGACGGCGGGGTTCAGACCGTCGCCGGTGAAGGCGGCAATGCCGTTATCGGCGCAGGCCTTCACCAGGACCCGGTTGTAGCTCTCGTCGTTATACTTGTCGCCGTAGTGCATGGTCACTGCCCCCACGGGACCGGCGAAGAAGGGGAAGCGAAAGCGGCGGCCGAACAGCTCAAGGCCCGTGTCGGGGGTGCCGGAGGGGGCGATGGTGTCCATATTCACCCGGACCTCCTGCCACTTTTCGTAGTTGCGGATGGCGGTGTCGCCCACGCCCTTGGCCCCGGGGCCGGGGATGTGGTTGCCGCAGGCACGGCCGTTGCACACGGGGCAGGCCTTGCAGTTTTTGCTGATGGATTCTCTGGCAGATGCCAGAACTTCCTGGTAAGTCATAGCGGTTCCTCCTAATTTGGGAACCTCTGAATCAATCGTCTGCGGCCGGACAGCAGCTCTTGCCGATTTCATCAGAGCTTCCTTAGTTTTCTTTTTACATTATACCACGGCGGCTTTTGCTTGTCTACCAGGAAAAATCCCTCCGGGGCGGAACGCATGATGAAGATAATCACTGTATTTTTCACAAAAACCCCGGGGAAATCTGCACCTTTTCCCGGGGAAATGGGACGAAAAATCCGGCGGAACCTGTTGCATCCCGGCAGTGGCTGTGATATACTGTTTATACAACCTGCGCCAGAAAAATAAACATTCAGGAGGGAGACCCCATATGCCTCAGTTTACCATTCCCGAAGCCGACGCAAACGTGGCCGAAGTGCTGCGTGCCTATGATTTCCCCGCAACGCTGCTGGGCGCTGTCCGCTATGGCCAGGGCCACATCAACGACACCTTCTGCGTCCTGTGCCAGCCTCAGGAGGGCGACTGCATCCGCTTTATCCTCCAGGGTCTGAGCCTGGCCGCCTTCCCCCACCCCGAGGAGCTGATGGAGAATTTCATCGGCATCACCTCCTACCTGCGCAAGGCCGTCATCGAAAACGGCGGCGACCCCGCCCGGGAGACCCTGTCTCTGGTGAAGACCCGGGACGGCAAGGACTTCTACACCGACAGCACCGGCAAGGTCTGGCGTCTGACCCCCTTCATTGAGAACACCGACTGCTTCCAGTCCGCCACCCCGGAGCTGTTTGAGGCCTCTGCCCGGACCTTTGGGCGGCTGCAATACCTGCTCCAGGACTACCCCGCCGAGACCCTCCACGAGACCATCGTCAACTTCCACAACACCGAGGACCGGTACGCCAGGTTCCTGGCCGCCCTGGAGGCGGACAAGCTGGGCCGGGCCAAGGATGTCCAGCCGGAGGTTCAGTTCGTCCTGGACCGGAAGGCCGACTGCTCCGTGGCTCTCCAGGCCCTGCGCGACGGCAAGCTCCCCCTGCGGGTCACCCACAACGATACCAAGCTCAACAACATCCTCATCGACCGGACCACCCACGAGGGCATCTGCGTCATCGACCTGGACACCACCATGCCGGGGCTCAGCATGAACGACTTCGGCGACTCCATCCGCTTTGGGGCCAACCACTCCAAGGAGGACGAGCAGGACCTGAGCAAGGTCAACTTTGACATCCAGCTCTACGAGGTCTACACCCGGGGCTTCCTGGAGGGAGCCAACGGCTGCCTGACCCAGACCGAGCTGGAATATCTGCCCTGGGGCGCACGGCTGATGACCCTGGAATGCGGCATCCGCTTCCTGACCGACTACTTAGACGGCGACCACTACTTCCGCATCCACTACCCCCAGCAGAACCTGGACCGCGCCCGCACCCAGTTCAAGCTGGTGAAGGACATGGAGGAGCAGTTCGAGGAAATGGGCCGGGTGGTCAAGAAATACGCAAAGTAAGCTGACCCATTACGGTAGGGAACGGATTTATCCGTTCCGTCTATCCCATGGCCTTGCAGCCTTTGGCCGGACAGCCGCAAGGGCTGTCCCTACGCAAACATGAACCGTTCTCAAGCGGAACGGATGAATCCGTTCCCTACGAAGTTACTTTAATTAGGAGGAATTAACATGAACATTCTGGTTACCGGCGGCGCCGGGTATATTGGCTCTCACACCTGCATCGAGCTGATGAAGTCCGGCTACGATGTGGTGGTCATTGACAACCTGTGCAACTCCAACCCCAAGAGCCTGGACCGGGTGGCGCAGCTGGCGGGCAAACCCGTCAAATTCTACCGGGGCGACGTCCGGGACGAGGCGCTTCTGCGGAAAATCTTCGCCGAAAATGAGATTTCCGCCGTCATCCACTTTGCAGGCCTCAAGGCCGTGGGCGAGTCCGTGGCCCAGCCCTGGCGGTACTATGACAACAATCTGAACTCCACCCTGGTGCTCACCAAGGTCATGGGCGAGGCGGGCTGCAAAAACATCATCTTCTCCTCCTCCGCCACGGTCTACTCCGGCGACAACGAAATGCCCCTGCGGGAGACCAGCCGCACCGGCAACTGCACCAACCCCTACGGCTGGACCAAGTACATGACCGAGCAGATTCTCTCCGGCATGGCCCACGCCGAGCCCGACTGGTCCATCGTGCTGCTGCGCTACTTCAACCCCATCGGTGCCCACGAAAGCGGCATGATCGGCGAGGACCCCAGAGGCATTCCCAATAACCTGATGCCCTACATCACCCAGGTGGCCATCGGCCGCCGGGAGAAGCTCAGCGTCTTCGGCAACGACTACGACACCCCCGACGGCACCGGCGTCCGGGACTATATCCACGTGGTGGACCTGGCCAAGGGCCACGTGGCCGCCGTCAAGTATGTGGTGGAAAACCACGGCTGCGAGGTCTTCAACCTGGGCACCGGCACCGGCTACAGCGTGCTGGACATGGTCAAGGCCTTCGAGCAGGCCAACGGCGTGAAGGTCAACTACCAGATTGTGGACCGCCGCCCCGGGGACCTGGCCACCTGCTACGCAGACCCCGCCAAATCCGCCCAGGTCCTGGGCTGGAAGGCCGAAAAGACCCTGGTGGATATGTGCCGGGACTCCTGGAACTGGCAGAGCAAAAACCCCATGGGCTACGGGGAGTAAGGCTCCGAAACATTCCAATAGCCGAACCGCTGCGAAGCACCCGCTTCGCAGCGGTTTTTCATATGTACGATTTCGCCAAAATTCGACTGATATTTTATATGATTGAATCTACTTGCCCCTTTTTTGCCTCTGAATGCGGTAAGCTGCACAAATGGTTTACAAAGAAAAAAGAAATATTTATAATGATTTTACAAAGCTCGCAGAGGGCCCGGCCCAAGGGCCGAAAAATCGAAAAATTTTTTTCACGAGGGAGGTACCTCCCTCGTCCATTCATGTGACCATGAATGGAATGATGCTTGATTCGTCCGGAGTGAATACGTATGACTGATAAGGAACTGAAAAGACTGTCCCGGCGGGACCTGCTGGAAATGCTGCTGGAGCAGAGCCGCCAGATGCAGCAGCTGCAGCAGCAGCTGGACCAGGCCCAGGAAAAGCTGAACAGCCGGGCCCTGGAGCTGAGCGAGGCCGGCTCCATTGCCGAGGCGGCGCTGAAAATCAACGGCGTTTTCCAGGCGGCCCAGGCCGCTGCCAGCCAATACCTGGAAAACATCGCCCAGCTGAGCCAGCGGCAGGAGGCCGTTTGCAGACAGATGGAGCAGGCCTGCAGCCTGAGAATCCAAAAGCGTCTGGAGGAGGCCGAGAAGGCCAGGGCCGAAATGCTGGCCCAGACCGAACGGGAGTGCGCCGACCGTCTGGCGGCCGCTGTGCGGGGTGAGGAGCCATGAAAAAGAAAACCACCCGGCAGATGCCGGAAATCGCTCAGCTGGAGGCGGAGCTGCGGCGGGAGAGCTACCGCAGCCGCTACAGACAGGTGCTGATGAGTACCGTGTACACCCTGATCGTGGTGGCGGCGGTGGCGGTGCTGGTGGCGGTGCTGCTGCTTCCGGTGCTGCAAATCTACGGCAGCTCCATGACCCCCACCTTGTCCGAGGGGGACATCGTGGTGTCCGTCAAGGGAAGCTCCTTTGAGCCCGGCGATTTGGTCTGCTTCTACATCGGCAACAAGCTGCTGGTCAAGCGCTACATCGCCGGTCCCGGCCAATGGGTCCAGCTGGATGAGGACGGCAACGTCTATGTGGACCAGGTCCTTCTGGAGGAGCCATACCTGGAGGAAAAGGCCTTTGGCGACACCAACATCGAGCTGCCCTATCAGGTGCCGGAAAACCGCATTTTCTGCATCGGCGACCACCGGGCCACATCGGTGGATTCCCGCAACACGGCCGTGGGCTGCATTGCGGATGAACAAATCGTTGGAAAAATCGTGTTCCGGGTCTGGCCGCTGTCAGACTTTGGACCATTGCAGTAAATAAGAAGGGAGAAACAGCCATGGCCTATCCTGTCCTGGAAAAGGCGCATCAATATACTGCCAGCAGAAAGCGCAGAAGCCGCTGGCAAAAGGTCGTGACCGGCATGGCGGCCGTGGTGGTGTTCTGCACCACCTATGCGCTGATTCTCCCAGCCATCACCCTGGAGCGGGAGCCTCTGTGCGGCCTGGAAGAACACACCCACACGGACAGCTGCTACAGCCTTCCCATGGAGTTTACCTGCCGGCCGGACGCTGGCGGCGTTACCGTGGTGCACACCCACAGCCAGCTGTGCTATGACCGGGCGGGCCAGCTGATTTGCCCCCTGCCCGAAATTTTGGAGCACGTTCACGACGAAAGCTGCTATGAGCAGCTGCCTCTGCCGGAGCCTCACACCCACGGCGAGGGCTGCTACCGGGAGGTCCGGGAGCTTACCTGCCCCCTGGAGGAGACAGAGCCCCACACCCACGACGAAAGCTGCATGGGAAAGCGGAAGGTGCTGCTGTGCACCATCCCCGAGAGCGAAGGCCACACCCACAGCGAAAGCTGCCGGGTCACCGAGGACTATCTGGTCTGCGGCCAGGAGGAATCCCAGGGCCACACCCACGGCGAGGGCTGCCGGGACGAAGAGGGAAATCTGATTTGCGGCCAGGAGGAATTCCAGGGTCACACCCACAGCGAGGACTGCTGGGCCACCGAGGACCATCTGGCCTGCGGCCGGGAGGAATCCCAGGGCCACACCCACGGCGAGGCCTGCTGGGGCGAGGAAAGCTGCTATGTCTGCGGCCGGGAGGAAACCGGGGGCCACTGCCACACGGATGCCTGCTATACCGTGAAGCAGGAGCTGATCTGCACCCGGGAGGAGCTGGCCCCGGAGGACATCCCCTCAGAGCCGGAAAAACGCCTGATTTGCACCCGGGAGGAAATTGTCCTCCACACCCACACCGACCAGTGCTGGGACCAGCAGCACAATTTGATTTGTGAAAAGCCCGAGGTGGTTCAGCACGTCCACACGGACGACTGCCTCAGCCCCATCCCCGGGGCCCAGCCGGTGCTGACCTGCCCGCTGGAGGCCCATGAGCACACCGATGCCTGCCTGACGGACCCGGAGGCCGATCTGGAAACCCCGGCGGACTGGGAAGCCGCCCTGCCCGGGGACCTGACGGGCAAGTGGGCCGAGGACCTGCTGCGCGTGGCCGAAAGCCAGCTGGACTATCAGGAGAGCGTCCGCAACGTCCTGCTCACCGAGGAGCCGGTCCGGGGCTACACCCGCTACGGCGCCTGGGTCGAGGACCCCTACGGCGACTGGTCCGAATATTTTGTCTCCTTCTGCCAGCACTACGCCGGCATTCCCGAGGAGGCCTTCCCCCGGCATCCCGACCGCCCCCAGTGGTGCCGGGAGCTGGAGCAGGAGAACTGGGGCATCTACCTCACCCCGGACCGGCACACCCCGGCCCCCGGCGACACGGTCTATCTTGACCTGGACGCCGACGGCGAGATGGACCACATGGCCATTGTGGAGGAGCTGCTTCCCCAGACCCAGGAGGAGCCGGCCAGGCTGGCCGTCATTGGCGGCGACCTTTCCAACCGGGTCCAGCGGGAGAAGTACGACCTGGATGCCCCGGAGCTGCTGGGCTACGCCTCCCTGGCGGCAGCCAAGGAACGCTACGACCGCCTCACCAGCCCCCAGCCTCCTGCGGTGACATATTACTGCGGCCAGGAGGAGCACACCCACGGCCCCGCCTGCTACGACGAGTCCGGGACCCTGATTTGCCAGAAACCCGAACACACCCACACCGAGGCCTGCCAAGTCGAAACAGTCTACTACTGCGGCCAGGAGGCGCACACCCACGGCCCCGCCTGTTATGACGAGTCCGGGACCCTGATTTGCCAGACCCCCGAGCACACCCACACCGAGGCCTGCCAGGTGGAAACAGTCTACTACTGCGGCCAGGAGGAGCACACCCACGGCCCCGCCTGCTATGACGGGTCCGGGACCCTGATATGCCAGACCCCCGAGCACACCCACACCGAGGCTTGCCAGGTGGAAACGGTCTACTACTGCGGCCTGACGGAGCACGTCCACAGCCTGGCCTGCCACGGGGAGGATGGGACCCTGATTTGCGGCCTGACAGAGCACCTCCATACCACCGCCTGCCGCTACCAGCTGACCCACCAGACCCTGGTTGCGGATATCCTGGGCGACATCATGCCCTTTGCGGATTTTGCCATCGAGGATGAGGACCAGGACGGGGACGGCAAACCAAAGATTAGCGTGACCGGAGAACTTCCCGAAGGCGCAAAATTGACGGCCACAAAGCTGTACAATGTTGTAGATATGGAGAATCTGGCCTTTGCCTACGACCTTTCCATCAAGGTAGACGATAAAGAATACTCGCCAGTCCCCGGAACCATGACCATCCGCTTTGCGCTTCCCGGCATCACCGACAACCCCACCAAGACCCTGAAGGCCTTCCGCCTTCCCCCTGCACCCCAGGCAGAGGAAGCCCAGGCAGCGGCGACCCTCGCCGCCCCGGCTTATGGTGCCCCGGTGCCCGTTGAAGCAAAGACGGTGGATAACTGCCTGGAAATCCAGACCTCCGAAACCGGTGTCTACGTCGCAACGGCGGAAAACGCACCGCTGGTCCCCCCGTGCCCCGGGGAGGAATGCGGCCTGGATGATTACCTGAGAGATTGGGTCTCCTGCACCGGCATCAATCCCTTCGGCACGGCCCAGGGCTTCAACCTGTTCCTGCTGGGGAATATGAACAACTGGGGCGTGGTCCACGGCAACGCTGCCATCAGCGGCAACATCACCGGCACCAGCAACAGCATCTCCTATGACGAAGGCTCCTCCCACAACTATGCCGCCGACACCACCGAGCACTATCCCATCGGCCTGATTCTGGGCGGGGAGCAGAATGCGGAGACAACGGATGGCACCCAAAAGGACATTACCGTCCGAAACGGCACGGTGGTTGCCCAATATGATGAGCAGTTCCATATCCAGATGGACCTGAACCTGGATACGGACCACCGGCACGAGGCAACAGAAGATAAGCTGGCGGCTTTCTTTGCCAATGCGACAAGTGAGCAGGCAGGCTCCCTGATTGACAGAAACCAGCAGACCTTTGATTATGCAGAGAAATACAATGCTGAACACGAAGGCACTGTAGAATGGCTTTCTGAGAAGCATTTTCAGGACCCGGCTATCAAAGTCCCAGCTGGTGCTACAAAAGAACAATTTCCCGACAATCCGGAAACGGCTTGTGACCTTATTTTGAGCGGCACAGACCCCTTCTATAATGTGTTTAGTGTTCCTGCCAGTTGGCTTGCTGCCAAAACAACCGGCAGCAAACATCGTACAGTCTACCTGAATGTTCCCTTCGGCAGCTATACGGTTATCAATGTGGTCAACGATATGAGCGGTGAGGAGCCAACGGTCATCACTGACTTTGCCCCCCAGCTCTGGTATCAGGATTCTGATGGCAAGTGGATCAGTCAGCCCGCCAAGCACACTATGGAGAACTACACCCAGACCCAGCGCACCCTTATAAATTTCGACCCCGATATCGAGCAAATTGATATTGCAACCCAGGGCCAGTACATCTATGCTTCAATTCTTGCCCCCAACGCCACGCTTCATGTCCCGGAAAATACGGATATCAACCTCCACGGCACCATCGTTCTGGGCGGACTGAATTGTGACAAACCCGGCAACCCCAGTGCCATCATTGAAAACCCCTTCCAGGTGGGCGGCGCACTGACAGCTAAGAAAACCGTGGTCTGCGACTCTGCCGAACAAGACCATGACGGAAATAATTGTACTATCGCCGCTGGGGCTAATTGGACGGATTATTATGCAGACGTTACCCTCCAGTCGCTGGATGGCATGAACCGGGCGGTGATTGAATCCACCATCAAGGGTTTGCCGTTGGACGGAACCATTAAGCACATCGACGGCGTGGCCCCCGGCAAGTACCGTGTTTCCTTTGAACAGGTGTATAAGTATGGCATTGATAACGCCATCGTGTACATCGAAAACGACACCGGCACTTACTACATTATGGATGGTGGAGAAAAGCAATACTGTGATGCGGATGGTACAAGTACAACTGGACCAGTGTACGACCTCTACCTGGGCCACCACGCATTCAGCGGAGCGACCTTTAATAACGGCGGTGAAATGCTCATCATCGTCCAGTCCGGCGAAAGCCAGGAGGTCACCATCACCAACCACTATGACACCAAGCCCTCCACCCAGTACGCCGTCCAAAAGCTGTGGATGGAACAGGGCACGGTCATGATTGACAACGTTCCAACAAAGGTAGACTGGGTCATTGACGCACCGCCCAATGCCAATGTGGAGGTTACGCTTTATCAGAAAGACTCAGGGCATACAGAGAAAGTTTTTGACACTTGCATATTGGATAATAGCAACAACTGGTATCATTCATGGACTGGTCTGCCAAAGACAGATACTTGGGGATATGACTTTATCTACTCGGTGAAGGAAACAACCCCATGGCCCGGCTATACCCATGACCAAGACAAAGACGTTACAACCAACGGCAACGTCGCCACGGTCAAGAACTGGAAGACCCCGCCGCAGCCCCAGTCGCTTAAGGTTGACAAGGTCTGGTTCGACGAAAACGGCTATAAGATTACAGACCCTGATGCGCTTGACAGAAAGACTCTGAGCGTGTCCCTTTACCGGCGAGAGGGTCAGATGCGGCAGAAGGACAACAATCTGAACACCGTCACCGTCAAGCTCAACGGCAAGACTATCGGCGGCCCCTACCCGTATTTCCCCGGAAGTGAAGTCACCGTTATGATGAAATACACACACTGGGGAGAAGGAACAAATACTTCCGGCCAAAGTCCAACCTTTACTTTGTCCAATGGAAATAAAAATTACCAATCCATTGGGTATACCCCTGTAGAGAAAGGAACAATGGTCCCAATCGGGAAAGAAAATCAGGAGCACGCCACCTATGCGCTGTCACAGTTCAACCTTGGCGAACTTCATGGAGATGTGGTGTTGACTGTGAAAGAACCAAACTACACAGGCCAAGACTACTCCATCATCATGCCCGGTGAGGCAACGACCCCAACCCATCCTCTGTCGGCTTATGTTGCCCCCGCCGCCACCTTCTCCGAGACCCCCACCAGCAATTACATTGACTGGGAAAATTTCGAGAAGGTTTCGGATTCGACAGGCACGGTCACATTGCCCAAAGATGGCGAGTGGACTCACACATGGGACAATCTGCCACCAACCGACGGCGAAGGCACCTTCTACCAATACTTCGTCTTTGAGGAAGTTCCGGATGGGTATGAGCAGACCTACATTGTGGATGGGCGGCTTTATCCCGCCGCGACGCCGGAGAAGCCCAACGGGGTTCCCGGGATGACGGAGGGGTTCATCACCATTCAGAACCGGCCTGTCCCCTATGGTCCGGAGCTTCCGATGACGGGCTCTGTTGGGACAACCCCGTATACCTTGGGAGGACTGCTGACGATGGGGTTGGCAGTTGTCCTGATGCAGTATAACCGAAAAAAGCGCAGAAAGGAGGAGAGCTCCCCCTGATGCAGCGCACCTGCGGGCCTCTCCCCCGGGAGAGGCGCCCCAAGTCCCCGGCGGGAGCCCATCCCCCCTGCGGCCACCCCGCCCAAGCGTCCCCACACATCAAACAATCAAGGAAATGAGAAAGGAAGTTTATCAAATGAAAGCTATGAAAAAGTTATTTGCACTCCTCCTGGCCCTGACCATGGTATTCGGTCTGGCCGCTACGGGGTATGCGGCTGAGTTCGACCCTACTGCCAAGGGCACAATCAAGATTGAAAATGCAGTTGTTGGTGCAACTTACCATGCCTACCGCCTGCTGGCGTTGGAATCCTTTAATGACGATACTCCCGATGATACCAATGGCGGCCAGTATACCTATAAGCTCATTGAAGACAGCCCCTGGAACACATTCCTGACCGGTGCTACTGTCAAGAACGTTTACCTGACGATTGATGATCAGGACTACGTGACTTGGGCAGACGGTGCTGACGCAGCCGAATTTGCCAAGCTGGCACAGGCTTTTGCGGCTGATTCGGAGAATGGTATCACCGCTGATAAAACCGAAACAGCTGCCACTACAACCGTCGAAATGACGGACTTGGCGCTTGGCTACTATCTGGTTGATACCTCCATGGGTTCCCTGTGTTCCCTGAATACCACGGACTACGTTGCTGAGATTAAGGAAAAGAACGAAGCTCCCGAGATTGAAAAGACTGTCAAGGAGAACACCACTAAAGAGTATGGCGAAAGCAATACCGCCGGTGTTGGCGAAGTCGTTGAATTCCAGGCAACCATTACCGCTAAAAAGGGTGCTCAGAACTATATCCTGCACGATAAGATGGATGCAGGCTTGACCTTTATCGACGTGACCAGTGTGACTCTGAATGGCACCGCTCTGGCTGAGAATACAGACTATACGGTTACTGCCCCCGGGGATGAAACTGACAACCCCTGCACCTTCCACGTCACAATTCTGAAGGAATTGAAAGAAAACGAAAGTGTTGTCGTGAACTACACTGCCCGTGTGAACGAGAATGCCGTTGTTACAGATCCCTTCAACAAGAACGAAGCAAAGGTTGAGTACGGCGACAACCACTTTACCGAGCCTGATACCACCGTTACCAAGGTCTTTGATGTGGATATCCTGAAGTACACCATGGCTGGTGCCCCTGCTGTTGAAACCGGCCTGGCTGGCGCAATCTTTGAGCTTGCTAATACTGACGCTGCGGGGTACACTCCCATCAACTTTGTTGAAGAAAGCACGAATGTTTATGAGGCTTGCTTCAATACTCAATGCACCCACGCATCTCATGTAACTCAGTTCACCACTCCTGAAAATGGCAAGTTTACTTTGAAGGGCCTGGATGCTGGTACTTATTACCTGCACGAAATCAAGGCTCCCGACGGCTATAACAAGCTGGCTGGCCCTGTCACCATTACGATTGATGAAAATGGAAAGGTCAATGCTACCACAGATGAGCCTAATGGTGTTGAGGAAGTTAAGGTCCTGAACCAGTCCGGCACCGAGCTGCCCTCCACCGGCGGTGTTGGCACCACCCTGTTCTACATCTTCGGCGGCATTCTGATGGTTGGCGCAGTGGTCCTGCTCATCACCAAGAAGCGCATGAACGCCTGAGTCCCCAGCGCTTCTCCCAGAGGAGAAGCAGTCCCAGGCCCCCACCCGGGGGCCTGGGATTGATGGAGCGTGGGGGGCAATTCCCCCCGACAACGTCAAGGAGAGTCCTGGAATATGAGAAAGAATCTTTCTACCTTTATTTTAATACTGATTCTGCTTGCAGGGCTGTCCTTGATGCTGTACCCTTCCTTCAGCGACTGGTGGAATTCCTCCCGGCAGTCCCGGGCCATTGCCAGCTATGCAGAGCAGGTGGCGGACCTGGACGAGGACAAATATCAGCAGCTTTGGGAGGCTGCCCGGCTCTACAATGAATCCCTCACCCGGCGGTCCAACCGGTATCTGCTGGACGAGAGCCAGAAGGCGGCCTACCCGGAGCTGCTGAATCTGGGCGGCAACGGCATTATGGGCTATATCGAAATCCCCTCCATCAAGGTCTCCCTGCCCATTTACCACGGCACGGCGGAAAGCGTGCTGCAAATCGCCATCGGCCATCTGGACTGGACCAGCCTGCCCATCGGCGGCGAAAGCACCCACTGCGTGGTGTCCGGCCACCGGGGGCTTCCCAGCGCACGGCTGTTTACGGATTTGGATAAGCTGGTGGCGGGGGACGTGTTCACCATGCGGATTCTGGATGAGGTGCTGACCTACGAGGTGGACCAGATTCTCATTGTGGAGCCCCAGGAGGTGGAGCCGCTGGCCATCGTGGAGGGGCAGGACCTGTGCACTCTGGTGACCTGCACCCCCTATGGCATCAACACCCACCGGCTGCTGGTCCGGGGCCACCGGATTGACAACATCGAGGCGGCCCGGGT
This sequence comes from Eubacteriales bacterium, assembly GCA_030536515.1. GTDB lineage: Bacteria > Bacillota > Clostridia > Oscillospirales > Oscillospiraceae > Faecousia. The sequence continues at coordinate 106,694 of JAUNPV010000007.1, forward strand.
GGCCCGGGTCACCGCAGACGCCATGCAGATTGAGCCGCTGATTGTGGCCCCGGTGGTGGCGGTGCCCCTGATTTTGATTTTGATGCTGGCTGTGTGCCTGCAGCCCTCTCAGAAAAAACGGAGGTGACCTGCTTGAAAGAGAGAAGATGGATAACGTTTCTGCTGGCCCTGGTGCTGCTGGCGGGGGTCCTGCCGGTCAGGGCCCGGGCCATTGATGCCATTGACCAGGACCGGGAGGTTTCCCTGACCATCCGCTGCATGGATGGGGATGTGCCTCTGGCGGGGGTCGAATTTGCCCTGTACCGGGTGGCGGATACGGACGATTTTGGCGGTTTGACTGTGTGCGATGCCTTCCGGGACCATGTCCACGGCGATTTGAACGACCCGGACCGGTCGGAGGCCTTGGCCAGGGACCTGGCCAGGGCTGCCGCAGACCTGCCTGCCCTGGATGCCGGAAGCACCGATGCCCGGGGCCTGCTCCGCTTCCCCAGCCAGCAGGGCAGCCTGAGGCCGGGACTGTATCTGGTCACTGGCCAGAGCCACAGCCACGGCGGCTATGTCTACACGGAAAACCCCGTGCTGGTGATGCTGCCCTGGCGCAATCAGACCGGCGGGGACATCGACACCTGGCACTATGACGTGGAGCGAACCGGCAAATTCGACAAGGTGGAGGAAAAGCACCCCGTCACCGTGGAGGTGGAGAAGATTTGGGTCACCGGCGGCCGAGAAAAGCCGGAAAGCCTCACCGTCCGCCTGTACAGGGACAGCAGACTGTTTGACGAGGTGATTTTGAATGAGAACAACGGCTGGAGCTACCGCTGGGAGGACCTGGAGCCGGGCCTGTGGGAGGTGGACGAGGCCGCGGTCAAGGGCTATGACAAGCAGATTATCCCCACGGTCAACGACGAACGGACCCACTATCGGTTCAGGCTCGTCAACACCTACCGCCAGCCGGAAAATCCCGGCAAGCCGCCCAGGCTGCCCCAGACGGGCCAGCTCTGGTGGCCGGTGCCGGTGCTGCTGTCCGCCGGGCTGCTGCTGGTGCTGATTGGGATGCTCAGAAGAAGGGGGCAGAGCCGTGAGAATTAAAAGAGGGACCCTTCCCACGGCCCTGGGCCTGGTGCTGATTGCCGGGGCCCTGGCCCTGTCCGGGTACAATCTCCGGTCGGCCACGCAGGCGGAAACCGCCAGCGTTCAGGCCGTGGCGCAGCTGGAGCAGCTCCGCCCGGAACCAAAGCCCCGGATTGACGCTGCCTCCCTGGTCAGCATCCCGGATATGGAGCTGCCGGACTACGTCCTCTGCCCGGAGATGGAAATGCCGGAGAAGCTGCTGAACGGCCGGGCCTATATCGGCACCCTGGAAATTCCGGCGCTGGCGCTGGAGCTGCCGGTTATCAGCCGGTGGAGCTATCCGGCCTTTCAGGTGTCCCCCTGCCGCTACCAGGGCTCCGCCTACACAGATGATTTGATTCTGGCGGCCCACAACTACCCCGCCCACTTCGGCCGTATCAAGGAGCTGAACGTGGGGGACCGGCTGAGCTTCACCGACATGGACGGCAACGTGTTTTCCTACCAGGTGGTTGCCCGGGAAATTTTGGAGCCGGAGGATGTGGAGGCCATGGAAGCCGGCGGCTACGCCCTGACCCTGTTCACCTGCACCCTCGGCGGCCAGCACCGGGTCACCGTCCGCTGCGACAGAGCCCCGGCGGAGGTGTAAAAATCTGAAGGACCCCGCTGCCTTTCCGGATACACCGGAAGGGTAACGGGGTCCTTTTCCTATATAAACGCTAGAAGCAGAGCATTCCGACCACGGGCAGCCACAGGCTGGCCAGGGCGATGACCACCAGCTGGATGAGGGCGGTGGATTTTGGCATATCGAACATTCCGTAGGCGCCGGTGGAGAAGGTCAGGAAGGGCACCGTGTCCAGGGGCAGCAGGTAGCACTGGCTGGCGCACAGGCCCAGGGCGGCCATGACCAGCACCGGGGAGACGCCGATGCTCATGCAGAAGCTGACCAGAGGCCCGGCCAGCATGGTAATCAGCGCCGGGGCCACGGGAATGGGAATCAGCAGCACAAAAACCAGCGCCGCCACAAAGGCGATGACCAGAGGCATGGAGGCGGTGAAGGCGGTGGGGAACAGCACCGCCGCCAGCCAGGCGCTCAGGCCGCTGGAGGAGATGACACCGCCAATGGAAATCATGCTGCCCAGCAGAATGAAGGCCTCCAGGCTGACGGACCGGGCAAAATCCTCCCATTTCAGCACGTTCAGCTTTCCGGGAACGCACAGGGCGAACAGGCCGACAAGGGCCACGGCGGCGATTTGCAGCCTGGGGACCCAGGAGCTGAGAATCCACAGACTCAGCATGGCCCCCAGCACCACAATCACGTACACATCCCGGGCGGTCATTTTTGGCGGCAGCTGGCGGACGGTGGACTCCACGAAATCCGCCAGCTTCTGCCTGGGCAGCGGGGCGGGCTTGTAGACCTTGACAAACACCAGCCAGGACAGGGGCAGCAGCACGGCGGCCATGGGAATGCCCATGAGCATCCAGTCCACAAAGGGAATGGTGGCCCCGGCGTGCTTTTCCAGCATACTGATGACCAGAATGTTGATGGAGGACCCGGCGGGGGTCATCATGCCGCCGATCATGCTGGCCACGGGCATGGCAATCATATAGGCCCGGGCGGTGCGGCGGCGCGCCTGCGCATCGTCGTAGACGCTCAAAAACTGGTGAATCACCGGGATAAACACAGCGGCGGCGGCCACGTTGGAAATCACCGACGACAGCAGGGCCGTCACCAGCATGATGGCAAACAGCAGCTTGCTGGTGGTCTGGCCGAAGCGCCGCATCAGCACCACCAGCATCCGCTTGGAAATGGGGCACACGGTCATGGCCTCGGAAATGCCGAAGGATGCCAGCACAAAAAACAGCGTGGCATTGGAAAAGCCGGACAGGGCCCCGGGGACCGTTTCCACGCAGCCCAGAAAATACAGCAGCGGCACGGAAAACAGGCAGGTGATGCCGATGGGGAAGGCCTGGGTCACCAGCAGCACAATGGTGGCAATCAGCACCCCCAGGGTGTTCTTCGCCGGGGCGGGCAGGGCCTGGGACGCCGGGACCAGCAGCACCATCACGGCCAGGCTGACGGCGGCCAGCAAAATGCCCAAAAGCTGGGTTCTGGAAATCTTCATATCTCATGTCCTCCGTTCGTGGCTGTGCAGAATTTTGTTCATTGAATACAATTATGATTCTACCATTATGACAAAGTTTATGTCAAGAAAAATGGACTTCATTGTACAACTTCCACATATGCTCGGAATCGGAGCCAAAAAATTCTCAATTTCGAGGAAGCCCGGCAGCCCCGAAAATCCCCCGCCCGGGGGACGGGATGCATCCATGCCAATTACAGGCAAGAAGATGCAATTTATGCACTCGCCAAACGGCCGAAATTGGGTTATACTGTAAATGGAAAATCATGCTTTGGAGGAGAGCATTTATGCAGTACGGACATTTTGACAATCAGCACAGAGAGTACGTCATCGACCGGGTGGACCTGCCGGTGTCCTGGACCAACTATATCGGTCTGAAGGATATGTACGGCGTGTTCAACCACACCGCCGGGGGCTACCTGCTCTACAAGACCCCGGAGTACCACCGCATCACCCGCTTCCGGCCCAACGGCGTGCCCATGGACGGCCCCGGCCACTACCTGTACATCCGGGACGACGACACCGGGGACTACTGGAGCGTCTCCTGGCAGCCTGTGGGCAAGCCCAAGGAGCACTATTCCTGCCGCCACGGCCTGAGCTACATCAAGTACCATTCGGACTATTCGGACATCGACGCCCAGCAGACCCTGTTCGTGGCCATGGACGACCCTGTGGAAATCTGGGACCTGCGCCTGCGCAACGACGACCGCAGACCCCGGAACCTCAGCGTCTATTCCTATCTGGAATTTTCCTTCCATCAAATTGACATGGACAACCGGAACTTCCAGATGAGCCTCTACGCCGCCGGGTCCCGGTATGAAGACGGGGTCATCGAGCACGACCTGTACTACGAGGAGGACGGCTACCAGTTCTTCACCTCGAATTTCACCCCCGACGGCTTCGACTGCCTCCGGGATACCTTTATCGGCGGCTACCGCACCGAGCGGAACCCCCAGGTGGTGGAGGAGGGCCGCTGCCGCGGCTCCTTCCAGAAGGGCGGCAACCACTGCGGCTGCCTGCAAAAGAAAATCACCCTGGCCCCCGGCGAGGACACCCGGCTCATCTACCTGCTGGGCGAGGGGAAGGTTTCCGACGGCCAGGCTATGCGGAAAAAGTACACCGCCGAGAAGGTGGACCAGGACTTTGCCCGCACCGCCCAATTCTGGGACGAAAAGCTCAGCTGCCTCCAGGTGTCTACCCCCAATGAGGGCATGAACACGGAGCTGAACATCTGGAACCTGTACCAGAGCGAAATCAACGTCATGTTCTCCCGGTTCACCTCCTTCATCGAGGTAGGCGGCCGGGTGGGCCTGGGCTACCGGGACACCGCCCAGGATGCCATGATGGTGCCCCACTCCAACCCCGGCAAGTGCCGCTCCCGGCTGGTGGAGCTGCTGCGGGCCCTGACCTCCACGGGCTACGGCCTGCACCTGTTTGAGCCCCGGTGGTTTGAGCCGGAGGGGGAGCAGCAGTCCTTCAAATCCCCCACGGTGGTGCCCACTCCCGACAAAAGCCAGATTGTCCACGGCATCAAGGATGCCTGCGCCGACGACGCACTGTGGCTGGTTTCCTCCATTGTCCACTTTGTCCGGGAGACCGGCGACTTTGGCTTTGTTGACGAGGTCATCACCTACGCCGACGGCGGCGAGGGCACGGTTTACGAGCATATGCAGAAAATCCTGGACTTCACCGCCTGCCAGGTGGGCCGCAACGGCATTGCCAAGGGCCTCCGGGCGGACTGGAACGACTGCCTGAATTTAGGCGGCGGCGAAAGCGCCATGGTCAGCTTCCTGCACTACTGGGCGCTGAACAACTTCGTGGCCCTGGCCAATCGGCTGGGCCGCAGGGAGGATGCTGAAAAGTATGCCGCCCTGGCAGAAAAGGTGAAGGCCATCTGCGAGAACGTCCTGTGGGACGGAAACTGGTACATCCGGGGCATCACCGCCGACAACCGGAAAATCGGCACCGCCAAGGATGCCGAGGGCAAGGTCCACATGGAGAGCAACACCTGGGCCGTCCTGTCCGGGGCCGCCGACCGGGAGCGGGGCCTCAAGGCCATGGACTCCGTGGACGAGTACCTGTACACCGACTTCGGCCTCATGCTCAACGCCCCCTGCTTCACTACCCCCGACGATGGCATCGGCTTCGTCACCCGGGTGTATCCGGGCCTGAAGGAAAACGGGGCCATTTTCAGCCACCCCAACCCCTGGGCCTGGTGCGCCGAGGCCATTCTGGGCCGGGGCAGCCGCGCCATGAAGTTCTACAACGCCCTGTGCCCGGCGCTGCAAAACGATAAAATCGAAATCCGCAAGGCCGAGCCCTACACCTACTGCCAGTTCGTGGCCGGCCGGGACCACACCGCCTTCGGCGAGGCACGGCACCCCTTTATGACCGGCTCCTCCGGCTGGGCCTACTACGCCGCCACCGCCTACATCCTGGGCGTGCAGCCGGACTTTGACGGCTTGAAGGTGGACCCCTGCATCCCCGCCGACTGGAAGCAGTTCGACGTGACCCGGAAGTGGAGAGGGGCCACCTACCGCATCCATGTGGAAAATCCCAACGGGGTGGAAAAGGGCGTGGCCTCCATCACCGTGGACGGCAAGGAAGTTTCTGAGTTGCCGGTGCTGAACCCCGGCGAAACCTGCCACGCCACAGTGGTGATGGGCTAATCTAAACATTGTCATTGCGAACCAGTCCGCAGACTGGTGTGGCAATCCGTTTTCCTTCGCATTTTCCCATGGGAAAATGTGTGGCGGCCTGAGGGCAGGCCGCCCTACAGGGATGTATAACATCAGAAAAGGAGAGCACTATGATCAAATTCGGAACCGGCGGGTGGCGTGCCATTATCGCCGATGAATTCACCAAGGCCAACATCCGCCTGGTGGCTGCGGGCCTGGCCCGGCTGGCCCTGGAGGAGGGGTACGAGGGCCAGCAGATTTGCGTGGGCTATGACCGGCGCTTCCTGTCCAAGGAGGCGGCCCACTGGGCGGCGGAGGTGCTGGTGGGCTATGGCTTCCGGCCCTTCATCGTGGCCCGTTCCTCCCCCACGCCCCTGATTATGTTCACCACCAAGAGCATGAACCTGCCCTACGGCATGGCGGTCACCGCCAGCCACAACCCCGCCATTTACAACGGCATCAAGCTGTTTACCCGGGGCGGCCGGGACGCCGATGTCACCGTCACCCGGAAAATCGAGGAGAAAATTGCCGCCCTGGAGGGTACCGAGGTGCCCTGGGTGGACTATGACGAGGCGGTGGCCGACGGCCGCATCACGGAAGGGTACCCCGTCAACGAGTATATCGACAGCATCCTGGACGCTGTGGATGTCTACGCCATCAAGCGCAGCCGCCCCCGGATTGCCATTGACCCCATGTTCGGCGTGTCCCAGAGCTGCCTGCGGACCATTCTGCTGACCTGCCGCTGCGACGTGGACGTGATTCACGAGCAGCACGACACCCTCTTTGGCGGCAAAATGCCCGCCCCGGACCGGGAGACCTTGAAGCAGCTCCAGCACTTCGTGGTGGATAACAAATGCGACCTGGGCATCGCCACCGACGGCGATGCCGACCGGCTGGGGGTCATCGACGAGCGGGGCAGCTATGTCCACCCCAACACCCTGCTGCTGCTGCTTTACTACTATCTGCTGAAATACCGGGGCTGGACCGGCCCCTGCGTCCGCAACAACTCCACCACCCACCTGCTGGACCGGGTGGCCCAGGGCATGGGCCAGGTGTGCTACGAGGTCCCCGTGGGCTTCAAGCACATCTCCGCCAAGATGACCGAGACCAACGCCATCATCGGCGGCGAAAGTTCCGGCGGCATGGCCGTCCGGGGCCACATCTCCGGCAAGGACGGCATCTACGCCGCCGCACTGCTGGTGGAGATGCTGGCCGTCACCGGCAAGTCCCTGTCGGCCCTGTACAGGGAAATCACCGACCAGTACGGGGAGCTATTCTACGAGGAGGCCTCCTACACCATGCACCCCGCCAAAAAGGCAGAGCTGCAAACCCTGATTTTCGAGCAGAAGCAGTACCCCGCCTTCGGCCAGGAAATCGACCACATCAGCCGGGAGGACGGCTGCAAGGTCTACTTTGCCGACGGAAGCTGGGTCATCTGCCGCTTCTCCGGCACGGAGCCTCTGCTGCGCTTCAGCGCCGAGGCCCAGACCCCTGACCGGGCCAGAGAATACATGGGGGCCTGGAAGGCCTTCCTGGGGCTGTGATGCTGCTGCTTCAATAAAATTTCGTATGTCATTGCGAAGCCAGTCTGCGCCTTGGCTTCGCAATGACATTTTCTTTGGTTTACACAGTACGAGCTTTGTGATAAAATAAAGAAAAAGAGGAAAACGGAGGTAAGCGCCATGAAGCAAAGGCCCTTTTCTCTGCGCAGCGGCGTGATTACGGCTATGGTGGTCTGCTGGATACTGCCCATTGTCATTGTGGTGACGGTGGCGGGGCTGCTGCTGAACATGAGCTACCAGCGAGCCGCCCGGATGGAGCTGGAATCCGACGCCACCAACGCCCTGACCCAGGTGGAGATGGTGTTCAACGATGCTGTGGCCGCCTCCAAGGACGTGTCCTACGACGGCGTGGTCCGCAGCGCCTACCGGAAATACCTGGACACCGCCGACAGCACCGAGCTGTACCGCCGGGTCAACGAGTATCTGACCCAGAGCTTCTCCCGGGACTCCAAATACCAGGCGGTGTTCATCACCTTCTGGGACCAGCAGGTCAACGCCGAGCCATACCTCATCGGCAGCGGCACGGCGGGCTTTGAGCTGGTGCGCACCTACCACAGCCACGCCTCCGCCATCCGGACCGAGATGGAGCGGGCGGACACCAGCATCCGCTTTCTGGTGCTGGACGGGGTGCTCTACGAGGCCCGGAACCTGCTGGACGGCCACTTCCAGCCCTATGCCACGGTGGTGATGATGTGCTCGCCCCAGGTGTTTTTCCTGCCCATCAACGCGGTCGGCAACATCAGCAATGTCCAGATTACCCTGGACGGCAGCACCTTCGTGCTCACCGAGGAGGGGGTCCTGGAGAATCAGACCCTGTCCCAGACACCTCAGACCGAGTGCTTTGAGGCGGTGGTGGAGGACCACTCCATTGCCTTTCAGGGCGTGCCCGGCGGCTTCAACGCCTGGGCGGAGACCCCCTGGCTGCGCAGCGCCGTGGTGATGGTGGCGCTGATGGTGCTGCCGCTGCTGGCGTATGTGGTGTATCTGTTCTACCGGCACGTCACCGGCCCCATGGAGACCCTGGCCCGGGCCAACCGGCTGGTGATGGAGGGCCAGCGGGGCTTCGAAATTGTGGATACCGCCCCCAATGCGGAGTTTCAGCGGCTGTTCAACCACTTCAACGCCATGTCCCGGGAGCTGAAAAGCCAGTTTGAGCGGTCCTACTTAGAGCAGCAGGCCACCCAGCAGGCGAAAATCAAGGCCCTCCAGTCCCAGATTAACCCCCACTTCCTGAATAACACCCTGGAAATCATCAACTGGGAGGCCCGGATTGCGGAAAATGACCGGGTCTGCGCCATGATTGAGGCCCTGTCCACCATGCTGGACGCCGCCCTGGATAGGGACGGCCGGACCCAGATTCCCCTGAAGGAGGAGCTGGGGTATGTGGATGCCTACCTTTACATCATCCGCCAGCGGCTGGGGGAGGGCTTGCAGGTGGAGCGGGACATTGACGATGACATTCTGCCCCAGATGGTGCCCAGGCTCATTTTGCAGCCATTGGTGGAAAACGCCGTGGAGCACGATTTGACGGACCGCCGGGGCGGCCGGCTGTGCCTGCGGGCCTACTGCCGGGCGGGGCTGATGTATCTGGACATCGAGCACGACGGCACCATGACCGAGGCCGACCGCCTAAGCGTCCAGCGGGTGCTGGCGGACACCGGCGTCAAGCCCACCCGGGGCATCCGTGTGGGCCTGCGCAACGTCAACCAGCGGCTGAAGCTGCTGTACGGCGAGGCGGGAAAGCTGTCCATCGACGAGACTACCCCGGGGACCATTCTGGCCCGGGTGACCTTCCCCGCCACAAAACAGGGAAACCCGTAGGGAGCGGCTTCATCCGCTCCAAGCGGCGAAGCCGCCTCTGCATACGGCTTCCCCTGGCGGGGCCGACGCAACGATTCTACAAAAAAGGAGTGAGCCTATGAAACGTATCATGGCAGCTGTGCTGGCGCTGCTGATTCTTTGCGGCCTGACAGGCTGCGGTGAGATTTCCACGGATGAGCTGCCGGAGCCGGAGACCCCGGAGGCCACCCGGGAGACCAGCGGCGGCGTGACGCTGAATGTGGTCACCTCCTACGGCGGCGACGACGGCAACCGCCGGGTCTTTGAGCGGGCCGTGGCCTCCTACGAGCGCATTACCGGCAACCGGGTCAACGACGGCTCCTCCGCCTCCAACGAGGAGTGGAAGGCCAAGGTGATGACGGATTTCGACACCGGCTCGGAGCCGGATGTGCTGTTTTTCTTCACCAACGCCGACGCAGACCCCCTCATCAACGGCGGCAAGGTGGTGTCCATTGAGGAAATCCGGGACAAATACCCGGACTACGCCACCAACATGAAGCCCGCCATGCTGGCCGAGGCCGCCGACGGCCTGCACTATGCGGTGCCCGCCACCGGCTACTGGGAGAATATGTTCGTCAACAAGGCGGTGCTGGATGCCTGCGATGTGGCGGTGCCCCGGTCGGACTACACCTGGGACCAGTTCCTGCTGGACTGCCAGACCATCCGGGACAAGGGCTACACCCCCATCGCCTGCTCCCTGTTTGAAATCCCCCACTACTGGTTCGAGTTCGCCGTGATGAACAACGGAAGCCTGGACAGCCAGCTGGATCTGCCCTGCGTGGATTACGAGGGCAAGCTGGTGATGGATGCAGCCGGGGAGAAGTGGGTGGCGGCGCTGAACGACATCAAGGAGCTCTACGACCGGGGCTTCTTCCCCCGGAACACCCTCACCGCCACCGATGCCGAGACCGTGGCCCTGTTTGGAGAGGGCCAGGCGGCCTTCCTCATCGACGGCTCCTGGAAGGTGGGCTATCTGTCGGAGAACTACAGCCGGAATCTGAATAACTTCCTGGTGTCCTATGTGCCCGGCAAGGGCCAGCGCCGGGCCAGCGAGGCCATCGGCGGTATTTCCATGGGCTATTTCATCACCCGCAAGGCCTGGGACGACCCGGCCAAGCAGGAGGCGGCGGTGAAGTTCGTGGCCCACATGACGGCGGATGAGGTCCTCAGCACCTTTGTCACCACCGAGGTGACGGCCCTGGTCAACGGCGCAAGGCCCATGAATCTGAGTCCCCTCCAGCAGTCCGCCGCCGAGGTCAACGCCACCATCTCCGGCGTTACCCAGGCGGTCCAGGACACCATCACAGGCGAGGCCAAGGGGGAGCTGTTTGCCAGCATCCAAAAGGTGGTCACCGGCCAGATGACCCCGGAAACCGCCATTGCCAACACCGTCAAGCGCAACAAGAAATAGGGCGGCTGGGAACGGGTGATATTTTTCTTCCGTTACATTTCACAAAATCCGGGGTTGATTTCCGGACGCTTTTCGTTTATAATGTGGTAGGAAAGAGAAAGCGAGGAGTGGATGAAATGTATCGGGTATTATTGGTGGACGACGAGGCGATTATTCTGGAGGGCCTGCGCCGGGTGGTCCGGTGGGGAGACTACCGCTGCCAGGTGGTGGGCACCGCCACCGATGCCAGCCGGGGCGCCGCCCTCATCCGGGAGCTGAAGCCGGATATTCTGTTCACGGACATTAGGATGCCCAACCAGAGCGGCCTTGCCATGCTGGCGGGCCTGCGCACGGAGTTTCCCCAGATGCAGGTGACGGTGCTGACGGGCTACCGGGACTTTTCCTATGCCCAGGAGGCCATCCGCCTGGGGGTGGTCCGCTTTCTGCTGAAGCCCTCGAAAATGGACGAAATCCAGGAGGCGGTGGCCGCCATGGTTGCAAACCTGGACAAGCTCCCCCGCGACGAGGAGGAGCCTGAGACCGAGGAGCGGGAGCACGCCAGCAGCTTCCTGGTAAACCAGGCAGTGGCCTACATGGAGAAAAACTACACCGCCCGGCTGACCCTGCAGGATGTGGCCGACTGCTGCTTCGTCTCCCAGTGGCATTTATCCAAGCTGCTGAACCGCTACGCCGGCAAGAGCTTCTACGATATCCTCAACTCCATCCGCATCCAGCAGGCCAAGCACCTGCTGGAAGACCCCAGCCTGAAAATCGGCGAAATCTCCGAGCTGGTTGGCTACATGGACACCGCCCACTTCGCCAGAACCTTCAAAAAGGTCACCGGCATGAGCGCCAACGAATACCGGAATTCCCTGAAATAACAGCAAGCCCCCGGCTGAAAGCCGGGGGCTTGCTCCACTTATTCGAAAATAGCGTCATAGTCATAGCTGCGGTAAAAATCCGCCACGGTTTTCCAGTGGTCCCGGTAGTTGTCCAGGGTCAGCTCTCCCTCGCCCCGGGCCATCCGGTCCAGCAGCAGGGCGTTGATGGCGTCGCCGTAGTGGACGTTGTCCCGGTAGTTGTCCAGATTGGTCACCGTTTCAAAATCGTCATAGAAGGAGAACAGGCGGATGTTGGGCTCGGCCAGCAAAACCTCGCTGGCCAGGGACCAGGCCTCGGTCTGCCGGTCAATGGAACCCTCCTGGTGCTGGCTGTCCCAGTAGAGGATGCTGTAGGGCGGGAAAAAGTAGAGAAACTGGGTGTCCGGGTAGGCCCGGGCAATCTCCACAGCGCCGTTTGTGAGATTGTCCACAATCTGCTGCCGCTCCTGCTGAGACAGGGGGCCGTCAATCCGGGTCAGAGACTCCCGGGGGAAGTTGGCAAGGGCGACCTCCCTGCCGGTGACGCCGTAGCTGCCGCTGCCCCAGAAGCTGTATTCGTCAAAATCCGTGGTGGTCCTCCCCATGCGGGTGTATTCCAGGACCCCGGCGGTGCGGCTGCACAGCACCTCCTTGTTCAGAAGGTAGCTTACGTCGTTGCACAGCTTGTCGTCATACAGGTACGCCGGATACACCGCATCGGTGCGCAGAGCCCCGGGGGTCTCCCGGAGGAACCAGCTGTCAATGCCGAACAGCACCAGCCGGATGCCGGGCTTGGCCTCCAGAGCCCGCCGGAGGTTGCTGTTGAGCTCATGGTAGGTGCCGCCGCTGAAGCAGACCTTCACGGCGTTGACCCCAAACAGCCGGTCAAACTGGGAGGCCCTGAAATTCTCCGTCAGAGAGGTGCCGGTAATCACGGCGTCATAGTCAAAATGCCGGACAATGCCGTCGTTCTGATACCGCTGATCGTCGATGGGATACTGCAAAAAATCCAGAGGACCGTGGTAGTGGAAAAAGGGGTCGATGTAAGCCGTCACAGCCCCCAAAAGCCCCAGACTCAGCACAGAAAGAACCAAAAGGCAGACGCCCCACTTTTTACTGTTCATTTCAGGCTTCCTCCTTGTAGATTTCGTCATAGCCATAGCTGCGGTAAAAATCCGCCACCGCCTGCCAGTGGGCTTCGTAATTTTCGGGTGTCAGCTCATATTCTCCCCGGGCCATCCGGCTGAGAATGAGCGTGTTGATATCGGTGGAAAAATGAAGCGGGTCGTGGTAGTTGGAAAAGTCGGTAATAGTCTCAAAATCCGTGTAGAAAGAAAACAGATGGATGTTTTCAATGCCGGTGAGAATCTGGCTTGTGAGACGGAAGGTTTCCAGCTCCCGTTCCAGGGTACCCGAACGGTCAAGCTGATCCCAGTACAGGAGGCTGTAGGGCGGATAGAAGTAGTAAAACTGGATATCCGGGTTTTCCCGGGCCAGGGCGACGGTGTTGTCCGTCAGATTATCGGTGACCCGCTGGCGCAGCTGCTCCGTCAGAATCTGGGGAGTATCGGCGATGGGTACTCTGCTGTAGCGGCTGAGAATATCAGCTTTGGAGTAGCCGGGGGCCCCGGAGACATCACCCCAGTCTGAGTGGTAGTCATCGAAGGTACCGGGCTCGGCCCCGGAACGGGTGTAACGCAGCACGAGAATGGTGCTGCTGCACAGCACCTCCTTGTTCAGCAGGTACTGCACATCGTTGAGCAAACTGTCATCGTAGAGATAGTCCGGGCAGTCATAGCGCATATACCCAGGCTCCTGGTACAGCCGTCCGTCGTCAATGGAGCAGAACACAAATTTCAGATGGGGGTTGTGCTTGATTGCTTGCCGGATATTGTTGTTCAGCTCTGTGAAGCTGGCACCGGAGAAGGGGACCTTGATGGAATTCACCCCAAACAGGGTGTCACACTCACTGGACTTAAAATACTCCGTCATGGATGTACCGGTAATCATGGCATCGTAGTCAAAATTCCGAATCACCCCGTCGTTGAGGTACCGTTGACTGTCCCAGTCCAGGGGATAGCTCAGCGCTTTCAAAGGAGCGTGGTAGTGAAAGAAGGGGTCAATCACAGCGGTTAATCCCGCCAAAAGGCCCAGGGTAGCTACGGTCAGCACCAGAAACAGGAGGCTCCATTGCTTGCTTTTCATAACGGCCACCTCAGAAATTGAAATACAGGAAGGTGCTGACCCCGGAGAAGGACAGAATGCACCACACCAGCAGCACCCAGGTGGTCAGCAGATTCAGCACCGTGGGCCTGTAGTGCAGCATATGCTCCCGGGCGTTCCGGGGGCCAAGGACCAGGGCCAGGGCGCCGCCGTAGAACAGGAGCATCAGCATACTGGGGTAGATGACCAGCCGGTTCAGCACAGGAAGATGGCCCAGCACCAGCTTCAGCTCCGGCAGCAAAAAGGCATCCAGAATCTCCTGACTCACCGGAGCAAACTCCGGCACCAGCAGCTTTTTCAGAAACACCATGGAATCGGGAATGCTCTCCGTGCGGAAGAGAATCCAGGTCAGATTCAGAAAGACGAAGGTCATCAGCCAGGAAAGGGCCGGGTGGAGCTTTTCAAACCAGGGCCGCCACTTCCGGGTGACGACGTTGAAGGCCCCGTGGAGGAAGCCCCACAGGATGAAGGCCCAGCCCGCCCCGTGCCACAGGCCGCTGGCCAGGAACACAATCATAATGTTGAGGTAAGTACGCACCTTCCCCTTCCGGTTGCCGCCCAGGGGGATGTAGATGTAGCGGGTGAAGAACCGGGTCAGGGTCTTGTGCCAGCGGCTCCAGAAGGCGGTGATGGTCAGGGCCTTGTAGGGGGAGTCAAAGTTCACCGGCAGCTCCAGATTCATCATTTCGCCGATGCCGATGGCCATGTCGCAGTAGCCGGAGAAGTCAAAGTAGATTTGGAAGGTATAGGCCAGGCTGGCGAGAATGGCGTTGGTGGTGTCCAGGCTTGCCACATTGCCGAAGCCCCAGTTGGCGGCCTCGCCGAACACATCGGCAATCAGCACCTTTTTGGCAAGGCCCAGCACGAACATGAACATTCCCCTGGCGAAATTGTCCCAGTTGAATTTCTTTTTGCTTTCGTCCATAAACTGGGGAATCAGCTCGTCGTGGGTGACGATGGGACCGGCAATCAGCTGGGGGAAGTAGGCCACAAAGGAGGCGTACTGCAAAAATTTGTACTGCTGGACCTGGCCCCGGTAGGCATCGATGACGTAGGACAGCTGCTGGAAGGTAAAGAAGCTGATGCCCAGAGGCAGCAGCACATGGCGCAGGGTGAAGTCGGTGCCGGCAATCTGATTGACGCTGGTGATGAAGAAATCGTAGTATTTATAGTAGAACAGCACCCCCAGATTCGCCAGCAGCGCCAGAATCAGCTCCGCCTTTCGCAGACGTGGGTCAGCGGTTTTGCCCATGAGCCGGGTAAACAGGTAGTTTGCCACGATGGACACGGTGATGATGAGCAGGTACCCCGGGTTAAAATACCCGTAAAACCACAGAGACATCCCCAGCAGAAAGGCCTGGGCCAGGGTGTATTTCCGGAAATGGTTCAGCCCGAAATAGCCAATCATGCAGATGGGCAGAAACACCAGAATGAAGATATAGGAATTGAACAGCACAGCAGGATTCTCCTTTTGTCCAAAAAATATCTATTTTATTATACCATATCCCCACGAAATGGCAAGAGGAAAAAAGGATAAGAGACCCCCAATACCTTCCCCCGGGGGGAAGGTGCCCCAGTGTCGCAACACTGGGGCGGATGAGGAATGCGGGCGGAAAGGTCCTGTGCGGTACAGCTACGTGCTTCCGCCATGCACCGTAGGGCGGCGTGCCCTCACGCCGCCGCTATGTCCGACAAGTGAGTATTCCCAACGACGTACCCCAAAAAACTTCCCCCGCCAGGAAGGCCTTACGTCCTACAGCACCGCCAGCAGGGCCACGACCCCGATTCCCGGCAGGCCCAGGGTGCCGGTGGTGAGCACGGTGATGGCGTTGACCGGGAAGTAAATTCCCGTAAACCCGGCGATGCTGTTGAGCAGCCACAGGCAGGCGAGGCCTGCGGCGCCGTGGATGGCGGCTTTGAGCATCCATTTCATGGGCAGCAGCATCAGCCGCACCAGAGCCAGGCTCAGCAGTGCGGGAATCAGCGGAACCAGAATTTTTTCCATGTTCTTCCTCCGAATATTCCGTCCAAACCGGGCCATACTACTCCCGGACAGCAAGGAACAGAAACGAATTGTGACGATAATTCCGAACCCTGTTTACATTGCCGTCAAGGGTGTCAGCGAAAAGCGCAGCGACTGACGCGACAAGCAGGGGAGAGGGGAACAGCTCGCCTGCATACATTTTACCCAGGGAAGCCCGAAAAAACACAGGCTGTTGCGATTTGCACCAGCCTGAGTAGAGCGTAAATACCTTCCCCCGGGGGTGGTGCTCTGCGCAGCAGATAAAAATAGAACGATTGCTGGTGGCAATCGCTCCTTAATTCAATAGGTGGCACGCCGTAGGCGTGACGGATGAGGAATGCGGGCGGTGGGGCTGGATGATGGAAACGTACGTGCCTGCTGAACGGTAAACGATACCCAGCAGCAAGCACGAACTAATACCGCAGTTAAGGTTACTGCCCGCATTCCTCATCCGCCCCAGTGTGCGCACTGGGGCACCTTCCCCCCGGGGGAAGGTATTGGGGGTGCGCAGCAAATTTTGCTGCATCCGAAATATTTCCTTCTTTCTCATATTGTCCCCAGGCAAAAGCTGTGCTATAATGTCTGTAACTGACGAAATTTGTGAGGAACAGACCTATGCTTTCCGAATCTATCAAAATATCCCAGTCGGACGTGCGCAAGCTGCTGAGTGCCGCCAGTCCCGACGGGGCCCTGCTCTACCTGTACTTACAAAGCGGCAACCGGATGGACGCCGCCGAAAACGACCTGGGGCTCAGCCCCTCCCGGTTAAGCTGTGCCGGGGCCACCCTGCGGCAGCTGGGGCTTATCTGCGACGAGCGGCCCAGCCACATCGCCCCCGGGGAGCGGCCCAGCTACTCTGAGACCGACGTGCTGTCCGCCATGGACACGGACCCCTCCTTCCGGGGCCTTTACGGGGAAATCCAGCGGCTGCTGGGCCGGAGCCTGAATACCGAGGAGCTGAAAATCCTGCTGGGCTTCACCCGGTATCTGGGGCTTCCCGCCGACGTGATTTCCGTGCTGGTGTGCTACTGCAAGGACCGGGCCCGCCAGCGGGGGGGCCTGCGGAATCCTTCTTTGCGCACCATCGAAAAGGAGGCCTACGCCTGGGCCGAGCGGGGCATCGACACCGTGGAGGAGGCCGCCGCCTTTATCCAGGCCCAGAACGTCCGCAATTCCCGGCTGTACCGGCTGATGAGCATTTTGCAGATTCGGGGCCGGAGCCTGACCCCGGCGGAGAACCGCTACGCCCAGAGCTGGCTGGACTTAGGGCTGGACGACGAGGCCGTGTCCATGGCCTACGAGCGGACCTGCCTGAACACCGGCGGCCTCAACTGGGCCTACATGAACAAAATCATCCAGCGGTGGCATGAGCAGGGGCTCCACACCGCCGAGGAAATCCGCACCGGCGACCAGAAGGCGTCCGTCCCCAAGGGCGCCTCCGGCCAGCTGGGTGCGGCAGAGCTGGAGGCCATCCAGCGTGTGCTGCGGGAGGGATAACATATGGCATACAGTGCAGAAGTGGTAAAAAGAGCCCGGGAAAGACTGGCCCAGGCCCGGGAGGACCGGGAGTCCGAAAACCGCCAGCATCTGGCGCAGGCTTACGCCAAGGTCCCCCGGATTCGGGAGATTGATATGCAGCTGCGCCGGACCATGGCCAGCGCCGCCCAGGCGGCCTTTTTGCAGGGCAGCGACGGCCGGGAGATGATGGACAGCATCCGGGCGGAAAATCTGGCCCTCCAGCGGGAGCGGGAGGACCTGGCCCTGCGGTATTTCGAGGAGGGCTACTTGGACGACAGCCCCGTGTGCCTGGAATGCGGCGGCAGCGGCTACATCGGCACCACCATGTGCGAGTGCCTGAGGGAGCTGTGCCGCCAGGAGCAGAAGAAGGAGGTTTCTATCCTCTCCGGCTCCAAGGACACCTTCGCCCAGTTCCGGCTGGACTACTACCCGGACCAGTTTAACCCCAGCCTGGGGGCCAGCCCCCGGATGGTCATGGAGAAGAATTTCCAGAGCTGTCGCCGGTACGCCCTGACCTTCACCCCCAGCGCAGGAAACCTGCTGTTTGTGGGCGGCACGGGTCTGGGCAAAACCTACCTGTCCGCCTGCATCGCCCGGGCGGTGGCGGACCGGGGCTACAGCGTGGTCTACGAGACCGCCGCCCACCTGTTTTCCAAGCTGGAGCAGGCAAAATTCTCCCCCAGCGAGGAAAACCGCCGGGAGGCCGCCAAGTTCAACGCCTGCGACCTGCTGATTCTGGACGACCTGGGCACGGAAATGCCCGGCCAGTTCGTCACCGCCGCCCTGTACAGCCTTCTCAACGACCGGCTGCTGGCGGGCAAACCCATGGTCATCTCCACCAACCTCAACGTAGACGAGATGAACCGCCGCTACTCCCCCCAGATTGCCTCCCGGCTCCACGGCAGCTTTCAGCGGCTGACCTTCGTGGGGGAGGACATCCGGGTACTGAAAAACAGGGGGCTTAGTGTGAAAGTAAGTACCGGTTCAACATAGATGTCAAGAGTGCGCACAAAAGC
>JAUNPV010000040.1 GCA_030536515.1 Eubacteriales bacterium
TTCACTCATTTTCACCTGTCGCCATCCCTCATCCGTCACGGCTACGCCGTGCCACCTTCCCCCCGGGGGAAGGTATTGGGGTGCTCGGTTGGGGCTGGTTTACTGCTTTTTGCCGGGCTTGACGTTGATGTCCGGGCGGATGTCGCCTTCGATTTTGCCGTGGGCCTGTTCGAACTGGCGGATGTTTTCCCGCACCAGCACCAGGATGTGGCTGTTGACGCTGCGGCCCTCGTAATCGGCCACGTAGCCAATCTTTTTCAGCATCTCCTCCTCGATGCGGATGGATACGCTTTTGGTTGCCATAAACACACCTCATTTTTTGGATATATTGTGTGTTTATTTTAGAATTATAATGTGGTATGATGTTCTAAATGGATATACTGTATATCTATAAAATAGAAAGGGGACACTGCTATGAAGCTGGAGGATGTCAATTACAATGATTTTTGGGATAAACTCGGCCGGTTCATTCACCGCAAGCACTTGGAACCCATGTTTGACGAGGCAAATGAGATGGTTGCAAAGCACGAATACATCTACGATGAGCTGCGCCAGACCCTGGATGCGCAGAAGGAGGACGATTTGGTGCTGTATGTGGCTTCCTGCGAGGCGTTCTGCAACACCTATGCCTTTGCCGCCTACGAAATGGGCCGGGAGGAGGGTCCCCGGGAGTCGCCGCTGATGGACTGGTGCGAGTACCCAAACTTCTGGGAGGAGGTGCAGCAGCGCTTCGAACGGCTGGGCTACCTGGACGAGACAGACCTGGAGCTGATGAGAAGGGCCCCGAGACCTTCCTTCGGGGCGGATGAGGAATAATACACACCGTAGGGCGGCCTGCCCCCAGGCCGCCGCCGGGCCCCCGATGCCCAAAACCTTCCCCGCACCCCAATACCTTCCCCCGGGGGTGGTGCTCTGCGCAGCAGATCAAAATAGGTCGATTGCCAGTGGCAATCGCTCCTTGATTTGTTAGGTGCCCCAGTGTCGCAACACTGGGGCGGATGAGGAATGCGGGCGGTGACCTAAAGTGCGGTACAGGTACGTGCTTGCTGGTGGGTAGAATATACCCAGCAGCAGGCCCGAAACCGATACAACAGTGAAGATTTCCGCCCGCATTCCTCATCCGTCAAAGTCCGACTTACGTCGGCCTTTGCCACCTTCTCCCCGCAAGGGGGACGCCGCATCCGTAAGCCGCTGAAGCGGCAACGGCTGCGCGGCCCCCGGGGGAAGGTATTGGGGTGCTTCGCCGGGGGTGGTCGGTTGGGGGAAGGCTTGGGCGGGACGGAAAAGCTCCCCGGTCAAACGACCGGGGAGCTTTATTTGGCAAATGTGTTGCTTACTTACCGGCGTTGGCAATCTGAGCGGCCACCTCGTCGGCGAAGTTTTCTTCCTTCTTCTCGATGCCCTCACCCTTGACGTAGTGAATGGCGTCAACGAAGGTCACCTTGCCGCCCAGCTTCTTGGCGGCATCGGCGATGTAGCCCTCCACAGTGCCCTGGAACAGGTCGCTGCGGACGAACTCCTGCTGCAGCAGGCAGATTTCCTTGTAGAAGGCGGCCATCTTGCCGGCGGCAATCTTCTCTTTAATCTGAGCGGGCTTGTTGGCCATCTTGGGGTCGTTGTCCATCAGGGCCACCTGGACAGCCAGCTCGTGGGCCACGTCCTCCTGGGGAACCAGGCTCTTGTCCCAGTACTTTGCGCCCATGGCGGCAATCTGCATGGCCACGTTCTTGCCGATTTCGGTGGCATCGATGCCGCCCTCCACAGCCAGGTTCACCAGCACACCGTGGGTGCCGCCGGCGTGAACGTAGGCAACGCTGGTGTTGTCGGCAAAGCGGGCGAAACGGCGAATCTGCAGGTTCTCGCCAATGGACATGACCTTCTCCTGCATGATTTCGGCAACGGTCAGCTTGGTGCCGGGGTAGGTGCAGGCCTTCAGGGCCTCCACGTCGGCGGGGTTCTGCTCGGCCACCACCTGAGCCAGGTTCTTCACCAGGTCGGTGAAAGCGTCGGTCTTGGCGGCAAAGTCGGTCTCGGCGTTGACCTCGATGACCACGCCCACGCCGCCGATGTTGGCAGCATAGGCAATGCCCTCGGCGGCCACACGGCCGGCCTTCTTGGCAGCCTTGGCCAGGCCCTTCTCACGGAGCCAGTCCACAGCCTTGTCCATATCGCCGTCGGTGGCCTGGAGAGCCTTCTTGCAGTCCATCATGCCGACGTTGGTCATTTCACGGAGCTTCTTAACGTCCTGTGCGGTAAAAGCCATTTTCGTATCCTCCTAAGTTAAGTTGGTGCTGAATTATTCAGCGGCGGGAGCCTCGACGGCAGCCTCGGTGTCCTCGCCCTGACGGCCCTCGATGGCGGCGCTGGCCATGGCGGAGGCGATCAGACGGATGGCGCGGATAGCGTCGTCGTTGCCGGGGATGACGTAATCAATTTCATCGGGGTCGCAGTTGGTGTCCACAATGGCCACGATGGGGATGTTCAGCTTCCGGGCCTCGGCGATGGCGTTGCGCTCCTTCCGGGGGTCAACGATGAACAGGCAGGCGGGCAGCTTCTTCATTTCCTTCACGCCGCCCAGGTACTTCTCCAGCTTGGCGATTTCGCCCTGGTGCTTGATGACTTCCTTCTTGGGCAGCATGGCGAAGGTGCCGTCCTCTTCCATCTTGCGCAGCTGAGCCAGACGGTCGATACGGGTGCGCATGGTGCGGAAGTTGGTGAGCATACCGCCCAGCCAGCGGGCGTTGACATAGTAACCGCCGCAGCGGGCAGCCTCTTCCTTGATAGCGTCCTGGGCCTGCTTCTTGGTGCCGACGAACAGCACGTTGCCGCCATTGGCGGAGCAGTCACGGACGAAGTTGTAGGCCTCCTCCAGCTTCTTCACGGTCTTCTGCAGGTCGATGATGTAGATACCGTTACGCTCGGTGTAGATGTAGGGAGCCATTTTGGGGTTCCAGCGGCGGGTCTGGTGACCGAAGTGAACACCGGCCTCCAGCAGTTGCTTCATAGATACGACAGCCATTTTGATATTCTCCTTTGTTTTGTTTGTCCTCCACCCCGATCATCCCGTGCGGCCCCGTCCCAAAAAGGGGCACGTGGGGGCACGATCCCCGGGTGTGTGGTTTGATTTGTCACGGATTTTTGCCCGTGCCGAACTATTATAAGGGATTGCGGAGGATTTTGCAAGTAGTATTTCCAAAAAAATACGAAAAAATTCCAGAGTTTCCCTTGGATTTTTGCGGCAAAATCAACAGAGAATCCGTAGGGGAGGGTCACTGACCCTCCCGCCGAAAATCCGTCCAGGATTTTCGGATAACCGTTATGTGATAGAGCGGTACGAAATAACGGAAGCACGGGACAAACTGCTGAAACCACTTCCAGCAGGAAGTGGCTGCGGCCCCCTCGCCGGGGGCCGACGGGAGGGTCGGTGACCCTCCCCTACAGAGCGGCGGCTTACTCCTTCAGCGGCGTCAGCTTTGGCTTACTTCTCGGCACCCGGCAGGCATCCACCCGGATGTCCACCAGCACGATGTCCGGGCCTACCTTCTGGATGCTGCTCCAGGGGATGATGAAATCGTCCCGCCGGCCCCCCAGGCCCATCAGGCGGCTGGGCCCCGGCACCACAATGGCGGTGACCTTCCCCTCAGGCATTTCAATGAGCACATCCGTCACAAACCCCAGCCGCCGCCCATCGGCCACACAGATGACCTCCTTGCACTGCAAATTCGACAGCTTCACAGACATAGCTTTCCCTCCCCAATGCGTTTGCTCAAGTCTATGAGAGAAGGTGGGGCGATATACATATGTACCGTAGGGCGGCCTGACCCCAGGCCGCCACAATGCTGGATACCTGGGCATTTGCACGCCTCACCGAACTGCCTTGGTATCGCACACGTTGGCGGCCTGGGGGCAGGCCGCCCTACCGGATTGCTCAAAGGGGGGCGCACCCCTCATCCGCCCCTTCGGGGCACCTTCTCCCGAGGGAGAAGGCTCAGCTGACGCTGACGCTTTTCCGCATAGCCCCGATGGCCCCCTTTTCCAGCCTGGACACCTGGGCCTGGGAGATGCCCAGGGTGCTGGCCACCTCCATCTGGGTCTTGCCGTCGTAAAACCGCAGTGACAGAATCTGCTTTTCTCTTGGCTGTAAGGTCTCGTAGGCGTTGCGCAGGGTGATGTGCTCCATCCAGCCGTCCTCGGTGTTTTTGGTGTCCCGGACCTGGTCCATGACGGTCAGGGGGTCCCCGCCGTCGGCGTAGACGGGGTCGTACAGGCTCACCGGGGCGCACACCGCGTCCAGGGCCTGGGAGATGTCCTGGGTGGGCAGGTCCAGCTGCCGGGCAATTTCCTCCAGGGTAGGCTCCCGGCCCAATACCGTAGTCTGGGCCTCCTTGCACTGGAGCACCCGGTAGGCCACGTCCCGGATGGACCGGGACACCCGGATGGCGGAGTTGTCCCGGAGATACCGCCGGACCTCCCCGGCAATCATGGGCACGCCGTAGGTGGAAAAGCGCACCTGCTTGTCCGGGTCAAAGTTGGAAATGGCCTTGATGAGGCCGATGCACCCCACCTGGAACAGGTCGTCGGGGTTCTCCCCCCGCTTGTCGAAGCGCTGGATGACGCTGAGCACCAGCCGCAGATTTCCCTCGATGAGCTTCTCCCGGGCGGCCAGGTCGCCCTTCCGGGCCAGGCGCAGCAGAGCGTCCATCTCATCCTGGCTCAAAACCGCCAGCTTGGATGTGTTCACGCCGCAGATCTCTACTTTTCCCTGCATGGGTTACCTCCCTGTTTTGAAAGTCACAGAAAAAGTATTCCCCAAGGCCGCAGAATGATACCAAGGGGCCGTTTTTGGCGGTTTTCACAAAAAATTTTCGTCTGCCGCCAAATGGTATCAAAAAATAACAGCAAAGTTTTACAATTTGTAAACTTTTTTCGCCCCTTTTCCCCATGGTTGCGGATATCGCTTTGCTGACGTAACACGGGAAAATCCGAACCTGAGGGCAGATGAGAGCCGGCGGCGGGAGATTTTTCCACAGGAAGGGCGGGCTGTGAAAAGGGTGTGAATACCTGTTGATAACTCAGAGTTTTCCACATTGTCCACAGGTTTGTCCACAGGAGTTATCCACAGGGGCCGGGGTCTGTTGATATTCATTTTTAGTTCACATAAAAGATTGCGACATTCTTCGAGAAATTTCCCACTTTTTCGCAGCCCGTGGTTTTTACCACCGGCATATTTTTGTACAAAAATAGGGTCTTGACAAGGGCCGCAAGGCAGCGGCTGATGCGTTGCGGGGCGGGCGAACGTCGAGCACCGCTGGGGGTCACTCGGTGATGGGTACGACACGGTACAATACCTTCCCCCGGGGGTGGTGCTCTGCGCAGCAGATCAAAATAAGTCGATTGCCAGTGGCAATCGCTCCTTGATTTGTTAGGTGCCCCAGTGCGCACACTGGGGCGGATGAGGAATGCGGGCGGCAACTTAATGTGCGGTACAGGTACGTGCTTGCTGAACGCTAAACGATACCCGCCAGCAGGCCCGAACCGATTCAACAGTTAAGGTTATCGCCCGCATTCCTCATCCGTCACGGCTTACGCCGTGCCACCTTCTCCCCGCAAGGGGGACGCCGCATCCGTAAGCCGCTGGAGCGGCAACGGCTGCGCGGCCCCCGGGGGAAGGTTTTTTCCCTGCGGGGGAAGGTTTGGTGAATAGTGAAGAGTGAATAGTGAAGAAGTAAGAAGTGAGGTATCGGCTACGCCGATAATTTGAATAAGTGGCGAAGCCACACCTTACCTCTTCACTCTTCACTATTACTTCTTCACTAACTTTGCACTGTCGCCGTCCCTCATCCGTCTTGCCCTTCGGGCAATCCACCCTCCCCCTCGGGGGAAGGCTGTGACATTTCTCTAATTTTTTTCAAAAGGGACTTGATTTTATCTGAAAAACACGTTATAATACGAACCTGTATGGACAACAAACAGAAGGAGGTGGAACCTATGCCCAACATTAAGTCCTCTAAGAAGGATGTTATTACTTCCAAGAAATCTTATGAGATGAACAAGGCGAACAAGTCCGAGCTCAAGACCAACCTGAAGAAGTTCGACGCTGCCCTGGAGTCCGGCGACAAGACCGTTGCCGAGGCCGCCTACAAGCAGGCCGTCAAGTCTGTTGACCAGGCTGCTCTGAAGGGTCTTCTGCACAAGAACAACGCTGCCCGGAAAAAGAGCAGCATGACTCTGAAGCTGAACAAGCTGGCCTGATTTCTCTGAAAATATCTCCCTCCCAACCCTGGAGGGAGTTTTTTCATGCCTGCGGGAAAGCGTAAATGGCAAAAACGGTCAAAGCCTTCCCCCGCACCCCAATACCTTCCCCCGGGGGGAAGGTGGCACGGCGTAAGCCGTGACGGATGAGGGATGGCGTGTACCTGGATTTAGTGAAGAGTGAAGAAGTAAGAGGTGAGGTATCGGCTTCGCCGATGATTTTAATTCGTGGCGAAGCCACACCTTACCTCTTCACTATTTTTCACCTGTCGCCATCCCTCATCCGCCCCAGTGTGCGCACTGGGGCACCTTCCCCCCGGGGGAAGGTATTG
>JAUNPV010000008.1 GCA_030536515.1 Eubacteriales bacterium
ATATTATGCAGTATTCAAAGGAAGAAAGTAAAGCAATATGGAATCAAAACGCTGAATTTTGGGATTGTGCAATGGGAGATGAATCAAATGATTTTCACAGAGAAGTTGTCCGTCCCAAAGTAACAGAGCTTTTAAGACCTGATCCAACAGACTATATTTTAGACATTGCCTGTGGAAATGGGAACTATTCTGCATATCTTGCAGAAAAAGGTGTCTCTGTTTTAGCTTTTGATTATAGTGAGAAAATGGTTGAACTGGCAAAAAAACGACAGAAACGATATGCTGATAACATCGAGTTTTGTGTAGCAGACGCTACGGATGAAACAAGCCTGATGGCATTAAAAAGAAACAAGCCATTTACAAAAGCAGTTTCCAATATGGCGGTCATGGATATTACAGATATTAAGCCGCTTTTTACCACTGTTCATAAATTGATTGAGGATCACGGAGTGTTTGTATTTGCGACACAGCACCCCTGTTTTGTGACACTTACAGAAAAATACATGACACCGCACAGCTATTACGATATTGCGATTGAAGGACAGCCGCAAAAGCAATGTTACTATCATCGTTCTTTGCAGGATATTTTTAATCTGTGTTTTGATACCGGCTTTGTCATTGACGGATTTTACGAAGAATGCTATTTCAATAAAGAAATGCCGGATATAATCATTGTCAGGGCCATAAAAATTGAGAAGTAAATAGCAGATTTATTTCCCGTTTTGTGCCTCCATCGTTCTGTGCTGTTTCATTTGGTCTTGCAGGAGGCTCATTGGATCGGACGGAAAGCTATGGGCTGCGTTGAAGCATTAGAATACAACAAGTTTTACCGGAAAAAGAGCTATATGATTGTCAGCTCGAATATACACTGATTTAATAGAAATTCCAATTTGATGAACTGGAAAATAGAAAATTTTGGAGGGGAACAAATGTTACGACCAAAAGAAGTAGTATGTAAATGGGTAGATGCTTTTAACGGCCACGATGTTGATGCAATCGTGAGCCTGTACCACGATAGCGCAACCAACCATCAGGTGACAAATGAGCCGGTGGTTGGGATAGAGGCAATCAGAGAAATGTTCACAGCAGAATTTGCCACTGCCGATATGACCGCCATTGTAGAGAATATCTTTGAAGATGGACAGTGGGCGATTTTAGAATGGAAGGACCCTCTGGGACTGCGGGGATGCGGCTTCTTCCATGTTGTAAATGGTAAAATCCTGTTTCAGAGAGGATATTGGGATAAGCTGTCTTTTTTGAAGCAGCACAACTTGCCTATTGAATAGATGCAGGGAATGGTGACTATAGCATGGAGTATCAAACATTAGAAAAGACAGATACATTCTGTTTGTATCAAACATTCATGAAGGTGTTTTCTGATTATCAGGTGACTGTTGATATGCCGTATGAAGCCTTTGAGATGAATCTCAAAAGAAATGGTTATATGCCCGATGTATCAGTTGGTGCTTTTGAACATGAACAGCTGGTAGGTTTCGTCTTAAATGGTGTGCGCTGCTGGGATGGAGTAAAAACAATCTATGACCTTGGTACCGGAGTGATTCCCTCTTTCCGAAAAAGAGGGATTACAAAGGAAATGCTGAATATTGTACAAGCCATATGTCAGGATAAGGGAATAGTGCGGTATCAGTTGGAGGCAATACAGGAAAATACCGCCGCAGTGTCTCTGTATAAAAGGCAAGGCTTTCAGGTTATACGTACTTTGAATTGCTATATGGCGGAAAGAAACGAAAGAAAATCAGGCAAACGAAAGCAGTGGCAAATCATTCATCCGCAAGCACTTACGGCTGAACAGTGGGAACTTGCGAAAAGTTTTTGGAATTGTTCTCCATCCTGGCAAAATTCCATTGATTCTGTGTGTGCCATAGCTGACTTGTTTGCCTATGTTCTTGCTGAAGTATCTGGAAATCTAATAGGCTATGGAATCATAAACAAATCGAACGGGGATATCGTTCAGTTAGCGGTAAAGCATGAATATCGCAGGCAGGGTGTCGCCACAGAAATTATGTGGTGTTTGCACGAACAAACCAGCAGCCCTAACATAAAAATGATTAACATAGATGAAAGAGATGAATCTTTGAATGCCTTTCTAAAAAAGTCAGGATTTAGGATGTTTGTGAAGCAGTATGAAATGGAGAAGAAGCTATATCCGTTGAAGAAGATTTTGTGATTTCGTTCGGGAAACTTGCAAAAGAGCTGAACATGGCAATCAATATTACTTTACTTGAACAGTATAGTGGAGGAATAAATCTGGTGCAGTACGCAAAAAAGGTTATTTTAAAAAATAACAGGGAATGTTTGCTTCGAAATGCAGTTGGAGCAGATGCTGAAGAAATACATGAGGTGTTCAATCTGACCCATGCACAGACAGATTTTTTATGTACATATCCGGATGAGAATTTGTTTGACACCAAGCAAGAACGAAATATTTTGCTGGAGAAAGAACGCAGCGCAAATGAAATTGAGATTTGTGCTGTTGTCGGTGGACATATTGTTGGAACTGCTGGTATTGAAGCTGTCGGGAAAAAGGATAAGGTCAAACATCGGGCGGAGTTTGGAATCAGTATTGAAAAAGGCTTCTGGGGCATTGGAATCGGTCATGCTTTAACTGTTGCCTGTGTAGAATGTGCAAAAGCTGCCGGATATATGCAGTTGGAGCTAAATGTTGTCAGTGAAAATCGCAGAGCGATTTCCTTGTACGAAGGCATAGGATTTCGTGAATATGGCAGGAATCCCAAGGGCTTTTGTTCTCGAAAAACAGGATGGCAGGAAATTGTCCTGATGAGAATGGAGTTGGCTTGAAGAAAACTATTTATTGTGAATGAATTTTATCGGTGTAACCGCTGCTGCATGGAATCAAAACCATGCGGCAGCGGCTTTTTTATTTCCGGTCTCATTCATACATCTCAAAAGCGAACATCGTCTCTTTCAGCAGCTTCTCATTTTCACAATTCAAGAGATACCGTATTGCTTGTTTTGCAAAAACATTGGAAATCATGGTATTCCAGTCGGCAAGCCGGAAGGGCTGGCTGTTGCCCTTTTCGTAGCCTCTGCCTTTCCAGTACGCCGCAAATTGCTTTGCCGCCTGCATTTGCTGATCCGACGTCACACCGATTCCTCCCTTTTTTCTTCTTTTCTTCCTCATATCACATTTCGCCCCTGTTTTCCAGCGGAATTTCATCTGCAAAAGCGAAATTACCGCTTGAGAATTCAGCCGCAGTCTGCTATAATAAAAAGGTTAATGCACACCAGAACGTCTGAACAAAACCGAAAGGGAGAATATAGATATGAAACTCGGAATCGTGGGGCTTCCCAATGTGGGCAAGTCCACTCTTTTCAACGCCATCACCAACGCCGGCGTTCCCGCCGACAACTATGCCTTCTGCACCATCGACCCCAACGTGGGCGTAGTGAACGTGCCGGACGAGCGGCTTCAGTGGCTGGCCCAGCTGCACAACCCCAAGAAGCTGACCCCCGCCGTCATCGAGTTCGTGGACATTGCGGGCCTGGTGAAGGGCGCCTCCAAGGGCGAGGGCCTGGGCAACAAGTTCCTCAGTAACATCCGCACCACCGACGCCATCGTCCACGTGGTCCGCTGCTTCGAGGACTCCAACGTCACCCACGTGGAGGGCTCCACGGACCCCCTGCGGGACATCGACATCATCAATCTGGAGCTGGTCATGGCCGACATCGAAATGGTGGAGCGCCGCATCGACAAGTGCCAGAAGGCCTCCAAGGGCGGCAGCAAGCAGTTCGTCCACGAGGGCGAGGTGTTCACCGAGCTGCTGGCCCACCTGAACCAGGGCAAGCTGGCCCGGACCTTTGAAGCCGGCGAGGAGGACCTGGCCCTCATCGCCACCTCTGATTTGCTGACCCTGAAAAAGACCATTTATGTGGCAAATCTGGCAGAAAATGAAATCAACGACCCGGAAAGCAACCGCCACTACATGGCCGTCAAGGCCCTGGCCCAGGCCGAAGGCAGCGAGGTCCTGCCCATCTGCGCCAAGCTGGAGGCGGACATCGCCGAGCTGGACGACCCCGAGGAGAAGGCCATGTTCATGGAGGAGCTGGGCGTAGCCGAGTCCGGCCTGGACCGGCTGATTCGCAGCTCCTACGCCCTGCTGGGCCTCATCTCCTTCCTCACCGCCGGTGCCGACGAGTGCCGGGCCTGGACCATACGCCGGGGCACCAAGGCCCCCCAGGCCGCCGGCAAAATCCACACCGACTTCGAGCGGGGCTTCATCCGTGCCGAGGTCATCGCCTTCGAGGACATGAAGTCCTGCGGCACCATGTCCGCCGCCAAGGCCAAGGGCCTGGTGCGAAGCGAGGGCAAGGAATACGTCATGAAGGACGGAGATATTGTCAATTTCCTGTTCAATGTGTAACGGAACGCACCGCCTCCCAAAAGGAGGCGGTGCCCGCCTGTTTCCGCAAACTTTAGGTTGCATTTTCCAGCGCAATCGTGTATAATAATCACCAGCAAAATCCGGGTGTGGCCCAGTTGGTAGGGCGCTTGATTTGGGTTCAAGATGCCGGGAGTTCGAATCTCCCCACTCGGACCAAACATCTCCTGACCGCTAATGCGGTCAGGAGATGTTTTATTTGAGTGTAGAGATTCGAACCATTCAATCCAACAGCCCTGTGGGCTGTTGGTCATCCCCGGCTCGACGGGGATGACTCCTTAGCGTTCCGAATCTCCCCACTCGGACCCAAGAAGCAGAGAGGCTTCGGCCTCTCTGCATTTTTTAATCCGATGGGAAGATTCGAACCATTCAATGCAAGGCTCCAGTGGAGCCTTGCTCATCCCCGGCTCGACGGGGATGACTCCTTAGTGTTCCGAATCTCCCCACTCGGACCAAAAAAGCAGATAGGCCTCAATCTCTCTGCATTTTTTAATCCGACAGGATGATTCGAACCATTCAATGCAAGGCTCCGGTGGAGCCTTGCTCATCCCCGGTGCAACCGGAGCAGTGCGTGTCAATCCGCCGAATGTGCCTCCAAATTTCCCGTTATCACGGAATAATTAGGGGGTCCCAATGGGGGGATTGTTTTATGGGCTTCGAAGTATTCCATGATGATATCAGACATTTCCCGGTCGTATTCCCGCAGTACTCTGCACTGTGCGTACATTTCGTATCCGCCGGCTCCGCTGGCCCGGTAGTCGCTGACGCAGATGGTAAGCACCTGGTCCGGGCGCACCGGCTGGCCCTCCCGCATGAGCGTGACCACCCGGCTGCCCACCGGGCGGGCCGGGTCCACCGTGTAGGTGACTCCCGCAAAATAGTCGTAGTTATAGTGCTCAACCTTGGGCTTCAGGAAGGCCTCCGATATTCGCAGCGTCCCATCCCGGTCCAGCGCAAAATAGGCAGCACTGTGCTCCAGGGCTTCACGGAGCACCGCTCCGGTGATTTCCAGCACCT
The DNA here is from genome assembly GCA_030536515.1 of Eubacteriales bacterium. GTDB lineage: Bacteria > Bacillota > Clostridia > Oscillospirales > Oscillospiraceae > Faecousia. The sequence continues at coordinate 5,439 of JAUNPV010000008.1, forward strand.
TCAGGGTGTTCTGATAGGGGTAGGTGGTCAGCACGTCCCGGCGGCGGACCGATTGGGGAATGCCGGATATTTCGTTGGCCAGGCTGGTGGCGGATAGCTGAGCTCCGGAAAAATCCAGCTGGACCTGGTTGAAAAAGGCGGCAATCTCACTGCCCCGGCTGGCCATATTCAGCCTGGTGTCCGGAAGCAAGGGACGCTCCAGGCTGCCCACCGGGGTATCCAGCCACTTTTGAAGCGGCGCATTCCAGGACTCGATGGCCCTGGCCAGCTCAGCCGGGGCGGCCCCGGCCGCCATTCGTTTTTCCGAGGTGATTTTCACCTTTTCCCCGAAGGAAACGGTAATTTCATGGAATTCTCTGGCATTTTCCGAGGGCTGCACCGTGAAGGTGCCCCACACCTCCCGCCCGGATACGCTCATGTGCTGATGTCCCGTCAGCAGAATGTCAAAATCCAGCTCCTGGCAGATGCGGTAGCCGATGTCCTCCGTGGTGCTGGACAGCCGCCGTCCTGTGTCCAGGTCCCGCTCAAAGCCGCCGTGATAGATGCACACGGTCAAATCGACCCTGCCCTTCAGAGCTTCCAGCGCCCTCCGGGCGGCGGTGAAGGGGTCCGTCACCTGATACCCCTCCAGATGCTCCGGCTTCTCCCAGATGTTGATATAGTCCGTGACAATGCCCACAATGCCAATGCGGATGCCGTTTCCCATTACACGGATTTTGCCCGGGTAGGCCGCCGTGCCGTCCTGCCTCACCAGGTTCTCGCACAGGCAGTCCGCCTGGAGCCCATCGATGTAGCGGGTCAGATAGGACACGCCGAAGTTGAAATCGTGGTTGCCCAGGGTCACATAGTCGTAGCCGCAGAGGTTCATCAGGTGCGCAACGGGCAGGGGGCTTTTTTCGCAGTCGTGGCAGTAGGCGGTAAAGGGGGACCCCTGCAGAGCATCGCCGCCGTCCAGAATCAGGGTGTTTTCATCCTTGTGAAACTGCCCGGCGCAGTGCAGCAGGCCCATGTTCTCCTGATTCCTGCCTGCCCAGGACATAGGTGAAAAGCACCCATGAACATCTGAGGTAAAGTACAGTTTTACGGTTTTCTCCCCCATTGTATCACCCTCTTGCCAATTTTTTCCGAATTCGGGCGGAAATCGACTCAATCACCAGCACCAGCAGAATCAGCCCCAGTAAAATAGCACCCACCTCGTTCCATCGGTAGGAGCTCATGGCGAAAATCAGCGGTGCGCCAATGCCGCCTGCGCCCACAAGGCCCAGCACCGTGGCATCCCGGAGGTTCATGTCGAAGCGGTAAATCAGCGTTGACGTAAAGTCCGGGAACAGCTGTGGAAGAATGCCATAGCGTATCTTTTGGAATGTGGTGCAGCCGGCAGCGTCGAGGGATTCCAGGATTTTTCGGTCCAGGTCCTCAATGCTTTCGATGAACATTTTCGACACCATACCCACGGAGCACAGCGACATGGTCAGCAGCCCCGCAAAGGGCCCCGGGCCGGTGACCCGAATGAACATCAGCCCATAGATAAACGCCGGGACCGTGCGGATGGCCATAATCACAAGCCTTCCCGCCAGCGCCACCGGCCTGGGCACCAGATTGGAGGCGGAGAGGAAGGACAGCGGCACCGAAATGACCGCGCCCACCATGGTACCGAGAAAGGCGATGCACATGGTTTCCAGCAGCAGATAGGGCACGCCGCTTGTGGTGGCGTTCAGCAGCAGCGCCCGGTCCGGGTGAAAAATGCCGGACAGGATATTGCCCGCCACCGTCAGGCCGTCCCCCTTGATATTGCGAAGCTCCACCGTGGTGGAGGACCAGGCCAGCAGGGCGGCAACGGCGAAGGCAATGGCCAGCTGGCGAAGCCAGACCTGCGGCGCAGCATCGTATGCTTTTTGAATCTCCGGTTTCATACGGTTCCCTCCCCTTATGTCAGGCGTTTCCGGATGGCATGACTGACCAGTTCAATGACCAGCACCGCCCCGAACAGCACCAGCAGAATCATGCCCACGCTGTCATACTCCCGCCAGCCGATTTTCTCGTTCAGAATCAGGCCCAGACCTCCCGCGCCCACATAGCCCAGAATGGACGCATAGCGGACATTGCCCTCCAGGCAGAACAGGCACACCGACAGATAGGCCGGCAGCACCTGGGGCAGCACCGCCGAGAGAAAGGCCCGGGTCTTTCCGGCACCCATCGCCTCCATTGCCTCAAAGGGGCCCATGTCCACAGTTTCAATCTGCTCAAACAGCTGCTTGCCCACATAGGCAAATGTGAACACCCCAATGGCAAAGGTACCGGCCATGGTGCCCAGGCCGAAGATGTAGGTAGCAATCAGCGCCGACACCAGGGTGGGCAGCGTGCGCACCAGGCTCAGAAAGAGCCTGGCGAGCTGGACCACCACTTTGCTGGAAATCATATTGGATGCGGCAAGGATTGCAAAGGGCACCGCCAGCACGGAGCCTGCAAAGGACCCCAGCAGAGACATTTTAATGGTGTCCCACAGAGGCTTCCAGATTTTGGGCAGATATCCCATATTGGGCGGGAACATCTGCCGGAGGATGACGAAAAACTCCTTTCCACGGCTTACAAGCGTGGCAAAGCGGAAGCCGGTAACCTTCACCGACAGGGCGCAGGCCAGCACCAGCAGCAGAAGAATCAGCGGCGCTCTGGACCGCTTTTCCTCCACCACGGCACCGCTGGCCAGCTTCATTGCCCTCGGCGGAAAAACTTTATCGTAAAGGCCCATGGTCAGCCCTCCGCTTCGGCGGGGACGTTTCCCCCGTAAATGCTGTCCAGCACCCCCTGGTCCACTTCCCCAGAGGGGCCGTCATAGACGATTTTCCCCGCCCGGATGCCGATGATGCGGCTGGCATATGTAAGCGCCAGCTCCACATGGTGAATGTTCAGCAAAATGGTGATTCCCATTTCCCGGTTGATTTTGACAAAGTCCTCCATCACCTGTCTGGCCGTCACCGGGTCCAAGGCCGCCACCGGCTCGTCGGCCAGGATAATCTGAGGCTTTTGGGCCAGCGTCCTGGCCAGTGCCACCCGCTGCTGCTGGCCGCCGGAGAGCTGGTCTGCCCGGATGTAGGCCTTGTCCAGAATGCCAACCTGCTCCAGGGATTCCAGCGCCAGCAGCTTGTCGCATTTGGGGAATGCCCCCAGCACCACCCGCCACAGGGGCAGCTCGGGGACACGGGCCGTCAGCACATTCTGAATCACCGTCGTTCTGGTCACCAGGTTGAACGACTGGAAAATCATGCCGATGCCCCGGCGGAATTTCCGGAGGCCCTTCCCCCGGAGGGTATGAACGTCGCAGCCGTTGACCGTCAGGCTGCCCGCTGTAATGTCGTGCATTTTGTTGATGGAGCGCAGGAGGGTAGACTTTCCGGCGCCGGACAGACCGATAATCGCCACAAATTCCCCCTGCCCGATTTCCAGGTCCACGCCGTCCAGGCCGACAACGCCGTTTGGATAGACCTTTGACACATTTTCAAATCGTATCATACTGTTCCCCTTTTTTGGCAACAAAGAGGATGATAGCCAGTATCATCCTCTTTGTCGGTTATTCTGTGTCTGCCAAAATCAGCCTGCGCTCAGTTCCTGGATCAGCTTCTGGGCAGCCCGCTCGTTGTCATAGTCGGAGGCCACTGCCTTCTGGTAGCCGTTGTGGCTGTAGATGGCGATGACCTGCTTGCCGGCCTCGGTGTTGCCGATGTTGATAAAGGCCTCCTGAAGGGCGGCAATGAGTGCCTCGTCCATGATGGGGGAGTTCTTGCTGACGGAGATGGTGTCATTGTAGATGGGGGCAGTGACGCCGATGACGTTGGTCTCCTCCCAGATGGACTTCTCCCGGCTGAACTCGGTGTTCCAGCGCTCGGCATAATCCCGGCGGGCATCCGCATAGGTCATCAGCACGTCAATCTGGCCGGAGGCCAGCCGCGCGAAGGCGCTGGCGTAGGAATCGGCCTGGACGGCGTTGCTCAGGTCGGTGATTCCCTTTTCATAGCGGTTGAGCATCCACAGGCAGGGATAGATGTACCCGGCGGGAGAGGACGAGCCCATCACGCTCCAGCTGGCGCTGTCGATGTCCTCCCAGGTCAGCTCTTCTCCGGCGTTGACCTTGGCAGCCAGTTCCTGGCCCTTGGCGGAGGGGCCGGCAATCATCAGGGCCCGGTAGGAAACTGCCTGATTGGCGGAGGCCTCGGTGGGCTTTCCGTCGTTCCAGTCCTTGGCATCGTCAAAATCCTTGCTCAGGCCGTCCCGGGTGGCCGTCAGGATTACCTCGGCGCCGTCGTCATACAGCACATAGGTGCCGCCGGGGATAACGCCCACATCGGCCGTTCCGGCAACCAGTGCCTCGCCAACCGCCTCGTAGGTGGTGCCCACGGAGATCACCACCTCGCCCACATCGTAGCCCAGCTTCGCCAGCTCATCCTTCAGCAGCTGCTTCAGCGGCTCGGTGGCGGTCACAATTTCAGTGGGCTCTCTGGAGGGAACATAGTAGACGTTCAGCTTGTCCAGCTTGATATTTTCCTTCACAGTCTCTGCTGCTTTTGTTTCAGCCTGGACAGGGGTGGTAGGCTCTGCCTGGGGCTCTGCTTTGCCGCAGCCTGCCATCATGGATACCAGCAGCACCAGCGCAAGCAGCAATGCGAAACTTTTTTTCATTGGATAGTTCCTCCTGTTTTTATGGATTGAAGGTTTCCTTCCCTTCTGAATCCAGTATAACATAAAACCGGGAGGAAAATTTTTTCTTTTGCGGTAATATTTTCTCAATTTGTGCCGTGGGCATCCCGGCTGAAAAACGCCCCCATCAGCTCCTCAAAGGCCAGAATCACATGGCCGAAGAACTGGTTTGGAATGCCGCCCACCAGGGTCTGCCTGGCCCCGTCCACAATAAACAGCAGGTCCGCCAGCCGGGCCAGGGTGGAATCCCCCCGCCTTGTAAAGGCAATGACCTTATAGCCGTTCTTCCGGGCCTGGCGGACATCGTTAATCACAGGCTCAGTCTCGCCGCTTTGGGAGATTGCAAAAATGACGGCGGGTTCAATATTGGTGGCCATGCCCCCGTTTTCCTTCTGGAATATCATAAAGTCATAGAAATGCACATTATTGAAGGCGAAAAACCCGCAGATGGACAGCCGCTGGACGATATACGCCGCCACCACATCCGAAAACCCCTTTCCGGAGGTGAAAATCTTCTGGTCGTGATACTGCTCAAGATACACGCAGAACTGCTGCACCAGACTGTCGCTGTAGTTGTCCACAATCTGGGCCAGCGTCTCCACCTGGGCAGTCTCCGACAGGCGGCTTTTCTGCTGCATCAGATGATAATACAGCTCGCTGTACCCGTCAAACCCCAGCCGCTTGCACATCTTCATAATCGACGTTGCGGAGGTATAGTTCTCATTGGCAAGCTGCTGGATTCCCACCCGCCGCTCGCCCTTTTCAATATGCCGGATAATTCCGGTGACGATTTTTGTCTCCTCCTCACTGAGGAGATTGGTAAAGAGATAATAGCTGCTGTTCATAAGCCTTTCCTCCGTTTGTCTGCGGATTCATTCTGTTGGTTGTTGTAAACGCCATGGAGCATACTATTCTGAAATAAAATGCTCCTGGGCAAAACCATAGTTTGTGTACGTTTTGATAGAGAATAGCATAAAACCAGGCATTTCCGGTGTGCATCGGGAATGCCTGGTTTTTAGGTCAGCTCAGCCCGTATTCCTCTGCCAGGGATTGGAACTGGGGGAGGCTGCGGGCGATCATGTCCGGGCTGACGCAGTAGGCGATGCGGACGTAGCCGGGCATGGCGAAGGTGGAGCCGGAGACCAGGATGAGGTTGTGCTTTTTGGCGTTGGCCACGAAGCGTCGCTCGTCGGGCTCCGGGGATTCCATGAACAGATAGAAGGTCCCCTGGGGTCTGACGCACCGGAAGCCCATGGCCGTCAGAGCGTCGTAGAGGGTCCGGCGGTTTCTGTCGTAGAAGTCCACGTCGCACTTTTCCTCCAGGCACCTGGCGACCGCCTTTTGCAGCAGGCTGGGGGCGTTGATGAAGCCGCAGACCCGGTTGGCCACCGTCACGGCGTTGGCCATTTCCCGCCACTGCTCCATGGCGGGAGGCACTACCAGATAGCCAATCCGCTCCCCGGGGATGGACAGGGTCTTGGAGAAGGAGTAGGCCACGAAGGTGTTGGGGTAGAATTTGGTCACATAGGGGATATCCACCCCGTCGTAGGCCAGCTCCCGGTAGGGCTCGTCGGCAATCAGGTAGATGGCGTGGCGGTATTCCTGCTGCTTGCGCTCCAGGATGGCTGCAATGGCCCGGAGGGTCTCGGCGCTGTACACCACGCCGGAGGGGTTCACCGGGTTGTTGATGAGCACCGCCTTGGTCCGGGCGTCAATCTTCCGCTCAAAATCCGCCAGGTCCGGCTGGAAGCTGGGCATCTGGGGGTCCACCTCCACCACCCGGCCGTGGTAATTGCTGACGTAGCTGCGGTACTCCCCGAAATAGGGGCGGAACACCACCACATCGTCCTCAATGTCCAAAATGGCCTTGAAAATGATGTTGATAGCCCCGGCGGCCCCCACGGTCATCACAATGTTTTCATAGCTCAGGCCCAGGTCAAACCGCCGGTTCAGATGGTCCGCCACGGCCTGGCGCACCTCGGGATAGCCCGCATTGTTCATATAGCCGTGAAGGGCCAGGGAGTCCTCCTCCCGGAGGACCTCCATCAGCGCCTCGGTAAAGGCCCGGGGCACCGGGGCCACGGGATTGCCCAGGGAAAAATCAAAGACGTTTTCCGCCCCCACCTTGGCGGCCAGCTCCTGGCCCTCGATGAACATTTTCCGGATGGCAGAGGAATTTTCCAGATTGTAAAGCATTTGTTTTGACAGCATAGCGGTCACTTCCCATTCACAAGATGGTGCTATTATAGCGAAAAAGGCGGGGTAAGTCAATGCCGGTTGCAATTTTCCCGGGTTTGTGATAGGATGGTCGAAAAAGGAGGCTGAGGCCATGGATAACAGAAGAAAGCCCGGATTGCTCCGCTTTGGGCAGACGCCGGAGGCCGCCCCGGCAGCCTTTCGGGAGATGACCGGCCTTGGGTATCTTGCTGCCGGGGATGTGCTGTCCACAGGCGACGGATTTTTTGCCGTCACCCGGTCCCTGGCGGACCTGCTGCTGGGCCGGGGCATCACGGCTCTGGAAAGCAGCCGGGGGGAGGCCCTGGAATGCAGACTGTTTTTCGACGACTGGTATCTCTACGCCCTGGGGCCGGAGGATGTCTGGGGGCTGTTTAAAATGCGGGAGCAGGAGCACGACGCCGAGCTGGGCCTTCGGGCGGACGGGGACACCCCCGGGGTGACGGTGTCCTTCATTGCGTTTCGGATGGAGGCCCTGCTGGACTGCCTGGCCAATCCCACACCCGCCAGCCGGGCCAACCTGGAGCGGGAGCTCAACCGGGTGGTGGCCAGCCGGGGCCAGCGGCACAGTCCTGCCATGAAGGAATATTTTGCCCGTGCCGAGGCCCTGGGGCCCTATCTCATTGCGGAGCTGTATGTTCGGAAGATTGCCTCCCTTGCACCGGGCGGCGTCCTTCCCCTTCCCGGAGCCGCCCTCCGCCGGGTCACCGGCTCCCCCAGGGGCCGGATTGCAGCATTTCTTGCGGCCAACAACCGGCGGGCCGGCTATCCGGTGTGGGACGGCCGGCAGATTATCCTCCGGGACCCGGACCGGCTGACTGAGTTCGAGCAGTACGCCATTCTGGCCACCCACACCGCCAATTTGTCCTACAATTCCTTTGCCGCCGAGGTGTGCTTCCACGCCCGGTTCCTCACGGGCCTGGCCCGGCTGCCCATTCCCCTGCTGGGCCGCAGCGTCTACGACAGCGCCATCCGGGCGGACATGACCATCGACGAGGGCGAGCTGGTGGGCCCCACCCCCTACTACCACCCCAACAGCCGCCTGATGCGCCGGCAGCGCCGGTTCCACGGGGAGATATAGTCAAAAAAGCAGCCATTTGTCCATGGCTGCTTTTTTCGCATTTATCCGCAGGCGATGAGCAGGGATTCGCTTTCGCTGTTTTGGGCAGGCGTCTTGTCAAAGCCGGAATACACCTCCACCCCTGCAAAGCCCAGCTCCTTTAGAAGTGCCTTGATTTCCGCCAGAGCGTACAGGTGGGTCTGAAAATCCATCTGCTCTGTTCTGACCAGGGTTTCGCCGTCGTACAGCTCGTAGAGGCTGGGGGAAAACTGGGTCTGGGTTCCGGGGTCATAGTGGTCCCGGGTTTTCAGCACCAGGTCCCAGCCCTCCCGGGTTTTCACCGAGGCTGTCACCTTGTAATCCCGGTCCTCCGGGCAGATATCCGCCAGAGTCTCCACGGCGAAGACGAACCGTCCCCCCGGGGCCAGCAGACCCTTCATTTTGGCCAAAATCTCCCGGCACCGGTCCATATCCGTAAACAAGGACACCGAGCCGGAGGAGATGAAAATATAGTCAAACCGCTCATCGGTTTCGTACCCGGCAAGGTCGGTGCAGACCACCCTGGCCGCCGGGGCCTTCTGCATCAGCTTATCCAGCATCTCCCGGGAGCTGTCCACGCCGGTGATATCCAGGCCTCTTTCCAGAAAGGGCACGAAAAACCGGCCGCTGCCGCACAGCGGCTCCAGAATCTTCATGCCCGGCCGGGCGTAGGACAGGTAAAATTCCAGCTCATCCCGGGGTGCCTCAGGGTGCAGCAGCTCATACATTTCCGTGCAGAGGCTGCCGTAGTAGTTTTTTTCCATGGCTGATTCTCCTATTGGATACTTTTTGTGATCCAGCCTGACGGCCGGAGGGCCTTCCCGCCTTGATTTCCCGCTGGCGGAGACAGGCAGTCTCATCCCGGCCGTTGACGGGCACGACTGGGGTTGCTATTTTTTACAAAAGAATACTACTGTCGCTGGGGAAAATAACGCTTTCTGTCAAAACTAACCATTTTTCTCCCCAATCTTTTTCATGCTGTTTCTTAAAAAATCTTTGTGCTTCTCGGCTTGACTCAGCTGGAATTTACCGTGTCAGCATTTCAACGGCTTCCTCTTGCGTAGCAACGAAAAACACATCCCTGCCCCGATTGCTTTCATAAATAAAGTCTTTCAGCGGCTTGCTTGTGTAATGAGAATAATCACCGTAAATTGCAATGCGGCCGCCGTAATTCACATATTTTTGCAGAATCTCACCTGCAAGTCCTTTGCTGAGGATGAAAAAGTCCTCTGTAATCCATTTTTTATCGACAACGATGTTTTTCGTGCCAATATCGTATTTTGCAGACATCAGCACATCCAAGGCAGATTGTGCATCTGTGATGACGATTTCGTTACTATTTACCACGGCACAAACGATGCCGTTGTTTTCAATTTTTGTCAGTTCCATTTTTCTATCTCCTATCAATTCATATCTGCTTATCGGGCTGGCTCAGCTTGTCATTGCAGGCCTGTTCGCTTTCCTGGTATGGCGGCCTGAGGGCAGGCCGCCATACATTTTTTCTGCGTTATGCCGATAAGCGCATTTATGAAAGCCTGCATTCCATCTGGCAGTCAAAGGGCTCTGCCTCCGCATGGCCCTGGTGGTACTGGGCCGCCTCGGTGCAGCCCATGTGTCTGTAAAAGGCCTGGCTTTCCACGGCGGAGTGGGCGGAGATGTACAGCTTGGCCGCCCCCTGCTGCCGGGCCCAGTCCATGGCCGCCCGGAAGAGGACGGTCCCCACGCCCCGGCCCCGCAGCTCCCGGGACACGTGGAGGCTTCTCAGGTCCAGATACCGGTTCTCCCCGCCGAACAGCCCGTTTTCCACCGCCACAAAGCCCTTCAGCTTCCCATCCAGGAAGGCCCCGTACACCAGACCGCCGGTGGCGGCGGTGTTTTTCAAATGCCGGACCAGAGTGGCATAGTCCTCCGGGGACCAGTCGTCCACAAAGGGGTCGTCCCGGATGCACCAGCGGCCATTTTCCCGCCGCCAGCATTTGGTTACCACCTGACGGCGGTTAAAGCCGGAAAACAATTCCAGACACAGCTCCTCCGGCTCCAGGGTTCTGTATTCCATATATGCCTCCTTTTTTGTCACGGCGTTATTCCAAACAGCCATTTTGCCCGTTAAAGAAACACCTTCTGCACCAGCAGCATATACACCGCCGTGCCTCCGGCGATGCTCAGCAGAGTATTGTGCTTCCACCGGTGCAGCAGCAGGATAGCCCCGATGGCGATGGCCTCGGGCAGGCCGTGCCAGGCCGTGAAGGGGGCGTCCTTCAGGCAGTACACCACCAGCAGGCCGATAACCGCATAGGGCAGCACCGTGCCGAGATAGCTGACGAATTTCGGCGGCTCCTTCCGAAAAATCAGAAAGGGCGCAAACCGGGTGACCATGGTCCCCAGGACCACGGCGGCAATGGTGATGATTCTCTCAGCAGTGCTCATGCAGCCGCCTCCCTTCCCGTCAGGGTAAAGCACAGCAGGATAAGGGCCATGGCGGGCAGGATGAACCCGCCGCTGCCGAACAGCGCCAGACACAGCGCCGAGGCACCCAGGCCGATGAGGGCAGGCCGGTGGTCCCGCCGGTCCTCCCACTGGTTCAGCAGCATCACCACGAACAGGGCCGTCATCACGAACTCGATGCCGGTGGTGTCAAAGTGGATGACATAGCCCGCCAGACCGCCCAGGGTGGCCCCCGCCACCCAGTAGGCCTGGTTCAGAGCCGTCACAAACAGCATGAACCACCCCCGGTCCACCCCCTCCGGGGGCTCAGCGGTGCAGTTGACGGTGAAGCTCTCGTCGCACATCCCGAAAATCAGATAGAGCTTTTTCAGCCCCACGCCTTTGTATTTTTCCAGCATGGAAATGCCGTAAAACAGGTGCCGTGCGTTGACCATCAGCGTCAGAAGGAAGGCGTGGAGGGGGTGAAACGCCGACAGCAGCAGCTCCACGGTGACAAACTCCATGGACCCGGCGAATATAAACAGGCTCATCAGCATGGGGTACACAAAGGAAAAGCCCTTGCTCCGCATGAGAAAGCCGTAGGATATCCCCAGAAACAGAAATCCTACGCAGATGGGCAGGGTGTGGGGCAGGGCCGACCGGAAGGCCTTCCGCTTCATAGGCCCTCCTCCATCCTGGTAAACCGCCGGACCTGTCTGCCGTCCGTCTCCACCAGCTCGTTCCACATGGCGGCGGGCCGTGCCCAGATGCCGCCCTCGCTGTACAGTGCCCGGTAAATAACCAGGGTCTCCTCAGTTTCCGAGTGCCGGGCCAAAAACAGCACCTCATAGTCCCTGCCCTTGTAATGGCGATACCGCCCGGGCCGGATATCATCGGTCATCGTGCTCACTCCTTTTTGTAGGGTGTTATTTATAAAGCGCAAACTGCCAGGCCTCGTCGAGCCAGCCCAGCAGCTCCTCGTCCAAATCCTCCCGGGCGGTGATGGGGACGTGGTGGGTCCAGCGGCCGGGGTAGGGCTCCACCGACTGGGCAATCCGGGGGGAGAGCTTCTGGTGGCTCAGGCCGAAGCTCACCAGCAGATACTCCCTGGGCCAGCCCTTGAGCCTGCGCATGGGCAGGGACGCCATGGCGAACACATGGCGGTTGCGGAAGGAAATCTGGGTTTTGGTGATTTTCAGGGTCATGTCCGGGTACCGCTCGTCCAGCTTCTCCCGCAGGGCGATATACAGGGGCAGCATCTGGGGCAGTTTGTCAAAAAATTGGAGCTCGTCAGCAGTCATAGGTTACTCCTTTCGTCGTTTCGTCTGACCATGTGGATGTGGTCCTCCCAGCGGCCGTTGATGCACAGATAGGCCGGGGACAGGCCCTCGTTTTCATAGCCGTTTTTCTCCAGCACCCGCAGGGAGGCCCGGTTTCGGGGCATGACGTTGGCCTCAATGCGGTGCAGGTTCAGCTCCTCAAAGGCAAAGGCCGTCACCAGCCCCACCGCCCGGGTCATACAGCCCCGGTTTTGGAAATGTTTGTCCAGCTTGTAGCCCAGATGGGCGGACTGGAAGGCCCCCCAGACCACGTTGTTCAGGCCGATGGCGCCGATAATCTCCCCCTGGGGGCTTTGCAGGTAGAAGCGGTAGCCCCGCATCTGGGCCCGGTCCGCCTTCTCCTGGGCCAGCATCCCCCGCTGATATAGCAGGGTGTAAAATTCCGGGGGCCGCACCGGCTCGAAGGGCTGGAAAAACTCCCGGTTCCGCAGATAAAACCGCAGCACCGCCTCCCCCAGAACCGGGTCGGCGGGGACCAGCTTAAAGTCCTCCATGGGTCAGCTCCCTCTGCCGTTTCCGGCTGAATCCCGCCAGCACCAGGCTGTAGGACTTGTCCAGCATGGCTTTCAGCAGTTCCTCCGGTACGGCCCCCTCCGCCTTGACGGAGTTCCAGTGGACCTTGTTCATGTAGTAGCCCGGGATGATGTCCCCATACTGCTGCCGGAGCAGGTCCCCCTCCGCCGGGGGCAGCTTGAGGGTGATGTAGACGGGCCTGTTTTCCTCGTCCAGGCACAGGGCGGCAAACAGCTTCCCGCCAATTTGGTAGCGGACCCAGTTCCAGTCGGCCTGGAGGTCCTTGGTAACGCCGGGCTTTGCCAGCAGATAGTCATCGAGCCACGGATAGTTCATGTTAGTTCCCCTTTTCCATCAAAGTCAGCCAGGTTTCGTATTCCTCCCTGGGGTCCAGTGCAATGGCCCGGCGGATATAGTGCAGAGCCAGCGCCTGAGACCCCGGCGGGGTCAGGGTGACAAACAGGTAATAGGCCATAAGGAAGCACAGGTGGGCCCCCTCCCGACTGTCCTCGCAGGCGTGGTAGGACCCAAGCAGAACAAAAAACAGATTCAGCCGGTCGGTTTCCGATGCAGAAAGGTAAAACCGGTCCAGGTCCCCCGGGGTGACGGACAGGGCGTTTGAAAGAATCGGGTCGTTCCAGTTGATTTTCAGCTTCATGGTGCATCCTCCTTTTCCGTTTCACTCCCACCGTAGGGACAGCCCTTGCGGCTGTCCACCTGTCTGACCTATTTTGAGCTGTCGCAATGGGCCAGTGCAGCGGGAGGGGGCAAGCCCCTCCCCTACGGCTATTATACCGCTTCAAAATGGGAAGCGCAAGGTTTTTTCCGGGAAAAAGCCCCAACCTGGTCGGTTGGGGCTTTCAGTTACATTGCGCTGTAGATTCCGAAGAAGATGAAGGCCAGGGCCAGGTAGACGAGGCCGGACAGCAGCAGGTATTTGGGGCTTTTGGCCTTGCTTTCCCGGTCCGCCCGGTACTGGGCGAAGGTGAAGCGGTCCTGCTCATAGCTGCGGCGGATGCGGGCCAGGCCCAGCTTCAGGGTGAAGCCCAGGCCGTCCATGACGCCGCCGTTGTAGGTCCACCGCAGGCCGCCCCAGCCCAGCTGCAAGGCCCCGGCGGCAAAGAACCCGTCGCACAGGTACATCACAGCTTCCGCGGCTGATTGGGCGGTGAACAGCCCCTGAATGGTCCAGACAATCAGGGCCATCACCAGGCCGAAGGCCAGCTCCAGCAGGAGCTTCCAAAGGGGCCGGTCCATCAGTCGGCCTCGACAATCTTCCGGTAGGCGGCCAGCTCCTCGTCATTGCACAGCACGAAGTGGCCCGGGCAGACCTCCCGGAAGGAGGGCTGGCTGGTCCGGTAGTCGTGGTCCGCAATGGGGTTGTAGACAATGCGCTTGCGGTTTTTCTCGTAGTTGGGGTCCGGCTGGGGAATGGCGGACAGCAGGGACCGGGTGTAGGGGTGCAGGGGATGCCTGAACAGCTCGTCAGAATCCGCCAGCTCCACCATCTTGCCGAAGTACATCACGCCGATGCGGTCGGAGAAATACTTGACAACGCTCAGGTCGTGGGCGATGAACAAAATGGTGATGCCCAGCTCGTTTCTCAAATCGTTCAGCAGATTGATAATCTGAGCACGGATGGACACGTCCAGGGCGGAAATGGGCTCGTCGGCAATGACCAGGCTGGGCTCCATCACCAGGCTCCGGGCCACGCCGATTCTCTGGCGCTGGCCGCCGGAGAACTCATGGGGATACCGGGAGGCGTGCTCCCGGACCAGGCCCACGGTTTCCAGCATTTCGAAAACCTTGTTGTCGATGTATTCCTTGTCCTTGATGCCCTTGATGACCAGGCCCTCGGCGATGATATCCCGGACGGTCATACGGGGGTCCAGGGAGGCGATGGGGTCCTGGAAAATCATCTGAATTTCGTTGATGAGCTTCCGGTCGGCGTGCTTGTGGTCGGACTGGGCGGCCTTCATCTGGGCCTTCTGGTCGGCAATGACAGCGTCCAGCTCGGCCAGCCTGGCGGGGTCCTTGCAGGACCGCTTTTCCTTCCGGGCGGCGGCAATGGCGTCCTTGTAGCTCTTGGTGCCGGCACAGATGCGCTGGCCCTTGAACCAGACGCTGCCGGAGGTGATGTCATAGAGCTTGATGATGGACCGGCCGGTGGTGGTCTTGCCGCAGCCGGACTCGCCTACCAGGCCGAACACCTCGCCCTTCTTGATATCGAAGGAGACATTGTCAACGGCCTTGTTGACGGAATTTGCGTCCAGACGGAAATACTGGCAGAGGTTTTCCACTCTCAGCAGAACTTCGTTTTCATTAGCCATTGTTTTCACCTCCGAGCTTACTCATGCGTGCAATACGCTCTTTCACGATTTCGGGCATCTCCACATGAGGAGCGTTGGGATGGAGCAGCCAGGTGGCTGCATAGTGGGTGTCGCTGATTTGGAACATGGGGGGCTGCTCCTCGAAGTCGATTTGCAGGGCGTACTTGTTCCGGGCGGCGAAGGCGTCGCCCACAGGGGGATAAATCATGTTAGGCGGCGTGCCGGGGATAGCCTCCAGCTTGTCCTTGCTGTTAAGGTCCGGAATGGAGGCCAGCAGCGCCCAGGTGTAGGGGTGGGCGGGATGGTAGAACACGTCCTCGGCGGTGCCGTATTCCACAATCTTGCCGGCGTACATGACGGCAATCCGGTCGGCCATGTTGGCCACCACGCCCAGGTCATGGGTGATGAAGATAACGGACAGGTCCCGCTCCCGCTTCAGGTTGTTGATCAGCTCCAGAATCTGGGCCTGAATGGTTACGTCCAGAGCGGTGGTGGGCTCGTCGCAGATGAGGATATCCGGGTCTGCGGTGAGGGAAATGGCAATGACAATTCTCTGGCGCATACCGCCGGAGAACTCGAAGGGATACTGGTGGTAGCGCTTTCTGGCCTCGCTGATGCCCACCTGCTCCATAATGCGGATGGCGGTATCCTTGGCCATGGAGCGGGTGATGCGGTGAATCTCGCCCAGGGCGGTTTCGTGGAGCCAGCTGACATAGGTGGCGCTGCGCTTTCCAAAGTCAAACTTGGCCACGGCCTCGGTCCGGGCGGCGAACTGGTCTTTCAGGGTCACCAGAATGTGGCTGATGCTCTCCCGGGCGATGTCCAGGTCCACCAGGGCCAGGGGGGCCACCTTGCCGTTGGGGGTCTTGCCCTTTGCCACGGCGGCCTCGTACTTGGCGGTCTGCTTGTCGAAGCGGGCCTGCTCGGTGACGTTGCCGGAGACACCCTTGTAGTAGGTATCCAGGGCGCTGGAGAAGCTGACGCGGAAGGTGTAGGCAGAGCTTTCCTTCACGGTCTCCAGGGGATCAATGGCGGCCTCTACAGTATCGGCCAGGGCGGCAGCCTTCTTCTTGGCCTCGGCCTCGGCGGGCATTTCGCCGCCAAAGTAGCTCTCGGCCTCGGAAAGGGCGGCCATGGCGGCCTTCATGCCCTCCACGGACTTCCGGGAGGAATATTCCAGAGCGGCCCGGGCGGAGTCCATGAATTTGGTCATAAAGGGGCCGGTGAGGCTGGGGGAGGTGAGCTTGTTGAGCTCAGCGGCAGTCTCATTGCCCAGGGTCTTTCCGTCCAGCACCAGATAGCAGGCCAGGGCGAAGAAGTCGGGGGCCTCGCAGGCCAGGGCCTCCTCCACCAGGCTGCGCAGCTCCGTGACCACGGGGGTCAGGCCCTTGCAGCTCTTGGCGTGGACGGCCTCGCCGCACTGCTTCATCAGCTGGGCGGTCAGGGATTTCATCTTCTCGCCGTCACGGACCACAAAGTGGTCGATGGCGCCGTTGCAGTAGTTTTTCAGCTCCCGGCAGTCGCCCTTGACATCGGTGAGGGCATCCTTCTCGATGGCCAGCAGCATATCGTCGCAGGCCTTCAGGGCGGCAGCAGCGTTGGTGTGGGCGGTGTCGTAGGGGCCCTCGTACTTGGCCTCGGTTTTGATAATCCGGCGGAAGGTCTCAAACAGGGCCTTGTCCTCGGCCAGGCCTGCGCCCACCATGGAGGCGCTCATGTGCTTCAGGCTGGTGTTCAGCTTTTTCCGGCACTCCCGGCGGTTGGCCTTGTTTTTCAGCAGCATGGCCTCGGTCAG
The DNA here is from genome assembly GCA_030536515.1 of Eubacteriales bacterium. Taxonomy (GTDB): domain Bacteria; phylum Bacillota; class Clostridia; order Oscillospirales; family Oscillospiraceae; genus Faecousia. The sequence continues at coordinate 21,867 of JAUNPV010000008.1, forward strand.
CTGCTTGCCCACCCGCATGATGGGGTTCAGACTGGACAGGGGGTCCTGGAACACCATGGCGATTTTGTCGCCCCGGATGGCGTGGAAGTCCTCCTCACTGATTTTCAGCAGGTCCTTGCCGTCGTAGAGGATTTCGCCGCCCTCGACGATGGTGTTGTTGGCGGAGATGCCCAGAATGGTTTTGGAGGTGGCGGACTTGCCGGAGCCGGACTCGCCGACGATGGCCAGAGTCTCGCCCTTGTAAAGGTCAAAATTGATGTCACGGACAGCCTGGAGCTTGCCGTTGACAGTGCGGAAGGAAATGGTCAGGTCCTTCACCTGGAGTTTCTTTTCAGTGCTCATTCGTCGGACCCCCTCAATGCAGGATTAAATGCGTCACGCAGACCGTTGCCAAACAGGTTAAAGGAAATTTCCAGCAGGGAAATAAACAGGGCGGGGAAGAAAATAATGTGGGGGAAGCTGGACAAATACTCCCGGCCGTTGGCCAGCATGGAGCCGATGGAGGTCATGGTGGAGCTGTCCAGGTTCACAATGCCCAGGTAAGTCAGGGTGGACTCGGTGAAGATGACGCCGGGGATAATCAGCACGGCGCTGGTGACGATGGTGCCCAGAGCGTTGGGGAAGATGTGCTTGAACATCAGCCGGGCATCGCTGGCGCCCAGGGTCCGGGCTGCCAGGATATACTCCTGGCCCTTGAAGCGGTAAAACTGCATTCTCACCGTGGCGGCCATACCAATCCAGCCTGTGAGCACGAAGGCAAACAGCAGCGACGGCACAACGCCCACCCGCTTTGCCAGGTGCAGCTGGAACAATGTTGCGGTGACGATGAAGGGCACCCGGGCCAGCACCTCGGTGATGCGCTCCATGACCATGTCCACGCTGCCGCCGTAGTAGCCCTCGATAGCGCCGTAGACAGCGCCGATGAACAGGTTCACCAGGGAGATGCAGATGGAGAAGGTCAGGGAGAACCGACCGGCAGCGCCCAGACGGGTGAGGATATCCTGACCCATGGCGTTGGTGCCGAAGAAGAAGCCGGGCTCAAAGCCGTAGCGGTACTGGAAGTAGGTGTACTTGAAAATCCGGCACTTGTAGGACACGGAGGAGGAGTCGCCGGTGACAGCGGCATAGCGGTAGCGGTTTTCGGCCTCGGGATTGTCAAGGCCGGGGTCTCCCTCGATGCGCAGGGAGCTGTAAGCGCCGTCGTTGCCCTTGGTCTTGTAATCATCCACAAAGTTGCCGTCGGCATCCAGCTTGGCCGCGCCCTTCTTGTTGGCCACGTACCAGATGTTGGCGTCGGTGGCCTTGGCATCGTTGGTGGCGGGGTAGATGACCTGGATGCCGGTCTCATTCTGCCAGGCCTGGAGGTCCTGGTACTGCTTCTCCGTCAGGGTCATGTAGGTAAAGCCGTTGTTGACGTAGGAGTCCAGGCGGACCTTATAGGCCTCCTTGCCCTTTTCGTCCACGGTTTTGCCGTAGTCTCTGAGGATGTTCTTGTGGCCGGTCTCCTCGCCGATGGCCCGGGCGTAGTTGTAGTTGGCGGGGCCGAGGACGGTGGTGTAGCCGCCGTCCCAGAAGGGGATGCCCAGCTTGACGAACAGGTTATTCTTAGGCTGGAGCTTGGTGTAGCTGAGGTAGGTGGTGTCGGTCAGAGCCAGGGAATAGTTGGTCTCGCACAGCAGCGGCACGAAAATGGAGTACAGCACCAGCATGATAATGATGATGGCGGCCACCACGGAGCTTTTGTTCTTGCAGAACCGGCGGAAGGCGTCCCGGAAGTAGCCAACCTGCTTGGTTTCAAACTTCTGGTCGTGGAGCTTGGCATCGGTGCCGATGAACTTGAAGCGCTCCGGAGAAATATCGGGAATATTGTTATTTTTCATCATTTCTTACTCCCCATTCTGATTCTCGGATCAATGATACCGTAGCTGATATCCACAACGATACCGGCAGTCAGGCCGATGAGGGTGTAGAAGGCGGACAGCAGCAGGAAGAAATTGTAGTCCAGTGCGGTGATGGAGTTGATCATCAGGTTGCCAACGCCGGGCACCACGAAAATGTTCTCGATGATGATGGAGCCCTGCATGACCAGAATCACCTCGGAGATGATGGAGGGGAAAATGGGCACCATGGCGTTGCGCAGAGCGTGGCGCACGGTGGTCTGGGCCCGGGTCAAGCCCTTGGTCCGGGCCAGCAGCAGATACTCGCTGGTCAGCACCTCGGTCAGCTCGGCCCGGGTGTAGCGGGCGTAGTAGGCGATGGAGCCCAGGGACATGGCCAGCACCGCAGGCACCATGGAGCGGAACATCACGCCGGAGAAATAATCGTTGCCGGCCTCCATGACCAGGGGGAACAGCTTCAGCTTGAAGCACAGGAAATACTGAATCATAAAGGCATAGACGTAGCTGGGCACGGAAATACCCACCATAATGCCGGTGGAAATGGCGTGGTCCTGCCACTTATTCTTTTTCAGAGCGGCGTAAATGCCCAGGCTCAGGCCCAGGGGCACCGCCAGGCAGGAGGCATACAGGTTGACAAGCACGGTGTTGGGCAGCTTTTTCAGGAACACCTCAAAGCAGTCCTGGCCCCGGTACAGCTTTTCGCTGATGCCCCAGTTGCCGCCGATGAGGGTGTTGCGGATAAACTTTCCATACTGGGCCATGAGGGGAATGGGGTTACCCTGCTTGTCCACCAGGCCCTGGCGGTAGCGGCTCTGCAGCACCAGCTCCATGTCCTTGCCGAACATGGTGGGGGTCTCATTGGGCAGCAGCCGAATGAGGATGAAGCAGACGGAGATGATTATAAAAAACGTCAAAAGCATGAAAACAACACGCTTTGCGACGTATTTTGCCGTATTCATAAGGTTTCCTCCCTATTGTATTTTTAGGAAAATGCCGTGAGGGGAAGCGCTATCCTCGGAAGGATGGCCGGCACTAAACCGGCTTTGACAGGATAACTCCTATCCCATCACGAGAAAAGGCCGATGTAACGCCTTGTATATATTGGATGACCCGTAGGGAACGGATTTATCCGTTCCGCTTCCGGGCGCTTCCCATACGGAACGGATAAATCCGTTCCCTACGGGCTGAATCCGGACTTATTCCGGACAGCACGGTCTGGAATAGGGGTTTCCCCCTATTCCAGACTTGCAGCTTATGGTGTATTTACCCGAAACCAGCCTGAAAATCAGGTGTAATCCAGGGAGTTGTTGTTGGAGGCGACGTACTCGTCCCACTCAGCGTCGGTGTAGTTGAAGGTGATGTACTCGTAATCACCGAAGCCGATGGGGAAGATGTAATCCTCAGTGCCGTACTCCACCTGCTGGCCCTTCAGCTGAGCAGCGGAGTTGTCCATCAGGGGGATGAAGTTGAAGTTCAGCAGAACAGCGCCTTCCATCGCGCCCAGGATGTGCAGACGGGTCTCGGGGTCCTTCTCGGGGTAGCCGCACTTGTAGCCTTCCAGAACGGTGCCGTCGGCAGCGGTCAGGTCGGTGGGCTCGCCCATCATGACGGAGTACCAGTCAGTGACGGGAGCGGTGTAGTCCACGCCGTCGATGTTGATGGTCAGGTCAATCTTGGTGTAGTCAAATGCGCCGTCGTACTGATAGTTGGGCATGATGTATGCCTCCATCAGGCCGAAGGGATCCATGGCGGAGCCGGTCCAGCCCACACCGAACAGCATATCAACCTGGTTGTTCTTCAGAGCGTCGGAGAAGGCGTTGCCGATGGTGTCGTCCTTGGAGAAGGTCAGCTTGCCTTCCAGCTTGGTGCCCTTGACAGCCTCGGTGTAGTTGTTGACGATGTACTCATAGCCGTTGGTGTAGAACTTGGAGGTAGCGGAGGGCAGGCCGATCTTGATTTCGATGACGTCGTCCTCGTCCATCAGCTTCTGGGCAATGGCCTCGTCGTAGGCGATGTCGAACATCTCCTGAGCCTTGGCCAGGTTGTAGCCGGTGATGGAGTTGATAGCCTCGTCGATGTCAGCGTACAGCTTGCCTTCGCCGTAGTCCTCGCTCACGCCCCAGAACTTAGCCAGGACTTCCTTGGACACGTCGGTGGAGCGGTAGGTCACGCCGTTGTCGGGGTCAGAGATAATCTGAGTGGAGAACAGGCCGAAGGCGGGGGTGTTGGTGGGAGAGGTAGCCAGGCAGAAGTTCTTGCGGTCCATAGCCAGGGACATAGCCTGACGGAAGGTGGGCAGAGTCAGAATGGTCTTGTTGATGTTGTCGCCGGCGTTCTTCTGAGCCTCTTCCAGACCGGCCTTGCCGGGGTTGAAGGCCATGGCGAAGGTGGAGTCGCCGGTGGCGTAGTAGGTGTAGTCGGACAGGGAGTAGGTCTCCATGTCGTCAGCGCCCAGGCTGTAGACATCCAGCTTGCCCTGCTGGAACAGCTCCAGACGGGTGGCAGCCTCGGGGACATAGTCGGTGACGACGCTGGTGGCCTGGTACTTGCCGTCCAGGTCGAAGTAGTTCTCGTTGCGCTCGAAGACGAACTGCTTGTCAGCCTGGAAGGAGGTCAGCTTGTAGGGTCCGAAGGACACGGTGGTCTCAGCGGAGGTGCCGTAGGTGTTGGAGTAAACGCCGTCGGTGACCTTGGCCAGGGAGTCATACAGGTCGGTCTTGACAACGTAGGAATCGGTCAGAGCGTACTTCAGGTAGAAGCCGTCCAGAGGCTTGTCGATGACGTAGACCAGCTCGTAGTCGCTCTTGGCAATCACGCCGACCTCGTCGAAGCTCATCTCGGGGAAGACCTTCTCGTAGGCCAGGTAGTTGAAGGCGTCAGCCTCGGTCTCGCCCCAGGCGGGGTTGCCGGTGATGATGTCAACCAGCATAGCGTAGGTGTCGTCGGTCAGAGGAGCAACGCCGTTGGCATCAGCCAGGGCAGCCAGCTCTTCCCAGCGGTCCAGCTTGAAGTACTGCTCGCCGTAATTTTCAATGTAATTCTTCAGGGTGTCGCCGCTGGTCCAGTCCAGAGCCATGTCAACGGCAACGTAGCAGGCCTCACCGTCGGGGGTGGAGTAGGTGCCGTCGTCGTTCTTGGTCAGGTCGGCCAGGGTGTAGGCAGCGTTCACGCCGTTGTCCAGGTACTCGGTCTTGCCGTTGTACAGGTAGTTCTGAGCATTGTGGATGACCATGTTGCCGGTGTAGGTGCCGTCAGCACGGTAGTTCATGGCAACGGGGTCCAGCAGGCGCTTGTAGGACTCGACATAGTCAGTGGCGGTGATGGGGGTGCCATCCTCCCACTTGACGTTCTCGTTCAGCTTAATCAGCCATGCCTGGTTCACGGCGCCCTCCTCCAGGCCGTACTGGCCGATGTACTCGGCAGTCACGTCCTCAGGCTCGGCAGCGGCGGCATGGGGACGCAGCACGTAGCTGGTTCTGTCCTCATTGTAGTCAAACCGGTACAGACCGGCCACCACGTAATCCAGAATGGTGGAGTCGTCGTTGGTCTGGTTGGTGTGAGGGTTCCAGTTGGTGGGGAACACCTGCACAGCCTTGTTGTAGGTGTAGGTTGCGTCGGGGTCAGCGCTGGCTGCGGGAGCCTCGGTAGCGGCGCTTGCGTCGGTAGCGGGGGTCTCAGCAGGCTTGTTGCCGCAGGCAGCCAGGGACAGAGCCATAGCCAGAACCAGCAGCAGAGCAATCAGCTTTTTCATTTTGTTTCCTCCTAATGTAATTTTTTATTCATGGTGGGTACATGAAATGGTTTCACTTCGCACCCATAAATAAAATCGGGTCTATTATACCCTGTCCGTCACTCGCTGTCAAATGTTTTTCATCAATTCGTCAATTTTCACAACCCGCTCCCCCTTTTCCGCCCCCGTTTCCACCAAACCCCCAAATCGCCCCTTTTCCCCACCCCCGTGCCCGGCTGTGATACCTTAATATAATAGTATCCACCCACCGACGGCGAAAACCTTCCCCCGCGCCCAATACCTTCCCCCGGGGGGAAGGTGGATTGCCCGAAGGGCAAGACGGATGAGGGATGGCGTGCACTTATGACTTGCAGCATCTGACGGTGGTGCAAACCGTGTCCAACCTGTCGCCATCCCTCATCAGTCACCAGTCTGTGGACTGGTGCCAGCTTCCCCCCGGGGGAAGCTATTGGTGCGGTGGACGGCTTTGGGGTGCCCTGTAGGGGCGGGATATCATCCCGCCCGTCGGCCCCCGGCGAGGGGGCCGCTTCCCCGGTGCTGCGGCTTGCGCCGCCTGATTTGCCGGGGCAAATCAGCGGGAGGGATAATATCCCTCCCCTACGGGTGCGGAGGAAGGCTTTGGGCCCCTCCGTAGGGGCGGGATATCATCCCGCCCGTCGGCCCCCGGCGAGGGGGCCGCTTCCCGGTGCTGCGGCTTGCGCCGCCTGATTTGCCGGGGCAAATCAGCGGGAGGGTCAGTGACCCTCCCCTACGGGGGTTGCGAATCCTGTCGCATTCATTTATGCAGCATATCGTGCATAAATATTTACTCACAAGCTGTATAAATCCATCGAATAACTGCACAATCTCCCCTGTCCTCCATCCTTTTATGAACAATACCCATTCTGCCGGTAAAATCCTCCACCAACCTTGTGCATTTCCCCCTCTTGACTGTGTATATTATTCGTTGTATAATTCACTCATTGACTCACCCCTTCCTGGAAGGGGCCAATGCTGAAAAAGGAGAGTTTCTTATGAAAAAGTTATTTGCTGTTATTCTGACCGTTGCCATGGTCGCCGCCCTGTTTGCCGGCTGCGGTGCCAAGGAGGCCCCCGCCACCGAAGCGCCCACTGCTGCCCCGGCCGCTGCCATGACTGTGACCCCCGGCAAGCTGACCATGGCCACCTCCGCCGACTTCCCTCCCTATGAGTTCACCAACGACGACGGCTCCTTCGCCGGTATCGACATCGACATCGCCCAGGCCGTGGCCGAGAAGCTGGGCATGGAGCTGGAGGTCCTGGACCTGGGCTTTGATGCCGCCCTGCTGGCCGTCCAGAACGGCAAGTCCGACATCGTCCTGGCCGGTGTCTCCGTCACCGAGGACCGCCAGCTGGTCATGGACTTCTCCGATTCCTACGCCACCGGCATCCAGAAGGTCATTATCAAGGAAGGCTCCGATGTGACCATGGACAACCTGGGCGAGAAGATGATCGGCTGCCAGAAGGCCACCACCGGCTACATCTACGCCTCCGACACCCCCGAAAACGGCGGCTACGGCGAGGACCACGTCATTGCCTACGAGGACGGCGCCACCGCTGTCCAGGCCCTGCTGAACGGCCAGATTGACTGCGTCATCATCGACGGCGCACCCGCAGAGGCCTTCGTGGATGCCAACCCGGGCCTGGCCATGCTGGACGGCACCTGGGTGGAGGAATCCTACGCCATCGGCATCGCCAAGGGCAACGCCGCCCTGGTGGAGGCCGTCAACGCTGCCCTGGCCCAGCTGAAGGCCGACGGCACCCTGGACGCCATCGTGGCAAAGTACATTTCTGCGGAATAAAAACGGAACATTCCCTGCGAACCATCCCCCGGGATGGTTCGCAGTCTGTTCCCCAAAGCCTTCCCCAAATACCTTCCCCCGGGGGGAAGGTGGATTGCCCGAAGGGCAAGACGGATGAGGGATGGCGTGCACCTGGATTTAGTGAATAGTGAAGAGTGAAGAAGTAAGAGGTGAGGTATCGGCTTCGCCGATGATTTTGAATAAGTGGCGAAGCCACACCTTAACTATTCACTCTTCACTATTACTTCTTCACTAGCTTTCAGCTGTCGCCATCCCTCATCCGCCCCAGTGTGCGCACTGGGGCACCTTCCCCCCGGGGGAAGGAATTGGGTGCGGGGAAGGTATTGGTGCGGGGGAAGGCTTTGGAAGGAATTGCTTGCAGAAAGCCGTTTTTTGTGGTAGAGTGTAAAAAAGGCGTTTTTCTGGAAACAATTACAAATGGAGTGATTTTGTGGAACAATACGAGCTTTGGAAGGCCCTGCTGCGGCAGGGGACCGACCTTCCCTTCTGGCAGGATTTCTATGTGAAATTCTACCAGGCATTTTTTGAAAACAACCGCTGGCAGCAGTATCTCAAGGGCGTGGGCACCACCCTGTGGGTCACGGCTCTGGCCCTGGCCCTGGGCATTGTGCTGGGCATTCTGGTGGCCGTCGTCCGGTCCGCCCACGACCAGCAGCGGCCCGGCCGGAAAAATCCGGTGCTGTCCGCCGTCAACGGTCTGTGCCGGGTCTACGTCACCGTCATTCGGGGCACGCCCATGATGGTCCAGCTGCTGATTATGGGCATGGTGATTTTCGCCAGCTCCCGGGACTTTACCTCCGTGGGCGCTCTGACCCTGGGCATCAACTCCGGGGCTTATGTGTCCGAGATTATCCGGGGCGGCCTCATGGCCCTGGACCCCGGCCAGGCCGAGGCCAGCCGGTCTCTGGGCATGAACTATGTGGACACCATGCGCTTTGTGGTGATTCCCCAGGCCTTCAAGGCCATTCTTCCGGCCCTGGGCAACGAGTTCATCATGCTTTTGAAGGACACCTCCCTCATCACCTACATCGGCGGCAAGGAGCTGCTGTACGCCGCCCAGGGCATCTACGGCCGGACCTACGAGGCCATGTACCCTCTGCTCATCACCGCATTTATGTACCTGATTCTGGTGGTTATTTTCACCTGGCTCCAGGGCATTCTGGAAAGGAGGCTGCGTCAAAGTGATCGACGTTAAGCATCTGAGCAAATCCTTCGGCGACCATCTGGTGCTGGACGACATCTCCGAGCAAATCTGCCCCGGGGACAAGGTGGTCATCATCGGCCCCTCCGGCTCCGGCAAGTCCACATTCCTGCGCAGCCTCAACCTGCTGGAATCCCCCTCCGGGGGCACCATCACCTTTGACGGCGTGGTCATCACCGACCCCAAAACCGACATCGACGCCGTCCGCCGGAAGATGGGCATGGTGTTCCAGCACTTTAACCTGTTCCCCAACATGACCATCCTGAAAAACATCACCCTGGCCCCGGTGCGCACGGGGCTGATGAAGCAGGCCCAGGCCGAGGAGCTGGCCATGAGCCTGCTGAAACGGGTGGGGCTGGAGGAAAAGGCTTCCGCCTATCCCAACCAGCTCTCCGGCGGCCAGAAGCAGCGCATCGCCATCGTCCGGGCCCTGGCTATGAATCCCCAGGTGATGCTCTTTGACGAGCCCACCTCCGCCCTGGACCCGGAAATGGTGGGCGAGGTGCTGGCAGTTATGAAGGAGCTGGCCAAGGGCGGCATGACCATGGTGGTGGTCACCCACGAAATGGGCTTCGCCCGGGAGGTGGGCAGCCGCATCCTGTTTATGGACCAGGGCAAAATCCTGGAGCAGGGCCCCCCCGAGGCCGTCTTCGGCAACCCCCAGCACCCCCGGCTCAAGGACTTTTTGTCCAAGGTATTGTGATATTTTCCCCGCAGCCACGGCTGCGGGGATTTTTCTTTCTGAATATATGCTTATCGGCTTAACCATGGTACAAGCCAAAGGCTCCCCTGTGTAAGGGGAGCTGTCACGGCGCAGCCGTGACTGAGGGGTTGAAAGGCTTCCCAGTATTGAGCAGCCGGTAACACGGTACAATGGGGAAGTGCGGCAGAACAACCCCTCCGACCCGGCTTGCGCCGGGCCACCTCCCCTTACACAGGGGAGGCTTGGCTGCGCCATCCCGATCAGCAATTATTTATTAAAAAATTATTATAATTTGCAAAAACTCTTTCCAAACGGGGACAAATATGTTATAGTATCTTGAACATCTATGTAAAAAGTCATAAGAGGCGAAAAATATGCAAGATTTATCGAAAATTTCTGTTGTTCTGCCCTCTCTGGACCCGGATGAGAAGCTGGCGGCTGTGATTGACGGGCTGCTGGAATACGGCTTTTCCGATATCATCCTGGTCAACGACGGCAGCAAGCCGGAAAATCTCCACTATTTTCAGGAGGCCGCCGCTGCCCACCCGGAGATTCACCTGCTGCACCACGAGGTGAACCGGGGCAAGGGTGCGGCGCTGAAAAATGCCTTCCGGTACTTCCTTCAAAACAGGCCCCAAGGTCTGGGCGTGGTCACCGTGGACGGCGACAACCAGCACCACCCTGCCGACACCCGGGCCTGCTGCGAGAAAATGCTGGAAACCGGCCACGCCGTGCTGGGCTGCCGGGACTTCACCCTGGACCATGTGCCCGCCCGGAGCCGGTTCGGCAACCACACCACCTCCGCCATTTTCAAGCTCTTTGTGGGCATGACCATTTCCGACACCCAGACCGGCCTGCGGGCCCTGCCCCGGTATGTGGTGGGGCAGCTGACGGAGGTGGCCGGGGACCGGTTTGAATACGAGACCAATATGCTGCTGGCCTTCAAAACCCTGGGCATCCCCTTTGACGAGGTCAAAATCCGCACAGTGTACATCGAGGAAAACAAAAGCTCCCACTTCCGGGTGATTCACGACTCCTGGCGGATTTACAAGCTGATTCTGGCCCACTTCTTCCGCTACACGCTCAGCTCCCTGGCAAGCTCCGTGGCGGACGTGGCACTGTATGCCCTGCTGTCGAAGTGGTTCTCCGCCGCCCTCAGCGGCATCGCCCTGACCACCGCCGCCGGCGGCATCGCCAGAATTCTGTCCTCCCTGCTGAATTTCTTTATGAATCAGCATCTGGTGTTCCGCACCAAGGTACATACAGGCAGGGCCATGCTGCGCTACTACTGCCTGGCCCTGCCTCAGATGGCCGCCCAGGTGCTGCTGACCGAGGGGGCCTACCGCCTATTCCGGGTGGGGGAAAGCGCCGGGTTTATGCGCACCCTGCTGTACACCCTGGTGATGGTGGCATTGTATTTTGTCAGCTACATGATCCAGCAGCGCTGGGTCTTTGCACCGCAAAAAAATGAAAACCGCGAGGTCGAGAAAGTATGAGCAAGAAAAATCAGGTCTACGATTACGCCGCCGAGGAAGGCGGCCGGGCGGCCCCCAAGCCCCCCAAGAAAAAGAAGAAGGGAACCCTGGGCCGGGTGGTCCGGCGGTTCTTCCTGGTGCTGTTTACGGTCATTGTTTTGCTGCTGGCCGCTCTGGTGCTGGCCGCCAACGTGATTTTCAACGGCCCCTCCCCTGCCGCCCAGGTGCTGCTGACCCAGACGCTGCTGGAGCCCTCCGCCACCAAGTGGATTCCCGCCCTGTTCATCGGCGAGGACCGGGTGGCTGAAATCAAGGCCGGCGCCGGCGTGACCCTCACCGACGAGGTGTCCAACACCGACCAGGTGGTCATCAACCGGGGCAATGCCTCCGGAGCCGCCGCCGACGAATGGGCCGATGACCCCGACGGCATCCGCTTCGAGGACTACGCCGGTGACACCTACAACGCCCACATTATGATTGTCCGGGACCCCAGCCAGGTGTATCTGGGCCTTTCCAACTACAACGGCTTCTCCCGGGACATCCCCGGCAAGCGCATCAACCAGGCCATGGAGGACGAGGGTGCTCTGGCCGCCGTCAACGCCGGTGCCTTCTTTGACAACGGCACCACCAGCCCCCAGGTGGGCTCCACCCCCGAGGGCGTCGTCTTCTCCGGCGGCCAGTGCCACTGGAAAACCGGCGCGCCCCCCAATGACAAGGGCTTCGTGGGCTTCAACACCGACGACGTGCTGGTGGTCCACACCGAGAACATCTCCGAGGCCCAGGCCCAGGAGCTGAACATCCGGGACGGCTGCTGCTTCGGCCCCGTGCTCATTATGAACGGCGAGCCCAACATGGAGGCCTACGGCAGAGCCGGTATCAACCCCCGGACCGCCATCGGCCAGAGAGCTGACGGCGCTGTGGTGTTCGTGTGCATCGACGGCCGTCAGATTGGCTCCCCCGGCGGCTCCTTCGCCGACGTTATCGACATTATGACCGAATACGGCGTGGTCAACGCCTGCAACATGGACGGCGGCTCCTCCTCCGTGATGATGTACCGGGACACCCTGGGGAAATTCGGCGAGGCCGGTGCGCTGAAAATGATTAACAACTATTCTCTGCTCCAGTCGGAGCCCAGACGGATGCCCAACTACTGGATGGTCCGTCCGGCAGAATAAGGGAGGGACAGGCCATGTATCAAGGAAAATTTGACAAGAAAAAGAAGGGCGGCTCCAATGTCCAGGACATTCTGAGCCAGCGCAATCAGCCTGCGGCCCCGGATTTTCCCGAGCTGAAGCCCACGGCCCCCCGGAAGCCCCGGCCCGCCCCCCAGCAGCCCGGCGAGCGTCAGGCCCAGCGGCCCGCCGAGCGTCAGGCCCAGCGGCCCGCCGCTGCCCAGCGTCAGGCTGCAAAGCCCCAGGCCCCCAGGCCCCAGCAGGCCGCCCCTGCCAAGCCCCAGAAAAAATCCGGCCCCCGGCTGGGCGGCGTTATCTTCTACACCCTGTATTTCCTGTTTATCCTGCTGTTCTTCCTGGCCACCTTTGTGGGCCTCATCTGGCTGAAGGGGTGGCTGGTGAGCTTCGAGCGGGCCCAGCCCACCGCCAAGAGCCAGGAGGTCTTTACCCAGCTCTTTGAAAACCCGGACTGGGAGGCCCTGTACCAGGCCTCCGGCATTGCCGACTCCCCCTTTGAGGGCAAGGAGGCCTTCATGACCTACATGGAGGAAAAGGTGGGCGACCAGAAGCTGACCTACTATGAGACCTCCGCAGGCCTCTCCGGCGACAAGAAATTCGCCGTCCGGCTGGGCGACGAGAAGATTGCCACCTTCACCCTGGTGGACCAGAACCCCGACGACCCCGGTGCTTCCAAGCTGGAGCGGTTCACCAAGCTCCATGACTGGCAGCTGGGCGGCGTGGAGGTGTTCTTCCAGCGCAGCGGCAGCTACCGCATCGAGGTGGAGGCCGGTGCCACCGTCACCGTCAACGGCGTGGCTCTGGACGACAGCTTTATCATCCAGAAGGCCACCACCAAGGCCGAGGAGTACCTGCCCACCGGTGTCACCAGCGCCAGTATGTACACCATGGAGGTCACCGGCGTTGTGAATCTGCCTACGGTGACCGTCACCGGCAAGGACGGCAGCGAAAAGGCCGTCACCTATGACGAGGCCACCCGCACCTTCACCCAGGCCACCGAGGCCAACACCATCGGCGATGCGGAGCGGGAGGTCGCCATCAAGGCCGCCCAGACCCACTGCCTGTATATGGTCAAAAAGGCAATCAAAAACGACGTGGCCAAGTATTTCGAGACCGACTCGCCTCCCTACAAGGCTCTGGGCAATATTGACCAAATTATCGTCCAGGACAACGCCGGTATGGAGTTTGCCAACATCCAGGTCTCCCAGTACGAGCGCTACAACGACTCCATTTTCTCCGTCCGGGTCACCATGGACCAGAACACCACCCGCCTGGACGGCTCCGTTAAGACATTGCAGTTTGACCAGACCATGTTCTTCCACAAGAACGACAGCGGCAGCTGGAAGGTCTTCGACATGACCGGCAAGGACGTGTCCGCCCCCCAGGGCCAGGTCCGCCTGACCTTCCAGGATGCCAGCGGCAACGTCATCGACTCCGGCTTCTTCCTCACCGATGCCCGGGAGCTGATTACCCCCATCATCTCCGTTCCCCAGGGCAAGGTCTTCTCCGGCTGGGTCCGGGAGACCGTGGATGAAAATGGTGTCACCAATCTGGACCTCATGTTCCAGCCCGACGAGACCGGCAAGGTCACCCTGCCTGAGGGCAGCAGCCTTCTGCCCATGACCCTGAAGCCCCTGTTCGAAAATCCCGATTCCGCCACGGCCGCCCCCGCGCCCACCGAGACCGGGGAGAATACGGAAGGAGCCGAATAAATGTTAGCGCTTCTGAACCAGCTGGCAGTGTCCTTTGACCTGCCCATTCTGGACTGGATTCAGGCGAACCTGCAATGCGGGTTCCTGGATACCATCATGCCCATCATCACCCTGTTCGGTGACGGCGGCATCTTCTGGATTGCCTGCTCCCTGCTGCTGTTTGCCCTGCCCAAGACCCGCAAGACCGGCCTTGGAATGCTGATTGCCCTGGTCCTGGGGCTTCTGGTGTGCAACGTCACCCTGAAGCCTCTGGTGGGGCGGCCACGGCCCTACACCTTCCAGGAGGAGCAGTTCGGCATCCACATCGCCCTGCTGGTGGAGGGACTGAAGGACTTCTCCTTCCCCTCCGGCCACACCATCGCCTCCTTCGAGGCCGCCGGGGTGCTGCTCATCAACAGCAAGAAGCTGGGCATTCCCGCCATGATTCTGGCGGTGCTCATCGCCCTGTCCCGGCTGTACCTGTACGTACACTACCCCACCGACGTGATTTTCTCCGTCTTTGCAGGCCTGCTGTTCGCCGTCATCGGCAACGCCATCGCCCAGCGCATCAGCCTCCCCACCGGCAAAAAGGGGAAGTTTGAAGCAAAATAAAACGTGCCCGCCATCTGCGTGATGGCGGGCATTTGCTATTTGTTCAAAAGAAAATCCGTAGGGCCCGGCATCCCTGACGGGCCTCCCGGGCTTGTATGAAGCAGCGAAAACTATAAGATTGTCATTGCGAGCCAGTCCTCAGACTGGCGTGGCAATCCGTTCTCTTTTTCATTTTCCCGGAGGGAAAATGAACTGGCTGGCCTAACGGCCAGCCAGAGGGGATGCGGATTGCCACGCCAGTGTACCCACTGGCTCGCAATGGCATTACGGTGTGTTGCTTCCGGGGCCCTCAGCGGGCCTTCAGGCGGTTTAATTTTTCGCACATGAGTATCATCGTTGCGTTGATGATTCCCAGGTACAGCGGCAGCAGGGCCGGGGTGATGTGGTTTGCCAGGAAGCCGAAGACGGTGGGCATGGTCAGGCAGCCGATGTAGGCGCTGGCCATGAGCACGCCGATGATGGCCTGGGACCGCTCCGCCCCGAAAATGCCCGGGGTGGAGTGGATGATGCTGGGATAGATGGGTGCGCTGCCCAGACCCACCAGCAGCAGCCCCGCCATGGCGGCCCAGGGCCCCAGGGGCAGCACCATCACAATCATGCCCGCCACCATAATGGCCTGGCCCAGGCGAATCAGGTTCCGGTCATTGAGACGGTAGGTGATGAAGCCGCTGGCAAACCGGCCCAGGGTGATTCCGATTAAAAACAGGCTTCCCAGGGAGGCGGCGATTTCCTTCTCCATGCCCACCACCAGCACCAGATAGGAGCTGCCCCAGAGAATGGCGGTCTGCTCGGCGGCGCAGTAGCAGAAGAAGGCCAGCATAATCTCCTTCGCCCCGGGAATGGCCAGAATCTCCCTCAGGGACAGGGCTTTCTCCGTGCCCTTCTCCCCTTCCCCGGCTCCGGCGGATTTTTTCCACAGGGGCAGGCTGAAAAACAGCACCGCCGTCAGCAGAATCTGAAACACGCCGATAATCCGGTAGCCGGTGCTCCAGCCCATGCCGCCGGTGAGGGCCATGCCGATGATGGAGGGCCCCGCCGAGGCCCCCACGCCCCACATACAGTGCAGCCAGCTCATATGGCGGCTGGCGTAGTGGAGGGCCACGTAGTTGTTCAGGCTGGCATCCACGCTGCCGGCCCCCAGGCCGTAGGGAATGGCCCAGAGAATCAGCTGCCAGTAGGCGGTGCTGGCGGAAAAGCCCAGCAGGGCGGCGGCGGTCAGCCCCACGCTCACCGCCGTCACCCGGCCGGTGCCGAAGGTTCTGGTCATCCGGTCGGACAGGAAGCTGGAGACAATGGTGCCCAGGGAAATCACCATGGCCACCATGCCCGCATAGGACACAGGCACATTCAGCTCCTGGCTCATAATGGGCCAGGCCGCCCCCAGCATGGCATCCGGCAGCCCCAAGCTGACAAAGGACAGATAAATGATAAGCAAAAGCAGATGAATCATTGTTGCACCTCAAAAAAAGTAACCGATGAAATTTGAATCATCGGTTACTTTAGCACATTTTGGCGGAAAGTCAATAGGAATCCGTTATTTCAGCGAAAGTCCCAGATTCTCCCGGACGGCGGCGCGCAGCTCCACCATTTTGGGGTATTCCCAGAACAGCAGCAGCTTCTGCTCCGCCACGGTGGTCCCTTCTGGCTTGCCTCCCAGCACGAACATGGCGAAGGTGTCGGCGATGTCCTCGTGGAAGTAGTTGGCCCCGTAGCGGCTGACGTAGCAGGTGGGGTCCTTCTCATAGTCTCCCACGGCGGTCTCCCCCAGCTCCGACCAGAACCGGTCGTAGAAGTCCTTGCGCAATGACCCCTCCAGGAACCCCGCCGGGTCGTGGGTGGTTTTGCAGCGGCTCAGGTCAATCTGGGTGTTGTCCTCCAGCAGCACGTGGGCGTATTCGTGGAGCAGGGTGTAGGTCAGGCGGCTGAGGTCCCTGGTGTTTCCCTGCTCGTCGTAGACATCGTAGTAATCCACCGCCAGCACGAACCGGGAATTGTCGGTAACGTCCCCCTCCTGGACCGGGGCGGTGTAGGCCAGGATGCTGCCTGCCCCGTCGGTGAACAGCTGAAAGCTGACGATTTTCTTCCGGTACTGCTGGGGGAGGATGTCGCACAGCAGCTTCCAGACCCCCGCGTCCTCCGGGTCGGCGATGTCCGCCTGGCCGTCGGTCACCGGGTACTGGGCAAGCTGGTTGCTGATGCCCGGGGCGTATTTCCCCACGGTCACGGTGAAGTCCTCCTCCGTTCCCGTGAGGGTGATGTACTTGCTGTAAATCTCGTCCTGCCAGGCCTCGTAGGGCTTCTCCTGCCAGTCGGTGCCTGCGTCGGTGGGCTGGCCGTACATGGCGATAAGCTGCTGGCGCAGTTCCGGGAGGGGGATGCCGGTTTCGGCAGGGCGCAGCTCGATGGTTTGCAGATAGCCGTTGCGGTAGATGTAATAGGTGTTCACCGGGGTCTGGCCGCCGAACCAGAGCATGGAATAGCGGAAGCTGTCGTAGGTGTCCACCCAGCCGTCGCCCTCCACCTGCCAGTGGTCCGCCGCCTCCCCGGCAGCGCCGATGCGGTTTTCCGTGTCCTCCACCGATTCGTCAAAATAGATTACCGTCTGCCGGGTCTGGCGGTAGACCGGATTTCTGTCAATCCTGTCCTGCCGGGAGCCGGAGGCGGCCACGGTCTGCACGGTCTGGGCCGTGAGCCTGGCTGCCTGGGCAATGGGGTCCAGGTTCAGCTGGTCCGCCCGGTCGGCGGCGGTGTGGTAGAGATAGCCCCGGCCCTTCTGGGTCAGCAGCACCGAGGGGATTCCTGCCAGCTGGAAGGAGGCGTGGTCGCTGGCAGTCTCGGCGGTCAGCTCCAGCCCCTGGGCCGTCAGCAGGTCCGAAAGCCAGTTGGCCTGGCCGTCCATGGTGGCCGCCGTCACCCCCTTGGAGCCCAGGCCACCCAGCATATCCAGCTGGATGCAGCCCACCGTCCGGGCCAGCTCCTCCTCTGTCAGAGAGCCGGTGTAGAGCCGGGAGCCCTGCCTGCCGGTTTCCTCGGCGGTGAAGCTGATGAAGCGCAGCTCTGTGTCGGTTTTGATATCCTTCACCAGGTCCGCCACGGCCAGCATGGCGGTAACGCCGGAGGCGTTGTCGTTGGCCCCGTAGCTGGAGGGGTCACTGTCGTGGTGGGCGGAAATCACCAGAATATCGGCGTTTTCGGTTCGGGCAGGCTTCACGGCGATGACATTGGAGCCCGCCTTTCCCGCCCCGTCCTCATAGGGCTGGGTGGTCACCTGGTAGCCCATTTCTGTCAGCCGCCCCCGGATATAGTCCGCCGCTGCCTGCTCCCCCTGGGAGCCTACCGGCCGGGTCTGGGCGGCCAGGGTGTCCAGGTCCGTCAGAATCTGGTTCATATCCGGTTCCATTGGCTCTGCCTTCGCGCATCCGGCGGCTGCAAAGGCCAGAACCAGCAGCATCAGCATGGTCAGTGCTTTCTTCATGTTTGGTTCCTCTCGTTATTCTCTGTTTTTCTTGTTTACATAATACCGCAAAACCCAGTTATTGTCAATCGCTTCGGTGAGAAGGATTTGTGAATTCTTTCTGAACCAGCCGTTGACAAAAAACGCCCTGCCCGGTATAATGCAAGGCGAGGTGAGAAACATGAATAACAAGAAAATTTTGGACACGGTCTACATCGGCGTTTTTGCCGCCCTCATGGCCGTCTGCTCCTGGATTATGGTCCCCGCCGCCGTGCCGGTGACCCTGCAAACCATGGGGGTGTTTACCGCCGTGGGCATCCTGGGCGGGAAGCGGGGGACCCTGGCGGTGCTGGTTTACATTCTGCTGGGTGCCCTGGGCTTACCGGTTTTTGCGGGCTTTTCCGGCGGCATCGGCATTCTGCTGGGCTCCACCGGCGGTTACATTGGGGGATTTCTCCTGTCGGCCCTGGTGATGTGGCTGTTTGAGCGGCTCTGGGGCCGGGGGAAGCTGGTGCTGGCCATTTCCATGGTGGTGGGACTTCTGGTGTGCTACGCCGTGGGGACCCTCTGGTTTATGGCGGTCTACACCCGGACCACCGGCCCTGTGGGGCTGGCGGCGGTGCTGGGCTGGTGCGTCATTCCCTTCATCGTGCCGGACCTGGTGAAAATCGCCCTGTCCATGCTGCTGGCGGGACGGCTGCGGAGGTTTGTCAAATGAGCGGCGGTCCCATCCGGCTCCGGGCCCACCACGGGATGTGCCTGGCCTTCTTCGAGGGAAAGGGCTACAGCACCGCCTTCACCGCCCATATGCAGCAGGTCCTGGACGGCATAGCCGGGGACCCCACGGTGGAGCTGGTGACCCAGGGGGACATCGTGTGCAGCGCCTGTCCCAACCTGGCTGACGGTGTCTGCGTCACGGCGGAGAAGGTCCTCCGCTACGACAGCCAGGTCCTGGCCCTGTGCGGCCTGGAAGCCCACACCCGGCTCCCCTGGTCCGCATTTTCCCGGCTGGTAACCGAGCGCATCCTCCTGCCCCGCCGCCGGGAATCCATCTGCGGCGACTGCCAGTGGAACACCATCTGCAAGGCCCGGGAGGAAAGTCCGAATTTCTGAAAAACAGCCCTGCTCAATGCGAGCAGGGCTGAATTTATTATCGGAGCCTTTCCTTCCCATGAACCAGCACCCGGTCGATGGAGGCTTTGTAGACCAGCATCGCAACCAGGGGTCCCAGCACGTCGGAGATGGGCTCGGCGTAGAAGGCGGCCTCGGCCCCCAGGAAGGCCGGGAGCAGAAACAAGGATGCAAAGTAGGCGGTCTTTCGCCACAGGGACAGGCTCAGGGCGTAGGGCACCTGGCCCAGGGCCGTGAAGCCGTCCACCACCTCAAACTGGATGCCAAGAGGGAGCAATGCCATGGTGCACACCCGGACGGCCCACAGGGCCTTTTGGGCCACCGCCGCATCCCGGGCGAACAGCCCCACAAACCAGTGTCCCCCCAGCCAGGCCGCCGCCGTCATCAGGGCCAGGAACACAAAGCAAAGCCGGAAAATGCACCGCTGGGCCTGCTTCACCCGGTCCATCTGACCGGCGCCGTAGTTGTAGCTGAGAATGGGCTGGGTACCGCCGGTGATGCCCTCCAGGGGCATGGTCACCAGCAGCATGAAGCTCTGGGCAATGGTGGCGCAGGTCACCAGCACATCCCCCCGGCCCTGGCCGCCGCAGCGCTGAAGCACGGCGTTCAGGGCAATGATCATCACATTGTCCAATGCCGCAATGGAAAAGGGGGACAGGCCCATGAGAACCACCCGGCCCATGAGCCTCAGGCTGTAGCCGCCAAAGGAAATGGGAATCTCCGGCTGCCGGCCAAAGAGAAAGGCCAGCACATAGCTGCAGCTCAGCAGCTGAGACAGCACCGTGGCCACCGCCGCCCCGGCCACCCCCATGTCCAGGCCGAAAATAAAAACCGGGTCCAGCACAATATTGGTCACCGCCCCCAGAATCACCGCCTGCATGGCCTTCCGGGCAAAGCCCTGGCAGATGATGAACTGGCTCATGCCGGTGCTCAGCAGGGCGAACAGGGTGCCGCTGAGGTAGATGGAAAAATACCGGTCCGCATACCCAATGGTCTCAGCGCTGGCCCCAAACAGCAGCAGCATGGGCCTGCGAATGGGAATCAGCACCAGGGTCACCGCCAGGGACAGGATGCACAGCAGGGCAAAGCAGTTGGCCAGAATCTTCCGGGCCTTTTCCGTCTGCCCTGCGCCCATGGCAATGCCCATCAGCGGCGCGCCGCCTACGCCCACCAGAAAGGCGAAGGCCCCCACCATGGTGACCACCGGCCCGCAGACCCCCACCCCGGCCAGAGCCAGCTCCCCCACCTGGGGGATGTTGCCAATGTACATCCGGTCCACAATGCTGTAAAGCACATTGACCAGCTGGGCCAGCATACTGGGAACAGCAATGCGCAGCACCAGCCGCCCCACCGGATCGTTCCGAAGATCATTTTCCTGACGCATAAGAAGGCTTCTTTCTTGAGTGAAATCGTTTGCTTGCGCAAACTGTGAAATGTGGGCTGAAGCCCACGTGAAATTTTCTGCTGCGCAGAAAGTGAAATAAAATTTGCCCCCCACGCACCGCAGTGCATTTCACGTGCGAAGCACATTTCACTCCGCAAAGCGGAATTTCACTTGCCCGAAGGGCAAATTTCACTGAAAAAAGCACTTGCCCAACAGGCAAGTGCTTTTTTCTGGAGCTGCTATCCAGATTCGAACTGGAGACCTCATCCTTACCAAGGATGCGCTCTACCGACTGAGCTATAGCAGCAGATGTCTTTCAGACAGCTTTTGCATTATACTGTATCCTGGGGGAAATGTCAAGAAGTTTTTTATGTTTTGTGAAATATTTTGCTGAAGCAAAATGTGAAATGAAAAAAACCGCCCACGCCCGCAGGCATTTCACGTGCGAAGCACATTTCACTCCGCAAAGCGGAATTTCACTTGCCCGAAGGGCAAATTTCACTGAAAAAAGCACTTGCCCAACAGGCAAGTGCTTTTTTCTGGAGCTGCTATCCAGATTCGAACTGGAGACCTCATCCTTACCAAGGATGCGCTCTACCGACTGAGCTATAGCAGCGGATGTCTTTTGGACAGCTTGAATATTATAGTATAAATTCTTCCAATTGTCAAGCTATTTTTCACTGCTTCGCTGTAAAATCACCGTTTCCATACGGAACGGATAAATCCGTTCCCTACTGCTGCAAAAAAGGGTGTGCCGGAACCGGCACACCCTTCACCTGCAAAGAACCGGATTACACCAGCTCGATGACTGCCATTTCAGCGGCGTCACCGCGGCGGGGGCCGGTACGGGTCACTCTGGTGTAGCCGCCGTTGCGGTCAGCGTACTTGGGAGCGATCTCCTTGAACAGCTTGTGAGCAACATCCTCCTTGGTGATGAAGGACAGGGCCTTGCGGTAAGCGGCCAGGTTGCCCTTCTTGCCCAGGGTGATCATCTTCTCGACCACAGGCTGCACTTCCTTGGCGCGATAGAAGGTGGTCTCCATCTTGCCCTTCTCCAGCAGATCGGTGACCTGCTGACGCAGCAGGGCCTTTCTCTGAGTGCTGGTCTTACCCAGCTTACGAGTGCCGAACATGAACGTTTCCTCCTTTTTAAAAGGTTAAACTAGACTTTATTAGTTGCTGCCAGAATCCTCGCTGGCCAGGGACAGGCCCATCATCTCCAGCTTCTTCTGGACCTCGTCCAGAGACTTCTTGCCCATGTTGCGGACCTTCATCATGTCCTCACCGGTCTTGCCGATCAGGTCGGCCACGGTGTTGATGTTGGCGCGCTTCAGGCAGTTGAAGCTGCGGACGGACAGATCCAGCTCATCAATGGTCATGGACATCTTGGCGTCGGGGCGGTCGGCAGTCTTCTCCACCACGGTGGAGGAGGTGCTGACGGAATCGGACAGGTTGGTAAACACCGTCAGATGATCGCTGAGAATCTTGGCGCCCAGGGACACGGCGTCCTTGGCAGAGATGGTGGCATCGGTCCAGACCTCAAGGGTCAGCTTGTCGAAGTCGGTCTTATCGCCGACTCGGGTGGGCTCCACCGTGTAATTCACCTTGGTGACAGGAGAATAGATGGAGTCAATGGGGATCACGCCGATGACGGTCTGGGCGGTCTTGTTCCGGTCAGAGGAAACATAGCCCCGGCCCTGAGACAGCGTAATCTCCATGTTGAAAGTGGCATCCTCCCCCAGGGTGCAGATATGCAGCTCGGGGTTCAGAATCTCAACCTCAGCATCCAGGCTGATATCGCCGGCGGTGACCTCACAGGGGCCCACAGCGTCGATATGCACCGTCTTAATGCCCTGGCAGTGGAGCTTCGGCGTAATCCGCTTGACGTTCAGCACAATCTCGGTCACATCCTCGGTAACGCCGGGGATGGTGGAGAACTCGTGCATCACGCCCTGAATCTTCACAGAAGTGGCCGCATAGCCGGGCAGGCTGCTGAGCAGAATACGGCGCAGGGAGTTACCCAGAGTCATACCGTAGCCCCGCTCCAGAGGCTCTACGACATACTTGCCGTAAGAGGGGTCCTCAACGCAGTCCAGACAGGTGATACGAGGTTTTTCAATTTCTACCATGAAATAAAACCCTCCTTAAAGTTGTGGGGAGAATTCTCCCCACTTGACAAATAAGCGTACAGACAGGGGGGAGATTATTACTTGGAGTACAACTCGACGATGAGGTGCTCAGCAATCTCAAAGTCGATGTCGGCCTTGGTGGGCATCCCAATAATCTTACCCTGGAGGGTATTCTTATCACGATCCAGCCACTTGGGAGCAGCAACAAAAGCGTCGTCTTCCTTCAGCTTCTTGAAGAAAGCGTTGGAGGAGCTCTTCTCGGAAACAGCGATAACGTCGCCGGCCTTCACCAGGTAGCTGGGGATGTTGACCCGGCTGCCGTTGACGGTGAAGTGGCCGTGGTTCACCAGCTGGCGAGCCTGACGGCGGGAGTTGGCGAAGCCCAGACGGTAGACAACATTGTCCAGCCGGCGCTCCACGAAGGTCAGCAGGTTTTCACCGGTGTTGCCCTCCTGGTGGGTAGCCTTCTCGTAGTAGTTCCGGAACTGCTTCTCCTGGATACCATAAACAAATTTGACCTTCTGCTTCTCGGTCAGCTGAGTAGCATACTCAGACTTCTTAGCTCTTCTCTGGCCGCCGGGGTTTTTGTTGGAAGTCTTGTTGTAACCCATTGCGGCAGGAGAAACGCCCAGCGTTCTGCAACGCTTCAGCACGGGCTGCATATTCTTAGCCATAACGCAAAATTCCTCCTATACCTAATTAGACACGACGTCTCTTGGGAGGACGGCAACCATTGTGAGGAATGGGAGTGACGTCCTTAATCATAACAACTTCCAGACCGGCGGTCTGCAGGGCGCGGATAGCAGCCTCACGTCCCTGACCGGGGCCCTTGACATAGACCTCGACGGTCTTCAGGCCATGCTCCATGGCAGCCTTGGCAGCGGTCTCGGCTGCGGTCTGGGCTGCGAAGGGAGTGGATTTCCGGGAGCCACGGAAGCCCAGACCGCCGGAGGAAGCCCAGGACAGGGCGTTGCCTTCCAGGTCGGTGATGGTGACCATGGTGTTGTTGAAAGAGGAGCGGATATGGGCTGCACCCTTTTCAACGTTCTTGCGCTCGCGGCGGCGCTTGACGATTTTCTTAGTAGCCTTAGCCATTGTATATCCCCCTCCTTACTTCTTCTTGTTGGCAATGGTCTTCTTGGGACCCTTGCGAGTACGTGCGTTGGTCTTGGTGCGCTGGCCATGGCAGGGCAGGCCACGGCGGTGGCGCAGGCCGCGGTAGCAGCCGATCTCGATGAGCCGCTTGGTGTTCAGAGCGGTCTCACGGCGCAGGTCGCCTTCGATGACGAAGTGATGCTCGATGGCATCACGCAGCAGGCCCTCCTGCTCCTCGGTCAGGTCCTTGACCCGGGTGTCGGGGTTGATGCCGGTCTCAGCCAGGACCTTCTTGGCCCGGGCGGGTCCGATGCCGTAGATATAGGTCAGGGCAACTTCGATCCGCTTGTCGCGGGGAAGATCAATACCAGAAATACGTGCCATTTTCTTTCAGCACCTCCTATTAGCCTTGTCTCTGCTTATGCTTGGGGTTTTCGCAAATTACCATTACGCGACCCTTGCGCTTGATGATCTTACACTTTTCGCACATGGGTTTAACGGACGGTCTTACCTTCATACTGTTTAACCTCCATATGAGAACGGATTTCTCTTGTTTTACTTACTTCTCCAGGTGATCCGACCCTGGGTCAGATCGTAAGGAGACATTTGAACGGTTACTTTGTCACCGGGCAAGATCTTAATGAAGTTCATTCGGAGCTTGCCGGAAATGTGTGCCAGAATGGTGTGTCCGTTGCCAATGTCGACTTTGAACATAGCATTCGGCAGTGCATCGGTAACGATGCCCTCAATCTCGATTACGTCGTCCTTAGCCAAGTTATTAACCTCCTAGGTCCTCGCTTGCAGTCTGCCTGGCATGGAATGCCAGATCTCTTCGTAATTCGCCGTTGAGCACTTTGTCGCCGGAGCGGAGCTTCTGGGCGACTCTGGTCTCAGAGCGAAGGACTTTTTGTACGTGCTTGCGCTTTTTGCGCTTGGGCCTGTCCAGCGTTCGGCCCTTTCCGTCCGCCAGGAACAGGAAAGTTTCGTCTGCGTCGATGACGTAGAACAGCCCCCCTGCATCCCGGCCGGTGGTGGAAACTACCACATCCGAAATTTCAATTTTCTCGATACTCGGTATAGCTGGATCCATAGTTCAAAGTCCTTCGGTGACGGTGAGTATTTCCGGCTCGCCGTCGGTGATGAGTACAGTATTTTCATAGTGGGCTGAGAGCCTGCCGTCGGCGGTTTTGACCGTCCAGCCGTCCTTGAGAACCCGGACGTCATAGACGCCCGCATTCACCATAGGCTCCACTGCGATGGTCATACCGGGCAGCAGCCTGGGCCCCCGGCCGGGTGCGCCGAAATTCGGCACCTCCGGCTCCTCATGCAGCTTCCGCCCTACGCCGTGACCTACGTAGGTGCGTACCACTGAAAAACCGTTAGACTCCACATACGTCTGGATGGCGTGGGAGATATCCTGCACACGCTTGCCCTTGGTGGCGAGCTTCATGCCCTCGAAGAAGGACTGCTTCGTCACATCAATGAGCTTCTGTGCATCGGTGCTGATGGCACCACAGGCAAAGGTTGCAGCACAATCGCCATGAAAACCCTTATAGAACGCGCCCACGTCCACGGAGACAATGTCGCCCTCTTTCAGGATGTACCCGTTGGGAATCCCGTGGATGACGGTCTCGTTGACGGAGATGCACGCACTTGCAGGGAAGCCGTTGTAATTCAGGAATGACGGTTTCGCACCCTGAGATACGATATAGTCGTAAACGGCCTGATCTATTGCCTTTGTCGAAACGCCGGGCCTTACCATTTCCCCTGCCAGAGCACGGGCTGCCGCGGTAATTTTACAAGCCTGGCGCATGGACTCCAGCTCACGTTCATTTTTGATCGTGATCATACCTTCGCCCCTATTGCCTTGAGGATGTCCTCGTTGGCGCCCTCGATGGACTGAGAGCCGTTGACCAGCCGCAGGCGGCCCAGCTTGCCGTAGAAGTCCTTCAGGACCTCGGTGGAAGCGTGGTAGACCTCCAGGCGGTGGCGGACGGTTTCGGGAGCGTCGTCCTTGCGGACAATCAGCGCCCCGCCGCAGGCGTCGCAGACGCCCTCAGCCCTGGGGGGATTGGCGGCAACGTGATAGCTGGCGCCGCACTTGCTGCACACCCGCCGGCCGGTCATCCGGCCCTCGATCTCGCTGTCGTCAACCTCAATGGAAACCACATGGTCGATTTTGATGCCCTTTTCTTCCAGAGCCTCAGCCTGGGCCAGGGTGCGGGGCACCCCGTCCAGGATAAAGCCGTTGGCGCAGTCGGGCATGGCAACCCGGTCGGCGACGATGCCGAGAATAAGCTCGTCGGGGACCAGATAGCCCTCGTCCATGAATTTCTTAGCCTTTTTGCCAAGCTCCGTACCATTTGCCATGGCCTCACGGAGCATATTCCCGGTAGAGATGGCGGGAATGGAGAGCTTCTGGGTCAGCAGCTCTGCCTGGGTTCCCTTTCCGGCGCCGGGCGCGCCCAGTAGAATGAGATTCATTCTGCCATACCTCCTGATTTAGTCCAGGAAGCCCTTGTAATGCCGCATGAGCATCTGTGCCTCCAGAGCCTTCACCGTCTCAAGGGCAACGCCCACAACGATGATGACGGAGGTGCCGCCGATGGCCAGGTTGCGCACGCCAACCATCAGGTTGCCGGCCACAATGGGCAGCAGGGCGACGATGCCGAGGTACACAGCACCAAAGACCACAATCTTATTGATGACCTTGTGGATGAAGTCGGCGGTGGGCTTGCCGGGACGGAAGCCGGGGATGAAGCCGCCGTTCTTCTTCAGGTTGTTGGAAATCTCCACGGGATCGTACTGGATGGTGGAGTAGAACCAGCTGAAGAAGAAAATCATCAGGAAGTAGATAAACGCATACATCCAGCTGTTGGCGCTCCACAGGTGGTCATACCACCAGTTGCCCTCGCCCACGCCGGTGAAGGCGCAGACCGTGGCGGGCAGGGAGCAGATGGACTGTGCGAAGATGACGGGCATCACACCGGACATACTGACCTTGATGGGCAGGTTGGTGTTCTGGCCGCCGTAGACCTTACGGCCCACCACGCGCTTTGCGTACTGGATGGGAATCCGGC
Source organism: Eubacteriales bacterium (assembly GCA_030536515.1). Classification (GTDB taxonomy): domain Bacteria; phylum Bacillota; class Clostridia; order Oscillospirales; family Oscillospiraceae; genus Faecousia. The sequence goes on from JAUNPV010000008.1 coordinate 48,502, forward strand.
GCTCGGCGTCGTTGATGAAGATGATGAACAGAATCAGAGCCGCAATGCCCACCAGGACAATCAGCACCTGCCACCAGGCCATGGAGACCATCCGGCCCACCATGCCGGGAAGCCCGGAGATGATGTTGGCAAACAGAATCATGGAGATGCCGTTGCCGATGCCGAACTCGGTGATCTGCTCACCCAGCCACATCACCAGAGCAGAGCCGGCGGTGAAGGCCAGCACCACCACCAGGCCGGGCAGGAAGCCCGTCTCCACAATGGAGAAGCCGGAGGTGCCGTAGTTGACCAGCATCATATAGTAGGCCCAGCCCATCAGCAGGCCAAGGCCCACGGTGGTCCAGCGGGTGATGCGGGCAATCTTCTTCTTGCCCTCCTCGCCGCCCTCCTTTGCCATCCGCTCCAGGGCGGGAATGGCAATGGTCAGCAGCTGGATGATGATGGATGCGTTGATGTAGGGCTGAATGCCCAGTGCAAAGACGGTGGCCCGGGAAAAGGCGGAGCCGGACATTGCATTGTACAGGCCCAGGATGGTGTTGGAAAGAACAGAGTTGAAGTAGCTTGCCAGGGCAGCGACGTCGATATAAGGAACAGGGATCACATTGCCAACGCGGTAGATCAGCAGAATGAACAGTGTGAAGATGAGCTTCTTACGCAGTTCAGGAATCTTCCAAGCGTTCTGGAGTGTCTGTATCACTTATACCACCTCGGCCTTTCCGCCTGCCTGCTCGATCTTTTCCTTAGCAGACTCAGAGAAAGCCGAAGCCTTGACAGTGATCTTCTTGGACAGGGTGCCGTTGGACAGCACCTTCAGGCCGTAGGGGCAGGCATTGATGATGCCGGCCTCCACCAGAGCGGCAGCGTCCACCACAGTGCCGTCCTCAAACACATTCAGAGCAGCCACGTTGACAGCGGTCAGGGGCTTTGCAAAGATGTTGTTGAAGCCGCGCTTGGGGATGCGGCGGGACAGAGGCATCTGGCCGCCTTCGAAGCCCACACGGACCTTGCCGCCGGAGCGGGCCTTCTGACCCTTGTGGCCACGGCCGCCGGTCTTACCGTTGCCGGTAGCGATGCCGCGGCCCTTACGCTTGCCCACATGGGTGGAGCCAGCGACGGGAGAGAGCTCATGAAGTTTCATAATTCTCATCCTCCTTATTCAACTTCGGTGACCTGCAGCAGGTAACCGATCTTGGCGATCTTGCCACGGGTCTGGGTGTTGTCGGGCTGGATGGTGACCTGGCCGATCTTGCGAAGGCCCAGGGACGCAGCAGTAGCGATGTGCTTTTCCAGACGACCGTTCAGGCTCTTAACCAGGGTAATTTTCAGATTAGCCATGTTAATTGCCCTCCTTAACCAACGATATCTTCTACGCTCTTACCACGGACAGCAGCGACCTGCTCGGGGGAACGCAGGGAAGTCAGGCCGTTCATGGTGGCCTTGACAACGTTCTGGGGGTTGTTGGAGCGCAGGCACTTTGCGCAGATGTTCTTGATGCCAACAGCCTCCATGACGGCACGGACAGCGCCGCCGGCGATCACGCCGGTGCCTTCGGGGGCGGGCTTCATGAGAACGGTGCCGGCGCCGAAGATGCCGATGACATCGTGGGGGATGGTGTCGCCGGCCAGGGAAACCTTGACCATGTTCTTCTTGGCATCGGCGATGCCCTTGAGAATAGCCTCGGAGACCTCAGCGGCCTTGCCCATGCCGTAGCCCACAGTGCCCTTGCCGTCGCCGACAACCACCAGAGCGGAGAATCTCATGGTACGGCCGCCCTTCACGGTCTTGGAGACACGGTTCAGGTAAACGACCTTCTCAATGAGCTCAGGGGCTTCATTGTTAGGAGTCTTATTGTAAGCCATTTCTTTTCCTCCTTCTTAGAACTTGAGGCCGGCCTCGCGGGCACCCTCAGCCAGAGCAGCCACACGGCCATGGAAAATATAGCCGCCGCGGTCGAAAACGACCTCCTCGATGCCCTTAGCCTTGGCGCGCTCTGCCAGGACTGCACCCACCTTCTTGGCAGCCTCGCAGTTGCCGGTGGTACCCTCAAATTCCTTCTCCAGCGTATTGGCGGCCACCAGGGTCACGCCGTTCACATCGTCGATAATCTGAGCGTAGATGTTCGCATTGGAGCGGAACACGTTCAGACGGGGACGCTCGGGAGTGCCGGAGATCTTGCCACGAACACGGACGTGCCGCTTCATGCGCATTGCATTCTTATTGATCTTGCTAACCATTTCGGCACACCTCCATTACTTCTTGCCACCGGTCTTACCAACCTTACGGCGGATGACCTCAGTGGTATACTTGATGCCCTTGCCCTTGTAAGGCTCGGGGGGACGCTTGCCACGGACCTCGGCAGCGAACTGACCAACGGTCTGCTTGTCGATGCCCTTGACAATGATCTTGTTGGGAGCGGGGACCTCCACGGTGATGCCGGGAATCTCGTCCATGATGACCTCATGGGAGTAGCCCAGACGCATGACCAGCTGGGTGCCCTTCTTCTCGGCACGGAAGCCAACGCCGTTGACCTCCAGCTCCTTGCTGTAGCCCTTTTCCACGCCCTCGACCATGTTGTGCAGCAGGGTGCGGGTCAGGCCGTGCAGGGACTTGTGCAGATGCTCCTCGTCGGGGCGCTCAACAGTCAGAACGTTGCCCTCGACCTTCAGGATCATGTCGGGATGGAAGGTGTAATTCAGGGTGCCCTTAGGGCCCTTCACGGTGACATTGTTGCCAGCGGCAATATCCACCGTCACGTTTGCCGGAATGATAACCGGCTTCTTACCAATTCTAGACATTTGGAAATCCTCCTTACCAGACAAAGGCCAGGACTTCGCCGCCGATGTGCAGCTCACGAGCCTTCTTGTCGGTCATAACGCCCTTGGAAGTGGACACAATGGCGATACCCAGGCCCTTGAGAACCTTGGGCAGCTCCTCAGCGCCGGCGTAGACACGCAGGCCGGGCTTGGAAACACGGCGCAGACCGGAGATGACCTGCTCCTTCTTGCCCAGATACTTCAGGGTGATGTGAATGGTGCCCTGGTTGCCGTTGTCCACCAGAGAGAAGGACTTGATGTAGCCCTCGTCCAGCAGAATCTGGGCAATGGCCTTCTTCAGGTTGGAAGCGGGGACATCCACGCTGTCGTGCTTTGCAGAGTTCGCGTTCCGGATACGGGTCAGCATATCTGCTACGGGATCGGTGATTTGCATATAAATTTCCTCCTTATAGAAGTTACGGGCTTTACCCGTTCAGACCCGGAGGTATCCGGGGAATGCGCTCTGCACGAGGCAGAGCCATCTTCCCGGGACGCTCCGAATCATTCTTACATTTGAATCGGACCTATCCGATTATTACCAGCTGGCCTTGCGGACGCCGGGGATCTGGCCCTTGTATGCCAGCTCCCGGAAGCACAGACGGCAAACGCCGTAGTCCCGCAGGTAGGCATGGGGTCTGCCGCAGATCTTGCAGCGATTGTAGCGGCGGCTGGAGAACTTTGCCTCAGCCTGCTGCTTCAGGATCATAGACTTCTTAGCCATGTTGTTTCTCCTCCTAAAATCAAGCGGTGAAGGGAGCGCCGAGCAGAGTCAGCAGTTCCTTGGCTTCCTCGTCGGTGGCAGCGCTGGTGCAGATGCAGATATCCATACCGCGAATCTTGTCCACCTTGTCGTACTCGATCTCAGGGAAGATCAGCTGCTCCTTCAGGCCGAAGGCGTAGTTGCCGCGGCCGTCGAAGGAATTGGGGTTGATGCCCCGGAAGTCACGGACACGAGGCAGGGCCACGCTGAACAGCCGGTCCAGGAACTCGTACATCTTGTCGCCCCGGAGGGTGACCTTGACGCCAACGGTTTCGCCCTCACGGAGCTTGAAGTTAGCGACGGACTTGCGGGCCTTGCAGGTAATGGGCTTCTGGCCGGTGATGGTGGCGATATCCTTGCAGATGGCCTCGATCTCCTTGGCGTTGTTCTTGCTGTCGCCGCAGCCAACGTTGACGATGACCTTCTCCAGCTTGGGAATCTGCATGACGCTCTTGTAGCCGAACTTCTTGTTCAGAGCGGGAGCGATCTCAGCAACATACTGCTCTTTCATTCTGTTAGCCATATTGATACTCTCCTCTCTCAGATTTCGGCGCCGCACTTGCGGCAGACGCGGACCTTCTTGCCGTCAACCACATTGTGGCCGACCCGAACGCCCTTGCCGCACTTCTCGCAGAACAGGGCGACCTTGCAGCTGCGGATGGGGGTCTCCTTCTTCACGATGCCACCGGTCTCGCCCTGACGGCGGGGCTTGGTGTGGCAGGTGGCGACGTTGACCTTCTCCACGATGACCTTGTTCTCAGCGGGCATAGCGACCAGCACCTTGCCCTTGACGCCCTTGTCCTTGCCGGACAGGACGATAACGGTATCATTCTTCTTAATGTTCATTCCTTCGGTTCCCCCTTAGATGACTTCGGGTGCCAGGGAGAGGATCTTCATGTAGTCTCTCTCACGCAGCTCACGTGCCACCGGTCCAAAGATACGGGTACCCTTGGGGTTCCGGTCCTCCTTGATGATCACGGCAGCGTTCTCATCAAAGCGGACATAGCTGCCGTCCTCACGACGGACGCCCCGCTTGGTACGGACGATGACAGCCTTGACCACATCGCCCTTCTTCACAGTGCCGCCGGGAGCAGCCTTGCGGACGGAAGCAACGATCACATCACCAATGTTGCCGTACTTCCGGCGGGAGCCGCCCAGGACACGGATGGTGTGGATTTCCTTGGCGCCGGTGTTGTCGGCAACCTTCAGATAGCTTTCTTCTTGAATCATAGCTGGCCGACCTCCTTACTTCGCCTTTTCGATAATTCTGACCAGTCTCCAGCGCTTGTCCTTGGACAGGGGACGGGTCTCCATGACCTCCACGGTGTCGCCGATGCCGCACTCATTGTTCTCGTCGTGGGCCTTCAGCTTGTAAGTCCGCTTCATGGTCTTCTTGTACAGAGGATGCTGAACGCTATCCTCGATTGCAACCACAATGGTCTTGTCCATCTTGTCGGAGACGACCTGACCGATTCTGGTTTTACGGAATGCTCTACTTTCAGTCATTTACGTATCCTCCTCAGACGTTGGTCTCTTTCTCACGAATAATGGTCTTGATGCGGGCAATATCCTTCTTGGTTGCAGCAATCTGCATGGGGTTGTCCAGCTGATTGGTTGCGTGCTGCATCCGCAGCATGAACAGATCCTTCTTCAGCTCGTCCAGCTTCTTGGCCAGATCGGAAACGGACAAATTCTTCAGTTCCTTTGCCTTCATCATTATTCACCACCAATCTCGGTTTCGACTTCCTTGGCGATGATGCGCGTCTTGATGGGCAGCTTGTGCTGTGCCAGACGCAGAGCCTCACGGGCGATTTCTTCGGAAACGCCGCCGATCTCGAACATCACCTTCTGATTCTTAACGACTGCGACCCAGCCTTCGGGAGCGCCCTTACCGGAACCCATTCGGGTACCCAGGCCCTTCTTGGAATAAGGCTTGTCGGGGAAAATTTTGATCCAGACCTTACCACCACGCTTGGTGTAACGGGTCATGGCGATACGGGCAGCCTCGATCTGGTTGCCGGTGATCCATGCGGGCTCCAGAGCCTGGATGCCGAAATCACCATAGGAAACCTTGTTACCGCGGGAAGCAGCGCCGGTCATACGGCCACGCTGAACCTTGAGGTACTTCACTCTGGTGGGCCTCAGCATTAGCGGTGGCCTCATTCTCTACGGGGAGAGGGGCGGTCGGCGCCAGTACGGCGGTCACCGCCATTGCGGCGGTCGCCGTTGCGGCGGTCGCGGCGCTCACGGCGCTCACGGGGAGCGGGCTCGGGAGCGGCAGCACGCAGGGTGGTGTTCAGAACCTCGCCCTTGTAAATCCAAACCTTCACGCCGATGCGGCCATAGGTGGTGGCAGCCTCAGCGAAGCCGTACTCGATGTCGGCACGGATGGTCTGCAGGGGGATGGTACCCTCGTGATAGGACTCGGAGCGGGCGATCTCAGCGCCGCCCAGGCGGCCGGCGCAGGTGACCTTGATGCCCTTGGCACCCAGGCGGGTGGCCTGCTGCATGGCCTTCTTCATGGCACGGCGGAAGGAGATACGCTTCTCCAGCTGCTGTGCGATGTTCTCAGCCACCAGCTGAGCATTCAGGTCGGGGGAGCGGACCTCAACGATGTTCAGGTTGACGCTCTTGCCCAGGCGGGCTTCCATATCCTTGCGCAGGTTCTCGATTTCGGCACCGGCCTTACCGATCACCACGCCGGGACGGGAGCAAACGATGTTGATTTTGACCTTGCCATTGCTGCGCTCGATCTCAATCTTAGCGACGCCAGCGGCGTACAGCTTGTTCTTCAGATACTTACGGATGTTGTAATCCTCGACCACCAGGTCGCCGACCTTCTCCTCCCGGGCATACCAGCGGGAGTCCCAGTCCTTGATTACACCAACACGCAGTCCATGGGGATTAACTTTCTGACCCATAGCTACCTCCTGATTAAGCCTTCTCGCTCACACCGATGGTGATGTGAGTGGTTCTCTTGTTGATCCGAACGAAACCACGGCGGGATGCGATGCGGCCGCGCTTGAGGATGGGGCCGGGGTTCGCAGTGACGGTGGAGACGTACAGATTTTCAGCGTTCATGCCGTGGTTGTGCTCGGCGTTGGCCACAGCGCTCTTGAGCAGCTTGGCCATAGGCTCGCAGGCAGACTTGGAAGTCTGGCTCATCAGAGCGGCTGCGGTCTTGACGTCCTTGCCACGGATCATATCACAAACCAGCTTGACCTTACGAGGAGACATACGGACAAACTTAACATATGCAAATGCTTCCATTTTTTCGTACCTCCTTACTTGCTGTTAGCGGTCTTGCTGCCAGAGTGGCCCCGGAAGGTCCGGGTGGGAACGAACTCGCCCAGCTTGTGGCCGACCATATCCTCGGTGATATAGACAGGCACGTGCTTGCGGCCGTCGTGGACAGCGATGGTGTGACCGACGAAGGAGGGGAAGATGGTGGAAGATCTGGACCAGGTCTTCAGAACCTTCTTGTCACCGGCCTTGTTCAGCTCCTCAACACGCTTGTACAGCTCAGGAGCGACGAAAGGGCCCTTCTTGATGCTTCTGCTCATTTCATTTCCTCCTTACTTGCTGTTTCTGCGCTTGACGATGAACTTGTTGGTGGGGTTCTTCGTCTTACGAGTCTTGTAACCCAGTGCAGGCTTGCCCCAGGGAGTGACAGGGCCGGAGCGGCCGATGGGGGCGCGGCCCTCACCACCACCGTGGGGGTGGTCGCAGGGGTTCATAACGGAGCCACGGACGGTGGGACGGATGCCCATGTGGCGCTTCCGGCCAGCCTTGCCGATGTGGACGTTCTCATGCTCCAGGTTGCCAACCAGGCCGATGCAGGCGGTGCAGTTGGTGCGGATGTAGCGCACCTCGCCGGAGGGCAGGCGAATCTGAGCCAGCTCGCCTTCTTTGGCCATCAGCTGTGCGGCGGCGCCGGCAGCACGGACCAGCTGAGCGCCGTGACCGGGCTGCAGCTCGATGTTGTGAATCACGGTACCGACGGGGATGTTGGCGATGGGCAGGCAGTTGCCGGGCTTGATGTCGGCAGCGGCGGAGGCGATGACGGAGTCACCGGCCTTCAGGCCCTGGGGAGCCAGGATGTAGCTCAGGGTGCCGTCCTCGTACTTGATCAGAGCGATGAAAGCGGAGCGGTTGGGGTCGTACTCGATACGCTCGACGTTGGCGGGCATATCGGTCTTCAGGCGCTTGAAGTCGATGATACGATACTTGCGCTTGTTGCCGCCGCCGCGGTGGCGGACGGTGATGTGACCGTAGCTGTTGCGACCAGCAGACTTCTTCAGGGTCTCAACCAGGCTACGCTCAGGTTTTGCCTTCTTGTCCACGCCTTCGAAGCCGGAAGCAGTCATGTTACGGCGAGCGGGGGTGTAAGGCTTAAAAGTTTTAACAGCCATTTGCGTTTCTCTCCTTTATTGAGATTGGTTTTAGACCATGCCCTCGAAGAACTCGATGGTCTTAGAGTCAGCGGTCAGGGTGACAACGGCCTTCTTGTAGTCGGCCCGCTTGCCGGCGGGGTAGGCGCCGGTGCGCTTGAGCTTGCCCTGCATACGGATGGTGTTGACCTTGGCGACCTTGACGCCGAAAATCTGCTCAACAGCGGCCTTGATTTCGGTCTTGTTGGCGTTGATGTCCACCATGAAAACGTACTTCTTGTCAGCCACAGCCTCCATGGACTGCTCGGTGATGACAGGTCTTCTGATGATATCGTAAGCGTTCATTATGCGAATACCTCCTCAATCTTGGTCAGAGCGGCCTGATCGACAACCAGCTTGGTGGCGTTGACAACGTCGTAAACGTTCAGCAGGTTGGCGAAGGTGACCTGGCAGCCGGGGATGTTGCGGCCGGACTTCACCACATTCATGTCAGCCTCAGCGGTGACCACCAGGGTCTTGGCGGTGCAGCCGACGTTGGCCAGGAAAGCGGCGAACTCCTTGGTCTTGGGAGCGTCCATCTTGATGGAGTCGATGACCACCAGGTTGGTCTCCTGAGCCTTGGCGCTCAGAACGCTCTTCAGAGCCAGGCGCTTGGCCTTCTTGTTCAGGGTGTAACTGTAGTCCCGGGGCTTGGGGGCGAACACGATGCCGCCGTGAGTCCACTGGGGAGCACGGGTGGAGCCCTGACGGGCACGACCGGTGCCCTTCTGACGCCAGGGCTTGCGGCCGCCGCCGGAAACCTCTGCGCGGGTCAGAGCGCTCTGAGTGCCCTGACGCTTGTTGGCCAGGTGGTTCTTGACCACATCGTGGACAACAGACTCATTGGGGTTAATGCCAAACACAGCTTCGGAGAGCTCGATCTCGCCAACCAGCTTGCCGGACATATCATAAACATTGGTCTTAAGCATGATTTAAGATCTCCTTTCCTTAGCCTCTTGCGGAAGCCTTCTGGGGGTTTCTGCCGGAAGCCTTCTGCGGGTTCTTGCTGATGCCGGCTGCTGCAGCGGTCTTGACCTTGTTGTTCTTCACAGTGTTGCGGATGTAGACCAGGCCGCCCTTAGGGCCGGGGATAGCACCGCGAACAACGATCATGTTCAGCTCTGCGTCAACCTTAACGATTTCCAGGTTCTCAATGGTGACCTGCTCGTCGCCCATCTGACCTGCGCCGATCTTACCGGGGAAGATGCGGGACTGGTGAGAGGAGGCGCCCATGGAGCCTGCGTGACGGTGGACAGGGCCGCCGCCGTGGGTCATGTCGATACGGGCAGCGCCGTGACGCTTGATAACGCCCTGGTAGCCATGGCCCTTGCTGATGCCGGTGACGTCGATCATGTCGCCGGCGGTGAAGGTGTCAGCCTTGACAACGTCGCCGACGTTCATGTCAGCAGCCTTGTCCAGCTTGAACTCCTTCAGGTGCTTCTTAGCCTCGACGCCGGCCTTCTTCAGATGGCCAGCCTCAGGCTTGGTCAGCTTGGCTTCCTTCACATCTTCGAAGCCCAGCTGGACGGCCACATAGCCGTCGGTCTCGACGGTCTTCTTCTGAGTGACGACGCAGGGACCTGCTTCCACAACGGTAACAGGAATGACCTTGCCGCTCTCATCGAAGATCTGGGTCATGCCCACTTTTTTGCCGATGATTGCTTTCTGCATTTTGGTTTTCTCCTTTTATTAGGTTATTGGTTGACGGGAGCATTGGGTCTCCTGTCAACATGACCCGTCCGCCCGATGCCAGACAGTGCGGGCAGCTGTAAACGTTGTTACGTGATTACAGCTTTATCTCAATCTCAACACCAGCGGGAAGGTCCAGGCTCATGAGGGCCTCGACGGTCTTCTGGTTGGGGTTGAGGATATCGATCAGTCTCTTGTGGGTTCTGCGCTCGAACTGCTCACGGCTGTCCTTGTTGACATGGGGAGAGCGAAGGATGGTAACAACTTCCTTCTTGGTGGGCAGCGGGATGGGGCCGGAAACCTGGGCGCCGTTGCGCTTGCCGGTTTCCACGATCTTTGCAGCGCTGGAGTCGATCAGCTGGTGATCGTAAGCCTTCAGCCGGATGCGGATCATCTGATTTGCCATGGTTTGTTTTCCTCCTTGAAAATCACGTACTCAGTTTCTTTAGGTACCTGGGTACGGTCGAACTGTTTTGTCCGCGCCGCCGTGCGTATCACTCTAAGCCATGAAAAATGGCCGACCGAGGCCGACCTTCCCTCCGGCGCAGCGATATACGCAAGCGCTTCCAGAAGCAGTTCAGCCGCCCGATGACCGGACATACTCCGCAGAAGTTACCGGTTTTCACCGCAATCTCCTGCATCATCGCATTGCTCGCATGGTTATCCCAATCGCAAGCTCAATTATATTATCATCCGAAGCCCCATTTGTCAAGCATTTTTTCAGAATTTTTCACAAAAATTTGCCGCATTTTTCTGTCATTCCGCCGATGGTGTTTGGTGTAAATGTTATGGCGTTTTTTGCAAATACCGCCGTAGGGAACGGATTTATCCGTTCCGCAAAAATGCCACCCGCCCGGGTGGCATTTTTTATTGCGTAAGGAAGGGAAAGAAGGGCCGGACAGCCGCAAGGGCTGTCCCTACGCAAATCGCTTATGGATGCAGCGGAACGGATGAATCCGTTCCCTACGATTTTTACTTGAGCTCCCACAGCTTAATCTGTGCCGCCTTTTCGTACAGCTTCAGATAACTGTCATACCGGGTCGGTTCGATATCCCCGGCCTCGGCGGCGGTGCGGACGGCGCAGCCGGGCTCTTTCCGGTGGGAGCAGTCCCGGAACTGGCAGGTTCCAAGATAACACCCAAAATCCGGGAAGGCGTACTGCAAATCCTCTTTCAGAATCACGTCCATCTGGTCGGTGTCGAAGGAGGAAAAGCCCGGGGTGTCCGCCACGTAGGTGTTGTCCCCCAGGCAATACAGCTCCACGTGCCGGGTGGTGTGGCGGCCCCGGCCCAGCTTTTCGGATACCTCCCCGGTGGCCAGGTTCAGTGCCGGGGCCAGGCGGTTCAGGATGCTGCTCTTGCCCACGCCGGAATTGCCGGTGAAGGCGGTGAGCTTTCCTTGAATGAAGGAGGCCAGCGCCTCCACCCCGCTGCCTGTCTCGGCGCTGGTGGAAATCACCGGGAAGCCTGCGTGCTCATAGATGCGCACCAGGTCCAGCGCCGGGTCCAAATCGCACTTGTTGACGCACAGGTACACCGGCACCCCCTGGGCGAGCGCAATGGCGGCCACCCGGTCGATGAGGTACGGCTCCGTCACCGGATTGACGTTGGCGGCGAAAATCACCAGAGCGTCGATGTTGGCCACCGCCGGCCGGACGAAGGAGTTGCGCCGGGGCAGGATTTTTTCCACCATGCCCCTGCCCCGCTCCACGGAAATCTCCACCAGGTCCCCGGTGAGGGGGGAATTTCCCTCCTTGCGCAGAATGCCTCTGGCCCGGCAGGTAACCAGGCCGCCGTCGGTCTGCACGTCATAAAAGCCGCTGAGAGAGCGCAGGATGCGCCCGGTTTTTTTCTCACTCATCGCCGAACTTCACTTCCTGTGTGTTATAGAAGGTGCCGTTGATGTACAGGTCGAAGGGAACGACGCCCTTGCCGGACAGCTCCACGGTGTTGCTGGTGACCCCGGCGGAAATCCATTTGCTTTCCAGAATGTCGTTGGTGCCGCTGAGGCAGATTTCCAGCTTGAAGTCCTCGTCCATTTCCGGCAGAGCGAAGGTGACGGGCACGGTGGTCAGCTCCGGCTGGGTGGGCTCGGTCTCCACGGTGGGGATGGTCTCCGGGGCGTTTTCATCGGGGCCGGTGGACACCCAGAGCTTAATCTGGGTGCTCACGTCCATGAGGGTATCCTCCTTGTGGGACTGCTTCACCACCTCGCCGGCGGGCTTGATGTAGGTAATCTGCTCAATGACGATGTTGGTAAAGCCCATCTGCTCCAGATATTTCTGGGCCCGGTTGATTTCCAGCCCCACCACGTTGGGCATCAGGGCCTCCTGGATATCGGTGCCGGTGCTGACGTAGAGGTACACCGTCTGGCCCGGGGTCAGGGGGGTGTCCTTGCTGGGCTCGGTGCGGATGACCTTGCCCGCCTCATAGATGTAGTTTTCCTCTGTTTTGCGCAGGGGCTGGAAGCCCTGGCTGATGAGGGCCGCCTCCGCCTGGTCCACGTCCACGTTGACGTAGTCGTCCATCAGCTTCTGGGGCGGCTCCTTGCCCATGCTGACGGTGAGCCACAGGTCGGAGCCCTTCTGGACCTCCTCCCCGGGGGCCGGGTTCTGGGACATAATCTGCCCCTCGGCGTAGACCTCGCTGTACTGCTTGGGATTTAAGTGGATGACAAAATCCTCGTAGCGGGCCTCGAAGCCCTCGCCGTACATCTCGTATTTCAAATTGGGCACCTGGACCAGGTCCTTTTTCCGGTTCAGCAGGGCCCCGTTGAACAGGGCCACCAGGAACACCACAATGGCAATCACCGCCACGGCGCTGCAAATGACAATGGCGGTTGTTGCAATGCGGCTGCGCTCCTCCACCCGGCGCTTTTCCTCGGCCTTGCGCCGCTGCTGGGTCCGGCGGACCAGCTCGGCGCTGCCGCCGATGTCCGCCTGAGGCAGCTTTCCGGTGCTGCGGCGCTTCGGCTCCTCCGGCCGGATGCCGGTTTTGGCCTGGACCATCCGGTCGGCGGTGGTCCGGGCGGCAATGCCCGAGGGCAGGGTCCGGGTGGAATCGTCCAGCAGGGTGTGGTGCTGGAAGACGATGTTGGGGTTTTTCCGGAATTCCTCCATATCCTGAAGCATTTCCGTGGCGGAGGCGTACCGGTCCCGCAGCTCCAGGGCCATGGCCTTGACAATAATCTGCTCCAGGCCCACGGGCATATTGGGATTTAAGGTGGAGGGCTTGGGGGCCCCGCCGTTGATGTGCTGAATGGCGACGGACACGGCGGATTCCCCGTCGTAGGGCGGCCGGCCGGTCATCATCTCGTACATGACCACGCCCAGGGAATACAGGTCCGCCCGGTTGTCGGTGTGGCCGCCCTTGGCCTGCTCGGGGGAGATGTAGTGAACGGAGCCAAGGGCCTCCTTGGTCAGGGTGTTGGATTTATTCATAACCCGGGCAATGCCAAAGTCCATGACCTTGACAGAGCCGTTTTTCAGCACCATCACATTGTGGGGCTTGATATCCCGGTGGACGATGCCCCGGCTGTGGGCGTGTTCCAGGCCCTTGGCAATCTGCATGGCAAAGTGCAGTGTCTCCTTCCAGTTGAGCACGCCCTTTTTCTCCATATACTGCTTCAGGGAAATACCGTCAATCAGCTCCATGACGATATAATTTCCCTCGTCGGTGGAGGAAACGTCATAGACCTGGACGATGTTGGGGTGGCTGAGCATGGCCACCGCCTCGCCCTCCGCCCGGAACCGGCGGCGGAACTCCTCGTCCCTGGCAAATTCGTCTTTTAATATCTTGATGGCTACCAGCCGGTTCAGACGGTGGCAGCGGGCTTTATATACAACGGCCATGCCGCCGGTGCCGATGATTTCCAAAATCTCGTACCGGTTATCCAGCAGCCGTCCGATATATTGATCCATAGCGAAAAAGCTCCTTCCGTCTAAATCAAAACAAGAACGCTGGTCACATTGTCCGGGGCCCCCCGGGTTTTGGCAATGTTCAGCAGCCTGCGGCAGCAATACTGCTTGTTGACGCCGTGGACCACCTCAAAGAGAATCTCCTGGTCGTCCATGGTGTTGCTGAGGCCGTCGGAGCACAGCAGGAGGAAGTCCCCCCGGCTTACGTCCACGTGGTACATATCGCACAGGACTCTGGGCTCCGTGCCGATGGCCCGGGTGATGAAGTTCTTCCCCGGGTAGGATTTGGAAAGCTCCGGAGTCAGCTCCCCCCGGTCCACCATCATCTGCACCAGGGAGTGGTCCCTGGTAATTTGATTGATACCCCCGGCATTGATGGCGTAGCAGCGGCTGTCGCCCACGTTCACCACGGTCACGTGGCGGCCCCGGACCAGGGCAGCAACCAAAGTGGTGCCCATGCCGTCGAATTCCTCAAACTGGACCGCCTGGTCATAGACGGTGAAGTTGGCCAGCTTCACGGCGCTGTGCATCATCATGTCAATCTGCTCCTGCTTCATGCCGGGCTTCCAGCACCGGCGGACCTCCTCCACGAAGACCTCCACCGCCAGAGTCGAGGCGATATTGCCGGATTTCGCCCCGCCCATGCCGTCACAGACAATGACCAGCAGGGTGCTGCGGTCCAGCTTTTCCATTTGGTAGGCGTCCTGGTTCTGCTTGCGGACATTGCCAGGATCGGTCAGTCCCCAGCTTTGCATGGGCGTTGCTCCTCTCTCTTTGGTTTCTCTTTTCTCTTTCCCTATGTCATTGCGAACCAGCTCGCAAGCTGGTGTGGCAATCCGCTCTCCTTTATATGGAACAACGGGAATACGGATTGCCACAGCCAGTGTTGCGACACTGGCTTCGCAATGACAGAGTGTGTTATTTTTCCCTGGTATACTTCCTTCTCAGCTGGCCGCAGGAGGCGTCGATGTCGCCGCCCAGGGTCCGGCGGACGGTTGCCGTGATGCCGCCGTCCTCCAGGGTCTTTTGGAAGGCCGCCACCGCCGCCCGGGTGCTGGGCTTCAGGGGGCTTTCCTCCACATGGTTCAGCGGAATCAGGTTGAAGTGGGCCGGCAGGCCCTTCAGCCGCCGCAGCAGCTCCTTTGCATCCTCCACCCGATCGTTGACTCCGTCAATCATGGCGTATTCAAAGGAAATGCGCCGGGAGGTGGCCTGGTAATACCGGCGGCAGGCATCCAGCAAAGCCTCGCTGGGATAGGCCCGGTTCACGGGCATAATCCTGCTTCGCACCTGGTCGTTGGGGGCATGGAGGGACACCGACAGGGTCAGCTGCAATTTCCGTTTGGCCAGCTCGTCGATTTTCGGCACCAGGCCGCAGGTGGACAGGCTGATGTGCCGCATGGAGATATTCATGCCCGCCGGGCTGTTCACCAGCTCCAGAAAGCGCATGACGTTGTCAAAATTGTCCAGGGGCTCGCCAATGCCCATGAGCACGATGTGGGACACGGGCAGCCCCGAGTCCACCTGGGTGAACAGCACCTGGTCCAGCATTTCAAAGGGCTCCAGCCGCCGCACCAGTCCCCCCAGGGTGGAGGCGCAGAAGGCGCAGCCCATCCGGCAGCCCACCTCCGTGGAGATGCAGACGGTGTTGCCGTAGTGATAGCGCATGAGCACCGTCTCCACGCAGTTGCCGTCCGACAGCTCCCACAGATATTTTATGGTGCCGTCCTTCTGAGATTCCTGCTTTCTGAGGACCTTAGGGGCGTTGATGGGGTATTTGTCCGCCAGAGTGTCCCGGAGGCCCTTGGGCAGGTTGGTCATTTCATCGTAGGAGCGGACGCCCTTATGGAGCCAGGTAAAGACCTGCCCCGCCCGGAAGGCGGGCTGGCCCAGCTCCTTTAAGATGTCCGCCAGCTCCGGCTGGGTCAGAGATTTCAGATTCATGGTTTCCTCCGCAGACGGCAGATGAAGAAGCCGTCGGTGTCAAGCTGGCCGGGAATCAGGGTCAGCATTCCGCTTTCGTTTTTGGGAAATGCCTCCGGCAGGTCCAGAGGCTCGCAGGCAAAGTCCGGGTGGCCCGCCAGGAAGGCGGCCACAATGTCCTCGTTCTCCCGGCGGAGCACCGTGCAGGTGGAGTACAGCAGCACCCCGCCTTTTTTTACGTATCGGCTCTGGTTTTCCAGGATTTTCAGCTGCAAGGCCGGAAGGTCCTCCATTTCGGCCAGGCTTTTATAGCGGATATCCGGCTTTTTCCGGATAATGCCCAGGCCCGAGCAGGGTACGTCGGCAATGACGGTGTCCATAGCCTCCACCCACTCCCGGACCGTTTCGGTGGCGTCCTGCCGGCGGGCGGTGATATTGGCCAGGCCCAGCCGCTCTGCGCCCTTTTCGATGAGGGCGGTTTTGTGGGCATGAACGTCGCAGGCGGTAATCTGTCCCATGCCGCCCATGGCGATGGCGGCGGCAAAGCTCTTGCCCCCGGGGGCGGCGCAGCAGTCCAGCACCCGGATATCCGCCTGGGGCAGACGGGCACACAGCACGCTGAGCTTCGCCGCCGGGTCCTGGACGTAGTACAGCCCCTCCCGGAAGGAGGGCAATGTGTCGATGGAGCCGGTGCCGGACAGCACCAGGCAGTTTTCCATCCAGCCGTGGGGCCGGACGGCGACGTGCTCCGCTTCCAGAATCTTTTGAAGCTCTCCCATGGTGGTTTTCAGGGTGTTCACCTGGACCACGGTCTCCGGGGATTCGTTGTCGGCGATGAGCATGGGCTCCAGCATTCCCTTGGGCAGGTTGGCCTTCAGCAGGGAAATCAGCTCATCCGGGTGGCTGTACCGGTCGGCGTAGGACACCGGCTCTTTCAGCTGCCCCCGGGTGCGGACGGCGCTCCGCAGAACGCCGTTGACCAGGGACCCTGCTTTGGGGCTTTTTCCGTATTTCTTCGCCAGGGTGACGGCTTCATTCACCGCCGCGGAGTCTGGAATTTTGTCAAGCTCATAAATCTGGTACAGGCCCAGATGGAGAATGTCCCGAACCACCGGATGCAGACTGCTGCGCTTTCCGGTGAGCAGCTGCTTCAAATAAAAATCCAGCTTTCCCCGGTTTTGCAGCACCCCGTAGCACAGTCGGGTGGCCAGGGCTGCATCCCGGCTGTCCAGCCGGTCCCGGGCAATGTATTCCTTCAGCACACCGTTGGACCAGGCCCCCTCCCGGCGGCAGGCCATCAGTGCATGAAGGGCGGTCTCCCGGGCGCCCATTACGGCTCCAGGGGGTGGCCCCGGAAGTAGTCGGGGGCCGCCATCCGCTTGCCGCCCTCCACTTGCAGGGAGCGGATTTCCAGAGCGCCCTCACCGCAGGCCATCACCAGGCCGGTTTTGGTCAGGCCAAGCACCTGGCCGGGGGTTCCGTGGCCTTCGGCCACACGGGTCTCGTGGACCTTGAATTTCTTCCCTTGCAGCTCCATGGTGGCCACGGGCCAGGGGTGCAGGCCCCGGACCTGGTTGTGAAGCTGCTGAGCAGGCTTCGTAAAGTCCAGAGGGCACATGGATTTATTCAGCATGGGGGCAAAGGTGGCCTGGCTGGGGTCCTGAGGGGTCCCGGCCACAGGACCGGCTGCAAAGCGGCCCAGGGTCCTGCTCAGCAGGTCCGCCCCCAGCACCGCCAGCCGGTCCAGCAGCTCCCCGGCGGTCTCATTGTCCCCGATGGGGGTTTTGAAAATTTCGATGATATCCCCGGCATCCATCTCCCAGGCCATGTGCTGGGCAGTGACGCCGGTCTCCTTCAAGCCGTCCAGCACCGCCCACTGGTAGGGGGCGGAGCCCCGGTACTGAGGCAGGCAGCTGGCGTGGATGTTGACGCAGCCGAGACTCGGCACGTCCAGCACCCGCTGGGGCAGAATCCGCCCGTAGGCCACCACGGCGCAGACATCGGGCTTTAGGGCCCGCAGCTGCTCCACGGTCTCCTCCTCCCGGAAATTTTCCGGCTGGAACACGGGGATGCCCTTTGCCAGGGCCACCTCCTTGACCGGGGAGGCCACCAGCTTCATGCCCCGGCCCTTGGGCCGGTCCGGCTGGGTATAGACACCGACCACCTCAAAGCCGTCGGCGAGAATTTTTTTCAGGCAGGTGGCCGCAATGTCCGGCGTGCCCATAAATACGACTCTCAAGCTGTTTCCCTCCAACTCAATCTTTTCTCTGTCATGGCAAGCCGGTGCACACCGGCTTGCCATGACACGGAATGCTTTATTCCTCGTCGGCGTTCAGCTCCTCCTCGGTGAGGAAGCGCTCCATGACCTCGGTGTACATGATGCCGTCCAGGTGGTCCAGCTCGTGGCAGAAGCACCGGGCAATCAGCTCCTCGCCCTCGGCCTCATACCACTGGCCGTCCCGGTCCTGGGCCCGGACCCTGGCGAAGTTGGGCCGCTTCACCAGGCCGTACTTGCCGGGAACGCTGAGGCAGCCCTCGGCTCCCTCCTGCTCTCCGTCGGTTTCCAGCAGCTGGGGGTTCACCAGCTCCAGAATCTCGTCGCCCAGGTCCACAATCACCACCCGGCGGAGGATGCCCACCTGGGGGGCGGCCAGGCCCACGCCGTTGGCCTCCACCAGGGTCTCCCGCATATCGTCCAGCAGGCGGTGCAGCCTGCCGTCAAAATTCACCACCGGCCTGCACACCTTGTGCAGGGCCGGGTCCTTGTCTGTCAAAATCTTTCGCAGTCCCATAGTGTCTCCTTTGTATTGCAAGGCAAAAATGCCGCTATTTTTCTGTTATTCAAAGCCGTTGACATCAATAAAGCCGTTGACATCCCGGTTTGCTCTGTCCTTTTTGAATTCCCGCAGCAGATAGGCCAGCAGCAGCCGCAGGTTTTTGCTCATGCGGCACCGCAGGGTCAGGCGGTAGCGGAAATTGTAGTTGATTTTCGGCACCGGGCAGGGGGCTGGCCCCAGGGTAGTGCAGGTTTCCCGGTCGTAGGGGGGCTGCCGCAGGCAGGCGATGAGGCTGTCCCGGAATTTGGCTGCGCCCCGAAGGACCGCCACCTCCTCCGGCCCGGTGAAGGTCACCGTGGCCGCATCCCCGAAGGGAGGCACGCTCTGGACCCGGCGGAGATTGATTTCCAAATCGTAAAACCCGTCGTAGTTCTGCTCCGCCGCCAGCTTGATGACCTGGTGGTCCGGAACCAGGGTCTGAATCACCGCCCGGCCCGGCTCCTGGCCCCGGCCGGCCCGGCCCACCACCTGGGTGAGCATATTGAAGGTGGTCTCCCCGGCCCGCCAGCCGCCGGTGTAGAGGCTCAGGTCCGCATCCAGCACCCCAACCAGGGTGACGTTTGGCAGATTCAGGCCCTTGGCCACCATCTGGGTGCCGATTAAAATGGGGACGTTCTCCTTCTGGAAGTGTTCCAGGATTTTCTCGTGGGTATTCACGGCGCTGACGGTGTCGGCATCCATCCGGCTGACCTCCATGTCGGGAAACAGGTAGGCAAGCTCCTCCTGGACCTTCTGGGTGCCGGTGCCGATGGTTTTCATAGGGCCGCCGCAGCTGGGGCAGCGGCTGGGGGCCGGCTGGGAGTGGCCGCAGTAGTGGCACATAAGCCGGTGGTTGGCGCTGTGATAGGTCAGCCGCTGGCTGCACCGGGGGCACTCGGGGGTCTGGCGGCAGTCCACGCACACCAGGCACCGGCTGTTGCCCCGGCGGTTCAGCAGCAGAATGGTCTGCCTTCCCGCCTCCCGGGTCTGCAAAATATCCTGGCGCAGGGGCACGCTGAGAGACAGGTCGTTGCCCAGCTTCAGCTCCTCCCGCATATCCACGATATCCACCTGGGGAAGCGCCCGCCCGCCAAACCGGGCGGGCAGGGTATAGAGCCGGTAAAGGCCGGCTTTGGCCCGGTACATGGTCTCAATGGATGGGGTGGCAGAGCCCAGCAGCACCAGGGCGTGCTCCTTGGCCCCACGCCAGATGGCCACCTCCCGGGCGCAGTACCGGGGGCTGTTTTCGGATTTATAGGAGTGCTCCTGCTCCTCGTCCAGGATGATGAGGCCCGGGTCGCAGGGGGCGAACACCGCCGAGCGGGTGCCCACGATGACCTTGGCCTCGCCGCTGCGGACCCGCTTCCACTGATCGTAGCGCTCCGTGGCGGCCAGAGAGGAGTGAAGCACCGCAACCTGCTGGCCAAAGTAGGCCGCCATCAGCCCCAGCAGCTGGGGGGTCAGGGCAATCTCCGGCACCAGAAGCATGGCGGCCCTGCCGGATGCCAGGCAGCTTTGAATGAGCTTGATATAAACGGAGGTTTTCCCGGACCCGGTGACGCCGTAAAGCAGCCCCACCCCGGGATTCTCCTCCAGAAGCTGGCGGTTCAGCCCCTCAAAGGCTGCCTGCTGCTGCTCGTTCAGCACCAGAGGCCCCTCCAGCGGGGCGGGTTTAATCTCCCGGCACCGCAGCACAGGCCGCTGGGAAAGCTCCACATAGCCCAGCTTTTCCAGCCTTGCCACGGTGGCGGGGGTGGCCCCCGTAAAGTAGCACAGCTCCTTGACGGCGGCGCTGCCCACGCTGCACAGCAGCTCCAGCACACTTTTTTGCAGCACCGCCGATTTGGGCCGCCGGGCGGCAAAGTCCATGGCCTCCTCCGGCGAGGCCGCCAGGGAGGCGATTTTCTCGGTTTTGTCGGACAGGGAGCGAATCAGCTCCTGCTGGGCGGATATCCACTTTTTCCGGGCCAGGTAGGACAAAACCTCTGACAGCTTCTCTTCGGGAAGGCCCAGGCCCTGCAAAGCCGCGGCATCCGCCCGGCCTCCCAGCTCCTCCAGCCGGGTCAGCACCGCAAGGGCGTTCTCCTTGCGGATGGTCCGCTCCTTCCAGCTCCGGTCCTCGGTCAGGGAGAAGGACTCCCGGGTTTTAAGCCACACACCCGCCGGTAAAATGGCCCGGATGGCATCGTAAAAGGTGCAGAAATACCGGTCCCGGAGGAAGGCGGCCATTCGCAGCTGATGCTCTGACAGCACAGGCTCCTCGTCCAGGCAGCACTCGATGGATTTGAGCTTTTCCTCACTGCCCGGCTCCACCGAAAGCACCACGCCCTCGCTGCGCTTGTTGGCCCGGCCGAAGGGGACCTGGACCCGCTGGCCGGGAAGGAGCTCCATATCCTCGGGAATGCGATAGGAATAGGGCTTGTCGATGGCAAAATTCGCCGCAGATACTGCGATTTTTCCAATCATAAAGCCCCTCCTTACCCATTTTTATTCCGTAGGGCGGCCTGCCCTCAGGCCGCCGCGCCTTTTCTTGCAGAAAAGGCGAAAGGAGCGGATTGCCACGTCGCTTCGCTCCTCGCAATGACAGGTGAATTTTAGTTTCTGTATTCGTCCTTGACGGTGGCGGACAGCTCGCCGTCGGCCACCTCCTGGATGGCCATGGTCACGGGCTTCTCAGGCAGCTCCTCCTGGAAGGCCTCGGCCTCGGCGGCAATCTGGCGGGCCCGGTGGGCCACCACGTTCACCAGCAGGTAACGGCTATCCACATTTTTCAGCAAATCAGCAACAGGGGGGTACAGCATAATTAAGTTCCTCCAAAAAAGAAATATTGATAATCGTTTATTGAAAACCGTGTCATTGCGAGGAGTGCAGCGACGTGGCAATCCGTTCCTTTTCTCCGTTGTCCGGGAATGCGGATTGCCACACCAGCGTGCGCGCTGGTTCGCAATGACAGGGGTGTTTACGCTCCGATGATGCGCAGGATTTCCTCGGCGCAGCGGTCTGCGTCGTCGTTGACCACCACGTGGTCGTACCAGCTTCTCTGGTCCATCTCCCACTTGGCCCGCTCCATGCGCATTTTTATCTGGTCCTCGGGGGTGTCGCCCCGGCCCCGCAGGCGGCGCTCCAGCTCCTGGACCGACGGGGGCATGATGAAAATGAACACCGCCTCCGGCTCCTTCTGCTTGACCTGCATGGCCCCGGCAGGCTCAATGTCCAGCAGCACGTGGCCGTGCTGCCGCTTTTCCTCCGCCTGGGCCCGGGGGGTGCCGTAGTAATTGGCGGCGTGAGCGTCGTATTCCAGGAATTCTCCCCGGGCAATCATTTCCTCAAACCGCTGCTTGGTGACGAAGTAATAGTGCACGCCCTCCTGCTCGCCGGGCCTGGGTGGCCGGGTGGTGGCGGAGACAGAGAAGGTCAGGCTGGGCTGCCTGTCCATCATGCGCTTTAAAACCGTCCCCTTGCCCACGCCGGAGGCGCCGGAAATGACAATCAGCTTTCCCTTGGTCATGGTTCTTCCTCCTCAGGTTCCGGCCGGTCCTGCCACCGGGCGGCAATGGTCTCGGTGGAGATGGCGGAAAGAATGACGTGGTCGGTGTCCATCAGGATCACCGCCTTGGTTTTGCGGCCGTAGGATGCGTCGATGAGCATTCCCCGGTCCCGGGCCTCCTGGATGATGCGCTTGATGGGGGCGGAATCCGGTGCCACCACGGACAGCACCCGGCCTGCCGCCACCATGGAGCCAAATCCGATGTTGATGAGCTTCATGGCAGGTCCCTCACTCGATGTTCTGGGTCTGCTCCCGGATTTTTTCCAGCTCCGCCTTGATGTCCACCACAATCCGGGCCAGGCGCACATCGGAGCACTTGGAGCCGATGGTGTTGGACTCCCGGTTCATTTCCTGGAGCAGGAAGTCCAGCTTCCGGCCAACGGCCCCGCCGCTTGAGAGCATATGGTCCATCTGCTCTAAATGGCTTCTCAGGCGGACGGTTTCCTCGTCCACGGCCACCTTGTCGGCAAAGATGGCGGCCTCGGTGAGGATGCGGCTTTCGTCGATGGCGGTATTGGCCAGCACCTCCTTGAGCTTGCTGTAAAGCCGGGCGCGGTAGTCGATGACCGTCTGGCCGCTGCCGGCCTCCACCTGGGAAACCAGGTCCAAAATGGTCTGGCCCCGGCTGCGCAGGTCCTTTTCCAGGGCCATACCCTCGGTGCAGCGCATAGCGTCGTAGGCTTCCAGGGCCTTATTCACCACGCTCATCAGGTCCGCCAGCAGCTGCTCCTCGTCCACCTGGGGCTTGTCCACGGTGAACACCTCGCTCATTCGGGACAGGAGGGATACGCTGATGTCGTCGATAACGCCGTACTTCTGGGCCATCTGCTTCATGGCGGCCAGATACCCCTCCACCATGGCCTCGTTGAGGGTCACCTGCACATCCGAGGCCCCCTCGGCCCGGAGGGTGATGAACACATCCACCTTGCCCCGGGACACAGACTGCTTCACCGCCTGCTTCACCGCCTCCTCTGCAAAGGACAGGCTTCTTGGCAGCTTCACGGTGCAGTCCAGATACCGGTTATTGACGGAGCGAAGCTCCACGGTGTATTCCCGGCCGTTTACCGTTTCCACGGCACGGCCATAGCCGGTCATGCTTTTAACCATGGTTATGTTCCTCTTCTTTCCTAAATTGTGCAAAGGCGGTAATGGTGTAGTCCGTCTTTGCGTGGCGGGCCACCCGCCGGTCGTAAAATACCGCCGCCGCCACCCCCAGGGCAAAGCCCAGGCCGCCCCCCAGGGGGCCGGACCCGGCCAGGCTTCCCAGCCAGTAGCCCAGGAAAAACAGGGCCAGAGGGGTCACATACAGCACCGCCGCCCCCTTCAGCACCGGGGCGGAGTCCGATTCCACCCGGACCAGGTCCCCGGCTGCTGCGCCGATGGGGTTGGCGGCGGTGAACACCACCGCCTCCTTGGCGGCCCCGCAGCCGGAGCATTTGTGGCAGTCCCCGGAGCAGGCGCTTTCCCGGACGTGGACCACCGTGGCCGTGCCGTCGGGGTGGGTCCTTTGAATGCGCACCAGCTGCTCCATGGCTAGCCCTCCGCAGGCCGGACCGTGGCCGATACGGCGCTGGTTTTCAGAGCGCCCACATTCTTGAAGCTGTCGCTGAAGCTGATGGAGGCCTTATAGGTGGCGGTGCCCGCCACTGCGTCGGTGAAGTCCACCACGGCGGTGATGTCCTCCGCCGTCAGGGCGTTGATTTCCGCCTCGGAGCCCCGGACCTTCACCGTCAGGTTGGCCCCGATAATCTCCGCCGCCATGCCCTCGGGCACGTTGACGCTCTGGATATTTTCCACAGTGAATTCCTTGGTCCGCAGGCCGGAGAACCGGATGCTGACCAGTACCTCGCCTACGCCGGTCTGGTTGGTAACGCCCTCAGGCAGGACGATGGGGTAGGTGTCCTCCCGGGACCGCTCCACCTCCGCCAGGTTGATGGAGCAGACGGTGAGGGTGTCCCCCAGCGCGTCCAGAGCCGCTGCGCTGCCGGAGACCCGGATGGACTCCATGGCCAGCTTCACGCTGGTGTTGTTGGGGGTGGCCCCGCCGCCGTAGATGACATCCACCGCCAGGTTCAGGTCCTTGATGCGCTGGATGGACATATCCATGCGGATTTCCTCCACATTGGTGACAATCTGCTCGGCATCCACCGGCTCGCCGTCGGCGTTGCACAGGGTGTAGCGGAAGCTCTCGCTGATGGACTCCGTCCGCTGGGACAGGTCCACCTCAATCACCGCCTGGGTAATCTGGTCCGCCACGGCGGCGGGACCCACCACGGTGACGGTGTTGTAGTCCAGCTTGGCGTTCTCCGTGTCGTAGAGGTAATCCTCAGACCGGGTGCCCGTCCACTTCACCGCCACATTGACCTCCTTGGTCCGGCGGTAGTCCACGTTGACGTACAGCACACCCGGGTTCCGGGACTCCACCTGCAGGGCGTTGGAGGGCACGTCGCCGGGGAAGGCATAGGTGTACAGCAGAGGGATTTTCTCCCCGGGCTCGTTGATTTTGGAAATGTCGCACTTGATGAAGATGTTGCCGGCGTTGATCTTGCTCAGCTCGCTCCGGGCGCCGGAAACGTGGAGCGACACGGTCTCAGCGGACACGTGGGTCAGCATCAGGTTGTTGTCGTTCAGCACTGCCTCCCCCTCCCAGATGACCGGGATGCCGGAGATGGTGGTGGAATCCTCCTGGCTGACGTTGTTCACCACGTACAGCCACAGGCCAAAGGCGATAACCAGGGACAGCAGGAAGGAATACAGCTTATTTCTTGGCATATCCGTCCTCCTCCTTCTTACGGGAAATTTTCTTGAGGGCCTTGGCGGCAGGGTTTGTCCTCTGAAGCTCCTCATTGCGGGGGCACAGCTCGTAGTGCAGGAGCTTTTCCAAGGTCTGAGGAGCCAGGTGCCGCTTGAGCATTCCGCCCACCGCCACAGAAATGGTGCCGGTCTCCTCGGACACCACCACCGCCACGCCGTCGGACACCTCGCTGATGCCCACGGAGGCCCGGTGCCGGGTGCCCAGGTCCGCGCTCAGCATAGGGCTGGTGGACAGGGGCAGCACACAGCCGGCGGCGGCCACCCGGCCGTCCTGGATGATGACGGCACCGTCGTGGAGGGCCGCCTTGGTGAAAAACAGGTTCCGCAGCAGCTGCTCGGACACAATGGCATCCACCTCGGTGCCGGTTTTGAAGTATTCATCCAGCCGGTGCTCCCGGGAAAAGACAATCAGCGCCCCCACCCGCTGGCGGCTCATGGCCTCGCAGGCCATCACCGTCTGGGTGATGACCTTGTCCATTTCGTGGACGGACTTTCTGCCGCCCAGCAGATTGCTCAGCTTCATGTCCGCCAGATGGTCCAGCATCCGCCGCAGCTCCGGCTGGAACAGCACCACAAAGGCCAGCAGGCCGATGGTCAGAAACTGGGTCAGAATCCAGTTGAGGGTATACAGCTTCATCAGCCCGGTGACCCAGGTCACCAGCACCAGCAGCACCACCGTCCGGGCAATGCGCATCACATTGCGGCTGCGCAGCAGCGGCATGAGCCGGAATATCAAATATGCCACCAGGGCAATGTCCAGATAGTCTGACCACTGCATCCCGAGCAGGTCCTGTACAAAATCCTGAATGACGTCCATCATGTGCTTCCCCTTTTATGTCAACTGTTCCCAGTGCCTATTTTGCTATTCTATATCCGTTCTATTATAACGGAAGATTTGCAAGTTGGCAATAGACATTCTGTAAAAATTTTATGGAAATCCCCGGGCAAATCCTTCCGCCCGGGGATTTCCGTTACTGGGGGCAGGGTGGCAGCCGGGACACAGCCCGGAGGAGGGCCTCGGTCTCGGCATCCCCTGCGTCATAGCCGAAGCTGACCCGCACCGTGCCCGTGGCCAGGGTCCCGGCGCTTTCGTGGGCGGCGGGGGCGCAGTGCAGCCCCGCCCGGACGGAGATGCCCTGCCTGCCCAGCTGCTCCGCCGCCGCCTCGCAGTCCATGCCCGGCAGGAAGGACACCGTGGCCGCCTGGTGAGGGCCGGAGAACACCGCCATCCCCCGGCTTTGCAGCCCCGCCACACAGCGGCGCAGCTGGCGGTGCTCCCGCCTTCCCACACGCTCCACCCCCACCCGGTTCAGATACCGAAGGCCCTGGGTCAGCCCGGCAATGCCGGGAACGTTGAGAGTCCCCGCCTCCAGCCGCTCCGGCAAATCCGGCGGCATTTCCCGGGAGGCAGACAGACTCCCCGTCCCCCCAAAAACCAAAGGCCGCCCGCCCTCCCGGCAAAGCAGAATCCCCGTCCCCTGAGGCCCCAGCAGGCTCTTATGCCCGGGCATGGCGATGAACGCCGGGCCCAGGGCTTCGAAATTGAGTTCCATGGTTCCGGCGGACTGGGCGGCGTCGATGATGAAGGGGACGCCCCGGTCCCGGCACAGGGCTGCCAGCTGCTCCACCGGCAGGATATAGCCGAAGACGTTGGACACGTGGGTGAACACGGCGGCCTCCGCCCCCCGGTCCAGGGCCCGGCGGAAGCTGTCCAAAGTGTCCTGCCAGTCAAAAAGCCGCCGGCCGGCAATGACAATCTCCGCCCCCAGGGCGTGCAGGGGGCGGATAACGGCGTTGTGCTCAAAGCCGGACACCACCACCCTGGCTCCGGGCCGGACCAGGGTGGCGATGGCGATGTTCAGGCCCTGGGTGCAGCTTCCCGTCATCACCACCTGCTCCGGGCGGCAGGAAAAGAGCCAGGCCGCCTCCTCCCGGCAGCGGTAAACCTGGCGGGCGGCCTCCATGGCGGCGGGATATCCGCCCCGGCCCGGGTTGGCGCAGGTGTTCATAGCCCGGATCACTGCCCGGGCCACCGCCGGAGGCTTGTGAAAGGAGGTGGCCCCGGAATCCAGATAAATCATACCGTCAGCTCCTCCAGCTGCCCGTCATCCCGGGAGCCGTAGACCCGCCGCAGCTGCACCCGCTCCGCCCGAAGCCGCTCCACCGCCGGGGCCACATCCGCCGCCCACACCCGCAGGGCATAGCCGCAGCCCAGCTCCTCCATCCACCGGGGGGTGCGCTGCATGGTGCACCGAATTCCCGCCCCGGTCAAAACCCGCTCCCCCCGCTGGGCAAAGGTCACCGAGCGGAAGGTGATATAAAACAGTTTCATACAAAAAACCTCCCGGCACAATCTATGCCGGGAGTGTCGAAACTGTGCGGGCGGAGGGGCCGCCAATGGGTTACCGGCCCCCCTTGGATTTCATCCGTGCAGCAAGGTTCCGGATGCCGACTGCACAAAATGTGAGAATCCCACTGAAAATAAACAAAAATCCAATGGGAAGCAGGAAAAAGTTTTCATGGAGAATGCCCTGTGGGTCAACATACTCCACGGACGCTCCCTTGATAGCCAGACAGGCCAGTCCGGCCAGCAGCAGCAGCGCGCCTATGCTGACCGTTATCAGGTTGAGCCTGGCCCGCCTGGTTTCGCTTCCGTCCCGAATCAATTTTTCCGTCATGTTGTTCATTTCTGTTCCTCCTAAAATCAGTTGGTCCAGCGACAGAGAAAAAACTCTGGACATCAGAACCAGCAGCTCCAGGTCGGGCAGATTTTTGTTGTTTTCCCAATTCGATACGGCTTGCCTTGTCACATTCAGCATCAGCGCCATCTGTTCCTGGGTCAAATGTCTTTCTGCACGAATCTGTTTAATCTGTTTTCCGAAATCCATTCTGAAACCTCCTGTCGCTTCCAGCCCATCATAGGATTTGTGGCCGCATTTATCAAGCAAGCACCTCTTGCATCCGGGTTTTTGCGGGAAATTGGGCCTTGCACTTTCAAATTCGATGCCAATTCCCAGCAGCATCCAGGCGATACCGGTCCGTGCGTCGCATCCCCCGGCCCCAGGGCACGCCGTTTTTGGCTGTCTTTTCTGTGCAACGGGGGCGGATATTACGGCCTAAAGGTATCCTTTTCCACCACCTCATAGACATCCCGGCCCATTTTCCTTTCGAAATACGCTTTCAGGGCCAGGTTGCTGTCCCATTTGGCCTGAGGGTATGCGCCGTAGCGGCGTTTCACGTCCTCCATCCGGGCCCGGATATCCAGCACCCCCGCCGACCCGGACAGGGCGTCGCACAGCTGAATCAGCCGGTCGTAGTCGTCCATTTGGAGACCTGCCAGCTTCTCCCGAATCAGGGCCAGCTCCGCCTCGGTGGTGTCGAATTTGCCGATGTACTCCTCCACCCGGCCGTTGTTGAAGGAATGGGTCAGGCAGACCCGGGCCGCCTCGTCATAGCCCAGCTTCATCATGTAGCTGTAGCCGTCGGACACGTGGCCCAGCTGCCGGACACCGAATTTCCGGCCGATATCGTGGAGCAGCCCCAGGATATAGGCCTTCTCCCCATCCATACCGCTGGCCCGGGCGATTTTCTCAGCACAGTGGGCGGCCACCCGGCAGTGGTCCCCCCAGGGGCCGGGGTTGCAGGGCTCCGCTTCCTTTAAGAGCTTTTCCGCTTGTTCTCTGGTTGGCAGCATATTTTTTCTCCTTTATGTTCATTTATATTCATAGCCGTAGGGAACGGATTTATCCGTTCCGCTTTGCACCCGCCGGAAACTGCGTAGGGACAGCCCTTGCGGCTGTCCGGCCAATCTTCCAGGGAAGATTGGCATCATTCCCTCCGGGAATGACCGGGAGGTGCGGTGGGAAACCACCGTCATTGTGGAGCGCATAAATCCGCTCCCTACGGGGTGGGCTTATTCTTCCAGCAGGCAAACCGCATGGCAGCTCATTCCCTCGCCGGTTCCCGTGAAGCCCAGTTTTTCCTCGGTGGTGGCTTTCACGTTCACCCGGTCGGGGGCGATGCCCACGGCCTTTGCGATGTTTTCCTCCATCCGGGGGATGTAATCTTTCAGCTTGGGGCGCTGGGCAATCATGGTCACGTCGATGTTGCTGACCCGGTAGCCCGCCGCCCTTACCTTTTCCGCTACAATTTCCAAAAGGCGCAGGGAGTCGGCTCCCTTGTATTTCGGGTCCGTGTCCGGGAAGTGGCGGCCGATGTCCCCCAGGCCCGCCGCCCCCAGCAGGGCGTCGGAGACTGCGTGGAGCAGCACGTCGGCGTCGGAGTGGCCGTCCAGGCCCTTTTCGCAGTCGATTTTCACGCCGCCCAGAATCAGATCCCGGCCCGTTACCAGCCGGTGTACGTCGTATCCGTGTCCAATTCTCATGCTTGTTCCTCCAAAAGCAGCTCTGCAATTTTCAAATCCAGGGGGGTGGTGACCTTGATGTTTTTTTCGTCCCCCTCCACAATTTTCACGGACATTCCCAGCAGCTCCACGGCGGAGCAGTCGTCGGTGACCTGTGCCCCGGTCTGGGTCACGTTTTTGTGGGCCGCCCGCAAAAGGTCAAAGTCAAAGACCTGGGGGGTCTGGACCGCCCGCAGGGTGGCCCGGTCCGGGGTCTTCTTCACCACGCCGCCCTCCACCACCTTGACGGTGTCCTTGACGGCAATGGCCGGGGCGGCGGCGCCGTAGGTGTTGGCCGCCCGGATGACACGGTCGATGACCTGCCAGGAGACCAGGGGCCGGGCCCCATCGTGGACGGCGGCCAGCTTCACGTCCTCCCCCAGGGCGTTGAGGCCCAGGTGGACGGATTCCTGGCGGCTGCTGCCTCCGGCCACCACCGCCCGGACCTTGTCCATTTTGGCGGTCAGGCCGGTGATTTTGACAATCAGGTCCGGCCGGGTGACAATGACGATTTCCGAAACAGCGTCGCAGGTCTGGAAGGCCCGGACGGTGCGGGCAATCATAGGCTCGCCGCCCAGGGGGGCCATGACCTTGTCGATGCCCCCCATCCGGGAGGCGGTGCCGGCGGCCACGATGACCACGCCGCACTTTTGCAGGGGCAGCAGCTTCCGGGCGGGGCGGGTGAATTTGGTGATGTCCATGTTACAGCTCCTTTACTATTCTTTTGAAGAATTCGCCCCGGACCATGAAGTTTTTGAACTGGTCAAAGGCGGCGGAGGCGGGGCTCATCAGAACCACGTCCCCCGGCTCGGCACCGGCGGCGGCGGCCCGGACGGCGGACTCAAAATTGCCGCAGTCGAAAATTTCCGGAATATTCTCTCCACAGGCTTCCACCGCCGCCCGGATTTTCGGGCCGGTGGCACCGCCTAAG
Source organism: Eubacteriales bacterium (assembly GCA_030536515.1). Taxonomy (GTDB): domain Bacteria; phylum Bacillota; class Clostridia; order Oscillospirales; family Oscillospiraceae; genus Faecousia. The sequence goes on from JAUNPV010000008.1 coordinate 78,543, forward strand.
TACAGCTTTTTCACGTGGGCGCAGATTTCGGGGCCGAGAACGTCGTAGGGGATGTGCTTGTCGTAGCCTCCGGCAATCAGAATGACCTTTTCCCCGAAGCTCCGCAGGCCCGCAATGGTCCGGCTGGGGGAGGAGGCGATGGAGTCGTTGTAGAATTTCACGCCGTCCTTGATGCGAACCAGCTCGATGCGGTGCTCCACCCCGCCAAAGGTCCGGGCCACGGTGCGGACGGTGTCGTCTCCCACCAGGCCCTCCACCATGGCGATGGCGGCCATGTAATTTTCCACGTTGTGGACCCCGGGAATCAGAATATCCGAGGTGTTCAGCACCGCCGTGCCGTCCCGGCAGATGATGTCGTTTTCCACATGGATGTGCCCCTGGCCCCGGCGGGAGAAAAAGACGGTTTTGCCGTTGCCCCGGAGACCGGCGGTGATGGGGTTGTCGGCGTTCAGCACCAGCAGGCCGGTTTCGTCCTGGAAGCGGTAGATGTTTTTCTTGGCCTGGACATATTCCTCCATGTCCCTGTGGATATCCAGATGGTTGGGGGCCAGGTTCGTAATAAGGGCCCGGGCGGGGCTTCGCTCCATGTCCATGAGCTGGAAGGAGGAAAGCTCCACCACGGCGTAGTCCTCCGGCTTCATCCGGCGGACCAGAGGCAGCAGGGGCGTGCCGATGTTGCCCCCCAGCCAGACGGTGTATCCGGCGGCCTTCAGCATCTCGCTGATGAGGGTGGTGGTGGTGGTTTTGCCGTCGGAGCCGGTGACTGCCATCAGGTGGCAGGGGCAGACCTCGAAGAAGGCCTCCATTTCCGAGGTGACTCTGGCCCCCCGGTCCCGCAGCGCCTGGATGGCGGGGTTCCCCGGGTGCATCCCGGGAGTCCGGAACACCACGTCGGCCTCCACGCCGGAAAGGTAATCCTCCCCCACATGGAGCCTGCAGCCCAGGCTTTCCAGGTCCAAAACCTCCCGGTCCAGATTTTCCCGGGGGGTTTTGTCGCAGCCCATCACATCACAGCCGAATTCCAGCAGCAGCCGCACCAGGGGCCGGTTGCTGACCCCCAGGCCCAGCACCGCAATCCGCTGCCCCCGGAGGCTTTCAAAGTAGGTTTCAAAAGAAGTGTTCATGTAAATGCTCCTTATCCATGGATTGTGCGTAGGGACAGCCCTTGCGGCTGTCCGTCCCCAGTAGCCTGCAACGCCTAACCTTTTGTGATGTCATTGCGAAGAAGCCGTTCACGCTGGCGTGGCAATCCGCATCCCCTCTGCTTGGTGCTTTGCGCCAAGCAGTTCATTTTTCCAAAGGAAAAATGAAAAAAGAGAACGGATTGCCACACCGGCCCGCTGGCTGGTTCGCAATGACAATCTATCGTTTTGAACCACTAGGGCCGGGAGGGGGCAAGCCCCTCCCCTACGCAGGTTTTTGTTTCTTACAGTATAATCTTTTCCAAAAGATTTTGCAAGATGTTTGACATTTTCCAAAAGTTAGAGTACAATATTCCAGCGACCAGGTTGGACAGCCGCGGATGGCGGCCGAAAGGCCCCAGATGAGGAAAGTCCGGGCTCCGCAGGGCAAGGGATAACGGGTAACGCCCGCCGGGGGTGACCCCAGGACAAGTGCAACAGAGAGATACCACTGGTTGGCTCTGGCCAGCCAGAAAGGGTGAAAAGGTGCGGTAAGAGCGCACCCGGCCTATGGCAACATGGGTTTTACGATGTAAACTCTATCCCGGAGCAACGCCGTGGAGGAACACAAGGACGGCCCGTCCGTTCCGAGGAGGCGGCTTGACCCCGCAAGTAATTGCAGGGCTAGATAGATGGCTGTTAAAACAGAACCCGGCTTACAGACCTGCGTCGCACAAAAATGCCCCACTCGATTTGAGTGGGGCATTTTTTTGATAAAGCCAGTGGGTGTATCCCACCCTTCGCCATCCCTCATCCGTCTTGCCCTTCGGGCAAGCCACCTTCCCCCCGGGGGAAGGTATTGGATGCGTCGCCGGGACCGGTTCGCAATTATGCGCCCCGCCCCCCTATTGAACCCGTAGGGCACGGCCTCCCGGACGTGCCGTTCCGGCGTCGGCCCCCTCGCCGGGGGCCGACGGGCGGGTCAGTGACCCGCCCCTACAGAGCCAAAAAAATCCCCCCAGCCGGAGGCTGGGGGGATTCATCAGTCACTTATCGCAGCTGGAGATTAGTCCAGGATTTCGGTGACGACACCGGAACCGACGGTACGGCCGCCCTCGCGGATAGCGAAGCGCAGGCCCTTCTCGATGGCGATGGGGGTGATCAGCTCAACGCTCATAACCACGTTGTCGCCGGGCATACACATCTCCACGCCCTCGGGCAGGGTGATGATGCCGGTCACGTCAGTGGTACGGAAGTAGAACTGAGGACGGTAGTTGTTAAAGAAGGGGGTGTGACGGCCGCCTTCTTCCTTGGACAGGACGTAAACCTGGCCCTTGAACTTGGTCAGGGGGTGGATGGAGTTGGGCTTGCACAGAACCTGGCCGCGCTCGATGTTCTTCTTGTCGATACCACGCAGCAGAGCGCCGATGTTGTCGCCGGCCTCAGCGTAGTCCAGCAGCTTGTGGAACATCTCGATGTCGGTGACAGTGGTGGACTGCTTGTCCTCACGCAGACCGACGATTTCGACCTGCTCGTTCTTCTTGATGACGCCGCGCTCCACACGACCGGTAGCAACGGTGCCACGGCCGGAGATGGTGAACACGTCCTCGACGGGCATCAGGAAGGGCTGGTCAGCCTTACGGTCGGGGGTGGGGATGAAGTCGTCAACAGCGTCCATCAGCTCCTTGATGCAGGCATACTCGGGAGCGTTGACGTCCTTGGACTCGGAAATCAGGGCGTTCAGAGCGGAACCCTTGATGATGGGGGTGTCGTCGCCGGGGAACTCGTAGAAAGACAGAGTCTCACGAATCTCCATCTCAACCAGCTCCAGCAGCTCCTCGTCGTCCACCAGGTCAGCCTTGTTCATGAACACGACGATGGCGGGCACGCCGACCTGACGGGCCAGCAGCAGGTGCTCCTTGGTCTGAGCCATGGGGCCGTCGGTGGAGGCGATAACCAGGATAGCGCCGTCCATCTGAGCAGCGCCGGTGATCATGTTCTTGATATAGTCGGCGTGGCCCGGGCAGTCAACGTGAGCGTAGTGACGCTTCTCGGTCTGGTACTCGACGTGAGCGGTGTTGATCGTGATACCACGAGCCTTCTCCTCGGGAGCCTTATCGATGGAAGCGTAGTCCTCGAAGTCAGCGAAGCCCTTCAGAGCCAGGTACTTGGTGATAGCGGCGGTCAGAGTGGTCTTGCCGTGGTCAACGTGGCCGATGGTGCCAATGTTAACGTGGGGCTTATTTCTTTCAAACTTCTGCTTTGCCATTTGAAATATTCCTCCTGTTATGATTGTTTTATTAAAATAATAAACAGTTTGATGGTGCGTTCCCGCACAGCGAGTATATCATACTACACTTTGCGCAGAAACACAAGATAAATTTTTCATTTTCGGGGCAAAAATGCCCCGAATTTGGAAAATCAATCCCGGCTGCGGGCCTTGACGAGCTCTTCGGTCTTGGACTTGGGCAGCTCGGCGTTGTGGCTGGGCTCCATGGAGTAGTTGCCGCGGCCCTGGGTCTTGGACCGCAGGTCGGTGGCGTAGCCGAACATCTCAGCCAGAGGCACGTTGGCATCAATCTGGACAGCACCGGTACGGGTGATCTGGCCCAGGATGTTGCCCCGGCGGGCGGTGATGTCGCCGATGACCACGCCCATGTACTCATCGGGCACGGTAACGGAGACCTTCATAATGGGCTCCAGGATGGTGGGGTTGGCCTTCCGGCAGGCTTCCTTGAACGCCATGGAACCGGCGATCTTAAAGGCCATTTCGGAGGAGTCCACCTCGTGGTAGGAGCCGTCGTACAGGGTAACCTTCACGTCCACCACGGGGTAACCGGCCATAACACCGGCCTCCATGGCGCCCTGAATGCCCTGGTCGACTGCGGGGATATATTCCTTGGGCACGGAGCCGCCCACAACGGCGTTGATGAACTCGTAACCCTTGCCGGGCTCGTTGGGCTCCACACGAATCTTAACGTGACCGTACTGGCCCTTACCGCCGGACTGACGGGCATACTTGGTATCCTGCTCCACGCTCTTGCGGATGGTCTCCTTATAGGAAACCTGGGGAGCGCCGACGTTGGCCTCCACCTTGAACTCACGCAGCAGACGGTCCACAATGATTTCCAGGTGCAGCTCGCCCATGCCGGCGATGATGGTCTGCCCGGTTTCCTTGTTGGTGTAGGTGCGGAAGGTGGGGTCCTCCTCAGCCAGCTTGGACAGGGCAATGCCCATCTTCTCCTGACCGGCCTTGGTCTTGGGCTCGATGGCGACCTCGATAACAGGCTCGGGGAACACCATGGATTCCAGAATAATGGGATGGTTCTCGTCGCACAGAGAGTCACCGGTGGTGGTGTTCTTCACACCCACAACGGCGGCGATATCACCGGCGTAGACCCGGTCGATATCCTCCCGGTGGTTGGAGTGCATCTGCAGGATGCGGCCCATACGCTCCTTGGTGCCCTTGGTGGCGTTCAGAACGGAGCTGCCCTTCTCCAGGGTACCGGAGTACACACGGAAGAAGCAGAGCTTACCGACGAAGGGGTCGGTGGCGATCTTAAAGGCCAGAGCGGCGAAGGGAGCCTCATCGGAGGCGGGACGGAAGTCCTCCTCCTCGGTCTCGGGGTTGATGCCCTTGATGCCCTTCTTATCCAGAGGGCTGGGCATATAGTCCACCACGGCATCCAGAACTTCCTGAACACCCTTGTTCTTGTAGGAAGTGCCGCAGACCACGGGGACCATTTCATTGGCGATGGTGGCCTTCCGGATGACAGCCTTAATCATGTCAACGGGGACTTCCTCGCCTTCCAGGTACATCATGGCGATGTCGTCGTCCAGGCTGGACACGGCGTCCATCAGCTTCTCGTGATACTCCTCGGCCAGCTCCACCATATCCTCGGGGATTTCCTCCACACGGACATCCTTACCCAGCTCATCATAGAAGACGTTGGCCTTCATGGTGATCAGGTCGATGTTGCCCTTGAAGAAGGCCTCGCTGCCGATGGGCAGCTGGATGGCAACGGCGTTGCACTTCAGCCGCTCGTCAATCATGGTCAGGACCCGATAGAAGTCGGCGCCCATGATGTCCATCTTGTTGACGTAAATCATCCGGGGGACCTTGTACTCGTCGGCCTGACGCCAGACGGTCTCGGTCTGGGGCTCGACGCCGCCCTTGGCGCACAGAACGGTGACAGCGCCGTCCAGCACGCGCAGGCTCCGCTCGACTTCCACAGTGAAGTCCACGTGGCCCGGGGTGTCGATGATGTTCAGCCGGCAGCCTCTCCAGAAGCAGGTGGTTGCAGCGGAGGTGATGGTGATGCCGCGCTCCTGCTCCTGAGCCATCCAGTCCATGGTGGCGGAGCCGTCGTGAGTTTCACCAATCTTGTAATTCTTGCCGGTGTAGAACAGAATACGCTCGGTGGTAGTGGTCTTACCGGCATCGATGTGGGCCATGATGCCGAAGTTTCTGGTATTTTCCAGGGAATACTGTCTTGCCATTGTATACCTCTTAAATTACCAACGGAAATGGGCGAAAGCCTTGTTGGCCTCGGCCATCTTGTGGACGTCCTCGCGCTTCTTCACAGATGCGCCGGTGTTGTTGGCAGCGTCCATGATTTCAGCGGCCAGCCGCTCTTTCATGGTGTTCTCGCTGCGGTTACGGCTGTACAGGGTGATCCACCGCAGACCCAGGGTCTGACGGCGGTCAGCACGGACCTCGATGGGCACCTGGTAGGTGGCGCCGCCCACCCGGCGAGCCTTCAGCTCCACGGCGGGCATGATGTTTTCCATGGCCTGCTGGAAAACCTCCAGGCCATTCTTGCCGGTCTTGTTCTCGACAATTTCGAAAGCACCGTAGACGACCTTCTGGGCAACACCCTTCTTGCCGTCCAGCATGATGCTGTTAACGAGCTTGGTAACCAGAACGGAATTGTAATTGGGATCCGGGAGAACCTCTCTCTTGGGAACATTACCTCTTCTGGGCACTTTGCTTCCCTCCTTCATAATTTAATGATTTCATCGGTACTCGAAAGTAAGACTTTCGTTGTGCCTGGCCAGAGGTTTTAATACTCTATATTAAAACGCTGTGGCAAGGCGTCGCCTTGCGAATTGGCGTGGGGTAAATTCAAATTTTTGTCTGAAGGCGGGGAAGATTACTTCTTCTTGCCGGCCTTGGGACGCTTTGCACCGTACTTGGAGCGAGCCTGCATACGGTTCTGCACACCCTGGGTATCCAGCGTGCCACGGATGATGTGGTAACGAACACCGGGAAGGTCCTTCACACGGCCGCCGCGGATCAGAACAACAGAGTGCTCCTGCAGGTTGTGGCCGACACCGGGGATGTAAGCGGAAACTTCCATACCGTTGGTCAGGCGGACACGGGCGATCTTACGCAGTGCAGAGTTAGGCTTCTTGGGGGTGATGGTACGCACAGCGGTGCAAACGCCACGCTTCTGGGGGGAAGGAAGGTTGGTTTCCTTGTTCTCCAGGGTGTTCATACCTCTCTGCAGAGCGGGGGAGGTGGACTTGTAGGTGACCTGCTGACGACCATTTCTGACGAGCTGATTAAAAGTAGGCATCCATTTTCTCCTTTCTTTTGTTCTCGTTCCTTGGCGGAACGGGTTATATATTCCTCGGTTTGAACCGTTGGAACCTAAGCTACCGGACCACGGCGGCTGCCGCCGCTCCCACCTCGATGCCGCAGCTCCTGCCGAGCTCCTGCATGGTGGGAATCCAGGTGATGTGGATTTGATGCTTGCGGCACAGGTCCGCCAGGGGCCCCGTCACCGCCGGATCGGCGTTTTCCGCAAGGAAAACATACCGGGCGGTGCCACCGGCCACAGCTTTTTTCAGCTGCTTGGCCCCCACCACCACATTGGCAGGCTCCAGGCCCTCCAGTGCGCCGCACTTCGGTATTATACAATCTTTTTTCTTATCCATACAAAAACATATTATACGCATTTTTTCAAAAAAGTCAACAAACTTTCCGGAAAAATTTTTGTTATAATGCTATTTTCTGTTTGCCTTTTTCTCCACCGGCCCCGTAGGGAACGGATTTATCCGTTCCGCCGGATTGCTGCGCAGAGAGCGTCCGCCCCAAAGCCTTCCTCCGGGACGGCGGGGACCATTCGCCGGCGGCGGCCTGGGGGCAGGCCGCCCTACGGTGCGGTTGTTCTCTTTCGCTGCTGTGCAGCGCATTACCCCAGGGAAGGTTTTCCCTTCGTCTGACTGTTTCCCGATTTTTGGGTTCCTCAGGCCCGGAACGGATAAATCCGTTCCCTACGGCTGCGGCGAAAGGCCGCCACGAAAGTGGCGGCCTCAGCATTAGTTCAGCGCATTTTCCATGACTTCCTCGGGGAGCCGTGCCTCGGGGGTGGCGCCGGGCTGGTAGTCCCGGTAGGCCATCAGGCCGGAGCCTGCGGGGATGAGCTTGCCGATGATGACATTCTCCTTCAGGCCGACCAGCCGGTCCACCTTGCCCTTGATGGCGGCATCGGTGAGGACCTTGGTGGTCTCCTGGAAGGAGGCGGCGGACAGGAAGGAGTCCGTGGCCAGGGAGGCCTTGGTGATGCCCAGCAGCACGGCGTCGGCCTGGGCCAGCCGCAGCTCGGTTTCGCCGGCATCGATGCGGGCCTGGACGGCGGCGTTGGCATCCTCGAACTCAAAGACATCGATGACGGTGCCGGTGAGCAGGGCGGAATCGCCGGGGTCCTCCACCCGGACCTTGCGCATCATCTGACGGATGATGACCTCGATGTGCTTATCGTTGATTTCAACGCCCTGCTGGCGGTACACCGCCTGGACGGACTGGACCAGGTAGTCCTGAACAGCCTCCACGCCGGAGATACGCAGCACGTCCTGGGGATACAGGGCACCGTCGGTGATGGGCTCGCCCTTCTGAACCACCTTGCCGTGGGTCACCTTCAGGCCCACAGAATAGGGGACCTGGTAGACCTTCACCTCGCCGTCGTCGGCGGTGACGGTGATGTTGCGCAGGGCGGTGCGGCGGGTGTCGTCCACGTTCACCACGCCGGTGATTTCGGAAATCTGGGCCATCTTCTTGGGACGGCGGGCCTCGAACAGCTCTTCAACTCGGGGCAGGCCCTGGGTGATATCGTCACCTGCAACGCCGCCGGAGTGGAAGGTCCGCATGGTCAGCTGGGTACCGGGCTCGCCGATGGACTGGGCGGCGATGATGCCGACGGCCTCGCCCAGGTCCACCTCCTTGGAGGTGGCCAGGTTCATGCCGTAGCACTTGGCGCACACGCCGCTTCTGGCCCGGCAGCCCAGGATGGTGCGGATATAGATTTTATCAATGCCGGCGGCCTCGAACTTGGCAGCGTCCTCGGGGACCATCATCACATCCTTGGAGTGGATAATCTCGCCGGTGACGGGGTGCTTGATGTCAAAGACCGGGTAGCGGCCCCGGATACGGTTGCCGAAGGTGTCAATGACATCGCCGTTCTTATCGTACACAGCGCCCACCCAGATGCCGTGCTCGGTGCCGCAGTTGTGCTCCCGGATAATCACATCCTGGGAAACATCCACCATTCGGCGGGTCAGGTAGCCGGAGTCGGCGGTACGAAGGGCGGTATCGGTCATGCCCTTCCGGGCGCCTCTGGAGGAGATGAAGTACTCCAGAACAGACAGGCCCTCACGGAAGTTTGCCTTGACGGGGATTTCGATGGTGCGGCCGGCGGTATCGGCCATCAGGCCGCGCATACCGGCCAGCTGACGAATCTGGGCCATGGAGCCACGGGCGCCGGAGTCTGCCATCATGTAGATGGGGTTGTACTGGTCCAGGTTGCCCTGCAGCGCATCGGTGACGTCCTTGGTGGTCTTTTCCCACTGCTGGACCACCAGACGGTAGCGCTCGTCGTTGGTGATGAAGCCCTGGCGGTAGTAGCTTTCAATCTCCACCACCTTGTGCTCGGCCTGGTTCACCAGCTCATATTTAATGGCGGGGACCACCATGTCCGCAATGGACACGGAAATAGCGCCCTTGGTGGAATACTTATAGCCCAGGGCCTTGATTTTGTCCAGCATCTCGGCGGACACGGTGAAGCCGTGGCGGCGGATGCACTTGTCAATAATCTTGCCCAGCTGCTTCTTGCCCACCAGGAAGCTGACCTCCAGGTCAAACTCATGGCCGGGGACGCTGCGGTCCACAAAGCCCAGGTCCTGGGGGATGGGCTCGTTGTAAATCAGGCGGCCCACGGTGGCATCGATGATGCGGTAGCGCATTTCGCCGTCGATGCGCTTGCCGTAGCGGACACGGATGGGGGCGTGCAGGCCGATCACGCCGTCGGCATAGGCGGCGATGGCCTCCTCCACGCTGGAATAGCTGTGAATGGGGCGGAACTTGGCGGGCTCAGCGCCCTCCTTCTTGGCCTTGTCGTTGGCGGCCACGAACTCGTCGGCATCCACCACCTGGCCCTCGGGCAGACCGGTGCCGCCGGCGCTGGTGACGTAGACGTTCTCAGCGCCCTTCTCGGCCTTGCCCAGGCGGGTGTAGGTCAGGTAGTAAGCGCCCAGAATCATATCCTGGGTGGGCACGGTGACGGGCTTGCCGTCCTGGGGCCGCAGCAGGTTGTTGGCGGACAGCATCAGCATCCGGGCTTCTGCCTGGGCCTCCGGGGACAGGGGCACGTGAATGGCCATCTGGTCGCCGTCAAAGTCGGCGTTGAAGGCGGTGCAGCACAGGGGGTGCAGCTTCAGGGCACGGCCCTCCACCAGCACCGGCTCAAAGGCCTGAATGCCCAGACGGTGCAGGGTAGGCGCACGGTTCAGCATGACGGGGCGGTCCTTGATAATCTCGTCCAGAGCATCCCAGACCTCGGTCTTGCCCTTGTCAATCATCTTCTTGGCGGACTTGATGTTGTTGGCCAGGCCGTCGGCCACCAGCTTCTTCATCACGAAGGGCCGGAACAGCTCGATGGCCATTTCCTTGGGCACGCCGCACTGGTACAGCTTCAGCTCAGGACCGACCACGATAACGGACCGGCCGGAGTAGTCCACACGCTTGCCCAGCAGGTTCTGGCGGAACCGGCCCTGCTTGCCCTTGAGCATATCGGACAGGGACTTCAGCGCCCGGTTGTTGGCACCGGTGACGGCACGGCCCCGGCGGCCGTTGTCGATGAGGGCATCCACGGCCTCCTGGAGCATCCGCTTTTCGTTGCGGACGATGATGTCGGGGGCGTGGAGCTGGACCAGCCGCTTCAGGCGGTTGTTCCGGTTGATGACCCGGCGGTACAAATCGTTCAGGTCAGAGGTGGCGAACCGGCCGCCGTCCAGCTGAATCATGGGACGGATGTCGGGAGGGATGACGGGCAGCACGTCCATAATCATCCAGCTGGGCTTGTTGCCGGACTCCCGGAAGGCCTCCACCACCTCCAGCCGCTTGACCAGGCGCAGCTTCTTCTGAGAGGAGGCGTTTTTCAGCTCGTCCCGCAGCTGATTAGACAGCTGGTCCAAATCAATCTGCTCCAGCAGCTTCTTGACGGCCTCGGCGCCCATGCCGGCCTCGAAGTCATCCTCGTACTTTTCACGCATATCCCGGTATTCCTTTTCGGTGAGCACCTGGTTGCGGACCAGCGGTGCGTCGCCGGGATCGGTGACGATATAGGAGGCAAAATACAGGACTTTTTCCAGAATTTTGGGAGAAATGTCCAGAATCAGGCCCATCCGGGAGGGAATACCCTTGAAATACCAGATGTGGGAGCAGGGAGCGGCCAGCTCGATGTGGCCCATGCGCTCCCGGCGGACCTTGGCCTTGGTGACCTCAACGCCGCAGCGGTCGCAGATTTTGCCCTTGTACTTAATCTTCTTGTACTTGCCGCAGTGGCACTCCCAGTCCTTCTGGGGTCCGAAAATACGCTCGCAGTACAGGCCGTCCCGCTCGGGTTTCAGGGTGCGATAGTTGATGGTCTCGGGCTTCTTGACCTCGCCGTAGGACCACTGCCGGATCATATCCGGGGAAGCAATGCCAATTTTAATGGCATCAAAGGTGGCATCTGCCATGTGTAGCCTCCTTATTCGTCGGTGTCGGAGCCGTCCATGGCGCCGAACACATCCATAATATCCTCAGGGCCGTCCTCGTCGATGACAAATCCGGCCTCCAGCACCTCATCGGTGGAGCCGACGACCACTTCTTCACTCTCGCTGTCGCCGCTGTAGACGATCTCATCGTCGTCGTCCTCGTCCTTCAGCTCAATTTCGTTGCCGTTTTCGTCCAGGACCCGGATATCCAGGCACAGAGCCTGCAGCTCCTTGACCAGGACCTTGAAGGACTCGGGCACGCCGGGCTTGGGGATGTTGGCGCCCTTGACAATGGCCTCGTAGGTCTTGACACGGCCGGTGACATCGTCGGACTTGACGGTCAGAATCTCCTGGAGGGTGTAGGCAGCGCCGTAGGCCTCCAGAGCCCAGACCTCCATTTCGCCGAAGCGCTGGCCGCCGAACTGGGCCTTGCCGCCCAGAGGCTGCTGGGTGACCAGGGCGTAGGGGCCGGTGGAGCGGGCGTGAATCTTATCGTCAACCAGGTGGTGGAGCTTCAGGTAGTAGGGGTAGCCAACGGTGACCAGATTGTCGAAGGGCTCGCCGGTGCGGCCGTCGTACAGCACGGTCTTGCCGTCCTCCCGCAGGCCCGCCAGCTTCAGGGTGTCCCGGATGTCCTTCTCGTTGGCGCCGTCAAAGACGGGGGTGGCCACGTGCCAGCCCAGAGCCCGGGCCGCATAGCCCAAGTGGACCTCCAGCACCTGACCGATGTTCATACGGGAAGGCACGCCCAGGGGGTTCAGCACCACGTCCAGAGAGGTGCCGTCGGGCAGGAAGGGCATATCCTCCTCGGGAAGGACCCGGGAGACAACGCCCTTGTTGCCGTGGCGGCCGGCCATCTTATCGCCCACGGAGATTTTCCGCTTCTGGGCGATGTAGACCCGGACGGACTTGGTAACGCCGGGGGCCAGCTCGTCGGAGTTTTCCTTGGTGAACACCTTCACGTCCACCACAATGCCGCTTTCGCCGTGGGGGACCTTCAGGGAGGTATCCCGGACCTCTCTTGCCTTCTCGCCGAAGATGGCCCGCAGGAGCCGCTCCTCGGGGGTCAGCTCGGTCTCGCCCTTGGGGGTAACCTTACCAACCAGGTAATCGCCGGAGCGGACCTCTGCGCCGATGCGGATGATGCCGGTCTCGTCCAGGTCCTTCAGGGTGTCCTCGCCCACGTTGGGGATGTCCCGGGTGATTTCCTCGGGTCCCAGCTTGGTGTCCCGGGCCTCGGTCTCGTGCTCCTCGATGTGGATGGAGGTGAACACGTCCTCCCGGACCAGACGCTCGTTGAGCAGAATGGCGTCCTCGTAGTTGTAGCCTTCCCAGGTGACGAAGCCGATGAGCACGTTTTTGCCCAGGGCCACCTCGCCGCCGGAGCAGGAGGGGCCGTCGGCGATAATCTGCTCCGCTTCCACCCGCTCGTCCACCACCACGATGGGCCGCTGGTTGACGCAGGTGCCGGCGTTGGACCGGGCGAACTTGGTCAGGGTGTGGACGCAAACTTCCCCGTCGTCATACTTGACGGTGATGGAGTCGGCGGACACGGCGGTGACGGTGCCGGCCTTCTTGGCCTTGATGCAGACCTCGGAGTCCACGGCGGCCTTGTGCTCGATGCCGGTGGCCACGACGGGGGGCTCGGTGGTCAGCAGAGGCACAGCCTGCCGCTGCATATTCGCGCCCATCAGGGCACGGTTGGCATCGTCGTTCTGCAGGAAGGGAATGAAGGAGGTGGCAATGGAAATCATCATCCGGGGGGACACGTCGATGTAGTCGATAACGCCCCGGTCCACCTCGATAATCTCGTTGCGGTGGCGGCAGGTGATACGCTCGTTGGTCAGGCAGCCGTTTTCATCCAGAGGCTCGTTGGCCTGCCCGATGTAGAAGTCGTCCTCCACGTCGGCGGTCATGTACTCGATGGTCTGGGTGACGCAGCCGGTGGCCTTGTCCACCTTCCGGTAGGGAGCCTCCACGAAGCCGTACTCGTTGATGCGGGCAAAGGTTGCCAGGTAGTTAATCAGGCCGATGTTGGGACCTTCGGGGGTCTCGATGGGGCACATCCGGCCATAGTGGGTGTAGTGAATATCCCGGACATCGAAGGAGGCCCGGTCACGGCTCAGACCGCCGGGGCCCAGAGCGGACAGGCGGCGCTTGTGGGTCAGCTCGGCCAGGGGGTTATTCTGGTCCATGAACTGAGACAGGGGGCTGGAGCCGAAGAACTCCTTGATGACGGCGGTGACGGGCCGGATGTTGATGAGGCTCTGGGGGGTGACGGCATCCAGGTCCTGAACGGTCATCCGCTCCCGGATGACCCGGTCCAGACGGCTGAAGCCGATGCGGAACTGGTTCTGCAGCAGCTCGCCCACGCAGCGCAGGCGGCGGTTGCCCAGGTGGTCAATGTCGTCGGGAACGCCCACGCCCATGGCCACGCAGTTGAGGTAGTTGATGGAGGCCATGATATCGTCCACAATGATGTGGTTGGGAATCAGGTCGGTCATCCGGTCGGCAATGGCTTCCTTCCAGCCGCCCTCGGGGACGGTTTCCAGCATTTCCTTCAGCACGGGGAAGTAGACCCGCTCCTGAATGCCGTACTCGGCGGGGTCAAAGTCCACGAACCGGGCCATGTCCACCATGTTGTTGGAGAACACCTTCACCAGGCTGTCGCCAACCTTCAGCACGGCCTCGTTGACACCCCGGTCGGACAGGTCGTGGGCCTGGGCACGGGAGATGAACTCGCCGGGCATCACCAGAATCTCGCCGGTCATGGGGTCGGCGATGGGCTCGGCCACCTCCTGGCCGGACAGACGGGACCACAGGTCCATCTTCTTGTTGAACTTGTAGCGGCCCACCTTGCTGGCATCGTAGCGGTGAGCGTCGAACAGCAGCCCCTCCAAATGGGCGGTGGCGGTCTCCACCGTGGGAGGCTCGCCGGGGCGCAGGCGGCGGTAGATTTCCAGCAGGGACTCCTCCCGGGTCTTGCAGGTGTCCTTTTCCAGGGTGGCAAGAATCCGCTCATCCTCGCCGAACATGGCCTTAATCTGCTCGTCGGTAATAACGCCCAGGGCGCGAATCAGGCAGGTGATGGGGAGCTTCCGGTTTTTGTCGATACGGACCCAGAACACGTTGGTGGTGTCGGTCTCGTATTCCAGCCAGGCGCCCCGGTAGGGAATGACCGTGGCGGTGTAGGTATGCTGGTCGGCCTTATCGACCTCGTGACCGTAGTACATACCGGGGGAACGGACGATCTGGGAGATGATGACGCGCTCTGCACCGTTGATGACGAAGGTGCCGCCGTTGGTCATCACAGGGAAATCGCCCATGAAAATCTCCTGCTCCTTGATTTCATTGGTCTCAGTGTTGCGCAGACGCACCCGGACCTTGATGGGCTTGGCGTAGGTGGCGTCCCGCTCCCGGCACTCCTCGATGGTGTACTTGGCCTTGTCCTCCATGGTATAGTCCAGGAAGGACAGCTCCAGCTTGCCGGAGAAGTCGGTAATGGTGCCCACATCCCTGAAAACCTCCCGCAGACCGGTTTCCAGGAACCACTGATAGGAGTCCTTCTGGATTTTCAGCATATTGGGGATTTCGAGGATTTCATCGTACTTTGCGTAGGATTTACGCATGGTCTTGCCGAACATTACGTCCTTGACCATTGCCATATGGATCATCACAGCCTTTCTTTCGAATTGTGTGTTGCTTACTTACTTGAGGGGCTAATATGATACGCTTGGGTCAGTTGTCAAGTTTTATAAATTTCAGCCTTGACAGCCGCCCCATTCCGTGGTAAAATGACCATGTTAAAAGGGGTGCTATGGAAAGGGCATACTACCACAGTATGGACTTTCATTATATACCACCCGTTCAGCTTTGTCAACAAAAATTTTCGCTTTTTTGAGGCCCCGGCCTCGTTTTTTTATGCGCTTTCCCCAAAGTTTTTCAGAGCACCGTAGGGAACGGATTTATCCGTTCCGTTTTTTATGTCCGAAACCAAAAAAGCGATGCAGAACACCGCATCGTAGGATTCGCCTCGCAGAGTTTGCGCCCGCAGGCGCAAATAAAGTTCAATCATTTTCCGCCGGGGCCTGTACCTGGCGGAAAATACTTCTCAGTCTGCTTAGTGCAAAAAATCCCCGCCATAGGCGGGGATTTTTTGCACTAAGCAGACTGCATCCTTTTGGCGGAAAGCCCCGCAGGGGATTTTCGCCAGACTCAAAGTGCGCTGTAGCCGAAGCTGTTGACCAGTGCGTCCAAAGGCTTGCCGGCCTTGCAGTAGGGGCACTCCCGGTAGTCGTAGCTGGCGTAGTCCGGCAGGTCGGAAATGTCGTAGACCGAGCGGACGGGATAGCCCGCCACCTCCTTGACGGCGGAGTAGGCCGAGGCCACGCCCGCCACACGGCCGCCGTAGTAGCCAATGGCCTCGATGGTCCGCTTGGCGGTGTAGCCGGTGGTGACCGAGGCCATCAGCACCAGAACGTGCTTGCCGGTAATCATCTTCTTATTGTTGTCCCGGAAGATAATCTGGGAGTTGGCGTTGTACTCCGGCTCCAGAACGTAGATGGTCTGGTGGGCGTTGATGGTGTGGAAGCCGCTTTCGGTGAGCTTCTGGGCGAGACACGTGCCCATGACCGCCGTGCCGTCCAGGCACAAAATGGTGTCCACGGGGGTGTCGTTGATGAAGTTGGTCACCAGCTGCTCCGCCATGTCCATGGCCTCGCTGAGACGGGTCTTCTGATAAGTGATATCCACATAGTAATTGATGTGGGAGTGATTGGTTGCAAAATGCCCGCGGGCGATTCTCAGAGGGGCCTTGCCCTTGCGGATGGGAAGATTCATCAATGTGACCATATGTGTGTACCTCCAAATTTAATAAAAGCGTTTGTCAGGTGTCCGGAGGAAGCGTTTTCTCCGGACTCATGATACTATTCCATTTCTAAACCATATACATGGTTTAGAAAGCACATCCTACGGATGTGCAGGGCTTTTCGCCAGCATAAAAACAAATAAATTTGCTTTTATGCACCGAAACGCCCTAATGGAATGTATCGACTGCATCCTCGATTGCCTTCGGCAATCGCACAGCGCATGGGCGCTGTGCGATAAAAATATCGATTTTGTCGATATTTTTATCGAGGATTAGTATGAAAAACGCTTTTTTTCATTATATCCCGGTATGGTCAAAAAGGCAAGCAGAACGGCCTGTTCTGCCTGCCAAAAATTACCTGCCAAACTTATGCAAATTGTGCAAACGCAGCCGGGGCTCCAGCCGCCTGAACTGCTGGCCGATGATGGCGCAGATGCTGCCCGCGGCAATCATCCGCCTGACCTTCCAGCCGCTGGCCCACATCACATCGTCGGTCTCCCCGGGCAGCAGCACGATTTTGTCCAGCGGCACCCGGCGGCGGAGGCAGTAGTGGTCATAGAACATATTTTTGTCCCGGTCGGTGTCCAGGTACTCGAACTCCTCCTGCCCTGCCCGGATGCCCGTTTCCTCATAAAGCTCCCGGGCCACCGCCTGGAGGCTGGTCTCCCCGGCCTTGACGGCGCCGCCGGAATTTTCCCAGGTCCCGGCGAAGCTCTTGCCCCTGGCCCGGCGGGTCAGCAGATACCGGCCCCGGCCGTCGTAGACCCACACGCAGGCCGCCACGCCGTACTCCCCCGGCTGCCACGGCTCCCCCCGGCGGTGGACCCGGCCGGTGGGGTTGCGGTTTTCATCGTAAACATCATTCAGCTCCATAGACCTGCTCCTTTCGAATATGACTAAATGTAGCACAGGTGCGGCGAAAACACAACAAATCTTTGGGCGCACCTTAAATAAAGGTGCGCCCGGTTTGATTATTTTTCTTCCCACCCTGCGTACAGGGTCAGATTTCCCCGGACGGTGTCCAGCTCCAAATCCCAGGCATCGTCGCAGGAGCGGTCTGTGTACCAGCCGGTGAAGCGGTAGCCCTCCCGGGTGGGAGGCTCAGGCTCCTGTAACAGCTCGCCGTACTGCTGGGTCACGGCTGCCACGTCGGTGCCGCCTTTGGAATCGAAGGAAACGGTGAGGCCGGGGCTTCTGAGCTCCAGGGCCAGCACCAGCAGAATCAGGGCGATGGAGCCCAGAATCATCATGTCCAGAGCCCGGACGGAGATTTTCACATTCCGGTAAATGCCCTTCAGCTCCCGCTTCTGGGAACGGTCCTCCATTACTTCTTCACCAGATACTTCCGCATATCCAGGGAGCAGGCGCACAGGATGATAGCGCCCTTGATGATGTACAAAGAGGAGGAATCCACGCCCAGCATGGTCAGTGCCACGAAGATAATGCGAAGCACCAGAACGCCCAGGATGATGCCGCTGATTTTACCGGTGCCGCCGACGAAGGACACGCCGCCGATGACGCAGGCTGCGATGGCATCGCACTCGGCGTTCAGGCCGGTGCTGGCGGCCACGGAGCCGCTGCGCACGCCCTCAATGAAGCCGGAGTAGCCGTACATAGCGCCGGCCAGGGTGTGGACCAGCACGGTGGTCATAAACACATTGACACCGGAGACCCGGGCAGCCTCGGCATTGGAGCCCACGGCGAACATATTCTTGCCGAAGGTGGTCTTGTTCCAGATGAACCACATCAGCACCGTCAGCACCACCGCATACAGGGCGTACATGGGGATGGGGGTGTTGCCCATGCGGAACAGCTCGCCGCCGACAAAGTCCTTGTACTCCCGGCTCAGACCGGAGATGGGCTGGCCGTTGTTGCCGTTGAGGCCGAAGAACCACAGGATGATGCCGTAGGTAATCAGCTGGGTGGACAGGGTGACGATGAAGGGGTGCAGGCTGAATTTCGCCACAAAGAAGCCGTTGACCAGGCCGATGACGGCGCCGATGAGCACCACAATCAGCATGGAGGCCAGAATCCAGCCCACGGTGACCTGGGGCAGGTTGGTGAACATTTTGTTGGCGAAATCGCTCTTTTGCAGCAGGACACCGGCCACGGCGGCGGTCAGACCGGCCACACGTCCGGCGGACAGGTCGGTGCCCGTCAGCACGATGCAGCCGCCGATGCCCAGAGCCATGGGCAGGTAGGCCGCCACCTGGGTCAGCAGGTTGGCAAGGGACCCCAGGGACAGGAAGTTGGGCTTCTGAATGGCGGTGTACACCACGAAAATGGCCATCAGGATATACAGGGCGTTGTTCAGAATTCCGTCAGTCCAGTACCGTCTTTTGTCTTTTGCGTCCATCAGCTTGTACTCAGCGGCAGTGCGCTGGAGCTTGTCTACAGGGTTAGTCATGGAATCGTACCTCCTCAAACATATTTAGCAGCCAGGGTCATAATCTCCTCCTGGGTGGTGTTTGCAGCATCCACCTCACCGGCCACACGGCCGCCGGACATGACGATGATCCGGTCGCACACACCCAGCAGCTCCGGCATTTCCGAGGAAACCATCAGCACGGTTTTCCCCTTGTTGGCAAGGTCCAGAATCAGCTGGTAAATTTCGTACTTTGCGCCCACGTCGATGCCCCGGGTGGGCTCGTCCAGGAGCAGGACCTCCGGCTCTGTCAGCAGCCAGCGGCCGATGATGACCTTCTGCTGGTTGCCGCCGGACAGGCTGCGGATTTTGGTCTCCTGGGTGGGGGTTTTGGTGTGCATGGCGTCGATATAGCGCTGGGTGTCCTCCCGCTGGGATTTTTCACTGAGGTAGAAGCCCAGCCGCTTGTGACGCTTCAGGCTGGAAATGACGGTGTTGTCCTTGACGCTGAGGACTCCGAAAATGCCGGTGGCCCGGCGCTCCTCGGTCAGCAGGGCGAAGCCGTTTTTAATGGACTCGTGGGAGCTGCGGTTCTGGCAGGGCTTGCCGTCCAGGAAGATTTTGCCGTCCTTCCGGGTCCGGATGCCGAAGATGCTCTCCAGCGTCTCGGTACGGCCGGAGGAATCCAGACCGGCCAGGCCCAGAATCTCGCCCCGGCGGGCCTCGAAGGAGACATTGCGCAGCTGGTTGTACATTCCCGTGATGCCCTCGACCTTTAAGTAAACCTCGCCGGGCTCGTTGGTCTTGGGCGGGAACTGGTTGGTCAGCTCACGGCCCACCATCAGGCGGATAATGTCGTTCATTTCCAGCTTGTCCGCCGGCTCGGTGGCCACCCACTGGCCGTCCCGCATGACGGTGATGTAATCGGAGATGCGCTTGATTTCCGCCATTTTGTGGGAGATGTAGATAATGCCCACGCCCCGGTCCCGGAGCATATTGATGATGCGGAACAGGTGCTCCACCTCCTCCTCCGTCAGCGAGGAGGTCGGCTCGTCGAACACGATGACCTTGGAATGGTAGGAAACGGCCTTGGCAATCTCCACCATCTGGCGCTGGGACACGGGCATGGTGCTCATAATCCGGTGGGGGTCCACGTTGATGCCCAGCTCCTCAAAGACGGCCATGGTGTCGTGGTACATCTTCCGCTCGTTGACGGCAATCCCTCCGATTTTGGGATACCGGCCCAGCCAGATATTGTCCATGACGCTGCGCTTCAGGGCCTGGTTCAGCTCCTGATGGACCATGGCCACGCCGTTGTCCAGCGCTTCCTTACTGCTTTTGAAATTGATTTCTTTCCCTTCCAGGAAAATCTGCCCGCTGTCCTTGTTGTAAATACCGAAAAGACATTTCATCAAGGTGGACTTGCCGGCGCCGTTCTCGCCCATGAGGGCATGAACCGTGCCCCGCTTCAACTCGAAGTTGACGCCGTCCAGGGCTTTGACGCCCGGGAATGTCTTTGTAATGTCTACCATTTTCAGCAGAACATCGTGCTCCATATTGCGTTTCTCCCTTTCCAAAGATGCTGTGTTGGGTGCCGGCTGCTCAGACAGCCGGCGGTAAACCCGCCCGGACCATCGCCCGCCGGGCTTGCCCCGCTGCCTCAAGATAGACAGCGGTAAGTACCGCTCAGCAAAAAGAGCGGTATTTACCGTTATCCACCTGAAAAATGGGCAGCTGCCGCCGGAACGGCAGCTGCCCGGATACTCAGGGAATTATTCGCCGGTGTAGGGAGCGTAGGCGACGAACAGCTTGCTGGCGCAGTCCTCGGCCAGGCTGAAGCGCTCGTCGGACAGGCCGGCCAGAGCGTCCACGGGAGCGGTGCCCTCGGCGATGGCCTTGACGGTCTGGGCCACGGCCACGGCCATGCCCACGGCATCCTGCTTGATGGTGCCGGTCATGGCACCGTCAGCAATCAGAGCCTTTGCATTGTCGGTAGCGTCAACGCCGAAGACGGGGATCAGATGTGCGCCTTCCTTGTTGTAGCCCTTCTCCTGCAGAGAAGCGACCACGCCCTCGGCCATGCCGTCGTTGTTGCAGATGACCAGCTCGATGGCGTTGCCGGCAGCCTCGTTGTAGGTAACGAAGTTGGTGTCCATGTACTCCTTGGCAGCAGCAGCGGACCAAGCGCCGCCCTGGTCAACCTGGTAGCAGTCGGGGTTGGAAGCGTCGAAGTACTGCAGAGCGGGCTTGCCGCCGGCAGTCAGAACCAGGTTGGCATCCTCAACGCCGTACTGGGTGCGGAAGATGGCCTCCACGTTGGCCTCGTCGCCCTTCATCATGGCGTAGGAGATGATGCCGTCGCCGTTCAGGTCAACATCATCGTAGTTGGCCATCAGGTACTCGCCGATCATCTTGCCCTGCATATGGCCGGCGGCGGGAGCGTCGGTGCCGATGAAGCAGGTGGTGGGGTTGGCCTCCAGCACGGGCAGCTCAGAGCCGTCGGTGCCGATGGCACGGTTGAAGAACACCACGGGGATGGAGCCGGCAGCAGCCAGGATGTCCTCGGCGGTGTCGATGGCGCCGGAGGTGACCTGGTTGACCACCAGGATGTCAGCGCCGCCGGCAATAGCGGTCTTGATCTGGTCCAGCTGCTTGGCCTGATCGTTGGCGGCGAACTGGTTGTCGTACTCCACATTGCCCAGAGCGTCCAGCTCCTTGTTCATGGCATCACGGACGGAGCTCAGATAAACGTCGCTCTCATCGTACCAGAACACGGAAACCTTCACGGACTCAGCGGCGGGAGCTGCGGGAGCCTCGGTAGCGGGGGCGTCGGCAGCGGGAGCCTGGGTGGTGGCGGGGGTCTCAGTCTTGCCGCCGCAGGCAGCCAGGGTCAGAGCCATGGCCAGGACCAGCAGCATTGCAATAATCTTCTTCATTATGTTTCCTCCTATAATGAATAGTTTGATATGCTCATCGGCGCACTGCGCCGGTAAAGCCAAAATAGGATTGTTCTCCCCTGGGGAGAACAAAAAAGGACGTCCTTTTTTGTCGGGTTATTAAAATTTTTAGTGCATATTCGTTAAGTAAGTATTAACACTATACCACTTCACGGATTCAATGTAAAGAGAATCTTATTTTTTCGGCGTTAAGCCGAAATGCGGGGTTTTCTTTTGTGCACTATCCATAAATTGTCTTTTTATGACGCACATTGTTCTCTTGTGGAACACATTCCAACTGCCCCGCCCCGACCCCTCCGGCGGCGTATTGTCCAAAATCAACTTTTTTCATCCCCATTTCGCCACTGCCCACCCCGAGGCCCCCGGGACCTTGACTTTGGGGCTGTTTCGTATTATAGTGTATTATAATATTTCAAAAAGGAAGGTTCCCGTGTTTCGTAAAATTCCCTGGGGCAGGGTCTGCTCCAACATTCTTGGAAGTGCCATTTTGGCCTTTGGCCTGTATAACGTCCACGCCCTGTCCGGGGTCACCGAGGGTGGCATTCTGGGCATGACTCTGCTGCTGCGCCACTGGCTGGGCATCTCCCCGGCCCTGTCGGGCTTTGTGATGAACGCCGCCTGCTACTGCCTGGGGCTGCGGGTGCTGGGCCGGGGGTTTCTGGCCTGCTCCGCCCTGAGTGGCGGGTGCTTCTCCCTGTTTTACGGCCTGTTCGAGCAGTTCCCGCCTCTGTGGCCCCAGCTGGCCGCCATGCCCCTCACCGCCGCCGTGGTCGGCGCCCTGTTCGTGGGCGTGGGCGTGGGCCTGTGCGTCCGGGCCGGCGGCGCCCCCAGCGGCGACGACGCCCTGGCCATGACCCTCAGCAAGGCCCTCCGCTGGGACATCCGCTGGGCATACCTGGCCAGCGACCTCATCGTCCTGGCCCTCTCCGCCACCTACCTGGATTACAAACGCCTGATTCTGTCCCTGCTGACGGTGGTCCTGTCGGGACAGGTGATTGGGGTGGTCCAGGGGTTTTCTTGGAAGGGGAAATAAATGAGTGCCGCCCTCCCGTCCGACGATGATATAAAACTGAGTATGTCATTGCGAACCATGCCGCAGCATGGTGTGGCAATCCGTTCTCTGTGGCGCAATGCGCCACGCCATGCTTTGCATGGCAGGAAATACGGATTGCCACGCCAGTTTGAGAACTGGCTCGCAATGACATACTTCGTTTCTTGCCATCATTCGGACAGGAGGGCGGCTCCTTCACCGCCGTGCCTTGCGAAGAAGCCAGACATATCGGCCGGTTTCTTCCCTGCTCCAATGGTAGTTTCCGTAGACCTCCGCCACCTCAAACCCGCACAGTTCAATCAGATACAGCATCTCCTGCTTATAGGTCTGGCGCATTTTCAGCGGGCGGATGCGCTGGCCGATTTTCTTCCCAGCCTCGTCAAAGGTTTCAAACTTCCAGTTTCCGCCCATGATCTGGGTCAGCGGGTCATAGGAGATGGCATTGTAAATTTTCTCTCTGTACCCCTGCTTGTTCACATATTCCAGCCGCAGGGAGTAATCGTCCTCTTTCGTCTGCATTTGCTCTGCCTGGAATACCGGGTGAGGCGCAAAGGTGTTCAGCGTCAGAACCCCGTCCTCCGTCAGATTCTCCCGGATGTTCAGCAGAGCCTTTCTTTGCAGCTCCGGGGTCAGCAGGTGCATAAAGCCGCTGCGGGCAATGATAGCCAGGGAGTATTTTCTGCCGCTGTGAAACGCCGTCATATCCGCCGGGAAAATGTTCAGGTTCAGTCCCATAGCCCGGGCCTTCTCCCTTGCCACATTGCACATAGGCTCCGACAGGTCCGTGCCGTCGATGTCAATGCCCGCCTTCGCCAGATGCAGCAGAACCGCCCCCGTTCCGCAGGCAATATCCACGGTCCCATGCTGTCCGTACCTCCTTGCCAGCTCCAGATAGAAGTCCCGGAAGCCCTCGTAGTTGTCATGCTCCCGGTACATCACCTCCAGATAGCGGTCGTAATTTTCGGCAACATCCTGATAATCGTGCAAATCCATAACCGTTCCTCCCATTCTGAATTTTGTGTAAAATAAAAGCACCCTTGACAGGACACAGACACACTGTCTCCTGTCAAGGGTGCATTCCAAACAACGCACGGTTCCACCTTGATTTTTCACTCGTCGGATTCCAACAAATCCTATTCTTTAACGCAGAAATACGGCAACGCTTACTGCGGCTTCGGCATTGCAGCTCAGGAACGGTTTTCCCCTCTGCCTCCCATAAGGAACTTACAGCAAACGTTCCCCTCTCTGAATGTTCCGCAGAAGCTACTCTTTTCCCTCATAGCCTTCTTTGTATATTAAAGTAAGTTTAGCACAGGAAACAGAGCTTGTCAATTCAGTGATAGGGATTATCAGCGGCTGGATATTGCTCACGGTTGGTTTCGTGAAATATTTTGCTTGCCGCAAAATGTGAAATATCAGCTTGCGCTGATGTGAAATATTCTGCTTACGCAGAATGTGAAATGAAATAAATCCACCCACGCCCGCAGGCATTTCACGCTGCACAGCAGCATTTCACGTGCGAAGCACATTTCACAAATCCCGAAGGGATTTATTTCACTGAATCCCTCATCCTCTGCCGGCGAAAGCGCAGAGGATGAGGGATTCGATTGCCGAATTTCCCTTCCGTGGGACGGGAAATTCGTAAGGTGGTCGGCCAGTTTTTGAACTGGCCTCCCCCAACCTGCCACTGGCAGGTCGGATTTTATCGGTTCGAATCCCTCATCCTCTGCCATAAAAAACGCCGCCCGGTCGGGCGGCGTTTTTTATGGCAGAGGATGAGGGATTCGAACCCCCGCAAACGGAGTCAGAGTCCGGTGTGCTACCGTTACACAAATCCTCTATCTGCTGGGTCTATTATATGCAGGTTTCGGGAAAAGTCAAGGGTTATTTTGAAAATCAGTCAAAATGATTCTTCCCAGGGGAAGGGCTTGCCCTTCAGCACGCTGTTTTTCAGGTAGGAGAAGGTCTCCTTCTCGCCCTTCTGTGCCAGCATTTGCAGGATGTAGTGAAGCTCCCGGCGGGTTTTTTCGTGCATCAGCTCCCGCTCCCGGCTGGACTCGAAGTAGCGCAGGGCGGAGTCGTCCCGGTAGCGGCTGCCCTGGTAGGTCATGCAGGCGGCCCGGCGGTCCATGACCATTTCCACCAGGTATTTCCGGGGCATGGGGATGGACTCATAGTTGCGGGTCTGGCGGTTCATGTCCGTCCAGTATTCGTAGTGGTGGCGGTTGCGGCCCTTGTGGTGCATCCAGGCCTCGCTGTAGCCCTTGTCCTCCCGCTCGGCGGCGTTGGGGCTGCGGTTGCCCTGGTAGTATTTTGCCCCCTCCAGAAACTCCGTGGGGGAATATTTGGAAAGATCATGGGTCAGTCCCTGCCAGTAAAGCCCCACCCGAAAGCACCCCCGGCACACCAAAATGCGGTGATGGGTGATGGTTTTAAAGTGCTGCCACGGTTTCATGCGGTCCTTCCTCTCCAAAAAATTACACATTCCGTAGGGAACGGATTTATCCGTTCCGCCTTGCATCGCCCCGGGTGTCACACCGTGCCATGGGCACGGTGTGACCGGAACGGATAAATCCGTTCCCTACAGGGGGTATCAGCCCTCGGATACCACGATTTCGCTGACTTTCAGGCCGGGATTGCGGCGGCAGGTGAAGTCGATGGCCCAGAAGCTGGAAAATACCAGCAGGCTCCGGCCCCGGTAGTCCTCCAGCAGCTCTGCGTCGCTGCCCAGGTTCATGTCCTCCAGGTCCCCGGGGTAGGCGTCGATGAGGCGGATTTCCTCATAGGGCAGGTTCTCCATCCGAAGCTCCACGCCGTACTCGTTTTTCATCCGGTACTGGAACACCTCCAGCTGCAAAACGCCCACAACGCCCACGATGACCTCCTCCATGCCGGAGTTCGGCACCTTGAAAATCTGAATGGCACCCTCCTGGGCAATCTGCTCGGTGCCCTTGACGAACTGCTTGCGCTTCATGGAGTCCTTGGCGGACACCCGGCAGAAGTGCTCCGGGGCAAAGGTGGGGATGCCGGAATACCGGAACTTTTTGCCGGGGGTGGTGATGGTGTCGCCGATGGAGAAAATGCCCGGGTCGAACACACCGATAACGTCGCCGGCGTAGGCCTCCTCCACAATCTCCCGCTCGGCGGCCATCAGCTGCTGGGGCTGGCTCAGCCGCATTTTTCTGCCCCCCTGGACGTGGTAATACTCGCTGTCCCGCTGGAATTTGCCGGAGCAGATGCGCATAAAGGCCAGGCGGTCCCGGTGGGCCTTGTTCATGTTTGCCTGGATTTTGAACACAAAGGCGGAAAAATCCGGGCTGAAGGTGTCAATCACGCCGCAGTCGGCCTCCCGGGCCAGGGGCGGCGGGGTCAGCTTCAGGAAGTTTTCCAGGAAGGGCTCGATGCCGAAGTTGGTCAGGGCGGAGCCAAAGAAGGTGGGCGACAGCTGGCCGTTTTTGACGGCCTCCATGTCCATCTCCCGTCCGGCGGACAGCAGCTCCACGTCGTCAATCAGCTGCCGGTGCTTGCTTTCGCTGTCCAGCAGCTGGGCCACCTGGGGGTCATAGAGGTCAATTTCCAGCTTGTCGGCCCGGCTCCGGCCGCCCTGGCCGGAGAAGAACAGCAGCTCGCCCCGCTCCCGGTCGTAAACGCCCCTAAAATCCTTGCCGCAGCCGATGGGCCAGTTCATGGCGTAGGTCTCGATGCCCAGCTCCCGCTCCACCTCGTCCAGCAGGTCGAAGGGGTCCTTGGTCTCCCGGTCCATTTTGTTGACGAAGGTGAAAATGGGAATGTGCCGCATGGCGCAGACCTTAAAGAGCTTCCGGGTCTGGGGCTCCACGCCCTTGGCCCCGTCGATGACCATGACGGCGGCATCGGCGGCCATGAGGGTCCGGTAGGTGTCCTCGGAGAAGTCCTGGTGGCCGGGGGTATCCAGGATGTTGATACAGAAGCCGCCGTACTGGAACTGCATCACAGACGAGGTGACGGAAATGCCGCGCTGCTTTTCAATCTCCATCCAGTCGGAGGTGGCGGCACGGGAATTTTTCTTGCCCTTGACCACGCCCGCCTGGGCGATGGCGCCGCCGTAGAGCAGGAATTTTTCGGTGAGGGTGGTTTTACCGGCGTCAGGGTGGGAAATAATGGCAAAGGTTCTGCGCCGGGAGATTTCTTCTACTAAATTAGACATAATATCCTCCTAAAAATTATCTTTTTTTCAGGAGGAACCTAGGGCGGAAAGGGAAATCGCATACGGGCCTCCAATCGTTTCGTTTACTGCATAACAAATCAGCTTATTTTACCACAGTTTTCCCAAAGATACAAGGGGCAAAATCGTCTTTTCTGTTGACCGCCGCTGCTTTTCATGGTATGCTAATGGTGGAGGTGTATTATTATGAAACGAATATCCGCAATTTTGTGTGTGATTTTTTTGTGCGGCCTGCTTGCCGCCTGCGGCGGGCCTGATGCGGCGAAGGCGGGCACGGAAAGTCTCGGTATCGACTGGTCCGTCACCCCGGACCAGGTCCGGGAGGCTCTGAAGCTGCCGGAGGATGCCCTTTCCGGCGGCGTGCTCACCGCCCAGGGCATCGAGGCCTTCGGCGGCACCGCCCTCAAGGGGGAATTCCACTTCCTGGAGGACTCCAAGGGGCAGCTGCGTCTGAGCCGGGTCCACCTGATTTACCCTGACGATGCCGATATGGCCCAGGTCCGCCAGGCTCTGGAAAAGGCCTTCGGCACTCCGGTGGAGCAGTACCAGGAGTACGACCACAGCGGCGTTCTGAGCACCCTCCGGGCCTCGGACAGCCTGGCCTTCTGGCACAGCAGCCAGACCGTGGCCAGCTGCGCCGCCGACCCGGCCTTCCCTCTCCGGGAGGACTGGCAGGCCTCTCTGGATGCCATTTCCCGCCAGGACGAGGCCGTGAACGCCGGCGGCAAGCTGGCGGAATTCTATCAGCAGGCCCCGGCGGTCCGCCTGTTCTGGACCGACAATGGGCAAATCCCCTATATCCAGGGGGACCAGCCCAAAAACGCCGTCTATTTCGACGCCGGAATGCTGGCGCTCATGCGCTGATTCATGCAAAATGGTCTCCCCGCCGGGGAGACCATTTTTGCTGTGATACGAATTTTTAATGTGCTTATGGGCTTAACTCAATAAATACTGTAGGGCGGCCTGACCCCAGGCCGCCACTCCTGTTTTCCAATGGAAAACAGGAGAACCAGGTTGCCACACCAGAAAAGCGGACTGGTTCGAAATGACAAGCTGCGCTCAAAGGCTTCTCCTCAAGGAGAAGCTGTCATAGGCCCCAACCGGGGCCTATGACTGATGAGGTGTTGCCGCAGTACGTCTATTAAACAGCCCGATAAACCAGCAGCACCTCACCTGTCACGGCTTTGCTGAGCTAAACCGATAAGCACATATTCATTTACTCATTTTTGACTTTTCGTGAGGAGCGATTTTTTCACAGTCCCTTCTGCGGCCCCCTCGGCGGGGGCCGACGGGAGGGTGGTGCTCTGCGCAGCAGATTAAAACAGGTCGATTGCCGGTGGCAATCGCTCCATGATTCAAAGTGACCCTCCCCTACGGGCTATCAGCGAATGTTTCCCTTCAGCACCAGCACCCGGCTGCTGTCCGGCTTTTCCTTCGGGCAGCCTAAGTAGCCGCTGCCCAGCAAGTCGAAGATGCTGCCGCCGAAGTTGAATTCGGGCAGGCGGGCGGTGAGTCTGCCGCCGTGCATCAGGTAGGCGGTCTGGACCGGGGTGGCGAAGTCGCCGGCGGGGGTTGTGTCGCCGCCGGAGGCGGTGCTGATGTAGATGGCGTCGCCGCCCTGCAAAATCTCCTCCAGGGTGCCGGTAGGGACCACGTCCATGCCCCGCCAGGTGAGCTGGGGCACATCGTCGTAGTCCGCTGCGCCGGAGGCGGTGAGGTCTGCGCCGAATTCGTCGGCGCACTGCTTGTCCGCCAGGCCCCGGACCAGCACGCCGTGCTCGATGAGGGCGGTCCGGTCCCCGGGCAGGGTGGTGCCCTCGCTGTCGAAGAAGGGCACGTCGCTGTCCTCGCCCCGGTCGATGACCATGGTGAGCTTCCCGTCAAAGAGCTTCTGGCCCACCTTCCCGGACAGCAGGGATGCCCCCCGGGAAAGGTTTTTGGCGCTCAGCGCATCGTACAGGGCTCCCAGCAGATTTTCCACGCCCAGCACCACAGGCAGCTGGGCCTGGGGCATGGGGATGCAGTTTTCATGGGCGGCCATGACCTGGCGGCCAGCGTCCAGCACGGCGGCGGTGTCCAGGGCCGGACTCAGATGGTGGATGAAGGTGTCAAAGACGTTGGCGGACTGCTCGTCCTTCACCACCAGGCTCACCACAATCTGGCACTGGCGCTCCCGCAGGTCCAGCCCCGCGTCGTTTTTCAGGGTGGTCACCGTCTCCCGGGCCTTGATTTTGTTGGACAGAATGAACCGGGGGAACTCGGCCTTCAGCGTGGCGAGGATGTGCTCCGCCCAGGCAATCAGCTCCCCTTCCCCGGGCATCTGGCCCCGCTCCCGGGTCCGGACCAGGTTGGCGGTGGGTCCCTGAGGGCAGGCAATGCCCAGGGCCAGGGCCTCCTGCGCCGCCCGCCAGGTATCGTCGGTGGGCCCACCCAGGGTGCCGGCCACGCCGATGCAGCCGTTTTCATAGACCCGGCAGCCGGATTTGACAATATTCTTTTTCCGCACGGAGTCAATGGCCCCGCCGGTCACATTCAGGGTAATCTCCCGATTATGAATCTGATAAAGCTCTTTTACCATAGTTTATTCTCCTTACTGAACGGTGATGTCACGGACCCGGATGTAGGAGCCGCCGTCGGACACCCGCAGGGGGCCCTGCTCCATTTTGCCGCAGCCGCCGAAGGCGGAGTGGCACAGCTCCACGTCCTTTGTAGCCCCATCAATCTTGTGGAGGGTCTCCATGACGTTGCCGGAGATGACGCTGACCCGGACCGGCTCGGCGATTTTGCCGCCCCGGATGCGGTAGGCCCGGCTGGGGGCGATGGTGAAGGTGGACATTCCCGTGCCGTAGGACAGGTCGCTGATGTAAATGCCCCCCTCGGCCCCGGCAAGCAGGTCCTCCAGGGTGTCCTCGCCGCCGCCGATGTAGGTGGTGGTCATGCGGACGATGGGCTCAAATTCAAAATCCTTGGCCCGGGCGTTGCCGGTGACAGCCTCGTCCAGGGCGGCGGCGGTGGCGGCGGAGTGGAGCCGTCCGGCCAGGATGCCGTTTTTCACCAGATAGGTCTTGGTGGCTCTGGTGCCCTCGTCGTCATAGGGCACGTAGCCGGAGCCCTCGGGGATGCCGGAGTCCAGAATGTTCAGGCTGTCAGACCCCACCCGGGTGCCGATAGCCCACTCCTTGCGCATGGTCTCAGAGCCCAGCATAAAGTCGGACTCGCTTTTGTGGCCGAAGCTCTCGTGGGCGAAAACGCCGGTGACCACCGGGGCCAGCACGCAGGTGTAGGTCCCCGGCTCCACGGGAACGGCGTTTTTGGCATAGTCCAGGGAGCTGGCCAGCTCCTTTCGGAAGTAGTCCTCGTGGCCCTTGAGGCCCTCAAAATCCAGGGAGAATTTCCGGTCGTAGCCGCTGGTGGGGGCATTGCCCACCTTCAGGGTGTAGCCCATGGCCAGGCCGGCGTGCTGGTAGTCATAGTGGATGTCAGCCCCCAGGGAGGAATAAAACCACCGCTCGGAATGGGTGTCAACGTAGCCTGCAAAGCAGGTGGCGATTTCCCGGACCCCCTCGAACAGCTTCGCATAGTGCTCGACCATAGCCTGCTTTTCGGCGGCGGGGACCCGGCGCAGGTCCTTTTCCTGATAGCGCAGGACCTCGTCCCGGTTCACCTGGAACCGGCGGACCACCGGGTCACGCAAAATATCCTCATTGGGCCGGGCCATGGCGGCCAGAGCGTTCAGCTCGGACTGAACGGAAGCCAGGTCCGTCACGGAGGCATAATACCACCGCTTTCCGTCGTACAGCCGCAGAAAAGCCCCCTTCTGGGTCCGGACCTTCCGCTGGCGGAGCTTTCCGTTTTCGAACTTGATGGTGGTGTTTGTCACGTCCTCAATGCGGACGTCGCTGTAGAAATTTGCGGGAAATTGATACATACTGCCACTCCTTCTTTTCTATTTATTCTTCTTTATTGAGATTTTTCGTCAGTGCAAAGGTCATGGACCGCTTGGGCGGGTTCTCGCCGCTTAATGCTGCCCGGCAGGTTTCCAGGAATTCCTTCCGTTTTTCCGTTGTCATCACCAGCTTCCAGGGCTTTTTGCTTTGCAGGAAGGGGGCTTTTGACCGTATCTGCTGGACCTGCTCCGCCGCATCCACCAGGGCTTCCGCCTTGGCAAACTCTGCAAGGGCCTTTTCCCGGTCCCCACAGCGATCCCGCATAGCCGACAGCTGCACATAATAAATCATCCGCAGAGCCGGTGCATAGTCCACCCCTTCCAGAGCGGCGTTCAGCCATTCCAGAGCCAGACAGGCGGTTTCCGGTTTCCCCATCTCCCGCCAGGTTTCGGCCAGGGTGTTCACATGGACGCTGAGGTGGAGAATATCTTCCAAAATAGCGTCAGAGACCATACTCACCGCCTCCTCCGCCCTGCCCTGGCCCAGCAGGCACCGGGCAAGGTTGCCGTCCTCCATCCCGTTGACATTGGCCTGTTCAAAGAACTCCTTCGCCTTATCCCACTGGTCCAGCAGCTCGTACTGGTTGGCAAGGCTCCGAAGCCGGCGCAGGCGCTCCGGCTCCGGCTCCCCCTTTTTCAGGAGGAACAGCCGGTTTGTCTGGGCGATGCAGTCCTCCATCCAGGATTTTTCCCCGGTCTGGACGAACAGCTGATAATAGACCTCGGCGCACCGCTGGGCCACCTCCGCTTCATTGGGGTAAAACCGCAGCAGCCGCTGGCACTGGGCACTGGCCTGGGCGGCATCCAGGCGGTCGGCGGCGGCCTCCGCCGCTTTCAGCTGCCGCTCCAGGCTGTCCCCCTCCAGACGGTGGTCCAGAAGGGCATCCACGGAAACTTCAAAATAGTCCGCCAGGGAAGTCAACGTGGAAAGGTCCGGGGCGCACTGGCCCTTTTCCCACTTGGAAACGGCGGCGCAGCTGACCCCCATGGCCTCCGCCAGAGCCTCCTGGGTCAGCGCCCGCTCCCTGCGAAGCCGCCGGATGTTGTCGCTGATGTTCATGCGCTCCCTCCTTCTGCTACCATTATACCACGCCTCCGGGAAATGTCCATCAACTGTTTTTCCTGTTTGGAAAGTTTTATTTCAACTTGCGGTTGACTTCCCGGGAAGGTTCTTTTCCGTGTAATTGGATAAAGAGCTGAAACGGCATTTGTTGAATTCTGACAAAAATAACAAGGTTGATTGCGTTTTTTGTCGGCATAATTGACAAATATTCATTTTGTGATATACTTAAAATACAGCAGATATTACAATTCACGTTTTGTATGACAATATGGATAGAACAGGGAGGTAGAACGATGCGTAAATGGATAGCCTTGATGCTTTTGCTGTGCCTGACGGTGCTTCTTTGCGCCTGCGGCGGGAAGGATGCGCCGCCCGGGCTGGAATTCCGGGACATCCCCTGGAACAGCAGCCCGGAGGCGGTGTTGGCGGCTCTGGACCTGGAAGCCCAGACCCGGAGCGAGGTTGAGCAGTGGGACGCAGGGGCCTACTTTACGGTGACGGCGGAGAACTGGAAGGTGTTCGGGGAGACGGCGGTGACGGCACGGTTCGTCTTTTACAATTTCACCCCGGAAGCCGGGGACCATTTCGGTCTCAGCGGTGTGCAGATTTTCTATCCCGAAGACGCTGACGTTGAGGCGGTTTTGAAGAATCTCCGCAATGCCTACGGCCCGGAGGCCCAGGCCTATACCCTGTACACCATCCTGGACGGAGAGCCGGAGCCCCGGGAGTACAAATGGGAGGATGGAAAGTTCGACTGGTACTCCCGGAAGCTGGCCGGGGATGTGCTGTCGGAAACGGGGAAGGCGGCTTACCGGGCTGTGCTGGGGGATATCACCGAAGCGGGCTTTGAAGCCTGCCTGGCCTCCCCGGCAGCCCGCATCACCTGGCGGGAGGATTTCTACGGTCAGTTTGAAAACCCGGAGGAACTGACGGCGCAGAACGGAAATCTGTCCTGGCTCAACTTCGACGCCGCAACCGGAGTCATGCTGGAACAGAAGTTTGAAAGCGCACCATAACCCAACCCCCAATACCTTCCCCCGGGGGGAAGGCTTTTGCCCCGCCGTAGGGGCGGGTTACCAACCCGCCCGTCGGCCCCCGGCGAGGGGGCCGCTTCCCCGGCATTGCTGCTTGCGCCGCCTGATTTGCCCTGGGCAAATCAGCGGGAGGGCGGTGCTCTGCGCAGCAGATGAATATTGAACGATTGCCGGTGGCAATCGCTCCTTAATTTATGGTGACCCTCCCCTACGGCGGGTGCAGCAACGCCTTCCCATCCCGGGGGAAGGTTTTTTGCGCCGCCGGGGCCGCTCACGCATCGAAGCCGGCGGCGGCCTGGGGGCAGGCCGTCCTACGGTGCGGTTGTGATAGGCCGGTGGAAGCACGTACCTGTGCCGCACATCAGGTTTCCGCCCGCATTCCTCATCCGTCTTGCCCTTCGGGCAATCCACCTTCCCCCCCGGGGGAAGGTTTTTTCGTCGCCGGGAGCTGGTTCGAAATGACATTTCCTTATGCTTTTGCGCCCGTAGGGCACGGCCTCCCGGACGTGCCGTTCTGCCATCTACGATGAACCGTCTTTCCAGGCGGAAAGACGGTTGCGGCCCCCTCGCCGGGGGCCGACGGGAGGGTCAGTGACCCTCCCCTACGGGTGCGGAAAATACCTTCCCCCCGGGGGAAGGTATTGTGGCGCTCTGGATAACAAAAAGGCCCCCGGAAAGGTAGCTACGCATAAAACAGTATCAACCAACAAACTGAATTAAGGTAGCTGCCGTACAGGGTGTAGAAAAGAGCAAGTGAGAAAGCTGATTGCCTATCACTTGCTTTTTTCATTTTGTTACGCAGTAGAACCCCGTTTTTGAGGGAAAAGGTATAAATCCCTTACCCTTGATGTTTCCGTGTCTGTAAGCCGCTTAAATCAAGGGGATTTTACCCTCTACTGCGTAACATTACTATGGCAATTCATGTAGCTGCTTGAATAGGAATATTTATAGTGGTTTTACTTCCAATGTTGGATTGCCCGATATTGGATTTTCCGACATCGGGTAATCCGACGTCGGAAAATCCAACGCAATTAAATAAAGATATATAAAGTAAAGATTAAAGAATTACGGATTTAATCAATTACCCATTCCATTCCTTTCCGTCCTTTTAATTCTTCCTCCGCCCATAAGCTGTCGGAACGGAAGCGAAAGGAAACGGAAATACAGAAGTCATTATCCGTTCAAAATCGCATAATATATCGAGGGCGTAAGCGGTTTATCTGCTTGCGCTCTCTTGGTTACCCAACAGCAAAGACGGTTGGACAATCGTTGACAACAAAATATTCGTCCGTAGTGCTTGGTTCAAGCTGAAATTCTTGGAGATAGTCAAGGGAAGTTTCATGCTTCTGTTTTCGCTTCATATCACGATAAGCATGGATTGCTTCATTGCGTATTACTATTTTGCAAAAGGCATTAAAGGAAAACATGATATGTTCCCGCTGTGCGTCTGTGTAAGTCATTTTCGTTCACCCCCTTTCTTCCCAGTAGGGGGCTATTACGCAAAATATCCGCATAGCAAAATGCTACTCGGATACTAAGGCAATACGAATTATAAAAGCATACAGAATGATTTGACAGTTCATATCCATAGGTAGACTTGCCCTGTGGTGGAGCTATGCTTTTTTTAATTGATGAAGCTCATGAGTATTGTGGAATACAAAAGTAGACACGGCGGCAACCTCCTAAATGCCGCCGTGTCAGTTCATGGTGTCCGGGTCGTCGTAAACGTGGGATAGGTAGACGAAAAGAAACGGCGGCTCTGAAAAAATCAAAGCCGCCGCGATAGAATAGGCGCGTGGAAATGTATCTGCTTTACGACGGCTTTTTTTCTTTTGCCGTCGTGCGGCAGATTTCAAAATATTTAGTTATTTGCCGATTATAATTCATTTATCGTTTCTGTGACTGATATTTTCTTAATACGTTTTGCCGGAGCATACACGGCTAAGATTGCTGCAAACGAAACGAACAGAAGAATGATTGCTAACGAGGTAATCGGGAGCTGCCAAATAGCAGAGGGAAAATGCCCCGTAATAAGGAAACCATACAACATCTTACTAAGTGGTAATCCGATACCACAACCAACAATACATCCCAAAGTAGCATAAGTGAACGCTTCACAAGCAATCATTTTTGTTATTTGTCGTTCATCCATTCCTACGGCTCGCATAGCTCCGTATTGCTTCATTCTTGCAGATACGCTCATGGAAATGCTGTTCACAATGTTTAGCACAGTTACCAGTGCAATAATTGTCAAGAACGCATAGACACAGAAAACAAAAGCCATATAGGTTCCTGTGGTACGTTCATCGCGTTTATCCCGGAAGATATATGTTTCACCCACGGAATTTTGGATTGCTCGAACATTTTCATCTGTCGCATTGCCCGTTGTCTGTATCAGTACAAGTGAATAATCTTTATCCCCAGTCAGACGAACAAATGTCTCACTGGAAGTAATCAGTGTTATTTTACCGTTTGTCAGACCATCTTCACTAAACGGGTCGTTTTTTAGCAATCCGGCTATCGTAAGGGTTTCATCTCCGAGCCGAACCTCATCACCGATTTCCCATGTACTATTCACATCTGATGTAGCTAAAACAAAGTTGGTGTTTCCATAAACTTTGGATAAATCGCTGCCTTTTTTCAAAGCACCATCTTTTTTTAGACTTTGTAAATCAAAATCATCATAAGAAATCAAGTCAACTTTGCCGGAAAGACTTGTGTCTCCATTTAAGCCAGCAGGAACATCAAAAATACTGCGACGCCCATAAACCTCCTTTACCCCGTCCATTTCCCGAATGGATGCAAGCAGTTCATGGGGGATTGAGTTACCGTCAGCACTTGCAATATCAATATCCGATGTGGCAGCCGACTGTGGTATCAAGTAATCTACGAAATTGACCATAACGGAAAAACTCAAAAACAGGATAATGCTGAGTGCAAAAGAACCTGTCATTAAAATCAAATTTTTCTTCACAGAGATAGCGTGGTTGATACCAAGAATTGTTTCAATTCTCCCGAACCGTGTATGCGCCGAATGGCGCATTGTTTTTTCGTTGCCAGTATTTCCAGATACCGCAGCAATCGGCGATACTTTAGAAGCACGTTTAGCCGGAGCATTTGCGGCAATCAACACGGTAATCACTCCCACGAAGATACCGCAGGCAATTCCAACAAGGCTGATACCAAAGAGGGGAATGTTAGAAAATTCCTCTCTTACCACAAAATGCAGCACCGCACAAAGCCCCCATGTAGTAACAACACCTAAAATAAGACCGATAGGAACCGCAGTTTTGCACCAGTTTAATGCTTCCAGTCGCACAAAGCGGATAATTTGCTGTTTGCTCATGCCAATACAGCGCATCATTCCGAAAAATTTGACTCTTTGTGCAACGCTGCTGTTCATGCTACTGGAAATCATCAAAACGCCCGCAATCAGAATTAGCAGGAACAGAACAACAGCAACGGAAAGAAGCGATTGTCCCATTGAGCTGCCAAGCAAATCCCCAATGGAGAAATTTCCGTGTTTCCCTACTAATCGAGCCTGTTCCATTCTAAATCCCATTTCAGCCATACTGAATACCGCTGTTACCATAAATACAGCAAAAACAATACAAAGTAGCGTCATACGACTTTGACGCTTATGCACCTTTGCAGAAATGGGGATAAGGCTTAAATAACTTTTCATTCACGACACCTCCCCAAATCGGTCAGCACACCATCTGATACCTGTAATACTCGGTCTGCTGTTTGTGCAATGCTCCTGCTATGGGTAATCATAATGATTGTCTGCTCATATTTTTTTGATGCTTCTTTCAAAAGTGCTATTACCTCGCTGCTGTTCTGCGTGTCAAGGTTGCCTGTCGGCTCGTCGGCAAGGATTAACGACGGGCGCGTAATAAGGGCGCGTCCGATTGCCACGCGCTGTTGCTGACCGCCGGATAACTGGCTCGGCAAATGATTACGGCGCTCTTTCAGATTAAGAACAGCAAGCAGTTCTTCAAGGTATTTTTTGTCTGGCTTCTGATAATCGAGCAGAACCGGGAAAATAATATTTTGCTCAACGGTCAGTTCGGGAATAAGGTTAAACGCCTGAAAAATAAACCCGATATTTCTTCGACGGAAAACTGTAAGTTTTCTATCATTCATAGAAAAAATGTCTTTGCCGCCAATTGTGACTTTGCCGGACGTAGGCGTATCAAGTGCGCCTATCATGTTAAGCAGCGTACTTTTGCCGGAGCCGGATTCTCCGACGATAGCCACATACTCGCCCTTTGGAACGGAAAAGCTAACATTTTTCAAAGCGTGTACGGCAGTTTCGCCGCTTCCGTAAGTTTTACAAATATTGTTGACTTCCAATAAGTTCATGTGTAAACACCTCTTTCTGTTTTGATAGTCCCAATATAACCGAGAAACCCTACATTCATATTACAATCAGCCTACAATTTTGTAGGGATAAGAAAATTTATTGTGAAAGTGGTTCCTGTTCCTAATGTGCTGTCAACTTCAATCGTTCCGTTATGAGCTTCTACAATCGCTTTCGCAAGTGACAAGCCAAGCCCTATTCCCTGCGTATCTTTGGAAAAACGGCTTCGATAAAACCGCTTAAAAATATGATGTAAGTCCTCCGGGTGTATGCCGCTTCCGTTATCCTTTACGGTTATCTGAACAATAGAAGTGAACGCCCGCCACTCGATACGGATAGTTCCGCCTTTTTCGGTGTGGTCAAGAGCGTTCTTTACAAGGTTGCTTATTGCTTCGATTATCCAGTTACGGTCACATAAAAGCGTAATTTCTTCATTGCCCGATAAGCAGATTTCTTTTCCCTCCTGTTCGGCACGAAACAGGAAATGCTTTTTTATGTTCTCTGCAAGCTCGGACACATTTTCTAAAGATTTTTCTAATATAATCGTACCCGCGTCCAGCTTTGTGATTTTCAAAAGACTTTGTACCAGTGTTTCTATACGGTCAAGCTCCTGCTCGGAAAGCTGGCTAAATTCTTGTATGGTCGGCACTTCCTTTGCTTCGCCCTGTATAATACCATTGTAAATATTGAGGGCAGCAAGCGGCGTCTTTAGCTGATGTGAAATATCCGATATGGTATTTCGTAAAAATTTCTTTGCATTCTTTTCGTTTTCAGCATGGGCGTTCAAAATTGCAACTAAAGAATTAACCTCATGGAACAGTCTGTATAGTTCGCCTTCATCATTACATTCAATGCTAACCTCTTTGTTCCCGGAAATATATTCTTTAATCTGCGATATGGCATTTTCCATGATTTTATGTTGTTCCTTAAAATATCCGTAGCAGAACGACATGATTGCAGCTCCCATACACACGCCGCAAAATATGATGTAATATACCGTATTTTTTACATCAAGGGTAACTAACACGGTTGAAATCAATACAAAAGCCAAGACACAAGACAAGATACTGCAAAAAAGAAATTTTATTTTTCGGTTCGCCAATATTTTCATCATACACCTCAATCTGTCGTATTCCATTTATAGCCCATGCCGCGAACCGTAACAATCCACTTTGGTTCTCCCGGATTGTCCTCAATTTTTGTGCGAAGCCTGCGGATATATACGGTAAGGGAATTATTATCTATATAATTTTCGTTACAATCCCATAGTTTTCCCAAAATCTGTTCTGCGGAAAGTACCTGGTCGGGATTTTCCATAAACAAACATAACAATTTATACTCGCTTGCTGTCAGTTCAAGCAACTTTCCCTGTTTATAGACCTCGCCTTTCAAAAGCCTTATGCTTATATCGTTGGAGTTCAATTCCGTAACTTCCGTATTGAAATTTTCACTCCTGCGGAGCAGCGCATTAAGCCTTGACAGGAATATTGCTAATTTGAAAGGCTTTGTAATATAATCGTCGCCGCCTATATCAAGCCCCATAATAATGTCTGTTTCTTCATCTGCGGCAGTAAGAAAGATGATAGGTACTTTTGAAGTATTGCGTATCTTTTTGCAGAAATCAAAGCCGGAACCATCGGGAAGCGATACATCTAAAATTGCCAAATCATATTTTTCATTTTCCCATAAAGTATCAGCTTCCAAAGTGGTACGGGCAACATCTATTTCATATCCCTGCTTTTTTACAGCAAAAGAAAGACCACTAATTAAGCTCAAATCATCTTCTAATAGAAATAACCGTTTCATTTCTTATCACGTTCCTTTCCCTGTTTTGTTCTGCCGTCAATCGGCTTTTCTGCGTCCTTTGGTATCAGCCACATATACCCCAGTTTTGAAACGCCCGGTATGCGGTTTTGGCTGCAAAGTATCTGTACTCGTCTTTCTGAAATACCCCATTTTTCCGCTGCCTGTGGCGCAGACATATATTCCATAATCTACCCGTCCTTTCTTCAAACTCAATCAGTACAATTATAATCGTATAGGCGAATAATAGCAAGAAACAGAATATGAATGGACTTTGAACTCTGCAATTTTATTTTTTAGATTGCGGATTTTTCTTTTCTTCTTTTTTGGCATTTTGAAATTTTGTCCGTAGTAGGAAGTGAACCGGGAAATCTCAAACTTTTTTGAAAAAGCTCTCTCAAAACTTCGTCAAAATCGCTCTGTGCGGTGTTGTAGGTAGTGAGAGGAAAATCAGAGGGTTTGGGAAACTTCCCAGCAAGCAAAAATCGCCCGCTGTCGGCAGACAGAAAACGGACGATTTTACGGAAAGGGTACCCCTTTCCTATGCTTGCTATTCAGTTTTCACTTAGGCAAACTACGAAAGGACGGGAAAGGAATGGAACGGAAACGAATTATCAAAGACGGTCAAATCGTCGTGAAAAATCCCCTGTATCAAGAACTTCCAAAGCGTGAAGTCGTCATAAAATCAGGGAAAACGCTCTACCGATTTACAGGCAGCTATGACGGGCAGAAATCATTGCCGAGCAAGGTTTTACGCCTTATGGAACAGAAAAATTTACAGAAAGAAGTTGATAAAAAGGACGGGAGCCGATAAAATGAATACATACAATCCTGTATGGCAGACTGCCCGCCAACGAAAGGAGCAAACTTATGTTAAGGCAGTCTGACAACAAAATTACCGCCCTTTATTGCCGCTTATCCCGCGACGATGAATTACAGGGCGACAGCAACAGCATTGTAAATCAAAAGGCGATTTTAAGTAAATACGCAAAGGAAAACGGCTTCAAAAATCTCTCGTTCTTTGTAGACGACGGGTATTCGGGTACGAATTTCAATCGTCCGAGCTGGAGCGAACTCATTGAAAAGATAGAAAACGGCGAAGTATCGACGCTGATAGTCAAGGATATGTCCCGTCTGGGGCGTGATTATCTGAAAGTGGGTTTCTATACAGAAGTCCTGTTTGTGGAGAAAGGCGTGCGGTTTATTGCTATCAATAATGGCATTGACAGCGCAAACCAACAGGACAGCGATTTTACCCCGTTTCTCAATATCATCAACGAGTGGTACGCGAAAGACACAAGCAAGAAAATCCGTGCTGTGATGAAATCCAAAGGCGAAGCGGGCGAACACCTCTGCACGAACCCACCCTATGGCTACATGAAAGACGCTAATGATAAAAAGCATTGGATTGTAGACGGGGAAGCTGCCGAGGTAGTCAAAAGGATTTTTGCGCTTTGCTTAGAGGGCTACGGTCCAACACAGATTGCCCGTATTCTGAAAGAGGGACAGGTTATAACGCCGACAATCCATTTCATGCAGACAGGACGGACAACAAGGAATACGCCGCCGGATAATCCCTACAACTGGACGGGAGATACCATAGCGGATATTTTGGAACGACCGGAATATCAAGGACATACGGTAAACTTCAAGACTTACAAGCAGTCATACAAGAGCAAAAAGACCTGTTACAATCCAGAGGAAAAATGGCTTGTGTTTGAGAATACCCATGAAGCGATTATTGACGCTGACACATGGGAACGGGTACAGGAATTGCGGAAGAACAAACGTCGCCCAACGAGGACGGGAAAGACAAATATGTTCTCCGGCATTGTCCGCTGTGCTGACTGTGGGGAAAAGCTGTATTACTGCACAAGCAAGAATTTTGAAGCAAGACAAGACCATTTCGTGTGTTCCACTTCCAGACTGAAAGGGAAAGAAGTCTGCCCGACGCACTTTATCCGCGCGGTGGTACTGGAACAGGGTGTGCTTGCACATCTGCGGCTTGTGATTTCCTGTGTAGCAAACCATGAAGAACAATTTCGGAAAGCTATGGGAGCAAAGCAGAAAGCCGACGCAAAGAAAGAACTTGCGGCAAAACGGCGACAAGCAACACAAGCGGAACGGCGCATTGAAGAACTTGACCGACTTTTCAAACGTATTTACGAGGATAACGCCAACGGGAAACTATCTGACAGCAGATTTCAAATGCTCTCTGATGATTATGAACAGGAGCAGGAAGAACTGCGAGAAAAGCTGTTGCAACTGAATGAAGAAATTACACAGCAGGAAGAACAGGCAGAAAACATTGACAGGTTTATCGGCAAGGTGCAAAAGTATCTTGATTTGGACGAGCTGACACCTACCGTC
Source organism: Eubacteriales bacterium (assembly GCA_030536515.1). Classification (GTDB taxonomy): domain Bacteria; phylum Bacillota; class Clostridia; order Oscillospirales; family Oscillospiraceae; genus Faecousia. The sequence continues at coordinate 119,725 of JAUNPV010000008.1, forward strand.
TTAAACGACATGGTAAAGGCGGTATATGTTCACGCACCCGACAAGTCAAAAGGATATAGGGAACAGCAGATTGACATTTCTTATGACCTTGTGGGAATACTCCCCGCCGCCATGCTGAACGACCTGCAAAACGGAGAAACGGCATAGCCAAAGCTACGCCGTTTCCCGAAAACATTCTTATGCTGTTTTATGAGTGCCGCCCAAATCGGAGGCCTTTTGTTGGCTTGGAATATTGAATCAGGCCTTGCCGGCGCAGCCCAGGACGTCCACCAGCTTGTGGCGGACCAGCTCCTTGATGTTGGCGCGGGCGGGCTTCAGGTACTCACGGGGGTCGAACTTGTCGGGATGTGCGTCGAAGAACTCACGGATGGTGCCGGTCATAGCCAGGCGCAGGTCGGAGTCGATGTTAATCTTGCAGACGGACAGCTCGGCAGCGTGACGCAGCTGCTCCTCGGGGATGCCGACAGCGTCGGGCATCTTGCCGCCGTGGGCGTTGATCATCTTGACGTAGTTCTGGGGCACGGAGGAGGAGCCGTGGAGCACGATGGGGAAGCCGGGCAGACGCTTGGAGACCTCCTCCAGCACGTCGAAGCGCAGCGGAGGGGGAACCAGGATGCCCTTCTCGTTTCTGGTGCACTGGTCGGCGGTGAACTTGTAAGCGCCGTGGCTGGTGCCGATGGCAATGGCCAGGGAGTCACAGCCGGTCTTGGAAACGAACTCCTCGACCTCCTCGGGACGGGTGTAGGAGGCGGCGTGGGCAGCGACCTTCACGTCGTCCTCGATGCCGGCCAGGGTGCCCAGCTCGGCCTCGACCACAACGCCGTGGTCGTGGGCGTACTCAACGACCTTCTTGGTGATTTCGATGTTCTCCTCGAAAGCCTTGGAGGAAGCGTCAATCATAACGGAGGTAAAGCCGCCGTCGATGCAGGCCTTGCAGGTCTCGAAGTCGGGGCCGTGGTCCAGGTGCAGAGCGATGGGAATTTCGGGGCACTCCAGAACGGCAGCCTCCACCAGCTTGACCAGGTAGGTGTGGTTCGCATAGGCACGGGCGCCCTTGGAAACCTGCAGAATCACGGGAGACTTCTCCTCGCGGCAGGCCTCGGTGATGCCCTGAACGATCTCCATGTTGTTGACGTTGAAAGCGCCGATGGCGTAGCCGCCGTCGTAGGCCTTCTTGAACATCTCGGTGGTAGTAACAAGAGCCATTGGAATCAATCCTTTCTTATTTAGCAGACCTGTGGCCCGCATTTCTTCGATTACATTATAACACAACTTTTTATTTTTTCAATATAAATATTTTAAACTGTAAAATTTCACCAGCACCCCCCAATACCAATGTCACTAAGTTAGCGACATGATTCCAAAAGACAGTCC
>JAUNPV010000019.1 GCA_030536515.1 Eubacteriales bacterium
TTGTCCAAGGTGTTAATAGTTTGTCTTTACGTTATTCAATTTACAAGGTACAGTTTTCGCTTCCCAGTCTCCCGGTTAGCTTGCTCATTCTATCACATCCGAACTAGTTTGTCAAGAACTTTTTTCAGGTTTTTGAAACCTTTTTCGAAGTTTTAGAAGATTTGGTTGGCTGCCTCAGCAGCTGGGCTATCATACCATATTGTGTTCCGTTTGTCAAGAACTTTTTTCTTGAATTTTGAAACTTTTTGGTGTTGCCTCGCCTGGCGGACAGCTTGCATATATTACCACTTTCGCCTTTATTTGTCAAGAGCTTTTTTCCTGGAATTTTCCTATTTTTGATTTTTTCTGTCCTGGGGGTCCAGGGCCGGATTCCGGTACTTCTGATTCTTCAGCCGAGGCCTTGTGGGCTTATTGTGGCGCAGCAGCAGATAGGGCACGCCCAGGCTTTTCAGCGTCAGCATCCGTCCAATCAGCAGCGCCGCCCCCAGGGCAATGCCCGGGAAGCCCAGGGCCGCCGCCAGCAGGGCGATGCCGAAGCGCCAGACCCGTATGCCGTTGGCCAAATCCCGGTTTGGCAGGACGAAGCCGCAGACCCCCGCAATGCTCACCGTCACCAGGGCCACCGGGGAAACCAGGCCAGCCTCCACTGCCGCCGTGCCGATGATGATGCCGCCGATGGTGGACACCGACTGGCCGATGGCCTGGGGCAGATGGATGCCCGACTCCTGGAGCATTTCCAGGGCGATGAGCAGGCTGATGACCTCCCCCGCCGCCGTAAAGGGGCTGGCCTGCATATTCTCCAGCAGGGCCTCGCGGATATCCGGCGGTATCCAGCCGGAATGGTGCATGGTCAGAGCCACATAGGCTCCGGGCAGCAGCAGCCCCGCCACCAGGGCCCCGTAGCGCAGTATCCTGACCACCGTGGCCGAGATATAGTCCCGGCTCCGGTCCTCGGGGCTGACCATCAGATAGCCCAGGTCCACCGGGGCCAGATACCCCAGGGGCAGCCCGTCCACCAGCAGCCCCACCCGGCCGTCCAGCAGCCCCCGGCAGAAGGTGTCCGCCCGCTCGGTGTATTGCAGCAGCGGAAAGGCCGTGGCCCGGGAGCCGGTGATATACTCCTCCACCGCCGCCGGGGAGATGAGCCCGTCGATGCAGATGCTGTCCAGGCGCTGCTTCATCCGCTCCACCAGCTCCGGGTTGGTCAGACCCTGGATGGACACCACCGTCACATTGGTCAGGCTCCGCTGGCCCACCCTGGTTTCGTACAGCCGCAGGTCCGGGGTTCGCAGATGGCGGCGGACCAGGCTGGTGTTGGAGCGGACTGTCTCCACGAAGGCATCCTTGGGGCCTTTGACGGTGTTCTCCACCTCCGGCGGGGAGGGGTTCCGCTTTTCCCCGGTTTTGACCTCGAAGGCAATGGCCCCGGCCCCGGGGAACAGCACCACGCAGAAGCCGTTGACCAGGTCCAACGCCACCTCGTTTAAGTCCTTGCAGGCCACGGCCACACTGTTGTAAATACCGCCCTCCAAGGCCTTCCGGTACAGCTCCCGGACGGTGTCCCCCCGCAGGGTCTCCACCACAGGCCGGATGACGTACTCCGATGCGTCGCTGCCGGAAATCAGGCCGTCGATGGCGTAGGCATAGAGGATGGTCCCGCCGCAGCGCAGCCGCCGGACGGTGAAGTCCGCCGCCCCGCTGAAGATTCCCCGGATATTGTCATCCGTCACCGGTCCCTGGTAATAGCGTTCCATTTCGTCACCTCTAGTGTAGATTGCCCGGATTTTGCTGGGTTATTCATTGCAATCCGGGGGAATCGGTGTTATAGTTACATTATTATGATATTTGGAGGACACTGCCATGACCCGCATCAACGATATCCAAAAGCTGACGGACAACCGTTTTCTGAATCTGTACCGGCTGGATGCCCAGTTCCGGGACGGCTCCCGGAACCCCTACTACGCCGCCTCCCGGCGCAGAACCGTGGACACAATCAAGGCCCGGACCCACGACAATAACCCCGACGGGGTGGTGATGTTCGGCGTTTACGGACCGCAGAAGGACCGGGTTGTGCTGATTCGCCAGTTCCGCTACCCCATCGACGGCTATGTCTACGAATTTCCCGCCGGGCTGGTGGAGCCTGGGGAGAACGCCCGGGAGGCGGGCATCCGGGAGATGTTCGAGGAGACGGGCCTGACCTTCACCCCCCGGGAGGGGAACGCCTTCTGCCGCCCCTTCTTCACCAGCGTGGGCATGACCGACGAAAGCTGCGCCATGGTCTACGGCTACTGCCAGGGCGTCCCCACCAGCGCCAACCAGGAGGGCACCGAGGACATCCAGGTGGTGCTGGCCGACCGGGCGGAGTGCCGCCGCATTTTGAAGGAGGAAAACGTGGCGATTATGTGCGCCTATCATCTGATGCACTTCCTGGCCAGCGCCGGGGACCCGCTGGACTTTTTGGAGGAGGGGAAATGAAAAAGCTGGACAGCTATCATGTGGTTATGGCCCGGTATTTCTTCTGGGCCGGGGCGGTGCTGCTGCTGCTCGGCTCCGTGCTTTCTGAGGGCCAGATGCTGCGGTTTTTGGGAGCCTGCATGGCTCTGGCGGGGGCGGTGGTGGACTGCGGCGCTCTGCTGCGGGAACTGCGGTTCAAGCATCACGCTGCCGCCCGGACCCCGGAGCAGGTGACCGTCCGCATTCCCGCCCCCTCCGCCGTCCATATCCGGGGGCTGTTCTTCTTCACCCTGGAGTGCACCTGCGGCGGTCAGACCGTCACCGGGCCGCTGATGGCCCTGCCCCGGTGGAGCCGGTTCGTCCGCAGCAACGCCCTGTCCGCCCAGCCGAAGGTCACGGTGTATACCCGGGGCGGGAAAACCCTGATTGAGGCCTACATTTAATCAGCTCCGGGAGGGGACAGCCCCTCCCGGCGGCATTCTTTCTTCGGAAGAATGCCCGGACAGCCCCAAGGGCTGTCCCTACGGAATTTCTATATTATAGGAGGAACCTATGTCTCACACCATTGCTGCTGTTTCCACCGGCGCGCAGGTCAGCGCCATTGGCATCATCCGGCTCACCGGCGACGACTGCATTGACGTTGCCGGCCGGGTCTTTACCTTAAATCATGAAAAGCCCCTGGCCCAGGCTCCCGACCGGAAGCTCATGCTGGGTGCTCTGCGGGATAAGCAGGGCCGGGTCATCGACCAGTGCATGGTCGTGGTGTCCCGGGGGCCTCACAGCTACACCGGGGAGGACACCGTGGAATTTCACTGTCACGGGTCCCCGGCTGTGCTGGCGGCGGGGCTGGAAAGCCTGTACGCCGCCGGGGCCAGACCTGCCCGCCGGGGGGAGTACACCAAGCGGGCCTTCTTAAACGGCAAACTGGACCTGACCCAGGCGGAGGCGGTCATTGACCTCATCGAGGCGGACACCGCCGACGCTGCCGCCAACGCCGCCGGGCAGGTGGGGGGCGTGCTGCAAAAGAAACTGGCCCCCATTTACGACGACCTGACCAACCTGTGCAGCCATTTTCACGCCGTGCTGGACTACCCCGACGAGGATATTGAGGACTTTGGCCTGGAAAATTATGGCGGGCTTCTGCGCGCCAACGCCAAAAAGCTCTACGCATTGCTTGGAACCTACGGCCAGGGCCGCATCCTGCGCCAGGGGGTGGCCGCCGCCATTGTAGGCCGGCCCAACGTGGGCAAAAGCAGCCTGCTCAACGCCCTGGCGGGCTACGACCGGGTCATTGTCACCGACGTTCCCGGCACCACCCGGGACACGGTGGAGGAGACCGTCATGCTGGGGTCCACCCGGCTGCGGCTCATCGACACGGCGGGCATCCGGGAGACTGAGGACGTGGTGGAGGCCATGGGCGTACGCCGCTCCCGGGAGGCGGTGGACAGTGCCGATCTGGTGCTGTTCGTCTGCGACGGCTCCCAGAAACTAACCGCCGAGGACGAGGCCATTATGGACCTGTGCTGCGAGCATGAGCACGCCATTGCCCTCATCAACAAAACGGACCTGGGCTGCCGGGTAGAGCCCAGCGACCTGCCCTTTATGACGGTCATCACCGTCTGCGCCCAGACCGGCGAGGGCCTTGACCAGCTGGCGGCGGCGGTGGACGAGATGTTTGCCGGGGAAAGCCCCTGCGACGGCTCCATCCTCACCAACGCCCGCCAGTATGACGCCTGCCGCCGGGCCTACGAGGCCATGCTCCGGTCCCTGCAGGGCCTGAAGCTGGGCCTGACCCCCGACGCGGTGCTGACGGACGTGGAGGAGGCCATGGAGGCCATGGGCGAAGTAACCGGCGCCACCGTCCGGGAGGATATCACATCAAGAATTTTCGAACGGTTCTGCGTTGGAAAGTAATTGACGCACCAAAATACCTTCCCCCGGGGGGAAGGTGGCAAAGGCCGACGTAAGTCGGACTTTGACGGATGAGGAATGCGGGCGGGGAGGCTGGATGTTGTAGCCGTCAGTGCTTGCTGAATGGTAAATGAACCTGCCAGCAAGCACGAACCGATACCACAGTTAAGGTTACTTCCCGCATTCCTCATCCGCCCCAGTGTGCGCACTGGGGCACCTTCCCCCCGGGGGAAGGTTTTGGGGTGCGGTGCTATTTTTAGAATAAACAAAAATTTTTCCTTTTTTTCAAAAATCCATGCAACCAACTCCTGATTCTTCCGTGTATATAGATATAGAAGAAAAAAGGAGGGGACTTGATGAATCAGTGTCGGTATCCGGGCGTCGAAGGCGGCGACCGGTGTTTTACCATCGTCTATAACATTTTGTCCAACAAGGAAAATACCCGCCAGGGTGTCAGCGGCACCTGGCTTGCCGCCTGGAACGCCGTGCCGCCGTGGCATTTGGGGAGCCTTCTGAAACGGCCCGCCCACCGGTCGGTTCCGGCGGACCGGCAGGCGGCCCTTTGCCTGAGCCTTCGCCGGTTTGTGGACGGCCTGTCGGAGAACGAGCGGCAGGCGTTTCTGCGGCGGTACTGGTATCTGGACTCCACCGCCGAGATGGCGGCGCAGATGGGGGCCTCCGAACGGAAAATCAAAACAATGCTCATGCGCACCCGGGGCAAGCTCCGGGCGGAGCTGGAAAAGGAGGGTCTGCTATGACAGCGCTGGAACTGCTGGAAGCCATTGGCGACGTAAACGGAGCCTACATTCTGGAGGCCCAGTCCGTCCGGGAGCCCCGGCCCCGCCGCCGAACTTCAAAATGGAAAATCCTCATTTTAGCGGCTGCCATGGCCCTGCTGCTGTCGGGCTGCGCCTATGCGGTGCTGAAGCTCCAGGATTTGCAGCTGGGTCAATGGACCCCCAACCCGGTGTTTATGGACGAAACCGAGCGGGACAAGCCCCATCCCAGCCGGGATGTGATTTCCCTCCACGGCTTTGCCGGGTCCCCCGGGTTCCAGGCTCTCCAGGAATGGCTGGAATTCAAAAACACCTATGACACCGACGAGAGCGGGCAGAACAATTATTCATCCCCGGAGGCCTACCGCTCATTTTTCTGCTTCAATCAGGAAATGCAGGACAAGGTAGATGAACTCTGCCAGAAATACGGTCTCAATCTCCCCGGTCGCAGCATAATCTCCTATGATGCCGAGGGCGATTTGTTCCCCTCTGTGGGCATTTCCAGCATTCTCCGGGAGGATGCCGCCGTTATCTACACGTTTGAGGGTGCCGGGACTTACTTCCAGAGCGGCAACTTCCACTTGCCCGGGAAGCTGACCCTTACAGATTCTGCCTGGACCAGCCCCTTTGTCTATTTCTTCTCCTATACCAGCAAGGACTGCTTTGACGGCAACTTCATGTCCGTCGGCAGCATTGACAGCTTCCAGCAATGGACGTACACCGCTTCCGATGGCACGCCCCTGCTGCTGGCTGTAAGCCCAGAATCCTGCCTGGTGCTGGCGGACCGGGGCAACGCCGTGATTTCCATTACCGTCTGCTATCCAATCTGCGGTGAGACCGTATTAGGTGACGAACCCATGACCCATGCGGCTCTGGAAGCCTTTGCAGACTGCTTTGATTACAGCATAAAGCCCCTGGGCATTGGCCGGACTTACCCCGGCTATGCAGAATTTTTGACCGGGCTGTGCCCCGCCCCCACGGAAAACGACCTCTATCTTCTCAGGGACCTGGACGGGGACGGCAGCGACGAGCTGCTGGTGACCCACAACGGCAGCTTCAGCCTGGTGCTGACCATGGAAAATGACCGGGCGAAGATTGTCTACTTCGCCCCGGACCTGTGGCTGTCCGGCGATGTGATTCTGGACAACACCTACGTCCAGGAGGGCCAGGAAATCTACCGGATGCTTGCCTTCCGGGAGGGCCGGTTCGAATACGAGAATTACATCGAAAACAGTGTCCTCAAGGAGGGCTGGGGCAAAAGCGCCGCCCTGGGGGACAAGCCCTATTGGGAGGTCCCCATCACCGCCGACGAGGCCTGGGGCATCATCAACAGCTATGAGCTCCGCCAGCCCCGGTGGTTCCCGGTGGCAGACTTCCCCGGCTTTGCCGGTGCACCAATTGCGGTGACGGAGGAACCAACCTTCCCGGAGGCCCTCACCCCGGAGGAGCTGGGCCGTGCGGCGGAAACGGACCTGGAATTCTATCTGGAGGGCCAGCCCACCGCCACCGCCGCCCAGCTGTTCATCGGCCAGGGCTACTCCCTGTACGTCAACCACACCGACTGGTTCCTGGAGCAGTCCGAGAACACCGACCTGTGGACCAGCGAGTATAACCCCGATGTGCAGCTGGCCGTCACCTTCTACCCCGGCCTGGATGCCGAGGACACCCACCGGGCAATCAGGGACCGGGAATCCGACTACCAGCTGGGTGCGGACAAGCGGGGCGGCCTGAACGGTCTGAGTCAGGACCGGGTGATGCAGCTGAGCATCGCCATTTATGAAACCGACAGCGGCACCTTCGCCGTGTCCTGCCGCTACCCCATGGCAGCAGCCGAGGGCTTTGGAACCCGGCTGTCGGTGATGGCCGACACCTTCGAGCTTTGGCCGGAATCGTAAGATAGAAAGGAGAGAGAACCATGGAAGACAACGCCATTGTGGATTTATACTGGGACCGCAGCGAGGAAGCCATTTCCCAGTCGGCCGTGAAATACGGCGGCTACTGCTATTCCATCGCCTATAACATTCTGACCAGCAACGAGGATGCCGAGGAAAGCGTCAGTGACACGTGGCTGGCCGCCTGGAACGCCATGCCGCCGAGGCGGCCCTCCGTCCTCGCCACCTTTTTAGGGAAGCTCACCCGCCACCTGTCCATCGACCGCTGGCGGGAGCGCCACGCCGCCAAGCGGGGCGGCGGGGAGATGGTTTTGGCTCTGGAGGAGCTGGCGGGCTGCGTGTCCGGCAGCGGCACCCCCGAGGATGCCCTGCGCCAAAAGGAGCTGCGCCGGTGCTTAAACCGGTTTCTGGCAGCCCTGCCCGATGCCGAACGCCAGGTGTTTCTGGGCCGGTACTGGTACTTAGACTCCGTGTCCCAGGTTGCCGAGCACATGGACTTTTCCGAAAGCAAGGTCAAGTCCATGCTCCTGCGCATCCGGGGCCGCCTGAGGGCCGAGCTGGAAAAGGAGGGTCTGCTGTGACTTCCCTGCAACTGCTGAACGCCATCGGCGATATTGAAAGCAAATACATCCTGGAGGCCCAGGCCGTCCGGGTCCCCCGGCCCCGCCGCCGGGCATCCAAATGGAAGGTGCTGCTCATCGCCGCCGCCATGGCCGTCCTGCTGGCGGGCTGCACCTATGCGGTGCTGAAGCTCCAGGACCTGAAAATTGACGAATACACCCCCACCGTCCCCAATCGGGAAAATGCTGCCCACGATGTCATCTCCCTCCAGGGCTACGCCGGGTCCCCGGGGTATCTGGCCGCCAAGGAGTGGCGGGCATTTAAGGCGGGCCTGGACCCGGAGGGTCAGCCCGGCTTCCAGGCAGCGGACGAATACTACGCCTACAGCTGCACCAGCCAGGAAATGGTGGACAAGGTGGACGTGCTCTGCGAAAAATACGGTTTACAGCTGCTGGGCCAGTCGGTCCACCGGGAGCTGAGCCATTATGAGCTTTTCCCGGCCCTGGGCATTGAGGACATTTTCCGCCCCGGCAGCACTCTGGAAACCGCCCTCACCGGGGGCTACTACTACACCGACGGCAGCTTCCAGCTCAGCGGCACCGCCAAATTTACCGAAGAAGCCGCCGACTGGCCCTACCCCATGGACTTCCGGCTGCGCTGTGTGAAAAAGCAATCCTTCGACGCCGCCTGCCTGGACATCGGCCAAATTGCGGACTACGACCAGTGGGAATATACCGCCGCCTCCGGCCAGAACGCCCTGCTGGCCCTGGGACCTGCCTACGGCCTGATTCTGGTGGACAACGGGGACAGCTTTCTCACCGTGGCCATTCTCAACGCCCACGTGGAGGACGGTCTCAACGGGGCGCAGCAGATGACCCGGGAGAATCTCCAGGCTCTGGCGGATGATTTTGACCTGCGCTTAAAAACCTCCCCCGTCCCGGACCTTCCCCGGAAAACCCAGGAAAGCGACCGGTACATGACGGTTCTGGGCTTGGACCCCCAGGAATTTGAGGGCACCCGCCTGGTCTGCGGCGGCAGGACCTACGTCTTCCGGGCCCCCACCGCCGGCATTGGCTTTGAATCCAGCGAATATCTGGGGGTGCTCAGCTATGACCCGGAGTATCCTGCCAACGACCTGACCACCGACAGCACCGTCATCCACGGAGCCCAGGTGACCCGCCTGACCGGCGGCAGCCTGGGGGACGCCCTGCTGGTTGGCCCGGAGATTGGGCGGAAGCTGCTCTACGTCCCGGAGGATGTCCGGTATTCCAGCGACTTTGAATATCTGGAAAACGGCGACGGCACCATCACCCTCACCAAATACCGGGGCGACGCCTCCTATCTGGAGCTGCCCAGCCAGATTGACGGCAAGGCCGTCACCCGCATCGGCCACATCGGCCAGACCGGGGACGGTGCCTTTAGCTGCAATCCCCATCTGGTAGAGCTGGTGATTCCCGAGGGGGTGACATTGGTGGACGACTGCACCTTCTGGGGCTGCTACCGTCTGCGAACCGTCCGCTTCCCCGCCAGCCTCACGGGGCTGGGCCACTCGGTTTTCAACGAGTGCCCCATGCTCACGGACCTGTGGTTTGAGGGCAGCGCCCCGGCCCACGGCAATTACCTGTTCGATTTCTACCCCCAGGACCTGGGCCTGCCCAAGGTGAAGCTCCACTATTACCAGGGAACCGCCGGCTGGGAGGGCGACAGCCTGTGGAGCAATTTTGAGCACAACGTCACCGAAAAAGGAGAAACGGAATGAAAAAGCTGAGTTTACTCTTGATTTTTGCCTTGTTTTTAACCGGCTGCGGTCAAAAGGAGGCCCCCGTCACCGACCCGCCCGCCCCCACGGTGGAGATTGTGGCCAGCCGGTTTTCAGCCCAGGAGACACGCCAGCGCTATTTGGGCGACTGGGGCGTGGACATTGGCCAGTATCAGGACGCCGTTTTGCACTATGACGGCAGGACCTACCGCTTCTTCTCCCCCACCGGTGCCCTGGGGTACACCGCCCGTGACCCGGAAAACAGCCTGGGCCGCCTGGTCTACGACCCCTCCGCTGTTGCCGACGACCTGACCACCGACCGGCCCGAGTGGGACGATGCCTACGTCTGGCACGTCACCGGCGGGGCCTGCGAGGATGGGCTGCTCCTGGACGCCGGGCTGTACTGCACCTTCCTGTTCACCGCCGGGGAGCCGGAGGAGGGTCCTCGGTACGACTACACCGAAAACGGCGACGGCACCATCACCATCACCCGGTACTACGGGACCCAGGCCCATCTGGCGGTTCCCTCGGAAATCGACGGCAAAAAGGTCACCGCCATCGGGGATGTGGAGGACCTGGGGGCCTTCTCCTACCGGCCCTCCCTGGTCACCGTCACCCTGCCGGAGGGGGTGGAGACGCTCAGCTCCTTCACCTTCGATTCCAGCTACCGGCTGGAAACCGTGTACTTCCCCTCCACCTTAAAGGAAGTGGGCCACGCCGTGTTCAACAACTGCCCGGTGCTGACGGCCCTCTACTTTGAAGGCCCCGCCCCGGCCCACGGCAACCGGGTGGTGGACCAAAGCGTAGACGGCCTGGACCTGGAAAACCCCAGGCAGTGGTACCCCAAGGGCCTGGACCCCAAGGACGTGAAGCTATACTACCACGAAAACACCCTGGGCTGGGCCCCCCAGGACTGGGAATTCTGCACCAAAATCCCCTATTGAAAGCCGGGGAGTTATTCGGTACAATATCACTGCACCCCGTAGGGCCTTGCCTGGAAAACTTTTAGCCGCTCTGTCATGGTTCGTATCGGCAAAAACTACAGATTGTCATTGCGAACCAGCTCTCAAGCTGGTGTGGCAATCCGTTCTTTTTTCATTTTTCCAAAGGAAAAATGAACTGCTTGGTGCTATGCACCAAGCAGAGGGGATGCGGATTGCCACGCCAGTGTGAGCACTGGCTCGCAATGACAATACAGAGTTTTCGGCATTACACCCCAGTAGGGGAGGGTCACTGACCCTCCCGCCGAAAATCCGCCCAGGATTTTCGGATAACCCCAATGGGACTGAGCGTTTCAAAGGAACGCACCCAGCGGCGGCGTGAGGGCACGCCGCCCTACAGTGTTTCCGCCCGCATTCCTCATCCGTCAGCTTCGCTGGCACCTTCCCCCCCGTATGGTTTTTTGTGGGAATCGATTGACTTTTCCCCGGATCGTGGTATGATTCTGTAGGGAACGGATTTATCCGTTCCGTTTGCGAACTGCGATAGATTCGGAACGGATGAATCCGTTCCCTACGGGTTCATCAAAGTTTTGAAAGCGAGCAAATTATGATTTATTTAGACAATTCCGCCACCACCAAGCCCTGCCGGGAGGCGGTGGAGGCAGTAAATCTGGCCATGACCGATTCCTGGGGCAACCCCAGCGCGCTCTATGGCTTCGGCATTGATACCGCCCGGGCTCTGCGCACCGCCCGGGCGCAGGTGGCCGCCGCTCTGGGGGCCGAGCCGGACCGGGTGTTTTTCACCTCCGGCGGCACCGAGGCGGACAACTGGGCCGTTTTCGGCTCCGTCAAGCGTCTGGGCAAGCGGGGAAAGCACATCGTCACCACCGCCATGGAGCATCACGCCATTTTAAACTGCATGAAGGACCTGGAGGAACGGGGCTTTTCCGTCACCTATCTGCAGCCCGACGAGACCGGCACGGTGACCCTGGCCGCCCTCCGGGAGGCATTGCGGGAGGATACCATTCTGGTGTCCGTGATGATGGTCAACAACGAGGTAGGCTCCGTCCAGCCCATCGCCCAGATGGCCAAGCTCACCCACCGCCTCTGCCCCGACGCCATTTTCCACACCGATGCCGTCCAGGGCTTTTTGAAGGTGCCCTTCGCCGCCCGAACCCTGGGGGCGGACCTGATTTCCGTGTCCAGCCACAAGGTCCACGGCCCCAAGGGCTGCGGGGCGCTGTACGTCAGCCCCCGGCTCAAGTCCTTCCCGCCCCTGCTCTTAGGCGGCGGCCAGGAGGGGGGCTACCGCAGCGGCACCGAGGGGACCCCCGCCATTTTCGGCTTCGCCGCCGCCTGCGCCGCCGTGTCCGCCACCTTCCGGGCCGACGCCGCCCGGGAAAAGGCCATGGTGGAGGCCCTGGCGCAGAGGCTGGAAGCCCTGCCCGGCGTTGCCGTCAACGGCTGCCACGCCGCCCCCCACATTCTCTCCGTGGCGGTCCCCGGGGTTCCCACCCAGAATTCCATCAACCTTTTGCAGGACGCCGGCATCTGTGTCTCCGCCGGCAGTGCCTGCGCCAAGGGCCACCGCAGCCACGTCCTCACCGCCATGGGCCTGCCCCCGGAAACCATCGACGCCACCTTCCGCATCTCCCTGAGCCGGGACACCACACAAGAGGAGCTGGATAAGCTATGTGAAGTCATCCGGGACGATATTCTACCAAGGGCAAGATAACCGCTGTACCAATACCTTCCCCCGGGGGGGAAGGTGGCAGGGCGTAAGCCCTGACGGATGAGGGATGGCGTGCATTTATTGCTTGAAGCATCTGACGGTAGTGCATACAGGACCCGACCTGTCGCCATCCCTCATCAGTCACCAGTCTGCGGACTGGTGACAGCTAATGAATTAAGGAACGATTGCCACCGGCAATCGTTCTATTTTTATCTGCTGCGCAGAGCACCGCCCCCGGGGGAAGCTATTGGGCTGGTGGATGGTTTTGGATAGCGGAAAGATTTTTACCGTCACCGTAGGGGAGGGTCACTCTAAATTTAGGTGCGATTGCCACTGGCAATCGCATATTTTTAATCTGCTGCGCAGAGCACCACCCTCCCGTCGGCCCCCGGCGAGGGGGCCGCAATCGGCTTTCCTTATTGGAAAGCCGATTCAGCCAACTAGGCACGTCCGGGAGGCCGTGCCCTACGGGGTGGTGCAAAATTTGCAGCGCACCCCAATACCTTCCCCCGGGGGGAAGGTGGATTGCCCGAAGGGCAAGACGGATGAGGAATGCGGGCGGTATGGCTGGACGATGGAAACGTTCGTGCTTGCTGAATGGTATATTCTACCTGCCAGCAGGCACGGACCTGTACTGCACGTTAAGTTACTGCCCGCATTCCTCATCCGCCCCAGTGTGCGCACTGGGGCACCTTCCCCCCGGGGCTGCGCAGCCGTTGCAGCTTTAGCTGCTTACGGATGCGGCGTCCCCCTTGCGGGGGGAAGGTTTTGGGGCTGGTCTGACATGATACAAAAAAGCAGCCGTTTCCGGCTGCTTTTCTTTATTTCCCCAACTTTTCCCCCACAATTCCCATCTGCTCTGCCGTTGGCTCCCAGTCTAGGGTAAGCTCCACCAGGGTGCGGTTGTAGCACAGGAGGTATTTGTCCAGATAGCCGCTGCTCCAGTAGACCCGGTAGGCCTCCTCTGCGCCCCAGGGGGCGGGGTCCACCGGCTCGTAGCGGTCCACCAGAATGCCGCCGTCGTATACCTGGTCCTTCCGCTCGGACAGCAGCTGCTCCCGGCAGAAGCCGTAGAGCCAGGGCAGCTTCACCTCGGTGACGGTGTAGCTGAGGCTGGGCAGCTCCTGAAAATGGGGCGCATCCAGCCGGGGCCGCTGCTGCATGGTCAACCGGGCCAGCAGCGGGGATTCGTCCCCGGTTTTCCGGCGGTTATATTCCTCCGGATGCTGCACCGCCGTCAGGTCCTCCACCGTCAGGGGCAGCTTGTCCCGGTAGACCGAGAAGGTGCTGCCCCGGTATTCGTAGGTCTCCCGTTCCCCCTCAAAGAGCCCTGCATTGCTGGCGTGAATCAGGGTGAAGATCCCTCCCGCCACCAGGGCGAAGGCGATGACGAAGGACAGGCCCAGGGTCAAGGCCCTGTTCCAGTTTGCGCTGACCTTCCTCTTTTTGAGATAGGTTTTGAGGCCGAACACCGTGGCGAAGATCAGCCCATGCACCCCCACTATCACCGCCGTTACCCACAGGGCCATAGACGGGGCCTTTCTCAGAAAGCTCCCCAGCCAGAGGGCCATCCCCACCAGCAAAACCCACAAAATCCACCGTTGCAGCCGGGAGGTCCCCCGTGTTTCCAGGAAAATTCCCTCCCGGGCCTCCCTTCTCGCCCGATAAAGCCAGTGATAGTAGCAGCCCAGCTCCCCGGCGCACAAAATCAGCAGCAGCCCCCAGGCGAAAAGGGGGAACATATCTGTCACGCTGGACAGCAGCTCCAGAGGCTTGTCAAACAGGCTGGATACCCCCAGGGCCAGATTCATGGCAGACACCGCCAGCAGAACGAAATAGGAGGTCAAGAAGCTCTTTTTCGCCGTTTTGTGGAGGTTCTCCACCTCCAGCTCCGGGTCGGTCTCGATGGGCACCGGGTTTTCCCGGACGTTGCTGAAGATTTGCAGCTGGCCGGAGCAGGCGGCCAGCTCCCAGCCGGTGTGGCGGCAGAAATCCTGAAATTCCCGCTGCTCCTCGGTCATATCCGGGTCATACTCCGAGGCGCTGGGAAAATAGCTGACTGCGAAACGGACCCGCCGGGGCTGGATTTTCCGGTAGACCCAGCCGAAGGCCCCCATTTTTTCCAGCATCCAGCCCTTTTCCGCCATGCGCTCCAAATGCCGCTCCATGCCGGTGCGGTCGTAAAAGGAAAATACCTCAAATCTGCGTTTTTTGTCTTTCATAGTCCGTCCTCCCCAAAAATCGCCCGGTAGTCCCGGGCCTGGGCGTTGAGCCGGGCGTATTCCCGATCCAGCATCGCCCGTCCCCTGTCCGTCAGGACATAGCTGCGCTTTCGGCCCTCCACCCGGGTCTCCCGGATAAAGCCCTCCTGGGTAAACTGCTCCAGCAGGTTGTACAGCGTCCCGGAGCCAACGCTGACCCGCCCGCCGGTCATGTCCGGCACCCGGTCCAGAATATCCATGCCGCAGCACTCCTGCCGCAGACACAGCAGAATGTAAAACATCTGCTCCGTCAGCGTCTGAAATTTCACCCTGGCCATGGCATCGCCTCCTATTCTCGATAATCGAGATTGTGCCTTTATTTTAATCTCGATTATCGAGTTTGTCAAGAATTTTTTTAGGTGCCCACGTAGGGCCCTGCATCCTTGACGGGCCGCAGCCAGAAAGGCACGTCTAGGAGGCCGTGCCCTACGGGTGGTGCAAATTGGGGGGCGGGGGAAAGTTTTCGCCGCACCCGTAGGGGAGGGTCAGTGACCCTCCCGTCGGCCCCCGGCGAGGGGGCCGCAATCGGCTTTCCTTATTGGAAAGCCGATTCAGTATCGTTTACCGTTCAGCAGGTACGGACGTTTCTATCATCCGACGTTTCCGCCCGCATTCCTCATCCGTCACGGCTACGCCGTGCCACCTTCCCCCCGGGGGAAGGCTTTTTCCGCACCTGTAGGGGAGGGATATCATCCCTCCCGCTGATTTGCCCTGGGCAAATCAGGCGGCGCAAGCCACAGCACCGTGAAGCGGCCCCCTCGCCGGGGGCCGACGGGCGGGTTCATAACCCGCCCCTACAGAGCCGTTTTTTCAAAGGACGCTCAAAAAATTTTTCATACCCTCTTGTATTCTCCCGCGCATTCTGCTACAATACGCCTATTGAAATTCTTTGATAGGAGGACATTTGTTTATGAGTTATGTAGATGAGGTCCTGGCGCAGGTGGCGGCGAAGAACGCCCATGAGCCGGAGTTTATCCAGGCTGTCACGGAGGTGCTGGAATCTCTGCGGATGGTCATTGAGAAAAACGAGGACACCTACCGGCGCAACGCCCTGCTGGAGCGGCTGACCACCCCCGAGCGGTGCATCCTGTTCCGGGTCCCCTGGGTGGACGACAAGGGCCAGGTCCAGGTGAACAACGGCTACCGGGTCCAGTTCAACAGCGCCATCGGCCCCTACAAGGGCGGCCTGCGGCTGCACCCCTCGGTGAACCTGAGCGTCATCAAGTTCCTGGGCTTCGAGCAGACCTTCAAGAACAGCCTCACCGGCCTGCCCATCGGCGGCGGCAAGGGCGGGTCCGACTTTGACCCCAAGGGCAAGTCCGACCGGGAGGTCATGGCCTTCTGCCAGAGCTTTATGACGGAGCTGTACAAGTACATCGGCGCAGACACCGACGTGCCCGCCGGTGACATCGGCGTGGGCGCCCGGGAAATCGGCTACCTGTTCGGCCAGTACAAGCGCATCCGCAGCGTCTACGAGGGCGTTCTCACCGGCAAGGGCCTGTCCTACGGCGGCTCCCTGGCCCGGACCCAGGCCACCGGCTACGGCCTGCTGTACCTGACCGACGAGCTGCTGCGCTGCAACGGCAGGAGCCTCAAGGGCATGACCGTGGCCGTGTCCGGTGCAGGCAACGTGGCCACCTACGCCATTGAGAAGGCCTGGCAGCTGGGGGCCAAGCCCGTCACCTGCTCCGATTCCAGCGGCTGGGTCTACGACCCCGACGGCATCGACGTGGCCACCCTCATCGATGTCAAGCAGGTCCGCCGTGCCCGGCTGACGGAGTACGTTTCCGCCCGTCCCAACGCCGTCTACCACCAGGGCAAGGGCGTTTGGAGCACCAAGTGCGACGTGGCTCTGCCATGCGCCACCCAGAACGAGCTGGTGCTGGACGATGCCGAAATGCTGGCGGCTAACGGCTGCATCGCCGTGGTGGAGGGGGCCAATATGCCCACCACCCTGGACGCAACCAAGTTCCTCCAGACCCACGGCGTGCTGTTCTGCCCCGGCAAGGCCGCCAACGCCGGCGGCGTGGCCACCTCCGCTCTGGAAATGAGCCAGAACTCCCAGCGCCTGAGCTGGACCTTCGACGAGGTGGATGCCAAGCTGAAAACCATCATGGTGAACATCTTCCACAACCTGGACGACGCCGCCCGGGAATACGGCATGGAGGGCAACTACGTGGCCGGCGCCAACATCGCAGGCTTCAAAAAGGTAGCCGACGCCATGAACGCACAGGGGATTGTTTAACGTTTGATTCGCACTGCAGGGCGGCCTGCCCTCAGGCCGCCGCAGCGCCAGGTGATACAAGCAGCTGAAATTGACGCAAAAAATAATGTCATTGCGAGATAAGTCCTCAGACTGGCGTGGCAATCCGCATCCCCTCTGGCTGGCCCGTTGGGCCAGCCAGTTCATTTTTCCAAAGGAAAAATGAACTGTGCTTATCGGCTTAACGCAGCAAGAGCGCAATTCAAAGGCTTCTCCTTGAGGAGAAGCTGTCATAGACCCCGTCAGGGGGCTATGACTGATGAGGTGTTTTCCCAGTATGAACAACTGAAGTGGCGCAGTATATGCAGCGTGTACACACCTCATCCGTCACGGCTTCGCCGTGCCACCTTCCCCTCAAGGGGAAGGCTTTGCTGAGCTAACCCGATAAGCACAAAATGAAAAAGAGAACGGATTGCCACACCAGCTTGAGAGCTGGTTCGCAATGACAATCTTTAGTTTTAGCCGATACGAACCACTACGGGCGTTCTGTCAGTCTTTTGCCCGCTCGTTTGTATCGATGCTGCCACGGAATACCACGTATTTATCGTACAGGAACTCGGTGACGAAGTTCAGCACCATGTTCAGGACAGTCACCAGGTACTCGTTCCAGTAAAGGGTCCCCGTCAGATAATTGCCGCCGAAGGTGGTCACCGGGGTGAACACCAGGTAGTATAGCCCCACCAGGGCCATGGCCTTGGGCACGTTGTTGGCCGACCGGAAGGTGTAGCAACGGTTCAGGGTGAAGTTCCACAGCACCGACAGCACCAGGGCCGTCAGATAGTTGAACCAGTAGGGCAGGGCCGTCAGCTCCGTCAGCAGGGTGAAGGACAGAATTTGAATCACCCCTGCGCTGATGGAGAACAGGGTGAATTTCACCGCCCGAAAAAATTCCTTGTTTTTCATAAGTACCTCTTTCCTCATCTCAACGTGTTTAGAAATGCCGCCACCTGGCGGCGGTTTTTCAGGATGATGACCCGGACGTGTTCCGCTTTTTTTAGCAGCTCCAGCAGTTCGGGCCGGTTGTCCCGGTTGAAATTCCAGACCCACTGAAAAAACTCCCAGTCGATTTGCTCCGGGCAGTTGGGGGACATATCCGGCCTGGTTTTGCCCCGGTTGGTCAGGAATCGTTTGAAAATCCCGGCCAGGCACTGCCGCCGGGGGAAGTCCAGGTAAATGGCCGTGTCGCACGCTTCCAGCCGCTTTGGGATGGTGCGGCTGTAGTTGCCGTCGATAATCCACCGGGGCTTCTGGACCTCCGCCTGCACAGTAGCGTCGAATTCCTCCCGGGAGATATGCTGCCAATTATCCCGCCACCAGATTTTATCCAGATGCACCACCGGGATGCCGGTCCGCTCCCCCATCGCCCGGGCCAGAGTGGACTTCCCCGCCCCGCCGCAGCCTAAAATAATAATCCGCTCCATATCTCCCTCCCTGTCGAATCCGTAATCTCACCGTCATAAAACCTTCCCCCGGGGGGAAGGTGTCAGTGAAGCTGACGGATGAGGAACGGCGATATCTGAATCACTGTATGCACCACACGAAATGCGTACTTTGTCCAACATTTCGCCATTCCTCTTCCGACCTCGCTATCGCTCGGCCACCTTCCCCCCGGGGGAAGGTTTTCCGCCCTGTGGGCGGCGGGAGGGTCAGTGACCCTCCCCTACTGCATTCTGTTATCAGTAGGCAATGCCCCAGTAAATCATCTTATCCGCAGGCTTGCCGCAGCAGGCGCAGGTGTCGCCCAGGTGCTCCTGGTGGAAGGGGATGCAGCGAGAAGACATTCCCGCCTGCTCCTTCATCTTCATTTCGCATTCCAGGCTGCCGCACCACATGGTCTTGACGAAGCCGCCGTTCTGCTCCTGGAGGGCCTTGGCCTCCTCCACGCTGTGGGCCTCGTAGATGTGCTCGTCCAGGTTCTTCTTGGCCTTGTCGAACATCTGCTGATGGACAATGTCCAGCTGCTGGGCAACGGCGGTTTCCAGGTCCTCCAGCTTGCAGACAATTTTCTCCCGGTCGGTCCGGCGGACCAGCACGCACTGGCCGTTTTCCAGGTCCCGGGGGCCGCACTCCACCCGCAGAGGCACGCCCTTCATCTCGTACTCGGCGCACTTCCAGCCCATGGAGTTGTCGCTGTCGTCCAGCTTGGTGCGGAAGTCAGCGGCAAGCAGCCGATCTTTCAGCCCATTGGCAGCCTCCAGAACGCCGGGCTTGTGCTGGGCCACAGGCAGAATCACCACCTGGACGGGAGCCACCTTGGGAGGCAGCACCAGGCCGTTGTTATCGCCGTGGGTCATAATGATGCCGCCGATGAGCCGGGTGGACACGCCCCAGGAGGTCTCGTGGGGATTGGTCCGCTGGTTATTCTTGTCGGTGAACTCGATGTTAAATGCCTTGGCAAAGCCGTCGCCAAAGTAGTGGGAGGTGCCGGCCTGCAATGCCTTCCGGTCGTGCATCATGCACTCGATGGTGTAGGTAGCCTCGGCACCGTTGAACTTCTCCTTCTCGGTCTTCTGGCCCCGGGTGACGGGCATAGCCAGCACGTTCTCGCAGAAGTCGGCGTAGACGTTCAGCATGGTCTCGGTGAAAGCCCGGGCCTCCTCGGCGGTGGCGTGGATGGTGTGGCCCTCCTGCCACAAAAATTCCCGGTGGCGCAGGAAGGGCCGGGAGGTCTTCTCCCAGCGCAGGACGCTGCACCACTGGTTGTACTTCATAGGCAGGTCCCGGTGGGACTGGAGCACGTTTGCAAAATGCTCGCAGAACAGGGTCTCGGAGGTGGGCCGGATGGCGTAGCGCTCCTCCAGCTTCTCAAGGCCCCCGTAGGTGACCCAGGCGCACTCCGGGGCGAAGCCCTCCACGTGGTCCTTCTCCTTTTGCAGCAGGCTCTCGGGAATCAGCAGGGGCATATAGACATTCTCCACCCCCTGCTTCTTGAACTCCTTGTCCAGGATATGCTGGATATTCTCCCAGATGGCGTAGCCGTAGGGACGGTAGATGAACACGCCCTTAATGGAAGAATAGTCGATGAGCTGGGCCTTCTTGCACACATCGGTGAACCACTGGGCAAAGTCCACCTCCATGTCGGTAATCTGCTCAACCTTTTTATCTTTCGCCATAGCTTTTTACTTCCTCTCAGGTTTTTGTAATTCAGTATATTGTAGCACATCTGTCAAGAGATTTGAATGGGTTTTGCAAGATTTTTTCTACTTTTCCCCGGGCACAGGAAAGCCGCAGGGCCCGGCATCCCTGACGGGCCGCTGGCAGCATGGCACGTCCGGGAGGCCGTGCCC
Source organism: Eubacteriales bacterium (assembly GCA_030536515.1). Classification (GTDB taxonomy): domain Bacteria; phylum Bacillota; class Clostridia; order Oscillospirales; family Oscillospiraceae; genus Faecousia. Next base: position 19,838 of record JAUNPV010000019.1, read on the forward strand.
TACGGGCGCAGGTCCCTGCGAACCGGCCAGCCGGACAGCAGCCGTCCTCTGCTTGCCCATTTCGCAAAATTTTGTTATAATTTCTGTAACGAATGGGAAGGCACTTCTATATATAAGCGAAAGGACGGTGATGGAGCCAGTGAAAGACGATGCGGCGCTGTATCAGGAGTATGCAGACCAGGTGATGAAATTTCTTCTGTGTCTGACCGGCAGCTATGACCTGGCAGAGGAGCTGACCCAGGAGACCTTCTACCAGGCCTACAAATCCATCCACCGCTACGACGGCAGCTGCAAGCTGTCGGTGTGGCTGTGCCAGATTGCCAAGCACCTGTACTACGACCATTTGAAAAAGCAGAAGCACGCCGCCCCCGTCCCCTTTGAGGATGCGGCGGAGGGGGCCGCCGCCGACGGCACGCCGGAGGAAGACCTGCTGGCCCGGGAGAAAATGCGGAGCCTGTACCGGGCAGTCCACCGTCTCCGGGAGCCCTACCGGGAGGTGCTGATTCTCAGGCTGTACATGGGGCTGCCCTTCCGGGAAATCGGGGAGGTTTTCGGTGGAAAAACCGAAAGCTGGGCAAGAACCACCTTTTATCGGGGAAAACTTCAAGTCAAGGAGGATATGATGCAATATGAAAATTCCGTGTAGCATGATTTTGGACCTGCTGCCCACATACATCGACGACCTCTGCGCCGAGGAAACGGCAGCACTGGTGGAGGAGCACCTGCGCAGCTGCGACAGCTGCCGGGCGGCCTGTGAGGCGCTGAAAACCCCGGTGGAGGTGGACGGCGTTCAGAAGCAGAAAAATATCAAGTCCGCCAATCCCCTGAAAAAAATCCGAAAGGACCAGTTCTACCGGGTGGGCTTTTCGGTTCTGCTGACGTTTATCCTGGTGGTTTCCGCCATGTTTGCGGTACAGGAGGTTGGATTTCTCCACGATTTCTTCTTCCCCAAGAGAACCGTCGGCATTCGGAGCCACCAGGAGGAAGCAGCCTGGCAGCAGCCTTTTTATACCTTTACCGATGACGATTTTGTGATGTTTGACTCCATTTTCTGGGAGAAGGCAGTGACCAACGACGCCGGTGTCAGCGCCGGGGATGTGACCATCCGCATCAAGGATGCCGACGGGAACATTGTGCTAGACAATGTGTATCTTCCTCTGGGTGTAAAGGTTCCCCTGGACCTAAAGCGGTTTGAGCCCTATAGGGTGGAAATATTGGCCGCCGAAGGAGAATACTATCTGAATTTCTATTAAATCTGCATCCCCGGCGGCCCAAAACCGCCGGGGATGTTTCCATATCCGCCGCCCCCAATACCTTCCCCCGGGGGTGGTGCTCTGCGCAGCAGATTAAAATAGAACGATTGCCGGTGGCAATCGCTCCTTGATTCGTTAGGTGCCCCAGTGCGCACACTGGGGCGGATGAGGGATACGGGCAATAGCGTCATGTGCGGTACAAGTCCGTGCTTCCACCAGGCTCTGGCAAATGCGCCGTAGGGGAGGGTCACTGACCCTCCCGTCGGCCCCCAACCAGGGGGCCGCAACCGGCTTTCCTTATTGGAAAGCCGGTTCATTGCACCCCGTTTCATTATGGGGACACGCTCAGTTCAATCGGGTTTATCCGAAAATCCTGGACGGATTTTCGGCGGGAGGGTCAGTGACCCTCCCCTACAGAGCTCTCCAAAATCTATACCTCCACCCCACATTTCCCCCAAATACCCATTGTAATTTCCCGGCGGTTCTGGTATACTAAATAGCGAAAACCAACGAAAGGCCGGAAAAAACATGAAATCCATTCGTGATATTTATAAAATCGGCAAAGGTCCCTCCTCCTCCCACACCATGGGGCCCGAGCGGGCGGCGCGGCTGTTTATGGGCCGGTATCCCCAGGCGGAGGCCTTCCGGGTGACCCTCTACGGCTCCCTCAGCAAAACCGGCGTGGGCCACGGCACCGACCGGGTCCTGCGGGACACCCTGGGGGCGGACCGGACGGAAATCTGCTTCTCCCAGGACAGCTGGGAGGGAATGCACCCCAACACCCTGGACCTTGCCGCCCTGGCCCAGGGCCGGGAGCTGGGGAGCCTCCGGGTGGAGTCCATCGGCGGCGGCGACATCCGCACCCCCGGCCAGGCCAGCCAGGACCCGGCGGAGGAGGTCTACATTGAGCATTCCTTCGCCGAAATCGCCGACTTCTGCAAATGGCGCTACATCCCCACCCTGTCCGGGTACGTGGAGCTGAACGAGGGCCCCGAAATCTGGCCCTTCCTCATGGAGGTCTGGCAGACCATGAAGGCCGCCATTGACGAGGGCCTGGCCGCCACCGGCATCCTGCCGGGGGGGCTGAATGTGGAGCGAAAGGCGAAATTTCTCATGGAGCAGTCCACCGAGGGCCACTCCCCTGCCCTGAAGGAATTCAAGCTCATCGCCGCTTACGCCTACGCCGTGGCAGAGCAGAACGCCAGCAACGGCACCATCGTCACCGCCCCCACCTGCGGGGCCTGCGGGGTGCTGCCCGCCGTGCTGAAATACGCCCAGGTCACCCGGGGCTTTTCCGACGAGGAAATCTGCCGGGGCCTGGCCACCGCCGGTATCATCGGCAACCTGACCAAGACCAACGCCTCCATCTCCGGTGCCGAGTGCGGCTGCCAGGCGGAGATAGGCACCGCCTGCTCCATGGCCGCCGCCGCCCTGGCGGAGCTGTACAGCCAGGACCTGGACCAGGTGGAATACGCCGCCGAGGTGGCCATGGAGCACCACCTGGGCCTGACCTGCGACCCCATCTGCGGCCTGGTGCAGATTCCCTGCATCGAGCGCAACGCCGTGGCCGCCATGCGGGCCATGAACGCCTGCAACTTAAGCTACTTCCTCACCGGCTCCCGGAACATCAGCTACGACATGGTCTGCCGCGCCATGAAGGAAACCGGCGTCAACCTGGACCACCGCTTCCGCGAAACCAGCGAAGGCGGTTTGGCGAAGATATACAACCGGAAAAAGTCAAAATAACGAGGTGACGATATGAAAAGAACCATTTTGATTCTGCTCTCGCTTCTTCTTGCTGTGAACCTTACCGGGTGTGCCGCCCCGGAACCGCCGTCCACCGCTCCCGAAACGGAGACTGCACCGGCTCCGGCAGATTTTCTTGGATACATCCGGGACGTCCTCGTTCCCCGGGAGGGTCTTGCCTCCACCGATGCGCATACCTTCCACCTGAGCTCCGACGGCTCCCTGCCCGAGGCCATGGGACAGGCACAGCTTGGTCTGCTCAGTGCCTGTGTCCGGGACTTTGACGCAGACGGGGCCCAGGAGCTGGTGACCTTCTCCCTGGCCTCCGGCGATGGGCTGGACACCTATCTGGGTGAAATCTACTACACGGATCCCCTTCCCTGCCTGCTGCTGGAAATGAAGCTCTACACCGCAGACGAAAACGGCCAAATCTCCCTCTCCGATTCCGTTCCGGCTGTCGCCCATCTGGAAAATCGCAGCTGGGGCCCCATGCTTGTCCGGCTGGACAATCTGGATGGGGTGCTTTACATAATCTCCCGTGCCGCCATGGAGGACATGACTACCTATGGACCCAGGCCCGTCACCATTTTCCACATTGAGCAGGGAAAATTCGTATTTGATTACGCCGGAAAAGTATCCTGGGGGCAATCGACCATGAAGGAGGACCCCAACGAGCTTCTGGGGACACGGAACTTTTACCTTCCCAAGCCCGACAGTTCCACGCATTTTGAACGTGGCAGCGAGCTTCCGGACCCAGAGCTGAGTCTCGACACCCTGGATGCCAGTCTGGAAGCCGGAGCCCCCTGGCTGGTCTGTGGATTTCTCCTGGAAACCCACAACAGCGCCGAAACAAGCATGGACATGACCTGCAAGGCCGGCGATGCGACCGCCCTGCGGCAGGCATTGGAAACAGGCATCCTTCCCACCAGTGAAATACCTGACGGACACCTGGCAGAGGACCCCGTCCCCGAGGCCGCCGCTCTTGACTATGCCGCCGCTCTGAGCGACCAGGTGGAGGCTCTGAGCGGAATCCGCATGGAGGTTGTCGATGCAGACACCTCCGACGAGCAAGACACCGTAAACTTCACCGCCCCCGACGGGACCACCTGCCGCCTGGTTCTGAGCAGCCAGTCCCATGAGCTTCTTTCCCTTCGCCTGACCTCCACCACCTGGACACCGGATTCCGAGTGGATTGCACTGAAGGACGCCATTCTCTCCTGCGAATCCCTGGGCCTTTCCGAAGACGATACCGCCTCTATGCTGGGCGATATCAGCCTGTCTACCTTCTCCGGCGGTGTCGAGCTGGGAAACAAGCGCATCGTCATAGCAGCCGTGAGTCAATGCTTTTTGATTATTGATGCAGTCGACCAGCCATAAACAAAGATTAACGCAGCACCCCCCGGTCCTTTCGGACCGGGGGGTGCTGCTTTGCAGAATATTACAGAGGCATAATGCCCAGGAGCACGGCGAATACCAGGCACAGGATGCTGAAGCCCCACACCCACAGGAAGGAATTCTTGATGTGGTCCTTGATGTCCACATCGGCCAGGCCCACGCCCAGCAGGGTGGCAGGCACCATGGGGCTGATGAAGGTGGCGCAGTTGCGGCACACCACCATGGACACTGCAATGGGCAGAGCGGAAATGCCGAAGCCCTCGCCAATGCCAATCATCACAGGCAGCATTCCATAGAAGTAGGAGTCGGTATCGAAGCACAGCGCCAGCGGCACAGACAGAGCACCGATGACCAGAGGCAGGTGGCGGCCCAGGAAGGCAGGCAGAATCATCTGAATCAGGTCGGCCATGCAGGTGACCACACTGGGGATGGTCGCCTCGCCAACGGTGACGCTCTTGACCAGCACGCCCATCAGAACGGCGGCACCCATCAGGGTGGAGCACATCATCAGCGCAGGACCGGCATGGGAGTTGATGATCTTCTTCTGCATCTTGGCGCCGGGGTAGTTGACCAGGATGGCGGCGGCCACGCCCAGCATAAAGGGCACATAGCTGGGGAACACGTCCCAAATCAGCAGGCCGATGACGGCCACGGTGAGCACCAGGTTGAACACGAACAGCTTGGGACGGGCCAGCTCGTTGTGGGCGGCAGCCTCAGCCTCGTTCAGCTCCACGCTGCCCTCAATCTGGGCAAGCCTTCCGTCGAGGCCAGCGCCCCGCTTCTTCTCCAGCAGGCCCACCACCACAGCGTGGACCAGGGCCAGCACAACGCCGAAAATCTGAATGGGAATCAGGGTGCCCCAAAGCTGGCCGGCTTCCATGCCCAGCACGGAGGCGGCACGCATGGTGGGTCCGGCCCAGGGCATCAGGTTCAGAACGCCCATGGCCAGCACGGCCACCTGCAGCAGGCTGGTGGGCTTCATGTGCATCTTCTTGTACACAGGCAGCATGGCCGGCACCACAATGCAGAAGGTGGAGGCGCCGCCGCCGTCCAGGTGGCCGATGAGGGCGATGATGCAGGTCATCACGGACACGCCGATGACATTGCCGCCCACCAGTTTCATCAGCTTGCCGATGATGACGTCGAACATACCGGCGTCGGTCATAATGCCGAAGTACAGCACGCTGAACACAAACAGCGCAGCGGTGGGACCGGTGCTGCCGAAGCCTGCTTTAATCAGGGCGGCAATGTTGTCAAAGCTGTAGTAGCCGCCCACCACCAGCACAACGGCCAGGATGGAGGGGAAGACGATGAAGGCGATGCTGGGCAGGGTCTTGCTCTTGAACAGGGTCAGCACAATGGCCGCCATGGTCACAAAGCCAAGAATGCCGACAATGATTTCATTCATGGTTAAATCCTCTTTCTTTTTTTATTTTTAAGCCAGCTCCACCGGCTTGATTTTCCGAACCACGTCCAGAATGGTGCCGTCACGGGCTTCCAGGATGGCCACCACCTTGTCCTCCCACTGGAGGTCGTCCGGGGTGCCCACCAGGGAGTAGGCCTTTTCCTGGAGGCTTTCGATGCTCACGTGGGGGATGCCCGCCTTGTCCAGGCAGTCAATCAGGTCCGGCCGCAGGGGGTTGACGGCGATGCCGTAGTCCGTGACCAGCACGTCCACGCAGTCGCCGGGGGTGGTGACGGTGACCACATCCTTGCACACCGTTGCCATCCGGCCCCGGGTCAGGGGGGTGACGATGATGCACACCTTGCTGCCTGCGGCAGTGTCCGGGTGGCCGCCAGGAGCGCCCCGGAGAACGCCGTCGGAGCCGGTGAGAACGTTGACGTTGAACTTGGTGTCAATTTCCAGGGCCGCCAGCACCACAAAGTCCAGCTTGTTCACAAAGGCTCCCTTGTTGGCGGGGTTTGCATACTGGGAAGCGGACATTTCGTAGTGGCCGGGGGTCTGGTTGATGGAGGCGACTGCATCCAGGTCGAAGTCCTGAACGTCGATGACCTTGCCCACCTTTCCCTTTTTCAGCAGCTCCACCATGGGGCCGCAGATGCCGCCGATGGCCCAGCCCATTTTGATATTCCGCTCGTCCATATACTTTTCCAAAAACAGGTTGGCCGCCAGGGAGGGGCCGCCCACACCGGTCTGGAAGGAGAAGCCGTCCCGGAACCAGGGAGTGGCGGCGATGACCTTGGCCACGTTCTCCGCCATCATCAAATCCCGGGGGTTCTGGCTGATCCGGGCGGCGGCGGAGGCGATTTTCTTGGGGTTGCCGATGGAATCCACCACCACCACGGCATCCACGTCAATGGCCTCCACCGAGGCGGGGAAGTTGGGGAAATCCACCAGGCAGTCGGTGACCACCACCACATGGTCGGCGTATTTTGCGTCGGTCATGGCATAGCCCAGGGAGCCGCAGTTAGACTTGCCGCCGATGCCCCGGCAGTTGCCCATGCAGTCTGCGGTGGGGGCGGCCACGAAGGCGATGTCGATGTGGACCTCGCCTGCCTCAATGGCCCGGGGGCGGCCGCCATGGCTGCGGATAATGGCGGGGGTCTTCAGCTTGCCGTGGGACACCACCTCGCCCACCCGGCCCCGGATGCCGGAGGTCTGGATGCCGATGACCTTGCCCTCCTCGATGTAGGCGGCAATGGGGTCATGGGCCCCGCCCAGGGAGGTGGCCGCAATGGTCAAATCCTTCAGCCCCAGCTCCTCGATGGCGGCCTTCATCACCAGGTTGGCCACATAGTCGCCGTCACGCAGGTGGTGGTGGAAGGAGAAGGTCATGCCGTCGCAGGCGCCGCAGCTGCGCAGAGCCTGGGCCAGGCTCTCCACGATTTTGGATTCCTGGTTATTTTCATACCGGCGGGTCCTGGGGGCGGCCTTCTGGAGGTATTTGCCGTCCATATAGCCCTTGCCCTGATAGCCCTCCCGGCCGCCCGCCAGAACGGACTCGGGAATTTCACGTCCTACTGCATTTTTCATACCAGATCCCCCTCATACATACCGCAGGCCTTGGCCAGTCTCAGGGTGCGCTCGGCACCGGGGATGAAGGCCGCGTCTACCATTTTTCCGTTCACCGTGAACACACCTACACCGGCGGCGGCTGCCTCCCGGAAGGCGCTGACCATGGCCTCGGCCTGGCGGACCTCCTTCGCCGTGGGGGCGAACAGCTCATGGACCAGGCGAATCTGCTTGGGGTTGATGAGGCTCTTGCCGTCAAAGCCCATGGCCTTGTTCTGGCGGACCTCGGCCTCAAAGCCCTCGTTATCGTCCAGGTCCGTGAACACCGTGTCAAAGCACTGGATGCCGGCGGCCCGGGCGGCCAGCAGCATCTGGCCTCTGGCGGCCAGCATATCCACCCCGTCCGGCTGGAATCTGGTCTGCATACACTTTCTGAAATCGCCGCCGGAAATGGCCACGCCGAACATCCGCTCCGAGGCGGAGCAGATTTCGTAGGCGTTCAGAATGCCCTTGGGGCTTTCCAGGGCGGCCATCAGCAGAGTGCGGCCCACCTCCACGCCGAATTCCCGCTCAGCCGCCTCCACGGCTGCCTCCACGGTCTGCACGTCCCGGGCACTTTCGCACTTGGCAATCCGGATGCCGTCGGCGCCGCCGGCCACGCACACCCGGATATCCTCCTGCCAGTGGGGGGTGTCCAGGCCGTTGATGCGGACGATGACCTCGGTTTCGCCGTAGTCGATGGTGGTCAGGGCGTGGTAAAGGGAGAAGCGGGCGGCGTCCTTCTGGTTCTCCGCCACGGCGTCCTCCAGGTCCAGCATGATGCTGTCACAGCCGTAGATATAGGCATCCTTGATGAGGCCCGGCTTCTGGGCGTTCATAAACATCATGGTCCTTCTCAGCCGGAACCGCTGGGGTCTTGGTCTTTGAATCATCTCACAGCACCTCCCCAGGGAATATTCCGGTCCGACGCGCCGCAGCTGCGGTAGACGGCGCACTCCACTCTGGCCTTCAGGGTGCAGTCCAGGGCCCCCTTGTCCACCACGGTGACCTTGGCATCGGACACCTTCAGCCGCTCCAGGGTCTCCTGGACGGTGGCCTTAATCTGGCGGCCGTACTGGTTCATAACCGAGCTGGTAATGCTCAGTTGAATCCCCTCGCCAGGCTCAACCGTAACCATCGCATCACTGGATTCCAACGTGCCTGCCACGGCAGCCTTTTCAATCTGCATATCGGGTTCCTCCGTTCGTTTTTTGTTTTGTTCACTTAAATTTTATCAAAGGGTGTCGATAATATCAAATACATAATATTTTACATTCTCATAATATTTTCATTATAATTAAAGAAAATAGTGGACTTTTATAAGGCTTATGTTATAATATGGATAAGACATCATAAGGTAACTGTCAGTTTTTCACAAAAAAGGGGTTGCATTTTCGTGAATTTGAAACAAGCCCATTACGTCCGCACCATTTCCGAGTGCGGCTCCCTGACCGCTGCGGCCAAAAAGCTGTACGTCAGCCAGCCCTCCCTGAGCCAGATGCTCCGGCAGATTGAGTCGGAGATTGGCCTGACCATCTTCGACCGCAGCGTCTCCCCCTTCCGCCTGACCTACGCCGGGGAAAAATACCTGGAGGCCGCCGACGCCATGCTCAAGGCCGCCGAGCAGCTGGAGCAGCAGCTGCTGGAAATCCGCAACGAGCACTCCGGCCGCCTGCGGCTGGGCATCAGCGTCACCAGGGCCATGCAGGTACTGCCCAGGGTTCTGCCGATTTTTACGGAAAAGTACCCGAATGTGGCCTTTGAGCTCACGGAATGCGGGTCCGCCACCCTGGAAAAGCTGCTGGAAACAGGGCAGATTGACCTGGCCCTTGCCGCCATTGAGTCCTCCTCCACCAACATGGCCTTTGAGCTGATTGAGAAGGAGACCGTGGGCATTCTGGCGGGCCGGGACAGCAACCTGGCCCGCCAGCACCGGGACGGAGCCCGGGTGACCCTGGCCGACGCCGCCCAGGACCGGTTCGTCATCCTGACCCCCACCCACTCCGTCCGGCTCATTCAGGACAAGCTGTTCCGGCGCAGCAATTTTTCCCCGCCGGTTCTGCTGGAGACCAATTCCCTGGAGGTGGGCCGCCGGGTGACCCTGGAGGCCGGGGCCTGTATGCTGCTGCCCAACATCTACGCCGACGAGTATGTGACCCAGCGGCGGGGGGAATTCTTCCCCCTGCGGGATTTTGACAACAACCGGCACTTTTACGCCTGCTACCGGAAAAACGAATTTCTCCCCAGCTACACCCGGGATTTCATCCGGATTGTCACCCAGGTGCTGAGTCAGGCCCGGGGTCCATTCCCGGGAAAATAATCCGATTTCTCATAAAAAACGAGGAAAACGCCTATGAATCAAAGTGTGGAATTATATCAGATGCTGGAGGCCCGGGAGCGGCGGGCCTTTGCGCAGCAGCGGCTGCTGGCCCAGTTTCACCGGCCGGTCCTCTGCTTTACCATGAACATCCCCGGCCCGGTGAAGGACACGCCGCTGATTCGCCGAGCCTTCCTCTGGGGCCGGGAGGCCCTGGAGCACCGGCTGCCCAAAGGCAGCGTCCTTTTCTCCCAGGTCCTGACCCAGGTCACCGGCTGCGAGGCAGTCTACGCCGTTGATATGGAGCCTGTTTCCCTGAAACGGTTGACCACGTCCATCGAGGACGAAACGCCTCTGGGACGGCTGTTTGACATGGATGTGCTGGATATCTCCGGTGTTAAGCTGGACCGGGCGCTGGTGGCGGGGAAAAGCCGGGACTGCATTGTCTGCGGTGCACCCGGCCGGGGCTGTGCGTCCCGGCGCAGCCACAGCATTGCCGAGCTTCAGCGCTCCTCCAACCGTCTGATGCGCCAGCACTTTGCCCAGGCCGATGCAGAGCGAATCGGCGCTCTGGCCACCCAGAGTCTGCTGGACGAGGTCTGCACCACTCCAAAGCCGGGCCTGGTGGACCGCCGGAACAGCGGGAGCCACCGGGATATGGATATTTTCACCTTCATGGCCAGTGCGGCGGCCCTGTCTCCCTATTTCACCCGTTGCGCCCAAATTGGCATGGACACCGGGTCGCTGCCGCCGGAGGAGACCTTCCGCCGGCTTCGGGCGGCGGGTCTGCGGGCCGAGCAGGAGATGTACGCCGCCACAGGAGGGGTCAACACCCACAAGGGGGCCATTTTTACCATGGGCATCCTCTGCGGCGCAGCAGGACGCCTCTGGGACCCGGCGGCGGCCTGGGCCGAAGGGGCCCTTTTTGACGAGGTCTCCGCCATGACGAAGGCCGCCATGGCGGCGGACCTGTCCCAGAAGGGCAGCGATACCGTGGGCCGGCGGCTGTATGCCAAGCAGGGCATCTGCGGCATCCGGGGCGAGGTAGCCCGGGGGCTGCCCTCGGTGCGCACCATTGGCCTTCCGGCGTTCCGGGCATACCGGGAGGCCGGGCAGGACCCCAACATGGCCGGGGCCCTGACCCTGCTGCATCTGATTGCCCAGGTGGAGGACACCAACATGATCGCCCGGGGCGGCCGGGAGGGCGCAGCCCAGGGCGCCGCCTGGGCCGGGGCACTGCTTCGCCACGACCGCCTGCCCACTCCGGCGGAGCTGGAGGAATTGGACAGCCGCTTTATCCGGCAGAACCTCTCCCCCGGCGGCTGCGCCGACCTGCTGGCGGCGGTGTACTTCGTGGACCGGCTCAGCTCTGAAAAAACAGCAAACCCATAAGGAGGAACGCAAATGTCCGACTATTCCATTTCCCAGGTGTCTCCCACCGACCGCCGGTCTCTGGCCCAGATTGACGACCTGCTCTGCCGGGAGGGAATCTCACGGGACGGCAACCTGGATTACATCTGCGCCATGTACGACGAAGACGACCGGATTATCGCCACCGGAAGCTGCTTTGGCCCCACCCTGCGCTGCTTTGCCGTCAGCCGCGAGCACCAGGGGGAGGGGCTGCTCAATGAGATTATCTCCCACCTGATTGACGTGCAGTACAGCCGGGGCCGGGTGCACCTGTTTCTCTATACAAAGGTGTCCTCCGCCCGGTTCTTTGGGGACCTGGGCTTCTACGAAATCGCCCGGGTGGATGGGACTCTGGTGTTTATGGAAAACCGCAGGACCGGCTTTTCCAGCTATTTGCAGGCCCTGGCGCAGACAAAGCGCAGCGGCACCTCCGCCGCACTGGTGATGAATGCGAACCCCTTCACCCTGGGGCACCAGTATCTGGCGGAGACTGCGGCAGCCCAGTGCGACACCCTGCACCTGTTCGTTCTCAGCGAGGACGCCAGCCTGGTCCCCTTTGCGGTGCGCAGGCGGCTGGTCCGGGAGGGGGTTGCCCATCTTCACAATGTGGTGCTCCATGATTCCGGGCCCTATATGATCAGCAACGCCACCTTCCCCAGCTATTTTCTGAAGGACGAGGCGGCCGTCATCGACGGCCACGCACGGCTGGACCTGGCGGTGTTCACGCTGATTGCCCGGGCCCTGAACGTCACCGTGCGGTATGTAGGCCAGGAGCCCACCAGCCAGGTGACCGGGGCCTACAACCGCATCATGGCCCAGGAGCTGCCCAAGGCCGGAATTCAGTGCCGCATCATCCCCAGGAAGGAGGCCGCCGGAATCCCCATCAGCGCATCCACCGTGCGCCAGGCATTGCAAAGCGGACACTGGGAGCAGCTAAAATATCTGGTACCGGCAACAACCCTTCAATACTTCACCAGCAGCGAAGCCGCCCCGGTGCTGGAAAAGCTCCGCAACGCCAAAAACGTGGTGCATTACTAACCCGGTGCATCGGCAAAAGCGAAATTATGTTTGAATTGATTTGCCACGCAATTATTACATTGAGAAGAAATGACAAATGAGGTATATTATGCAGTATTCAAAGGAAGAAAGTAAAGCAATATGGAATCAAAACGCTGA
>JAUNPV010000009.1 GCA_030536515.1 Eubacteriales bacterium
GGGGGAAGGTGCCCCAGTTCGCAAACTGGGGCGGATGAGGAATGCGGGCAGTAACTTAATGTGCGGTACAGGCACGTGCTTGCAAAACGCTAAACGATACCCGCCAGCAGGCCCGAACCGATTCAACAGTTAAGGTTATCGCCCGCATTCCTCATCCGTCACGGCTTGCGCCGTGCCACCTTCCCCCCGGGGGAAGGTAGTGGGGGTGCGGGGGAAGGCTTTTGGGTGCCCTGTAGGGGCAGGTTATTAACCCGCCCGTCGGCCCCCGGCGAGGGGGCCGCTTCCCGGTGCTGCGGCTTGCGCCGCCTGATTTGCCCGGGCAAATCAGCGGGAGGGATAATATCCCTCCCCTACGGGTGCGGGGGAGGGCATTTTGGATTATCCTCTTTTTTCGCAGTAGATGCAGCGGTGGATGTCGGCGGCTTTGTCGGTGCAGCGGAAGAGTTGGGGGAGCTCCTGCTCTACCTGGGAGATGCACTTGGGGTTGCGGCAGACGCGGTCGGTTTCCAGGTCCGTCATGTCGATGGACTCGTGGACGGGGTTCTGCTGGGCTTCCTCCAGGAGCTTGAGAATCAGGGCCATGCGCATGAACTTGCCGTTGAGGGCTTGGCGGAAGTAGGCGGCCCGGGGGTCACTGTCCACCTTGACGCTGATTTCGTTGACCCGGGGCAGGGGGTGCAGGACGCACATCTTCTCCTTGGCCAGGGCCATTTTCTGGGTGTCCAGGACGTAGCTGTCCTTCAGGCGCTCGTACTCCCAGTGGTCGGCGAACCGCTCCCGCTGGATGCGGGTCATGTACAGAATGTCCAGCTGGGGCATGGCCTCCTCCAGGGAGGTAAGTTCCGTGTAGGGAATGTTCAGCTTTTCCAGCACATTGAACCGGACGGAGCCGGGGATGCGCAGCTCGGCGGGGGAGATGAGCACGAATTTGATGCCCTCGTAGCGGCTCATGGCCTCGATGAGGGAGTGGACGGTGCGGCCGTATTTCAGGTCGCCGCACAGGCCGATGGTCAGGTTGTCCAGACGGCCCATTTCACGGGAAATGGTCAGCAGGTCCGCCAGGGTCTGGGTGGGGTGGTAGTGGCCGCCGTCACCGGCGTTGATGACGGGGATGGAGGCAGCCTGGGCGGCTACGTAGGGAGCGCCCTCCCGGGGGTGGCGCATGGCGATGATGTCGGCGTAGCAGGAAACCACCTTGGCGGTGTCGGCCACGCTCTCGCCCTTGGAGGCGGAGGAGGAGGCGGCCTCGCTGAAGCCCAGCACCGAGCCGCCCAGCTCCAGCATGGCGGCCTCGAAGCTCAGCCGGGTCCGGGTGGAGGGCTCAAAGAACAGGGTGGCCAGCTTCTTGTGGGCGCAGCGGTCCCAGTAGCTTTCGGGGTGGGCGATGATGTCCTTGGCGGTGGCGATGAGCTCGTCCAGCTCCCCGGTGCTCAAATCCAGAATACTGATGATGCTTCTCATTTACTTCGCTCCGTTCACGGCCAGGTAGGCTTTGATCCGGGCCACGTTTTCGGCGTTGGCCGGGTCCTCCTCCAGGTATTCGATGATGTCGTACACGTCCACCACAGAGTAGACCGGGAAGCCGAACTGCTCCTCGATTTCGGCCATGGCGCCCTTTTCGCCCTTGCCCTTTTCCTTCCGGTCCACCATGACGAAGGTGGCGGCCACCTTCACGCCCTCCAGCTGGCTCAAAATGGCCATGCTCTCCCGGATGGCGGTTCCGGCGGTGATGACATCTTCCACGATGACCACCTCTTCCCCGGCCTGGGGCACGTAGCCCACGAACACGCCGCCCTCGCCGTGGTCCTTGGCCTCCTTGCGGTTGAAGAAGAAGGGAACGTCCAGGCCGTCTTTGGAAAGGGCCACAGCGGCGGAGACAGCAATGGAGATGCCCTTGTAGGCGGGGCCGTAGAGCACGGCGGCCTTGCGGCCCAGCTTTTCAAAGTAGGCCCGGGCGTAGAACTCGCCCAATTTCGCAATTTCGCCGCCGGTTTTAATCATGCCGGCGTTGATGAAGTAGGGGATTTTCCGGCCGGACTTGGCGGTAAAGTCCCCAAATTTCAGCACCCCAGCCCCCTGGAGGAACTGAATAAACTCTCTTTTGTAGCTTTCCATGTTGGTTCTCCTTTATTTAGTGTAAAATGGAATAGGGCATCATTGCTTCCCCCGGGGGGAAGCTGTCACCAGTGCGCACACTGGTGACTGATGAGGGATGGCGAAATGTTGGAAATCGTATGCAGTATCGTTGAATTTTACAAGATTTCACTGCACGCCATCCCTCATCCGCCCCTTCGGGGCACCTTCCCCCCGGGGGAAGGAATTATCTCAATCTACGAACTCCGCCACGCAGCGCTCGTAGGCGGCTACGGGGTCGGGGGCGGCGGTGATGGGGCGGCCCACCACGATGTAGTCAGAGCCGATGGCCTTGGCGGCGGCGGGGGTCATGACCCGCTTCTGGTCGCCGATGTCCCCGTCGGCAAAGCGAACGCCGGGGGTGATGGTGAGAAAGCTGGCTCCGCAGCGCTCATGGACCTTTCCGGCCTCCAGGGGGGAGCAGACCACGCCGTCCAGGCCTGCGTTTCTAGCGGTCTCGGCGTAGTGCATGACCACCTGGTCGATAGGCTCGTGAATCAGCAGGTCCCGCTCCATGGACTCCTGGTCGGTGGAGGTCAGCTGGGTCACGGCAATCAGCAGGGGCCGGGTGCCGTCGGGCCGGGTCAGACCCTCAATGGCGGCGCGCATCATGGCGGTGGTTCCGGCGGCGTGGAGGTTGGTGATGTCCACGTCCAGGTTCCGCAGAACGCTCATGGCCTTCTTCACGGTGTTGGGAATGTCGTGGAGCTTCAGGTCCAGGAAAATCTTGTGGCCCCGGGCCTTAATCTGGCGGACGATGCTGGGGCCCTCGGCGTAGTACAGCTCCATGCCGATTTTCACGAAGGGCTTTTTGCCGGTGAACTTGTCCAGAAATGCGAAGGTGGCCTCGGCAGATGCGAAGTCACAGGCTACGATAACGTCTTTACCCATTAGATTGCGCCTCCTATAATGTCAGTTAATTTTTCAATGCGGTATTTTTCCATCACACGGGGCAGGTCCCGGATGATGTCCCGGCAGGCGAAGGGGTTAACCAGGTTGGCGGCCCCCACCTCCACGGCGGTGGCACCGGCCATCATCATTTCCAGCACATCCTCCGCAGAGGAAACGCCGCCCATGCCGATGACGGGGATTTTCACGGCGCTGGCCACCTGGTAAACCATCCGCAGGGCCACCGGGAAAATGGCAGGGCCGGAGAAGCCGCCCATTTTGTTGGCGATGATGGGCTTGCGGGTGTTTAAGTTAATGCGCATACCCAGCATGGTGTTGATGAGGCTGATGCCGTCGGCTCCGGCCTCCTCGCAGGCCTTGGCGATGGAGACAATGTCGGTGACATTGGGGGACAGCTTGATAATCACAGGCTTGGTGGTGACGGCCTTGACCGCCCGGGTCACCTCCGCCGCAGCCTCCGGCTGGGTGCCGAAGCTCATGCCGCCGCCGTGGACGTTGGGGCAGGAGACATTGACCTCCAGCCAGCCCACCTGTTCTTCTTTGTCCAGGCGCTGGCAGGTGTAGGCGTAGTCCGCAACGGAAAAGCCGGACACATTGGCCATAACCGGCTTGTGGAAGCATTTTTTAAGCTCGGGCAGCTCGCTCCCAATCACCTGCTCCACGCCGGGATTTTGCAGGCCCACGGCGTTAATCATGCCGCCGGTGCACTCGGCAATCCGGGGGGTGGGGTTGCCGAACCGGGGCTCCCGGGTGGTGCCCTTGAAGGAGAAGGTGCCAAGCTCGTTGATGTCATACAGCTCGGCGTACTCGTAGCCGTAGCCGAAGGTGCCGGAGGCGGGAATTACGGGGTTATCCAGCTCAATGCCGCACAGATTCACGTTCAGCTTTCCCACAGAATCTCCTCCTTTCGCATGACGGGGCCTTCCTTGCAGATGCGCTTGTAGCCGGTGATGGTCTTGCAGGAGCAGCCCATGCAGGCGCCGAAGCCGCAGCCCATCCGCTTTTCAAAGCTCATCTGGCCGGAGGTGGCGGTGGCCCGGTAGACGGCCTTCAGCATGGGCTCGGGACCGCAGGTGTAGAAATAGGTGTAGTGCTCGGGCAGAGCGTCGGTGACGAAGCCCTTTTTGCCGTAGCTGCCGTCCACGGTGGTCACCGTCACGTCGCAGCCCAGGGCGCGGAACTCATCCTCATAAAAGACCTCGTCTTTGGTGTTGAAGCCCAGCACCACGGACACGGTTTTCCCCTGGGCCAGCAGCTTTCGCGCCAGGTTGTACAGGGGGGGCACCCCCACGCCGCCGCCCAGCAGCACCGGGTGGCTGCCGGAGAGAGCCAAATCGTAGCCGTTGCCAAGGCCGGTGAGCAGGTCCAGCTTCCCGCCGGGGGCCATGGCGGCCATGGCGGCGGTGCCCTTGCCCACCACCTTGTAGAGGATGGTGAGGGACTTGTCGCTGTAATCGCAGACGGAGATGGGCCGCCGCAGGAACAGCCCCTCAATCAGAATATTCACAAACTGCCCGGGGGCGGTGACGGCGGAGGTATCCCCGGAGAGGACCATTTTGTAAACGCTGCCCGTTAAGGCGGTGTTGGAGAGAATTTCAAAAATACCTTGCTTCATGGAATCTCCCTTCTGGAAAGAATTTATGTATTCGTATGTCATTGCGAGCCAGCGCGCACGCTGGCGTGGCAATCCGCATCCCCTCTGGTTGGCCGAGGCCAACCAGTTCCATTTTCCAAAGGAAAATGGAAGAGAACGGATTGCCACAGCCAGTGTTGCGACACTGGCTTCGCAATGACAGTGTTTAAGACTTACGCATCAATGGTGGAGATAGTCAGGGTGGTCTCCTCAAGCACGTCCAGCAGGACCTTGATGGTGTCCAGGGCCGTGAACAGGGTCACGTTGTGCTCGGTGGCAATCTGGCGAATCTGGATGCCGTCCGACTCGCTGGAGCCGGGGTCCTTGGTGTTGATGACGTAGGCGATGTGGCCCTGGCGCAGGGCGTTGGGAATCTCGTCGCTGCCGTCGCTGATTTTGCCCAGGGCGTGGGTGCGGATGCCGTTGCGCTTTAAGAACATGGCGGTGCCGATGGTGGCCTCGATGTTGAAGCCCAGCTGGTAGAACCGGCGGATGAGGGGCAGGGCCTCCTCCTTGTCCTTGTCGGCAATGGTGGCAAAGACGGTGCCGTAGTTTTGCAGCTTCATGCCGGAGGCCTGGAGGGCCTTATAGAGGGCTCTGGTCATGGTTTTGTCGTAGCCGATGGCCTCGCCGGTGGACTTCATCTCCGGGGACAGGTAGGCATCCAGGCCCCGAATCTTGTTGAAGGAGAACACGGGGGCCTTGACGTACCAGCGCTTTTTCTCCTCGGGGTAGATGTCAAACAGGCCCTGCTCCTTCAGGCTCTTGCCCAGAATCACCTCGGTGGCGATGTCGGCGAGGGAGTAGCCCGTGGCCTTAGACAGGAAGGGAACCGTCCGGGAGGACCGGGGGTTGACCTCGATGATGAACACATTGTCGTGCTCGTCCACAATGAACTGGATGTTGAACAGGCCCACAATGCCGATGCCCAGGCCCAGCTTCTTGGCGTACTGCAAAATGATGCCCTTGACCTTGTTGGAGATGGAGAAGGAGGGGTAGACGGAGATGGAGTCACCGGAGTGAACGCCGGTGCGCTCCACCAGCTCCATGATGCCGGGGACGAACACGTCCCGGCCGTCGCAGATGGCATCAATCTCCACCTCCCGGCCCTGGATATACTTGTCCACCAGCACAGGCTTGTCCTCGTCGATTTCCACGGCGGTGCGCAGGTAGTGGCGCAGCTGCTTTTCGTTGGCCACAATCTGCATGGCCCGGCCGCCCAGCACGAAGCTGGGACGCACCAGCACCGGATAGCCGATGTGGGAGGCGGCGGCGATGCCGTCCTCGATTTTGGTGACGGCCTTGCCCTGGGGCTGGGGGATGTTCAGCCCCTGCAGGAGCTTTTCGAAGGCATCCCGGTTTTCCGCCCGGTCGATGGCGGCGCAGTCGGTGCCGATGATTTTCACGCCCCGGTCCGTCAGAGGCTGGGCCAGGTT
The DNA here is from genome assembly GCA_030536515.1 of Eubacteriales bacterium. Taxonomy (GTDB): domain Bacteria; phylum Bacillota; class Clostridia; order Oscillospirales; family Oscillospiraceae; genus Faecousia. The sequence goes on from JAUNPV010000009.1 coordinate 6,112, forward strand.
GATGGCGGTCTGGCCGCCCAGGGAGGCAATGACACCGTCGGGCTTCTCAAACTCGATGATGTTCATCACATCCTCGGGGGTCAGAGGCTCGAAGTACAGCTTGTCGGCGGTGGTGTAGTCGGTGGAGACGGTTTCGGGGTTGTTGTTGATGATGATGGCCTCGTAGCCGGCCTTGCGGATGGTCATAACGGCGTGGACGGTGGAGTAGTCGAATTCCACGCCCTGGCCAATGCGGATGGGGCCTGCGCCCAGCACCACGATTTTCTTTTTGTCCGTGAGCCGGGAGGCGTTCGAGCCTGAGTAGGAGGAGTAGAAGTAGGGGATATAGGCCCCGGTGTGGCAGGTGTCCACCATTTTGAACACGGGGAACAGATTGTGCTCCTTGCGCAGGTTGTAAACCTCAATCTCCTTGACACCCCAGAGCTTAGCGATGAACTTGTCGCTGAAGCCCATGGACTTGGCGGCCTTCAGGGTGTCCAGGTCCCGGGAGGCGGCCACCTTGCGCTCCATCTCCACAATGTTGCGGACGGCCTCCAGGAAGTAGGCGGTAATCTGGGTGATTTCGTGGAGCTTCTCCACGGAGATATCCCGGCGCAGCAGCTCGGCCACGGCGAAGATGTTGTCGTCCCGGAACTGCCCGATGTAGGTCAGCAGGTCCTCGGTGGTCATTTTGTCGAACTTGGGCAGGTGGAAGTGGCAGGCGCCGATTTCCAGGGACCGGACGGATTTTAAGAGGCACTCCTCCAGGTTGGAGCCGATGCCCATGACCTCGCCGGTGGCCTTCATCTGGGTGCCCAGGGTGTTGGTGGCGGAGGCGAACTTGTCGAAGGGGAACCGGGGCAGCTTGGCGATGACATAGTCCAGGGAGGGCTCAAAGGCGGCGTTGGTGTTGGCAATCTGGATGTCCTCCAGAGCCATGCCCACGGCGATTTTGGCGGTGACCCGGGCGATGGGGTAGCCGGAGGCCTTGGAGGCCAGGGCGGAGGACCGGGAGACACGGGGGTTGACCTCGATGAGGTAGTATTCGGAGGTCTCCGGGTTCAGGGCGAACTGGACGTTGCAGCCGCCCTCGATTTTCAGCTCCCGAATCAGCTTGAGGGCGGAGTCGTTGAGCATTTTTTCATCGTGCTTGCTCAGGGTCATAATGGGGGCCACCACCAGGCTGTCGCCGGTGTGAACGCCCACGGGGTCGATATTCTCCATGCCGCAGATGGTGATGGCGTGGTCGTTAGAGTCCCGCATGACCTCGAACTCAATTTCCTTGTAGCCCTTGACGGACTTCTCCACCAGCACCTGGTGGACCGGGGAGAGCTTGAAGGCGTTGAGGCCCACCTCCACCAGCTCCTCCTCGCTGTAGGCGAAGCCGCCGCCGGTGCCGCCCAGGGTGAAGGCGGGGCGCAGGACCACGGGGTAGCCGATTTCCAGGGCGGCCTGCTTGGCCTCCTCGATGGAGTAGGTGATGGCGGAGGGGATGACAGGCTCGCCGATGGACTGGCACAGCTCCTTGAACAGCTCCCGGTCCTCGGCCCGCTCGATGGACTGGCTGGAGGTGCCCAGCAGCTTGACCCGGCACTCGTTGAGAATGCCCTTCTTTTCCAGCTGCATGGCCAGGTTCAGGCCGGTCTGGCCGCCGATGCCGGGGACAATGGCATCGGGCCGCTCATAGCGGATGATTTTTGCCACGTATTCCAGAGTCAGAGGCTCCATGTAGACCTTGTCAGCGATGACGGTGTCGGTCATGATGGTGGCGGGGTTGGAGTTGCACAGCACCACCTCGTAGCCCTCCTCCTTCAGAGCAAGGCAGGCCTGGGTGCCTGCATAGTCGAACTCGGCAGCCTGTCCAATGACAATGGGGCCGGAGCCGATGATGAGAATTTTCTTGATGTCCGTTCTTTTTGCCATATTTTTTTCCTCCTGGTGTTTGCTTCTATTATAAAGGTTGATGGATTTACGATACTTCCATGTCATTGCGAAACCAGTGCCTCAGCACTGGTTGTGGCAATCCGTTTCTTTGTGGCGCAGAGCGCCACGCAATGCTTTGCATTGCAGGGGATGCGGATTGCCACACCATCCTGCGGGATGGTTCGCAATGACATACGGGAGATTTATTTTTGATAAACGACCCTGCCGTCGCAGACGGTGGCGAGGCACCGGCCGTGGACGGTCCAGCCGGTGAAGGGGCTGGCCCTGCCCTTGGACAGGAAGTCCGCGGGGTCTACGGTGTAGGCTTCGTTCAGGTCCCACACGCTGTAGTCGCAGCCCAGGGGCAGGCCGAAGCGCTTTCTGGGGTTCACTGCCAGCAGCTCCACCAGAGCGTCCAGCGTCAGAATGCCCGGCTTTACCAGCTTCGTATACAAAACCGGCAGGGCCGTTTCGATGCCCACCACGCCGAAGGCGCTTTTTTCCAGGCCCCGGGCCTTTTCCTCGGCGGAGTGGGGGGCGTGGTCGGTGGCAATCATGTCGATGGTGCCGTCCAGAAGCCCTGCAATCAGAGCCTCCCGGTCCCCCCGGCTCCGCAGAGGCGGGTTCATTTTGAACCGGCCGTCCTCCTGAAGGTCATCTTCGTCCATCACCAGATAGTGAGGGCCGGTCTCGCAGGTCACATCCAGGCCCTCGGCCTTGGCCCTGCGGATGAGCTCCACGCTTTCCCTGGTGGAGATGTGGCACACGTGGTAGCTGACCCCGGTTTCCCGGACCAGCTCCAGGTCCCGGGCAATCTGGCCCCACTCGCTTTCGGAGCAGATGCCCCGGTGGCCGTGGGCACGGGCGTAGGCCCCGTCGTGGATATAGCCCCCCCGGAGGAGGGAATTGACCTCACAGTGGGCAACGATTATTTTGCCCAGGGCCTTGGCCGTTTCCATAGCCTTGCGCATCATGTCGTCACTTTGGACCCCCCGGCCGTCATCGGAGAAGCCGGCAACAGAAGGGGCCATGGCCGCCAGGTCCGCCAGAGCCTCCCCCTGCTCACCCACGGTGATGGCACCGTAGGGGTAGACGTGGATGCAGGCGGTGCGTGCAATGAGGTCCAGCTGCTGCCGCAGATGCTCGGCGGAGTCCGGCACGGGATTCAGGTTGGGCATGGTGCAAACGGCGGTGTATCCCCCCCGGGCTGCGGCCCGGCTGCCGGTGGCAATGGTCTCCTTATAAGAAAATCCCGGCTCTCTGAAATGCACGTGCACGTCACAAAAGCCGGGGAAAACCACATAATCGGGAGAATTGAAATGGGAAAGCTGAGAGGAAATGGAAACACCAATGCCGTTGGCAAACTTTTGGCCCAGAGAGCCGGAAATAACCTTTGCTTTGGTAGCGGTGGTCATGGATGTTCTCCTTTCGAATAGCCTAAAAAAATGTCCTGCCAAAAAGGCAAGACCAACGAAACGCTCCGATCTTACCAAGGAAAATGGTACGCGGATTGATATGTTTTTATCTGTTAGATTATAGCATAGAGTTATTATTTTTGTCAATAGAAAATCAGAAAATTATCGGGACATCCGCATCGGCGGCCTGAGGGCAGGCCGCCGATGCGGATGGGGTTTCAGCTTCTTGTCCAGGTGCTCTTGGAGAACAGCACCAGAATGGGGAAAATCTCCAGACGGCCGGCCAGCATGGCAAGGCTCAGGGCGAGCTTGGACAGGGGGGAGTAGATGGAGAAATTGCAGGCAGGGCCCACCGCCTCCAGGCCGGGGCCGATGTTGTTGAAGCAGGCCAGCACGGCGGAAAAATTGGTTCCCACGGAGAAATTGTCCAGGGAGATAATGGCAAACACGGAAAACAGGATGATGACATAGGCGGCCAGGTATGCGTTGGTGTTGCCCAGGACCCGCTCGTCCACCACCTGGCCGTTGCTGCGGACCAGCTGGACCTTCCGGGGGTTCAGGGTCTGGCGGATGTTCCGGCGCAGTCCCTTCAGCAGCAGCAGCACCCGGCCCACCTTCAGTCCGCCGCCGGTGGAGCCGGCGCTGGCACCAATGACCATCAGGCACAGCAGAATGGTTTTGGAAAAGCTGGGCCACAGGTCAAAGTCCGTGGTGGCGTAGCCGGTGGTGGTGATGATGCTGGACACCTGGAAGGCGGCGTGGCGGACGGTCTCCTCCAGAGAGCCGTAAAAGCCCCGCAGATTCAGCACAATCAGCACCGTGCTTGCCAGAATCACACCCACGTACAGCCGCAGCTCCTCGTCCTTAAAGACGCTTTTGAACCGGCCCATGAGCAGCAGATAGTAGCAGCTGAAATTCACCCCGAAGAGAGCCATGAACACAGTGGTGACGTTTTGCAGGTAGGGGCTGTAGCTGCCGAAGGAGTCGGCCTTGACGCCGAAGCCGCCGGTGCCGGCGGTGCCGAAGGCGTGGCACACGGACTCAAACAGGTTCATGCCCCCCAGCCGCAGCAGCACAATGTTGATGGCGGTCAGGACAATATATATAATGTATAGAATGGCAGCGGTTTTGCGCATTTTGGGCACCAGCTTGCCCACGTCGGGGCCGGGGCTCTCCGCCCGGAGCAGGTGCATGGTGAAGCCCGCCCCCTTGCTGTCGCCGGGGGTGAAGGCCAGCAGAAACACCAGCACCCCCATGCCTCCCAGCCAGTGGCTGAAGCTGCGCCAGTACAGCAGCCCCCTGGACAGAGCCTCCACATCGGTCAGAATGGAGGAGCCGGTGGTGGTGAAGCCGGAGACCGTTTCGAAGAAACAGTCCACAAAGGCGGGAATTTCCCGGGAAATGTAAAAGGGCAGACAGCCCACTACCGACAGCGCCAGCCAGCTCAGGCCCACGCACACCAGGCCCTCCTTGGCATAGAAGGCGCTGGGGGCTCCGGAACACAGGATTCTCAGCACGGCGGCCAGCAGAAGGATGACACCCAGGGTCACAAGAAAGCCCCGGACGGCCATGGCCTCCCCGCCGTACAGGCTGATGGCCAGGGCAGGCAGCATAAAAAGCCCCTCAATGGCCAGAATCTGGGACAAAAACCGCCCCATCATTTTATAGTTCATAGATGCTCCTTTTTGACGTATGCACGGTATACAACCCTGTCATTGCGAACCATCCCGCAGGATGGTGTGGCAATCCGTTCTCCATGACTGCGCAGGAAAGGGAATACGGATTGCCACACCAGTGCTGAGGCACTGGTTCGCAATGACAAGCGGGGGGATTTTCGCCACGCCGTCAGGCAAAAATGTCGCCTAATTGCTTAATCACGCCCCGGCCGCTGGTGACCACCACGATGGTGTCGCCCTGCTGGAAGGTGGAATCGCCGTTGGCGATGAGGGTCTCGGCCCCCCGGGTGATGGAGGCAATCAGCACGTTGCGCTTGGGCTTCAGATGCTTCAGCGGCACGCCGCAGTTTTTGGTGTTCTCGTCCACGATAAACTCCATGGCCTCCACCTGGCCGTCGGCAATGGCGTGGACGGACACGGCGGCGCCGGTCTGGTTCTGCATGGCCCGGACGTAGCGGACGATGTTGTTGGAGCACAGGTCCTTGGGGCAGATGACGCTGCCCAGCTCCAGGCAGTTGAGGATGCTCTGGTTTTCCATGTGGCTGAGCTTGGTGATGACCTGGGGGACCTTTTTCACAGAGCCGTAGAGGGAGACAATCATGTTCAGCTCGTCCAGGCCCGTGGCGGTGACCAGAGCGTCGGCCTCAGGCAGGCCCTCGCTTTCCAGCAGCTCCATGTCGCTGCCGTCCCCCTGCAAAATGGAGGCCCGGGGCAGCTCCGCCGCCAGAAGGCGGCAGCGGCTTTCGTCCCGGTCGATGAGGCGGACACCGATGCCCTCCTGGCCCAGCAGCTCCGCCAGGTAGTAGCTCACCCGGCCGCCGCCCACCAGAATCACGTTGTGGGCCTTCCGGGTGATGATGCCCAGGCTTTTCAGCAGAATGGTCAGGTTTTCCGTGGGGGCGGTGACGAAAATCCGGTCCCCCTCCCGCAGGCGGAAGTCGCCGCTGTTGGGCACCTGGGCCACGCCGCCGCGCAGCACGGCGCACACCAGCACCCGGCATTTGACAATGGCGCTCATGTCGATAAGGGAAACGTCGCAGAGCTTGCTCTGCCGGTCGATTTTCAGCTCCACAATCTCCGTGCGGCCCTTGGCGAACACGTCCCGCCGGAGAAAGCCGGGATACTTGATGAGCCGGGCCATTTCCACCGCCGCCAGCTTTTCCGGGTTGATGGCCATGGACAGGCCGAACACATCCCGCATTTTGAAAATCTGGTCGGTGTACTCCGGGTTGCGAATCCGGGCGATGGTGTGGAGCTTGGGGTTCAGAGCGTGGGCGGTGGTGCAGCACAGCAGGTTCACCTCGTCGGCGTGGGTGACGGCGATAAGCAGGTCCGCATCCCGGACCCCGGCCTCCAGCAGGGTGTCCATGGCGGCGCAGTTTCCGTGAACGGAAATTACGTCGTAGCGCTCCACGCTGGAATCCAGCACCCGGCTGTCCGAGTCAATGACGGTGACGTCATAGCCCTCCGAGGCCAGCTGCCGGGTCAGGGCGGCGCCGACCTTGCCGTCGCCTGCGATGATGATATTCATAAGAGCCTCCAAAAAGACGAAAAATATGCAAAAGCATGGTTAAACCTCATTATACCATTTCATTGTACAAAAGACAACAGCAAAATCGGCAAATCTTTGGAAAAGAAAGGCTTGCAAAATGAAGGGGCCTTTGGTATAATACTTAACATTGTCAACTAATACGAATGGTTCACCGGGTTTTTACCGGCCTTTGCTGAAGGAGAATATTATGAGCATCCGATTCATTACCGATTCCACCACCGACCTGAGCCCCGCCATTGCCGGCCGGGTGAAGGTGATTCCCATGGCCGTCCACTTTGGCGACGAGACCTACCTGGACGGGGTGGACATCACCATCGAGCAGTTCTACGAAAAGCTGACCACCTCCTCCGTCATGCCCACCACCAGCCAGGTGGCCCCGGCCACCTTTGCCGATGCCTTCCGGGAGGCGGTGGAGGCCGGTGACGAGGTGGTGTGCCTCACCATTTCCTCCACCCTGTCCGGCACCTGCCAGAGCGCCAACATTGCCGCCGCCGAGTTCCCCGGCAAGGTCTTTGTGGTGGACAGCCGGACCGTCATTATGGCGGCGGGCATTCTGGTGGAGTACGGCTTCCGGCTGGCGGAGCAGGGCCTGTCTGCGGAGCAGATTGCCCAGGCGCTGACACAGCAGCGGGACCGGGTGAAGATTGTGGCGGTGGCCGACACCCTGGAATACCTGAAGCGGGGCGGCCGCATTTCCCCCACCGTGGCCTTCGCCGGTGGCCTGCTGAACATCAAGCCCATCATCTGCGTGACGGACGGCGAGATTAAGCTGCTGAACAAAGCCCGGGGGGCCAAGCAGATCAACGCCATGCTGGAAAAGGGCGTTGAGCACTTCGGCGGCATCGACTACACCATGCCCATCATGTTCGGCTACACCGGCACCGACGACGAGCTGCTGCGCCGTTTTATGGAGGAGGATGCCGCGCTGTGGGCGCAGTACCGGGGGGAAAGGACCGTCAGCATCATCGGCTCCACCGTGGGCACCCACGTAGGCCCCGGTGCCGCCGCCATTGCCTTCTTTGCCAAGTAAAAATCCCTGTCATTGCGAACCAGTGCCCTGCACTGGTTCGCAATGACATAATTTTTGCTTTTTGTATCGGTTGGGCAGTCCTCCGGCTTTGTGTAAATCTACAATTCTTTACCTTAATATAAAATTCACAAAAGTTTTTGTTGAAAAATTCTGCGGTTTGCGGTATAACTATGGTGTTAAACTGTGATTTTGAATCCGGCGGGCTTTGCCCGGCCGGGGAAAGAGGTATCATATATGGAAAGAAAAGTAGGAACTGTCTCCAGAGGCATCCGCTGCCCCATCATCCGGGAGGGCGATGACCTGGCCCAGATTGTGGTGGACAGCGTGCTGGAGGCAGCCCAGAGCGAGGGCTACGCCATCCGCAACCGGGACGTGGTGGCCGTCACCGAGTCCGTGGTGGCCCGGTCCCAGGGCAACTATGCCTCTGTGGACGCTATCGCCAAGGATGTCAAGGCCAAGCTGGGCGGCGAGACCGTGGGCGTGATTTTCCCCATCCTGTCCCGGAACCGGTTCGCCATCTGCCTGCGGGGCATTGCCAGAGGCTCCAAGAAGATTGTGCTGATGCTCAGCTACCCCTCCGACGAGGTGGGCAACGAGCTGGTGAGCCTGGACAAGCTGGACGAGGCCAAGGTCAACCCCTACTCCGACGTGCTGACTCTGGAAAAGTACCGTGCCCTGTTCGGTGAAAACCGGCACCCCTTCACCCTGGTGGACTATGTGGATTACTACTCCGGCCTCATCAAAGAGGAAGGCTGCGACGTGGAGGTCATCTTCGCCAACGACCCCAGAGTGATTTTGAACTACACCAAGAACGTCATCAACTGCGACATCCACACCCGGGAGCGCACCAAGCGGCTGCTGCGCAGCGCCGGTGCAGAGCGGGTCTTTGGTCTGGACAACATTCTCAACGCCCCTGTGGACGGCTCCGGCTGCAACGAAAAGTACGGCCTGCTTGGCTCCAACAAGTCCACCGAGAACACCGTCAAACTCTTCCCCCGGGAGTGCGGCGATTTGGTAAAGACCATCCAGGACAAGCTGCTGGAAAAGACCGGCAAGCTGGTGGAGGTCATGGTCTACGGCGACGGTGCCTTCAAGGACCCTGTGGGCAAAATCTGGGAGCTGGCTGACCCCAGCGTGTCCGTGGCCCACACCCCCGGCCTGGAGGGCACCCCCAACGAGCTGAAGCTCAAGTACCTGGCCGACAACGACTTTGCCAGCCTCTCCGGCGATGAGCTGAAGGCTGCCATCGAGGGCGCTATCCGCCAGAAGAACGCCAACCTGGCCGGCTCCATGGCCTCCCAGGGCACCACCCCCCGCCGCCTGACGGACCTGATTGGCTCCCTGTGCGACCTGACCTCCGGCTCCGGCGACAAGGGCACCCCCATCATCCACATCCAGGGGTACTTCGATAACTATACCAACTGATTGTCATACCGTAGGGGAGGGCCTTGCGCCCTCCCGCTTTTAATTTAGGTAAGAAGTAATAGTGAAGAGTGAAGAAGTGTGGTATCGGCTTCGCCGATGAATAAAAATCGTGGCGAAGCCACACCTTACATCTTCACGAATCTTCCCCCCCGCAGGGAAAAACCTTCCCCCGGGGGGAAGGTGCCCCAGTGTCGCAACACTGGGGCGGATGAGGAATGCGGGAGGTAATGTAATGGGCGGTATACCTTGGTGCCTGCTGAATCTTACTGCTTCTACGCATGAAGGTGTTCGACAAAGCAGATTGCCGCCCGCATTCCTCATCCGTCACCATGGTCCAGTGTGCGCACTGGGCCATGGCGCCACCTTCCCCCCGGGGGAAGGTTTTGTGTGCGCTACCGGGGCTGGTTCGCAGCAATGTGCCCTCCCGCAGGGCGTGCGGCTTTGCCGTCGGAACGGATAAATCCGTTCCCTACTGAACACTGCAAAGGAGACTTTATGCAATACTTCATCTCATTTCTGGAAGGCATCATCACCTTCATCTCCCCCTGCCTGCTTCCCATGCTGCCCATTTATCTGTCCTATTTTGCCGGCGGCGGCCAGCGGAGCGTCCGGAGGACCCTTGTCGGGGTGTCCGGGTTTGTGCTGGGGTTTACCCTGGTGTTCATGGCCCTGGGGGCTTTGGCCGGGACTGTGGGCAGCTTTTTGGCCCGGTATGCCCGGTGGGTGAATCTGGTGGGGGGCCTTATTGTGGTGGGCTTTGGGCTTAATTACATGGGCCTGCTGCGGCTGAACCTGTTCCGGGGCGGCGGGGCCCGGCGGATGGGGAACATGGGCTTTTTCTCCGCCCTGGTGTTCGGCATCGTCTTTTCCGTGGGCTGGACCCCCTGCGTGGGAGCCTTCCTGGGGTCGGCGCTGATGCTGGCCTCCCAGCAGGGCCATGTGCTGGAGGGCACCGCCATGCTGCTGTGCTACTCCCTGGGTCTGGGCATTCCCTTCCTGTTCAGCGCCGTGCTCATCGACCGGCTGAAGGGGGCCTTTCACTGGATTAAGGCCCACTATGACATTATCAACAAAGTTTCCGGCGGCCTGCTGGTGCTGGTGGGCCTGGCCATGGCCACGGGCTGGCTGGGCAGGCTGCTGGCAGTCCTGAGCTGAGGAGGGACCTATGGAAAAGACCTATCAAATCTTAAAAATCACCATCTGGGTGCTGATTTTCGCCGTGTTTATTGCGGGGGCCTATGTGCTCTACGGCTATCTGGCCAATGGGACCACGGTGGCGGGGATGACCGCCGTCCGGGAGACCCAGGCGGCGGCGCAGCCTGCCCCGGACTTTACGGTCTACGACGGGGCGGGCAGCGCCGTGAAGCTGTCGGATTTTCAGGGGAAGCCTGTGATTCTCAACTTCTGGGCCAGCTGGTGCGGCCCCTGCAAAAGCGAAATGCCGGAATTCCAGGCCGCCTTTGAAAGCTATGGGGAAAAAATCCACTTCGTCATGGTGAACCTGACGGACGGAGGCCGGGAGACCCAGGACACCGCTCAGGCCTTCCTGGACAAGGAGGGCTACACCTTCCCGGTGTACTTCGACACCGACCTGGAGGCCGCCGTGGCCTACAGCGTCATGGCTGTGCCGGTGACCTATTTCATCGATGCCGGGGGAAACCTCCAGGCCGTCACCCGGGGGGCATTGAGCGCCGAAAGCCTGCAAAAGGGCGTGGATATGCTGCTGGAAAAATAAAAAATGGAACGTGTCATTGCGAACCAGTGCCTCAGCACTGGTGTGGCAATCCGCTTCCCCTCTGGGTGGTGCTTGCACCACCCAGTTCATTTTTCCTTCGGAAAAATGAAAAAGAGGACGGATTGCCACGCCAGCGTGCGCGCTGGCTCGCAATGACAATTTTTTTGAATTTTTTCAAAATTCCTCTTGACAAAATTGTATTACTGTGTTAGTGTATTAGTATCCTAATACACTAACACAGAGGAGGTGCCTATGAACTGGAAATTTACCGGCGAGATGCCGGTGTATCAGCAAATCGTGGCCAAGGTTCGGGCTGCGATTCTCACCGGGGAGCTGAACCCCGGGGGGAAAATCCCCTCGGTCCGGGACTTTGCGGCCCAGGCCCAGGTGAACCCCAACACCATGCAGCGGGCGCTGACGGAGCTGGAGCGGGAGGGCCTGCTCATCAGCGGCGGCACCAGCGGCCGCACCGTCACCCAGGACCGGAGCGCCCTGGACAAGGCCCGGGAGGAAGCTCTCAGAGAGCTGGCCCTGGCCTGCGCAGAGCAGTTCCGCATTTTCGGCCTGACCCCCGGTCAGGCGGCGGCAATTCTGGAAGGATTAGAGAAGGAGGAAGGATAAATGGAAGAAGCAATTCTCAAAACAACGGCCCTGTTCATGCGCTATCACCGGACCCTGGCCCTGAACGATCTGAACCTGGCACTGCCCAAGGGCAAAATCGTGGGTCTGCTGGGCCCCAACGGCAGCGGCAAGACCACGTTAATCAAGCTGGCGGCGGGCCTGCTGACCCCCACCGCCGGCACCATCACCATCGGCGGCCAGCCCATCGGCACCAGAACCAAGGCGGTGGTGTCCTATCTGCCCGACCGGCCCTGCTTCGGCCAGGGCCTGACGGTGAATCAGCAGCTGGACCTGTTCCAGGATTTCTACGCTGACTTTGACCGCAGCCGGGCCGAGACGATGCTGTCCGCCCTGGGCATCGACCCGGCGGCCCGGTTCAGACAGTTGTCCAAGGGCACCCAGGAGAAGGTCCAGCTGGTGCTGGTCATGTCCCGGCGGGCCAAGCTGTACCTGCTGGATGAGCCCATCGGCGGCGTGGACCCGGCGGCCCGGGACTACATCTTAAACACCATCATCACCAACTATGACCCCAGCGCCACGGTGCTTATCTCCACCCACCTGATTGCGGATGTGGAGCGGGTGCTGGATGAATTCGTCTTTTTGTATCAGGGCAAGGTGCTGCGCACCGGCAATGCCGACGAGGCCAGAGAGGAAACGGGAAAATCTCTGGATGAACTGTTCCGGGAGGTATTCAGATGTTTGCCAAACTGTTAAAGCAAGAGTTCCGGGCCACCGGGAAGGCCATGGCGGTGCTGTGCCTGTCGGCGCTGGGCCTGGGCCTGGCGGGAGGCCTCTCCGGCGGCTGCCTGGCGGCGGCCAACCTGGCGGAACAAAATAAGTTTATCGAGACGCTGTGCGCTATGATTGCGGTGTTCTCCGGTATCTTCATCGCCGTGTGCGGCGTGGGCACCCTGGTGCTGATGATTGCCCGGTTTTACAAAAGCCGGTTCACCGACGAGGGCTACCTGACCTTCACCCTGCCGGTGACCACCCACCAGGTGCTGCTGAGCAGCCTGGTCAGCAGCGTGCTGAATGTGCTGCTGGGCATCCTGGCGGTGGCAGGGGGGTATCTGCTGATGGGCCTGGTGTCCGTGTCCTTTGTGGAGGGCTTCTGGGGCACCCTGTGGGAAAATCTGCCGGAGTTCTGGCAGATGCTGGTGAAGGGCTTGAAGGAAACCTGGCAGGCCAGGTACCTTGGCTACATTCTTCTGACCCTGTATAGCCTGCTGGCCAGCGCCGTGTCCCAGCTGGTGAGCGTCATGCTGGCGGTGACCATCGGGGCCATTATTGCCAAGAAGCACAAGATTCTGGCGGCCGTGGGCGTGTACTACGGCATCAACCTGGCGGTGTCCATTGTGGGCATCAACAGCCTGGTGTTCGGCATCATGCAGAACACCCACGGGGTTTCCTTCGTCAGCGTCATGGGCCCCATGGCCATTTCCGCCACCCTCATCGCCCTGGCAGGCTACTTCGTGACCTACTACCTGGTGGACAGAAAGCTGAATCTGCCCTGATATGAAAATCCGCCCCGGAAGGGGCGGATATTTTAATATCAGGACCCCGCCGCCTCGAATGGGGGCGGGGTCCGCCCTCTGCGTTCTGGAGGGCAGAGGGGGTGTTTTGGGGATTCTGTGGAAATATACCCAGTAAAATAGGCTCTATCATGCACATTTTGGGCATTTTTTCATATTGTATTCCAGGGCAATCGGTGTTAATATTATCTATACTATCTACATTTGTCCTTGCAACGCGGACAGAAAAGGAGAGCTGGTATGAAATACGTGATTTTCCTGGGCGACGGCATGGCTGACGAGCCCATTGCGGCCCTGGGGGGCAGGACCCCGCTGGACTGCGCCGACACCCCGGCCATGGACGAAATGGCCGCCAAGGGGGAGCTGGGCATGGTCCAGAACGTCCCCGCCGGGATGGCGCCCGGCAGCGACGTGGCCAATCTGTCCGTCATGGGCTACGACCCTGCGGCCCATTACTCCGGCCGCTCGCCGCTGGAGGCCCTGAGCCTGGGCCTTGCCATGGAGCCGGGGGACGTGATTTTCCGCTGCAATCTGGTGACGCTGACGGAGGAGGAGCCCTACGCCGAAAAGACCATCCTGGACCACAGCTCCGGGGAAATCTCCACCGCCGATGCCGACGTTCTCATGGATGCCGTCCGGGCCGCCTTCAACGACGACACCTTCCAGTTCTACACCGGCACCAGCTACCGCCAGATTATGATTTGGCACGGGGGCCGGGTGTGCCCTCTGGAGCCGCCTCACGACCATCCCCTGTCCGTCATCGGCCCCTGGCTTCCCCAGGAGCCGGTGCTGCGCAGCTTCATGGAGCGCAGCTTTGACCTCCTGAACGACCACCCCCTGAACCGAAAGCGGGCGGCGGAGGGAAAGCGCAAGGCCAACTCCCTGTGGTACTGGGGGGCGGGCACCAAGCCGGAGCTGGAAAACTTCCAGGCCAAAACCGGCCTGAAGGGGGCTATGATTTCCGCCGTGGACCTGCTCAAGGGCATTGCCGTGGGGGCGGGCATGAAGGTCTGCCAGGTGGAGGGGGCCAACGGCTCCATCGACACCAACTACGAGGGCAAGGCCCAGGCGGCCATTGACGCGCTTTTGAAGGAGGGCTGCGACTTTGCCTACGTCCACGTGGAGGGCCCCGACGAAATGGCCCACCAGGGACGGCTGGAGGACAAGGTCAGGTCCATCGAATATTTTGACAAGCGCCTCATCGGCCCGGTGAAGAGGGCCCTGGAGGCGGCGGGGGAGGACTTCCGCATCCTGGTGCTGCCGGACCACCCCAACCCCCTGCGCTACCGCACCCACACCGGCGACCCGGTGCCCTACGTCCTGTACGACAGCACCCGCCAGCAGAAAAAAACCGCCCGCTACACCGAGGCCGAAGCCGCCGCAACCGGCAATTTCGAGCCTATGGGTCATAGATTGATGGAGCGTTTCTTAAAAGCCTGAGCTGCACCGTAGGGCGGCCTGACCCCAGGCCGCCATGGCAGTGCAATATAGGAAGCAGAAAAAATCTTGCACCCAAATACCTTCCCCCCGGGGGGAAGGTGCCCCAGTGTCGCAACACTGAGGCGGATGAGGGATGGCGTGCAGTTATGGCCAGTACCATTCAACGGCGTGCATGACTTGTCCGACATATCGCCATCCCTCATCAGTCACGGCTGCGCCGTGCCAGCTTCCCCCCGCTCAAATTGTCAAGTGAAGCGCAACAGCGTATTGAAGAACACCTCATAAGGAGTTTTCCAGCCAAGGCATTTGCGGGGGCGCATATTCAGCAGGGCGACAACGCGGTTAACATCATCCTGTGTTACGTCGCCAAGGCTTCTCTCCTTCGAATAGAGGCAACAACAAATTTGAATTTGTAGAGGTATACTTTGAAAAGGAAAAATAATCGATTAGAAACAGAACGATTGATATTAAAAGCATATGATGAATGTGACAGATTACAAATGATAGATATTTTATGTAATGAAGATATTAAAAAGACTTTTATGCTTCCTGATTTCGCAAATCGGAAGCAGGCAGAAGAGCTTTTTCATAAGCTAATTGAATTTAGCAGATATGATAATCACTTTGAATATGGAATCTATTGGGATGATGTGCTCATAGGATTTGTTAATGATTGCAAAATAGAAAATGATATAATAGAGATTGGCTATGTTATTCATCCTAATTATCAAGGAAAGGGATTTGCGACGGAGGCGGTTAGTGCCTGTATAGATGAACTATTCAGAATAGGGTATGAACAAATCAAGGCAGGGTTCTTTGAAGAAAATATAGCAAGTTGTCGTGTGATGGAGAAATGTGGTATGCATAAACTTGATATAGAAAATGATGAAGAATATCAAGGGATACTACATCACTGTTTGTATTTTGGGATTAGTAAAACAGAAAGATAAATCCCAGTTTGACGCTCTCCCCCCCTCCACATCGGGACAACTTGTCCCGAACTTTTATAACTGAATACCGCCATCACAAAACCGCTGCTACATGGAAGCAAACACAACCATTTTAATCTGCTGCGCAGAGCACCACCCCCGGGGGAAGCTATTGGTGCTCAGAAAATCGAAAAGGGAGGATTTCCAATGTCCAGAGTATACAATTTTTCCGCCGGGCCGGCTGTGCTGCCGGAGCCGGTTTTGCAAGAAGCTGCCGCTGAAATGCTCGACTACCGGGGCACCGGGATGTCCGTCATGGAAATGAGCCACCGCAGCCCTGCCTACCAGGCCATCATCGACGCCGCCGAGGCGGACCTGCGGGAGCTGATGGGCATTCCCGCAAACTACAAGGTCCTGTTCATGCAGGGCGGCGCCAGCCAGCAGTTTGCCATGGTGCCCATGAACCTGATGAAAAACGGCGTGGCCGACTATATCATCACCGGCCAGTGGGCGAAAAAGGCCTGGCAGGAGGCGAAGATGTACGGCCGGGCCAACGCCGTGGCCTCCTCGGAGGACAAAACCTTCTCCTACATCCCCGACTGCCGGGACCTGCCTGTCAGCCCCGATGCCGACTATGTCTACATCTGCGAAAACAACACCATCTACGGCACCAAGTTCCATACGCTGCCCAACACCAAGGGCAAGGACCTGGTTTCCGACGTGTCCAGCTGCTTCCTCTCTGAGCCGGTGGACGTGAGCCGCTACGGAATGCTCTACGGCGGTGTCCAGAAAAACATCGGCCCCGCCGGTGTGGTCATCGCCGTCATCCGGGAGGATTTGATTCGGGAGGACGTTTACCCCGGCACCCCCACCATGCTCCGCTACAAAACCCACGCCGACCACGGCTCCATGTACAACACGCCCCCGGCCTACGGCATTTACATCTGCGGCAAGGTGTTCAAATGGCTGAAGGAAATGGGGGGCCTGGAGGTCATGCAGCAGCGCAATGAGCAAAAGGCCGCTATTCTCTATGACTTCCTGGATGCCAGCACCCTGTTCCACGGCACGGTGGTGAAGCAGGACCGGTCCCTGATGAACGTCCCCTTCGTCACCGGCGACAAGGCCATGGATGCCAAATTCGTGGCCGAGGCCGCCGAGGCGGGCTTCGTGAACCTGAAGGGCCACCGCAGCGTCGGCGGAATGCGGGCCAGCATCTACAACGCCATGCCCAGACAGGGCGTGGAAAAGCTGGTTGCTTTTATGGAGAAATTCGAGAAGGAAAACAAATAGCCTGTCATTGCGAACCATCCCGCAGGATGGTGCGGCAATCCGTTTTCGTCTTTCCCGGGGGGAAAGACGTGGCGGCCTGAGGTCAGGCCGCCCTACGGGACATCTGATTGTAAGAGGAAAAGAAGGGAAAATCATGTATAACATCCATTATCTCAACAAAATATCCCCCAAGGGAACGGCCCTTTGGAGTGAAGACTATACCGTCACCGACGAGCTGGAGAAGGCCCAGGGCCTGCTGGTCCGGTCGGCCAATATGCACGAAATGCACCTGCCGGAGAACCTGCTGGCGGTGGCCCGGGCGGGGGCGGGGGTCAACAACATCCCCCTGACCTCCTGCGCCGAGCAGGGCATCGTGGTGTTCAACACCCCCGGGGCCAACGCCAACTCCGTCATGGAGCTGGCCCTGTGCGGAATGCTGCTGGCCTGCCGGGACGTGGTGGGGGGCATCAACTGGGTCCAGTCCATCAAGGGAAGCTCTGAAATTGCCCGGATGGTGGAAAAGGGCAAGAGCCAGTTTGCCGGCCATGAAATCCGCCAGAAGTCCCTGGGCGTTATCGGCCTGGGGGCGGTGGGCGGCCCTCTGGCCAACGCGGCCCGGCGGCTGGGCATGAACGTCTACGGCTGCGACCCCTTTATTTCCATCGAGGCTGCCTGGCATCTGGACAGCCACATCGTCCGGGTGAAGGACCGGGAGGACCTGTATTCCCAGTGCGACATCCTCTCCCTCCACGTGCCCCTGCTGGACGACACCAGGCAGATGATCAACGCCGAGGCCATTTCCAAAATGAAGGACGGGGTCATCATCCTGAATTTCGCCCGGGACCTGCTGGTGGACGACGAGGCCATGGCGGCGGCTCTGGCCTCCGGAAAGGTGGCCCGGTACGTCACCGATTTCCCCAACGAAAAAACCGCCAATATGCCCGGCTGCATCGCCATTCCCCACCTGGGGGCCTCCACCGAGGAATCCGAGGACAACTGCGCCCAGATGGCCGTCCGGGAGCTGATGGACTATCTGGAAAACGGCAACATCGCCAACTCCGTCAACTACCCCGCCTGCGACATGGGCCCCTGCCGCACCGCCGGTCGCATCACCATCCTCCACCGGAACATCCCCAATTCCCTGGGCCGGTTCACCGCCGCCATTGCCGGCGAGGACATCAACATCGACGGCCTGGTAAACAAAAGCCGGGGCGAGTACGCCTACACCATGCTGGATTTAGACCACCACCCCTCCCGGGAGGTGGTGGAGGGCCTGAAAAAAATCAACGGCGTTTTAAGAGTTCGAGTCATCAAGTAGGGAACGGATTCATCCGTTCCGACCGCGAAGCGGCCCTGCACCGCACCCTGTAGGGGAGGGTCACTTTGAATGATGGAGCGATTGCCACTGGCAATCGAACGTTTTTCAATCTGCTGCGCAGAGCACCACCCTCCCGTCGGCCCCCGGCGAGGGGGCCGCAAAAAGGCCTTCCCTGATGGGGAAGGCCTTTTGATCGTCAAGGGTTATGCTTGTTTTTTGTGGCTCAGTTCCGTAAGGGTTATCCGAAAATCCTGGACGGATTTTCGGCGGGAGGGTCAGTGACCCTCCCCTACAGATATTGCTTATTCCCCAAACCGCTCGGCAACGGCTTTCAGCATCTCCCGGATGGGCAGGTGGTAGGGGCAGCGGGTTTCGCACAGGCCGCAGTCCAGGCAGTCGGAGGCGTGCTTGTCCATGGCGTGGTAGCGGTCCCTGGCCCAGTCTGCCAGGCCGTAGCGCTGCAAATAGCCGTCAAAAATGAAGGCACTGGAAATGGGAATTCCGGCGGTGCAGGGCTGGCAGTAGTTGCAGCGGCGGCAGAACTGGGTGCCCAGCTGCTGGCGGACGGCCTCCACGGCGGCCTTTTCAGCGTCAGACAGGGGCGATAAGTCGTTGACGGCGGCCAGATTCTGAGACAGCTCCTTGGGGTCCGCCATGCCGGGAATCACCACGGAAATGCTGTCGTTGCAGCAGATGTACCGCAGAGCCAGGGCAGCGTTTTCAATTGCCCCCCCGGCCAGGGGCTTCATGCAGATGAAGCCCACATTTTGTTCGCTGCAACGGCGAATCAGGTCCTCGCCCTGGTTTTCCACAATGTTGTAGGGAAACATGACGGTCTCCACCCAGGGCAGAGTCAGGGCCTTTTCAAAAACCTGGGCAGAGTGGGCGGTGATGCCCAGATGGCCGATTTTCCCGGCGGCCCTGGCTTCCAGCAGAGCCTCCAGGGCCCCGCCGGGGGCGGCTGCCTGGTCCAGCTGGGCCAGGGTGGGGTTGTGGAGCTGGTAGAGGTCAATGCGGTCGGTGCGCAGATTGCGCAGGCTGGTTTCGATGTCCCCGGCCATGCCCGCCCGGTCCCAGGACCGGCTCTTGGTGGCCAGGACAAATTTATCCCGAATGCCCTCCAGGCCGTAGCCCAGGTATTCCTCGCTGACGGTGTAGCCCCGGGCGGTGTCGATGTAGTTGACCCCGGCATCCAGCAGGGCGTGCATCAGGGCCCTGGTCCCCTCGGCGTCGATGCGCTGAATGGGAATGCCTCCGAACCCCATCCGGGAGATGCGCAGGCCGGTTTTTCCTAAGGTGCGGTATTCCATGGTGAGTCCTCCAAGGTTTTTCTTTTGATTATACACCGAAGAAGAAGGATTTTCAATACCAAAGCCTTCCCCCTCGGGGGAAGGTGGCTTGCCGAAGGCAAGACGGATGAGGGGCGTGACGCATTTTGAGCGGTACGGCCACGGACAACACCTCATCCGAGCCAGCTGCGCTGGCCCACCTTCTCCTCAAGGAGAAGGCTTATCGGTGCATTCCAAACAGGGGCCGGGCTACCTTTTTGTACAGCAGCAGGGTCAGCACCGATACCATAATGCCCTTCAGCAGGTTCAGGGGGGCCACGCAGGCCATGACGAAGGTGCCCACATTGTGAATGCCGGGCCAGATTTCGCTGCCCATGGCGATGATGGCCTCCAGGGGCATCTGGTAGAGCTCGGCGAATTTGGGCAGCAGGTAGAAGGCGTTGAAGGCGGTGCCCAGAATGGTCATGGAAACGGTGCCCAGCACCAGGCCGATGACGGCGCTGTGGCGGCTCTTATGGACGTGATACCACAGGGTAGCGGGGATGACGAAGGAGCAGCCCACCACAAAGTTGGCAAAATCCCCCACATAGGCGGTGGAAGTGCCCTTCAGCAGCAGCTTGAGGATGATTTTCACGCCCTCACAGGCCACCGTGGCGCTGGGTCCCAGGTAGAAGCCGCACAGCAGCACCGGCAGCTCCGAAAAGTCCAGCTTGTAAAAGCCCGGGGCCAGGAAGGGGACCGGGAAGTCGAAAACGTGCAGCACCGTGGCAATGGCGGCGCAGATGCCCACAATGCTCACCCGCCGGGCCGGGGTGACCTTCCGGGTCTCCGGGAGGAAGTGCTCCAGCCCCCTTGCCCCCAGGGCCAGGGCCAGCACCACGGCGATGCACACCGCAATAAACGTAAAATCCATAAAAATTATCTCCTCTGCAATCAAAAATGCGCCCTGAGTCTATCCTCAGGGCGCAAAAACTGCATAACAAAAAGGCCATGCCGATCTTCTTTCATCCAGACTATACTGTCGGTATCGGAGTTGCACCGATTCGGCGCCGAAGCGCTCGCGGACTATACCGCCGGTGGGGAAGTTCGCCCCGCCCTGAAGATACGATTCAGTTCACTTGCAGTATAGCACGGCAAAACCGCCTTGTCAAGAGCGGCGAGCTGTGGTAAAATGAAAATTACGTGGACGGCACGGTCTCGGATGTGGCGGTTGGGGCTGTGGTTGGGGCGGTCGTGGGGGCGGTGGGAGCGGTTTCGGGCATTTTGAAGCCCCGAATCTGGCCCTTGGCGGCGGTGTCGGTGATGTCGCCGCCGATGATTTTGCTTTTGTGCAGCAGCAGCGTGGCGTACACCGGCTCCTTGGCCCCGGGGTAGTTGTTGACCTGATAGACGTAGCGCATGACGCTTTTCCCGGCGTAGGGGCTCAGGTCGTAGCCCTGGCTTTTTTGCAGGGCGTTGTACCGGTCAAAGACCTCGCTGGCCTCGGCGGGAATTTTCACCCGGCCGGACTCCGTGGGGGAGCTGGTCACCTCCCAGCCGAAGCCCTTGAGAAAGGCCACCCGGCCGTCGTTGCTGCCGGCGGGCGGCGCCGAAGTCTGCTCTGCCGGCTCCCCGCCGCCCAGCAGCAGAATCAGCGACAGCACCAGAGCGGCCACGGCGGTCAGGCCCACCAGAATTTTTTTGAAATCCAACTTTGCAGTCATCACCATCATGTACAATCCCTCCTGTTCGAAGCTGTGCTACAGCCTATGTGGGACGGGGGGTGGATAGAACAGGTGCGCACCCCGCAAAACCTTCCCCCGGGGGTGGTGCTCTGCGCAGCAGATGAAAATAGGTCGATTGCCGGTGGCAATCGCTCCTTAATTCATTAGCTGTCACCAGTCCGCTTTCCTGGTGACTGATGAGGGATGGCGACACGTAATACAAGCGAGGCAGTAATTGTGAAGCGTGAATTTTTCCCGATTCACTCCGCATGATTCAGTTTTAACGAAAACCAACTGCACGCCATCCCTCATCCGCCCCTTCGGGGCACCTTCCCCCCGGGGGAAGGAAGGGGGGCTGCGATGATAATTGGAGGAACCATGGAACGATTGGACAAATTTTTATGTGACAGCGGCGCCGGGACCCGGTCCCAGGTGAAGCTGCTGGTGAAAAGCGGCCGGGTCACTGTGGACGGGGTTCCCGAGCGGGACAGCAGCCGGAAAATCGACCCCGCCGCCCAGACGGTGGCCCTGGACGGGGCGGTGCTGGGGGGCCGCCGCCGGGTGGTGGTGATGCTGAACAAGCCCGCCGGGTACGTGACCGCCACCGAGGACGCAGTGGAGAAAACCGTCATGGAGCTGCTGCCACCGGAATATCGGCACCTGGACTTAAAGCCCGTGGGCCGTCTGGACAAGGCCACCGAGGGGCTGCTGCTGTTTACCAACGACGGCGACCTCCTTCACAATTTAATTTCCCCCAAAAAGGAGGTCCCCAAGGTCTACTACGCCCGCCATGAGGGCCAGGCGGGGCCCGAGGATGTGGCGGCCTTCGAAACCGGCCTGACCCTCCGGGACGGCACGGTGTGCCTGCCTGCCCTGCTGGAGCCCCTGGGCCCCGGGGAGAGCCGCATCACCGTCCGGGAGGGAAAGTACCACCAGGTCCGCCGGATGATGGCCGCCCGGGGCATGACCGTACAGTATCTGGAGCGGCGGAAGGAGGGGAGCCTTTCCCTGGGAGACCTGCCAAGAGGCCGGGTCCGGGCGCTGACGGAGGCGGAAATTGCCGCTTTGTAGGGCATAATGATGGACCTGCCGCCCACCTTCGCCGCCGGTATCCGGTGATGATAGGAATAATACCTAAAAAACATGATACTTTTTGCAGTAAAATGTCAAAAGGTACTTGCAAAATGCGCAAAAGCAATGTATAATAACAATGCAATTTTGTGAAATGCGCATTTATGCAATTTACTAAGGAGTGACAGAAAGATGTCCAACAGTGTTTTTCAGAGCGTAATCGTACAGTTAAGAGACATTTCCGACCGCACCTTCGGCGTCATTGATACC
This sequence comes from Eubacteriales bacterium, assembly GCA_030536515.1. Lineage (GTDB taxonomy): Bacteria > Bacillota > Clostridia > Oscillospirales > Oscillospiraceae > Faecousia. The sequence continues at coordinate 28,289 of JAUNPV010000009.1, forward strand.
ACAGGCTGTGTGGTTTCCTGCACAGATATGTCCCTGCTCGGAGAGCGTTGGGCAGACGCCGCCCTGAAAGTTGGCAACGCCTTCGACGGCGTGGCTGTCTTTGGCCAGAAGAGCTTCAAGGCCATTGTAGGCAATTCCAACTATTTTGAGTACGCCGTGTTCTGCACCGGCGACGACGAGGCCGCCAAGTGCTACTGCACCATGGCCTACATCGCCCTGAACGACGCCAAGATTTTCTACGAGGAGAAGCACGACCGGGGCACCTTCGTCAAGAACATCATCATGGACAACATCCTCCCCGGCGACATCTACATCCGGGCCAAGGAGCTCCACTTTGCCACCGATGCCCCCCGGGCGGTGTTCCTCATCCGCCAGCTGGGCCACAGCGACGTAGCTACCGTGGACGTGCTGTCCGGAATGTTCCCTGACAAGCTCCAGGACTTTGTCCTCTCCATCAACGAAAACGACATTGCCGTTGTCAAGCAGATTTCCGGCAGCACCTCCGGCGAGGAGCTGGAGAAGATTGCCCTGGGCATCGAGGACGTGCTGAAAAACGAGCTGCGCATCAAAACCGTCATCGGCATCGGCACCGTGGCGGACCACCTGCGGGAGCTGGCCGACGCTTATAAGGAGGCCCAGACCGCCATTGACGTGGGCAAGGTCTTCGACACCGAAAAGAGCGTCATCAACTACGAAAACTTGGGCATCGGCCGTCTGATTTACCAGCTGCCCACCACCCTGTGCGAGATTTTCCTCAGCGAGGTGTTCAAGAAAAACTCCATCGACTCCCTGGACCAGGAGACCCTGTTCACCATCAACAAGTTCTTCGAAAACAACCTGAACGTGTCCGAAACCTCCCGGAAGCTGTTCGTCCACCGCAACACCCTGGTGTACCGGCTGGAAAAAATCAAGAAGCTCACCGGCCTGGACCTGCGGCAGTTCGACCACGCCATCGTCTTCAAGGTGGCGCTGATGGTCAGAAAGTACCTGACTTCCCGGGACGCCCGGTAACCACATACAGCAGGGCGGGACGGTGTCCCGCCCTTAGACTGTCAAAAATCCCCTACGGGGCTTTTTGACAAACTTTTGCAGTCTGCTGCGTGCATAATTTGTACGCCGTTGGCGTACAAATTCCAAAAATTATTGTATGATTGCCACCGGCAATCATATTTGATTTGGATTCGCTGCGCGACGCACCGCACTTGCAGCCTGAGATGTATTTTCGGCCAGGTACACGCCCCGGCCGAAAATGATTTGAACTTTATTTGCGCCTCACGGCGCAAACTCTGCGAGGCTTTTTTGACACACTGAGGGCGGGACAATGTCCCGCCTTTTTTTACTTTTTTATAATTCCCTGTAAGATTTTGGCCCGGACCGTGTGTATATCAGTGAAAGGAGGGTGAAACCCATGTGTGATGAAGAAATCATCCGGCTTTACCTGGACAGAAACGAACTGGCAATTTCCGCAACCTCCCGCCAGTATGGCAGCTACTGCACTGCCATTGCCAGAAATATTCTGGGAAACAGAGAGGATGCAGAGGAATGCGTCAACGATACATACCTCAATAACTGGAACTCCATCCCGCCCCACAGGCCTGCGATGCTGTCCACCTACCTGGGCAAAATAACCCGGAACCTGTCCTTCAACCGCTACCGGCAGAGCCGGGCGGAAAAGCGGGGCGGCGGCCAGATGCCGCTGATTCTGTCGGAGCTGGACGAGTGCGTGTCCGGCCAGACCGACGTGGAGCAGCTGTATCAGCAGAAGGCGCTCATTGCGGAGATTGACCGGTTCCTGGAGGGCCTGGAGCCGGGAAAGCGGCAGCTTTTTGTCCGCCGGTACTGGTACGCCCAGGGGGTCCGCACCATTGCAAGGGACCTGGGCATGACGGAGAACAATGTTTCCGTCCAGCTGAGCCGAATGCGTCAGCAGCTGAAAAGCTATTTAAAGGAAAGGCAGTGGATACTATGAAAAGCGAAGAGCTGTTTGAGGTCCTTGGCAATATGAACGAGGCCTATGTGAAGGAGGCGGCGCCGGCCCGAAGGACCCGCCGCCCCATGCTGGGGCTGGCCGGCCTGGCAGCCGCCTGCCTGTGCCTGGTGCTGCTGCTGCCCTGGACCCAGGGGCCGAATCCGGCGCCGGTCCAGGTCCCAAGCCCCATTTTGGAGGTGGAGTCCAGAGAGCAGATGGAGGCGTACCTGGATTTCCAGGTGCCGGTTCTGGACAAGGAGGTGGCCGCCTACCAGGTGTACATCACCGACGGCTATCCCCGGATGGCCTGCGTGGAGTACGGGGACGGCTCCCAGTTCCGGATGGCCTACGACACCGGCGACATCAGCGGCATCTACGGAGGCAGGCTGGTGAAGGAGGAGCGGGTCAGCGGCGTGATGGTGTCCAGCTATGTCTATGACAGCGAATCCGGCCCCAGGGACTACGCCCTCTGGGAAACCGGCGGCTTTACGTGCAGCTACCTGTCCGCATCGGAGGACCCCGGCGCGCTTCAGACCCTGATTGACGGAATGAGCCGGTAAAGTGTTATGTAACCTAAAACGGAAAAAATCCGCAGAATTCTCCGTGGAAACATATGGATATTTTGTAAAATCTCTGAGAACCACCGGTTTTTTGCCGGTGGTTCTTGACTTTGATTTTGCAATGTGTTACAATTCGGTTACACTGCGGGCGGAATAGCTCTGCCCAGTTACAGGAGATATTGCGTATGATACAATTTACTGATGTTGTAAAATCCTACGAGCAGGGCAACAAGGCCCTTAACGGCGTTTCCATGCAGATTGAGGATGGGGAATTCTGCTTCCTGGTGGGTCCCTCCGGCTCCGGAAAATCCACCATCATCAAGCTCATCACCGGCGAGCTGCGGCCCACCTCCGGCACCGTTCACGTCAACGGCTACTCTCTGGAGCGTATCCGCCGCCGGGAAATTCCCTACCTGCGCCGGACCGTCGGCGTGGTGTTCCAGGACTTCCGGCTCATCGACAAAATGACCGTCTACGAAAACGTGGCCTTCGCCATGCGGGTGGTTGGGGCCCGGGAGAAGGAAATCAAGGAGCGTGTGCCCTACGTGCTGGAGCTGGTGGGTCTGGAAAATAAGCAGAACAGACACCCCAACGAGATGTCCGGCGGCGAGCAGCAGAGACTGGCCATCGCCCGTGCTCTGGTGAACAACCCCTCCACCATCATCGCCGACGAGCCCACCGGCAACCTGGACCCGGAGCGGTCCTATGAGATTATGGCGCTGCTGCAGGAAATCAACAACCTGGGCACCACCGTCCTGGTGGTCACCCACGCCCAGAACCTGGTGGAGATTTTCGGCAAGCGGGTCATCAGCATCGATGACGGCCTGATTGCCAGCGACTCAATGGAGGAAAACGACGATGAAGCTGAATAATTTAGGTTACTTATTGAAAGAGGGCTTCCGTGGCATTTTCCTCCACGGGTTCATGTCCTTTGCCGCCGTGTGCGTCACGGTGGCCTGCCTGGTGATTGTGGGCAGCTTTTCCATCCTGGCCTACAACCTGGACGTGATGGTCCAGGAGCTGAACCAGACCAGTGAGATTCTGGTGTATGTGGACTCCAGCCTGTCCGATGCCGAGGCCAGAAGCATCGGCACCCGCATCAACCTGCTGGACAACGTGCAGCAGTCCACCTTCATCTCCCGGGAGGAGGCGTTGGAGGACTTCGTCAGCGACCACGACGGCGACGATGCCTTCGACGGCGTTCAGGCCCAGGACCTGCGCCACCGCTACGTGGTGACCCTGGAGGACAACACCAAAATGAAGGAAACCGACGAGCAGCTGAAGGACCTGCCCGGCGTGGTCAAGACCAACGCCGCCTACGCCCTGGCTGAGGGCTTCTCCACCATCCAGAACGTGCTGCACATGGTGTCCCTGGCCCTGATTGCCGTGCTGCTGGTGGTGTCCCTGCTGATTATTTCCAACACCGTCAAGCTGGCCATGTATGACCGGAAGGACGAAATCGGCATTATGAAAATGGTGGGTGCCACCAACAGCTTCATCCGCCTGCCCTTCGTGGTGGAGGGCTTCACCCTGGGCATGACCGGCGCACTGCTGGCCTTCGGCCTGGAATGGGTGGCCTACGATGCCATGCTGGAGAAGATTTCCGCGGTGGATGCCTTGCAGCTGTTCCACTTTGTGGATTTCCAGGAGGTGCTGCTGCCCATGGTGACGGTCTTTGCCGCCGCCGGTATGTTCGTGGGCATTGTGGGCTCCTGGACCTCTATCCGGAAGTTTATGAACGTTTAATGTAACCGAAGGAACGAAATCGTATGTCTAGATACAGAGTTGCGCCCCGGCTGCTGGCTGTGCTGCTGGCCCTGGCGCTGAGCTTCGGGATTGTGCCTTTGACCGCCCGGGCGGCCTCCTCTGCGGAGATTCAGAAGGAGATTGATGCCCTGGAGGAGAAGAACAAGGCCATCCAGAAAGAACTGAACGCCATTCAAAGTCAATATGACGCCAACTTCAGCGACATGGAGAGCATCGTGGCCCAGAAGGCCGCCATTGACCAGGAGATGACCCTGCTCAATTCCAAAATCGACACCACCAACGAGCAGATTTCCGCCTACAGCCAGCTCATCGCCGACACCCAGGAGGAGCTGGACCAGGCCAAGGAGACCCTCCGGGAAATCAGCGAGGCCCACCGCCTCCGGGTCCGGGCCATGGAGGAGGAGGGCACCGTCAGCTACTGGGACGTGATTTTCAAGGCCAATTCCTTCACGGACCTGCTGGACCGGATTAACATGGTGGAGGAAATCAACGAATCCGACCGCCGCCGCATCGAGCAGATGCGCATTGCCTCCGACGTGGTCAACGCCGCCCAGCTGAACCTGAACACCGAGAAATCCGCCCTGGAGGAGACCCGCAGCCAGCTGGCTCTGGACGAGGAGGCCCTGGCCCAGAAGCGGACCGAGTCTGACGAGGTCCTCCACGAGCTGGAAAAGAAGCAGGAGGAATACCAGATTCTCCTGGCGGAATCCGAGGTGCTCCAGGAGGAGCTGATGCAGGAAATTGCCGCCAAGGAGAAGGATTTGAAGGAGGCCAAGTATGACGAGTACCTGGCCAAGCTGGCCCTCCAGGGCACCAACCCGCCCTCCAACGCCCAGTGGCAGACCCCGGTCTCCGGCTACACCCTGACCAGCCCCTTCGGAATGCGGACCCACCCGGTGCTGGGCATCCAGCGGATGCACAACGGCATCGACATGGCCGCCGCCCAGGGCACGCCCATCTACGCCACCCGGGCCGGTAAGGTCACCACCGCCTCCTATCAGGCCGGCGGCGCAGGCAATTACGTGTCCATCAACCACCTGGACGGCTTCGCCTCCATTTATATGCACATGACCCACTATGTGGTGTCCGCCGGACAGACCGTCAACAAGGGCCAGCTCATCGGCTACGTTGGCAGCACAGGCCTGTCCACCGGCCCCCACCTCCACTTCGGCATTTCCTACGCCGGAACTTATGTAAACCCCCTGGCGTACATTTATTAAGGCACCGTAGGGCGGCCTGCCCTCAGGCCGCCGTGCCGGTATCCTCTGGAAAGCAGCCGGATGAATGGTTCCCACAGCGGCGGCCTGAGGGCAGGCCGCCCTACAAGCGCATTGCAAGGAGTTACTTATGAAAAAACGCAAGCTAATCGTATCCGTCCTGGCCGGGCTGATGGCCTTTGTGATGGTGCTGTCCCTGTTCTTGGGGCTGCTGCCCACCAAGGCCTACGCCTCCTCCAGCGAAATCCGCAAGCAGATTAACCAGCTGAAAAAGGAAAAGGAAGAGCTCAAGGGCCAGATGGATGAGGTCAAGGAGCAGTACAAGGAAAACGAGGACGAGATTCAGGACATTCTGGCCCGGAAAAGCGTCATCGAGCAGGAGGTCCAGCTTCTCAGCGAGGAAATCACCAACATCAACGCTCAGATTTCCGCATATAATATCCTCATCGCCGACAAGCAGGATGAGCTGGACAACGCCGAGGGCCGCTACGAGGCCCTGAACGAGGCCAACCGGGTCCGGGTGCGCACCATGGAGGAGGAGGGGGAGCTCAGCTACTGGGAGGTCCTGTTCAAGGCCAACTCCTTCTCGGACCTGCTGGACCGGATGGACATGATTGACGAAATCGCCGCCGCCGACAAGCGCCGCATCCAGGAGCTGACGGAGGCCAAGGAGCAAGTGGGCGAGGCCCAGAACGCCCTCAACATCGAAAAGGCCGAAATGGAAGTGACCAAGGCAGACCTGGACCGGGCGGAGGCCGACCTGGCCGCCAAACGGGAGGAGGCCGTGGCCGTGTTCCAGGAGCTGCTGGAAAAGGCGGATGACCTAGACGCTCTGTTTGAAGAATACGAGCAGAAGGAACAGGAATATCTGAAGGAAATCGCCGCCAAGGAAGTGGAATTCACTGCTGCCAAGCAGGCGGAGTGGGAGGCCTATATGGCCACCTATGTCCCCCCCACCACCGGCGGTGTTGGCGGCTCTGACGGCAGCAACAACGGCCAGGGCGGCGGGACCACCGGCAACGGTGACGGCCAGTCCAGCCTCCCCTCCGGCGGCGGCTCCTGGTTGATTCCCTGCTCCTATTCCTCCATTACCTCTCCCTTTGGCCCCCGGAATACCGGCATTGCAGGAGCCTCCACCAACCACCTGGGCGTGGACCTGGACTCCACCACCGGCACGCTTGTTTATGCAACCCGGGCCGGCGTGGTCATTAAGTCCAGCTACAGCGGTGCAGCGGGCAACCACATTAAAATTGACCACCGGGACGGCTTCGTGTCTGAGTATATGCACCTGGACCAGCGTTATGTCACCGTGGGCCAGATTGTGGGCGCAGGTGATAAAATCGGCACCGTGGGCGCCACCGGCATTGTCTCCGGCGACCACCTGCACTTCGGCCTCATCAAAAACGGCGTCTACGTCAACCCCGCCAGCTACGTGCCCCTGCACTGACACAAACATGAATTAGGACTGTCATTGCGAAACCAGTCCGCAGACTGGTTGTGGCAATCCGTCCTCCTTCCCGGGAATACGGATTGCCACACCGGTATGCGCTGGCCCGCAATGACATTTTTTATGCTTGTCGGGTTAGCGCAGCACAGCCTCCCCTGTGTAAGGGGAGGTGGCCCGGCGTAAGCCGGGTCGGAGGGGTTGTTCCTCCGTACTTCCTCAGTGTACCATCTAATCGGCTGCTCAATGGCCGGTAGCCTTGCAACCCCTCAGTCAGCTGCGCTGACAGCTCCCCTTACACAGGGGAGCCTTTGAGCTGTACCACGCTTGCTTTGCCGAGCTGACCCGATGCACATTTAATTCTTTAGAAGGTGATTTTTTGAAAGAGAAACTGCTGCGCTCCTTTTCCTATCTGCTGGTGGCCTTTGCGGCGGCTGTGCTGACCCTGGCCGTCACCCAGCGCCGGGGGCCGGACTCCAAGCTGGAGGAGCTGGAGGCCCTCATCGACCAGCGCTTCATCGGCGAGGCTCAGATGGACGAGCTCCGGGATGCCGCCGCCGAGGCCATGGTCAAGGCCACCGGCGACAGGTGGAGCTACTATATCCCCGCCGACGAGTACGAGTCCTATTCCGAGCGCATGGCCAACGCCTATGTGGGCATCGGCATCACCATCCAGCCTGAGGAAGGGGAGGGGTATCTCATCCTGTCCGTCACCCCGGGAAGCCCCGCCGAGGAATCCGGCATTCTGCCCGGGGACCTGCTGGTGGAGGTGGAGGGCCAGAAGGTAGCCCAGCTTGACTCCGAGGCCGTCCGGGCCCTGGTCCGGGGGGAGGAGGGGACCACCGTGTCCCTGCGTGTGATGCGGATGGGCGATGTGCTGGGCAAGAACGTGGAGCGCCGGAAGGTCAAGACCCAGGTGGCCACCTACGAAATGCTGGAAAACAACATTGGCTATGTGAAAATCGCCAACTTCGACACCCGCTGCGCCCAGGAGACCATCGCCGCCATTGACTCCCTGGTGGCAGCCGGGGCGGAAAAGCTGATTTTCGACGTGCGCAACAACCCCGGCGGCTACGCCCACGAGCTGGTGGACGTGCTGGACTACCTGCTGCCCGAGGGGGACCTGTTCCGCTCCCTGAGCTACGACGGCAAGGAGACCGTGGACACCTCCGACCCAGACTGCCTGGGCCTTCCCATGGCGGTGCTGGTCAACGGCAGCTCCTACTCTGCGGCGGAGTTCTTTGCGGCGGCCATCCAGGAGTATGACGCAGGGGTGGTGGTCGGCGAGAAAACCACCGGCAAGGGCTATTTCCAGACCACCATCCGGATGTCCGACGGCTCGGCGGTGGCCCTGTCCGTGGGCAAATACTTCACCCCCCAGGGCGTCAGCCTGGCAGACACCGGCGTCACCCCGGATATCCTGTCTCCGGTGGACGAGGAAACCGCCCAGTCCATCTATTCAAACACCCTCCCCACCCCCCAAGACCCCCAAATCCAATCCGCCCTCCGGGCATTGGAAGAATAAAGTACACCCCAATACCTTCTCCGCACCAGTACCTCCACTGTAGGGCGGCGTGCCCTCACGCCGCCGTTGGGTTCGTCGCCAGAGCTGCTCAGTTGACGCTCCCAGCGGCGGCCTGGGGGCAGGCCGCCCTACGGTGCAATTCCTGTAGGCAGGGGAAGGCTTGGGGGATTGCACCTCCCCCTAAAATATGCTATACTAACCCCAAAAGGAGGGGATGCTCATGTCCTATGGCAGCAGCGAGATGCACATGACCCATGCGCAGCGGGAGGCGCTGATACAACGCTATCTGGGCGAAACCGTCACCGTGGTCATTGACCGGCCCATTGGCTATGTCCACCACACGAAGGGCGGAATCGTCCTTCACTACACCTGCAACTATGGCTACCTCCCCGGGGTCCCGGGCGGCGACGGGGAGGAGCAGGACGTGTACGTCCTGGGGGTCGAGGAGCCTGTCGAGACCTTCACCGGGAAAATCATCGCCGCCGTCCGCCGCCGTGACGACAACGAGGACAAGCTGGTGGCCGCCCCCGAGGGGGTCCGGCTCCACCAGGGCCAGATTGCCGAGGCCATCGAATTTGTGGAGCAGTATTTTGACAGCACCGTCACCCCTGTCTTCCACCGGTCCTGCGGCGTGATTCCGGTCCGCAAAAACGGGGACCGGGTGGAAATCCTGGTTTTGCAGCAGCGCAGCGGGGCCTGGAGCGTCCCCAAGGGCCACATGGAGGCCCACGAATCCGAGGAGGACACCGCCCGCCGGGAGCTGCGGGAGGAAATCGGCCTGACCGCCCGGCTGCTGCCCGGGTTCCGGCACCTGGTTCACTACCCGGTGTCCCCGGTGGCGAACAAGGAGCTGGTTCTCTTTGCCGGGACCGTCCAGGGGACCCTGAGGCCCCAGGCGGCGGAAATCAAGGGCTGCCGCTGGGTGGAGCCTGCCCAGGCCCGGACCCTTCTCCGGCCGGAATACCGGGCGGCACTGACGGCACTGGAAGAATTTTTGGGACAAAATCCCTTAGTTTAGGAGGTAAACCATGTTTGAAACCCTGAAAAACCGCCGCAGCATCCGCAAATACCTGGATAAACAGGTCCCGGATGAGCTGCTGGACCCCATTCTGGAAACCGCCCTGTACACCCCCAGCGGCATGAACACCCAGAAAACCGTGATGGTGGCCGTCCGGGACAAGGCCACCCGGGACCTGCTCTCCCGGCTGAACGCCCAGGTCATGGGAACCAATTCCGACCCCTTCTACGGGGCCCCCTGCGTCATCGTGGTGCTGGCGGACCCGGAGCGGTACACCTGGCTGGAGGACGGAAGCCTGGTCATGGGCACCCTGATGAATGCCGCCTATGAGGCGGGCCTGGGCTCCTGCTGGATTCACCGGGCCCAGCCGGTGTTCGACAGCCCCGAGGGCAAGGCCCTGCTGAAAGCCTGGGGCCTGCCCGAGACGCTGAAGGGCGTAGGCCACTGCATCCTGGGCTACCCCGCCGAGAACCCCGCCCCCAAGCCCCGGGTTGAGGGCCGCATTATCAAGGTGTGATAACAAAAACGAGGACTTTGAAAGGTCCTCGTTTTTTTACGGCCTTGAGCTGATGCAAACGGTATAATTATACGGATATTGCTGTATTATATGCAGCACGAAAAGCGAATAGAACTGTGAATATATGCATAAGACAATGAATAATAGCTGTATTTATGAAATATAACTGCATAATCAATGAATATTGCAGCGCAGTTTGTGAATTCTTCCAGTTGACATTGTGAATATTATGCATTATAATTCACTCATTCAAAGCCCCCGGGCTGCTAAAAAAGGAGAGATTGTTATGAAAAAATTCCTGTGCATGATGCTGGCACTGACCATGACCGCCACCCTGCTGGCCGGCTGCGGAGCCGCCCCCGCTGACGGCATTCAGACCGTCACCGAGGGCAAGCTCACCGTGGCTACCTCCCCCGACTTCGCCCCCATGGAGTTCGTGGATGCCTCCAAGGAGGGCCAGGACAAATTCGTGGGCTTCGACGTTTCCCTGGCCAAGTACATCGCCCAGGAGCTGGGCCTGGAGCTGGTGGTCACCCCCATGAGCTTTGACGCCTGCCAGACCGCCGTGGCCATGGGCAGCGTGGATATGTCCCTGTCCGGCTTCTCCTGGACCGAGGCCCGTGCCGAAAACTATAACCTGTCCGACTACTACAACACCGGCAACGAGGATGCCCAGGTGCTGATTACCCTGGCCGCCAACGGCGACAAGTTCGCCGATGCCGGGAACGTGGAAGGCCTGAAGGTGGGCGTGCAGACCGCCTCCCTCCAGGAGCAGATTACCACCGAGCAGCTGCCCAACGCCGAGAAGGTTGTGTTCGTCGATTTGACCACCGCCCTGATGCAGCTGCGCAACGGCGATTTTGACTGCATGGCCGTAGCCGAGGGCAACGCCTCCTCCATCATCGCCAACAACCCCGACGTGGCCCTGACCGGCTACAATTTCTACGTGGACCCCAAGTACACCGGCAACGTGGTGATGATGCAAAAAGGTGCCGACGAATTGCTCACCAAGGTCAATGAGATTCTCGCCCAGGCCGTGGAGCAGGACCTGTACCAGCAGTGGTATGAGGAGGCCAAGGCCCTGGCTTCCTCCGGCAGCGAGGTCAGCTACGACGACAGCGGCAACGTGGCGCAGTAACGCCACCCACCCTCCATTGCGGGCCGGTATGAACCGGCCCGCAGTGACAGCAATGCTACTTATCTTCGGGAAAAAGGAAGGTCATTATGGATTTTCAAGTCATTGGAGCGAATATCGCAAAGATTATGTCCCAATACTGGCGGGTGTTCCTGCTGGAGGGGCTCAGCGTTACCCTGGAGCTGACCTTTATTTCCGTGCTGCTGGGCGTGGTCCTGGGCACGGTGGTGGCCATGCTGAAAATGTCCCGGTTTAAGCTCATCCGCTTTCTGGTCTCCGTTTATGTGGAGGTCATCCGGGGCACCCCCATTCTGCTCCAGCTGTACATTTTCGTGTTTGCCCTTCCCGGTCTGGTGACCTTTGTGAAGCTGAACTACTTCACCTGGACGGCCATTGCCCTGTGCATCAACTCCTCCGCCTATGTCTCCGAGGTAATCCGCTCCGGCATCCAGGCGGTGGACAGAGGCCAGACCGAGGCCGCCCGGTCCCTGGGCCTGTCCTCCGGCCAGACCATGCTGCGCATTGTCCTGCCCCAGGCGGTGAAGAACATCCTCCCGGCCCTGGGCAACGAGTTCATTATGATGCTGAAAGAGACCTCCCTGGCCTCCACCTTCTTTGTGGGCGATTTGATGACCTCCTACGCCACCGTCAGGGGTACCACCTATCTGGGCTTTGAGTGCCTGGTGATTGTGGGCTGCATTTACCTGTGCATCACCTACCCCCTGAGCAAGCTGGTGGGGCTGATGGAAAAGAGAATGTCCGGCGATACCAGCTACAGGAAAAGGAACATCAACCGGAAGCGGAAGCTCTTAAACAAAATGTAAGGAGGAAAAGACCTGTGGAAATGATTAAAACCGTGGATTTACATAAGAGCTTCGGCCAGCTCCACGTCCTCAAGGGTGTCAGCGAGACCGTCAGCAAGGGGGAGGTTGTGTCCATTATCGGCCCCTCCGGCGGCGGCAAGAGTACATTCCTGCGGTGCCTGAACCTGCTGGAACGGCCGGAAAAGGGGCAGATTTTCTTCGAGGGTAATGAGATTACCGACAAAAAGGGGAACATCGACCTCCACCGGCAGAAAATGGGCATGGTGTTCCAGCATTTTAACGTCTTTCCCCACCTGACCGTGGCCCAGAACATCACCCTGGCCCCGGTGCTGCTGAAAAAGAAGAATCAGGCTGATGCCGACAAAATGGCAAAGGAGCTGCTCCAGAGAGTCGGGCTTCTGGATAAATACGACGAAATGCCCGCCACCCTATCCGGCGGCCAGAAGCAGCGGCTGGCCATTGTCCGGGCTCTGGCCATGGAGCCGGACGTGATGCTCTTTGACGAGCCCACCTCCGCCCTGGACCCGGAAATGGTGGGCGAGGTGCTGGATGTCATCAAGGGCCTGGTGCGCACCGGCATGACCAGCGTCATCGTCACCCACGAAATGCGCTTCGCCCGGGAGGTTTCCGACCGGGTGCTGTTCATGGCGGACGGCATCATCGTCGAGCAGGGGACTCCGGAGCAGGTGTTCGACCACCCCCGGCAGCCCAGATTGCAGGATTTCCTGGCAAAGGTGCTGTAAAGTCGATGGGAGGAAAGAATATGGATAAGACTTTTTTGTATGACGCTGTGGAAAAGGCGGCGGATGTCCTGACAGCCCTCAGCGACCGGATTTGGGAATACGCCGAGCTTTCCCTGGAGGAATTTCAAAGCGCCGCCGCCTACTGCGACCTGCTGGAGGCCCAGGGCTTTCAGGTGGAGCGGGAGGTTTACGGGGTCAAGACCGCCTTCACCGGGTCCTTTGGCCAGGGGAAGCCGGTCATCGGCATTCTGGGGGAGTTTGACGCCCTGTCCGGGCTGTCCCAGGCCCCGGGCGTTGCCGAAAAGCAGCCCCTGACGGCCGGAGGCTGCGGCCACGGCTGCGGGCACAACCTGCTGGGTGCGGCGGCCCTGGGCGCTGCCATTGCAGTGAAAGAAGCCATTGAGGCGGGAAAGCTCACCGGCACCGTGGTTTTCTACGGCTGCCCCGGCGAGGAGGGCTGCGCCGGAAAGGCCTTTATGGCCCGGGACGGCGCCTTCCGGGACCTGGATGCCGCCATCACCTGGCACCCCGGGGATGTTAACGAGGTCAGCACCGGCTCCAACGCCGCCAGCCTGCAAATGATTTTCTCCTTCACAGGCATTGCCGCCCACGCCGCCGGGAACCCGGAGCAGGGCCGGTCGGCCTTGGATGCCGCTGAGCTGATGAACCACGGTGTCCAGTACCTCCGGGAGCATATGGAGGCCAAGTGCAGCGTCCACTATTCCTATCTGGATGCCGGCGGACGCTCCCCCAACGTGGTCCAGCCCACGGCAAAGCTGTGCTACATGGTTCGGGGTGAAAACGTGACCAAGGCCAAGGCCCTGCTGGAGCGGGTGAAGAAAATCGCCCAGGGAGCCGCCATGATGACCGAGACCCAGGTCAGCTGGCATCAGGTGGACGGCACCGCCTCCACCCTCTCCAACCGGGTGCTGGAGGAGGTGCTCCAGGAAAATCTCAGCTGCGCCCCGCTGCCTGCCTATTCCCAGGCCGACTGGGACTTTGCCGAGGCTCTGAAAAAGACCTGTCCGGCCGGGGATCTGCCCGGAACCCTGGGGCCCCAGGCGGCGGAGAAACGGGCCTTCGTGGAAAAAATGACCGATTCCGGCAGCCGTGCCCTGAACGACTTCGTCATGCCCTATGTCCCCTCCGACAATTTTGAGAGGGGCTCCACCGATGTGGGCGACGTAAGCTGGCTCACCCCCACTGCCCAGATGAACGCCGTCACCTGGGTCAGCGGCTGCCCGGGCCACTCCTGGCAGGTGGTGTCCATGGGCAAAAGCGGCATTGCCCACAAGGGAATGCTGTATGCGGCCAAGGCCCTGGCGGGTGCCGCAGCAGACCTGATGGAAACCCCGGCCCTCCTGGCCAAGGCCCGGTCCGAGTTCGAAAAAGAGGCCGCCGCCGGCTACGACTGCCCCATCGGCCCCGAGGTCGTGCCCACGGCCCAGGTGTAATAAATCCCCCGGTCAGAGGCGGCTTGCCTCGGACCGGGGGATGTTTTTGCTTTGCTTAGTTCTCAAATTCCTCTTTCAGCATGGAATAGTGGACATCGTCGTAGATTGTGCCGTTGTCGTTCAGGGCTTTGCGGATGCAGCCCTCCCGGGTGAAGCCAAGGGTTTCCAGCAGCTTCTGGGAGGCGGTGTTGGGGGCCAGGACCCGGGCGGACACCACATCGTAGGCTTTTTCCGCAAACAGCCAGTTCAGCAGGGCGTGGAGGGCCTCGGTCATGTAGCCCCGGCGGGCGTAAGGTTCGCCCACCCAGTAGGCAAGCTCCACAGAATTGACGTCAAAGCGCAGGGAATCGTTGTCCAGGTGGATTTTGCCGATGAACCGGTCCCCGTCCCGGAGGGCCACGGTAAAGTCCCGCTTTTTCTCCATCATCTGACGGATGTAGTCCAGGGCCTCGTCCCGGGTCATTTTGTACATCAGAAGGTATTTCGTCACGAAATCAGCGTTGCACAGGGGGTAAAAGCTGTCAATATCCGACTCCTGCATATCACGGATAATCAGACGTTCGGTGGTTAATCTCATGTTTTTTCTCCTGTTTTTTGAAAAAGGGCTGCTGAAAGCAGCCCTTTGCTTTATTAGTACAGCTTGGCCCCGGCGGGGATGTGGTCGTCCACCATCAGCAGATGGAGGCTTTCCTTGCCGTCGTCCTCGCAGACGGCGGAAATCAGCATACCGCAGGAGTCAATGCCCATCATCTTCCGGGGGGGCAGATTGGTGATGGCGATGCAGGTCTTGCCCACCAGTTCCTCCGGCTCGTAGTATTCGTGAATGCCGGAGAGGATGATGCGGTCATTTTCGGTGCCGTCGTTCAGGGTGAATTTCAGCAGCTTCTTGGACTTCTTCACAGCCTCGCAGGCCAGGACCTTCACGGCCCGGAAGTCGGACTTACTGAAGGTCTCAAAGTCCACCGCTTCCTCAAACAGCGGCTCCACCTTCACCTTGGAGAAGTCGATGACCTCGGCGGGCTTGGTTTCTGCCGGGGCGGCGGGGGCTTCCTCGGCCTTGTCGGCCTTGCTGTAGCCCTCGGGCTTCATGGTGGGAAACAAAAGCACGTCCCGGATGGAGGCGGAGTCGGTCAGCAGCATGACCAGCCGGTCCACGCCGAAGCCCAGGCCGCCCGTGGGGGGAAGGCCGTATTCCAGGGCGGTGATGTAGTCGTAGTCCACCTGGGCCCGGGTAGCGGGGTCCAGCTGCTTCCGGTCGGCCACCTGCTTTTCAAAGCGGCCCTTCTGGTCGATGGGGTCGTTGAGCTCAGAGAAGGCGTTGCCGAATTCGGTGGCGTTGATGAAATACTCAAACCGCTCGGTAAAGGCGGGGTCCGTGGGCTTGCGCTTGGCCAGGGGGGAGTTTTCCACGGGGTAGTCGTAGATAAAGGTGGGCTGAATCAGGTTTTCCTCCACGAAAGCGTCGAAGAACTCCGCCAGAATGGCCCCCTTGGTGGGAATTTCCGGCAGCTCCACCTTCTTTTCCTTGGCGATGGCGATGGCCTCGGCATCAGAGGAAATGGCGGCAAAGTCCACGCCGGAGTAGCGCTTGACGGCCTCCACCATGGTCATCCGCTCCCAGTGGCTCAGGTCAATGGCCTTGCCCTGGTAGGTGATTTGCAGGGTGCCGCAGACGTTCATGGCCACGGTTTTCATCATTTCCTCCACCAGGTCCATCATGCCGTGGAAGTCGGTGTAGGCCTGGTACAGCTCGATGGAGGTGAACTCCGGGTTGTGGGTCTGGTCCATGCCCTCGTTGCGGAAGATGCGGCCCACCTCGTAGACCTTGTCCATACCGCCGACAATGAGCCGCTTCAGGTACAGCTCGGTTTCAATGCGCAGCACCATGTCCAAATCCAGGGTGTTGTGGTGGGTGTAGAAGGGCCGGGCGGAGGCACCGATTTCGAAGGGGGTCAGAATGGGGGTGTCCACCTCCAGGAAGCCCTTGCCGTCCAGGAATTTCCGCAGCTCCCGGAGGATGAGGCTGCGCTTGACAAAGGTGTCCTTGACCTCGGGGTTCACAATCAGGTCCACATACCGCTGGCGGTAGCGGGTCTCCAGATTGGTCAGGCCGTGGAACTTCTCCGGCAGGGGCAGCAGGGATTTCGAAAGCAGGGTGGCCTCGTGGACCCGGATGGAGATTTCGCCCCGCTCGGTTTTGAACACGTCGCCCTGGACGCCCACGATGTCGCCGATGTCGTTTTTCTTGAAGCGCTTGAAGGATTCCTCCTCCATCTCGTCGAACTTGAGGTAGAGCTGAATGCGGCCGGTGCGGTCCTGCAAATCGCAGAAGGACACCTTGCCCATGCCCCGCTTGGTCATCAGCCGGCCCGCCAGACGGACGGACTGGCCCTCCATGGCCTCGAAGTTCTCCTTGACGGCGGCGGAGTCGGAGGTTACGTCAAATTTGGTGTTCACGAAGGGGTCCAGACCCTGGCTGCGCAGGTCGGCCAGCTTCTCCCGGCGGACCTTCACCTGGTCGGACAGGGGCATTTCTGCCTGGGGTACAAACTTTGCCATGGCTCAGCCCTCGCGCGTGACGCTGATGACCTTCATGGTGAAGGAACCGGCGGGGGCGTTGACGGTGAACTTGTCCCCGGCACCCTTGCCCACGATGGAGCGGCCGAAGGGGGAGTCGTCGGAGAGCTTGCCCTCCATGGGGTTGGCCTCCTGGGAGCCGGTGATGCGGTAGGTGGTGCGCAGGCCCTGCTCGTTTTCCACAACCACGGTGCAGCCCAGGCCCACCCGGCCGCTGGCCTCGTTCTCGTCCTCGATGATGACGGCGTGGGACAGCACGTCCTCGATTTCGGCAATGCGGCCGTAGAGCTTGGCCTGCTCGTTCTTGGCGGCGTCGTACTCGGAGTTTTCGGACAGGTCGCCGTAGGACCGGGCCTCGGCAATCATGGCGGCAATCTCCCGCTCCCGGGTGGTTTTCAGATAGTTCAGTTCCTTCTCCAGGTCGGCAAGACGCAGGCTTGTAATTTTAAATTCCTTAGCCATATTCAAAAATCCTTTCTTAGATAGAAATTACTGCAAAAGTTTCCATAGGCTTTACTATTATAGAGGAAAAACAGTGTACAGTCAAGAATATTTTGAAGTTTTTTGAAAAATTACGAAGCGCTTCCGTAGGGGAGGGTCACTGACCCTCCCGCCGAAAATCCGTTTCAGGATTTTCGGATAAACCTCACGGGATTGAGCGCTCCGTAAAAAGGCCGCATGAAGCAATGAAACCACCTGCCCAACGAGGGCAGGTGGTTTGCGGCCCCCGCCAAGGGGGCCGCAACCGGCCTTCCCGGATGGGAGGGCCGGTTCATCGCAGATGTCGGAACGGCACGTCCGGGAGGCCGTGCCCTACGGGCGAAAAACCTTCCCCCGGGGGGAAGGTGGCACGGCGTTAGCCGTGACGGATGAGGAATGCGGGCGGCAAGGCTGGATGATAGAAACGTCCGTGCCTGCTGAAAGGCAAACGATAGCCACCAGCAAGCCCGTACCTGTACCGCACATCACGTTATCGCCCGCATTCCTCATCCGCCCCAGTGTGCGCACTGGGGCACCTAATGAATTAAGGAGCGATTGCCACTGGCAATCGACCTATTTTCATCTGCTGCGCAGAGCACCACCCCCGGGGGAAGGTATTGGGGGTGCTCAAACGGGGGCCGACGGGCGGGTTAGTGACCCGCCCCTACTGTTTCCGGTTTCCGTCCTTGTCAAAGGTCTCCCGCAGGGCTTTTTCCACCGGGTGGATGGAGGCGAGCAGGGGGATGAGCTGGAGCAGGACGATGAGGCCGCCAACGGCTCCCACGGTGTCGGTGCTTCTTCCAAAGACCGGCAGCATGGCAATCGCCGAGCAGACCAGCATCCGGGGACCCCAGCGGAGCCAGACCTGGGCGCACTTTTTCTGGGCAAAGTCCCAGGTGTCCTGGTTTTTCATGGACAGGGCCGTGCGGTAGCCGAACAGATAGTTGATTTTTCCGGGCGGGCAGCGGCGGAACCACAGCCCCACGCCCACCATGATGCCGGGAATCAGCAGCACCATGAAAAACATAAAAATCCAGTAGGCAATCATGTTTTCTCCTTCCGCTTGGGACGGCAGCTTTGTTACACGAACCGGACGGCGGTGCCGTAGGCCATGACCTCGGCGGCGCCCTGCATGACGGCGGCGGAGGCGTAGCGGATGTTCACAACGGCGTCGGCCCCCAGGGCCTCGGCCTCCTGGGCCATCCGCTTGGTGGCCAGGGCCCGGGCGTCGTTCATCATCTCGTTGTAGGCCCTCAGCTCGCCGCCTACCAGGGTCTTGAAGGCCTGGGAAATGTCCTTGCCCACGTTTTTGGATTGGATGGTGCTGCCCTTCACCAGGCCCAGCATCTCCAGGTTTTTGCCTGCAATGTAATCAGTATTGACTAAGATCATCTTCTTCACCGCTCCTTATTTCTTGAATTCTTTGCTTGCACATGGCAATCATCAGCCCGCCCAGAAGGGCCGGAATCACGACGGCCAGGATACATACGATGACCGGCGGCCGCAGGGCAAAGGCCGCTGCCGCCAGGCCTGCATAGTAGGCCACCATCAAAACGGTGATGACCAGGGGGGCTACCATTTTCTTTGTGGGCTTTTTCATGGCTGGCCTGCCTTTCCGGCCAGGGACTCGTACAGAGCCTGGGTCCCGGCCTCGTCGGCGGCGCTGAGGACCAGCACCTTTCCGCCGCTGCGGACCACCACGCAGCTGTCGCAGCCGGTGTAGGAATAGCGGGTGTAGGTGCCGAATTCGTCGTTTTCAAAGGCACCCATCAGCAGCCGTGCGCTGCCCCAGCCGAAGGCCCGGTAGCCCGGGGTGTCAGACTCCCGGTATTCCACATCGTCGATGGCATCGTAGGGCAGGGTCATGTCGGAATAGTAGCTGGCGTGAATGGTGAGGCTGTCCTGACCCAGGTCATAGCGGATATTGCCGGTGAACATCACCGCCCCCACGAACAGGAAAATGACCAGCAGGAAGCCCGTGGACCACTTGCCGAAGCGCACATCCCGGGAGGCATCCACCTCCGGCACCGTCCCGGCCCGGCGCTGCCTCCGGTAGTAGAGGTAGGAATAGACCATAGGCGCAAAGGCCAGCCCGAACACCAGGCAGATAAACAGAGGCAGCCCGATTCTGGTGGGCAGGCACACGGAGAACATCATCAGAATGCCGCAGGTGAACCACAGCCGGCCGGTAAAGCGGTGGGTGGCGTTCCAGTTTTCGTCGCTGGCCAGGGTCCAGCAGACCCGGATGCCGATGGTGCTGTTGCGCCGGGTTTTGGGCATGAAGTTGCCGACGACGGAGAACATCAGGCTCATCAGGATGATGAACACCTTGGGCAATGCCTGGGACACCCCCAGGGACAGGGCAAAGACCATGGCGAACACCAGATTGCTGAGCACCGGCAGAATCCACAGCACCACGGAAAACACCTTCCCGTTCTGCCCCCGGTTCCCCGGGTCCCGGAGGGTCAGGAGCACCCCGCCCCACAGCAGTGCCAGCATCACCGGCGGCATGACGAACATGGGCACCAGCACAGACACGGACCCGTCAAAGCCCCACCGGGCGGTCATCAGCCCTGGCAGCAGGTCCCGGACAAACAGCCCCAGGGCCATGGGCAGCAGGGTGAGGACCGAGGCGAAAATCAGCTGCTTTTTATACTGTCTAAGCATGGGCAGCCTCCTTTTCCCAGCTCCGGCGGATGCGCCTGATGACAAACAGGGCCAGCACGGCCATGGCGGTGAGAATGGTGTAGATAATGGCGTAGGAGGCCCCCTGGCTCAGGCCCAGCTGGGGGGAGGCCAGGGCACAGGAGGCATCGATGAGGGTGTGATACCCCACGCAGATGGCGAAGCCCAGCCAGGCGCGCTGCCTGTAAACGCTGTAGCACACCACCAGGCTCATGCCCACATGGGCGGTCATGGCCAGCAGCCGCTCGATGCCCGCCAGGAAGAAGCTCAGGCTGGGGGTGGCCAGCAGCAGGTCCCGGGCCCCGGTGAGGGCGGCGGTGTCCCCGCCGACGGCAGCGGTCTGGGCGATGAGGGCGTCAAAGCCGCCGCTTTGAATCATAAACAGCAGCACCAGATTGTTGATGTAGGTCATGCCCACCAGGATGATGGCCTCGATGCCGCCGTGGCCCAGGCCCGCCGCCAGGGACACCCGGCAGCCCAGCCGGCCCTTTTTCTCGATGTACTTGGCCACCGCAAACCGGCCCGCAAATTCAAACAGACCGGCGGTCACAGCCAGGCCCAGGGCGTAGAGCAGGTAGTGGTCCGAAACAAAGGACCCAAACCCGGGCATCGCCGCCAGGGATTGGAGCAGCGGCAGGCGGATGAGCAGCTGGGGAATGACGAAGCCCATGGCCCCCAGAATCCAGGCGGACACGACCCCCTCGCCTCTGTGGCGGAAGCCGTAGTAAATGATGAAGCCAATGGGCAGCACCAGGCTGACGGCCAGGGAAAACAGGCAGCCCAGCAGGGAAGCGGTACTAATCATAATGGTTTTCTCCTTTCAAATCACGGAGCCAAAGGAAAATCTCCTCCAATACGGAGGTGTTCAGCTCGTAAAAGATGAATTTGCCGTCCCGGGTGTCGCTGATGAGGTCCGCCTCCCGCAGCACGCTCAGGTGCCGGGAGATGGCAGCGGCGGTGATGGAAAAATGCTCGCCGATCTCTCCGGCGGACAGCGGCCCGGCCTTCAGCAGGTTCAGAATATCCCGCCGGGTGGGGTCCGCCAGCGCCTTCATGGTCTGCTGCATTCCCATGGTGATCCCTCCTTTGCGGTAATTAACATTTAACTTAAATGTTAATTATACTGTACTACAGCCAGCCCCGTTTGTCAATCCCTCTTTGGAAAATTTTTATGTGCTTTTCGGGGCGACTCAAGAAAGACCGTAGGGCGGCCTGCCCCCAGGCCGCCGTCCATGTTTTCCATAGGAAAACATGGGAGCTCCCAATGACAAGCTAGGGTTATAGAATTTTTTTGTGATCATCGGGGTGAGTCAGCAAAGGCGCAAACCAAAGGCTTCTCCTTGAGGAGAAGCTGTCATAGGCCTCGCCAGAGGCCTATGACTGATGAGGTGTTATGCAGTACGTCAATAAAAACAGCTCAGTAAACCAACAGCACCTCATCCGTCACGGCTTCGCCGTGCCACCTTCCCCTCAAGGGGAAGGCTTTCCTGAGTGAAACCGATAAGCGCATTTATTTTTATATACCCTTGACATACACGGTACTGTGTGGTACGATGTATATACAGGAGGTACAGGCTATGAACATTGACGATTGGAAAACCCAGCTCAAGCGGGGGACGCTGGAGCTTTGCATTCTGCTGCTGATTCGGCGGCGGCCCACCTACGGCTATGAGCTTATCAGCACCCTGGAGCAATATCCCCTGATGGCGGCCAAGGAGAACACCGTTTATCCGCTGCTGCGGCGGCTGATGAAGGAGGGGTATCTGTCCTCGTCCTGGCAGGAGAGCACGGAGGGCCTGCCTCCCCGGAAATACTACAGCGTCACCGACAGGGGGCTGGAGTATCTGGAGGCCATGACCGAGGCGTGGGACAATTTGCTGCACACCGTCAACGAGATGAAGGGAGAAAAGGACTATGGAACGGATGCTGAATGACTATTTGAACAAAATCGACAAACACCTGAGGCCCATGGCGGCATCGGAGCGAAGCGACATCGTCCGGGAAATCAGAAGCCAGATGCTGGACATGGAGCACAGCGGCGCCTCCCCGGCCCAGATTGTCGGGCGGCTGGGGGACCCCAGGGAGCTGGCCCGGGCCTATCTGGGCCAGAGCATTTCGCAGGCCAGGGGGTTCAGCTGGCGGGGCCTGGGGGCGGTGCTGGCCTTTTACAGCCTGGCGGGAATCGGCGGGATGCTGGTGCTGCCGGTGACCGGCATCTGCGGCATTGCCTTTCTCATCAGCGGCATTCTCTGCCCCATTGCCGGCATCGTGAAGCTGGGGGTGTATCTGACGACTGGCTATGACATTGCCCAAATCGGCTTTACCCTGGGCAGCTTCACCGCCAGTCCCGTGGCGTTTTTCCCCATTGCCCTGGTGATAGGCGTAGTCATGCTGTTGCTGGGGCGGCTGTGCTGGACGCTGACGGTTTCCCTGGTGAAGCTGCTGGGCAGGGGCAGACGGCTGCTGGATGCTGAATAAAATAGCAGAGGGCCTTGACCCAATGCCATTTCGTTAAGCACCCGCCGTAGGGCGGCCTGCCCTCAGGCCGCCGCACAGCTCCCATTCGGGACCTGTGAAGGCGTGGATTGCTTAACTTCATAGCATTGATGCCAAGGCCCTCTGCCAATCAATCTGCGTATGTAACCAGCTGGTCAAGGGATTTGCGCTTTTTCTCCCGCTGGGTGTCCGCCGGGTAGCCCAGGGAAATCACCAGCCGCACTGCGCCCGCTGCGCCGGTGGCCCGGCGGATTTTTTCGTCGTCCAGCCAGCCCATGATGCAGCTGCCCAGACCCAGGTCCGCCGCCTGGGCGGTGAGGTAGGCGGCGGCAATGCCGATGTCGATGGAGCGGTAGTCGTTGCCCTTCAGCTTTGCCCCCACTGCGGCGGATTTGACATAGGGCATCTCCGACAGCACCAGCAGCACCGGAGCCTGGGCGGCGAATTTGTTCAGCCCCATGCCGGTCACGGCGGCGGCCACCGCCCTGGCAGTCTCCCCACGGCAGACGGTGATGTGGTAGGGCTGGCCGTTGCAGGCCGAGGGGGCCAGCCGGGCCGCCTCCAGCACGGCTGCCAGCTTCTTATCCTCCACCGGCCGGGGGTCATAGCAGCGGCAGGACTGCCTCCGGTTTGCAAGCTCTGAAAATTCCATAGGAGCACCTCCGTTTTTTTCTCTATTGTACCAGAGGCCGCCGGGTCCGTCAACAGAGTCTGCTTGGAAAAATCCGCCGGATGGCAATGGCGGTAATCCGGGGCGGGCGGCTGCGGGACATGATGCCGCTGTAGAGAATGCTCACCAGGTCCCCGGGGAAAATGCACCGGCTGTTCCGGGCCAGAACCACCACCCGCTGCCCCGTCCGCCGGTCCCGCACCACCAGCCGCCCCGGTCCTGTCCGCTCCACGGTTGCAATGAGAAACATAACACATACCTCCCAAAACTGCTTTCGCCCCCATGCTATGCAGCGGCGGCGGGCCTTGGGAATCATTTTTCAAAAAAACTGAAAAAAGTGCTTGCATCTTCCGGAATTCTATGCTATAATCATCACCGTTCCGACGCCAGCGTCGCCAACTGAATAAGGGGGAGTTCCCGAGTGGCCAAAGGGGACAGACTGTAAATCTGCTGCGTTTCGCTTCGATGGTTCGAATCCGTCCTCCCCCACCAACAAAAAAGCACACCGCAAGGTGTGCTCTTTTTCTTGGTGGGGGAGGACATAGGATTCGAAAGGCGGCTCTTAGCAAGGTGCCAGTGGCACCTTGCAACCGCCGTGGCTTTTCCGCAGAAAAGCGAATCCGAGTCCCCCCTGGGACTGGCCTTTTCCCTTGCTGTGGTGCGGCAGAGGGTCATTCTATTTTCAGTTCTAGCCTTCCGGTAAAATCCTCACCTTCAATCCCAATATAATTTCCACCGTCGGGAAGCGTCATCGTGGTGCTGAAAGTTCCGGTTGTTTCAATGAAAGGGACGGCTGCGTTATCTCCCGAAATCCAAAATACCTTTGCAGCGCCGCTGAAAACCTCCAATGTACAGGTAACGGATATCTCTTTCCCGGCTTCTCTTTTTATGGACGTTCCTCCGAATACATACTCCGTACCTGAAAAATGTTCATAGTCTGCTTTGTAGGTTCCTGTATAATCATCCATCCCGTTTTCTTTTTTCCCGTTCAGAGAGAATTTCCCGGTAAGCTCTACGGAACCGGCAGACTGAACAACATGATTGTAATAGTCAAGAATTTCATCCTTCGTACAGCCGGAAAGCAGGAAGCATCCAATTAAAATCAGCGATAAAAAGACAGATACTTTTTTCATAGACGGTTACCATCCCTTCTTCGGTGCTGCCTTTTTAACCCTTTTTTTGATTTGCGTCGGCTCATGCTCTTTCATGCACAAAATCAGGGCGGCACAGATGCACAGAACAACCGCAAGGCTGCAAGCACAGCTCAGAATATTCCAATTGACAGCCTCGTCGTAGCTGCGATAGCCAATCATGCCAAGGCTCGCCGTAACCGGATACAGGTTCGCCAAGGTCATGCTTCCTGCGGCAAACATTCCGCCGTACCCATAAACAAATGCGGCAATCACGCCGATTAAAAAACCGCCCGCTGTCCGACAGGTAAGGATGATAATGGGCAGAACTGCAAGATACAAAAAGAAATTGACCCCCGTTATTTGCAGGATGGATTTTAAGGCGAAGAGGATTTGAAACCCCGGAAAGCCAACAAACAGCTCTGCAATGACCGTAAAGATGCCGCATATCAGACCAAGTATAATCGACAGCACACCGCATACAATCAGTTTTCCCGTAAGCAGTTTCTGAAAAGAAACAGGGATGGTCAGAATGTTTTTCAGCGTATCATCTGTCTGCTCCCGGGAAATCATGTATCCGGCAATTAGGCTGATACACATTGGAAAAATCATGGACATATTGTTTTTGATAACCTGCTCTGTCAGGTAGGCAAAATCCCATACGGAGCCGTCGTTGGCCATAGAGGTAAACAGGGTCAGAAGGACGGAAAGAAGCATCAGCGCAACACCGGCCCAAAGAATATGATACCGTTTCAGCTTGTAAAATTCTGTTTTTATAATCCGAAGCATGGCTATTCCCCCCGTTGCTTATATAATCTGTCAATCAGCCAAAATGAAACCAACGCCATAATCCCAAGAATCCGTGCAGTCTGAAAGGAGGAGGGAATCAGTCCGGCCATTTGGTCCAAGTCCAGGCTTATGCCATGTGCCGCCATATCTCCGGCGCTCCAAAACGTTGTCAGCGGCGTAGGCAGAAGCCACAATATTGTTTTCGGAAGTGCGTCAAATAAGGCCGTTGCGCTCATGTTGAGAACACTGTAAAAAACACACAGCAATATGGAAAAGATGTAGGTCCTGCTGAAAAACACAATCACCACAATCAACGGCAGGGTGCCCGCTGTGATAAATAGCCCTGTTTCAACAGCCAAAAGCAGCTTATACCCGATTCCATAGACCTCCAGTGAAACCAAGCCGCAGAGAATCGTTGCAGCCGTGGACGCAACGCAGAAAACAATCCCAAAGATAAACAGCACAAGCAGTTTCGCAAGCACCATTTGCGTGCTGGTCACGGGGATTGTCCGCAGATTTTTGAACGTATCGTTATCCCGTTCCATAAAGAACAGCATTGCGGCCAAGACCCCAATCACACACGGAAGCAGAAACTGTATGCCATATCCCAGCACCATGTTGAAAAGCCCGTCAAAGACATCTGCTTCATCGGTATACCGTGCCATGATTGCCGGGGTAGTCATTAAAAATGTCAATGGGACGGGAAACAGAAAGGCTGCCAAAATCACCAGGGGAATCAGCTTTTTGCGCTTCAATTTCAGAAATTCACAGGAAATCAGCTTAAGCAATTCCCTCGCCTCCCGTCACACGCTTGAAGTAATCCTCAAGGCTTTCCTCGCTTGTATAGGCCTGCGATACCTCCAGGCCGTTTTCAACAAAGGCGGTAACGATTTTTTGAGCAGGCAAATCAAGGTTGTGCAGATGCAGATTGTGGTCGTCCAGAATGGTAAACTGGTTTTCATGGAAGATACGCTCCAGGAGCCTTGCGGCCTGGGCCGTATCGGAAACGGTAAAGCGGATGTGCTTGCTGCTTTTTGCTTCCAGCTCGGCAAGGCTTTCCTCCTCCAGCAATACACCGTGGTCGATAATGCCGATATCGTCGGCCAGCAGGGCAATCTCCGACAGGATGTGGCTGGAAATCAGAATGGTCTTTCCCCGCTGGTCGCAGAGCTCCCGAATGAAGGAGCGGACCTCCGCAATGCCAATCGGGTCCAGTCCGTTAATCGGCTCGTCCAGAATCAGCAGCTCCGGGTCGTGCATGATGGCAAGTGCAATCGCCAATCGCTGCTTCATGCCAAGGGAATACTGGGAAAACAGCTTTTTGTCCTTGTAAGGCAAACCGACCAGGTCCAAAGCGTCCTTGATTGCGTGACGGTTCGGCACACCCCGCAGCGTGGCAAAAATCCCCAGATTTTCCGTGGCAGTCAGATTCGGATAGAAGCCCGGGGACTCAATCAGACTGCCAATCCGGGGAAGCACCTTCCTTTCATTCCCCCGCAGGGGCTTTCCGAACAGTTCAACCTCGCCGGAGGTTGGCTGGGCCAAGCCAAGCAGCATTTTCATGGTAGTGGTTTTTCCGGCTCCGTTTCGGCCAAGCAGACCGTATATCCGACCCTTCTGCACATGGATATTCAGGTCTGCCACACTTTTCTGTGCGCCGTATTGCTTTGTGAGATTTTTTGTTTCGATGATGTAGTTGTTCATAGGGAAACCTCCTTTTCTGAGGCCCATTGTACCATGGGAACCTTGCCAAAACCTTGCCGCAGTCTTGCTTTTTTCTTGCTTTTTTACAGGGTCCTGGGCAGCTCGACGGTGAAGGTGGTTTCTCTGCCGGGGATGCTGGCGGCGTGGATGGTGCCACGGTGGGCCTTAGTCAGCTGCTTTGCGATGGACAGGCCCAGGCCGTTGCCGACGGCGGACCGGGCGCGGTCGCACTGGTACAGC
This sequence comes from Eubacteriales bacterium, assembly GCA_030536515.1. Taxonomy (GTDB): domain Bacteria; phylum Bacillota; class Clostridia; order Oscillospirales; family Oscillospiraceae; genus Faecousia. The sequence goes on from JAUNPV010000009.1 coordinate 55,233, forward strand.
CGCTCAAAAAGATAAGGCAGGTCCTCCGCCGGGATGCCCCGGCCGTTGTCCGTGAGGGTCAGGACCGCCCGCTGCCGGTCCTCCGCCAGCGTCAGCCGGATGCCGGTGGCGGCGCTGTGGACCAGCACGTTTTGGAGCAGATTGTTGAGAATTCGGGTGAAGGCGTTGCTATCCACCTGGGAAATCCAGGCGGTTTCTGGGATTTCAAATTCGTAGTCCACATGGCTGGCCTCCAGGGCGGGAACCCAGTCCGCCAGGATGCTGCGGGTCAGCTCGTTCAGGTCCACCGGCTCAAAGTGAAACACCTGCTCCCCGGCATCCAGCTTCACCCACTCGAACAGGGCGTTTACAAAGTCCTTCAGCCGGTGGGCCTTGTCGGCGGCCACCCGGAGGTATTCCTCCCTCTCCGCCCCGGTGACCAGCCCCTGCTGGATGGCCTCCAGATAGCCCACCAGGGAGGCCAGGGGGGTCTTGACATCGTGGGACAGGCTGGTCATCAGCCGCCGGTAGGACCGGTCCGCCTGCCGCTGCCGGATGAACCGGGCCTGGTCGGCCAGGGCGATTTCGTTGATGTCATAGCAGATGTGCCGGGTCAAATCGTCGGCCCGGGTGAGGACCCGGCGGTTGAGGTTCCCCGCCTTGATGTCGTCCAGCGCCGCCTGAATGTCAGACAGCTGCCGGCGGACCCGGCGGAGCCTGGCTGCCAGATACACGCACCCCAGCAGCGCCAGCAGCAGAGCCGCCAGCAGAAATCCGGTTCGCTCCATGCTCACGCCTCCCTGTTGAAGCGGTAGCCCACGCCCCGCACCGTCTGGATGTAAAAGGGCTGCTCCGGGTCCGGCTCGATTTTTTTGCGCAGCTTGCTGATGAAGGACATGATGTTGCTGTCGTCAAAGGCGTAGTCGTCCTCCCACACCTGGGTGTAAATCTGCCGCTTGGTAAACACCCGCCCCTTGTTGGATGCCAGAAAGCAGAGAAGGTCGAATTCCTTGCCGGTCAGCTCCACCGGCCTGCCGTTGACGGCGGCGGACCGGCTGCCCCGGTCCAGGGTCATGCCGTGAAGCGTCAGAATTTCCGCCCCGGCTCCCGCCGCCGGGTTCAGGGTGGTATAGCGGCGGACCAGGGAGTTGACCCGGGCCATCAGCTCGTTGATGCTGAAGGGCTTGGTCAGATAGTCGTCCGCCCCCAGCCGCAGGCCGGTGACCTTGCTGTCCTCGCCGCTTTTGGCGGTGAGCATCAGCACCGGGACGTTGCTGAAGGTCCGCAGCTGCTGCAGCACCTGAAAGCCGTCCAAATCGGGCATCATCACGTCCAGAATCACCAGGCAGAGCCCGGCGCTGCCGGCCTGAGCCAGGCGAAGGCCCTGGGCGCCGCCGCTGGCGGTGAGGCCGGACAGGCCCTCGTGCTCCACGCATTTTTTCATCAGGGCGCACAGGGCGTCGTCGTCATCGATTATCAAAACCTGTTTCATGTTGTCTCTCCTTTGTGCTCGCTTTGCTCCGGCAGCGGCAGGCAGACCAGCAGCTCGAAGCGGCCGTTTTTTTCTCCTGCCTCTAAGGTGCCGCCGTAGCGGGCGGCAATTTCCCGCATTCCCGGCAGGCCGAAGCCGTGGGCCTGCTTGCCGGGCTTGGTGGTGGCAAGGGACGGGTCCACGGGGCCGGACACCGGGTTTTCCACCCGGAGCATCAGCAGCCCCCGGGCGGCCAGGCAGCGGACTGTGACGGCTTTTTCCGCCGTGGCAGCAGCGGCCTCCAGCGCATTGTCCAGGGCGTTTCCCAGCAGGGCGGCCAGGTCCGTGTCGGCAATGGGCAGCTGCTCCGGCAGGTCCACGGAAAAATGCCCCGCCACGCCCCGGGCGGCCATGGCCTCGGCCTTGGCGGTGAGCACCACGTTGGCGGTCTCGTTCCGGCACAGGCGGCGGGTCCCCCGGAGAATGGGGGAGCCTGCCATCCGGTCCAGATAGGCCTGGGCCCGGGCGGTCTGTCCGGCATCCAGCAGACCCTGGACCGCCGTCAGGTGGTTGCGCAGGTCGTGGCGCAGCTGACGGACCTGGTCCTCCCGGTCCCGGAGGCCCTGGTAGTACAGCTCCCGCAGCCCGGCCAGCTGGCTTTTGCGCTCCATGGCCTGGTAGTCCGCCAGGGCGGCCACGGTGAACAGCAGCACCACCGAGGTCACCAGCACGAAGGGCAGCACCGCCAGCCCCGCCTGGCGCATGAGACGCTGGGCGACGGTGTAGTTCGGATAGTAGTAGCCCAGCACCACCGTGGAAAACAGGGCGCACAGGGGCATCATAGCCAGCCCCAGCACCAGCTTCCACAGCCGCCGGGGCAGGCTCACCCGGGCCTCCGGCAGCCGCCTGCGAAGCAGCAGCCACAGACCGCCGAACATCACCAGCCGCAGAAGGTGCGCGAAAAGCGCATGGTCCGGGGCCAGATAGGTGTCCACCAGGGCGCACACGGACATGGTCAGGCAGAAGAAAATCGCTGCCGCCGCCAGCCGCCCCACCCAGTCCCCCTGGGTACACAGCAGGCACAGCCAAAGAAACACCGGCAGGGTCAGCAGCAGATTGTTGTCCCCCACCCAGATGACCATGCCGCTGGTCACGCTGAACACCGCCGTCAGGGTAAAACGCCACAATCGCTTGGGCCGGACCTGGACAAAGCGGCCAAACAGCGCACGCAGGCACACCCCGTTGACCACCAGCGCCAGCAGCGAGGGGGCCAGATTCAAAAAATGAGAGAAAAACCACATGGCTCATTCCTCCAGCAGGCTGCGGGTCAGCTCCAGCAGGGCGGCGCTCTGGCAGGACCGGCTCATGGGCAGAACCTGCCCCGCCACTGTCACCTCGCTGCTCTCCACCCGCTCCACCGCCGCCGCCCGGACCAGATACCGCTGGTGGATGCGGACAAATCCCGCCCCCAGCTCCCGGGCCACGTCGTCCAGCCTGCCGTAGAAGGTATAGGTCCGCTGGGCGGTGACGCACAGCACCTGCCTGCGGTCCGACTGGAAATACAGAATGCTCTGCTGGGGAATCCGGTACAGCGTCTCCCCGCTGCGGCACAGAAATACCTTCTCCTCCCGGCACATGGCGGCCAGGCACCGGTCCAGCACCTCCTCCAGCTGCTGCTCCCGGGCGGGCTTCAGCAGATACCCCAGGGCCCCCACGGCGTAGCCGTCGAACACGTGCTCGGCGTGGCCGGTGAGAAAGACGATTTGCAGGCAGCTCTGGACCGCCCGGAGGCGGCGGGCGGTTTCCATGCCGTCCAGGTCTGCCATTTCCATGTCCAGAAACAGCAGGTCCACCTCCCCGGTGTGGGCCTGCATCCACCGCAGAAGCCCCTCGCCGGAGGAAAATTCGAAAATCCGCCCCTCCATCCGCCGCCGGTCCAGAATCCGCTCCAGCGCCCAGCGGACGGACAGCCGGGCATCGCTGACGTCGTCACAAATGCCAATGCGCAGCATAAAACCGCCTCTTTCATCCTTCGTTTTGTGCTTATCGGCTTAACACGGCAAAAGCGAAACTCAAAGGCTTCTCCTTGAGGAGAAGCTGTCATAGACCCCGGCAGGGGGCTATGACTGATGAGGTGTTTTCCCGGTATGTATAAAAGAGACGCCGCAGTATATGCAGCGTGTACACACCTCATCCGTCACGGCTTCGCCGTGCCACCTTCTCCTCAAGGAGAAGGCTTTGCGGAGCAACTCGATAAGCACATTCGTTACTTATATTCTACCACACCGCCGCCCATTCGCCAAACGAAACTTTACATCAAAGCCGCCGTTTATGCCATGGGGAAAAAATAGTTTGCAGAACTTGACAGCTACCCTTCGAATTTTGACAGGGCCTCATGCAGCTGCCTTCCGGATGGGCTATACTTGCCCTATCCAAGAGAAAGGAGCATTGCTTATGCTGACAGTTGAAAATCTGCACAAATCCTACCGGGTGGGCAAAACCACCTACGAGGTTCTGAAGGGGGTGTCCCTCCAGGTGGAGCGGGGGGAGTTTGTGGCGGTGATGGGGCCCTCCGGCTCCGGCAAGACCACCCTGCTCAACTGCATCTCCTGCTACATCCCCGCCGATGCCGGCAGCATCCGCCTGGGGGACCAGGAGCTGGCCAAGCTGGATGAGGAGGCCCTGGCCCAGGTCCGCAACCAAAAGCTGGGCTTCGTGTTCCAGGACTTTCTGCTGCTGGACGGCCTCACCGTCCGCCAGAACATCCTGCTGCCCGCCATCATCGGCGGCAAGGTCTGCGCCAAAACCGAGGACCGGGCGGACCAGCTGTGCCAGGTCTTTGGCATTGCCGCCATTGCCGGAAAGTACCCGGCGGAAATTTCCGGCGGCGAGAAGCAGCGCACCGCCGTGGCCCGGGCGCTGATGAACCACCCGCTGCTGATTCTGGCCGACGAGCCCACGGGCAACCTGGACTCCAAGTCCTCCCGGGCGGTGATTCATTCCTTTGAGCAGGCCAAGCAGGCCTTGAACGCCACCATTTTCATGGTGACCCACGATTCCTTCGCCGCCTCCTTCTGCGACCGGGTGGTAATCCTCCGGGACGGGGTGGTGTGGCGGACGCTGGAAAAGGGCGGCACCGCCCGGGGGGCCTTCCAGGACCGGCTCCTGGATGCCATCCGGGAAATGGGCAGGGAGTGAGCGCTATGAAAAATTTTTCTGAGCTCTACGCCCAGCTCCGGCGGAAAAACGGAAAACAGTACGCCCTGCTGGCTGCCTGTATCTTTTTCTCCGTGCTGCTGATGACCGCCTATGTGTCCATGATGCGCTCGCCCTCCATTCTGGCGGTGCTGCCCGAGGGCGGCGACTCCCGGAAGCAGGTGATGATGGTGTTCGTCCTGGCGGTAATCGGCTGCGGGATGTTCACCACCTACGCCGCCGGGCTGTTTTTCCGGCAGAAATCCCGGCAGACCGGGGTGCTGCTGGCCCTGGGGGCCTCCCGGCAGCAGCTGAAGCGGGAGCAGCGCCGGGAGCTGGCGTTGCTGGCCCTGGCCGCCTGTGCCGCCGGGGCAGTCCTGGGCGGGCCTCTGGCCTGGGCCGTGTGGCAGGGCTTCCGGCTGCTGCTGGTGGATTCCCGGGAAATGGCCCTGGCCTTTGACCCTGAGTCCTATCTGCTGACGCTGGCCTTTTCCGCCTATGTGGTGGGGATGCTGTTTATCATGGGAAGCAGGTCCCTGGGCCGGGTGAACATCATCGACATCGTCCAGGAGTCCCACAAGTCCGAGCCCATCCGGGAGGTCAAGCCCTGGTACGGCCCGGTGGGGCTGGCGCTGCTGGCAACGGGAGGCCTGCTGGGGTATCTGATGCCCAGCTTCTTTGTCCGGCAGCTGCAATGGTATTCGCCGCCCATTGTGGACGGGCTGTTCTATCTGCCTGCCCTGGTGGGGCTTTACATGATTCTGCTGCATACGGTGGTCAACGGCTGGCGCAGACGGCATCCCTATCAGGACATCATCGCCACCTCCATGATGAAATTCCAGGGCCGCCAGACTGTGCGCAATATGCTGGTGATGACCCTGCTGATTGCGGGAGCCTACTTTGCCAGCTTCTACGCCCCCATGATGAGCACCAGCGCCGCCCTCAATTCCGGGTCCTGGCCGGTGGACTATGTCTACCACTGGCGGACGGACCAGAATATCCCCCAGCAGCCCGAGGTGGAGGCCCTGGCCCGGCAGTATGGCGTGAGCTTGACCTCCTGGGCCCAGCAGGACGCTGCCCGGCTGGGGGTGGACGGCCTGGAGCAAATGGAAACCGACCAGGGAATGCTGGGCACCACCTACAAGCGGGAATACCGGAAGCTGCTGCTCAGCAAGGTGTTCCTGTCCGAAAGCGCCTATGCCGCCCTGACGGGACGGCCCACGGACCTGGCCCCCGGCACCTGCGCCGGTATTGTGGACGACGAGGGGGGAAGCCGGTATATGGCGGGGGACGTTACCCACCTGACCAACACCCTCACCGGCGCAGAGCTGGACGTGGAGCCGGTGGAGCCGCTGCGCTACAGCCTGCTGATGGGGTGCTATGTGCTGGACGACGGCGACTACGCCGTCCTCGCCGCCGGACTCACCGAGACCTGGCGGGAGACCTGGGTGTTTTTCAACGTGGAAAACGTGGACAAAACCTACCCCTTTGCCAAGGCCCTGTTCAACGAGATTGTGGACCGGTCCGGCCCGGAGGTGGCGCTGTGCGAATACTGGGACCCGGTTGAGCGGCAGCTGGAAATTCAGCGCCAGGGCAGCTACAACTACGACGACCCCGCCTATCTTCAGGAGCACGATTTGACCATCATCCGCTATGACCAGCGGGATTCCTCGGAGTTCCGGAACGGCTGGACTTATATGCCCCGGTTCCGGGTGCTGGACCGGAACGACTTTGTCACCACCATGGCGGTGTTTCTGATGCTGTTCGTCTTCATCGCCCTGATTTGCTTTGCGGCGGTGTTCGTCATTGCCTACACCCGCTGCATGACCATCGCCCTGGCCAACCGGCAGGTCTACGAGGACCTGGCCCGCCTGGGCGCGCCGGGGAGCTACCTGCGCCGCAGCGTCCGGGGCCAGGTCAGCCGGGTGTTCCTGGTGCCGACCCTGGTGGGCACGGGGCTGATCAGCGTCTTTTACACCCTCATCATGTACGCCAACGGAACGCCCCTGGGCTTCACCGCCGGAGAGCTGGCGGGCATGGGGGCCTGCCTGGGGGTCATCGCCGGGGTGTCTGCCCTGCTGTACGCCGTGTACCGCCTGACCCTGCAACGGGTGTGCCGCACCTTGCAGATTGCATAACAAAGCCCCCGCCGAATCCGTCCGGACGGACGGATTGGCGGGGGCGGCGCTTTTCTTATCCCTTTGCCCGCTCGGACAGCTCCTGGTGGCTTTTGAACAGCTCGAAGGTCAGGGGCTCGGCGAAGGTTCTGGGGTAGGCGGACTTGTTGGCGATTTCAGAGGTCTCGCCGTCGTACAGGGGGTTGGGGTAGGTCTGCTGAAGGGCGGTGCGGCCGTTTTCAATGATGCACTTGGCCATCTCCATGGCCAGAGGGTTGGTGCTGCTGCCCTTGTCCACAACAGCCACGGACTCGGTCAGGGAGAAGTTGCCCTCGGTGGGGTCCACGAAGTCGATGGGCAGGCCCTTGGCCTTGTCGGCCACCGCCTGGTGGCGCAGGCCGAAGCCGATGGCCACCTCACCGGCCCGGCACAGCTTCAGAGGACCGGAGCCGGAGGTTTCGATGTGAGCGCCGCAGTTTTTGTAGATAGCGGAGAGGACCTCCTGGCCGCCCTCCATGCCGTAGGCATCCACCAGGGCCTGAATCAGCAGCCAGGCGGTGGAGGAGGACTGGATGTCGGTGACGGCGATGTGACCGGCGTAGACGGGGTCAGCCAGGTCCTTCAGACAGGTGGGGGCGGGCAGATTTTCGGACTTCATCAGCTCGGTGTTCAGAATCAGGGCGCCCTCCTGGCTGGTGATGGGGGCGGTGTAGTCCGGCACCGGCTCCAGGGTGTTCACCGGGAAGGTCAGAGGCAGGAACATATTGTGCTGGGCCTGGGCGCTCTGGAGGTAGAAGGTGCTCATGGTCACCAGGTCCGCCTCAATCTTGGCCCCCTCGGCCAGCAGCTTGCCGCCCAGGTCGGAGGTGCCGTAGGTCTGGAAGATGTACTTGCCCTCGTAGCCTCCGGCGTTCAGCGCATCGGACATGGCGGTGATGGCCTCCTCGTCGGCGTTGGAGTAGATGATGACCTGCTTGTCGGCGGCGCTGCCGCAGCCTGCCAGCAGCGTCATGCACAGGGCAGCGGCCAGAATCAGGGACAGAATTTTCTTCGTGTTCATGGATGGTTTTCCTTTCGTTTCTCTCTTTAATTTTTCTTGATTGCCCTTTGGGCACGCCACCATCCTAGCAGATGGGCGGCGGCGGTTCTATCTTGTTTCCTTCAAATCTTCGTAAAGCGTTCCGGGGATATCGCCCACGCCGTTCAGCACCAGCCGGGGGCGGTAGGGGAAGGCCTGAAGGTCCTCCCGGGCGGTGACACCGGAGAGCACCAGCACCGTGTCGAGGCCGGATTCAATGCCGGCGACAATGTCGGTGTCCATCCGGTCGCCGATGATCACCGATTCCTCCGAGTGGACTCCCAGCATTTTCAGCCCCGTGCGCATCATCAGCGGGTTGGGCTTGCCCACGAAATAGGCCTGCTTGCCGGTGGCCAGCTCGATGGGGGCCAGCATGGCCCGGCAGGCCGGGGCGATGCCGCTTTCCGTGGGGCCGGTGAGGTCGTAGTTGGTGCCGATGAGCTTGGCCCCGGCGTTTACCAGCCGGATGGCCTTGGTAATCATCTCCAGGCTGTAGCCGCTGGGCTCGCCCACCACCACATAGTCCGGGTCCACGTCGTTGTAGGTGATGCCCGCCTCATACAGGGCGTTCAGCAGGCCGTGCTCGTCCACCTCCAGGCCCATGCGCTTGAGCTTCTGGTGAAGCTCCCGGGGGGTGTGCTGGCCGGAGTTGGTCAGAAACAGGAAGTGCTTGCTGCCGGCATTCAGCCAGTCCAGAAATTCCGGGACCCCGGGCAGCAGGCGGTTTCCGTGGTAGATGACCCCGTCCATGTCGCAGATGAAGCCCTTTTTCTTGCGCAGCTGTTCCATCGCGCCCTCCTTTAGTACATCCTGGGGTAGATGCCCAGGGCCCGGACCAGCTGGGGCAGCTCCGAGAGGTTGCGGATGACGAAGTGGGCCCCGGCACTGCGGAAGGTCTCCTCGGTCCGGTGGCGGGCGGCCTTCTGCTCCTGGTCGGACAGGGCCTCGTACTCCGCCTGGCTCAGGCCCATTTCGGAGCTGCCCTCTACCACGCCCACGGACCAGACACCGGCCTTGACCCCCTCCTTGATGTCGGCCACGGTGTCGCCGACCTTTACCACGTTTTTCACATCGGAGACCCCCAGGGCCTTCATGTTTTCAAACACCATGTAGGGATAGGGACGGCCCCGGCCGCCCACGCTGTCAGGGCTGAACCAGCAGTCCGGGGCATAGCCCTGGCGGGCGGCCTGGGGGACCACCACGGCCATCATGGAATCGGTGTAGCCGGTGGTGGAGCCAATCTTCACGCCCATGTCCCGCAGCCGGGCCACGGTCTCGGTGACGTAGGGCTTGGGAGCGGCAAAGCGGTCCAGAATGGAAAAGAGCTTCGGCTCAAACTGGCCGTACACCGCCTCCACATCCGCCTCGGCGGCGGCACGGCCCCGGACCCGGAGCCATTCGGCGCTGATGCGGTCCATACTCAGCATGGTGCGGATGTGGTCCCGCTTCAGCATTCCCATGGGCTTGCGGGTCTCCTCCATGGTGACCTCGATGCCAAAGTGGCGGAAGGCCTCGATAAAGGCCTGGACCGGGGCGAAGCACCCGTAGTCCACGGTGGTGCCGGCCCAGTCAAAAATCACAGCTTCAATCATTTGGCTGCCTCCTTCAGATAATCGGAAATGATGGACACGATAGCCTCGATGTCCTCCGGGTAGATTTCGCCGATGTTGCCGATGCGGAAGGTGTCCAGCTCCGTGAGCTTGCCGGGGTAAATGGCGTAGCCCCGGGCCTTGACGTAGCGGTAAAAGTCTGCAAACCGGAAGCTGACCCCCTGGGGATAGAGGAAGGTGGTGATGATGGGGCCCTGGTGCTCGCCGGAAATGTAGGTGTTGAAGCCCAGACCCTTCATTTTTTCAATGAGCATCCGGTTGTTGTACTCATAGCGCCGGTGCCTTGCCCGGATGCCACCCTCGGCGGCCAGCTCCTCCAGGGCCTTGGCGAAGGCCAGCACCACATGGGTGGGGGAGGTAAAGCGCCACTTGCCGTCACGCTCCATGGTCTCCCACTGCTCCAGCAGGTCCAGGGACAGGGACCGGGCCTTGCCCTGGCTGGCCAGCAGCTTGTCCCGGCGGCAGATGATGAAGGAAAAGCCGGGGACACCCTGGATGCACTTGTTGGCGGAGGACACCAGAAAATCGATGCCCCAGTCGGCCACGGGAATGTCCATGCCCCCAAAGGAGGACATGGCATCTACGATGAAGGTCCGCCCCGCCGCCTTCACCGCCTGGCCCACGGCCTCGATGTCGTTGAGAATGCCGGAGGTGGTCTCGCTGTGGACCATGGCCACATGGGTGATGGCCGGGTCCCGGGCCAGAAGCTCCGCCACACGGCCGGCATCGGGGATGCAGTCGTAGGGCACGGCGTAGTGGACGAAGGGAATGGCGGCGTGGGTGCAGATGTCGGTCATCCGCAGACCGTAGGCCCCGTTGGAGCAGATGAGCACCTTGTCCCCGTCGCCGACGACGCTGGAAAGGACGCTCTCCACGCCAAAGGTGCCGCTGCCCTGCATGAGCACGGCGGTATACTCCGGCTCCGTGACATGGGCCAGGCGCAGCAGCTCTTTGCGGATGTTCAGGGTGACGGCCTTGTAGTCGTCGTCCCAGGTGCAGCGGTCCACCAGCATCTCCTGCTTGACAGTGGCGGTGGTGGTCAGAGGACCGGGGGTGAGCAGTTTATAGTCGTTCATAGTCATATTTCCTTTTCAAAATCTTTATTTTGTCCGGCCGGGCGCTTTTTTGGCCAGCCAGGAGAAAAAGCCCTTTGCAATCAGGTTGGTAAACAGAATCAGCAGCGACAGCACGAACACCTCGTTGAAGCGGTTGACATATTGCAGCTGCTTAATCATGGTGGTCAGCACCATGGTCCGGGCACCGGCAATGAAAATCAGGGCGCTGATGGTGACCATGGCGTTGATGAAGTAGTAGCTGAACACCTCAATGAGGCTGGACATGGCGTTGGGGGTTACCACCCGGAGGATGGTTTTGAGCCAGCTGTCGCCCATGAGCATGGCGGTGGTCTCCCACCCGGCGTTCATTTTGGACAGGGTGTTCTTCATCATCAGGTAGGGGGTGGAGAAATAGTGGACGATGTTGCACAGCACCATCAGCACCATGGTGTTTTGCAGGCTGCTGCCGGAGAACAGGAACATATACGCAACGCCCAGCACCATGCCGGGAATGGCGTTGGTAATCAGCGAAAAGCTTTCCACCGCCCCCTTGTACCGCTGGGGCAGGGTGCTGCGGGCGGTGATGAGGGCGGCTCCGTAGGCAACCAGGGTGCCGACGGCGGCGGTCAGCAGCGCCAGCTCCAGAGAGTGGATGTAAACGGCCACCAGCTGCCGGTCCGCAAGGACGGCCCGGAAGTGCTCCCCGGTCAGCCCCGTCTGATAGGGCCAGGCCTCCACGCAGGGCACCAGGAAAATCACCGCAAAAATGGACAGCACCGCCACGCAGATCAGAGCCCCGGCGGTTCCCCATCCGGCGTCCCGGCCCCTGCTGTCCGTCAGCTCCGCCCGGTCGATGCGGCTGTAGCGGATGTTGAACCGCTCCAGATACCGCAGCAGGCAGATGCTGCCAACGGAGGGAATCAGCATCACCATGGCGATGACGGCCCCCCGGCTGAAGTCGGGAATGCCCCCCAGCATCCGGTTGTACAGCAGCGTGGCAATCACCTCATAGCCGCCGCCCACCGAGGCGGGAATGCCAAAGTCCGTAAAGCACAGGAAAAACGCCTGGATAAAGGCCCCGGCCAGGGTGCCGAGCAGGGGCCGCAGCACGGCGATGCGGAAGGTGGCCAGAGGCCGGTCCCCCATGACCTTGGAGACAATCAGCGGCTTTTTGTCCACGAAGCCCATGGTGTTGTGAATCAGCAGAAAGGCCACGGGAACGGTGTAGATGACATAGCCCACCAAAAGCCCGGCCATGCCGTAGATGTCAAACAGCTGCCGGCCCAGGAGCCGGGTGATGAGGCCCTGCCTGCCAAAGGAGTAGATAATGGCAAAGCCATAGGTGATGGTGGGCAGATACATGGGCAGGGAGGCCACGGCAATCAGCGCCGACTTGAACCGCCGGGGCAGGGCCGTGTAGTGAACGGCGTAGGCCATGCAGAAGGCCAGAGCCGTGGCCAGCACCGCCGCCAGGGCGGCCACGGTGAAGCTGTTGCCCAGGGCCTGGAGAAAGCCCGGCTGCCCCAGCACATCGGCGAAGAAAAACAGGGTGGGCCAGCCGTCGCCCAGGGATTTGAGCAGCAGCACCCCAATGGGAAGCACCAGAAACAGGCCGAACAGCCCGGTGATGACCCAGAAAATCACCTTTAATTCCAGATTTCGTTGATTCATGGAGTCCCTCTCACACAGCCGCCGCCGGCTGCTCCCCAAACAGGGCGTAGATGTTGCTGCGCTTGATTTCCAGCTGGTTCAGGATGAACCGGCGGACAAAGTCGTTGCGGGGGTGGTGGACAATCTCAGAGGGGGCGGCGTACTGGGAGATTTTGCCGTTTTCGATGATGAGCACCCGGTCGGACAGGGTCAGGGCCTCCTCCGGGTCGTGGGTGACGATGATGGTGGTCAGGTGGAAGTCCCGGGCAATGGCCTTGATGCGCTCCTTGATGGATTCCTTGATGACCCCGTCCAGGGCGGACAGAGGCTCGTCCAGCAGCAGGATTCTGGGCTTCATCACCAGGGTCCGGGCCAGGGCGGTGCGCTGCTTCTGGCCGCCGGACAGCTGGTCAATGGACTTGTCCAGATGGGCCCGAAGGCCCAGCAGGTCGATAAGCTCCTCCACCTCCTGGGCAGAGGAAACCCCGGGCCGGTTTTTCAGGCCGTAGGTGATGTTCTGCCAGACGTTCAGATTGGGAAACAGGGCGTAGTCCTGAAAGACGATGTTGAAGCCCCGCTTTTCCATGGGCATATGGGTCAGCACCTCACCGTTGTAGAGGATGTCCCCCTCATCGGCAGTGACAGTGCCCAAAATCAGGTTCAGCAGGGTGGTCTTGCCGCAGCCGGAGGGCCCCAGAATGGACACAATCTCCCCGTCGTCCACCTGCAGGCTGATGTCCGTCAAAACAGGGGTCCCGTCGAAGGACTTATATACATGATGTAAATTCAGCATAAAATTCTTCCTTTCAGTATGATGATTCAGTATCTGATACAGCTCCATTATACCCTCCGCCCCCCGGCCCCTTCCACCCTGGCTCAGAAAAGTTTCGGTCAAAACACTGTAAAGCGGAGAGGAAACAAAAAAGAACCGGGCCGGATGCAGCGCATCCGGCCCGGCTAGATAGTTTATCCTACTGCTTATATGAATTCATAGGCGGCCTCGTTGCTTCTTTGGTCCAGGATGAGGCGGCCGTTTTCCCAGAGCCTCATGTGGAGGCTGGCGTTGCAGCACTCCCGGACGGTGACGGACATCTTCCCCGCCGCCGGGGACAGCAGGGGGTGGCCCGGGGTGGGCATCATCCGCAGGTCCAGCCGGAGGCTCCCCTGGACTAAGGACAGCCGCTCCCGGGTGGCGGCCAGAATCCGCACCCCCCGGTAGGTGGCGAAGCGGTACTCCCGGCCCCGGTACAAAACGGCGCAGATGCAGCCCCGGAAGCGCAGGCCCAGAAAGGGCACCTCCGCCACGGAGGCCATCATGGCGCAGGGCTCCGGGAAGGTGTTGCACTGGACCCACAGATAGGACCGGGGGAAGGACAGGCCGCTGTCCTTTTCCCAGTACCCGGTGCCGCCGTCAAAGCTGTAGGTTTTTCCGTCGATGGTGACGCTTCCTGTCAGGCTGTGGGCCATGCTGAGAACGCCGTGGCGGCACTCCATGGGGAAAAACCGGAAGGGCCCCATGATGTCGGAGGCCAGAGGGGTCAGAGGGCCGTAGGCAATGTCCCCCCGGACCCCGGGCAGCTCCACATGGCAGCCCTCCCCGGAAAACCGGCAGGCCCCTGCCCGGAGGGCGGCGCCGTCGATTTGCAACTGGGGAAAGTGAAACCGCCGGGAGCCCCGGGGCCAGAGCATCTGGAGAAAGGCCCCGTCCTGGGCCTGGCCGGGGATAAAGGCCAGCATGGTCTGCCCCTTCTGGTGCTTGAAATACCAGCCTTCAAAGGCTTTTTTCGTCATGTACATCCCTCCCGGAGAGAGTATAGCCGGAGAATTTTGAAAAAATACAAAAAATCCTTGACATTGTACCGACTCTAAGGTGTATAACAGGGGGGAAAGGAGTGATGTGCATGAACATCAAGCAGGCGGAGGAATTATCCGGCGTGTCCCGGCAGAATATTCGCTTTTATGAAAAGCAGGGGCTTCTCACCCCGGCCCGGAATCCGGACAACGACTACCGGACGTACAGCCAGGCGGATATCGAACGGCTCAAATGGATCCGGGCTCTGCGGACCCTGGATATGCCTCTGGAGGAAGTGAAAAAGGTGCTGCTCGGCGGCATGAGCCTGGCCCAGGCGGCGGCGGACCAGCAGAAGCGGCTGGAGGCCCAGACCAAGAAGCTGGAGGCGGCCATCCGCCTGTGCGGCGTGCTTCAGAGCACGCCCATGGATGTGGATGCGTGCCTGGCGGACATGGAGGCGGAGCCTGCGGGCTACTTCCGGCAGTGGCGGCTGGACTATCTGGCGGTGAGCCGGGCGGAGCACAAGCGGGTCTTTACCTTCACCCCCGAGGAGGGCATCACCAATCCCCGGGAGTTCACCGCCGCGCTGCTTGCCTTTGCGGAAAAGGAGGGGCTGGACCTGGTGGTCACCGGGGAGAGTATGTACCCCACCTTCACCATCGACGGCATCGAGTACACCGCCTGGCGGGACTACCACCGGGTGGGAGGCGGCGGCCTGTCCGTGCCGGTGGCCACCGTCCACTGCGAGATGACCCACCCGGAGGACTACCTGCCTCCGGTGCCGGAAAAGCGGCGGCGGGCGCTGGCGGTGCTGAACGCCTGCTGGCCGGGGGTGCTGCTTCTGGCGCTTTTCCTGATGAGCCGGGACCGGGGCTACCTCTTTGAAAGCTGGCAGGGCCTGGTGCTGCTGCTGGCCATCGTGGTGCTGACTGGCGCTGGCTGCTACCTGGGCTGGCGGTTTCACTGGAACGAGCGGGGGAAATGACAGGAAGACGTGGGCTGTGAGTGTAAATAAACCGTAAATAAATAGAAGGGTGCCCACCGGGCACCCTTGATTTTTTGACTGGGATAGCGTAAAATGAATGTAAATCTTTTGGATTGGGTGGAACATCATGCTGAAAACAAGAGTCAAAACCGCAGCGGTGCTGGTTGTGCTGGCGCTGCCTATCCTCTGGCTGTCCTATATTCCCTTCGTCATCAACGGCTTTGCCGTGGCCATTGCCCTGATGGCGGTGTTTGAGCTGTACCGGGGGGCGGGGCTTTTGAAGAAGGACCCGCTGGTCCTGGTGGCTCTGGCGGGGGCGGTGGTGATTCCCCAGCTCCGGCTGGAGGGGTATATCGACCTGCTGGCCCTGGTGTTCCCCCTGATTCTGCTGGCCTTCCTCATGGCCATGCTGCGCCAGGACGAGATGCCCGTGCCCGGGCGGATTGCCACGTTCTGCCTGAGCATGGCGGTGTGCCTGTTCTTTGGGGCCATTCCCAGGCTCCGCCGGCTGCCCTTTGGGCTGCTGAATCTTGTGATGATGGTGCTGGTGTGCGTGGCCACCGATGCTGCCGCCTATTTTGTGGGCCGTGCCCGGGGCCGCCACAAGCTGGCTCCCACCGTCAGCCCCAACAAAACCATCGAGGGCGCTCTGGGCGGCACCGTCACCGCCATTTTGGCGGCCATGCTTATGTGCGTGCTGACGGAGGTGTTCAGCGACATCCGGGTCAACTATGCCGCCGTAGTGCTCTACGCCGCCGTCACCTCGGTGGTGGGCCAGATGGGGGATTTGAGTATGTCGCTGATTAAGCGGCGGGTGGGCATCAAGGATTTCGGCACCCTGCTCCCCGGCCACGGCGGCATTCTGGACCGGTTCGACAGCCAGTCCTTCGCCGCCCCCTTCACCCTGATTTTCGTGGAAAGCATCTGCCCGCTGTTTGTGCGGTAGTGTAAAGCCTAAAATGTCATTGCGAGCCAGTGCACACACTGGCTCGCAATGACATTTTTTAGTCGTCACGCCCGACTAAATAGTCCTCCAGCTGGTCCATGTCTCTGGGGCAGGGGAGGCTGGGGTCCAGGACGCCCCGGCGGCACAGCCGCTCGAACAGCCCCACCACCGCCGGCGGCTCCAGATTTGTAAGCGCCAGGGCCTGGCTGCTGCGCAGCACCTGCTGGGGCGGCCCCTGGGTCAGGACCCGGCCCTGGTGGAACAGCACCACCTGGTCGGCCCAGCCGTAGGCGAAGTCTACGTCGTGGGTGGACAATACCACGGTGATGCCCGCCGCCGTCATTTCGTCAATCAGGTGATTGACGATTTTTGTGTGCTTGGGGTCCAGGGCGGCGGTGGGCTCGTCCAATAAAATCAGGTCCGGGTGCATCACCAGAATGTCCGCAATGGACACCCGCTTTTTCTGGCCGCCGCTGAGGGCGTGGGTGGGCTTGTGGCGGAAGGGGGCAATCTCCAGCCGGTCGATCACCGCCTCCACCTCCTGCCGGACCGTTTCCTCGGAAAGACCCAGATTCAGGGGGCCGAAGGAAATCTCCTGGTAGACGCTGGCGGAAAACAGCTGATTGTCCGGGTCCTGAAAGACGATGCCCACCCTGCTGCGCAGCCGCAGCAGGCTTTTTTTGTCATAGGCGACCGGCTCTCCGTCAAGGTACAGCGCCCCCCGCTGGGGCTTGCAGATGCCGGTGCAGCACAGAAAGAAGGTGGACTTGCCGCTGCCGTTGGCTCCCATCAGGGCCACCCGCTGGCCCCGCCCGATTTCCAGGGAAAGGCCGTCCAGGGCATAGGAAGCGCCCTCATCGTAGGAATATGCCACATTTTCGGCCCTCAAGATACAATCATTCATGCAAAGAATTTCCTCCATACGGCAAGGCTCAGCAGCCCGGCGTCAAACAGGATAATGGCGGCAATCACGCCCCGCCTGGGCGGCCGGCTTTCCGACAGGACCCGGATGGTGTCGTCATAGCACCGGGCCTCCATGGCTGTGTACAGCTTTCCGGACCGGGCGGTGGCGCGGATCATCAGCACGGAGCCCAGGAGCCCAAAGGAGCGGACGGAGGTCCGGTAGTCCCGGTTGCCAAGGCGGCAGTCCTGGGAAACGGAGATGGCCGACGCCGTATCCAGCAGAATAAAAATGAAGCGGTAGGTCAGCAGCATCAGCTCGGACAGCAGCCTGGGGCAGTGCATTTTCCGCAGGACCTCCAGAATGTCCGGCATCGGCGTTGTAAACGACAGAAAGTACAGGCAGGAAACGGCAGACAGCGCCGTGAGAATCAGCTGTACGCTGTACAGAAAGGCGGACCGGCTGGCCGTCAGATACCAGCTGCCGATGGGGAGCGCAAACAGGTCCAGCGGAACCCGCCGGATATTGAACATAATGGCAAAGGTGCTCAGAAACAAAAAGGTCAGAGGTACCGTCATGGCTTTCAGATAACGCAGAACAGGGATTCCTCCCTTCCATGTGGTCAGAATCCCCGTAACTGCTAAAACGATACACGCCACGGCAATGGACCGGCTGGCAACGCAGATGCACAGCGTGACCATGGCGAAGGCGAATTTTTCCCCTGCATTTTCATATCTAAGCCTGGAATTGTAGCACAGCTTATCTATGGAAATCATTGAAATTCCTCTTTAACAAAGGGCGGGATTACTCCTTGACGTATTTTTTGCGCTCCACATAGCGGCCCATGCAGAAGGCGATGATGCCCACACCGATGCCGGTCTGGATGCAGAAGAACAGGCTCTCCACCTCGCCGGGCAGCTCGCCGCCAAGCAGGGTTTCCAGAATGGGCGTGGCCCAGGGCTCATATTCGGAGTGGACCTCCTCCACAACGCCGCCTGCCGCATCGTCGGCTCCGCCGAATTCGGCGTCCTTCAGTGCAAACAGGGGAACCAGGGCAATCAGAGCAATCAGAATAATGGCAATCAAAACTTTCGTTTTCATAAGTCAGACCTCCTCAAAGTAGCCGACGGCCTTCAGCTCGGGCTTTGCGTAGGTTTCCAGACCGGCCACAATCAGCACAGTGATGATGCCCTCAATGATGGCCAGGGGAACCTGAGTGGGCGCAAAGATGACCATGAACTTGCCCCAGGCAGCCATAAAGCTGGTGTCGGCGTGATGGGCCATGGCCAGCTGGGTGGCAGTGATGATGTAGGTGAACAGATCGCCCAGCGTAGCGGCCAGGAAAACATTCACCTTCTGATTGAGCTTCATTTTTTTGCCCAGCACGTAGATGCCGTAGGTGACGAAGGGACCGGCAATGGCCATGGAGAAGGTGTTGGCGCCGATGGTGGTCAGGCCGCCGTGGGCCAGCAGAATGGCCTGGAACAGCAGCACGATCAGCCCCAGAATGGACACGGCGGAGGGTCCAAAGAGGATTGCGCCCAGGCCGGTGCCGGTCATGTGGGAGCAGGAGCCGGTGACGGAGGGGATTTTCAGGGAGGAAATCACAAAGACGAAGGCTCCGGACATGGCCAGCAGCGTAATCAGGCTCTTATTGCCCTTGAGGGTCTTTCGGATGGACAGGTATCCGGCGGCCAGGAAGGGCAGGCACAGCACGCCCCAGCTGATGCAGTAGGCGGCGGGCAGGTAGCCCTCCATGATGTGCATGGCGCTGGCGGTGGGGACAATGCCGAATTTCAGTGCAAAGGCGCTGAGACACACCAGAAACAGCTTTTCCATGCGGGTGAATTTCTTGCTCATAAGTTTTTGCTCCTTTCTTCTTTCCGTATTGGAATATATAATACAACTCAAAGGCCATATTACCGAAATGACAGACGGCAATTCGCTCCGGGCGGCGTTCGGAAAGGAGGGCTGCGCGGCAGGGAGGCTACCCCTGCCGCTGCTATATCGACCGTGCAATAGGGGGGACACAGTGGCAAAAAAAGCCGCTGTGCCAAAACACAGCGGACAACGACCTCATTGTGCACCAGCACAACAGCATGAGTTATTCCACTTCGGTTCCGGCGAAGCGAAGGCATTCCTCCTGAGGTAATCTGACTTATCTCCCGAACGGAGCATCACAGTGACCGACTCGCAGGGCTTCTCACCCTATTCCCCTCTGCCACCGGCGAAGCGGCAGCACAAGGAAGCCTTTGCAATATTCATCTGTAGTCTTATCTTAGCACGCACAGGCAGCAAAGTCAAGGGGCTTTTTTCCGCAAAGGGAAAAAGCCTCTCCCCGGGTGCAGGGGAGAGGCTTTCCAAAAATCATGCCTGCAGGGCCGATTCCCGGTTTTTCTGCGCAAGCTGAGGCAGAACCGCCAGAATCACCAGCAGTGCGCCGCCGACGTCGGTGAGGACGCCCGGCACAATCAGCATCAGGCCGCCTGCGGCGATGATGATGCGCCAGACGGGGCTCATGTGGGTCAGCAGGTAGCCCTCCAGGGCAGCGGACAGGGCCACAATGCCCATGCAGGAGGTGACGCAGATGAGAATGACCTCCGGCAAGGTGGTGTCCACAAACAGCATGGCCGGGTTCAGGGCGAAAATGTAGGGCACGATGAAGGCGGCAATGGCCAGCTTGGTGGCGGTGAGGGCGGTTTTCATGGGGTTGGCCTGGGCAATGGCGGCACCGGCGTAGGCGGCCAGGGCCACAGGCGGTGTCAGGTCCGCCACGATGCCGAAGTAGAACACGAAGAAGTGGGCGGCAATGGCGGGCACGCCCATCCGGATGAGAATGGGGGCGCAGGTGGCGGCCATGATGCAGTAGTTGGCGGTGGTGGGCACGCCCATGCCCAGCACGATGCAGCAAATCATGGTCAGAAACAGGGCGATGATGGTGTGGTTACCTGCCACGGCCACAATGCCGTTGATGAGCATATTGGCCAGGCCCGTCATGGTGATGGTACCGGCGATGATGCCCGCAATGCCGCAGGCGGCGGCCACGGTAATCATGCCCTGCCCACCGGCAGCCAGGGCCTCAAAAATCCCCTTGAAGCCGATGCGGTGGTGTTTATCCACCAGGCTTACGGCAATGGCCACCACAATGGCAATGGCGGCGGCGTACTGGATGGACTTCTGGGAGGTGCTGACCAGGTAAATCAGCAGCACCAGCGGCAGCAGCAGATACACCTGCTTCAGCAGAGGGCCCACCCGGGGCAGCTCCGCCTTGCTCAGGCCCCGCAGGCCCAGCTTCTTGGCCTCCAGATGGACGGCCACGAAAATACCGGCAAAGTACAGCACAGCGGGAAGAATGGCCCGCAGGGCGATGTCACTGTAGGCCGTGCCCACATAGTCCGCCATCAGGAAGGCGGCGGCGCCCATAATGGGGGGCATAATCTGGCCGCCGGTGGAGGCGGAGGCCTCGGCAGCTGCGGCGAACTCCGGGGTGTAGCCGGTTTTCTTCATCAGAGGAATGGTGACAGAGCCGGAGCCTACGGTGTTGGCAACGCTGGAGCCGGAGACCATGCCCTCAAAGGCGCTGGCCACCACCGCCACCTTGGCGGGGCCGCCGGAGAAGCCGCCGACGAAGGCGTTGGAGATGTTGATGAAAAACTCCGCAATGCCGGTCCGCTCCAGGAATGCGCCGAAGATGATGAACACCACAATGAATTTGGAGCAGACGTTGATGGGGGTGGAGAGAATGCCCTCCTTGCTGTAAAACAGGTAGCGGATGGAGTAGTTCAGCTTCCCGGAGAAGGTGGGGTTGGAAAGGCCCCAGATCAGGGCATAGACCAGGAAGCACCCGGCTACAATGAGAATGGGCAGTCCCACGCTCCGGCGGCAGATTTCCGCCAGGGACAGAATGCCCACCAGGCCAATGACAATCTGATACCAGGTGAAATTGCTGCCCTGCTGGATGATGGTCATGGCGTTGGCGGTGTAATATAGGAATGAGCCGGTGCCCAGAATCATCAGCACCACGTCATACCAGGGGATGCAGTTGACCTTCTGCTTGCCCTTGTGGGCGGGGAACACCAGATAGCCGATGAGGATGATGAAGGCCACAAAGGAGGTGAGCCGAATTTCCTCCAGCCAGCTGGTGAACAGGGTCACACCAATGCAGAACAGGGAAAAGGCCGCCAGCACCGCCTGAACGGCCAGCTTGGGCCTTCCCTCCCAGATGCGGGTGTTGGACTCCTGGTCGTACTTCTTCATGACGGCTTCCAGGTCCATGGGGGCTTCGTCTGCTTTCGGTTTTTTCTTGAAAAATGCCATAATCTGCCTCCTTGGGGGATTTTTTTGAAAAGCCGCAGCGGCGTTCACCGCTGCGGCCCTTCACAATGGTTGTGTTAGCCTACGTTGACACCCTTCTCGGCGAAGTACTTGGCAGCGCCGGGGTGGAAGGGGGCGGTCATGCCGGAGGTGGCGTTTTCGATGCTCAGCTCTGCGCCCTTGCCGTTTTCGGCGGCGATGGCGGAGGCGTTGTCGAAGATGGCCTTGGTCAGGTTGTAGACATCGTCGTCAGAGGCCTTGGCATCCACAATGAGGGTTGCCTTGACGGTGACGGTCTGGACATCCGCATCCTGGCCGGGGTAGGTTCCGGCGGGAATGGTGTAGACGGTGTAGAAGGGGCAGGAGGCCATGATGGCATCTGCCACAGCGCCGTCAATGGGCACCAGGAAGGCATCGTTGGTGGTGCACAGCTCGGTGATGGCGGGGGTGGGAGCGCCGGCCACGATGAAGGCAGCGTCAATCTTGCCATCCTTCAGAGCGTCAGTGCTGTCGCCAAAGGACTGGTACTGGGCCTTGATGTCGTCCTCGGTCAGACCGGCGGCGGCCAGCACATCCACAGCGTTGAAGTAAACGCCGGAGCCGGGAGCGCCGATGGACACGGACTTACCGGCCAGGTCGGCAACAGACTTGATGCTGGGGTCCATGGTAATCAGCTGCACTGCCTCGGCGTACAGACCGGCCACAACCCGGAAGGAATCCACCTTGCCGTCGGCCTCAAAGGAGCGGGTGCCCTCCCAGGCGTAGGCCATGACATCGGACTGGACGGTGCCCAGCTGGTAGTCGCCGGCGGCGATGCCCTGGATGTTGGCCTTGGAGCCGTCGGTGGAGACAACGGTCACGTCGATACCGGCGTTGTTCTTGATGTACTGGCCTAGAACGCCGCCGTAGCCGTAGTAGGTGCCGGTGGTGCCGCCGGTGCCCATGGTCATCTTGGCAGAGCCGCCGCCGCAGGCGGCGAGGGTCAGAGCCATTGCCAGAACAAGAATCAAACAAACGAGCTTTTTCATAAATGTATCCTCCTTTTTTCTCAGACAAAGCGTCTGGTTCAAAACAAATTTGGGCCTTGCGCAAGGGAAATCAATACTGAAGAATGTCCTTCATGTGCTTTTTGGCGTTGGTGATGTGGCGGTTGCTCAGCTCCCCGGCCAGGGTGGCGTCGCCCTGCTGGATGGCCTGGAAGATTTCAAAATGCTCCCGCTTGGTCTGGGCCGCCCGGTCCCAGTTTTCGATGGACAGCAGCCGGTACCGGCGGGTCTTCCGGTGAAGGGGCAGCAGGGTGTCAATCAGCACCGCCCGGCGGCTGAGCAGGCAGATGGAGTCGTGGAACTGATCGTCAATCTGCCGCAGATGCTGGGCGTCCCGCTTTTCAAAGTAGAACTCCTGCAGCTCCACCAGGTTGGACAGCTCCGCCAGCCCCTCGGGGGTCATGTTGAGGGTGGCGTAGTAGGCGGCCACCCCTTCGACATACTCCCGGATGGTCATAATGTCGATGAGGTCCTCCACGGTGATGCCCAGCACCCGGGAGCCCTTGCCGGTGTCCTCAATCAGGTGCTCCTGCTCCAGCCGAAGCAGGGCCTCCCGGATGGGGGTCCGGCTGACACCCAGCTTTTTCACCAGCTTCAGCTCCGTCAGAATTTCGCCCTTGGGGTAGATACCCTGGATGATGTCGTTTTCCAGCCGCTCAAAAACCTGGTCGGCTGTGGAGATGTTTTTATAGGTCATAGTACGGTTTGTAGCGCCTCCAAAGGGCCCCGGAATTGCCCCCGGCGGGAGCAGGACCCATCTGAAAATTCTGTACTGCAATGTTTATGTATACAATTATACATATAGGCCTTCGTTTGTCAAGGCAGAAAAAATATTCTGTAGGCATTTCCAGAATCTTTGCAGAAACGGATTTTACTTTTGTAGATTTCTGCTAAAATCCGCGACAGAAAAGCACTTGTTTTTGCGGTGAAGAATTTCGGCTTGCGTAGGGGAGGGGCTTGCCTCCTCCCGCTTTTTTGCGCCAGCGCAAAAAAGAACCCCATTTCCAAAGGAAATGGGGCGGACAGCCGCAAGGGCTGTCCCTACGCAAGTATTATAATGGAATGACCTTGGTGGCCACTTTCTCGCAGAAGGCCTTGTCGTGCTCGACGAATACGATGGTGGGGGCGTATTCCAGCAGCAGTGTCTCCAGCTGAAGGCGGGAGATGACGTCGATGTAGTTCATGGGCTCGTCCCAGATGTGCAGATGGGCGCTCTGGCAGATGCTGGTGGCCAGCAGCAGCTTTTTCTTCTGCCCGGCGCTGAGGCTGCCCAGGTCCGTTTCCAGCTGCTGCCTGGATACGTCCAGCTTGCTGAGCATGGCCAGCAGCAGGCTGGGGTCCACGTTCCGGTCCCGGGCAAAGTCCCAGAAGCTGCCGGACAGCCCCGCTGTGTTCTGGCTGACATAGGAGACGGTCAGACCGCTGCCAAGCCGCACCTGCCCGGTGTGGGGGATGTCCCGGCCGCACAGGAGCTTCAGCAGGCTGGATTTCCCCGCCCCGTTGGGCCCCCGGAGGGCGATGCGGTCCCCCTGGCAGACGGTGAAGGACACGTTTTCGCACACCGGGCCGCACCCAAAGTCGATGGTCACGTTTTTCAGCTCCGCCAGGACCCTGGCGTGGTAGGGGGTCTGGAAGATTTTCAGAGCGTCGGACCGCTCCACATTTTTCAGCAGCGCAGACTTTTCCTCGATGGCCGCCTGGCGGCGGGCCTCAATGGCCTTGGACCGGGCCATCATTTTGGCGGCCTTGTGGCCCACGAAGCCCCGGTCGGAAACGCCGGTGCCGAACTTGGTGGCCTCCACCCGGTCGGACCACTGGGCCTTCTCCCGGGCGGTGTCCTGAAGGCGGCCAATCTCCTTTTTCAGCCGGTCGTTTTTCGCCAGCTCAAAGGCATCCCGGCGCTGCTTGTTTTCCAGCCAGGTGGAAAAATTCCCCCGGGTGACTTCGATGGACGCTTTGTTGATGGACAGAATGTGGTCCACGCACCCGTCCAGAAAGGCCCGGTCGTGGGATACCAGAATGAAGCCCTGCTTCTTATTTAAATACCGGCTCACCAGCTCCCGGCCCCTGAAGTCCAAGTGGTTAGTGGGCTCGTCGATGAGCAGGAAGCTGTTCTCCTTCAAAAACAGCACCGCCAGCTGCAGCTTTGTCTGCTCCCCGTTGGACAGGGTTTCGTAGGGCCGGTAGAGAATTTCCTCGTCCAGCTCCAGCAGGCTCAGCTCCCGGCTCAGCTGCCAGTATTCGTAGTCCGGGTAAATGGCCTCCACCACCTCCAGAGCCAGCCCCGGCTCCGGCGGCACATCGTAGGGGAAATAGGAAAAGTCCACGCTGGCGGTGATGGTGCCCGAATAGGGAAATTTCCCCTGCAGCAGCTTCAAAAAGGTGGTCTTGCCCCGGCCGTTCCGGCCTGTAAAGCCCAGCCGCCAGGCGGTGTCCAGCTGGAAGCTGACGTTTTCAAACACCGGCTGGCTGCTTCCGTCGTAGGCAAAGGATAGGTTGGTTACTTGAATCAATGACATGGTTTGTCCTCCAAACAGCAAAAAATGGCCGCAGGAATTCACCCACGGCCAAATGCGGACAGAACCTGCCCAAAGCGGCTGAAAGGGACTGTAATTCCTGCAAAAAGGCGCAACAAACCCAGCGGCCAAACGCCGCTTTTCAGTCTGTCAGCCAAACATCAGCAGGAAACAGTGTACATCCTTTCAACTCCAATCTGTTTTGTTTTGGTTAGTATAGCACGATAGTGAGAAAAAAACAAGACATTCTTTCCGCAAGGGGCGATTATCTTGACTTTTTCCCGGGGCGGTGATAGGATACATGAAACAAGCTGCATTTGCGCACCACTGACAGAAGGGAGCGGGCTATGACTGCTGTTACCGAATTGCTGCTGGACAGCTACCTGCGGTTCTCCACCGCCATTTCCAACGAGCGGGTGGTGTCGGAGCTGCCCTATAACGAGGCGCTGATCTGCAATCTGCTCTACCGGCGCTTCCCGCAGACCTGCACGGCCACGGAGCTGTGCGACCAGACCCGGATGCAGAAATCCCAAATGGCCCGGACCCTCAACGAGATGGAGGAAAAGAGGCTGATTGTCCGCAGCCGGTCCAGGGAGGACCGCCGCCAGGTGGCGGTGGCGCTGAACCGGGAGGGGGCCGATGCCTTCTTCCGCCAGCACAGCCGGACCCTGGCACTGGTCCAGGCCATCAGCGAGAAAATGGCCCCGGACCGGGTCCAGGCCCTGGCCCGGCTGCTGGACGAGGCCGCCGACGCCGCCAGGGAGGTTCTGGGATGATGGATTTTTCCGCGCTGCTTCAAAATCAGCGGGCGTATTTCCGCACCGGGGCCACCGCTGCCCCGGCAAGCCGGAAAGCCGCCCTGCATACCCTCTACACCCTCATCGACCAGAACCGGGCCGCCATTGCCCATGCGCTGGGGCAAGACCTGGGCAAAAGCGAAACGGAGAGCTATCTGTGCGAAATCGGCCTGACCCTCCGGGAAATCCGCTTTCTCATGGGCCATGTGGGCCGCTGGGCC
This sequence comes from Eubacteriales bacterium, assembly GCA_030536515.1. Lineage (GTDB taxonomy): Bacteria > Bacillota > Clostridia > Oscillospirales > Oscillospiraceae > Faecousia. The sequence goes on from JAUNPV010000009.1 coordinate 80,906, forward strand.
CGGCCCCGGCGGTGCCGGACGGACCTGGCCAATTTCCCGGGCCGGAGCTTCACCGTTTCCGAGCCCTACGGCTGCGTGCTGGTGATGGCCCCCTGGAATTACCCCTTCCTTTTGTGCATGGAGCCTCTGGCGGGGGCCATTGCGGCGGGCAACTGCTGCATCGTCAACTAGGCATACGGGAGTCGAACCCGCACCGCCTGTCAGCGTGTCTATTGGGTGCTTTTCGCCTGTTCGTCCTTGCCTTGCGCCAGCAAGGCTGCGTCCTCTGCGGCGGAAATCCCTCCAATATCCACAGCTGACAGGTGCTTCGCAGTTTTCAGGGAGCTGTTTTTCGTCAGAACAAGGAAAATTCCGCCGGGAATACTGTCGTATTGCCAAGGGATTTTCCGCCGTGCTGGCGGAAAACAGCCCCTGAAAACCGATGCGTGTTCGGCTCCCGTATGCCTACGCCCCCGCCACCGCCCGGCTGCTGGCGGAGCTGCTGGGGGCGGCCTTTGACCCGGCCTTCGTCGCCGTGGTGGAGGGCGGCCGGGCGGAAAACGCCGCCCTGCTGGAGCAGCGCTTTGACTACATTTTCTTCACCGGCAGCGTGGCTGTGGGAAAGCTGGTGATGGAGAAGGCCGCCGCCAGCCTGACCCCCGTGACCCTGGAGCTGGGGGGCAAAAGCCCCTGTGTGGTGACGGCGGACTGCGATATCCCCCTGGCCGCCGCCCGGCTGGTGTTCGGCAAGTTTTTAAACTGCGGCCAGACCTGCGTGGCCCCGGACTATGTGCTGGTGGACCGGCGGGTCCAGGACCGGCTGGTGGCGGAGATTGGCAGGCAAATCACCGCCATGTTCGGGGAAAATCCGCTGAAAAACCCGGATTACGGCCATATCGTCAACAAAAAGCACTTTGACCGCCTCCTGGGCCTCATGGCCTGGGACAAGGTGGTGCTGGGGGGCCAGTTCTGCGAGGCGGCGCTGCAAATCGCCCCCACGGTGCTGAACAACGTGACCGGGGACGATGCCCTCATGGCCCAGGAGATTTTCGGCCCCCTGCTGCCCATCCTTCCCTACGACACGTTGGAGGCGGCGGAGGAGTTCATCCGCCGCCGGGAAAAGCCCCTGGCTTTGTACCTGTTTTCCAACGACCGGGCGGTCCAGCAGCGGTTTTTGCACTTCGTGCCCTTTGGCGGCGGCTGCATCAACGACACCGTGGTCCACCTGGCCACCTCCCACATGGGCTTCGGCGGCGTGGGCCACAGCGGCATGGGCAGCTACCACGGCAAAAGGAGCTTCGACACCTTCAGCCACGAAAAGAGCATTCTGAAAAAGGCAGGCTGGCTGGACCTGCCTCTGCGCTACCAGCCCTATACCAGGGTAAAAAGTGTACTGATTCGTATGTTTTTGAGATAAAGGAGCGGAAAATGGACCTGAATAATCTGTGCGAAATGCTGTGCCTCCCCGGCCAGGTCCGGGAGGCGGTCCTGGCAGCCCGGGAAGTCCCCGGGGACCTGCTGGCGGACCTGACCCGCCGGGGCCGGGGCCAGGGGGCCTATGAAAAGCTGAAGGCCCTCTGCACCCCGGAAAACCGGGGGCTGGATATGCTGGCCTTCATGCTCCGGGCGGCCCTGCTCACCTGGGAGAATTATCAGCGGGCCGGCCTGCCCCGGCAGTTGTTTCTGGACACCATGGGCTGCTTTCCACGGTTTGTGGGGGAGCACCTGGCCAGCTTTGGCTGCTATGGCTTCGACCGGGGCTTCTGGGCCCACCGGCAGCTGTCCATGGTGCTGTTCCGGGTGGGGGAGCTGGAATATGAGCTGCTGGACGGGGAGATTTCCATGCACATTCCCTCCGATGCCCGGCTGGATATCCCCGCCTGCGCCGATTCCCTGGCCCGGTTCCGGCAGATGCTTCCGGACCGGGCGGAGGACCCGATTTATGTGGAATCCTGGCTGCTGTCCCCGGCCCTCCGGGAGCTGCTGGGGGAGGGGTCCCGCATTCTGGCCTTCCAGCACTGCTTTACCTGCGAAAGCTGGAACCGGGAGGGGTCTGACTTTTTGCAGTGGGTCTACGGCCGCACGGACATCCCCTTTGACCGCCTCCCCGAGGACACCACCCTCCGCCGCCGCATGAAGCAGCATCTGCTGAAGGGCGGAAAAATCGGCGAGGCCAAGGGCTGGCTGATAGATTTTGTCTGAAAACAGGCCGCAGAATTTTTCTGCGGCTTCTGCCTGTCGAAAAAGTCCAGCAAAGCTTGGCTTTTTCAATTTTCTATGGTATAATAGACAAGGGTGATGAAAAATGCTGGAACGAGGAAAAATGGAGCGGGGCGTGTTTGAGATCGTAGATACAGAAAGTCTGGTTCCTGAAAATCATTTGCTGAGAAAGATCGATGAAGCAGTGGACTTTGATAAGATATACGAGTTTGTAGAGCCATTATACTGTGAGGACAACGGGCGTCCCAGCGTGGATCCGGTTGTGCTGTTTAAGATGGTTCTGATCCAGCATTTGTAGGGGATTCCCTCTCTGCGGCGAACTGCGGAAGAAGTGCGTGCAAATATCTGTTACCGCTGGTTTTTGGGCTACCGAATTCAGGAAGAAACCCCACATTTCTCTACCGTCAGCTATAACTTCAAGCACCGATTTACCGCAGAAACGGTAAATCAGATTTTTGATTGGGTTCTTGAGAATATCGCCGAGGCTGGTTATCTGTCCCCCGGAGCTGTGTTTATTGACGGCACCCATATCAAAGCCAATGCAAACAACAAAAAGGTAGTTAAGCAGCAGGTTCCCGTTGCTGCAAAGAGATATGCAGAAGAGCTTATGAAAGAGGTCAACGAGGACCGGGAAGCCCATGGAAAGAAACCCTTTGACCAGGGTGACGACGACCAGAACAACGAACCGCCCAGCACCCCTAAAAAGAGGCGGGACAACACCTCCAAAAAGAAGCTGAAAAAACGGAAGAAGCAGGAAAAGATGAAGACTGTGGTCAAAAGCACCACTGACCCGGATTGTGGAATGTTCGTTAAGGGAGACCACAAGAAGCAGCTGGCCTATGAAGCTCACACCGCCTGCGACATCCACGGGATTGTTTTGGATGTAGAAGTAACCCCCGGCAATGTACACGACAGTGTTCCCTTTGACGATGTTTACGACAGAGTCGTTGAAAAATTTCCACAGGTGTATGCATTCGTAGGTGACAGCGCCTACAAGACACCCCATATCTGCAAAAAAGTATTCGACGACGGGAGGGTCATGGATGTTCCCTACAAGCGTCCTCAGACCATGAAGGGCGGGCACGAGTGGTGGAAGTATGTGTATGACGAATATTTTGACTGTATTATCTGTCCGGAGTACCACACTTTGGAGTATGCCACTACAAACCGAGACGGCTACCGGGAGTATAAAAGCAATCCACAGGTCTGTGCAAACTGCCCCACACGGCATCTTTGCACCAAGTCAAAGGACTTTGTAAAGACAGTGCAGCGGCATATCTGGAAAGAGTACGAGGAGAAAGCTGATGACATTCGGTACACTCCCATCTACCAGAGGCTGTATAAGGCCAGGAAAGAAACCATAGAGCGTGTCTTTGCCGATGCCAAGGAGCAGCATGGGATGAGATACACCAGATACACAGGCTTGCCCCAGGTTGAGAAATGGGTCAAGCTCAAATTTGCTGCCATGAATCTAAAAAAGTTTTCCAAATGGCTCTGGAGGGACAACCATCCCAACCTTTTTGCCGTCTTGCTTCATCCTTTTTTTGCCCAAAACCCCGTTTACTGCCTGAGCCGTACACGGGGTTTCTCGACAAACTGAGGCCGCAGAATTTTTCTGTGGCTTTTTTCTGACCTGCTCTTGACCGAATCGGTTATTTGTGCTATACTCACAATAACCGAATCGGTTATTTCGCGGAAGGGGGAACTTTTATGGAGAAATTTTTGGCTCTGAGCCAGGAAAAGCAGCAGACGATTATACAGGCGGCGATGCAGTGCTTCGGGAAATACGGATATGACAAGGCCTCCGTCAACGACATTGCCGTGGCGGCCCACATCTCCAAGGCGTCGATTTTTCAGTATTTCGGCAGCAAGAAGCAGCTGTACGTCTTTCTGCTGGAGCACTGCATGAAAACCGTCATGCCGGCCTTCGACCAGAGGGCCCTGGACGGCGAAAAGGACCTGCTGGACCGGATTCTGCTTTCCAGCAGAATCAAGACGGCGGTGCTGACGGCCCATCCCTATATGCCCCAGTTTCTGTCCTCTGTCTGGGAGGAGGCCTCCCCGGAGGTCGGCGAGCTGCTGGAAACCATGAAGCAGGAGGCGGGCAGATTCAGAAGCGACATGGTGCTGCGGGAGGGCGATGCCGAAAAATTCAAGGACCCGGCGGACGCATCGGCGGTTTACCAGATGCTGCTGCTGATGGCCGAGGGCTACACCGCCCGATACCGCAACGCCCCCAGCTTTGATTTTGACCTTGTGATGCAGGACTTTGAGAAGAACGTTGCCATTTTGAAAAAGAATTTTTATAAAAAGGAGTATTTATAATGAGTGAGCAAATCATGACCCTGAACGGACTGACCAAAACCTACGGGCAGTACAGAGGCATTTCGGACCTGAGCTTCTCCGTGGACGAGGGGGAGATTTTCGGCTTCATCGGCCCCAACGGCGCGGGAAAATCCACCACCATCCGCACCCTGGTGGGCCTGATTCGCCCCACCGCCGGCAGCGCCTCCATTTTCGGCCTGGACTGCCAGACCCAGGCCAGCCGGATTGCCCGGGACCTGGGCTACCTGCCCAGCGAGGACAGCTACTACGAAAGTATGAGGGTCCGGGAGCTGCTGCAATACACCGCCGACCTCTACGGCAAGGACTGCAACACCAAAATGTTCAGCCTGGCCCGGCGGCTGGACCTGGACTTAAGCCGGAGAATTTCGGACCTGTCCCTGGGTAACCGGAAGAAGGTGGGCATTGTGTCTGCCCTGATGACCTCCCCCCGGCTGGTGCTGATGGACGAGCCCACCAGCGGCCTGGACCCGCTGATTCAGCAGGCCTTTTATGAGATACTAAAGGAGGAAAACAGCCGGGGCGCCACCATTTTCCTGTCCTCCCATGTGCTCAGCGAGGTGCAGAGGCTCTGCGACCGGGTGGCCATTTTGAAGGAGGGCAGGCTGGTGGAGATTCAGTCCATCCGGCAGCTGCGGGAAAGCGGCTACAAAAAGGTGAGCCTCACCGCCTCCCGGGAGCTTCCCCGGGGCTTCTTCAATCTGCCCGGCATTGCCGACTATCGGGAAAATCCTCAAAAAACCGCCGCTTCCTTTATGTATAACGGCAATATTTCCGCCATCATTGACAAAATCCACCAGCTGCCTCTGGTGGATGTGCTGCTGGAGGAGCCCTCTCTGGAAGAAATTTTCCTCCACTACTACGAATAAGGAGGGGGCCCAAATGACAATCTTCAAATTTGAACTGAGGCGGAACCTGAAATACATCCTCGCCTGGACCCTGACGCTGGCCCTGTGCATTTTCGGCATGACACCCATGTATTACGGCTTTATCAGCCTTGCGGAAACCACGCCGCTGTTCAGCACTCTGGGGGAAAGCGACTTTTTCAAAAGCGTGGGGGTCTCCATGGGCTATCTGGCCTCGCCCCTGGGCATTTATGCGTTTCTGACCAGCTTCTTCCTGCTGGCCGCCGGAATTTACGGGCTGCACTTCGGCATCACCATCCACACGAAGGAGTTTACCGGGAAAACCGCCGAGTACCTGCTGACCAAGCCCCACACCAGAAAGGAGATTTTCTGGGCCAAGGCCGGGGTGGTGATGACCGGGGCGGTCATCACCGGCCTGGGCTACACGGCGGCCTCGGCACTGTCGCTGGTCCTGTTCCGGGACGGAACGCCCTGGGGGGAGTTTTTCCTCATCTCCCTGTCGCTGCTGTGGCTGACCCTGGTGATGGCCGCCCTGGGGCTGCTGCTGGGGGTGGTCTTTTCCAACAACCGAAATCCCCTGCTGACCGCCGGGCTGATTGTGTTTGTGGAATACTGTATCACCAGCTTTTCTAACGTGATTGTCAGCCGGACCGTGGGGTATTTCTCCCCCTTCTCCTTTTTCAGCGGCGTCAGAATTGCCCAAAACGGCTTTTACGAGCCGGACCACGTGGCCCTGTATGGGGCGATGCTGGGGCTTTTTCTGCTGGCTGCCTACCGGCATTTTCTGAAAAAGGACATTCGGTTCCGGGCATCGTAAATGTAAGGAGGTATCTGCGTGAAAACACTGTTCAAAAAGGAGCTTCGGCTGTCCAGGCGGCTGCTGTGCATCTGGATGGCGATTATGCTGGTGCTGTGCGTCTTTTGCTGGTTCGAGTCCATGTCTCTGAAAGACAGCCTGGGGGAGCTGTCCGGAATGCTGGAGCAGTTTCCCCGGCTGCTGGTCATCATGTTCGGCATCAAGGCGGATTTGAGCACCGCCATTGGCTGGTACAGCTGCCTGTATTTCTGGACGACGATTTTGGCGGTGGCCTACGGAATGTCCCTGGGCGTTTCCTGCGTGGCAAAGGAGAAAAACCGGGGCACGGCGGCGTACCTGTTCACGAAGCCCGTCAGCCGGCGGCAGATTGTCCTGGCCAAGGCGGCGTCGTCTGGGGTGAATCTGGCTGCTTTTGCCGCCTTTACGGGGCTGTGCAACTATTTCCTGCTGGTTCTGCCCATGGGGGGACTGGAGCAGAGAGGGGCAATGGCGGCGACGACGGCGGGCCTGTTTCTGACCCAGGTACTGTTTTACGATGGGGGGCTGCTGCTTGCCAGCCTGTTCCGGTCCTACAAGGTAGCCGTGCGGGCCAGTGCAGCCGCTGCGGTGGGGGCCTATGCGCTCTGCTTTACCGCCGAGTATACGGGCCTTCGCCTGCTGGACTATCTGACGCCCCTGCGGTACTTCGATGTCTATGAGGTGACCCTCCACGGACTCAGCCTGCCAAGGGTCCTGCTGACGCTGCTCATCACCGCCGCCTGCGTGGCAGCAGCAGTAAACCGCTGGGACCGGCGGGAGCTGTAACCCAAGAAGTTTCGCCCTTTCTATCCGGCGCTTGCGCAAAGTGTGGGATAGAAAGGGCTTATTCTTCGGGCAATTCAATCATGCCGACAAATTTCCGGTTCCTTCCACATAGGGCGTTTGCAACAGCCTTCTTTATAACGGTGCTTGAATTTGTCGCGCCGGATATTGCGTCTACATCGATTTTCTGCTCATCGACAATTCTGTTAGTTACGGCTTCTGCGGTTTTTCCCCGTTCATGCCTATGCTCCGAAATGCTGATATTTGTGATTTCTCCATTTTGCACGGTAACTTCCACTTTGGCATATATAAACTTTACATCATATTCGCCAATATAAACGCCGTCGGAAACATCGGAAATATTGATTTTTTCAAAAGCGGTTTCTTTTACTGCCTGTTTATAATCTGCAACGCTTTTCAGATAGATTATTCCCCAAACGAAACCGACAAGCAGAAGGAAGGTCATAGCACATCGAATGATGTTCTTTTTAGACAGTTTCATTTGATACACCTTTCAATTTTTTTGATTGTTCGTTTCGGCAGCTCTTTTTTGTTTGCAGCGCCTGCACATACGATTTTGCCTATCGGCTTCATTCCCGCTGTCTGGAAGAACTCGTCCATACAGCGGATGGCTCCTCTGCTTTGCCCGAATATCCATGAAAAAGGAGAGGGGGTATTGCAGGAGGTTAAAATCATGTATTTCTTGCCCTTTAACCGTGGCTTCGGAAATGTGCCGGTTTCCTCCATAGCGGTTCCCAGCAACCGGTCAAATAGATTTTTAACAGGAGCGGGTACATTCGCCCAATAGACGGGAGCGGCAAGCAGAACCGTTTGACAGGCTTGCAGGCACGTTACAATTTCCTGTATATCGTCCTTTTGAATGCAGACCCTTGTGTTCATACAAGCCCGGCAGCCCGTACAGTAGGAAAGATTTTTTTCATATAGGTTCATTTTCGTAACGCTGTATCCCATTTTTTCTGCTTGATGAACGGCGCAATTTAGCATAGCTGCGGTTATTCCGTTTGGATGAGGGCTTCCCAAAATGGCAAGCAAAGTCTTTTCGTTCATATTCATCCCTCCTTGTCTGCAATAGAACAATACAGCATTTGAAAGCCGTACTCTAAAAATTCGCTTTTGGATAAGCCCATGGTTTTTGCAATATAGTCTTCTTTGTTTGCCGCAAGCTGAATAAGTCCGGACAGCATACCCCAGAAATGAAAAATGGTAGGCATAATGCTCAGATTGCGGCGCAAATCGCCTTTATCCATGCCGGATAATAAAAACTCCTTGATTTTCTCATTTATTTCCTCCCCTATCTGATAGGTTTCTTTTTCTTCGGGAAGACAGCCGTGGCGTTCAAAGTCAATATTGATGTTATCCAGGACCGTTTTGAAGTAAAACGGGAATTCCTCCTGATACTGGACCAGCCCACGGCAGATGGAATTGTACTGTTCCTTTGTGGTTTCCTGTTGTTCCAGTGCAGAAACGATGTAATGATAAAGTTTTTTCATGCTATCCAGCACTAAGATACCAACAAGCTCGTCCTTGTTCTGAAAATATACATACAGTGTCGCTTTGCTATATCCCGCTGCCTTTGCGATATCATCCATGGATGTTGCTGCAATGCCCTGATTCAGGAACAACACTGATGCAGCAGCGGCGATTTTCTCCCGGTGTGCGCTTCTCGGCTCCTTTTTTCTCCGTGCCATAGCCTGCCTCCTATAATTAAACTCACAGTTTAATTATAGCGACTGTAAGCAGCGTTGTCAACTGCGAAATGCCAGCTTGAACAATATATGAGTGAGGCAAATTCCGCAGCAGCCGGCGTTGCGGGAATGTGCATAGCCGGCTGCAGAAAAAATAACCCGCAGAGATCAGGCCGATCTCTGCGGGCTTTGAGTTGGTTAGACCGTTACCTCCACGGTGACGCGGCCTGGGGACAGGGGGACGAGGCTGCCGGAAACGGGCTCGCCGTTGACGGTCATGGAGGGGCGGCCGGTTTGGCGGACGTGGATGCGGTAGTCGCTGCCCCGGAACCGGCGGGCGACGGTGTAGTCCGTCCAGTCCCTGGGGATGCAGGGGGAAATGCGCAGGCCGTCGTACTCCGGGCAGATGCCGAGAATGGCCTGGGTGACGGCCAGATAGGTCCAGGAGGCGGTGCCGGTGAGCCAGCTGTTTTTGGCGTGGCCGGGGCTGCCGGAGGCCCGGCCCGTCACCATCTGGGCGTAGACATAGGGCTCGGTTTCGTGGATTTCGCTTTTTTCCTCCAAATAGGCCGGGCAGATTCGACGGTAGATGTCAAAGGCCTCGTCGCCCCGGCCCAGCCGGGCCTCGGCGCAGATAATCCAGGGGTTGTTGTGGCAGAACACCGCCCCGTTCTCCTTGAATCCGGGAGGATAGGAGGAGATTTCGCCCAGCTCCAGGTGGTAGCTTTCGTAACAGGGGTGGAGCAGCTCCACGCCGTACTCCCCCAGCAGGTGCTTCCGGGTGGAGTCCAGGGCCATTTTGGCCTGGCCCGTTTGAAGGCCCACCCCGGCCAGGACGCAGAAGCCCTGGGGCTCGATGAAAATTTTTCCTTCCTCGCACTCCCGGGAGCCAACCTTGCGGCCAGCGGCATCGTAGGCCCGGAGGAACCACTCTCCGTCCCAGCCGTCCCGCAAAAGGGCAGCCTCCATATCCTTCACCGCCTGGCGAATATCCTCCGCCTCGTCGGCCAGGCCCAGGCGCTGGCAAAGCTGGGCGTACTCGCCGCCATATTTGACGAACATTCCGCCGATGAACACCGACTCGGCCACAGGCCCCTCTGAGGGGCCGGAGGTCTGGAAGCTCTCCCCGGGCTCGGAGGAGAAGCAGTTCAGGTTCAGGCAGTCGTTCCAGTCGGCCCGGCCGATGAGGGGGAGCCGGTGGGGGCCCAGGTTGTTCCGGGTGAAATTCACACTCCGGCGCAGATGCTCCAGCAGCGGCACCTCCGTGCCGGGAACGTTATCGAAGGGGGTGGGGTGGTCTAAGAGGGAAAAGTCCCCGGTCTCCTTCAGATAGGCGCAGACCGCCCCCACCAGCCACAGGGGGTCGTCGTTGAAGCCGCCGCCGATGTCGTTGTTGCCCCGCTTGGTCAGGGGCTGGTACTGGTGGTAGGTGGAGCCGTCGGCAAACTGCACCGAGGCAATGTCGATTATCCGCTCCCGGGCACGCTGGGGGACCATGTGGACAAAGCCCAGCAGGTCCTGGCAGGAGTCCCGGAAGCCCATGCCCCGGCCGGTGCCGGTTTCGTAGTAGGAGGCGGAGCGGCTCATGTTGAAGGTGACCATGCACTGGTAGGGGTGCCAGATGTTCACCATCCGGCTGAGCTTTTCGTTGCCGGATTCCAGCCGGAAGGCCCCCACCAGGCCGTCCCAGTAGGCCTTCAGGCTGTCCAGAGCCTGGTCCACCGCCTGGAAATCGGCGAATTTTGCCATCACCCGGTGGGCGGTGTCCTTGCGGATAACGCCGGGGGACAGAAATTTCCGGTCCCGGGGGTTCTGGCCGTAGCCCAGCACGAAGGTGGCCCGGTAGGACTGTCCCGGGGCCAGGGTCACATCCAGCCGGTGGCAGGCGATGGGATACCACCCGGTGATATGGGAGGAGGCGGAGGTCCCCAGCCGCACCTGCTCCGGGGCAGACCAGTCGCCCATGTGGCCCAGGAAGGTGTTCCGGTCGGTGTCAAACCCGGCGGTGGGCACGTTGACGCCGTAGTAGGCATAGTGGTCCCGGCGCTCCCGGTACTCGGTTTTGTGGTAGATAACCCCGGGCTCCACCTCGCTTTCGGCGATGTTCAGATTCCGCTGGTAGTTCTGGGCATCGTCCACGGCGTTCCACAGGCACCACTCCATGCAGCCGTAGACCTGGACGGCCTTTTCTTCCCGGCTCTCGTTGGTCAGCACCAGGTCGTGAAGCTCGCAGTTTTCCCCTTGGGGGACGAAGAAGGTCATTTTGGCGGCCAGGCCGTCCTTGGCGCTGTCAAAGACGGAGTAGCCCAGGCCGTGGCGGCACTCGTAGCGGTCCAATGGGGTTTTGGTGGGAAGGAAGCCCGGGTTCCAGGGGGACTTGCCCGCCTCTTTCAGATAGTAAAACCGGCCCCCCAGGTCCCCGGGGACGGCGTTGTAGCGGTAGCGCAGCAGCCGCTGGAGCTTGGCGTCCCGGTAGAAGCAGTAGCCGCCGCCGGTGTTGGAAATCATGCCGAGGAAATCCTCGCTGCCAAGATAGTTGATCCAGGGCAGGGGGGTGGCGGGGGTGGAAATGACGTACTCCCGCCGCTGATCGTCAAAGTGTCCGTATTGCATAAATCGCGCTCCTTCCGTCCCGCCGGTGAAAACGGGGCTGTTTTGTCGATAACGTTTTCGGTAACATGGCCCGAAAAGCTGCTAACCTTAGAATAGCGGATTCTTTTAGAAAAATCAATAGAGAATTTGCATTTTTCTGAAATATCCCGCCGGAAAGCCGGAAAATGACCCGGCAGGCCCTGACCTTCGAAACGGAGCAGGGCTGTCGAAAACAGGGGAGCGCCGGTGTTTCGGAGTGTTTCGATTGTATTCTACACAAATTTTCGGAGCCAAATCCAGCACATTTCACAATCTTTGTGCATGGTGACCCAAAACTGAAAAAAAGCTATTGCTATTTTATGAAAAGTGGTATATAGTGAAGATACGAAATCGGTTTCGACTTCGAGCCGGGACAGCAGGAGAACGGAGGGCGCGCCATGGTATCCATCAGAGACATTGCACGGGAATGCGGCGTGGCGGTGTCCACCGTCAGCAAGGCCCTCAACGGCCAGGCGGACGTGAGCCAGGAGACCAGAGAAAAGGTCTGCGCCGCCGCCGAGCGCATGGGCTACATGGCAAACTCCGCCGCCCGGGCCCTGAAAACCAACCGGTCCTACAATCTGGGGGTCCTCTTTGCCGACGAAAGCAACTGCGGCCTCACCCACGAGTATTTCGCCCATGTGCTGGAAAGCGTCAAGGCCGAGGCCGAGGCCCGGGGCTACGACATCACCTTCATCAACGGCAACGTAGGCGACAAGCCCACCTCCTACCTCCAGCACTGCCGATACCGGGGGGTGGACGGGGTGGTCATCGCCTGCGTGGACTTCCGGGACCCCCGGGTCCAGGAGCTGGTGGACGACCGGATTCCCGTGGTCACCATCGATTACATCTTTAACGACCGGCTGGCGGTGGTATCTGATAACGTTTCCGGCATGGAGCAGCTGGTCCGCTATATTTACAGCCGGGGTCACCGGCGCATCGCCTATCTCCACGGCCAGGACAACCCCGTCACCCGCAGCCGCCTCACCGGCTTTTACCGGGCCTGCGAGGCACTGGACCTGCACATCCCGCCGCAGTACATCGTGCCCAGCACCTACTACACCCCCGAGCGCTGCCGCATCGACACCCGGCGGCTGCTGCAGCTGGACCCCAGACCCACCTGCATCATCTTCCCCGACGATTTTTCCTACATGGGCGCAATGGATGCCCTGGCGGAGGCGGGGCTTCGGGTGCCGGAGGACATCTCCGTGGCGGGCTACGACGGCATCAGCCTGGCAAGGGTCCTGCACCTGACCACCTACAGCCAGGACACCCGCATTCTGGGCCAGACCGCCGCCAGGCAGCTGATTTCCCTGATTGAGCGGCCCAAGACCACGGTGACGGACCGCATCCTCGTCAGAGGCCACCTGGTGGAGGGCTCCACCGTCCGGGATATCTCCAAGGAGCCCAATCACTAAAGAAATTTGCCGCCGACCGAGCTCGGTCCTTGCTTTCCGGAGGAAAGCAAGGAAGTATGAGCCGCTGTATCACAGGGAAAGAAATTCCCGGAAAAAAGGATTTTACGTCTGATAACAGGCGAAAATTAAAAATGATTATATGGAGGAACAAAAAATGAAAAAGCTCATCGCTATGCTTCTGGCACTGGTCATGGTTCTGAGCCTGTGCGCCTGCGGCGCCAAGGAAGAGCCCGCTCCCGCTCCCGAAGCCCCCGCTGCTGATGCCCCGGCCACCGAGGCTCCCGCAGCCGAAGCTCCCTCCGGCGACAAGATTGTCGTCAACGTCTGGTCCTTCACCGACGAGGTCCCCGGCATGATCACCAAGTACTGCGAGGCCCATCCTGAGGTGGCCGAGAAGTACGAGTTCAACACCACCATCATCGCCACCACCGACGGCCTGTACCAGCCCGCTCTGGACCAGGCTCTGGCCAACGGCGAGGTGGACATCTACGCCGCTGAAGCCGCCTTCGTGCTGAAATACTGCCAGGGCGACGCTGCCGGCTACGCTGCTACCTACAAGGACCTGGGCATTGACATCGACAAGGCCATTGCCGACGCCGACATCGCCCAGTACACCGTGGACATCGGCTCCCGTGACGGCGAAGTGGTTGGTCTGGGCTATCAGGCCACCGGCGGCGCCTTCATCTACCGCCGCTCCATCGCCAAGGAGGTCTTTGGCACCGACGAGCCCGCTGAAATCGAGAAGCTGGTCGGCCCCGGCTGGGACAAGTTCTTTGAGGCCGCCGCTACCCTGAAGGCCGCCGGCTACCCCATCGTCTCCGGCGACGGCGACATCTGGCACGCTGTTGAGAACTCCTCCGACTCCGGCTGGATTGTGGACGGCAAGCTGACCATCGACCCCAAGCGGGAGGCCTTCCTGGACCTGTCCAAGAAGCTGACCGATGAGGGCTACTCCAACGGCTCCGTTGACTGGCAGGAGGGCTGGTTCGCCGACATGAACGGCTCCAGCGCTGCCAACGCCTTCGGCTTCTTCGGCCCTGCATGGCTGATTAACTACACCCTGGCTCCCAACTGCGGCGGCACTGCCCCCGGCGAAGGCACCTACGGCGACTGGGCCGTGTGCAATCCTCCCATCGGCTTCTTCTGGGGCGGCACCTGGGTTCTGGCCGGCGCCAACGTGGTCGGCACCGAGAAGCAGGAGATTGTCCGTGACATCATCCAGTGGATCACCCTGGACACCTCTGAGGACGGCCTGCAGTACAAGTGGGCCAACGGCACTCTGAACGGCGAGGGCGGCACCAAGGATACCGTGGGCTCCGGCACCGTCATGGCCAAGTCCAACGGCGAAATCGCCTTCTGCGGCGGCCAGAACGTCTTTGACATCTTCGTCTCCGCCAACCAGTACGCCAACGGCACCAACCTGACCCAGTACGACGAGACCATCAACACCTACTGGCGTGATGCCGTCCGTCAGTACGCTGCCGGTGAGTGCACCCGTGACGAGGCCATTGCCAACTTCAAGCAGACCGTGGCCGACAACCTGGACGTGGTCGTTGAGTAATTCAGCTTCCCTGTACATCTGACTGAAATCGAAAAGCAACGGGGGACAGGCTGCTCGGCCAGCCTGTCCCCTCTTGCGATACCTGGAACAACAAAGGAGGCTCCGTCCCCATGAAGAAAAAATCGAGCTTCAGCTATGCCAAGTACGGCTACCTGTTCAGCATCCCCTTCGTGGTCGTCTATCTGATTTTCTCCCTGTATCCCATTATCAACACCGCCATTTTGAGCTTTACCGACGCCAAGGGCCTGGGCAACATGACCTGGCACTTCCTGGAGGGCGACATTTTCAAGAACTACAGGACCATCCTTGGAAACGCTACCTTCCGCACGTCTCTGAAAAACACCGTCTTTATCTGGATTATCAACTTCATCCCCCAGCTGTCCCTGGCGCTGCTGCTGACCGCCTGGTTTACCTCCAAGCGCAACGAGCTGCGGGGCAAGGGCTTCTTCAAGGTCGTATTCTATATGCCCAACATCATCACCGCCGCCTCTATTGCGGTGCTGTATAAGGCATTGTTTGCCTACCCCGTAGGCCCCATCAACGATTTGCTGCAGAGCCTGGGCCTGATTAAGGAGGCCTTCTACTTCTCCAACAAGGCCCTCCCGTCCCAGCTGATTATCGCCTTTATCCAGTTCTGGATGTGGTATGGCTATACCATGATTATCCTGACCTCCGCCGTGCTGGGCATTTCCCCGGAGCTGTTCGAGGCCGCCGAGCTGGACGGCGCCAGCGGCACCCAGATTTTCTTCAAAATCACCCTGCCCAACATCAAAACCATCCTGCTGTATACCGTCATCACCAGTATGATCGGCGGCCTGAATATGTACGATATTCCCAAGCTGTACAACAACGGCCTGCCCAACAACGCCACCCTGACCACCTCCGTGTTCATCCAGAACCAGGCGTTCCAGGGCAGCTACCTGTGGGCCCGGGCCTCTGCTGCCAGCATGATTATGTTTGTCCTCATCGCCATTTGCTCCCTGGGCGTGTTCGCCATCTTCCGGGACAAGGACGAGGCCGCCGCTGCCAAGGCCAAGCGCCGGCTGAAAAAAGCACAGAAGGAGGCGTCTTAATATGACCACCACCGCTCCCACCCTGGTGAAAAAGCGCACCCCAGGCCAGGTGATTTTTAAGCTCGTGGCCTATACCCTGTGCATCATTCTGGCGGTCCTCAGCATTTTCCCCTTTGTCATCATGCTGGTCAACGCCACCCGCACCACCCACCAGATTCAGCAGCACGCCGTCTCCCTGATTCCCGGCACCGCCCTGCTGAATAACTACAAAATCCTCACCAGCAAGGATATGTTCAACCCCTGGCTGGGCCTGCTGAACTCCGCAATTATTTCAACCTTCTCCACCGTGTGCACCATCTATTTTTCCACCCTCACGGCATTTGCCCTGGTGGCCTACGACTGGCGGCTGCGGCGGCCCTTCTTCACCTTCATCCTGGCGGTGATGATGATTCCTGCCCAGATTACCGCCATCGGCTTCTACCAGTTCATGTACAAAATCGGCATGACCAACAACTTCCTGTCCCTGATTCTGCCGGCCATTGCGGCCCCGGCCACGGTGTTCTTCATGCGCCAGTACATGGTGCCCAGCCTTCCCATGGAGCTGCTCCAGTCCGCCCGGGTGGACGGCAGCGGGGAGTTCCGGACCTTCAACCAGATTGTCATTCCCCTGATGAAGCCCGCCATGGCAACCCAGGCCATTTTCAGCTTTGTCTCCTCCTGGAATAACCTGTTCGTGCCCAGCATCCTGCTGACCAACAAGAGCAAGTACACCATGCCCATCATGGTCAGCCTCCTGAACGGCGATATTTACAAGGTGGAGTACGGCGCGGTGTATCTGGGCCTGGTGCTGACGGTGCTGCCGCTGTTCATCATCTACTTTGCCCTGTCCAAGTACATCATCGCCGGTGTGGCCCTGGGCGGCGTCAAGGGCTAAGCCATGGTGAAGGATACCCCTCTGGCCCGTGTGCTTTCCAAGCTGGGGGACCTGCTGGTGCTGAATCTGCTGTGCCTGTTCTGCGCCCTTCCGGTCATCACCGCCGGGGCCTCGCTCAGCGCCCTGTATGGGGTGCTGTTCCGCCAGGAGCGGGAGGGGCAGGCCCATCTGGTCCGGGATTTCTTCCGGGCCTTCCGGCAGAATTTCCTCCAGGCCACGGCCCTGGAAGCTATGGTTGCCCTGATTGCGGTGTTCGGCATCACAGACCTGCGCTACGCCGTGGCCGTGGGCGGCGGAGCGGGGAAGCTGTACCTGGCGGTTGGAACCGTGGTGATTTTTATTGCCATGCTGCTGCAAATCCTTGCAATTTGCCAGCAGGCGGTGTATCATAATACCGTCCGCCGGTTTCTTGCCAACAGCTTTGCCCTGGCCGTCTGCGCCCCGGGGCTGCTGCTGCTGAGCATGGCCGCCTGGGTCATCCCCTGGGCGCTGCTGGCGACCATTCCGGAGTTCTTCTTCTGGAAGCTGGGGGCCGCCTACCTGATGTGGGGCCTGTCCGGTCCCGCCTGGGCCACGGTAAAGCTGCTGAGCGGCCTGTTCCAAAAGGTCCAAAAATAGCATCAAACAAAGCAGGGCGTCGAAAAAGCCTCGCAGAGTTTGCCGCCGCAGCGGCAAATAAATTCCAAATCATTTTCGGCCGGGGCGCACCCCAGGGTGGCCTCTCTTGCCCCTTCGGGGCAATTCACCTTCTGTACCTGGACGAAAATACATCTCAGACTGCAAGTGCGGTGCGTCGCGCAGCGAATCCAAATCAAATATGATTGCCGGTGGCAATCATACAATAATTTATAGAATTTGTGCGCCATAGGCGTACAAATTATGCACGCAGCAGGCTGCATCCCTTCTGTCGGAAAGCCCCGAAGGGGGTTTTCGACAGACTGAGGGCGGCAGAAAACTCTGCCGCCCTTTTCAAAATGGAGGAAAAATTATGAACCGAAATGAAGCCCGCCAAAAGGCCGAGGCCCTGGTGGAAAAAATGACCGTCGTGGAGGCCGCCAGCCAGCTGCGCTATGACGCTCCCGCCATCGAGCATCTGGGCGTTCCCGCCTACAACTGGTGGAACGAGGCCCTCCACGGGGTGGCCCGGGGCGGCGTGGCCACCAGCTTCCCCCAGGCCATCGCCATGGCCGCCACCTTTGACCGGGACCAGGTCCAGAAAATGGGCGACGTGTCCGCCACCGAGGGCCGGGCCAAGTACAACGCCAGCACCGCCCTGGACGACCGGGATATCTACAAGGGCCTGACCTTCTGGACCCCCAACATCAACATCTTCCGGGACCCCCGCTGGGGCCGGGGCCACGAGACCTACGGTGAGGACCCCTTCCTCACCGCCGAGCTGGGCAAAAGCTGCATCCGGGGCCTCCAGGGCGACGGCGAGACCATGAAGTCCGCCGCCTGCGCCAAGCACTTTGCAGTCCACTCCGGCCCCGAGGGCCTGCGCCACAGCTTCAACGTGGACATCGACCGGCGGAGCATGGAGGAAACCTACCTGCCCGCCTTCCAGGCCGCCGTCCAGGAGGCCCACGTGGAGGCGGTGATGGGCGCTTACAACGCCGTCAACGGCGCGCCCTGCAACGGAAGCAAGGAGCTGCTCCAGGGTATCCTCCGGGGGGAGTGGGGCTTTGAGGGCCACGTGGTCTCCGACTGCTGGGCCATCAACGATTTCCATGAATTCCACAAGGTCACCGACACCCCCGCCGAGTCCACCGCCATGGCCCTGAACGCCGGGTGCGACTTAAACTGCGGCTGCTCCTACCGCTGCCTCATCACCGCCCTCATGCAGGGCATGGTGAAGGAGGCGGACATCCGCCGTGCCGCCGTCCGGCTGTTCACCACCCGGTATCTGCTTGGCATCATGGGCGAGGGGTCCGAATATGACAGCATCCCCTTTGAGGCCGTGGAGTGCCCGGCGCACCTGGCCGCCGCCAGAGAGGCCGCCCAGCGCAGCTGCGTGCTGCTGGACAACAAGGGCATTCTGCCCCTGGACAAGACCCGGCTGAAAACCGTGGGTGTCATCGGCCCCAACGCCAACAGCCGTGAGGCCCTGGTGGGCAACTACCACGGCACCTCCTCCCGGTATATTACCGTGCTGGAGGGCATTCAGGACGAGCTGGGCGAAGACGTGCGGGTCCTGTACGCCCAGGGCTGCCACCTGTTCAAGGACACCACCGAGCCGCTGGCCCAGGCCGGGGACAGGATTTCCGAGGCCGTCCAGGTGGCGAACCACTCTGACGTGACCGTGCTGGTGCTGGGCCTGGATGCAACCCTGGAGGGCGAGCAGGGGGACACCGGCAACGCCGATGCCTCCGGCGACAAGCTGGGCCTGCTGCTGCCGGAGTGCCAGCGAAAGTTGGCCGATGCCGTCCTCGCCACCGGCAAGCCGGTGATTCTGTGCCTCATGGCCGGCAGTGCCATCGATGTCAGTGAAATTTCCGACCGGGCGGCGGCCACCGTGCTGCTGTGGTACCCCGGCGCCCGGGGCGGCCGGACGGCGGCGGATATCCTGTTTGGCAATGTTTCCCCCTCCGGCAAGCTGCCTGTCACCTTCTATCACAACGGGGATTTGGAAAAAATGCCGGCGTTTACCGACTATTCCATGGAAAACCGGACCTATAAGTTCATGGATTTCGCCCCCCTGTATCCCTTCGGCTACGGCCTGACCTACGGGGATGTCAATGTGCTGTCCGCTCAGCGGCGGGAGGAAGCAGACCGGGTAATCATCACCGCCCAGGTGGAGAATCGGGCCGCCCGGGCCACCGAGGACGTTTTGCAGGTCTATGTCCAGAACGAGGGCAGCCCCCTGGCCCCCCGGAACCCCCGGCTGTGCGGCTTCCAGCGGTTCGCCTGCGCCCCGGGTGAGCAGAAAACCGTGGAAATCTCCGTCCCCGCCGCCCAGCTGCGGGTGGTGGACGAAACCGGCAGCCGCATCAGCGACGGCACCCCCGTCTTCTACGTGGGCCTGGGCCAGCCCGATGCCCGCACGGAGGAGCTGACCGGGAAGAAGTCCATCAAGCTGTAAGAAATTAGAATGTCATTGCGAAACCAGTCCGTAGACTGGTTGTGGCAATCCGCACCCCTGTGCAAGGGCTGCGGATTGCCGCACCAGTGGGAGCTGCTCCTTCGCAATGACATTTTTCTTTTGTGCTTATTAGGTTAGCTCCGCAAAGCCTCCCCTATGTAAGGGGTAGTGCTGCCCGCAGGGAATAAGAATAAATTGATTGCCTGTGGCAATCACACCATAATTCATAGGTGGCCCGGCGCAAGCCGGGTCGGAGGGGTTGCTCAGAGGGTCTACGGTTTGCACAATATTCCCGGCTCCTGTGCAGTGGGCAGCTGCCAGACAACCCCTCAGTCTGCCCTTCGGGCAGCCAGCTCCCCTTACACAGGGGAGCCTTTGGTCTGTACCACGCTTGTCAGCTGAGTAAAGCCGATAAGCATATTTTTTTGAAAAAAAGTTCTTGACATTAACGTTACGTCATGGTTTATAATACCCGCAGGAGGTGATTGTGTGGAATACACCATAGCCAAGCTGGCCCGGCTGTCCGGGGTGACCGGCAGGACTCTGCGGTATTATGACCAGATTGGTCTGCTGCGGCCGGTGCGGGTGTCCAACGGCTACCGCATCTACGGCGAAAAAGAGGTGGACCGGCTCCAGCAAATCCTGTTTTACCGGGAGCTGGGGGTGGAGCTGAAGGACATCGGGGCCATTTTGCAGGACCCGGACTTCAACCGCCGCCGGGCCCTGGAGGGCCACCTGACGGCCCTGCTGCAAAAGCGGGCCCGGCTGGACCGGCTGATTGAAAACGTAACGCAAACCATTCATTCCATGAAAGGAGAGGAAAAAATGAGCGATCAAGCAAAATTCAAGGGATTCAAAGAGAAAATGATTCAGGAAAATGAGGAAAAATACGGCGGGGAAATTCGGAAGAAATACGGCGGCGACACCGTCAGCGCCTCCTACGCCAAGGTCCGGGCCATGAGCCGGGAGACAATGACCCTGGCGGAGGACCTGGCCCGGGAAATCCAGGAGGGGCTGGTACAGGCCATGGCCCAGGGGGACCCGGCGGGGGCGCTGGCCCGGCAGGTCTGCGAAAAGCACCGCCAGTGGCTGTGCCTGTACTGGCCCGACGGGATGTACACCCCCGCCGCCCACAGGGGGCTGGCCGATTTGTACGTGGAGGACGAGCGCTTCCGGGCCTACTACGACCAGGCCGCCCCCGGCGGCGCCCAGTTCCTCCGGGACGCAATCTACGCATTCTGCAAGGAGTAAAAAATGGAACCACAGAGAAAAAAGCAGCTCCGGGAGAACTTCAAAAACCGCCATCCCGACATGGGGGTGCTGGCCATCACCTGCACCGCCACCGGGGACAGTTATCTGTTCATTTCCAAGGATGCAGCCACCGGCTTCAACCGCCACACCTTCCAGCTGGGGGCAGGGATGCACCCCAACAAGGCCCTGCAAGCCCTCTGGAACCAATACGGCGAGGCGGCCTTCACCCTGGAACCGGCCGGCCTCATCGAATACGACGACCCCACCCAGGACCAAACCGAAAAGCTGGAAGCCCTCCTGGAAGCCTGCCTGACGGAGAACCCCCGGGCGAAAAGACTGTAAAATATGCGGAAAAAGGCAGCTGAATCTCAGCTGCCCTTTTTATAATCATTTTGTGAATTTATGTAAGAGAAATATTGGAATTATCCGGCTGAAACCTGACGAAACGGAACGAGCTCGCCAACAAAACGACCCAGATAATACACCATTCCGATATGAATGGCGAGGCACAGAATCAGCAGAACGGCTGCAATCACCTCGCTTTTCGTTAAATCGGAAAGTTTCCTGAAATAGTTCCCAATCAGCAGGATTTCGGAGGTAAAAAATAAAATAAAAATGGGGTTGCTTTTCAGCAGCATCGTCATGTTGGACAGTGCATAATGGATGATAATAAAATGGATGGACTCAATAACGACCTCAAGCCACTTTGTCGCTTTTTCTTTCATTCTACTTCCTCCTATTCTATAATCTAAAGTCACTATATCACAAAACGATGAACAATTCAACAGTATGTTAGCCTGTCAGCGTCCCGGCCCTGCTTATGCGGTATCTCCAAACCCAATATCGGCTTTTTGACAGAAAAAATGTCATTGCCGGGGAAGCAGCTCCGCTTCCCCGCAATGACATTTTTCAATTACCCTTCCGATTTCCAAAGCCCGTGGATGTTGCAGTAGGCGTACACCGCCCGGACCTGCTCCCCCGGGCACAGGGCGAAGCAGACCCTGGGCTCCATGCCCGGGTGGAGCCGCCGCCGCTGGATGCCGGAATCGGTGACCAGGGACACCCACTGAATGTAGTGCTCCGGCACCATGGGATGCTTCACCGCCCCCACCTGGACGTGGACCTGGCCGTCCCTGATTTCGTACACGGGAATATGCTTTTCCACGGCGGCATCCACCGTCCCCGGAATCAGCGCCTGCATTTTCTCCCCGCAGCACGTCACCGGCACCCCCGCATCCTCCACGAAGGTGATGATGTTGCCGCAGTGGCCGCAGATAAAATACCGTTCCTCCATGCGATACCTCCTTTTCCTCTCTTGCAGTATATCCGGATTGGAGAAAACTATGTGTCCCGCCGGGAAATCGCCCAGTCCAGCAGGGAAAGGCAGTGGTCCATGGCCTCGACGGTGGGGGTGAAGCGCCGGTACTGGGGGGAGCCGGGGGCGTATTTTCCCCGGGCGTTGGCGGTTTTGCTGCGAATGGACCGAATGGGCGCCAGGGCCTGTCCCAGTTCCTCAGGGCTGAACGCCTGCCCGCTTCCCACCAGCAGACTCCGCACCAGCTGCAAAGCCCGGATGCGGTTTCGCAGCAGCGAGCATTGCGCCGTCCCCTCCGGGAATTTCGGCTGCATTTTTATGCAGCGTTCCAGAGCGGAATCCACGATTTTTAAACTTTTTTCACATTTTTCATCCACCAAAATCCCTCCTCACAGCCGCCCGTCCTGTTTCTGCCGCTATTTTAGCACAGCGGCGTTTGCAATGCAACGGAAAAATAGCCGTTCCGGCCTCTTTCTGAAATAAAATGTGAAACAATTCGGCGGAAATCCTTGACATTTCGAACCTTTTCTGTTATCATAAATCTGTACGGGCTTTTTGTATAAATTCAAATAATGGTTGAATGTTTCTACCAACTACCGATAGTTGACTATGGAGAGCTCCCCGCTGGGGGAACTATAATCTATCGGCGGTTGGGATTTTTTATGTCTCGCCAAAACAGGAGGAAAGCATATGAATTGTGATGTTGTCATCATCGGTGCCGGCCCTGCCGGCGTTTTTACGGCCTTGGAAATGCTGCGCCGGGGAAGCAAGCAGAAAATCGTCATCGTGGAAAAGGGCAAGGCCATCGAGCAGCGCCGCTGCCCCAAGAGCCAGACCAAAAAGTGCGTCAGCTGCAAGCCCTACTGCCATATCACCACCGGCTTCTCCGGGGCCGGGGCCTTTTCTGACGGCAAGCTGTCGCTGAGCTATGAGGTGGGCGGCGAGCTGCCGGAGCTCATCGGCGAAAGCTACGCCCAGGAGCTTATCGACTACACTGACAAAATCTACCTGGAATTCGGTGCCGACACCAAAATCGAGGGCGTGTCCGACACCCAGAAAATCAAGGACATCCGCAAGCGGGCCATCCAGGCGGGCCTCAAGCTGGTGGACTGCCCCATCCGGCACATGGGCACCGAAAAGGCCCAGGAAATCTACCTGGCCATCGAGCAGTACCTGCTGGCCCACGGGGTGGAGATTCTGTTCGAATACAACTGCGTCAATCTGATGATGCAAAACGGGGCCTGCGTGGGCGTCACCGTGGAGCCCGCCTCCGGCCGGGGCGTGAGCTTGGAAATCGAGGCAAAGCACACCATCGTGGCCACCGGCCGCCGGGGGGCCGACTGGCTGGAAAAGCTCTGCGAGGAGCACGCCATTGCCCACCAGCCCGGCACCGTGGACATCGGCGTCCGGGTGGAGGTCCGCAACGAGATTATGGAGGACGTGAACAATGTGCTCTATGAGTCCAAGCTCATCGGCTACCCCCAGCCCTTCAAGAACAAGGTCCGGACCTTCTGCCAGAATCCCGGCGGCTTCGTCAGCCAGGAGAACTACGACAACGACCTGGCGGTGGTCAACGGCCATTCTTACAAGGACCTGAAGTCCCATAACACCAACCTGGCCATCCTCTGCTCCCACAACTTCACCACCCCCTTCAACCAGCCCATCGCCTACGCCCAGAAAATCGGCGAGCTGACCAATATGCTGGGCTCCGGCCGCATTCTGGTCCAGCGCTTCGGCGACATTCTGGACGGCAAGCGGACCTGGCAGAAGGAGCTGAGCCGCTCCAACGTCCGGCCCACCCTGCCCGACGCCGTGGCCGGTGACATCACCTCCGCCATGCCCTACCGGGCCATGGTGAACATCATCGGCTTCATCCAGTCCGTGGAGCACGTGGTCCCGGGCTTCGCCAGCCCCGAGACCCTGCTGTACTCTCCCGAGCTGAAATTCTACAGCAACAAGGTAAAAATGGACGAAAACCTCACCACCAACATCCCGGGCCTGCACTGCCTGGGCGATTCCAGCGGCTGGACCCGAGGCCTGATGATGGCCTCCGTCATGGGCGTCCTCATGGGCCAGAAGCTGGCGGAAGAGGAGAACCCTTAACCCAATTTCGTAGGGGAGGGGCTCGCCCCCTCCCGGCAATTCTGCTGGATTCCGGCTGTTAAATTGTATCGTACGCAGAAAAAATCCCACCGACGGTCAGTCGGTGGGATTTTGCTGTCAGACCGCTCCAATTTACAACATAATATTGATTTTTACACCCTATTGTGCTATGATTTATTGCAGAAATAGAAAACAATACAGAGAAAGGCGGTGCGGAATAATGCCTAAGAAAAACGACACGCTTGTTGCGGCGCAGAATAAAAAAAGCGACGAATTTTATACACAATATGAGGATATTCAGCGGGAAGTTAACGCATATTTAGAATATGACCCCGACACTTTTCGAGATAAAACGGTATTATTGCCGTGTGATGACCCTGAATGGAGCAATTTTACACGGTTTTTTGCGCAGAATTTCGAGTTGCTCGGACTAAAAAAGCTAATTAGCACAAGTTATGCGACAGAAAGCAAAATTGAGCATGAATACATTCAGCTTTCCGTATATGATTTTCTGACTGACTTTGAGACAAGTTCGCAACAATATAATGAAACTATTTCTCCAAAGCGTGGAAAGATTTTTACCTTAACTCGGCGAAATAGAAAGATTGATATTCATGACCTGCAATGGAAGTATCTTGATGGTGACGGCGATTTCCGAAGCGAGGAAGTCACAGCATTGCGAGATGAAGCGGATATAATCGTTACTAATCCACCGTTTTCGCTTTTTAGGGAATTTGTCGCATGGGTTATGGGAGCAAATAAAAAATGCTTGATTATTGGCAATATCAACTGCATAACCTATAAAGAGTTTTTCCCGCTGATACAGGATAACAAAATCTGGACTGGTTGCAGATTCAATAAACGAATAAACGGCAGAAACATGATGTTCTCTGTCCCGGACAGTTACCCGTCAAGTGGTACCGAAATTTTTAACGAAAACGGTAAGCGGTATATTAGCGTTGCTGGTACTGGATGGTATACAAACTTAGAACATGGACGCAGACACCAACCATTGCCGTTAATGACAATGGCAGACAATCTAAAGTTTAGTAAACATAAAGAGATAATTGAAAGAGGTTATCCCCGCTATGTAAATTTTGACGCTATAGAGGTTAGCTATTCTGATGCAATACCTTCTGACTATGACGGTTTAATGGGAGTTCCTATCAGTTTCCTTAATATGTATTGTCCTGAGCAGTTTGAGATTATCGGCATTAGTTTGGAACTTGCAGAGGATATGAAGAACCATGCCGAAAAAGGCGAGTATATGGCCGGAGGAAAAAGATTCTACTTAGCGGAAGAAAATGGAAAGTATAAATATCGCCGTATGTATGACCGACTTGTAATAAGGAGAAAGCCATGAATACTGAATTGAACATTGACTTAACTGTTGAAAAGGTATGCGAGGGCTTTGTCTATAATGAATATGAGGGCAAAGGGCTTTTTGGGCTAGCCGGAAACCTGACCATTCAGCCAGAGTACCAGCGTAATTATATTTATGCAGACGGAAAAAAAGACGTTGCCGTTATTCAGTCCATTCTAAAGGGCTACCCTATCGGACTTATCTACTTTACAAAGGTATCTGACGACAAGTTTGAAATTCTTGACGGACAGCAGCGTATAACAAGCATAGGTCGCTTCTTAACGGGGAAGTTTCCAATTGTAGATGAAAACGGAATGCAACAGTATTTTGGCGGGTTAGCTGAGAATCTGCAACGAAAAATTCTTGATACGAAACTGACAATCTACGAATGCAGCGGCACAGAAAGCGAAATCAAGGAATGGTTCAGGACAATAAATATTGTTGGCGTTCCGCTGAACGAACAGGAACTTTTGAATGCGATCTATTCTGGCCCATTTGTGACACTTGCCAAAGCAGAATTTTCCAACAGTCAAAATGCAAATATTCAAAAATGGGCGGCGTACATAAGCGGCGATGTTAAACGGCAGGATTATTTGCGTACTGCCCTTATGTGGGTTAGCAAAGGCAATATAGACGACTATATGAGCCGCCATAGATATGACACCAATATAACGGAATTAAAAGCCTATTTCAACAGCGTTATTGACTGGGTATCAAGCGTATTTATTGATGTCGAAACAGAAATGCGCGGCTTGAACTGGGGCGCATTATATGAGCGTTTCCATACGAATGCATATAATCCAAACAAGGTTCACTCAAAGTTGCGAGAACTGTATTCAGACTTTTTTGTCAAAAATCGCAAGGGAGCGTTTGAATACATTTTAGGTGGCTGCTTGGATACAAAGCTGCTTGATATTCGTATGTTTGATGAAGTTACAAAACGGACTGTTTACGGACAGCAAACAGCGGATGCAACAGCAAGAAATGTTTCCAACTGTCCGTTGTGTGCAATGGGAAATAATAGCAACAAACGGCGCATATACAAAATAAAAGAAATGGACGCTGACCATGTAACGGCATGGAGTAATGGCGGCGCAACGGATATTAGCAACTGCACGATGCTTTGCTCTACACACAACCGTGCAAAAGGTAATAAATAATTGTGCTTATCGGGATGACTCAGCAAAGACTGTAGGGCGGCCTGCCCTCAGGCCGCCACCCATGTTTTCCACCTGAAAACATGGGAAAACAGACTGCCACACCAGAAAAGCGAACTGGCTCGCAATGACAAGCTGAGCTACCCGATAAGCAGATTAAGAAATAGGATTACTTTCAAAAAATTCCGGGCAGGCAGTAAATCAAGTGAATAGTGAAGAGTGAAGAGGTAAAAAGTAAAAATTCCGAGTGCAGTGCACTCGGAATTTTTGGTGGGGGAGGACGGATTCGAACCATCGAAGCGAAACGCAGCAGATTTACAGTCTGTCCCCTTTGGCCACTCGGGAACTCCCCCAGATATAAGATTCGATTTGAGACATTCCGTCCAAAACCCCTCGTAACCCCAAATCAAAGCCCAGCGAAGCGGGTTTGATTTGGAAGCGAAGAAGCGCCACGCCAGGCTAAGAAGCCTCGCCGAAGGCGATGATTCGTGCCGTAAGGGGCGCTTCTGAGCTGGAGCCGGTAGACGGACTCGAACCCCCGACCTACTGATTACAAAGCCCTCCTGGATGATTTTTCTAATAATTTTTAATGCTTTGTAATGTTCTTTGCTACAATGTGATTTGTTTTTAGAACTTTCTGTTACTGCTGTTTGCATGTATTTTGTACCTGTTTGTGGTCAGCTCATGTGGTCATTTTATATCGATGTTTGAGGGCATATTCAAGAGCAATGAAGAACACTATGTATCACATCAAAGAATTGAGAAACAGCAGATGGGATTATCAATCCAACTATATTACATTCAGAGTCAATAGAACCAGTCAGATATTGGGACGGAGAAAACAAGGAAAAGGCGATTGAATTTTGAGAGCCGTAGAGACACAGGCAATGCGAAAGCAAGCCCGTGTTTTTTCATGCAATCGATTATGCCGGGTCTGCCTGTCTTGCTTCGATATACAGGTCAATATCTCCAACGATATATTTGTCACCAGTAGTGTGCAGTGCTTCAAAGCAGGAATATATGTACTCCCATATCCCGTATTTTGTGAACAACTGGGAAACCTGCTTGCCGGTCAAGTCCTTTGCAGACTTATATATCTCGAGACAATATACTAAGAACTTTCCCTCATTGCTCATATTCTGACCTCCTGCGGTTTCTTTGCTTTACAATAGGACAAACCAAATGGGAAATGGTGGCATTTTTATTCTAAAGGCAAGACAGAGTTGGCAATTCTCTTTTCTCCTCCAACAACGGTGGTATAGAATCGCTGTTTTGCTGTTTTAATCATCAGAGCAACACTTCCAAATACTGCTGTAAAATTTTATCCACACGGAACATAGCTGCATATCGCATCAATTTTCGCAGATCTTTATCCTTTCGTCGGACATACTGTTTCAAGGCATTTTGAAAAGTCTGAATTTCGATACGGCTTCTGCTTCGGATCAAATCACAAATTGTGCGCTCCATATCGTAAGTTGGAACAGTATGACCAAAAGGAGTCTGCGCAGTGGTAATACCGATCTCATATAGTTCAGGCCGAATGGTATATGCCATGATCCCGTCCGCTTTTAATCTGGTCGGGCTGTACCCACGCTTGACAGTGACCGAGTAAGGCGATGGCTCACGGTCAGTCAAATCATGAAAAAACAATGCGGTCTCGTGGGAAAATACAGCTTGGCTACATCTCAGGTGGATTAGGTACATTGCATCCACCCAGGCATCTTCCGACACATAAACACCATGTGCAACTTGTTCCAGTTTTGCATCCTTGATATACTTATAAAACACGGGCTTAGAAATATCTGCCTGTATTACTTGCGGAGTTTGAAGTGTTCCGCCATACTGTTGTAGCATCTCGTCAAGCTGCTCAAACTGAGTCACTCAAATCACTTCCTTTTGTGCTACTATTATACACGACAGTAGCACGAAAGTAAACAAGATGTTTTATGTAATGTGGATTAAATTTAGAAATAGGAAGATCATTTTAGTATTGAAAAAACAAAAGAAATGGTATACACTAGACATGAATTATATTTTTCTTGAAGGTGATTACTATAAGAAAATATTCATTAGCCATTCGGGCAAAGATGAAAAAATTGCGCGTGCTTTATCCAATTTTCTTGAAAGCGTGGCACCGTCTGTCGAAGTGTATTGTTCATCACAGAATGGAAGCATTATGGTTGGTGAAAATTTTGTTCAATCATTCACATCGGCAATGGAGAATTGTGATGCATTCATTCCTTTACTTAGCGAAAATTACTATGCCAGCAGATTTTGCATGATTGAACTTGGTTTTGCATATTCTGTGTTGGTTCAAAGCACCTCTGCTGAACATTACGACATATTCCCTGTGGTCATTCCCCCTGTTAAAAAAGAGGAGGCTTTGGCGCATACACCCTTAGCTATGTTGCATGTTTCCTCAATTCATGACTCCGAAGGCTTGAGGGAATGCCTTGAATCAATATTTGAAAACTCCAATGTTGTGTTGAAGTCCGGTATGAATAGGCGAATAAATGAGTTTGTTTACGGAATCAAACAACAGATTTTTAAGAAGTATGATATAAATTGTTGTGCAAAACATTTGATATGCAAATCGCAAGATGTTCGTGGCGAAGACTGTGACTACTTAAGATATAGTGCTATACCGGACAGAAAAGGATACACTGTTAATTTTCGAGCTAGACCATTTGCGAAAAGTACAGAATATCCTGAATTTTTGAGTTTTGTTTATCAATATGTCGATAAACTGGATTTGTATGAACCAGTACTTTTATTTGAAGATTCTTGTCTAAAAGTTTGCATCAACAACTTTACAGACTCTATCTCTAAAATAGATATTGAGATAAAGCATTCAGATAACAACGCTATTCTGGAGCGTCGGACAATCTCCCTCGCGGCAGGGGAAAATCGAATTACTATTCCTCTGGGCGAAATAAAATGTGAAGCATTGCGGCAAGTTTCTGAGGTTTGCTTCGTAATCAAGCCGTCTGCCTATGTAGAAGAAGAGGGGATGTTTCAAGTTTATGACTTTGAACTTGTTTGCAAATGAGAACAACTCTTTTGATATACTATTGCGGACTGGTTAAAAAACAATGCTCTTTAGTTAGTACTCCTAGATTTGTTCTTAATAAATTTTATCCTTGAATTTGAAAGGCATTCGGTTCTATGTGAACCGAATGCTTTTTGTCTAAGAGATAGGCTACAAGGTGATGCGTGGAACTTCTTAGAACAAAACGTGTAGCATGGTACTCAAAAGAAATATGCTCATATTTTAGTAATGCGCTGTTGAGAAGGTAAAAAGTTAATCCATATTATACAAGAACTCAGATATAGCAAGTTGACTTTAATCATAATATTATATATAATATTATCAAATCAGAAGAAGGAGGGCAGAGAAGTGAACTATGAAATTAAACTTGTCAATATAGCAAAAGAACACGGCGGCATCATTGAAACAAAAGTAGCTGCTCAGCACGGCATTTCCAAGGCTATGCTATATAAGCTGTGCAAAGAAAATAAAATCCATAGAATCGTAAAGGGGCAGTATATCTTACCGGATGATATGCAGGATGAACTATTATCTATCAGCAAACGATCAACTCAAATTATCTTCTCTCATGAAACTGCGCTGTTTTTGCATGGAATCTCTGACCGCACCCCTTTTGAGCATACGATCACGGCTCCCTCTGGGTGCATTCCATCTACCGCCATAAAATCTGAATGTAAAGTATATTACATTAAGCCAGAATTGTTTGAATTGGGTAGAACCACATTGAAAACGCCTGCTGGTAACAGTGTTCCGGTCTATGATCTGGAGCGCACGATTTGTGATGTGATCCGTAGCCGCAACAAAATGGGAACAGAAACATTTCTGGCAGCACTCAAACTATATGCGGCAAGCCCCAAGAAGGATTTGAACAGGCTGAGCACATACGCAAAGCAAATGCGGGTGGCGAATGTCCTTCGTCAATATTTGGAGGTGCTTCTATGAGCAATGCCATGAGTTTGAAAGCGAAAATCAGAAATATCGCAAAGCAGAAGAACATCCCAGCACAGGTGATCTTGCAGAATTATATGTTTGAGCGGCTGCTGGTGCGGCTTTCGGCATCAGCGTACAAGGAGAAATTCGTGCTAAAAGGCGGGATGCTGGTTGCTGCCATTGTCGGTCTGGACAACCGGGCAACCATGGATTTGGACACCACTCTGAAAAATCTACCTCTGACCCCGGAGGCCATTCGTTCTGCCTTGGAGAGTATTGCAGCAATTCCTTTTGATGACGGTATCTCGTTTGAGGTCGGAACGATTTATCCCATCCGGGAGGACGATATTTACGGCGGCTACCGGGTAGCCCTGAATGCCAGATTTGACACACTGCTGACGCCTATGACCATTGATGTGTCCACCGGGGATGCTATCACACCTCATGCGATCCCGTACCAGTTTACAGAGATTTTCTCCGATGGAAATTCCTACGAGCTCTGGGCCTACAACATAGAAACCGTCATGGCGGAGAAAGTAGAAACCATCCTGCGCCGGGGCGTGTTCAACACCCGGCCGAGAGACTTTTACGATGCGTACATATTGGCAACCACACAGCATTTCAATAAAAAGGTTTTTGCGGAGGCGCTGGCCGCAACAGCAGCCCACCGGGGAACTACCGAGCAGATCGCAAATATCCCAGAAATACTTGAACATATACAAGAGAGTCCGGAGCTGCAAGGAATGTGGGACAAATACCGGAAGCAATTCGCGTATGCAAAGGGAATTCAGTATAAGCAGATAATGGATGTGCTGTTGGAAATTCTTCAGAAAGAGGACTAGAACAACAGCGGTATTAGGTGTACAATGAAAATATAATGGTTATAGGTGACTATTTTGCAAAAGCTAGTCAAATATATATTATCTGAGAGGAACTTTAATATGAACTGTTTAAAGAAAATATATTGCCATTTTACAAAGGTTAGCTTCAAGGACAAAGACCTTTGGAGGTCATACGGAACATGGGTGGCTTGGATATCTACAACATTGTCTTTTGTAACGCTTTTTGTGGAAATGCCGACTGAAAGTAAAATCACCTATCTGTACGCAGGCCTGTTTGCTTTGGCTTTGGTGCTTCTCTTTGTATGTCTGTGGTGGAGGGCTAATGCACAGAATTATGTAAACTTGAAGATTAATGGAACAAACATTCATGTTCGAATCGGAGATATATGGAAACAGGATGGACTTAAAATAATTGGTGTCAATAATTTTATTGACTTGGTTGCAGATGATGTAGTCGTCAAAAAGGGGACTCTGCATGGCCAATTTATCCAAAAGAATCAAAATAGAATTTCTGAAATCGGTGATGCAATTTGTTCAAGCCGTGCAACAATTCCTGAGGGAAATACAACCAGACCGAATGACCAGAGCTATGATTTTGGCTCATGTGTCTTGTTTGAGGACTGTATATTGACAGTACTAACAAAGTTCGATGAGTACGACAGAGCCTATACATCTATGGAAGAATATCTGAAGTTCTGGATGACATTTTGGGATAAGGTTGATATCCTATATAATTGTAGAACACTGAACATCCCCATCTTAGGCGCAGGACAAACAAGGTTTTATGGTCAAAAACCCACTAAGCAGGAACTACTTGAAATTGCAATATGGACACTGTGGAAAAGCGGATTCCGAAACACCTACGCAGACATGTCTATTAATTTCATTGTATATGAAGGGGATGCCTCTGAAATTGATTTTTACGCTCTAGAAAAACGATTTGCTAAGTGAAAGGAAATTGTGGAAAATGGCATACAAGAATAAGACATATATAGCTGCAGAATGGGATGGCGATTATGACGCTGTGGAGCAGCTACATAAATGGAATAGCAGTAACTACTGGAATTTAAGCTTCCACGATGCCCATGGGCTAACGCAGGCCAGAGATACCAGCTTGAACTGCAGCATTAAGGCATCCTTGAAAACAAGAATGGATGCATCCAAACAATTTGTTCTCATCGTAGGAAATAATACTAAGTCAGCTAGAGCTGGAAGCTGCCAGTACTGCAGTGCAAATCGAGGCTACTGCACCAGAGGGCATAGTCTCGACAGTAGGAGCTACATTGAATACGAGTGTGCAAAGGCTGTGGATGCAGGAATTGAAATTGTTATACTTTACAACAGCACCTTTGCGGATCGCAATAAGTGTCCTGATCAAGTGCGATATATTGGGACACATGTTCCAATGAAAAAATTGGTTGGGTATTCTATTGACTGGGATTATCCAGCGGTGAGAAGAGCCATTATGGGATACTAATTTGGATGTGCATCATCATGTCAGCTTGGGCTGAAATCCCTTTTGCATGCTTTTTCCCTTTCCTGGAATTTCTAGCATGGAGTAGGAAAATTAGATTTTCAGTCAATCCCAAAGAAAAGATAGGTGAAAAATACTCCTCGCTGCCAGAAGTGACAGCGAGGAGTATTTCTATTTAAAATTCTGCCGGAATATTAACGGTTTTTATTGATCCGTATGGTACTGCAGCATGCTTATCGAATAAAACTATATTTTTTCCTGCAGGGAATACGGTACTCGAATAAATAATACCGATGTAGCCTTTGGAAAGGAAATACTGCGCCATACACTGGAAAGGGGCATACATTAATTCTCTATCTTCTGTGGATATTGGCACAAAAATCTGTTCAGCGAGTAATTTTGCATATGTGAAAACAGCCCATTTCTCTAGAGCGGGTTTAATATCTTCTACTTGAACTTTTGGAATTCTTCCTGTTTTTGTCCCAACCCGAATTCCCTCTTTAATTTCTCGTTTAGTTATCTTTTGGCCAGCCTCTTCTAATGCTGAATTGATGTCATTGAATTCTGTTTCTTTTGCAATTGTGAGATCAATCAGAAGGTGATTTTGATATTTATCTGCAGACTTGAATTCACACAATGCAAAATGTTCACCGGCGGCTGCTCTGCACTCTTTCAGCGCACAAGTCTCATCAACTGAAAAAGGGAAATTAGCCTCAGCTGGTGCAAACGCTAAGTAAAGCCATTCAATCCCCGGAGGGCTGAATCTGTTGTCTGATGCAATAAATTCGGCCTTTGGGATAAAGCGTTCATAGGTGGGCGTTGGATCACTACCCTCTATTCGAGCCGCACGTGTGATACTTACAGTAGGTGATAGCACATCGCCTACTCTTTTTGCAAAAAAACGATGCCCGTGTTGGAACAAATCGTCAAACACACGAAGAAATGTGGCCTGTAGAGCGGCTTCGATATCGTCATAGCGAAACACTTTGTTAGAAAGCAGTTGCCTAAAATCTCCCCATGTCTTTTGAATTATTATTTCACTGCCCTCTATTTCGGAAAAGTTGAAAATTCCTTGCATTGTCTTACTACCTTTCTATATTATTGATAAAGCCCCAAATGAAATATGCACCTAGTTAACAGCAACGAGGGGTATGGCTGACCGTATTAATCCGTGAAAAATCTGTACATGCAAAAGAAAATTCTATACAACTATAAATATAGGCGAATAACTAAATAAAGTCAATGAAAAGAAATGGATTGTCCAGATGTCCGGAAGAAGAGATGAAAAAATTACTTCCTTATCTGTGTTGAAGAAACAGCTGGATTATGTTAAAATGTGATAATATAGAAAAAACAGAGAGAACACAAATTACAGCTTGGAGGTTTACTATGCTACATCAAATTCAATTGGAAGTAACCAAACTGGATGATGCTAAAGACTTCTTTGAAATGGAGAAGGAATATGATGGGATCGCAATCATCCAGGAAAAGAGCTTTAGTGGGGATATCACAATCATTGAGTTGTATATAAGTGCTGCTATCAATGTACTTACAATTGTGGGGATCACACTGAATGCATTGATCAAAAAAAAGAAAGTATCTACTTTGATAATTGATGGTGAGAGAATCGAAATAAAAAATGTGTCTGAGAAACTGATTGAGCGAACTATTACCAGTAAGCTGAATCAGAATACGCAACAGACTGCCGATGATAAATAAGGAAGAAGTCCTGGCCTTAAAGGTGTCAGGAAGGTGCTGCCGAAAAAGATCTCAGCCGATAGGAACCATTCAGGCAATCGTAAATGAGTGTAGTGTAGGGCTGGGAATTGAGCAGCCAGATTTAATTTGTTGCGACTCGTTGACTCGGAACTTTAGTGCATTTTATCTTATGGGTAGACCGTATATCATCTTTGATTCATGCTTGATTGAGACCCTGTATTTGTACAATTACATCCTTTTTTCTGGAAATATCAAACATGATATGGATAAATTTTTCTATAAGCTTTTTGGTGAAGAGTGCATACGAGTTGGGGATTTATCCCATGCTCTTTACTTCAGTGGGAAATATCGAGAAATGGAGTTCACATTTGATAAGGAATTTGGAAGAAATAAGCAGTTAACGGAGCAAATCTCATATCAAAGTTACTTTTTAGTTGCACACGAACTGTGCCATATTATGCTTCAATCATCAAGAATACAGTCTATTCCAACGGGGTACTGTGATTTTGTCAGGGCAGCTGTAGGGGTTTTGACAGAACGAGATCTGAAAAAGTTAGATCAAAAAATTAATGTATATGCTGCTGAGCGCATGAAATATTTTCAGGCAGAAACCATTCCTGAGAGCATAGATGAGTATTTAGATATCATAAAATCTAGCGAACGCTATGGGCATTTCCTTGAAGAATGCTATTGTGACTTTATGGGGTTTAAGCTATTGACCGAGCAGTACACTTCGCCGCAAATTGCAGTAAATGCAATTTCAAGAGTATTGAACTATCTGATAACTCAGGAGAGTATTCGCAGCGATTTTTCCAATGGTGCTGAACATCTAAGGGACACAACGAAAGAGGCTCTCCCGACAATGTATTATTCTGTTTTGCGTGTACAATTACTCTTGCTAACATTGGAAATCAACGACATGGAA
The DNA here is from genome assembly GCA_030536515.1 of Eubacteriales bacterium. Lineage (GTDB taxonomy): Bacteria > Bacillota > Clostridia > Oscillospirales > Oscillospiraceae > Faecousia. The sequence continues at coordinate 116,402 of JAUNPV010000009.1, forward strand.
GAGGTTGAACGAGCCGTTGCAGCAGTCCATCAAAGAAGTCGATTAACCGATAGGCTTAGTACATTTATCGAGTCCCTTCCAGATGGAGAAGCCATGAGAAAGGTGTCAGATTCTGATCTACCGGAAATAAGCAAAGAACGGCTAACTAAAGCGTTGATTCAAGCGTTTCATTATTGCTCTGTTGCAGATAAATAGCCACAAAGGAAGATGAGTTGATCGCAGGAACCCCTCATCTTCTGTGTGATTTATGTTGGGGACTGCATGCACTGCTGTTCTTTTGGACTATTGAGAACCAGGGAGCCGTCTGGTGATTTCTTGGTTCTTAACATTGGTCCAGATGAAGAAAAATGCTCCAATCCAAAAAATGTATTACAACCATAAGCAATCTAAGGATCGGCAAAATAGGTTGCAAAAAAGCATAATATGAGATAAAATATTTATAGTTCATGAATGCAGGATAATACCTAATTATCCTG
>JAUNPV010000041.1 GCA_030536515.1 Eubacteriales bacterium
AAACGGCTCCATTCTCTTGAGAATGGGGCCGTTTCTCCGCTCTGGCTGTAGATTTTTATTGCATTTCCATGTTCGGCATGGTATGATAAAATTCAGTCTATCAGGAGGAACAACTCATGCAGTTTCTTTATTATATGCTTCTCACCGCCGCCGTGGTGGTTTTGGACCAGATTGCCAAATATCTCACCGTGCTCTTCATCCCCTTTCAGGAATCCATCCCCTTTATCCCCGGGCTTTTGCAGCTGACCCATGTGCACAACGACGGGGCGGCCTTCTCCTCCTTTTCCGGGGAGCAGGAGATGTTTTTGCTGATTTTCCTGGTGTTTACCGGGATTATGCTCTTTGAATATTTCAAAAAGCCCATGGCCTTCGTACCCTTTGAGCGCTGGTGCATTGCCGCCATTTACGGCGGCGGCCTGGGGAACATGGTGGACCGGCTTCGGATGGGCTATGTGGTGGATATGTTTGAAACCACCTTTATGGAATTCCCGGTGTTCAATGTGGCCGACATTTTTCTCTCGGTGGGCTGTGTGCTGATTGGCATTCATTTAGCCTTTTTCAACAGAAAATTCTGGAAGGATGACAAAAAGAAATGACCCTCTTTGCCGATGCTTCCGGGGAGCGGCTGGATGCGTTTCTGGCCAGGAGCGTCCCCGAACTCAGCCGCAGCGCCGCCCAGCGGCTGATTGAGGAGGGCGCCGTCCGGCGCAACGGCGGCAAGGCCCGGAAAAATGACAAGCTCAATGCAGGCGACAAAATCGACTATAACATCCCCGAGGCCCGGCCTGTGGACATTTCTCCCACGGAAATGGCCCTCGATATCGTTTACGAGGACGAGGATTTGCTGGTTATCAACAAGCCCAAGGGTCTGGTGGTCCACCCGGCCCCGGGCCACAGCGACGACACCCTGGTCAACGGCCTGCTGTACGCCCTGGGGGAGGACCTGTCCGGCATCAACGGGGAGCTGCGGCCCGGCATCGTCCACCGCATCGACAAGGACACCTCGGGCCTCCTGGCAGTAGCCAAAAACGACTATTCCCACGCCATGCTGGCCAGCCAGCTGAAGGACCACACCATGGCCCGGACCTACGAGGCCATTGTGGTGGGGACCCTGAAGGAGGACACCGGCACCGTGGACGCTCCCATTGGCCGCCACCCCACGGACCGGAAGAAAATGTGCGTCACCCAGCGCAATTCCCGGCCCGCCGTCACCCACTGGGAGGTGGTCCGCCGCTACCGGGGCTACACCCACATCCGCTGCCGCCTGGAAACCGGCCGCACCCACCAGATTCGGGTCCACATGGCCTACATCGGCCACCCGATTCTGGGGGACACGGTGTACGGGCGCAAAAAGCCGGAGCTGGGCCAGGACAGCCAGTGCCTCCACGCCGGCCAGCTCGCCTTCCGCCACCCCAGGGACGGACGGCCCGTGATGGTTTTTGCCGAGCTTCCTCAGTATTTTAAGGACGTGCTGGAAAAGCTGGAGAAGATGGGATAAAAAGCCTTCCCCCGGGGGTGGTGCTCTGCGCAGCAGATTAAAATAGGTCGATTGCCGGTGGCAATCGCTCCTTAATTTATTAGGTGCCCCAGTTCGCAAACTGGGGCGGATGAGGGATGGCGATATGTTAGACATAGTTTACACTGACGGCGATGGTACGATTTTTTCACTGCACGCCATCCCTCATCAGTCACGGCTTACGCCGTGCCAGCTTCCCCCCGCAAGGGGGACGCCGCATCCGTAAGCCGCTAAAGCGGCAACGGCTGCGCAGCCCCCGGGGGAAGGCTTTGCGCTCCCTTTGCGTGCTCAGTTGTCGAAGGCCCCTCATCAGTCACCAGTCTGCGGACTGGTGACAGCTTCCCCCGGAGGGGGAAGCCTTATAAGGAGAATGATTAAAATGGGAAAATTTTCTGATATTTTATTGACCGTAGATTACGACCGGACCCTTACCGCCCCGGATGCCACCGTTCCCCAGCGGAATCTGGAGGCCATTCGGTATTTTATGGCCGAGGGCGGGGCCTTTACCGTCAACACCGGCCGGAGTCTGCCCATGGCGGGGACCATTTTGGAGAGCATCCCCATGAACGCCCCGCTGCTGCTGTACAACGGCTCCGCCGCCTACGACACCGAAACCGGGAAAATGCTGTTCACCCACCCCATCGACCTGGACGTGTGGCAGACGGTCCGCACCTGCATGGAGCTGGTGCCGGACCTGATGGTGGAGGTCCAGGGCATTTCCGCCCACTACCGGTTCGCGGAAAATCCCAAGTGGGATGCCTTTTACGACTTCAACCGCTGCCCCCACGCCGCCCCCCGGCCCGGGGAGGACCTGGGGCCCTTCCTCAAGTTCAGCGTCTACCAGTGGGAGGGCAGCGACAATGTGGGCAGCCTGTTCCAGGCCAGCCCAGCCGTCATCCGCCGCCTGGACCAGGCCCAGGCGCTGCTGAGCCAGCAGTTCCGGGACCACTGCCAGGTCTTCCGGGCGGGGGCCAGGATTCTGGACATCCACGCCAGAGGTGTCTCCAAGGGCCGCTCCGCCCGGGAGCTCCAGGCCCGGCTGGGCCGGAAAATTCTGGTGTGCCTGGGGGATGCGGAAAACGACCTGCCCATGCTGGAGGCGGCGGACTACGCCTTCTGCCCCGCAGACGGGGTGCTGGCGGACCGGTTCGAAAACCTGTGCCCCTGCGGCCAGGGCGCCGTGGCAGATGCCATTTTCGAAAAAATCCCCGGAATACTTTAAAAAACACTTGACAAGCTGGTAAATCCATGGTAAAATCCTAAGGCTGAATCAGCCAGGACGAAGGATTCGCGGGTGTAGTTCAATGGTAGAACACCAGCCTTCCAAGCTGGATACGCGGGTCCGATTCCCGTCACCCGCTCCATCGAAATGCGCCAGTAGCTCAGCTGGATAGAGCAACTGCCTTCTAAGCAGTAGGTCGGGGGTTCGAGTCCCTTCTGGCGTACCACTTCAGCAAAAACGTCAGATAGGCGCTTGCACTTAGATGCTCCGAAGTCCCCCCAGGACTCGAACCATTTAATGCAACAGTCCAGTGGACTGTTGCTCGCGAGGGCTTGACCGAGCGACTCCTTAATGTAACGAGTCCCTTCTGGCGTACCAAGCCTCCCTGCGGTCGGCAGTGAAGAGTTAATAGTTAAGAGTGAAAAGGTAAGGTGTGCCTTCGGCACGTTTTAATCACTTATTCACTATTCACTATTACTTATTACCTAATAAAATATGGTGGATATGGCCTAGTTGGCTAAGGCGTCAGATTGTGGCTCTGAAGATCGTGGGTTCGAGTCCCATTATCCACCCCATGAAAAAAGAACACCCAAAGGGTGTTCTTTTTTCATGGGGTGGATAATGGGACTCGAAAGAGCGGCCCCTGCAAAGCAGGGGTAAAAAACAGTCCGGTGGACTGTTTTTTAGCTCGTGGGAGAGTCCCCTCGGTCTAAGGCGGCAGTCCGCAGGACTGTTGGCTTAGACCGAGTCCTTTCCGCACCGTCAACAGAAGCTCCCACCCGGCGGCCTGGGGGCAGGCCGCCCTACGGGTGCAGAGAACATCCGCCTCCTTTCCACATCTAGTGCTATTCCCCAGAAAAACTTTCCAACATCTTGTGTTTCGACAGAAAATACCCTTCCAATGTGCTATGATGGTCCCGGACCGATGGGGCGCAGGCGGAGGACCGCCACTGTGGCGTCGTCCTCCCCGGCGCCCCGGCCCTTCTCCAGAATTTCCGCCGCCAGCTCCCCAGGCGGCGCATCCGGAGTCAGATCAGACAGGCGCAGGGCACCCTCTCCGTCCACGCCGTCGCTGAGCAGAATCAGCACCTCTCCCCGGCGTAGGGACAGCTTCTCCACCGTTTCATGGCAGTCTGACACAGACAGCCCGGGCGGCGGCGTGGCTGTCCCTATTTTTTCGGCTCCCCGGCGGGTCAGGCACCAGCTGGGGGCCGCTCCCCACTTGAAAATCCGGGCCAGCCCCGTGTCCAGGGAAACTTCCGCCAGGTCCACCGTCACCGCCCCGCCCCGGCCCTCCAGCGTCAGCAGGCTGTTCAGCGACCCCAGGGCGTGCTCCGGCGGGAACCCGGCGCACAGCATCTGCCGCAGGAGCCCGGCGGCGGTCTGGCCCTCCTGGGCCGCCCCCAGGCCGGTGCCCATGCCGTCGCACAGCAGGACAAAATAGGTGGCCGCCGCCCCGGAAAAGGCGATGCACCGGTCCCCGTTGGCCCGGTCCTTCCCCCGGGACCGGGCGGAGACCTCGATGCGAAAGGAAAGCTCGCTGCTCTCCCCCCGGCGGGGCAGCCGGTCGGACAGGCCCCGGAGGTAGGCCGCCAGGAACCGGTACTGCTGCATCAGGGCCGCCCGGTATTCCAGCCGCCGTTGGCGGTCCGCCTGCATCAGCCGCAGCTGGTCCTGGGCCCGGCGCAGCTCCGGAATCAGCCGCCCCGCCTTCCGGCAGTCGGCATCCAGGGGATTGTCCAGCAGCTCCGGGGTCAGCTTTCCCTGGTCCAGGCAGGTCCGCCTTGCCGAGCAGTTTCCGCAGGCCCGCCAGCGGACCTTTTCCAGAATGGCCTCCCGGTCGATGGGGGGCAGCTCCTCCTCCAGCAGCAGCCCCGCCGTGGCCGCCATCACCTCCGCCCCCAGCTCCAGCCGGACTTGGGCCACCCCGGTCTCCCCCCGGCGGCGGCCGGTCTGAGGCCGCCGGGGGGCCAGGGCTCCCAGTGCCCCGCCCAGAAACAGCCCCGGAAGCGGCGACGTATCCCAGATGCCGCTGACGGCCATGACGGCCAGGCAGGCAAAGCCCGGGGCGGCGTAGTGCTGCCACCGGCGGCCAAAGGGAATCATCCCCAGAAAATAGGCCACGCACAGCACCGCCGTCATGGGTACCTTCGTCACCTGGGCCAGGTCCAGCCCCAGCCCCGCCAATGCCGCCGCCGGAAATGCCCCGCTGACCCCCAGGACCCCGGCGGCCAGGTATCCCAGGCCCAGTCCCGGCAGCGGCGACACCTGAGCCAGGGCCAGGACCCCCACCCCCTGGGCCATCCAGTCGGCGATGACATCCCGGCAGGACAGGACCTGGGTAAACAGCACGGCGGACAGCCCCGCCAGGGCGATGCGCAGGAAGTACAGCTCCGGCTTCACATCTTCCTTCAAAAACACCTGGAAAATCAGCCCCGTGACGGCGGTGAAGAAGGACCCCAGCACCGGCAGCATCAGGGGCATATGGCGGCTTTCCTCCCGGGAGCCCACCATCAGCGCCAGCAGCAGCGCCGCCGCCGACCAGACCACCCCCTGGCTCCCCGCCGGACCCCAGAAGGCGGGATACCCCACCATGGCCCCCAGGCCCAGCAGCAGCGCCCGCCAGCCGGTGGCCCCACACACCAGACCCATGGCCAGAGGCATGGCCGCCCCGCCCAGACTGGCCCCGCTGAGCAGAAACCCGCTGCCCCCATAGCCCAGCACCACCCCCAGCGTGCGCACCCTGGGGTCCAGCACCCAACGCTTCAGCGTCCGCTGCCCCCGCCGCAGATAGGTTTCCACAGATACCATCATGTATCGTCACTGCCTTTCCTTTGTAATGTGGTCAGAATACCACAGCCGCAAAAAATAATCCGTCGGAAGGGGACCGGAGGGAGAAAGTTTCTTGCGTTGGAGGGCAATGGGGTGTATAATAAGGAAAAACGGTGCCTTCTCCTCCCGTGGTTCGTAAAGCCAAAAATTAGAGACTGTCATTGCGAATCCAGCGGTGCTGCCCGCAGGGAATCAAAAATCTCTATACTTGCCAGTGGCAAGTATACCAT
>JAUNPV010000020.1 GCA_030536515.1 Eubacteriales bacterium
AACTTCTCATAATGTAAACTATAAAGACTTCCACAACAGCAAATTTTTTTGTGCATTGGGGGTTCATACCCATGCAAATATATCATCCGTACAAAGATACAAGGAGGAAACAACATGAACGAAAGAGAACAAATCAAGGAAGTCGTAATGGACACGAAGATCTACGATGCGGAGCTTCCGCAAAAGGTGGTGCAAGCCCTTTCAGGTGATATTCCGAAGATTGAACCGAATGAACGTTTGGGCATGGACATTGTCTTCAACAAAACCGCCTATCAACAGGTTGAGTTCTACCGTTATGAGCTCACACAGGAGCACAAAGGTCCTGATCCGAAAACAGATCGAGAGAAAGTACATCAAAAAATTTACGACATTTTGAGTGAACAATTGGACAAAGTGATTTCATCCATGAAAGAACTTGGATGCGTATTCGGAAATACCGGCATCATAGGCGATGATTTGGAAGATGATTCGGTTCACATTGTTTTGTATCGCCAAGAAGCCTCTATTTCAGGCAAAGGGAAGCGACAAACTGAAACCAATGTCCGCAGCGTTATGCCCGACCGTCCGTATATTGTAAAGAAAGCAGCCGAGCATTTTGCAAGGATGTTTTTTGAACAAATGAGCAAGGAAAACGCTATAGAGATTGCCAAGAAAAACCACAAACCGAACTGGATTTCCGCAGGAGAGTTATTCACTGCTATTTCCGATGCCTTGGAGGCTGAAATTGAGGACAATACGGATATCGCAGCGGATAAGTTGATTAAAAAGGCTGTTATAGCCTCTGATTGGCCGCTTAGGATACAGACAAGATTCAGAGATGATAAGGCAGAACCCGTAATCAACAGCGCAAAGATCGACTGTCCTGAGTACATAATCTTTATCCTTAATGACGGTGGCAGTTGGGAGTTATATAAGGTGGACGATCTCAGAGCTGCGCAACAAGCGATTGTCAAGCAGGGATTTCACTACAAACACACGAAAGCCGTTATCGTTCTGAAAGGCTTAGAAAAAGTACCGTACACGCTGTTTGCCGAAACGGATGACGGATTGATTGCTGTTGCTCCAAGCGAGGCAAATGCCTACAAAAAACTCCATGTAAGCTGGGTAAAGGGTAACTAATACACCACAGCCCACCGATCATCTGACCGGTGGGCTGTGGTATGTTTATTCTTAATCCATCAATCTATGTTCCGCGGGTCCTTTCAGATATCCCTCCAAGTCTCTGCCGAGCACCAGTTGTGCATACTCCAACGGCTTATTATAAATCAGCCAGTCAAGCTCCGACCGCTGTATCATGGTGTCGCAAACTTCATTTTCCACGGCTATGGTGTCAATGGCAATCATCGTGCCATCGGAGAATTTCAGCTCCACGCAAGCCGTATCCATATTAAACGCACATTTGAGAAGTCTTTTCATCCGTATTTCCTCCTAAATCGAAATACCGGCTATGTATCGCACGGTTATTTTGTGTCCATCAACAATGCGGTTGGTACGCTCAAAGCTGATGTTTTTCGGAAGTCGTACGGTAGTAATGTTCTTAACCATCTGCCCGCCGACGGAGCCGGCCTCGCGGCTGGTCAGGTCGCCGTTGTAACCCTGCTTCAGGTTGACGCCCACCTCGGATGCGGCCTGCATCTTGAATTTGTCCATGGCCTCGCGGGCCTGGGGGATGTTCAGCTGATTGTTATTGTTGCTCATTTTTCTTCTCTCCTTTGCTTTTTTGCGGTTTGGTTCCGCATCCATAGCTTGGCCTGTTTTCCTGGGCTGATACCAGTTTTATAACGGAAATCGACACAATTTTTGGTAAAATCATCGTATCTTCCCCAAAGTGCTCCATTGACATCCTCTATCTTTTGGGTTAAAATATACGAAAAGGAGGGGTGGCTGTGAATTTGAGTATGTGGATTTTGGCGGATTGGCTGCGGGAGTATGAAACGGAGTATCGGATTGCCAGCGGGGGGGCGGTGATTCGCAGTGCTCGGCTGCTGGCCGGGGAGGCGCCTCAGGGGCTGGCGGCGGATGTGGTGTATGTCAGCGCCGCCTCGTCCTTCTTTGACAAAAGCGGCTACCAGGTCATCTGCGTGCAGGGCAACGACTGGCTGAAAATCCGCAACGCCGACGTGGCCTCCATTCTCAACGAGGTCCTCAACGCCTTCGATTTTTACAACCGCTGGGAGGTGCAGCTGGCCCAGGCGGCCCGCAGCGGCGCCGGTCCCCAGGGGCTGCTGGACCTGTCCCAGGGGGTTTTCCGGAATCCCTGCTTCGTCCAGGATGCCCTGGGCAGCATTCTGGCCGCCGCCGACAGCCCGGACCTTCCGGACCTGAGCCAGGGCCGGGCGGCGCTGATGCAGCAGCTGGCCCGGACGCTGGAGCCCACCGTGCTGCCCAGCGATTATTTCGGCTGCCGGTCCATCTGTGCGGAAATCTACCTGGACCAGGAGGCGGACATCATCCCCGCCGGGGCGTTCTTCATCCACGAGCGCACCACCCCCTTCCACCCGGGCTTTGTCCAGCTGGCGGGCATTTTCCAGCGGGAGCTGGCGGTGTGCCTGGAAAATATGCACAACCAGTCCCACCTGCCCCCCATCACCCAGCTGCTGCCGGAGCTGATTTTCAGCCAGACGGTGGACTGGGCGCGGTGGAAGCGGACCCTGGATTTGAACAGCTGGACAGCCGAGGACTCCTTCCGCCTGTTCATCATCCAGGCCCCGGAGGACGACCCGGAAATGCCCCACAGCCTCCACACCCTGTTCCCGGCCTCCCTGTTCTGCCGGCAGGAAAACCGGCTGCTGATGCTGCTGAATCTGAAATTCCCCACGCCCTCCGGCTGGGAGGCCAAATTGGAGGAATTTTTGAAAAAATCCGGGGCCTTCTGCGTCTACAGCCCGGTGTTCGGGGACCTTCGGCTGCTGGCCGGGGCCTATTGGCAGATTGACGCGCTGATGTACCAGGTCCCCCGGCGGGCCGGCGGCCTGTACGAAACCCTGAAATACGCCTGGACCAGCATTTTGAACCAGTTCCTCCGGTCTCCGGACTGCAAGGCCCTGCTCCATCCGGCGGCGGCCACCCTCCGGGCCTATGACGAGGCCCACGCCACCGACTTCACCGACACTCTCTACGCCTTCCTCCGCCACGACCGGTCCCTCGGCAAAACCGCCCAGGCCATGTCCCTGCACCGCAACACCCTCATCTACCGCATTGAGCGAATTTACCAGCTCATCGGCTCCAACCTGGACGACCCGGAGCAGCGGGAGCACCTGCTGTTCTCCCTGGAGGCCCTCTACCGCCAGGACCAGAAAAAGCCGGTCTCCGGCTGACGGAAGCGGATATTTTCCGGACCCCATCGATGCAAAAAACCACCCGGCTGAGACAGACTTTTCCTGTTTCAGCCGGGTGTTTATTACAATATCCGTATCAGATTGTCCCGGCATCCATGCCGGAGTGCAGCCTTAGCTTTTCCCCGGTGATGGGGTGGGGAAGCTCCAGCGCTTTGGCGCACAGCAGCTGGTGGTCCAGGCCCATTGCCTCTGACAGGGCACGGGATGCTTCGCTGCCGTACTGGGGGTCCCCCAGAATGGGAAAGCCCCGGCAGGCGCAGTGAAGCCGCAGCTGGTGGGTCCGGCCGGTGATGGGGTGCAGGGCCAGCTTTGCGCTTTGGGCGGACCGCTCCAGCACCTCAAATTCCGTCACCGAGGGCTTTCCCTCGGGAGAGACATACCGCAGCAGGCTGGGAAGGGGCCGCCGGGCAATGGGAGCGTCGATAATGCCCCGGTCCTCCGCCGGGCCGCCCCACACCAGGGCGTGGTAGGTCTTGCGGATGGGAAGCCCCTGGAGCAGGGCGTGGACGTGGGCATTTTTCGCCAGCAGGACGATGCCGAAGGTGTCCCGGTCCAGCCGGGTCACCGGATGAAAGGCACAGTCCTGGCCGGTTTTCTGATAGTACCCCGCCACGAAATTGGCCAGGGTGTCGGTGTTTTTGGACCGGGAGGGGTGAATGAGCATCCCGGCGGGCTTGTCCACCGCCAGGATGTGGTCGTCCTCATAGAGGATTGTCAGCGCCCCTGCCTGGGCCGGGTAGTCCGGGGCCGCCTCGTCCAGGCGGACGGTGATTTCGTCCCCGGGGGCCACGGGATAGTCCGTCCGCTGAGGCACCTCGTTGACCCGGATGGAATCGCCCCACTTTAATTTGTTCATCAGCCCCGAGGACATTTTCATCTCGCCCCGGAGGAAGGAGGAGAGTTTCCCTTCCCGCTGAGCGGTGTGTTTCAGTTCCAAGAAAAATCCTCCCTTTCGTAGGGAACGGATTTATCCGTTCCGTTTGCGAACGCCGACAGATGCGGAACGGATAAATCCGTTCCCTACGGATGTGTACGACGGAACGGATAAATCCGTTCCCTACGGGTGTATGATAAAAAGCCTGCTGCGGAAAGCAACAGGCTTTTGTATGCTTAGTTCAGAGCAGCCTTGGCCTTCTCGACGACGGCTGCAAAAGCGGCGGTGTCCTGGATAGCCATTTCGGACAGGCTCTTGCGGTTCATCTCGATGCCGGCCTTCTTGATGCCGTTCATGAAGGTGGAGTAGTTCATGCCGTAGGGAGCGACGGAAGCGCTGATACGGGTGATCCACAGGCGGCGGTAGTCGCGCTTCTTCAGCTTGCGGCCGACGAAAGCGTAGTTGCCGGACTTCATGACCTGCTGCTTGGCCATCTTGAAGTGCTTGGACTTGGAACCCCAGTAGCCCTTGGCCAGCTTCAGGGTAGCATTTCTTCTCTTGCGCGTCATCATTGCGCCTTTAACTCTTGCCATTTCTTAGTATCCTCCTTCTGCCTTACTTGTAAGGGATCATCTTCTTGATTGCCTCGGTGTTGGTCACGTCGGCGTAAGCGGTAGCACGCAGATGGCGGGTACGCTTGGTGGTCTTCTTGGTCAGAATGTGGCTCTTGTAAGCACGAGCTCTTTTAACCTTACCGGACTTGGTCAGGTTGAATCTTTTCTTTGCACCGCTATGGGTTTTCAGCTTGGGCATAGGTAGGTTCTCCTTCCGTTATCTTTTGTACTAACATTGCATTGGGTTATTTGCTATTTTTGGGGGTCAGGAACATCGCCATGAAGCGGCCCTCCAGCTTGGGATTCTTCTCCATGTTGGCGATCTCAGCGCACTCAGCAGCGAAATCCAGCAGCAGCTTTTCACCGAGGTTGGTGTGTGCCATTTCACGGCCGCGGAAACGGACGCTGACCTTCACCCGGTTGCCGTCCAGAAGGAACTTCTGGGCTGCCTTGACCTTGGTGTTCAGGTCGTTGGTGTCGATGCTGGGGCTCATGCGGATCTCCTTGATTTCCACCACCCGCTGGTTCTTCTTGGCTTCCTTCTCCCGCTTCTTCTGGTCGAAGCAGAACTTGGAATAGTCCATGATTTTGCAGACGGGAGGAGTGGCGTTGGGAGAAATCTTCACCAGATCCATGCCCTGCTCCTCGGCCATGGCGTTGGCCTGGGCTGCGGAAACGATTCCCAGCTGGGCACCGTCGGCACCGATCAGACGAATTTCCTTGTCCCGGATTTCCTCATTGAGCTGATGATCTAACTTTGCGATGGTAAGCACCTCCAAATAAACAACAAAAAAGCGGATGGCAGCCCATCCGCATACTCACAGTCCTCCCACAGGGAAAAGACGGAATATTGACCGTTTTGCCGGAAGCGAACGGTGAGGCAGATGTTCAGCCTTCTTTATTACCCGGGTATTGTAGCACACCCTGCCGGGTTTGTCAACAGGAAAATTTCCACATTTTCAGAATATCCTATGCCATAACAGGGTAGGATTATTCGTAAGTGAAGAAGTAAGAGTGAAGAGTGAAGAGGTGAGGTGTGGCTTCGCCACGTTTTGAAATCATCGGCGGAGCCGATTCCTCACTTCTTCACGATTCACTTTTCCTTCTTACTTCAATTTCAGCCCGCCAGCACCTCTGCCTTGACCACGCCGCTGACGGCCTTCAGGTTTTGCAGCAGCTCCTCCAGGGACACGTTCTGGTCGATAATCTCAGCGGAGATGGTGACCACGGCGGTGCCGTTGGTGGGGACGATGGAGTTGATGGTGCTGATATTGGCCTTGGCGGCGGCGAACAGCTCCAGAATCACCGACAGCAGCCCCGGCTCGTCGTGGAGCAGCAGCTGGAAGGTGATAATCCGTCCGGTCATCATATTCTGGAAGGGCAGCACAGCGTCCCGGTACTTATAAAAGGCGCTGCGGCTGATATCGGTCATCTGGGTGGCCTCGTTGACGGTGGATGCCTCGCCGGTGGACAGCAGCCGCTTGGCCTCCGCCACCTTCAGAAACACCTCCGGCAGGGCGGATGCCTCCACAATGTAATATTGGGGTTTGGTAGACATTTGCGTTCTCCTTCATCTCAGTCACAGTTTTACGTGCGCGTGACAGCGACACTTGTGTTTCTCTTACACATTGTAACACAATTTTTGAAAAAAGCAAGGAAAATTTTATCCAAAAAAGCCGGCAGAAACGGGGGAGTTTTCATGTACAGCGGAACAAAAAACGCCATTTCCATGATTGGGGTCTTCGCCCTGGTCTGGCTGTGCCTGCGATGGCTGTATCCCCTGTTTTCCCCCTTTGCCCTGGGGGCGGTGCTGGCTCTGGCCGCCGAGCCGCTGACGGCTCTGCTGTGCCGGAGGCTGCGGCTTCCCCGGGGCGCCGCAGCAGGCATTGGGGTGAGCCTGACCTTCGCCCTGGGGGCGGCGCTGCTGCTGGCCCTGGGGGCCTTTCTGCTCCGAGAGCTGGGGCTGCTGGCCGGGGTGCTGCCGGACCTGGAGGCCGCCGCCGGGACGGGGCTTTCCCTGCTGGAAGCCTGGCTGCTGGGCCTGGCCGCCCGGGCCCCCCGGAGCATCCGGCCCATTCTGGAGGAGAATGTGACGGGCCTGTTTTCCGGAGGGACCTTCCTGCTGAACCAGGCGGTGCGGTATCTGCTGGGGCTGGCGGGAGGGCTTCTCAGCCATGTGCCGGGCAGCGCGCTGAGCCTGGGCACCGGCATCATCTCCGCCTTTCTCATCTCCGCCAAGCTCCCCCGGATTCGCCGGTGGCTGGCCCGCCGCATTCCCCGGGAGGCCCTGGCCTCCCTGCTGGCCGCCGGGAAGCGGATGAAAGGGGCGGTGGCCGGGTGGCTCACCGCCCAGGTCAAGCTGATGGGGGTGACCTACGCCATTTTGTCCCTGGGCCTTCTGATTCTCCGGATTCCCTACGCCCTGCTGTGGGCTCTGGGGGTGTCCCTGGTGGATGCCTTCCCGGTGCTGGGCACCGGCACGGTGCTGCTGCCCTGGGCGGCGGTGTGCTTTTTGCAGGGGGACATCCCCCGGGCGGTGGGGCTGCTGGGGCTTTACACGGTGGTGAGCCTGACCCGGTCCATTCTGGAGCCTAAACTGGTGGGCAGCCACCTGGGGCTGGACCCTCTGGCCACCCTGGTGGCCCTGTACGCAGGCTACCGCCTCTGGGGCATCGGCGGCATGATTCTGGCCCCCCTGCTGGCCGTTATGGCCTTGCAGCTGGCAAACCGGCCCAAAGCTCAAAATAACGGTACAGGCTAATTCTCAAAATTAGCCTGTACCGTTGGGTTACGGTTCTTGATACTGATACAGCAGGAAATCGTCGCCGTCCGGGGCTAAAACATCCGGCGTGTGGGCACGAAGCCATACTTCCACAACCCCATTTTGGGCTTTCACTTCCTCCCGCTGCAAGCGGAAGGTTCTGGGAGAGCCATCGCTTCGCTGCGTTTTCACGTTATAGCTTACAACCATAGCCGCTAATGCGGCGGATTCGTCGCAGTCAAACACGTGGACGAACAGGCCGTCGCCGGTGCTGACGAAGGTTTTCAGCAGCGGCCGTTTCCGGTCCACAGGCTTCATCCCCAATGGCAGAGCGGTGCTCACGAAATAGGACGAGACATCCTCCAGCCGCCCAGGCTGTATTTCGGTCAAGTCCACATACCCCAGCCGTTCCAGGTCAGAGGCCGTGGCCGTGGCGGGCAGCGCATACAGCTCCGACAGGATATCGTCTACATCCTCGCCGGACATTCCTTCCAGCATCAGCCACATTAGGCCCAGCAGGGCCGCCGCACACACGCAAAATAACATTCGGCGGAGCTGTTTTGACATTTTCTTCCGGCTTCCCATACGCACCCCTCCTGTTTCAGTTCATTCAAAACGATTCTCCTCCGGCAAAGCAGCAAATCCCAGTATTTTTTATGTGCTTATCGGGATGCAGCAGCAAAGCCTCCCCTGTGTAAGGGGAGGTGGCCCGGCGGAAGCCGGGTCGGAGGGGTTGCTTAGAGCGTTTATTGTTTGCGCAATATTCCCGGCTCCTGTGCAGTGGGCAGCTGCCAGACAACCCCTCAGTCTGCCCTTCGGGCAGCTCCCCTTACACAGGGGAGCCTTTGGCCTGTACCGCACTTGCTAGCTGAGTAAAGTCAATAAGCATTTTTTATATTATACCATATTGCGCAAGGCAAATATGGACATACTGTAAACGTTCGGCAATGCGGCGGCCCGGAACGGATAAATCCGTTCCCTACTTTTTTATTTCTGCCACTTGTACATCCGGTTTATTTTTGCTATAATGTAGGGAAAATGTAATTATTGGATGTGCTTAAACGTGAAATACGGAATTTGGAATGTGTGCGAGCCGGAGGCCGGGGCGGTCAATGCCCTGGTGGGGAGCGGGTATTCTCCCCTGGCCGCCATGGTGTTTGCCGCCCGGGGCATCCGCACCGGCCGGGAGGCAAGCGCATACTTAGACTGCAACGCCCCCCTCATCGCCCCCTTTCAGATGAAGGACATGGACCTGGCCGCCGGGCGGGTGGGGCTGGCCATGTCCCGGGGGGAGAAAATTGCCGTTTTCGGCGACTATGACGTGGACGGCATCACCGCCACCTGCCTGCTGACGGACTACCTGCGCCGCCAGGGGGCCAATGTGGTCAGCTATATCCCCGGGCGGCTGGAGGAGGGCTACGGCCTGAACCCCATTGCCATCCGGCAGCTGAGCCAGGACGGGGTGAAGCTCATCATCACCGTGGACTGCGGCATCACCGCCGTTTCCGAGGCGGAGCTGGCCCGGGAGCTGGGCATTGACCTGGTCATCACCGACCACCACGAGTGCAAGGAGCAGCTGCCCTTTGCCGCCGCCGTGGTGGACCCCCACCGGCCTGACGACGGCTACCCCCACCGGAATCTGTCCGGAGTGGGCGTGGCCTTCAAGCTGGCCGCCGCATTGTCCGGGGACCAGGACCAGGTCCTTGCGGACTACGCCGACATGGTCTGCCTTGGCACCGTGGCCGATGTTATGCCATTGCAGGGGGAGAACCGGGTGTTCGTGTCCCGGGGCCTTGCCATGCTGGCCCACACCGGGCGGCCGGGCATTGCCGCCCTCATGGCAGAGTCCGGCTGCACCCCGGAAAACGTCACTGCCTCCTCCATCGGCTTTATGCTGGCCCCCCGGATCAACGCCGCCGGGCGGATGGGGCAGATTGGCCTGGCGGTGGAGCTGTTCCTCACCCAGGACCCCCGCCGGGCGGAAAAGCTGGCCCACGCCCTGTGCGAATTAAACCGCCAGCGTCAGAGCGTAGAGTCTGAAATTTACGCCCAGGCCGTGTCCATGCTGCCCCAGGGGCAGCTGCCCGAGGCCATCGTCCTGGCGGACGAGAGCTGGCACCAGGGGGTGGTTGGCATTGTGGCCAGCCGGATTGCCGAGGAATTCGCCTGCCCCGCCTTTCTCATCTGCCTGGACGGGGAGCACGGCAAGGCCAGCTCCCGGAGCCACGGGGGCTTCAACCTGTTTGCCTCCCTGTCCGCCCTTGCCCCCCTGCTGGTCAGCTACGGCGGCCACGAGCTGGCGGCGGGCTTTACCATCAACCGCAGCAGCATTCCGGAGTTCCGCCGGCGCATCTGCCAGCTGGCGGCGGAGTATTACCAGGGGGAAGCTCCCACCAGCTCCCTGGACATCGATTGCACCGTGCCGCCGGAGCTGCTGACCATTCACAACATCGATTCCCTGGCCGCCCTGGAGCCCTGCGGCAACGCCTGCCCCAAGCCGGTGCTGATGATGAAAAACCTCACCATCGAGCGCATCAGCATGGTGGGCGGCGGCCGGCATATGCGGCTGCGGCTGCGCCGGGACCGGCACAGCCTGGGGGCTATCTACTTTTCCGCCACGCCGGAAACCGTGTCCATTCAGGTGGGGGATTTGGTGGACGTGGCCTTCACCCCCCAGGTCAATGAGTTCCGGGGGGAGCGGAGCGTCCAGATGAACGTGGTGGACATCCGCCCCAGCTGCGCCGCCGCCTGCTCCCCGGAGACCGCCCCCTACCGGGCCCTTCTGCGGGGGCAGCTTACCCCGCAGGAGGCAGGGACTCTGCTGCCCCCGCGGCAGACGCTGGCCATGGTCTGGCGGTATCTGGCCGGGGTTCACAGCCCCCAGCTGGAGGAAACGCCCCTGTGCCTGTGCCGGAAAATTGTCCGCTGGACCGGAAAGCCCATGTCCCTGGGCCAGATGCTCACCTGCCTGGATATTTTCCGGGACGTGGGGCTGCTGACCCTGCAAAACCACCGCAAAACCATCTCCATCCGCCTGACCCCCGGCAGCGGCAAGGCGGACCTGAACGAAAGCGCCACCATGCAGCGTCTGCTGCAAGCGAAAGAGAGCTGAACGATCTATGGAAACCTTTGAAGAACACTATGCGTCCATGCGCACCGCCATTGAAAAGCATATGCCCGGCGTGGACATGGCCCTCATCGACCGGGCCGTGGAATACGCCAACCGCAAGCACCAGTACCAGAAGCGGAAGGACGGCT
This sequence comes from Eubacteriales bacterium, assembly GCA_030536515.1. Taxonomy (GTDB): domain Bacteria; phylum Bacillota; class Clostridia; order Oscillospirales; family Oscillospiraceae; genus Faecousia. The sequence continues at coordinate 10,846 of JAUNPV010000020.1, forward strand.
CCCCCTACATCATCCACCCCCTGGCCGTTGCCCAGATTGTGGCGGAGATGGGCCTGGACCTGGACGCCGTTCTCAGCGCCCTGCTCCACGACTGCATCGAGGACACCGACGCCTCCCACGAGGACATCGAAAAAATCTTCGGCACCACCGTGGCCGAGCTGGTGGAGGGCGTCACCAAGCTGACCCGGGCCAACTTCTCCACCTCCGAGCAGGCCCAGATGGAAAATCTGCGCAAAATGTTCATGGCCATGTCCAAGGACATCCGGGTGGTGCTGGTCAAGATTGCCGACCGGCTCCACAATATGCGCACCATGCAGTACCAGACCCCCGCCAAGCAGATTTCCAAATGCCGGGAGACCATGGACATCTACGCCCCTCTGGCCCACCGGCTTGGTATGCAGCGGATTAAATGGGAGCTGGAGGACCTGTCCCTTCGGTATCTGGCCCCCAAGGAGTACGACGAAATCATGTCCTACCTCCAGGCCCACCAGGAGCAGGACGAGGTGTTCATGCGCACCATCCAGGAGCGGATTTCCCAGCGGCTCACCGCCGTGGGCATTCCCAACAAGACCTACGGCCGCATCAAGCACGTCTACTCCATCTACCGGAAGATGCAGGCCCAGGGCAAGACCATCGACGAGCTGTACGATATCTACGCCTTCCGCTGCATCGTCGATACCATTCCCGACTGCTATAACGTGCTGGGCCATGTCCACGACCTGTTCAACCTGGTCCCCGGCCGTTTTAAGGACTATATTTCCACCCCCAAGCCCAATATGTACCAGTCCCTGCACACCACCGTCATCGGCTCCCAGGGCATTCCCTTCGAGGTGCAGATCCGCACCTGGGAGATGCACCACACCGCCGAATACGGCGTGGCCGCCCACTGGAAATACAAGCAGGGCACCGGCGACGGCTCCGAAAAGGACTTTGAGTGGGTCCGCCGTCTGCTGGAAACCCAGCAGGACTCCGATGCCGAGGAATTCGTCCAGTCCCTGAAAATCGATATGTTCGACGACGAGGTTTTCGTCTGCACCCCCAAGGGCCGCATCGTGTCCCTGCCCGCAGGGTCCACCCCCATCGACTTCGCCTATGCCATTCACTCCGGCGTGGGCAACGCTATGATTGGCGCAAAAATCAACAACCGCATTGCCAACATTGATGCCAAGCTGCGCAACGGCGACATTGTGGAGGTCCTCACCTCCAAATCCGCCAAGGGCCCCAGCCGGGACTGGCTCACCATCTGCAAAAGCAACCAGGCCCGGACCAAAATCAAGCAGTGGTTCAAAAAGGAGAAGCGGGAGGAGAACATCGTCCACGGCCGGTCCTCCTTTGAATCCGAAATGAAGCGGATGGCCCTGCCGCTGACCGCCCTGACCGACGGCGACCTGGAGGACCACCTGCTGAAAAAGCTGGGCTTCGACAACTGGGACGATTTGTACGCCGCCATCGGCTACGGCGGCCTCACCGCCACCAAGGCTGTGGGCCGCATCCGGGACGACATCACCAAGGCCGTCAAGGCCCAGAGCGCCGAAAAGCAGCAGCTCTCCCCCCTGCGGACCACCCCCGAGGACCCGGCGGCCAAGCTCAACCGCCACGCCGTCAACGGGGTCATCGTGGAGGACATCGACTCGTGCATGATTAAGTTTGCCAAGTGCTGCGCCCCGGTGCCCGGGGATGCCATTGTGGGCTTCATCACCAAGGGCTTCGGTGTCAGCATCCACCGGGCCGACTGCCCCAACGCCCAGGGCCGGGAGGACCCCAAGCAGGCCGCCCGCTGGGTCCGGGTCCGCTGGGCCGGCGAGGAGGAGCAGCCCTTCGAGACAACCCTGGAGCTGGACGCCATCACCCGGGACGGATTGCTGCTGGACCTGGCTACGGTGATGACCACCGCCCGGGCCAGGGTGAAGGAGCTCTACGGCAAGGACCTGCCCAACGGCCGCTCCACCTTCACCGTCCGCTTCGAGGTGAAAAACGTAAGCGAGCTGGAAAGCATCCGCAAAAAGCTCCTGAACGTCCGGGACGTAACAGGCTCCCGGAGAGGGCAGAACTAAGCACCCCCGTAGGGAACGGATTTATCCGTTCCGCTGGGCTGTGCCTGCACAGCCCAGAAGCCAGCCTTCCCACATTTCCGTAGAGAACGGATTTATCCGTTCCGCTGATTTGCGTTTGCGCAAATCAGAAAATCGCCCTTCCCCGGGAAGGAACGTTCCCCCGGGCTTGCAGCTTCTGAGACGGAACGGATAAATCCGTTCCCTACAAATTGGATTTTTATGATGCAGGAGGTAACCAAAATGTGTAACAAACTGAGCAAATTCTGGTCTGAACTGGACGTGACCGTGGCGGTCAACAAGCGGGAGCTGGTGCTGGGAATCGCCGCCTGCACCCTGGCAGGGCTGGTGGCGGGTATGCTGTGCAGCCCCCGAAAAAACATCACCGCCGGCTGCAACAACGGCAGCAACAACGTCGTCACCAAGCCCGCCCCCGAGGCTTCCGAGGAAGAAGCTGAAGAATAAACCGCATTCCCCGTAGGGAACGGATTTATCCGTTCCGCTGGGCTGTGCCTGCACAGCCCAGAAACCAGCGTTCCTGCGGGAGGGCTGGCGGCTTCTGGGGCGGAACGGATAAATCCGTTCCCTACCATACATCTTTGGAGGTACATCCTATGCGAGCCATTTTGACCCGTGTTTCCTCTGCCAGCGTGGCCATTGACGGCCAGGTGGTGGGGGAAATCGGAAAGGGTTTTTTGATTTTGCTGGGCGTGGGCCCAAACGACACCGAGGAAACCTGCCGCTGTTTAGCCGAAAAGGCCCTGGGCCTTCGGATTTTTGAGGACGAAAACGGCAAGATGAACCTGGGGCTGGACGCTGTGGGCGGCCAGGTGCTGGTGGTCAGCCAGTTCACCCTCTACGGCAACTGCCGCAAGGGCCGCCGCCCCAGCTTTACCGATGCCGCAGGCCCCGAGCTGGGCAACGCCCTCTACGAAAAATTTCTGGCCCTCTGCGGCGAGCTGGGCTATCCCCCACAGCACGGCCGCTTTGGGGCCGATATGAAGGTGGCATCCGTCAACGACGGCCCCGTCACCCTGATTCTGGACACCGATCAGCTGATGAACACCCCCAGGAGGTAACCATGGACGTAAAAACCCTTTCTCTGGGCGATTACCAGACCAACTGCTATATTCTGACAAAGGGCAGCGCCTGCCTGGTCATCGACCCGGGCTATGAATCCCGTCGCCTCACCGCCGCCCTGGCGGGGCTGGAGGTCCAGGCCGTTGTGCTGACCCACGGCCACTTTGACCATGTGGGGGCCGTCCGGGCCCTGGCTATGGAGTACGACTGCCCTGTGTACATGGGCCGGGGAGAGCTGTCTCTGCCTCCCATGATGAGCGCCGGGCCTCTGTACTACACGAATCTTTTGGACGAGGGAGAGGTGACCATTGGGGACTTTTCCCTTCGGGTCCTTGCCACCCCCGGCCACAGCCCCGGGTCCGTGTGCCTGCTGATAGAGGACTGCCTGTTCTCCGGGGACACCCTGTTCGCCGGGTCCTGCGGCCGCACGGATTTCCCCGGCAGCGACCCCCGGGCCATGGCCGAGTCCCTGCGCCGCCTGGCCGGTCTGGAAAAAGACTACACCGTCTACCCCGGCCACGGGGAGGCTTCCACCTTGGAGGAAGAAAAGAAGTATAACCCTTATTTAAGATAGTTCCGCTTCTGACGCTCCCCGTCCGCAAACGGGCAAAGCGGCTTCGCCGCACGGAACGGATAAATCCGTTCCCTACGAAATCATGCGTGAGGAATCTCTATGAAACTGACACGTCTTGGTCACGACGACCTGTATGCCGTGGAGCAGCTGCAGCTGGCGCTGTTTCCGGAAAACCCCGACGGCGAGGCGGTCTCCGCCCTCCACCGGGGGCGGACCTGGCTCACCGCCACCGCCAAAATCACCCTGAACGGCCAGACCGCCGCCGCCTCCCGCCGCTTAAAAGCGTCGGAGGAAACGGTCCGCCGCCGCCGTCAGATTTTGCAGCAGAGCTACTACCTGGCGGCACGGCAGCTGCTGAGCGTCACGCCCCCCTGGGGCGCTCTGGCCGGGGTCCGGCCCACCAAAATTTCAACAAAGCATATGCTGTCCGGCGGCACCGCCGCCTCCGCCGACCGGCTCCTGCGGGACGTATACTATGTGACGGAGGACCGGCGGCAGCTGGCGGTCGAATGCTCCCGGTCCACGGTGGCGGCGGCAAATCTGCTGGAGCCCACGGACGTATCTCTGTACGTGGGCATTCCCTTCTGCCCCACCCGGTGCAGCTATTGCAGCTTCGTCAGCCGGACCATTGGAAAGAAAACCGAGCTTTTGGAGCCGTATCTGGGGGCCCTGGAGCAGGAAATCCGGGTCACCGGGCGGCTGCTCCGGGAATCCGGGAAGCACATCCGCACGGTCTACATGGGCGGCGGCACCCCCACCACCCTGACTGCCTCCCAGATGGCACGGCTGCTGGACACCATCACCGGGGCCTTTGACCTGTCCCGGTGCCTGGAATTCACCGTAGAGGGAGGCCGCCCCGACACCCTGGACGCTGAAAAGCTGCTGACCATCCGGACCCACGGGGCGGACCGCATGAGCATCAACCCCCAGACCATGGTGGACTCGGTCCTCCGGGCCTGCGGGCGGCCCCACAGGGGCGAGGACGTCCTCCGGGCCTACGGCCAGGCCGTGGACGCAGGCTTTGGGGCCATCAACATGGACCTGATTGCCGGTTTGCCTACCGACACCCCGGCGGGCTTCCGCCAGTCCCTGGACACCGTCGCCGCCCTGCATCCCGCCAACATCACCGTCCACACCCTGGCTCTGAAAAAGGGAGCGGACCTGTTTGAGCGCCGGGAAAGCCTCCCGCCCCTGGAGGCCGTGACGGAGATGGTGGACTACGCCTCCCACACCCTCCGGGGCCTTGGCTACAAGCCCTACTACCTCTACCGGCAGAAGTATATGTCCGGCAGCTTCGAAAACGTAGGCTGGAGCCGGGACTCCCTGGACTGCCTGTACAACATCTACATGATGGAGGAGGTCCACACCATCCTCTCCCTGGGCGGCGGTGGCATGAATAAAGTCAATCTCCCCGACGGCCGCCTCCAGCGGTTCCACAACCCGAAATTTCCCGAGCAGTACATCGAAATGCTCGATTCCGTGCTGAAGCAGAAGGAAGAGCTGTTTGCACTGATGCCCTGACATATTCCCTGCACCCCCCCAATAGCTTCCCCCGGGGGGAAGCTGGCACGGCGAAGCCGTGACTGATGAGGGATGGCGGCATCTGAGACATCGTAAGCACCACCGTAAATGCCTGCAAGCGTTAAAATCTCGCCATCCCTCATCCGACCTCGCTGCGCTCGGCCACCTTCCCCCCGGGGGAAGGATTTGATGGGTGCATCCCATATTTTTACCCAGAAAGGAAGTCCCCATTTGGATACTTTAATTTCCAACGTCACCGCTGTGACCATGAATGCGTCCATGAAGGTGCTCTTCGGTGCTTTCATCGGCATTGCAGGCGGCAAAATCGTGTATCTGGACACCCAGCCGCCCAAGCAGACCCCCGCCACCATCATCGACGGCACCGGCATGGTGGCCATGCCCGGCCTGATCAACTGCCACACCCACCTGGCCACCTCCGTGCTGCGCAGCTACACCGACGATTTGGGCAACGCCGAGGCCCTTGAGGCCCTGCTGAAAAAGGAGGCCAAAATGGACTCCCGGGCCGCCAAGGCCGGGGCGCTGCTGTCCATTGCCGAGTGCCTCCGCTTCGGCATCACCTCGGTGTCGGACCTTTACTACTACCCCGCCGCCACCGCCGAGGCCGTGGCCGAGTCCGGCATCAAGGCCAATCTGGCCCTGTCCAGCTACCGCTTCATCGACCAGAACGAGGAATTTGACTTTGAAACCGACGAGCAGTGCCGGGAGCTGGTCCGGGTGGTGGACAAGTGGCACGGCTATGACGGCGGCCGCATCAAAATCGATGCCGGCATCTACGCTGAGTACACCAGCAACTACCGGCTCTGGGAGGCCCTGGCGGGCTACGCCTGTGAAAAGGGCCTGGGCGTTCAGCTCCACCTGGCCGAGACCCAGGGGGAGGTGGACTCCTGCCTGGACCGGACCGGCATGGGTCCCGGGGAGCTTTTGAGCTGCCACAACCTCTTTGCCGTCCCCGCCACCGCCGCCGGGTGTACATATCTTGATGACCGGGAGCGTAAACTGCTGGGGAAGAAGAAGGTCTCCGCCGTGGTGACCCCTCTGGCCTCCGCCAAGGCAGGCCGGGCCGCCACCCCCATCTTAGAATCCGTGAAGGCGGGCATGAACGTGGCTCTTGGCACCGGCGGGGCCATGGAGTGCGGCAATCTGGATATGTTCGAGGTCATCCGGGGTGCCGCCATGGCCGTCCGGGCATCCTCCGGGGATGCCTCCGCCCTGCCCAGCTCCGCCGTGCTGATGATGGCCACCGTCACCGGCGCCCAGGCCCAGGGCCGGGCTGCGGAGTGCGGAATGCTGGCGGAGGGCATGGATGCGGACATTGCGCTGCTGGACTTCTCCGCCCCCCACCTGATGCCCTGCCACAATGTGCTCAGCGGCCTTGCCTGGTCCGCCAAAGGCGGCGACGTGGCCATGACCATGGTCCGGGGCAAGGTTCTCTATCAGAACGGCCGCTTCCCCACCATTGACCTTCCGAAGGTGGTGGAGGAGCTGACTTCCTACGCCATCCCAAAGCTCTTTGAAGAAGCCAAATAAGGAGGCAGCTTATGTCTGATACCCGTAAACAGCAGAATTTTCTCCAGGGCACGGCGCTGCTGGCCATGGCCACCGCCATTGTCAAGGTCATCGGGGCCCTGTACAAAATTCCCCTCAACGCCATCATCGGCGAGCAGGGCTTCGGCTATTTCAACACCGCCTATGAGATTTACAACGTGCTGCTGATGATTTCCACCGCCGGACTGCCGGTGGCCATGAGCCGGATGATTTCCCAGGCCAGCTCCCTGGGCCACTACAACCAGGTCCGCCGGATTTACCGCACCGCCAAGGGCATTTTCCTGGGGCTGGGCATCACGGGCAGCCTGCTGATGACGGTGTTCTGCCGCCAGCTGGCCCAGTTCCAGAACCAGCCCGACGCCTGGGCCGCCATTGGCTTTCTGGGGCCCTGCGTGCTGCTCATCTGCATTATGAGCACCTTCCGGGGCTTCTTCCAGGGCCAGAGCAATATGCTGCCCACCTCCATCTCCCAGGTTTTGGAGGCGGTGGTGAAGCTGATTGTGGGCATGGTTGCCGCCCTGGTGCTCCTGAAGGCCACAGGCAGCATCCCCCTGGCCGCCGGCGGGGCCATTTTGGGTGTCACCGCCAGCTGCCTGGTGTCGGCCTTTTATCTCTATTATTGCTTCCGCAGCCGCTACGGGGACCTGCCCCAGGCCCAGGATGCCCCCCGGAGCTTCTCCGACACCGCCAGGGGCCTGCTGGTCATCGCCATTCCCATCACCATCGGCTCGGCGGGGCTGCAAATGCTGACCATGCTGGAAACCAAGATTTTCATGGGCCGGCTGCTGGACATCGGCTACACCCAGAAGGTGGCCGACATTCACCGGGGCATTTTCAGCATGACCCAGACCATCTACAATATGCCCGCCGCCTTCATCTCCCCCATCACCATCAGCATCATCCCTGCCATCACCGCCCAGCTGACCCTGTGCAACCACCGGGGGGCCAAGGCCACCGAGGAGGCCGCCGCCCGGATTACCGGCCTGATTGCCATGCCCTGCACCTTCGGCCTGGCCATTCTGGCCCAGCCCGTCACGGCGCTGATTGGCCTGTACCGGGGGGAGAACCTGGTTCTCGCCACCCAGCTGATGACGGTCATGGGAATGTGCATCATCTTCAACGCCGTGGCCCTGGTGACCACCGCCATTATGCAGGCCCACGGCCACGCCGAGCGGCCCGTCATCAATATGCTGCTGGGCGGCGTGCTGAACGTCATTGTGGTGTATATCCTCACCGGAAACCCCAGCATCGGCATTCTGGGCGCGCCTCTGGGCACCCTGCTGTGCTACATTTCCATCACGGCGCTGAACCTTTACTCCATGCACCGGCTGCTGGACCATCCCCCGGCCATTGTGCCAAACCTTGCCCGGTCCTTCCTGGCGGCCGCCATCATGGGCGTGGCCGTCGGCGGCAGCTTCCTGGGGCTGAAGGCTCTGGGCATTTCCAGCTGGGTAATGCTCTGCGGCGGGCCTATTTTGGTGGGCGTGGCCGTGTATCTGGCCGCCGCCGCCAGGCTGAAGGCCGTGACCCGGGAGGACTGTCTTCTCCTTCCCAAGGGTGAAAAAATTGCGGATTTCCTGAAATTATGACAATTTTTCGAAAGACTCTTGCAATTTCAAAAATTTTATGGTAACCTATTAACCACAAAAGAAGAGAGGAAGCAAACGCCATGAACAAAACCGAACTCATCAACGTCGCCGCCGAAAACGCCGGCCTGACGAAAAAAGATACCGAGCGGGTGCTGAACGCCGCCATTGACGCCATCACCGCCGCCCTGGCCAGCCACGAAAAGGTCCAGCTGTCCGGCTTTGGCACCTTCGAGGCAAAATACCGTGCCGCCCGGGTGGGCCGCAACCCCCACACCAAGGAGTCCGTCAACATCGAGGCCTCCTGGGTCCCCGCCTTCAAGGCCAGCAAGGCTCTGAAGGACAATCTGGCCAAGTAATATGCGGCTGGACAAATTTTTGAAGGTCTCCCGCCTCATCAAGCGCCGGACCGTGGCCAACGAGGCCTGCGACAACGGCCGCATCAGCGTAAACGGCCGTGTGGTGAAGGCCAGCTACGACGTGAAGGTAGGCGACAAAATCGAAATCGCCATGGGCCCACGAACGGTGGCCGTCGAGGTGCTGCTGGTAGCCGACAACGTCCGCAAGGACGACGCCGGGGAGATGTACAAGGAAGTATAAAGCACAGCAAGTGATGTTTGCCAAACGACAAACATCACTTGCTTTTTTAGTACCCAAAAGATATTATGGGTGCAGTAAACCTTTTTCGTTGTAAAAAGTGTAATTACTTTTCTAAAATTCGTTGTAATTTTTGTAATTATGTGATATACTATACTTGCATTATCAGAACGGAGGTGCGTGTATGTACCGAACTGCTATTGAAAAGCTATTGAAATGGAAGCAAAGCAAGCGTCGTAAGCCTTTAATAATAGAAGGTGCACGTCAGGTCGGCAAGACCTGGCTGATGAAAGAGTTTGGCAAACAGGCGTATGCGGATACCGTATATATCAATTTTGACTCCAATTCCAGAATGGCTAAGTTGTTTGCATCCGATTTGGATACGGACCGCCTGATGATGGGGCTGGAGCTGTATGCAGGCCGCAAAATTGATCCGAACAATTCTCTGCTGATTTTCGATGAGGTGCAGGAGGTTCCGAGAGCGCTGGCGTCCCTGAAATACTTCTATGAAAATGCGCCCCAGTATCACATTATATGCGCCGGTTCGCTGCTCGGTATTGCCTTACATCAAGGTACGTCTTTCCCTGTCGGCAAGGTGGATTTCTTAAAACTGTACCCGCTTTCCTTCCAGGAGTTTTTGATGGCAACCGGCAAGGAGCGATTTGCCGAATTGCTTGATAAGCAGGACTTCGAGATGGTGAAATGTTTTAAGCAAACGTATATTGATGCCCTGAAGCATTACTACTTTGTTGGCGGTATGCCCGAAGCCGTGCAGAGCTTTGCGGAGAATAAAGACTTTAACGAGGTTCGTGACATTCAAAAAAGAATTCTTGCCGCCTATGAACAGGATTTCTCCAAGCACGCTCCAAACGAAATTGTTCCGAGGCTTCGTATGCTGTGGAACAGCATTCCTTCCCAGCTTGCCAAGGAAAACAAAAAATTCATCTACGGTCTGGTCCGTGAAGGTGCCCGCGCAAAAGAGTATGAAGCTGCGATTATGTGGCTCACCGATTGCGGTCTGGTCCATAAGGTCAGCCGTGTGAATGCGGCCGGAATCCCTTTACGGGCGTATGAGGACTTGAAAGCGTTTAAGCTGTTTGTGCTGGATGTTGGGCTCCTTGGCTGTATGGCGGGGCTTCGGCAGCGCACCTTGCTTGATGGTAATGACCTTTTCGTGGAATTCAAAGGTGCTCTTACAGAACAGTATGTTTGTCAGCAGCTGAAAACCGTTGAAGATTTGGACGTTTACTATTACACCAACGACAGAGGCTCCTGCGAGGTTGACTTTGTTGTTGACACAGGCCAGCGAATCGTTCCTGTTGAAGTCAAGGCAGAGGTAAATCTCAAAGCCAAAAGTTTGAAAACCTATCAGGAAAAATTCTTGCCCGAAATTTCTGTTCGCACTTCTATGGCGGACTATAAAAAGGAGGAATGGCTCGTTAATCTGCCGCTTTATGCAATAGACCAGATTGGCAGGATATAGCGCAGACCATAAAACTCGTGCAAATCGTTTGCGGATGGACAGCGGGTCTTGCCGATTTCCGCACAGCTTCCTAAAAAAATCCGCCCGAAAGGGGCGGTGACGTAAGAAAACATTTATGTGAGAGAACTGGCGTAGTTTAGGCTACGCCGGTTTTCTTTATTTTTTGGGCTGCTTGGGATTTCTCCCTCGCTTCCTCAAAATCAAATGCACCAATGAAGTTATAGACGATCTCAATGTCCCGAACTTTTATCCTCGGCTGGTTTTCGTCTGGTGTGTAAACATCCGAAATGTAAATCTTCTCCACAAACTCACGGAGAACAGCGGCGTCAAGCTGCTGCATATCGGTGTACTTTTTCACAGCGGAAATAAAGTTTCTGACATTGACCTTTTGCTTTTCCTGCTGTTTTACATCCTGCCGCAGCACCTCGGCGGCCGCCGTCAGGTTAGATTGTTCCAGCTCATAGTCACGGGACATTTTGATAAACCGTGCATCAGAAAGTTTTCCCGAAATGTTATCCTCATACAGTCGCTTGATAATAACATCCAGTTCGGCAATCCGTTTTTCTGCCTGGGCCAGCGCCTCTTTTCTTTGGGCCAGTTCCTTGTCCCGCTCCCGCAGGCTTTGGTCTGCTGCCCGCTGTACAAAATCATCCTCATAGCGCGTGACATACTGAATAGCTTCCCGCAAGTTCCGCAAAACGATTTCTTCCAGAACAACCCGCCGTATGGAATGGGTCGTACACAAGGTACGGTCTTTCCGATAGGTGGAGCAGATATAATATTCCTGCTCCGGCTTAAAGTGATTAGCCCGGCACAGGTACATTTTCCCGCCGCAGTCGGCACAGAACAGCAATCCAGAAAACATTCCCATTTCTCCCATCTTAGTAGGGCGTCGCCGCCCTTGCCGGATATTCTGCACGATCAAGAACACGCTTTCCTCAATGATGGGGTCTTGGGTATTTTCGAAAATCACCCATTCAGCCGGGTCATTCCAGACCTTTTTCTTGCTCTTGAACGACGGCTTGGAGGTCTTGAAATTGACCGTATGGCCCAAATACTCAATGCGCTCCAAAATCCGGGACACGGTTTCGTTTGTCCACTTATAGGGATTTGCTGTCGGCTTGTTGGCGGCTGGCTGCCCCTTTGCATGGGCATAAGCGGTCGGGTTCAGCACCTTGTTCTGTTGCAGCCACTTGGCAATTTGGGTCGGCCCCATCCCGTCTACGCATAGGGCGAATATCTTCTGTACGACAGCGGCGGCTTCCTCGTCCACAATCCACTTCTTTTTGTCCTCCGGGTCTTTGATGTACCCATAGGGAGGAATGGTAGCAAGGTGTTCGCCGGAGCGGCCTTTAGACTGCCATGTGGCTTTGATCTTCTTGCTGGTGTCCTTGGCGTACATCTCGTTGAACACGTTGCGGATGGCTGTAAATTCACTGTCACCCCGAATACTGTCCACGCCATCGTTGACGGCGATAAAATGAACGCCATATTCCGGGAACAGCATTTCCGTGTACATACCCACTTGAAGATAGTTCCGTCCAAACCGGCTCATATCCTTAACGACCACACGCTTGATTTTTCCTGCCTTAATGTCGGCAAGCAAACGCTGGAACCCGGGGCGGTTGAAGTTCGTCCCCGAATATCCGTCGTCCTCGTCATAGTGCCGGATAGCCGTATAGCCGTGGTCGCGGCAATACTTCTCCAAGATTTTTTTCTGGTTGCTGATACTATTGCTTTCGCCGTCCAACTTATCTTCTTGGGACAAACGCTCATAGCAGGCCGTCAAGCCCTCGGTGTCGTCCTCCTGCTGGCTGGTGCGGGTGTAGAACTGCAAGACCGTGTTCTGAATGGCTGTGCGGGTTTCCTCACGCAAAGGGGCAGTATTGGTAATGCGCTGGAACGTGCTGACCGGCGTAATGTTCGGCTCCATCATTTCAGCGCACCCCCTTTCTGGAAAGAGGGGCTTTGATGCGTTTGATTGTCAAGGTGCAAGGTTGTATCATTGACGTTCATCCGTGCCGCATTGTAATACAGTGCGAACACCTTATCCGGCTGTTTGCTCATGTTGGCCTCCTATTCCGCAGCCGGAAAACGGGGCCTTGATACAGTATGATTATACCATATCCGGCCCCGTTCGTCAGCTCAAAAATTTGCGTCAGGGCTACTTTTTCTTTTCCAAATCGCCCTGAATTAAACGGTTGATCTTGGTTACTGCGCTTTCGCTGGCCCTGTCACTGACAAAAGCCTTGACGATATAGCGAACGCCTCCAATTTCGTACTGACGTACAACGGGGGCGCTGATCTGCTGTTTTGCCGCCGTATTCATACGGAGCAATCCCCCTTTCACGAAACAAAAGGTTCATACTACAAAATGGGCATAAATCGGACGGCTGTTGGCCCAGCACCACGGGATTTTCACCCCCGCGTGGTTCTCACGCGGCCCTACCCATTGCCTGCGACGCTTTTAACGCTCGGACTGTGGCTGTAAGGGAGTATCGTTAGCGTATGTGTCGCTGATTATAGCTGCCGGCTTTCGGTGTAAGCGGTTCTCGCTCTCCCGCAGGATGTGGGGTCATGGCGCGCCCACCGATGCGGCACATACAGAATGTGTCCGTTGCCCTATTCTGCTCCGCCGTTATCTTGCGGGCTTTCTTTGTCAAGGTACAGCGCCGGGCCGGAGACAGGGGGAACAGGGAAAGGGTAAGCTGTTCCCCCTATCTTGTCGGGCCGGTTGCCGTCAGCCTAAGCCGACGATAGCCTGAATGAGCTTATTCTCCAGGTGGTGCTTCATCCACTCGTCCAGACACACATAAGGATTGCCGTACTCGTCATAGAGTGTCCGGGTGCAGAGCTTATTTATGTAGCCCTCATAGTACCGCAAGACACGCTCCACGGCCTCGGCATCCCCGGCGCGGGCGGCTTCAATCACCGACATAGGCAGAAGCGCCCGCCCCTTGTAGTTGGGGTTCGTCATCCGCGCTCAACCTCCTTTCGGCATCAACGCCGCCAATTTGTTCCGCAGTTCGTCCAGCGTTTTCTTTCTGCGCCGCTGGACAGCACTACGGGACATACCCACAAGGCTGCCAATCTCGGCATCGCCCAAATCCAGCACAAAGCGCAAAATCAAAATACTTTGCGCCTGTTCGGACAGGTTGGAAAAGGCATCGGCCACAAGCTCGCTGCTGATATGCAGATCATATCCATGCGACGAAAAAGTAAAATTGTCGCTGGGGTAGCAATCTACTGTGCAGAGCTTGTCCATTTCTGCCTGCGGCAAGGCACTGATCGACACTTGCCGGTCACGCTGACGCTTTAGGCCGCGCCGATAGTTATGAGCCTCGTTCCGCAATACCGACTTGCAAAAAGCGTCAAACCGGCACTCGTCATAGTTGCGGGGGATAGCTTCCATCTTCTCACCCCCTTTCGTTGGGGGATGGTGGTGGTTCTCTCCCTTTCCGCTAACATGACACCGGCAAGACCGTCTGCTACCCGCTAAACGCCCTCTTAGCGAAAATATTTTTTCCAGGCTGGCACATACCGCAGAAAGCGACAAAAAATGCCCGACAGGTCGCAGACCTACCGGGCGGGGGAATGAAATTAAATTGCATCCTATGGATGTGTATAGTTCATCTTCAAAGCCGCAATACTTCAAGGCGGGGGCCTGGCTTTTTTTAACGGGTCAAGCCTCGTCGGATTTTGTCGAATAGCTATGCACTTCATGGCGACTGCCTCCTATCAGCCGCCGTTTCTATCAGCGTTACCGCGTCATTCCTTTGGGGGATAAAAGAACGGCGGCTTTAATCTCTTAAAAACCGCCGCTTGGAATGAATTTTGGACATGATGATGGGTCTGTCCAGCAGCAGTTTTTTTCTTTTCTGCCGCTGGGCAGACTTCAATACAAAATCAGCATACAGCATAAAATCGTCTGATTTTTGTCTGAAAGTTCAAGATATATAAAAACCGTTGCAGCTCAAAATGCTGCAACGGTTTATGTGCCTTGCCGGTTGAATTTGTACCCATATCCATGAACATTCACAATATATCCAGGGCCAATCTTTTTCCTAATTCGATAAATTGCGCTACTGACTGTATGAAAAGTTTCGTAATACGGTTCATGGATTGTACTTTCGTAGAGTTGCTTCATCGTGAATACTTGTCCCTCGTGGCTTGCCATGAAAAACAACACATCAAACTCTCGTGTAGTCAAGGAAACTTCTATATCATTTAATAGCACTTTCCGTTGTAATGGTAATATTTTCAGCTTTCCAAAATGAAAATCGTTTTGGATTGAAATATCAGTGGCGGACTGCAAAATATTATCATCGGAAAGTATGGCCATAATCTTTTCAATGATACATTCCTCTTTATCTGAAAAGGTCAATATCATCATTTTCCCAAAGCTATCACCTCACTTATAACACCACCTCAAACATGGTATTTCCATTGTTCACCGAAATGTTGATATTACCCCGGTGTAACCGTACATATTCCAAACTCAACGCCATACCAACCCCTGTCTGGCCCCCAACTCCTTTATAGAACCGCTCAAACAAATGGGCCGCATCCTGCTCGGAGATACATTGTCCATCGTTAGAGATACAAACGGACAATGCCGGAGGGGATTTTTGTTGGGTCGCTGTGATAGTAATACGGCTTTCCGCATAGCGGATGCAGTTGGTCAGAATATTGGAAAAAGCGGAAAACAGCATATCTTCATCACAAGTAAACAACAACGGCGTTGGCAAATCGGGGACAATCTCAATTCCTTTCTGCTGGGCTGTCTGCTCAATCACTTGAATTGCGTCATACAGAATTTCCCGCACATCGTTCTCGGCCATGTGAGGCTGCACTGTGCCGCTGTCCAGCTTGCTTAACTCCAAAATGGCATTGACAAGGCTGGTCATCCTGTCGGCCTCCTTGACAATAACAGCGCAAGCCTTTTTCTGTTCTACCAAGCCACTTTCCAAGCCATCAGCATAACCCCGGATTGCCATAAGCGGCGTTTTCAATTCGTGAGAGGCGTTGGCAAAAAAGCGCTTCATGTCGGAATCTTTGGCATCAAGCATCCGGACTGTTTTTCGCTCTATCCAAAAGAGCAACAAGGCGATTCCCACCAAAGCCAGCACAAGGATAGAGGTCGCTGTGCTGGTCAATTCAGTTGCAAAGCTCACATCCGTATATAGCAGAATGTCGCCGCTCAAATTGTATGTATCTTCATCCACTCTGGAGGCCGCCAATGGCATGAAGTAAACCGTTGCACCATTGGAAAAGAAACTGTGTATCTCACCACGGGGCAATTCTGCTTGATGAGCCACATAGTATTCCAGCATTCCCCGCTCTATGTCCGAGAGTAGCCCATCGTCGTCAGTTAAATCGCCCGTATAGGCATAGTAAGTTTCCGGCATACGCTCCCCGGAGGGGCCAACTTGAAAATAAAGATTTTCCTTTAGCGCCAAATGCGCCCGCTCCCGGATATGCACTGTTTCTACGGCATAAAAAAGGGCAATCAGCAGAAGCCCGGAGAGAACGGCTGTTATCGTGATACGCTGCAGGGCCTTTTGATTGAGGGAGGTTTTGTTCGTCTGTAATTTCATACGCTGCCCTCCTTTTTTGTCAGCTTGAAGCCGTAGCCCCAAACGGTTTGCGCATATACATCCGCTCCTGCGGCAGTTAATTTCTTGCGGAGGCGGCGGTTGGTTTCATCCGCCGCCCGGCTCTCAATTTCAGTGTCTATGTCCCAAACAGCGTCCATTAAATCGGCTTTACTTACATTTTCCTCAAACCGGCCCATCATATAGGCGAGGAATTTCATCTCCGTGGGGGTCAGGCGCAGGAACGTCCCGCCCACGGAAAACTCCTGCTTTCTGCCGTCATAGTACAGATTTCCGCAGCGCAGATCAGCCGTGTCCTGCTCCGCCCTGGGCTGGCTTTCATACTGAACGCGGCGGAGCAGGGCGTGAACTTTGGCTGATAAAATCATAGGCTTAAAGGGCTTGGTGATGTAGTCGTCGCTCCCCAGGGACAACCCGGTGTAGTAGTCGCTGTCGGTATCCTTGGCGGTGAGTAAAATTACGGGGACGGTAGAAGTGGAGCGCAGGGCGGTCAAAACGCCAATACCATCCGTCCCCGGCATCATAATATCCAGCAGCACAAGGTCACAGGGACGTTCCCGGAACGCCGCCAGCAGCAAGTCACCGTTTTCAAAAGTGACAACCTCGTGTCCGTCATTCCGTAAAAAGGCAGATACGATCTCCCGAATTTCCTGTTCATCGTCTGCATAGTAGATGGTTGCCATAACCTCGCCCTCCATGTGGTCAGTTTTCTTCTGATTTTACCACATCCGTCTGCAATTTTCCACATTCAAAGCCGGAAGTGATAGCCCCGGTGGGGCAGACAGATTTACACCTACCGCAGCGGATACACTCCGGGCTGTTGATATTCTTCGTCACCTCTACCGCCATTGGGCAGGAACGCTCACATTTTTTGCAGCCGATACACTTGTTTTCGTCCAGGTGCATCTGGAAAAAGCTGAAACGGTTGAACAGGGAGTAGAACGCACCCAGGGGACATAAATACCGGCAGAATGGACGATGAATGAACATGGAGGCCGCCACGACGATTAGCAGTACCAATGCTTTCCAACTGAACAGCACTCCGGCCAGTTTCCGCAAAGTGGGGTTTGCAATCATCAGAGGGATGCCGCCGCCCAGCGTTCCGGCGGGGCAGATGTATTTGCAAAAGTAGGGCGGCGTTACCCCTGTTTTCGTCACAGCAAAGGCGGGCAGGCCAATCACCAATACCAGCAGCAGAATATATTTGATGTACCGGGCGGGTCGGTCAATTTTCTTGGGGAGATTCAACTTGGGAACCGGGATTTTGTGAAGTAAATCCTGCACCAGCCCAAAGGGACACAGCAAGCCGCAGACTACACGCCCCAGGACAATACCGAACAGCATCAGCAGCCCCAGCACATAAAACGGAAAATGGTGTTTCATACCGCCTACCGCCGCTTGGAGGGAGCCAATGGGACAGGCCCCCAACGCGCCGGGACAGGAATAACAGTTGAGGACGGGAACACAGACCGCCTTCGTGCCGCCGGTAAAAATCTTTCCTTTTTGAAAGCCAATCATATAGCCATTCACCAGGACGGCGGAAATAACCTGCACAAGCCTTTGAAACGAGAGGCGTTTTCCCGTACTACTGCCCTTTACCCAATCCCGATACATTCCAGACATATCTTCACCGCCTTTTGCATGACTTCCAAATGTTCCTGGTTCAACAGACCGATAACAATAAGAATAACCGCCAGTCCAAACAGACCATAACGAATAAATAGGATTGATTTACTTTTCAAGGCCGATTTCCGCCTTTCCGCTGGATTTTAGGGCAGCATTTACTGCTGTCAGAAAGGTGCCGGATAAATCCTCCTGTCCGCCGATGATAGCGTCGCCCACCAAATTACCCTCGGCGTCCACCAGGACGGTAGTGGGGGTGTACTGGATATTGTCACAAAGGCCCTTGAAGTCCCCATCACCGGAGAGCAGCGTGACGCCCTCGTAGCCAGCCTCGCTTAAAATGCTCTTGGCAGCTTCTTCCTCGCCTGTCCCGTCCAGGCAAACTGTTACCACCTGCACATTGTCCGGCAGAGCCTTGGCAAAGGCGGCAAGGTCGGGCATTTCCTCAACACAGGGGCCGCACATCAGCGACCAGAAGTTGATAACCGTCACATCTTTAGCCGCAATATCCTCCTGGGAGAAGCTGCCCCCATCCAGCGTCGCGGCGGTAAAGGACTTTATACTGCCCAGCTCGGCGGCTGTACCAGCGACGCTGCCGCCGTTTTCATTCTGTGCGGGGCTGTCTGATGATGCCGGGGGGTTCTTCCCCCCGAAACAGCAGGTTGCCAGCATACTGATTGTGAGGATGCCGCAGAGCAGCAGGGCAAAAAACTTTTTATTCTTCATCATGATACCTCTTTCTTGATTTGTGATTTGTATGTCAGGCCAGCTTACCACAAGCTCACACGCTTCTCCGGGGCAATATACATATCGTCGCCCTCTTTGATGTCATAGGTTCTGTAGAACAGGTCACAGGAGGACAGGACAGCGTTTACCCGCACCTTATCGGCGGCGTGTTCGTCCATGCCGGACACAAGCGCCTGGGTAAAACCGTCCGAGGTGCTGGCCCAGGAATTGGCGTAGCTGGCAAAGAATTTCTTGGCGTCCAGGCCGTTCTTCTCCACAATGCGGGTTAGGCAGCGCATGGAACCCAGGTCAGCGATATTCTCGCCCAGGGTGTACTCGCCGTCCTGCTGCATGATGCCAGGGGTCTTGTACTCGTTGTAGTAGGTCACGATTTTTTGTGCGCGGGCGTTAAATTCCTGCCTGTCGGCTTCTGTCCACCAATCCACATAATCGCCGTTTCCGTCATATTTGCTCCCCAGGTCGTCAAAGGCGTGGGTGATCTCATGGCCTACAATGGTGCCTATGGCCCCCAGGTTTTCCTCTTGCGTGGCAGAAGCGGAAAAGTAGGGCGGCTCCAGAGCGGCAACCGGGATGTAGATGGAATTATCCGTAGGGTAGTAGCAGGGGGTCAACTCTTGGGGGAGTATGTTCCACACCGTTCGATCTACGCTCTGGCCGAAGCTGTCATACTGTTTCTGTGTCACCTCCCGGCGCAGCTCCAGCACATTGGAAAAGTAGCTGCCGCCGTTCTGCCGGGCAACGGGCTGCCATGCCGAAAGATATTGGGAAATTTCTGCCGGAGCGCCCAGCCGCAGATTGATTTTATCCAGCTTTTCCAATGCCTTTTGACGGGTCTCTTCGGAAAGCCAATCTTCCTCTTTCAGCATTTCCTTGTACTCCGCCAGCAGCTCGCTCACCATGAACTGTATGCCGGCCGCCTTCTCCGCACTGTAATTCTTCTCTGTGTATAGCTTGCCTAAATCCCATTTGAGCAAAGCGGCCACCTGGTCGGCGGCAGTTTCAGCCGGGGCTTTGGCGTCCGTGTCCCCGATGTATTCCTCCTCCATCGTCTCATTGAGCTTTGCCATGTCGGAGGTCATAAAGGGGGAAAATTTCTGGAGATTGACCATGTAGGCATAGGCTTTCAGCATCGGCAGATGCTGCTCCGTCAAAAACTCGTTCAGCTTGGCAATGGGAGCCGTGTCGATCACCTGAAACTGGCGGGGCTGTGTGCGATAGTACGTGCTCAAAACCTGCGGCAAATCAATGTTGGACAGGATTTTTTGCAGCTCCTCTACTGATACAGGCTGATAGTTCGCGTCCCCAGGGGCCTTGCGGCTGGCCGCGACGGCCTTGACAAACTCATACGCCTGATTGCTCACAGGTTCGGCCTGGCTTTCACAATAGCCATAATAGGTCAGGAACCTGCCAAGATAGTCGGTGAAGTAATACCGGTTCTCCGAATCGCTGTCCGCATACCCCAATTCTTCCGCATCCACACCGTAGTTTATTTCCTTGAGCAGTACGGCATATTCTCCGGGGTTTTCATCCAGTGCCAGCACCTCCATATTGAGCAGGGTGTCAAAGCCGTATTGATATTGCAGGGAGGCCAAGGCGTTCATAAAGTCCTGCACGGTGTCCGCCTCCATGACAGGCTTCATTCGTTCGTTAAAAAAGACTGCACCGTCAGCGTCCCGCCCCTCCTGGTCGGTTGCCATACCATACAAGGTTCCCAGCTTATAAACAGATGGGTCAGTAGCAGAAGTTTGGTCATTGTTCAGGGCTGAGGCGGCATCTTGGATAATCTCTCTGCATTGTTTTCTGGCGCTGTCGTCCATATCGTAAAACCAACTCCATGCGCCGGATTTCTCCGGGTCATGGGCGGCCAGCACCTGAGAATTGATGTAGGCGTAATAATCGTCTGCCAGACGGGACAATTCGGTTCGGCCATTGGTAACGTGCGAGGGTGGCGTGTCAG
>JAUNPV010000021.1 GCA_030536515.1 Eubacteriales bacterium
TCTCTGTGGCGCATTCCGGGCGGGGAATCCCCCTGTGCGTATCCAGGGGGATTCTTCGCTCAGAATGACACAGATGTCAGTTATTCACCGGGTGGTGATAGCCCGGGCTGTTTTCGGTGAGGCGGTCGAAGTGATAGCCGTTGTTCAGGCCCCAGATGAGGATGTCCTCCACGGCCTCCACGCTGAAGCCGTGGATGTCGTGCTGGAGGACGATGCCGGTGCCCTCCTCCTCCATGCCCCGGATGACGTTTTCCGCCACGCCGCTGGCCTTTTTCGTGGCCCCGGCCCCGCCGGCGTCGCCGGAGTAGATGTTCCAGTCGAAATACTGAAAGCCCGCATCCTGGACCGCCTCGGTCAGCAGGGTCATCAGCCCCTCCCAGCTCTTGCGGCTGACGGTGTTGGAGCTGCCGCCGGGGAAGCGCATGAGGGTGGTTTTCACCCCGGTTTTTTCGAGGATATAGGCCTGCATCCCGTACAAATCGTCAAAATAGGCCTCGGGGCTGGCATAAATCTCCCCGTATTCGTGGCTCAGGGTGTGAATGCCGATGGCATGGCCCCGGCTTACAATCTCCGTCAGAATATCCGGGTCCCCGCCGCCGGTGACAAAGAAGGTGGCCTTGACCCCGTAAGCATCCAGCACGTCCAGCAGCTGCCGGGTGTGACTGCTGGGGCCGTCGTCAAAGGTGAGGAAAATCGTCTTACCCGGCGGCTGAACCACCTTGGGCCGGGGCGCAGGGGTCACCTCCACCAGCCGTTCATAGACGGCCTCGTTGCCGAAATCGTCCCGGACGGTGTAGGTGATGGGGTAGGTCCCCCGCCGGTACCAGCAGACCTCCCCGGACACCTCCACAGCGTCGGTGACGTCCCCGTCGTAGTTGTCCACGGCGGTAAAGCCCGGCTCCTCATAGGGAACGCCCAGGGGGATGGCATAGGGTGTCCCCCCTTCCAGGGTGACCGCCGGGGGCTGGCCGTCGTAGGGCGGAATCTCCCGGCTGGCGTAGCCCCAGTTGCCGGAGGAATCCATCACCGCATAGGTCACCAGGCCCAATGTTTCGTAGCGTTCCACCCGGTCGGTAATGTCCCCGTCGTAATTGTCCCAGGCGGAGAAGCCCGCCTCCTCATAGCGGACCTCCGGCTCCAGGGGGCCGTCCTCGGTGAGGGTGATGACCGGCCGCTGGGTGTCTACCACGGTGACCTGCCGCCGGGCCTGGGCGGTGTAGTCCCGGTAGGCGGCGGTATAGGTGACGGTATAGGTCCCGAGCCTTTCTTCGTCCAGGTCGCTGTCGGTGGTCCACCGGACCTCCTCCGGGGACCAACCCTGTTTCAGCAGCAGACTGCCCCGCAGGGAGGCCTCCGCCCCGGGCTCTGCATAGTGCTGGCCGTATTCCAGGGTCACCTGGCTATCCCCTCTCAGCCGGATATCCAGGGAGAACTCGTTGACCCGGAAGACCATCAGCCACAGCCCCGCCAGGGTCAACGCTGCACCCCCCAGAATCCCCAGCCCCCAAAGCCACCTTTTTTTCATACCGTCACCCCGTTTCTCTGTTTACATAATATTATATGCCAAGACTGGGAAAAATGGAAGGGCCATTCAGAAAATCTTAAGGAATAAATTTCCGGACCCCAAAATCTTCCCCCGGATATGTCGAGCATGGAACGCACCGCCATAAATGCGTACTTATGTTGCGATTTCGCCGTTCCTCTTCCGTCTTGCCTTCGGCAATCCACCTTCCCCCCGGGGGAAGGTTTGGGGCAGCGTCCACTGCTGTAGCATTCATTTTACCATTTCCGCCAGCTTCGTCAGCACCGGCTCAAACCGGACCCCGTACCAATGGGCGGGGTCCGCCACGGTGTTTTCGATGCACAGCTTCACGAAATCCGCTGCAATCCGGGCGGCGTCGAAGGCCTCCTTGCCCTGCATCAGAACACCGGTGAACACGGCGGCAAACAGGTCCCCGGTGCCGTGGAAGCCGCCGCCGATGCGGTCGTGGACGTAGGTCCGCTCCCCCTCCCGGGTCCGCAGGAGAATGCCCGTCCTTCCCGGGCTGTCCACGGCCCCAGTCAGGACCAGGGTCCGGCCCGCCAGAGCCTTCTCCCCCAGCAGCTCCGCCTCGGTACGGTTGGGCAGCAGAATGTCCGCCTGAGCGCACAGCCGCCCCACCGCCGCCACATAATCCCCGTCAAAGCCGGCATACAGCCGCCCGTTGTCCCCCATGGCCGGGTCCACAATGGCAAGGCCCCCGGGGGCCAGCATGGTCTTCAATATTTCCCCCGCCGCCTCCACCGCCGGGATGCTGCCCAGGTAGCCCACCAGAATGGCATCGAAGAAAATGCCGTTTTCCCGCCAGTGGGCGGCGGTTTCCAGAAGCCTCCCGTCCAGCCGCTGGACCACCGGCCGCCCGAAGCCCCCGGTGTGGGTGGACAGCACCATGGTGGGCAGGATGCAGGTCTCATGGCCCAGGGCAGACAAAACCGGCAGCGCCACCGTGGTGGAGCACTGGCCCACGCAGGAAATGTCCTGAATAGTCAGGATTCGTTTGTATGTCATATTCCCATTCCTTTTTCATACGAATTTTTAATAAAACGATTTATCGTTTTATTGGGCGGCTTTTTTACGCCTAATCGCCGAAGGCGATTAAAAATGAAATCGATACATTTCGCTGGAAAGCCCCCAGCCGTTAGGCTGGCAAATAAAAATCTTCTTAAAGTTTTTTATTAAGAAATGGTATTATACCATATATGATGGATGTATTGTAGGGCTGATTTAATCAGAGGTTCCATAGTATTATTCAAAAAATGATTGATCAATTCGATAAACTTTATATTCCGCAGCAGCAGCGACACCGACCTCATATTTTATCATCAATGATGCCAATGCGCTTCCATCAAGCAAACGCAGAGCCTTTTGTTGCTGACTGTCAGCATATGACTGAGCTTCTTTCGTAAAGTATGACGTTGTAATAAAAACTCCTTTGTGGACATTTTGCATTGCTCCTACAAAAGCTTGCAATTCTTTGCGTCCCACGGAATTGTCAAATTTATATCTTTTGGCCTGTAGGTAAATCAAATCCAACCCTAGCTTATCTTCATTGATAATCCCATCAATTCCGCCATCATGAGACTTTCCTATAACGATACCTGATTTTTCATCATATCCATATCCCATTTTCAAAAGCAATTCTACAACAAGGTGCTCAAAGAATGATGGATCGTTTTCCATAACCTGATTTAGAAGCATAGCTGACACGCTTGTAATATGTTCTCTGTAAGATTCTTGAATTTTTTCTTCAGGAAGTTTCTCGGAATCAGCCGCAACCGTTTTAATGCTTTGCTCGACAATCTCTCCAGATGGAATATCTTTTAATAATGCATACATCGGCTTCTTACCCTTGTAATCAACAATATAGAAAGCCTTTGTCCGAAGACATGATGGAAAATCAATGCCTACACATTGCTTACGAATTGTTGAATTTACAACTGCCGCTGGATTCTTTGCGGGAAAAGTGTATAAACCTTGCTGAATTATTTGTTCATATGCTTCTTTACTTGTCATTCCTGTTGGCTTATCTTCCATCACAATCTTTAACGCTTCGACAATTGTCATTTATCTCACCTACGCAAATTAATGTTTTTTATAGTGGACTAATAATCGCAAATTGCAAGTGCAAGTTGTGAATAATATCCATATTTATGTGTTTCTGTGTTTTTTGTGGAGCTGGGAGCGTTGATGATGGTTGCATCCACAATAGTGCCGCCCTTCATCATGTATCCGGTTTGAACCATATCTAAAGCAGATACATCCGCAGCATTTTTTCAATACCCATCGGGGGATGGCCCCGCTTGCTGTTGGGATAGTAGGGCTTGATGACTCCAACCCATTCCTCCCAGGGGATGATTTCATCCATGATTTTCAGAAACTCTTCCCGCTTGGTTTTCTTCTTTCGAAAGCTGTATTCCATATCTGTAAATGTTTCCTGCCTCATTGTCAGCACCACCATTTCTTTGATGATGGTATTATACCATATTGGATGGATGTTTGGTAGAGCTGATTTCATCAGAGGTTCCTTGGCTTAGCAAGAGCACAATTCAAAGGCTTCTCCTTGAGGAGAAGCTGTCATAGACCCCAACCGGGGTCTATGACTGATGAGGTGTTGCCGCAGTACGTCTAACACACAGCTCAATAAATCGGCAGCACCTCATCAGCTCTGCGCTAAGTGCCGCCTTCGGAGGTTGCGCTCTGCACGCCGCTGCGGCGGCAGCGGCACGGCTTTGCTGAGCTAACATGATAAGCAACTAGATTTTTATTCAAAAATCGTGTTATAAAGTGCCAGAGTAAAAAACCGTTTACCAAGCAGCAGCTCTGCGCCTGCTCGTGCATTTCTGCCCAGCTTCCTTTTCCGTCCCGTTTCCTTCATTATACCACGCCTCCGCCAAAATGCAACAAAACCCGGAACCCAGCCCCGCCCGAATTGTGATTTCAACAAAATTTATCATTTGTTAATAGGAACATCTTGCATTGGGAAACAAATCGGTTTATAATATTTCCATCGAAACTGCAAACCTATTTTTCATTATTGGAGGTTTATTTATGTCTAGTAATGTTCGTCCCGCCGCCATGGAGCGCATCACCACCCCGGAGCTTGCCAAGGCTTTCATTGACGAGCAGGTGGCCCAGGTCCGTGCCCAGGTGGGCGATAAGAAGGTGCTGCTGGCCCTGTCCGGCGGCGTGGATTCCAGCGTGGTGGCCGCTCTGCTGATTAAGGCCATCGGCAAGCAGCTGGTCTGCGTCCACGTCAACCACGGCCTCATGCGCAAGGGCGAGAGCGAGGATGTCATCCGGGTCTTTGGCCAGGAAATGGACGCCAACCTGATCTATGTGGACGCCACCGACCGCTACCTGGACCTGCTGGCCGGGGTCTCCGAGCCCGAGCGCAAGCGCAAGATTATCGGCGAGGAGTTCATCAAGATTTTTGACGAGGAGGCCGCCAAGCTGGAGGGTATCTCCTTCCTGGCCCAGGGCACCATCTACCCTGACATTCTGGAGTCCAAGGGTGTCAAGGCCCATCACAACGTGGGCGGCCTGCCCGAGGAAATGGACATGGAGCTGGTGGAGCCTGTGAAGCTGCTGTTCAAGGACGAGGTCCGTGTGGTGGGCGAGGCCCTGGGTCTGCCCCATTCCATGGTCTACCGCCAGCCCTTCCCCGGCCCCGGTCTGGGCGTGCGTTGCCTTGGCGCCATCACCCGTGACCGCCTTCACGCCCTGCGGGAGGCCGACGCCATCCTCCGGGACGAATTCGACAAGTGCGGCCTGGCCGGCAAGGTCTGGCAGTATTTCATCGCCGTGCCCGACATGAAGAGCGTCGGCGTCAAGGACGGCAAGCGCTACGAAGGCTGGCCCGCCATCATCCGCGCCGTCAACACCAAGGACGCCATGACCGCCACCATCGAAGAAATCCCCTACGAAATCCTCCACAAAATCACCAACCGCATCCTTGCCGAGGTCGAAGGAATCAACAGAGTCTGCATGGACCTGACACCTAAGCCGGTGGGGACGATTGAGTGGGAATAATTAACCAAACCCCAAAAGCCTTGGAAACACTGGGCTTTTGGGGTTTCTCTTTGCCTTTTGATAACAATTTGATAACCAATGTCCTAAACCGATTTGTTTTATTTGTTGCCATGTAGACACTGGCTTGCAGGTGAAGCAGTTTTGTGAGGGCATAGAAAAACGGTCTTGTTGATTCTGAAAATCAGCAAGGCCGTTTTTTGTTATTCGTCTTTTTTCAGTTCATCCACCAGCCAGTCACTGAGCTGCTGGGATAGAACCTTTGCCCAGATACGGGTGGAATCGTACTCAGGATAGCGGTAACGCCAGCGGTCGTATTCCTCCTTGGTGATCTCTCCGGCTTCCAGCTTTGCCGCCTGTTCCCGCCATGCAATCAGAGAACGGGTCAGCTCGGCAGCATCCTTGCCGTGGCGAATGTTGACACGCAGATGCACTTCCCCATCACACTCGCAGATTTCCAAACCGTATCTGTCCTCCAAAGTAAAGAGGGTGTGCATCAGTCCCATATAGGAATCAATGTCCGGCACGGACAGAGCAAGAGGAGATACATCAAGGATGTTAGCCAGGGCCGTGGTCATGTCCGCTTTGGGGGTTCTTGTCCCGGTTTCATACTGCGCAAGACGAACATCAGCAGACTTTTCGGGAAAGCCCACCTGAGTGCCGAGATATTTTTGTGTCATACCCCGCAGGGTACGGAAAAAATGGATTCTTTCACCGATTGCCATAGCCATCGCTCCTGTCGTATGTATTTGGATAATGTGAGTATAGCATATTTGTTTAGAACAGTCAAGATAGCAGAAGCAAATTTGTTTAATTTTTATTTCGCAAGCCACTTGACTTAAACATAAATGTGTAGTATAGTATAAGTAAGCTAAACAATTATGCTTAGTTCATAAAAATTTTACAATCCAGATACCAGCAAAACAGCGAGAAAATGTCCGTTGTAAAGTGAGGAGGAGTATTTCAAGAAAGCACAACTGAATGACCGCCAGACAGATACTTTCTCCGGGGAAGTAAGCGAAGATATGAGCTTGCCAAGGAGAAATGAAACCGACACAGCGCCGGAAAGGGTTGCCTGTCAGAGTCTGAAAGGGAGAACGGCAGTACGAATTTCAACACCCACAAATGAGGAAAGGAAGGTATGTGCCTATGGCAGGAAAGATGTTCATGCGTGTGGAGGAGGTCGCAGAGGAATTGGATGTTTCCATCCCCTATGCGTACAAGCTCATCCGCAAGATGAATGAGGAATTAAAGAAAACAGGCTGCATCACCATTGCAGGCCGCATTGACCGTAAGTTCTTCCATGAGAAGTTCTACGCAACCAAAGATCAGACCGAAAGGAGCGTCTAACAATGTCCGTATACAAGAACGCAGACAGCGGCACATGGTACGCCATGTGCTGGTTCACCGACTGGAAGGGTGAACGAAAGCAGAAGTGCAAGCGTGGCTTTGCCACCAAGAAAGAAGCCCAGGCATGGGAGCGTGAGTTCCTAATGCAGAAGCAGGCCGATGTAACCATGTCCTTTGAGAGCTTCGTTAGCCTTTATGAAAAGGATGTAAAGCCAAAGCTGAAACTGAATACCTGGCTCACCAAGGAGAGCATCATCCAAAAGAAAATCCTGCCGTATTTCAGAAAGCGGAAGCTGTCAGAGATCACGGCAAAGGATGTGATCGACTGGCAGAACGAGATCCGCAGCCTGGCGGATTCCACGGGGAAGCCCTACTCCACCACCTATCTGAAAACCGTCCACAATCAGCTCAGCGCCCTTTTTAACCACGCTATCAAATACTATGGACTGCAATCCAATCCGGCAGCCAAGGCCGGAAACATGGGCAGCGAGGAACGGAAGGAAATGCTGTTCTGGACGAAAGAGGAATATCTGAAGTTCGCAGATGCCATGATGGACAAGCCGATTTCCTACTATGCCTTTGAGATGCTCTATTGGTGCGGTATCCGGGAGGGCGAGCTGCTGGCTCTGAGTGCTTCGGATTTTGATTTCACCAACAGCACCGTGACCATTAGCAAATCTTACCAGCGGCTCAAAGGGCAGGATGTGATCACGACACCGAAAACCAAGAAAAGTAACCGGGTCATTAAAATGCCGCAGTTCCTCTGTGAGGAGATGCAGGACTATATCAAGATGTTTTACAGCGCAGAAAAAGATGACCGTATTTTCCCCATCAGCAAGCATTATCTTCACAGTGAAATGGATCGTGGGTGCAAACAGGCAGGAGTCAAGCGTATCAGAATCCACGATTTGAGACATTCCCACATTTCACTTCTGATTGATATGGGTTTCTCCGCTCTGGCAATCGCTGACCGGGTGGGACATGAAAGCATCGACATCACCTACCGCTACGCCCATCTGTTCCCGACCCGCCAGACGGAAATGGCCGAGAAACTGAACTTTGAACGAATTGAGGAAGGAGCTTAATTATGTCAGCAAAAAACATGGACAATCACAACCGTTGGAGGAACCGAACCGTAGCGTTCCGGGTATCGCCGGAGGAGGATGAACAGCTTGAAGTTTTCGTGAAGCTGTCCGGTCTGACCAAGCAGGACTATATTACCCGGCGGCTCCTGTGCCACGATGTAGTGGTGCAGGGCAATCCTAGAGTGTACAAGGCTCTGCGTGACCAGTTCGCCGCCGTGTTGGACGAACTGCGGCGCATCGAAGCCGGAGCCGGTGTGAACAATGAGCTGATGGACACCATTCACATGATCGCAGAAATTATGGATGGAATGAAGGAGGACAGTGCCTATGATGATTGATACAAAAGAAAAGACCGCCCTGATTCCCTCTGTTGGCGCAGAGGAGGGGCAGTCGTTTCAAACATTTTCTGAAAATATTATACCCACTTCTGAATCAGAAATCAATGACCAGATTGAAAATTCTGGTGAAAGTTTTGAGGAAATGTGCCGGAGGATGCAGAGGCTAACCGACCCGCACTATCTTCATACCATCACCATGACTGAGCTTTTCCAGACAACCTACAAGAGCAGACCGCCAATCATCGACGGCCTGCTCTACGCTGGGGCTTATATTTTGGCTGGTGCGCCCAAAATCGGCAAGTCCTTTCTGGTAGCACAGATCGCCTACCATGTCAGCACCGGGCAAAAATTGTGGGAGTACGAAGTCCACCAGGGAACGGTGTTGTATCTCGCTTTGGAGGATGATTACCAACGAATTCAAAGCCGGATGTTTATGATGTACGGTGTAGAGGATACGCCCAATCTCCACTTTGCCACCGCAGCCGGAAAAATCGGGAATGGGCTGGATGAACAGCTTGAAAATTTTATGCGGGAGCATCCTGACACAAAACTGATTATTGTTGATACCATGCAGAAAATCCGTGAGGTCGGCGGTGAGGCGTACAGCTATGCCAGCGACTATGAAATCATTGGCAGACTCAAACAGTTTGCGGACAAGCACTGCATCTGTGTCCTGACTGTCCACCATACCCGGAAGCAGCCCGCTGGGGACAGCTTTGAAATGATCTCCGGCACGACGGGGTTGCTTGGCTGCGCCGATGGCTCTCTGCTGATGCAGAAGAAAAAGCGTACCGCTTTGGATGCCACCATTGATGTGGTGGGGCGTGACCAGCAGGATCAGATTCTCTATCTAAAAAAAGACCCGGAAACGCAGATTTGGAATCTGGAAAAGACGGAGAACGAGCTGCATCGGGAGCCGCCTGACCCGATCTTGGAGGCCGTAGCAGCTTTTGTCAGTGCTGAGTGGAGCGGTAGTCCCACGGAGCTACGGGAACTTTTGAAGGTGGATATGCAGCCCAACACGCTAACCAAGCACCTGAATGTGAACGCTGGTCGGCTGTTTAACGAGCATAACATTCAGTACGAAAACACCCGCACTCACGCCGGAAGAAGAATTAAGCTGACGCTTGTTATGAATCAGGCGTGACGATGGTGTCGGTCGTGACGGTGATTTTGATGGTATCTCAAACACCGTCACCATCGTCACGACCGTCACGGAAAGGAATGGAAGCGAATGAAAAATGTGCAAATTTCCTATGACCTTTTTGTTAATCTGTTGCTGTACCACTTGAACGGCGAAGAAGATTTTGACGAAGAAATCCGGCAAGGTTTGGAACAGAAACTGGATGCCATGTTGAACCGCCAGCTCTATTCCAAGTACAAGACCGCCCCAACCGAGGAGCAGCGGGAGCAGGCACGGCAGGAGTACCTTGACCGCCGTGGTGTGCCTGAAAGCTACCGCTGGACTACTTCTCCTTGGGAGCGATAACAGGAGCGTGCCACGCTCCTGTGTCTGACAGACAAGGCAGATGAATTGGGTGACAGACCAAGCCCCTCGCATCCCCCGTCCCCATCGTAAAATCCGCGGATTTGGAGATGGATGGCAGAGAGACTTCGGGGAAGTTTCTCTGCCAGTGGGCGGCAAGATTTGAGCAAAACGATGTTGCGAAAAGATTGCAGTCCACGCCGTCTTTTATGGTTTGGAGCCCCACCCACAAGCCATGAAAGGCGGAAGGCTCCCGCAGGAGCCGCATACCCCCTCGGAGAGCCCACGATACTTTGCAGCCGCAGAATGAAAGTATCATAGTGGGTTATTACACTTCCGCAGAAGTGCCTCTCCAAAGCTCCCCCGTACACACACCTTAAAATATCCGAACAAATTCAGGAGGAAAATGCCTATGGCAAGAGGCGATGGTATCCATCGTACAAGTGCAAGAAATGCAAAATTGACCGCAGATAAGGTCAGCAACGCTCAGGCTCACAATGAGCGTGAAAAAGAGACCTATGTCAATCAGGACATTGTGTCGGAGCGCACCGGGATGAATGTCCACTTTAAGTCTCCAACCACCAGCTACACTGCCATGTTCGATCAGATGGTGGCAGACGGTATCATCTCCACCCGTGGTCTGAAAGCCGATGCAGACAAGTTCGGAGAGCTGATTTTCGATGTGAACTCAGCTTACTTCTATAACCACGGCGGCTATGATTTTGCCAGAGAGTTTTATGAAAATGCTTACCGTGCCGCAGCCCAGATCGTCGGCGGTGAGCAGTATATCCTGTCCGCCGTCATGCACGCCGATGAGCGTAACCGGGCCATGTCTGAGGCATTGGGCGAAGATGTGTACCACTACCATCTTCATGTGGTCTATGTCCCGGTGGTGGAAAAACAAATTCTCTGGTCAAAGCGATGCAAAGATAAATCTTTGGTTGGCACTGTGAAAGAAACCATCCAGCAGGTCAGCATGAGCAAGAAGTGGGAATCCAAGCCTGCCCTGGACGAAAACGGTGAGCCGATGCTTACCAAGAATGGCAAAAAGGTTCTCAGAAAATCCTACTCGGTTTTGCAGGACGATTTCTACAATGCCATGCGTTCCGCTGGCTATACCGATGTAGAGCGGGGCGAGCGTGGCAGCTCCGAGGAGCATCTGACTGTAACCCAGTTCAAAGTGGAAAAGGAGCAGGAGCGGCTTGCCGATCTCACTGTACAGACAGCACAAAAGGTGCAGGAGGCCGCTTCGCTGGAAAAGAAAATTGAGAAAATTCAGAAGCAGAAGGTCGATATGGATGCGGTGGACAAGATCGAAGCAAAGCCAAAGATGTTATCTTCTAAAGTCACCTTGGAGCGCTCCGAATATGAGAATCTTGTGACAGCCGCTAAGAAGTATGTCACCTATGACCGCAAAGAAAGCAAGCTGAAAAAGCTGTTGGAATTGGCGAATAAGAAGATTACTGAATTGAAAGAAAAAATCGCTACACTGACCGAAGAAGTGAACAAGTACAAATCCGTTGAAAAGAAGCTCCATTCCGCTGGGCTGGAAGTTGAAAACGAGCAGCTTCGGTCTAAAATCCGCAGCTACGAAACTGCCATTGAACGCAACAATCTCTGGCATCTTTTCAACCCAAAACGGAGCAAAACCCACAGCAGAAGCGACGCCCGGTAAATTCCGTGTAGAGCCGGAAAAAACGCAAAAAATCCGATGGGAGCGTTCCGAATGACCCGTGCATCATTCGGGCGTTCTCCATCGGAAAATCCGCCAACATTCACGGCTGTAGAGCCGACAAAAATTCATAAAAATTGGAGGTATTTTGTGAAAACAGGTCTTTCCAAAAAGCAAAAAACAACCGCCATCTTTTTTGACGAGGAAGGCGACATTACCGAGGTCATGACCCATAACACCGACCTCAAAAATCGTCTAAGAAAATACGCCAGCCAGTACCCCGATCTCTGCAAGCAGACCGACGATAACGAGCAAGGCGGTCTGACCTTTGAAATTCAGAAAAAGCGACTCAGCATCAAGCTGACTGCTCCTTATTCCGAGAAACGCCGAAAAGCTGCCAGCGATCTGGCCAAGAAGCACGCCAAAAATTTGAGGAGGAATGACAATGAAAATCCTGCCCTGTGAGTTCAATATGGACACCTCCTGTGTGGAGCTGCGGTATTCTGACGGCACCATGATCTCCATCGACTGCACCGCTGTTGAAAACGAGGTTGCAGACAATATGTATCAGCGGTCAGAGCTGGACTGGCTGATTTACAATGCACCGTTGGAATACGCCGATCTGATTCTCAACGGCGATCCGGAGAAGTATCTGAAAGCTGTGACCGTGAACAAACCGTTTGAAAGCTAATTGACTGCCGCCCGTGGGAGCATCAAGCTACTGTGGGCGGCGGTTTTGTTGAAGAAAGATTGAGACCGTTCAGGGCGCTGTACTTTTTACCGGTATGAACAGCCGCTCCGTGTCTGCGCCCTCATGCCGCAAAAGCCATATTTTTTTGTCGATCCCCCCGGCGTACCCGGTCAGGCTTCCGTTGGTGCCAACGACCCGGTGGCAGGGAATGATGATGGAAATGGGATTGTGTCCCACAGCACCGCCCACAGCCTGGGCGGACATTTGTGACTTCCCAAGTTGTGCGGCCACCTTATGGGAAATTGCGCCGTAGGTTGTCAGCTCGCCATAGGGAATCTCACACAGCGCTGCCCAAACTGCTTTTTGGAACACACTGCCCGAAGGCGCCAGGTTCAGCTCGGAAATCGCAGGCTGCGCCCCGGAAAAATATCGGTCAAGCCAGTTTTTTGCTGCAAGCAGAATCTGTGTGTCCGGCTTTTCTTCCATTGGCTCCTTTAGCGAGCCAAGATAGTATTTCTGTTCGGCAAGCCATAGCCCCACAAGGGCGTTCTCCCTTGCAGCCAACAGAATTTCCCCAATGGGGGAGGTGTAATATGCTGCTTGAATCATCGTTATCACTCCCTCCAAAGGCACTTTTTTAGATCCACATGACAGCTGTCTTTCCATAAAATGCCCTCCGCCTCTAGCAGAATTCTCTGTTCCGGCCAGCCCTGTACCAGACGGCCGGCGTGGTTGACCAGCCGATGACAGGGGTATGTTCCGTAAAAGTGGGCCATACTGGCGACCTTGCCCACCAACCTGGCGTTTTTCTCCCTGCCGATGAGCCGCGCAATCTGCCCGTAAGTAGCGACCCGCCCCTCGGGAATCTCGCTGACCACGGCCAACACCTCATAGATGAGATCGTCATTCAGAACCTTTCCCATTACAGGGCTGTCCCCTTGGTTGGTATGGTAAAGGCCGTCATATCCACACCCTCCAGTGTCAGCAGGAAGTGCTTCTTATTCACACCCCCGGCATACCCCGTCAGGCTTCCGCTGGCTCCCACCACCCGATGACAGGGAACGAGAATGGAGAGTTCGTTGTGTCCCACGGCGCCGCCCACGGCTTGGGCGGACATCCGGCGAAGGCCCCGCTGTCCAGCGATTTGTCCGGCCAGCTCGCCGTAGGTGGTTGTCTGCCCATAGGGAATTTTTTGCAGCAGCGCCCACACTTCCATCTGAAAAGGAGAGCCGATCATGTGGAGCGGCGGCATGAAATCCGGTTCCCTTCCGGAAAAATAAATATCAAGCCAGCGTTTTGCTTCCGAAAAAACAGGCACTTCTTTCCTTGTGTGCACCGGGTCCAGACTGAGGGCGTAGAATTTTTCGCCCTCGAACCAAAGCCCTGTCAGTCCGATTTCATCCGCCGCCAGAAGGATTTCCCCTACAGGTGATTGATATGTAGACGTATACTGCATGATTAACCCTCGATGACCCGTTTCCCGGTCATGTGTTCGATGTTCAATTCCAGCGCCTGCACCAGGTGCGCCTCCCGTTGGAGGTGTTTCTCCACCGCCTCGGGGGTTTCAAATTTTCCGTCAAATTTCCGCATGAGCTGAAGCATTTCTTCCGGCGTATCAATGAATTTTATTCTGCCGAAAATGACAACGCTTTTGAAATGACGGGGCAATTTTCCGGTTTCGCTATACCCTTTGTCATGCAGGCAGAAGCAGACCTTGTCGCTGCGCCGCATAGCATCCAGTTTATGGCCGCTCTTTGCGGAATGTAAAACCAGACTGTTTGCCGTCTCGTCAAATGTGAAATTCATGGGCAATGCATAAGGATAACCGTTGTCTCCGTTGACTGCAAGGGTTCCCCGCTCTTCTGCCCGAAGAATTTCTTTGCATTCTTCGTCTGTAAGCTGCTGCTTGAATCTTCTCATCTTCCGAAAGCTGTTCTCCATTGATTTATTCTCCGTTTCTCTTCTCTGTTATTTTTCAAAATACCGATTGGAGTCAGTCGGTGCATTCTGCCGCTCTGTCATGGTGTAGGTGCGAACCGGTGTAACAACCGTGATTTTATAGTCCGCAAAATCATGCAGCCGTCCATGCGTCTGGCACACTCTGTGCGCTGTAAGATTTCGCCACTTTTCAATGCTTTCTTCATCCTTCCAGACAGATAAACTGAGCAGTTTACCCTCCGTACTGAGGGAAGAAAAACGTTCCGAACGGATAAAGCCTTCTGCCCCTGCGATGGAATCCTTCAAGGATGCGGCCATTTTCAGGTAATCATCCATTTTTCCGCTTTTTACTGTCACTTCAAATAATACGATTACGGTGTCCATTTCTTTCCCCTCCATAACTCTCTCATGCAGACTTTACATGGCCGGTACCCGTTTGCCACTGCTTCCTCCAACGCATCGAAAAAGACCATATTCTTTTCCAGTGGTACCCGGGAAGAGCAGCCGGGATTGCATACGATTTTTGTGCTTTTGACCGCCAGGAAAAACTTCCCTGTATAACTTTTATCTCTTGCCTGGCATATCTTCACCATTTCTTCTCTTGTCATGCGGTGACTCCCTCCTTCATTTCTTTTTTCGGCGGTTTGATTGTCGCCGCATAAGCGCTGTTGCATAACCCCAGCACCGCAGAAAGGACAAACAGGGTTTCCATTCCCAAAGTGCGCCAGATCCATCCGCCAAACAGCGCAATGAGAATCGTAATCAGATGGTTGACGGAAAGCCCTGTGGAGATGGTGGCCCGGGCCTCCTCCGGTGTATCCGCAAGGTCATGGACATAAACATTGGAGGCCATAGAGGCAAGGGATATGATGGAATCCAGCACATAGTTGGCACAGCAAACGAGAAAGGCGACATTTGTCGGAAAAATGCGATGGGCAAACCCGTAAAAGAAGCAGACAATGACAAGGATCAGCGTATCCGCTACCATTACGATTTTGTAGCCCAGCTTATCAATGATTTTTCCGATGACCGGGGAAAGAAGGAAGCTGAAAATGGCCGATATGGCAAACAACAGGCTGATGACCGAAGTAGAGGCACCGTAAAACAAAATCAGCACATAGGGGCCAAAGGTGAAAAACACCTGTTTCCTCGCCCCGTAGAAAACCTCAAGAAAATAGTATTTTGTGTATTTCTTCCGGAAGTAGAACCGCCGCTTTGTCCGGTCTGTTTCACTGCGGCCTGTCAAGCGGAAGGAAAATACCACTCCAAGGGCAATCAGGATTGTAGAAACAGCAAACACCGTCCGATAGGCCAGCACGCCGGATACGAACAGAAATGCAGCGCTGATTATCAAAAAACCGATCAGCTGTCCGCCCTGCAAGATGGAGCTGATATAACCCAGCGCCCTGCCGCTGCGCCCCTCTTTTGCGTATTCCAAGGTTAGGGTGGTACGCATCCCAAGTTGGATGTGGTCCCCAAGAGAGTATACAATGATGGCAAGAATGACCATGACTTTATTGGCCGGAACCACTGTCTGCATCAGCATACCGGCCAGCATGATTACAGCGCCCAGCTGATAAAGGGTCTCCGCCGAGAGCATATAGAAAGCCGCCAAAATGAATACCAGCAGCAGCCCCGGCAGTTCCCGAAAGAACTCGGACACGCCCTTGTCAAATTCGGTCATGGCGACAGCTTCGGCAAGATAGTTGTCGATGATGCCTTTATACAGACCATAAGCGAGGCCGACTGTCAATACAGACAGGAAAAATAATTGGTATTTTGAGCCTTTTTTGAACGCACTTGTGAAATTGCTGAAAAATTGCATAGCTTATCTCTTTCCTCCTTTGTATTCTTCATTTCACAGCCCTTTGGCCGGATTGTGATAGGTGCATGGCAGTTGAATCGTACATTTTCCGCAGACATCTGCTCCAAGCCGCCTTTCAAATCCTTCCAGTCTGGAAGCACAGGCGATCCGGTCAAAGGCTTTCTCCGTATCCAGAGCATGGATGGGGCACCGCCTAACGCAAAGGCCGCAAACTCTGCTTCTTTTGTACAGACACCGTTCTTCCTTCAATGGGCAATCCGGTTCCACCGGTATATCCGTGATAAGAGAATAGAAGCGCCCACAGGTCCCTGCCTCCGTGATCAGCATATTGTTGACGCCAAATGTGCCAAGCCCCGCTGCGTAGGCGATGTGCCGCTGGGACCAGTTGCTGTAAATATGCTCCGCATCGATCATCCCCACCGGCTGAGGACTGACAGCGTGAAAGCCCCACCGTTCAATCAGCTGGGTCAAATGCTTGTTGATCTCCAAAAACATCTGATTTGTTTCATGATAAGCTGTTACCCAAGTGGAAGACGGTTCAGTATTGCCATTGTTGCTTTGCCCAATCTCCGTGTCAAAAGGGAGAAAATAGGAAATTATGACCGTGCAATCAGATAGAAAATCCTGAGGCATATAGTGGGTTGGCGACACAATTTCACGCAAAGACGAAATGTACGCACTGCCTGTATCCGCAAACCCGACGATCGGCAGTTTCCAGCTTGTTGAGAGACTTTTTTCCGTTTTATACGCATTGATAAATTGCGTGATACTTTTTTGAAGCGCCTGCTTTACTTCATTGGAATTCATGATTGTCACCTATCTTTCTTTTTTTGCGGGGCATAATCTTTCATGCCCTCTATTGCTCCGCCTGCAACAGCCCAAAAATATAAACTTGCCACGCTGCAATAAGGGCTGAACCGCTTGCGGTACATCTCAAACCGCTTTCGGTCAATTTCTCTGTGATGGTACACCATTCGCATTCCCCGGAGAATTGCCAGGTCGCCAAAGCTGAACACATCCGGCCGCTGCAGGCAAAAGAGCAAAATCATTTCCGCCGTCCATACACCGATGCCGTTTAGGGACGAAAGCTCCGCGATTGCCGCTGCATCGCTTTTTTCCGAGATCGCATCAAGATCAAACTGGCCGCAGTTCACCTTCCGGGCAAAATCCAGAATATAATCCGCTTTTTTGAAAGTCATTCCAAAGCACTGAAGACGATCCCGTCCAGCGGTCAGAAGGGTCTCCGCATTGACTTCTCCCAACTCCTGCTGTATCCGGTTCCAGATGGTCTGCTGGGCTTTCGTGGAAATCTGCTGGCCGATTATATGATGGACAACGGACGAAAACAGGTCCGTGTCAACCGGACGGTGGATCGGTCCAAGCTGATCGATCACTGCCCCCAGCTTTTTGTCCTTGCGCTTCAGATATGCGGTCTCAGTCTCTCCGTATGAGAAATACATGGCTTTCAGCTCCCCTCTTGACACAGCTGATTTTACTTTTTATAATAATACCACAGTGCACAGCGATAAAATATCTAAAAATCTTCAAACTATATTCTGATATCGCTAAAACGTAAGCAAGAGGAACGCTATGGAAGAAAAACGCCGATTTATCAATTCTGTCAATTTAAACGCCGGAACAGACTTCCCCTATCTGGTTTTGGAGATCATAAATGAGCAGAGTTTTCCGAGAAATCCGGGATTTCAGGTCATGCACTGGCATGAAGACGTGCAGTTTATCTATGTCCTCGAGGGGAAAATCTCAGTGAAAACCCTGTACGATACCACCGCAGTTCAAGCTGGGGAAGGCGTATTTATCAACAAGAGCGTGGTGCATCTGGTAGAACATACCGGGACCTGTCATTACTTCAGCTTCGTATTCCCGGATTACTTCCTGAAATTTTACTTTGGCAGTCCGGCGGCTGCGTTTGTAGAGCGGATCATCGGCAGAGACCAACTCCCCGTGTTTGCTTTTACAGCGGATTTGCCCTGGTGCGGCCCGGTGCTTGCCATCCTGCGGGAACTGGTTGAACTGGAAAAGAATAAAACAGATTTTTATGTCTATGAAGTTCTGACCCGGCTTTCCTCTCTCTGGCTGGTGATTTCCAAAAATATCATCCTTCCACCGGGCAGGCCAAATGATGCCCTTGGTGCAAGAATGCAGGCATTCTTAACCTATATTGAGAGCCATTACGAGGAGGATATTTCGCTGGAGTGCCTTGCTGAAAGCGCCCATGTGAGTAAATCAGAGTGCCTGCGGTGCTTTAAGGTGAGTATGCAGACAACGCCTCTCAGGTATCTGACGGAATATCGTTTACAGAAAGCCGCCGAACTTCTGACCACAACAGATGAACCCATCAGTACAATCGCAATGAATGTAGGATTCAAGCAGTCGAGCCATTTTGGGAAGTGCTTCAAAGAAAAAACCGGGTATTCCCCCCGGTGTTATCGGCATAAATAATGTAAAGGTTATGCGATAGAATTTTGAAATCACTGATTTATCGTTGAAGAACAGCACTGCTTGTGATACAATACAAATAATTCAAACCACTGATTTTCTGCTGATAACATTGGTTTTGATAATTTTTTGATAACAGGAGTCCGACAACACCGTATAGGTTGGATAATTGGTATCAAATTGAGCAACTGAGAGTCAAACCACCTAAACAGTATTGTTTAGAACCAGTTTTACTTTGGCGAGTGGGAATAAGCTGATAAACCGAAAAAGCCTTGATTTGCAAGGGCTTTCGAGGAAAAGCGGGTGTTCTGACAACACTTTGACAACACTTTTTTCGCCGGGTCGGCTATCAATATGCTATCAATCAAGAAGTGCTCTGCCTCGTTTTGGGGCAGAGCACTTTTCCTATTCATTCGGATTGAGCTTGGCAATCAGCTCCAGCAGATACCGGATGTTTTCCAGTACATAGCTGTCCGGGTCGATTTTCTCTAACCGTTTCAGTTCAGTGGTGAGTCCATCCAGATGGTCAAAGGGCTACGAAAGCCTGCCCACGCACTATGCTCAGATGTTCCATGTAGAGAAACTGCTGAGGCAGTTATATGGAGGTACTCTTATGATAAAAACAGCAAGACAGCTTGCCTTTGGCTAACCCTTCCCGCTACTGGGCGGATTCGGAACTTTCACCCTATAGAATGTGTGCTCACCGGGCGCACATAAAGCACTGCCCTGCAAGCGAGCTTGCAGGGCAGTTTGTTATCCAATGAGATTGTCCCCCGTCAGGCCGCCCAGGGTGGTTTCGGACCAGCTGTAGTTGGTCAGGTAGCTGCCCTTGAACAGCTGGGCGTATTCGGGTCTGCCGGACAGGTAGTCGTATAAATCGCAGCGGACCAGGTCCGTGGCCAGGCGGCGCTTGCCGTCCACCACCTCCACCACCTGGGGAATGCCGTATTCCTCCAGAATGCTTTTTAACCGCAGGGCCACCTTCCGGTACCTCGCCAGGGTCACGGGGCTGGAGGGCTCCTCGGGCCAGAGGTAGCTGATGGCCTCGTCGGAGGTGACGTAGCCACCCCGGCGGTCGGTCAGCAGGGCGAACAGCTCCTTGGCCTTCTGAATCCGGAAGGCAATGGGCTTGTCGTCCACGAACACGTCAAAATAGCCGAAGGTGCGGATGTAAACCTTCGGTCCCTCCTCCCGGGGGGCGGCGTCCAGGT
This sequence comes from Eubacteriales bacterium, assembly GCA_030536515.1. Lineage (GTDB taxonomy): Bacteria > Bacillota > Clostridia > Oscillospirales > Oscillospiraceae > Faecousia. Next base: position 19,620 of record JAUNPV010000021.1, read on the forward strand.
CGTAGAGCATCACGTACCTTGGCTCGCTGCCCTGGGACCGCTTGGAGCAGATGGCCTTGATTCGCCGGGTGAGGCCGGTGGAGAGGTCCGAATAGGTAAACTCCGCCTCCCCCTGGGTGAGAATTTTTGCCAGCTCCTCATAGGGAATCCGGCTCCGGCGGACGAACTGGGCAGTGGGGGTTTTCTGCTTCATCAGCTCCATCCATTCCGCCCGGGTGAAGCCGAAAAAGCCGCAGACATTGTCGCTGGCGTACAGAGGCGTTACCAGGTCCCCGTCGATTTCGAAGGCGGCGATACCGTCGGTGAAGTGCATCATCAGCTCCTGCATATTTTCGTTGATGTTTTTCAGGGAATCGTTCTCCGATTTCAGGTCCGCCTCCCGGGAGGCGGTGAGATTGCGGCAGCAGAACAGGCTCACCGCGCTGTCAATCTCCAGGAAAATGCCCATGTAGCGTTTCCAGCTCCCGTCGGAGGACCGGGCCCGGTAGCGAAGCTGCTGGGGAAGGCCCGCCCGCTGCCTGCGCTGGAAGGCGGCGTGGAAAAAGTCCAGCACCGCCTGCTGGTCCTCCGGCAGCACCGTATCCCGGACCCACCGGTCGGTGACCTCCTGCATCTGCATGGGAATGCGCTCTAAGTGGCGGAACATGGGAGAATTCCGGCCATAGAGGCAGGTCACCGTGGAGGCGGAGAAGTCATACTGAAAGATTTTGTCGTAGACCTCGTGAAGGGCGCTTAAATACCGGTCGATTTCCGCCGCCTTCCGGGACTGATACCGCTGGGACACGTCCATGCACACGCTCTGAAATTCCGCTTCCCCCCGGCTGTCCACTGCCCGGGTGACCCAGCCGAACAGGTGGGCCTTGGTGCCGTCGCAGCGCAGGGCCGTCACCTCCCCGGCCAGAGGGCCGCCGCCCCTTTGGACCCGGTCCAGATACTGCTGCATCCGCCGCCGCTCCTCCATGGGGACCAGAGCGTAGAGGTTCCCCCGGTAGAATTCCAGCAGCTCTTCCCGCTCGTCCCGCTCCTGGGGGAAGCCCAGCATGGAGAGCATCCGGTCGTTGATGTAGGTAATGCGGGGCTGCTTTTCGCAGGTGTATTTCAAAAAGCCGCAGGGCACGGTGTCGCTGAGAAACCGCAGCTGCCCCAGCTCATCACGCATCTCGGAGATGTCCGACAGCACGGAGCCGGCCATGGCACCGTCCACGCAGAGGGTATCGCTGACGGACAGGACCTGGCCGTCGGACCGGAGAAGCCGGTACTGAATGGTCCCACCCCGGCGCTCCCGGGCCAGGGTCTCCAGGAAGGCCCGGTACCGCTCCCGGTCCCCGGGGTGGACGAAGCCTTCGTAGCCCGCCCCATCCAGAAGGGCCTCCCGGGTGGTTTTCAAAAGGCCGCACAGGTTATCGCTGACGTAGCACAGCCCCAGGGGCTCCAGACAGTAGCGGTGAAACCCGCTGACCTGCCGGGACAGAATTTCCTCCAGCTCCTGCACTGCAAACACCTCCCGTTGGATGATTTTCTATATCATATCACAGCCGTGGGGAAAAGTCAAAAAGCGGATGATAACGAATTGAGGGAGCCAGCCTCTGGCTGACTCCCTGTGTTTTTCAGTGGGCGGCAGCGTTTCTCAGCTCTGCCTTGCGGATTTTTCCGCTGATGGTTTTGGGCATGGCGTCCACAAACTCCACCATGCGGATCCACTTGTACTCAGCCAGGGATTTGTTGCAGCTGTCCTTAATCTCCATTTCCAGCTCCCGGGAGGGGGCCAGGCCCGAGGCCAGGACCACCACGGCCTTGATGGCCTGGCCCCGGAGGGTGTCCGGGACGCCGATGACGCTGCACTCCCGGACCGCCGGGTGCTCCATGAGCACGTGCTCCACCTCGTCGGGGCCTACCCGGAAGCCGCCGGTTTTGATGATGTCGTCAAACCGGCCCTGGAACCAGTAGTTGCCCTGCTCGTCCCGGGAGGCGGCGTCGCCGGTGTGGTAGACGCCCCCCCGCCAGACCCTGGTGTACTGCCGGTCGTTGTCCAGATAGCCGCAGAAAATCCCGGGCTGGCGGCCGGTTTCCGGAGGCAGAATCACCACCTCCCCCACCTGGCCCGCCGGGACCTCCCGGCCGTCCCGGCCTTGGAGGGCAATGCGGTAGAAGGGGGACGGGCGGCCCATGGAGCCCTCTACCGGGGTCCGGCCTGCGAAGTTGGCCATCAGCAGGGTGGTCTCCGTCTGGCCGTAGCCCTCTCTCAGGGGGATGCCGGTTTTTTCCGTGAACCGGCGGAAAATCTGGGGGGACAGCATCTCCCCGGCGGTGGTGGCCTGGCGGAGGGAGGGCATGGCGGGAATTCCCTTGCGCACCAGATACCGGTAAACCGTGGGCGGGGCGCAGAAGGAGGTAACGCCGTAGCGGTTGATGATGGAGGTCAGCTGCTTGGGGTCAAAATTGTCAAAATCGCAGACCATCACGGCGCTGCCCACCAGCCACTGGCCGTAGAGCTTTCCCCAGGAGGCCTTGGCCCAGCCGGTTTCGGCCACCGCAAAGTGGAGGCCGCCGTCCTCACAGCCATGCCAGTATTTGGCGGTGACGATGTGGGCCAGAGGGTAGGAAAAATCGTGAATGACCCCCTTGGGGTCCCCGGTGGTGCCGGAGGTGAAGTACAGGAGCATAGGGTCGGAGACGGAGGTCTCCTGCCGGGGCAGCTCCCCGGAAGCGCCCGCCATCTGGGCGGTGAGATTTTGGAAGCCCGCCACGTCCTGCTGGACGGACCAGAGCTTGCAGCCCATATCCTGCCCCTCCAGAGCCTCCAGCACCCGCTGGGGCACCTCCGCCAGGGGGGTGCACACCAGAGCGTCCACCCGGGCGGTTTTCAGCCGGTAGCGCAGGTCGGACACCGTCAGCATATGGGTGGCGGGAATCATGGTGATGCCCAGCTTGTGCAGGGCCATGGCCACGAACCAGTATTCATAGTGCCGCCGCAAGATCACCATCACCCGGTCCCCCCGCTTCAGCCCAGCCGCCCGGAATACATTGGCCGCCCGGTTGGACTGCTCCCGGATGTCCCGGAAGGTGAAAATATGCTCCTCGTTTTCCGTGTTGCACCAGACCATGGCCCGCTTGTCCGGGGTCTCGGCGGCGACAGCGTCCACCACATCGTAGGCGAAGTTGAAGCTGTCGGGATAGTCCAGGCGGAATGCCGTTACATTCCCCTGTTCGTCAAGGGTCTCATGGCAGAATTTCTGATAAATGCTCATACTGTCTCCTTTTGCAGGGACTCCGCAGCCCCCATGGCACGAAACCGGTCGTAGCGCTTGGTTAAAAGCTCCGCATCCCGGGACAGCCCCTCCAGCTCTGCTTCCAACGCCCTGCGGAGGGACTCGTAAAAGGGTGTCTGGCCCAGGTCCTTTTCAGGCAGAATCTTGTCGATGACCCCCAGAGCCTTTGCGTCGGCGGCGGTGAGCCCCAGGCTGGCCGCGGCCTCCGGGGCCTTGGCGGCATCCTTCCACAGAATGCTGGCGCAGCCCTCGGGAGAAATCACCGAATAGACGGCGTTTTCCAGCATCCACACCCGGTCCGCCATGGCAAGGGCCAATGCCCCGCCGCTGCCGCCCTCGCCCACGAGGACGGAGATGATGGGCACGCACAGGGTGGACATTTCCAATAAATTTTCCGCAATGGCCTGGCCCTGGCCCCGCTCCTCAGCGCCGATGCCGCAGAAGGCCCCGGCGGTATCCACAAAGCAGATGACAGGACGGCCGAATTTTTCCGCCTGCTTCATCAGCCGCAGGGCCTTGCGGTAGCCCTCGGGGTTGGGGGAGCCAGAGTTCCGCCGGGCCCGCTCCTTGGCGGTGCGGCCCTTTTCGATGGCGATGACCGTCACCGGGGTGTCCCCCAGACGGCCCACGCCGCCGACGATGGCCGGGTCGTCGGCAAACCGCCGGTCTCCGTGAAGCTCCATAAAGTCTGTGACGATGTTTGCGATATAGTCAAGCCCGGTGGGGCGGCTGCCGCTCCGGGCTGATTTTACAAGTTCATATGGGGTCATGGCTTAGCCTCCTGTGTGCAGCTTCAGCAGCTGGGTGAGGACCTGCTTCTGGCTGGCCCGGGGGACGATGCTGTCGATGAAGCCGTGCTCCAGCACGAACTCCGAGGTCTGGAATTCCCGGGGCAGGGCCTTCCGGGTGGTCTGCTCGATGACTCTGGCCCCGGCAAAGCCCACGGTGGCTCCCGGCTCCGCCAGAATGATGTCCGCCTCCATGGCGAAGCTGGCGGTGACGCCGCCGGTGGTGGGGTCCGTCAGCACGGCGATGTACAGAAGGCCCGCATCGCTGTGGCGCTTGACGGCGGCGCTGGTTTTGGCCATCTGCATCAGAGACAGCAGCCCCTCCTGCATCCGTGCGCCGCCGGAGACGGTGTAGCCAATGACCGGCAGCCGGTGGGCGGTGGCGAATTCAAAGAGGGTGGCGATTTTCTCGCCCACCACGCTGCCCATGGAGCCCATCATAAAATAAGGCTCCATGAGGAACACGCAGCAGCTGACGCCGCCGATTTTGGCAGCCCCGCAGATGACGGCCTCGTTCTCCCCGCTGATGCCCCGGACCGTTTCCAGCTTCTCCCTGTAGCCGGGGAATTGGAGGGGGTCCGAGGACCGGCGGCTGCGGAACAGCTCGTGGAAGCTGTTTTTGTCGGTGAGCATGGGCAGCCGCTGGCGGGCCTTGAGCCGGAAGTGGTGGCCGCAGGGGCACACCAGCTGATTGGCCCAGAGCTTGCTCAGAGGGATGTCCTTATGGCAGTTGGGGCAGGTTTTTTCCGGCTCGCCTGCATCCTGATGGACGGCCAGAGCGCTGCGGCCGCCCTCCTCCAGCTGATTTTTCGGTTTCAAAAAGTTGATAAATGCCATCATTTCACCCGTTTCCCATAAATGTCAGGTCATAATTGCCGGAGGTGAACCGCTCGTCCTCCACAATGGCCAGCTGGTCTAAAATGTTGGTGGGGATTCCCTCGATGACCAGCTCGCACAGCGCCGCCCGGAGCTTGCGCAGGGCCTCCTCCCTTGTGGCGGCGTGGACGATGAGCTTGCCCAAAAGAGAATCGTAGTAGGGGGACACGGTGCTGCCGGCAATCAGGCAGGTGTCGAAGCGGACGAAGGGTCCCCCCGGCACGTGGAGCATGGAAAGCCGCCCGCAGCCTCCGGCGTTGATGCGGCACTCGATGGCGCAGCCACTGAGCCGCACATCCTCCTGGGTAAAGCTCAGGGGAATCCCTGCCGCCGTGCGAATCTGCCACTTCACCAGGTCCAGGCCCGTGAGCATTTCCGTGACACAGTGCTCTACCTGAAGCCGCACGTTCATCTCCATGAACCAGAAGTTTCCCGCCCGGTCCAGGAGAAATTCCAGGGTGCCCGCCCCTACATAGCCGATTTTCCTGACAGCGTCCACCGCCCGGGCCATGATGTCCCGGCGCTGCTTTTCGCCTACGGCGGGGGAAGGGGTCTCCTCCAGCAGCTTCTGGTTCCGCCGCTGTAAGGAGCAGTCCCGCTCCCCCAGGCAGACCACATTTCCCTGCTCGTCGGCCAGAATCTGCAATTCCACGTGACGGGCGGGGAAAATGTACTTTTCCAAATACACAGACCCGTCGCCAAAGGCGGCCTGGGCCTCCTTGGCGGCCTGGTTGTAGGCCTCCTCCAGTTCCTCCGGGCCGGACACCAGCCGGATGCCCCGGCCGCCGCCGCCAGCGCAGGCCTTCACCATCAGCGGATAGCCGATTTCGGCGGCGGCAGTCCCGGCCTCCGCCAGGGAGGCCAGGGCCTCGGTGCCGGGAATCACCGTCAGGCCGGTGCCCCGGATGAGGGATTTCAGCGCCGCCTTATCGCTGAGCCGCTCCATGCTCTCCGGGTCCGGGCCGATGAATACCAGGCCGTTTTTCCGGCAGAGGGCGGCAAAATGGGCGTTTTCCGACAGAAAGCCGTAGCCCGGGTGGATGGCCTGGGCCCCGGAAAGAATGGCGGCGGAGATAATCTGCTTTTCGTTTAAGTAGCTGCTTCCGGCATCAGCGCCGCCGATGCAGTAGCTCGTGTCCGCCAGGGCCACATGGAGGGCGTTTTTGTCCGCCTCGGAGTACACCGCCACGGTGGCCACGCCCATCTCCTTGCAGGCCCGGATAATGCGCACGGCAATCTCCCCCCGGTTGGCGATTAGAATTTTAGAAAACATAGGTCATGCTCCCGTTATTGCAAATGAGAACTCCGCGCTGACGCAGAGTCTGTCTCCCACGGACACCGTGCCCTCGGCGAAGTAGAAGGGATGCTTGGCCCGTTTGATATGGCAGCGGGTCTGCACCGTGTCCCCCGGCCGCACCGGGGAGCGGAACTTCACCCGGTCCAGGCCGGTGTAGACGGGGATTTGGCCCGCCTTCAGAGCGTCCTGCATCAGAACGCAGGCGGACTGGGCCAGGATTTCGCAGAGAATCACCCCGGGAACCATGGGGTTTCCCGGGAAATGGCCCTGCAAAAAGAACTCGTCGCCCCGGACATGGTAATGGCCCACGGCCTCGCCGTTTTCGCAGACCACGTTGTCCACCAGCAGCATAGGGGCCCGGTGGGGCACAATGGCTTGAATTTCTTCTCTGTTCAAATGCCTACCTCTTAATCCGGAACAGCTCCGTGCCGAATTCCACCACCTGTCCGTTGGTGGCGCACACCTCGGTGATAACGCCGCCCTCCTCGGCGGGAATTTCGCTCATGAGCTTCATGGCCTCGATGATGCAAAGGGTGCTCCCCTTCTCCACTCGGTCGCCGATGGACACATAGGGGTCGGCGTTTTCCGTGGGAGCGGCGTAGAACACGCCCACAATGGGGGACCGGACGCTGATATAATCACCGGTCTCGGCCCGGGCCGGAGCGGCGGGAGCGGCCACGCTGACGGTCTGCTGGACCGGGGCGGAACGCTCCAGCCGGACCACCTTGTTGTCCTCGGTGATTTCCAGGCCTGTCAGGCCCAGCTCCTGCATGAGGCCTGCATATTTGCGGATATCCGTTTCGTTCATAATTTCACCTTTCTGAAAGCCAGGCAGGCATTGTGGCCGCCGAAGCCCAGGGAGTTGGACAGGGCCAGGGTGGCCTGGACCCGGACGGCCCTGCCGGGCACATAGTTCAAATCGCAGCTCTCATCCGGCTCGGTCAGGTTGATGGTGGGAGGCAGAATGCCCTCCCGGAGGGCAAGCACACAGGCCATGGCCTCGATGGCCCCGGCGGCCCCCAGCATATGGCCGGTCATGGACTTGGTGGAGCTGACGTAGGCCTTCCGGGCGTTTTCCTCCCCCAGGGCCAGCTTCACGGCCTGGGTTTCCAGCTTGTCGTTCATGGGGGTGCCGGTGCCGTGGGCGTTGACGTAGACGGTCTCACCGGGGACGTAGCCCGCCTCCCGCATGGCATCCATCATGGCCTGAGCGCCGCCCCGGGCCTCGGGATGGGGGGCGGTGATGTGGTGAGCGTCGCAGGTGGAGCCGTAGCCGCAGACCTCGCCGTAAATGACGGCTCCACGGGCCACGGCGTGGTCATACTCCTCTAAAATCAGGGCCACCGCCCCCTCGCCGATGACGAAGCCGCCCCGGCGCTTATCGAAGGGCAGAGAGGCCTCGTCGGGGTTTTCCGACACGGACAGGGCCTGCATATTGATGAAGCCTGCCACCGCCGAGGGGCAGATGGGCGCTTCCGCGCCGCCGGTGATGACAGCGTCGGCATAGCCGTGGCGGATGAGCCGCAGGGCCTCGCCGATGGCGTTGGAGCCGGAGGCGCAGGCGGTGACGGCGGGCATGGCGGAGCCCCGGCAGTCATGGCGAATGGCAATCAGCCCGGCGGCCATGTTGGGAATCATCATAGGCACGAACAGGGGGGACACCCGCCGGGGGCCCCGGTTCAGGAGCTTGGTGTGCTCGGTTTCAAAGGTCCCGATGCCGCCGATGCCGGAGCCGAAGGACACGGCCAGCCGCTCGGGAGCCACAGTCCCCACAATACCGCTGTCCTCCACCGCCTGCTGGGCGGCAGCCACAGCGAACTGGGCATAGCGGTCGGTGCGGAGCACATCGTTGCGCTCCAGATAGGCCATGGGGTCAAAATCCCGGACCTGGGCGGCCAGCTTGGCCTTAAAATCGGTGGTGTCAAAGGCTGTGATGGGGCCGATGCCGTTTTTGCCCGCCTTGAGGTTCTCCCAGCAGGTCTGCACGTCATTGCCCAGCGGGGTGATGGCCCCCAGCCCCGTGACGACTACACGTCTGTTTTCAGTCATAATAACTCCTTCATTCTGTCATTGCGAAGCCAGTGCCGGGCACTGGCTGTGGCAATCTGCGTCGCTTCGCTCCTCGCAATGACATGGTTCATTTTTTACATGGCAATGCCGCCGTCTACCCGGAGGACCTCGCCTGTGATGTAATTTGCGGAAATCAGGTAGAGGGCCGCCTCCGCCACGTCCTCGGGCTTTCCCATTCTTCCCAAGGGAATCATGGAAAGCAGGGGGTTCTCCGCCTGGGAATCGGTCATGTCCGTCTGGATGAAGCCCGGGGCAATGGCGTTGCAGCGGATGCCCTTGGGGGCCAGCTCCTTGGCGACGGACTTGGTCAGGCCGATGAGGCCCGCCTTGGAGGCGGAATAGTTGCACTGGCCGGCGTTGCCCATGAGGCCGGAGACCGAGCTGATGTTGATGATGCAGCCTCCCCGGTTCCGCAGGAACAGACCGGCGCAGTGGCGGATCATGTTGAAGGCACCCTTCAAATTGGTGTCCACCACGTCGTCAAAGTCCGCCTCCTTCATCATGGCGGCCAGGCCGTCCCGGGTGATACCGGCGTTGTTGATGAGGATGTGGGCGGTGCCGAAATCCTTCTTAATCTGGGCCACAGTTTCCCTGGTCTGGGAATAGTCCGCCACGTTACAGCGGTAGGCCCGGGCGGTGACCCCCAGGTCGGCGCACTGGATGCTGACCGCCTCGGCGGCCTGGGCGTTTCCGGCGTACAAAATGGCCACATTGGCCCCCCGGGCCGCCAGCGCCCGGGCAATGGCGGCCCCGATGCCCCGGGAGCCGCCGGTGATGATGGCTGTTTGGTCCTTCAGCATGAGGCCACCTCCGAAACAGGACAGGCCGAAACGGCGCTGTCGATTTTTGCAATCATATTGGTCAGGGTCCTGCCGGGGCCCACCTCAATGAAGGTGTCGAAGCCTTCAGCAATGAGATTGCGGATGATTTCCTCCCAGCGCACCGGGCTGCAAATCTGCTTTGCCAGCAGCGCCCGGACATCCCCGGTATAGGGCTTTGCGGTGAGGTCCGAATAAATCGGTACGGTATGTTCCAGGACTTCCGCAGTTTTCAGCGCTTCTGCAAACTTTTCCGCTGCCTCCGCCATATAGGGGGAGTGGAAGGCCCCCTTGACCTTCAGGGGGATTGCCCGGCCTCCGGCGGCACGGACTGCCTGGGAGAAGGGGGGCATTTTTTCCGCCAGGCCGGAAACGCTGACCTGGCCGGGGCAGTTGTAATTCACGGGATAGACCCCGTATTCGGCGCACAGCGCCTCCACCTGATTATTGGGCAGCTTCACCACCGCCGCCATGGCGGTGTCCCGGGCCTCGGCGGCGGCCTGCATGAGCTTTCCCCGCCGGCACACCAGATGGAAGCCCGTTTCCAGGGTGAACAGTCCAGCTGCGGTAGCGGCGGCCACCTCCCCCAGGGAGAAGCCCGCCAGGGCCTCCGGGGCGATTCCCCGCTCCCCCAGAGCGGCAAAGGCCGCCAGCTCCATTGCAAACAGGCAGGGCTGGGTGTTTTCCGTCTGTTTCAGCGCCTCGGCAGAGCCGTGGAAGCACTGCTCCAGGGTTCCTGGCCGGAGGGCCTCGCAGGTATCAAACACGGCGGCCGCCGCCGGAGAAGTCTCATAGAGCGCCCTTCCCATGCCGGGGAACTGGTCCCCCTGTCCGGAAAAAACGAAGGCTACTCTACCCATGCGGCGGCTCCTTTCAGAATCGGCTCCGCCTCGGCCATGACCTGGGCCACGATTTCAGCGGCGGGCTGGGTCTTTTTCACCATGGCGGCAATCTGTCCGGCCAGGAAGCAGCCCCGCTCCTCGTCGCCCTCCTGGACCGCCAGCCGCAGAGCGCCGCCGCCCAGAGCTTCCAGCTCCTCGTCGGGCATTCCGCCGTACTCGGCCTTCCAGTAATTCCGGGCAAAGGGGGTCCGCAGACTCCGCACCGGGTGGCCCAGTCGCTTGCCGGTGACCATGGTGCACAGGTCCGTGGCCTTGAGAATCTTTTCCTTATAGACGGGATGGATGGTGCATTCCTCGGCGCTTAAAAACCGGGTGCCCATCTGGACGCCGCAGGCCCCCAGCATGAAGGCCGCCACCACGCCCCGTCCGTCGGCAATGCCGCCGGCGGCCAGCACGGGCAGATGGGTGGCGTCGCAAATCTGGGGCACCAGCACCATGGTGGTCAGCTCGCCCACATGGCCGCCGCTTTCGCCGCCCTCGGCGATGACGGCGGAGGCCCCCAACCGGGTCACCAGCTTGGCCATGGCCACTGAGGCCACCACCGGGATGACCTTGATACCGGCCTCCCGCCAGGCGGCCATGTACTTGGAGGGGTTTCCGGCGCCGGTGGTGACCACCTCCACCCGTTCCTCCACCGCCGTCTGGGCCACCTGGTCAGCAAATGGGCTCATGAGCATGATGTTCAGGCCGATGGGCTTATCTGTCAGCTCCCGGGCAATTCGAATTTGGCTGCGGACATAGTCAGCCGGGGCGTTGCCGGCGGCGATGATGCCCAGGCCGCCGCCCTCGGACACGGCTGCGGCCAGCTTCCCGTCGGCAATCCAGGCCATGCCGCCCTGGAACACCGGGTAGCGGATGCCCAGCAGCTCGCAAAGTTCGGATTTTACCATGGCATCAGCCCTGCTTGCTCTGGATGAACTTGTCCAGGTCGCCGATGGTCTCCACCTTCTGGTCCAGCTCAATCTCGATGCCCAGCTCATCCTCCAGGTTCATCAGCAGCTCCACAGTGTCCAGGGAGTCGATGCCCAGCTCCACGAAGGTGCTTTCGGGCTTCACAGCGGAAACCTCACAGCCGGTGCGCTCGGCCACAATCTTTGCAATGGCGTTAAAATACATAGAGAATACCTCCAAAAAATCATCAAGCGATTTGTGCTTGTTGCCGATTATTATAGCAGCCGGCTGTTCCCCCAAAAGTCCCCCGCCGTTCCCGCACCGTTCCCGGATGGAAATTTTTTCAAAAAATTACCTCCGGCTTTGATACACAGCATCGCAAATCGGTGGATACATACACCCTTGCGGTGCACCTTTTTGCGTGATACAAGGTTGTCACAGGAATTGCGTTTTCAAGATAAGGGAGCGAAC
>JAUNPV010000022.1 GCA_030536515.1 Eubacteriales bacterium
AACTGGGTCTCGCATCCCTGCGAGACCCAGCTTTTCTTAACTTAGTGACATTGGGTCAGTGACCCTCCCCTACGGAGATGCGATTAGCTTCTGAGCATTTCTTCGGCGCTTTTCAGTGTGGTTTCGGTGATGTTGGTGCCGCCGATGATTCTGGCCAGCTCCTTCTTTCGGCCCTCCCGGTCCAAGGGGGTGACGGTGGTGTAGGTGCGGCCGCCCTGCTCGGATTTGGCAATCAGCAGATGGGTGTTGGCCAGGGCCGCCAGCTGGGGCAGGTGGGTGACGCAGAGGACCTGCTTGTGGGCGGCGACAGAGCGCAGCTTTTCCGCCACCTTCTGGGCGGCACGGCCGGAAACGCCGGTGTCCACCTCGTCAAAAATCAGGGTGGCAACCTGGTCCTTTTCCGCCAGCACGTTTTTCATAGCCAGCATAATTCTCGCCAGCTCGCCGCCGGAGGCCACCTTGCTCATGGGCTTCAGGGCCTCGCCGGCGTTGGCGGACATATAGAAGGCCACAGCGTCGGCACCGTTGGCCGTCAGGTCCAGCTCCCGGAATTCACAGCGGAACTGAACTCTTGGCATATCCAGCTGGGCCAGCTCCTTCAAAATCCGCTGGGACAGGGCCTGGGCCGCAGCTTGGCGGCTTTCCCGCAGGGCCAGCGCCGCCGCCCAGGCGGTTTTTTCCGCCTTTTGGAGCTTGCCCTTCAGCCGTTCCAGGTGGTCGTCGGCAAATTCGATGTCATCCAGCTCCTGCTTCGACTTGGCCAGATACGCCAGAATGTCCTCGCAGGTGACACCGTACTTCCGGCGGAGCCGGTGAATCACGTCCAGCCGGGACTCAATCTGCTCCAGCTCGTCGGCGGAATAGCTCAGCTCGTCCCGGGCATCCCGGACCCCCTCGGCCACGTCCTGGACCTGGTACATGAGGTCCGCCACCCGGTCGTGAAGCTCGGAAAAGCTGTCGCTGAATCGGGCAATCCGGGAAAGGGCCCGCTCAGCCTCGGCCAGCAGGCCCGCCGCGCCGTCGGAATCGTCGCCGCCGTAAAGGCACTCCACGGCGGAATCCATGCCGTTGGAGAGCTTTTCCGCATTTTGGAGAATCTTCCGCCGCTGCTCCAGGGCATCGTCCTCCCCTGGCTCCAGCTCCGCCTTCTCGATTTCGGCAATCTGGTATTTCAGAGTTTCCATCCGGCGCAGCTTTTCGCCCTCGTCCATGGTCATGCGGTCAATCTCCCGGCGGAGCCTGGACACTGCCTCGAATTTTTCGCTGTAGTCCAGCCGAAGATTCTCGTTGTCCCCGAAGGCATCCAGGAAGGCCAGGTGGTTGTCCTCGTCAAAAAGGGAGGCGGAATCGTGCTGGCCGTGAATGTTGATGAGCTGAATGCCCAGCTTTCTCAAAATGGTCACGGACACCAGGCTGCCGTTGACCCGGCAGACGTTTTTCCCATCCAGATGGACCTCCCGGGAGATTACGGTCTCGGGGTCATATTCAACGCCGTTGTCGGCAAACCAGGGTAGCTCCGGCACCCCGGTGAACACCGCCCGGACCGAGGCCTTGTCGGTGCCGGTACGAATCATGTCCCGGTAGGCCCGCTCGCCCAAAATAGCGGAAATAGCATCGATGACAATGGATTTACCGGCGCCGGTCTCACCGGTCAGGACGTTGAAGCCCTGGTCAAAGGAAATGTCGGCCCGTTCAATGACCGCAATATTCTCAATGTGCAATAAGCTCAGCACTGGTATTCCTCCTCCACTGTTTGAATCCTGTTATTTTTTTGCACCCTCGTGGCTCCCCTGTGCAAGGGCAGACTGAGGGGCTGCTGTCGGTCGTACCTTACAACCCCTCCGAGCCAGCTTGCGCTGGCCCACCTCCCCTTACACAGGGGAGGCAGGGGGATATGCTTTATTTCGTCATGCCGTGGATTTCGCCGCAGAGGCTGGCGGCGGCGTTGGTGTCCCGCATGACCACCATGACGGTGTCGTCCCCGGCCAGGGTCCCCAGAGCGTCTTGCATATGCAGCGCGTCCAGGGCCGAGGCGGCCGCATTGGCCAGGCCCGGCAGGGTCCGGATGATGATGATATTCTGGGCGTAGTCAAAGCTGGTGACGCACTCCCGGAAAATGGTGTTCAGCCGGCCGGACAGCCCCTCCACCGCCTCCCGGGCGGCAGCCACATAGCGGTAGGTGCCGAAGGTGGTCAGCTCCTTGACGATGCGCAGCTCCTTGATATCCCGGGAAATGGTGGCCTGGGTGCTGGTAAACCCGGCCTCCTGGAGAAGCTGCAGCAGCTGCTCCTGAGTCTCCACATTGGTTCCGCCAATGATTTCCATAATTTTTGCCTGTCTTTTTGCCTTCAACCCTGCACACCTCTCACATTCTTTTGAATTTTGCGTTGACTACATCATAAAAGCTCCGGTCCTTCAATCGGACCAGCTTGGTTTCCAGATGGGATTTTTTCACCGTCGCCACGTCGCCCATGTTCAGCCGCACCGCCTTGCCGCCGTCCACGGACAGATAGGCGTTCCGGCGGGCGTTGCGGACCATCTCCACGGTGATGATGCGCTTGTTGGAGGTGACGATGCTGCGGCTGCCCACCTCGTGGGCGCAGATGGGGGTGATAATCATATTCCGGGCCTCGGGCTCCACAATGGGGCCTCCGGCGGAGAAATTATAGGCCGTGGAGCCGGTGGGGGTGGAGACAATGATGCCGTCGCCGCCGGACTCCATCACCTGGGTGCCGTCGCACTTGACGGCCAGGTGGACGATTCGGGCCACGGCCCCCTTGGTCACCACCACATCGTTGAGGCAGATGTCGTGAAAGAGGATATCCCGGTCCCGCTGGATGGTCACGTCCAGCATCATGCGGCTGTCCAGGGTGTACTCCCCGGCGGCGATGGACTTGAGCTTTTCCAGCTCCGTGCTTTCCAGCTCCGCCATAAAGCCCATGGTGCCGATGTTCACCCCCAGAATGGGGATGCCCCGGCGGGTGGCAGCCTTGGCCATGTGCAAAATGGTGCCGTCGCCGCCGAAGCAGATGACCATTTCCGCATTGGGCAGCTCCCGGTCCAGCCGGGAAAACCGCAGGTCCCGGGGCAGGTCGTAGCTGTGGTCCACCTCGAAGGGCAGGCACAGCCGGGTCTGGACCCCGGCCTCCCGCAGCACCTGCATGGCACTGCGGACCGTTCCAAAATTCTTATCCCGGTAGGGATTGGGGGTGAGAATCACGTTTTTCATGTGGCCGCCCCCTTGTCCAGCGCCTCGTGGGCCTGGTCCACCACGGCTGCGGTGTCAGGCCGGATGCCCGGGACCTCATCCAGGCTCAGGTGGCCCAAAAATTCAATGTTTCCCTCGGGCCCCTTCACAGGGGAGAAGGTCAGGCCGAGGATTTTGAAATTCAGTTCCTCTGCCAGGACGACAAAGTTGTCCAGGACCTCCTTGTGGGTGGCTTTTTCCCGGACGACACCCTTCTTGCCCACCTTGTCCTTGCCGGCCTCGAACTGGGGCTTGATGAGGCACAGCACCTGGCCGGTGGGCTTTAGCAGGTTTTTGATGGCGGGAAGGACGATTTTCAGAGAGATAAAGCTCACATCCACCACGGAAAGGTCCAGCAGCTCCCCTAAGTCCTGGGGGGTGACGTAGCGGATGTTGGTGCGCTCCATGACCACCACCCGGTCGTCGGACCGGATTTTCCAGTCCAGCTGGCCGTAGCCCACGTCGATGGCAAAGACCTTTTTGGCCCCCTGCTGGAGCAGGCAGTCGGTAAAGCCGCCGGTGGAGGCGCCGGAATCGCTGCAAACGTAGCCCACCGGCTTGACTCCAAAGTCCCGCAGGGCCTTTTCCAGCTTGAGGCCCCCCCGGCTGACGTAGGGGCACACCGCCCCCCGGACCTCCAGCTGGGCGGTTTCCTCGTAGGAAACGCCGGGCTTGTCGGCCTTCTGGCCGTCTACGTAGACCTGGCCGCTCATAATGATGGCCTGGGCCTTGGAGCGGCTGTCCGCATAGCCCGCCTCCGTCAACAGAACATCCAGTCTTTTTTTCACCTTCATTTGGACAGCACCTCCCTGGTATAGGCGGCAATGGACGCTGCATCCAGGCCGCAGTGTTGATACAGCAGCTTCTGAGCGCCGTGGGGCACAAAGTCCCGGCCCAAATTGATGCCGTCAAATTTTGCCTCCGGGCACAGCTTCCCCAGCTCCCAGGCCAGGCTCTCCCGGATTCCGGCGTTGGCGGCAACCTCCTCCACCACCAGCACCTGGGGATGGTCGGAGAGCTTCTCCCGCAGCTCCAGCACCGGCAGCTCGTCCACGGTCAGAAGCCGCAGAACGGTGGCCTCGATGCCCCACTGACTGAGCAGCTCCGCCGCCTCCAGCACGTTGGACAGCATGGTGCCGTAGGTGATGATGGTCACGTCCCGGCCTGTCCGGTGGCGCTTCACCAGCTCCCCGTCCAGGCCATGCCAGTCGGAGGCGGTGTAGGCCCCCTGAGAGCCCCGGGGGTAGCGGACGGCAACGGGGCCGTTATAGCTTTCCACGGCCCAGCGCAGCATTTCCTGCTGCTCCAAATGGGACACCGGGGCCAGAATCCGCATTCCCGGCACCTGGCGCAGGAAGCCCACGTCAAAAACGCCGTGATGGGTGGGTCCGTCGTCGCCCACCAGGCCCGCCCGGTCAATGGCCAGGACCACGTGGAGGTGGAGCAGGCCGATATCCTGGATAATCTGGTCGTAGCCCCGCTGCAAAAAGGTGGAGTAAAGGGCCAGCACAGGGACCATCCCCTGCTTGGCAAGGCCGCCGGCCATGGATACAGCGTGCTCCTCGGCGATGCCCACGTCGAAAAAGCGCCTGGGGAACCGGTCCATAAAGGACAGCAGCCCCGTGCCGCCGGGCATGGCGGCGGTGATGGCGCAGACCTTTTCATTTTTTTCCGCCAGCTCCACCATGACCTCCCCAAAGGAATCGGAGAAGGTGGGGACCTTGGGGGCCAGCTTCTTGCCGGTCCAGGGGTTGAATTTGCCGATGCCGTGGAATTTCGCCGGGTCCTCCTCGGCAAAGGGATAGCCCCGGCCCTTCTGGGTGACCACATGGACCAGCACCGGCTCCCGGAGCTCCTTGGCCCGGCGGAGCAGGTCGATGATGGCGGGCAGATCGTGGCCGTCGGCGGGGCCCAGGTAGGTAAAGCCCATGTCCTCGAACATGGTGGTTTTCAGCAGCAGCCGCTTGAGGCTGTTTTTCACCTGGCTGCTGAGCTGGTAGAGGGTCTGGCCTCCGGGGAAGCTCTTCATAATCTTGCGGTAAATCCGCTTGGCATCCAGATAGCGCTTGCTGGAGCGGATGCGGGACAGGTGCCGGGACATTCCGCCCACGTTTCTGCCGATGGCCATTTCGTTGTCGTTGAGGATGATAACCAGAGGCTCCCCGCTGACGGCAGCGTCGTTCATGCCCTCGTAGGCCATGCCGCCGGTGCAGGCGCCGTCGCCGATGAGGGCCACCACGTCGTAGCTCTGGTGCTGGAGGGTCCTGGCCCGGGCCATGCCCAGGGCGATGGACACGGAGCTGGACGCATGGCCCGCCACAAAGGCATCGGCATCGGACTCCGAGGGCTTGGGGAATCCGGCAATGCCGCCATACTGCCGAAGATGCGCAAAATCCGCCTGGCGGCCAGTCAGCAGCTTATGGACATAAGACTGATGACCCACATCAAAAACCAGGCGGTCTTCCATTGTATTGTATACGGTCTCGATAGCCACGCTGATTTCCACAGCGCCCAGATTTCCGGCCAGATGGCCGCCGGTCTGGGCGACGCTGGAAATGAGAAACTCCCGGATCTCGCCGCAGAGCTGGGCCCGCTGCTGATCGTTCAGATTTTTCAGGGACTCGTGACCGTTGATAGCGTGTAAGATGTCCACGATTGACACCGTCCTTATTTTTTCTTTTTGTGAAAGAGGTGATTCATGGTATAGATGACCCGGCCCACCATGTGCACAATCTGGGTGCAGGACCTCACCGCCACGGTTTTGCCGATGGCCTTGCCTCCCACCGTCAGTCCGGCGGCCAGAGCCGACATGGAAAGGCCCACCCCTCTGGGCCAGCCGATGTCCACGCTGGCGAGAATCAGGGCCGCAATGGTGGCCGAGGCGGAGCCGGACACCACGCCGCAGATATCGCCCACCACATCGTTGCAGATGGAGCTGACCCGCTCGGCGTTGCGCAGCAGGCGGATGGACTCCTGGGCGCCGGGAATTTTCCGGGCGGCCATGGAGTGGAAGGGCTTTTCGTCGGCGGTGGCCACGGCCATGCCAATGATATCAAAGACGATACCCACGAAAATAATGACCAGCAGAATGAAAAACGCCACAGCAATGCCGCTGGAGGCCATCACCTCATCGGACAGCAGGGAAATGAAGCCCGATATGAAAATCGTCACAAAAAAAATCGTGACGAACCATTTGATATTCTTATTGCGTTCTTTTTGGGAATTTTCCTGTTTTGACACAAAAATGCACCTTTTATCTGTCATTCTGAGCGCAGCGAAGAATCCCCTTGAATTTACGGGGTCCTTCGGGGCCTTTGGCCCCTCAGGATGACAATTTTTAGAAATAACGGTAGCAGGCAGGATAAATCTTACGGCTTAGGTCGGGTTGTTTTTCACCGGGGGAAACCTGCCGTTGCCGCACAGGCCGTTTCCATTTGATTCCCCCGCCCAAGTGTTGCCATGATAATGGGTACCCGATTGCCACTTAGACCGTACTGTAATCCCCTGCCTGCCCTTTTCAGACAGCCTAGGTGTTTTCCACGGCAGAGTGAGTCATAGTCTTAGCCTCTTTTGCAACCATGGTTTCCAGATGCCATTGCAGCAGTGCCTATGGCCATAGGCTCCGCTGCCTTCATCTTTTCCCGCATGGTCACTTCAAGGCAGGCTACACTGCACGCAGCACACGATTCTGTGCACCGCCTTGCAGGTTCATACCTGATTCGTACGCGAAGCGGCTTCCACGTTGGAGTTCCCCTCTCCGTCGCACAATGTTCAAGTCTCCACGGAAACTGGGTCGTATGCCCCATGCCATTGGGACGCGCCCCGATTCCTTAACCCCCAGCCTCCGCCCTAAACTGGGCGTAAAAAGCAGACACCAGGGACTTCATCGATGTGCCCTTCAAAGGATTTTTAGGCCCTTCCTGGAAGATGGTCACTCCGACTAGGATACTGCACCGTCAGAGTGTATTTTAGCATAGTTTTCGGAAATATACAAGTATTTTTTCATAAACAATCTTTAAACGCCATAGGAACGGGACCATGTGAATCTCACATGACCCCGTTATTCCCTGTCAGGTGGGCACCGGTCCGCCAATGGTGAACGCCAAAAGCAGAAAAACAAACACCGCCCCGGGGACCGCAAGTGCGCATAGCCCAAGGACCAGCAACAGCTTGAAGGGCCGCTGCTTCTTCCGTCTTACCCAGCTGTATACCATCAAAATGATTCCAGCCGCCAGAAAAATCAGCGGCAGGCATACAAACGAAAAGCCAATCATCCCCATCGTGTCAATCAAAAGCACCAGCATCACAGCCGTCATGGCGGTAATCACACAAATCAGCAGATTTCTCCGCTCTAGCTGACTTTGCAGTTTTGCAGCGTCAATCACACAGGAGATTGCTTCATCCGCATGGTCCGCCGGTATCTGCTCCCCGGGAATGCGCTGGGAACGCATAAGCTCCAGCAGGGACACCCCCAAAGCATCCGCCAGGGGTTCCAGGGTTTTGATATCCGGGAAGCCCGCTCCCCGCTCCCATTTGGAAACGGCCTTGTCCGTTACATTCAGCCTTGCGGCCAGCTCCTGCTGGGTCCAGCCCTTTTCCTTTCTTAAGGCAGCCAGGAAAATTCCAAATTGAATATTATCCATACAACTATGTCCTCCCTGTTTTGTGAGCACATCTATCGTACATCAAAAGCAAAGGATTTTCACCCGACGAATCGTAGAGTTTCGGTTTTTCCGGAAACCTTTCGTTTATACGGTCTTTTTATGCCTATCGGATTAGCTCAGCAAAAGACTGTAGGGCGGCCTGCCCTCAGGCCGCCGTCGGCGTCAGCCGCTTTCCCTTTTTGATAGGCCGCCCATCAGCGATTTACAAACCAATCCGCCACGATATCGCTGTGGGTGACGGGGATTTCGATGGATTTTATCTCCTCTTTGGAGAAAAACCGCAGTTCCTTGGACTCTGAGCTGATGCGCAGGGTCGGCTCCTCGGGGAAATCGACGGCGTAGACCACAATGACCATCCGCCAGACGCTGCCGTCCCGGTAGGCGGCGATGCGGCCCGGGTCGTCGTAAACCGCCAGCTTGGTGAAGCGGTCCTTGGGGATGCGCAGGCCCAGCTCCTCGTAGGCCTCCCGGGCAATGGCCTCCCGGCCGGTCTCGTATTTTTTGCAGCCGCCGCCAATGAGGCCCCAGGTGCCTGAGTCCCGGCGGCGCTCCAGCAGCAGCCGGCCCCGGCACGTGATGATGGCGTTGGCCCCTAAATGGGCGGGCATGGTGGTTTTGGGCGCATTCTTCGGGTCCCCCCGGTAGAAGGTGACGTAGGACATGGGACATTCCTCCTTTTTTCTCCATTATAATCCAAAGCTGTGGATTTTTCTACTGTCTTTTTTCCATTGGGTATGTTAGAATATCCCCGTAGGGCGGGCTGCCCTCAGCCCGCCGTGGCAGTTGGAGCAAGGCGGCAGTTCCGGCAGCCGGATAACAGGCCGTCCTGACACAAATCTGCATTCCCCCGGAGGTGTCCCATGTCACTGCCAAAAATGATTCTTTTTGATGCCGGGAAAACATTGGTCAATTACGGCGAAGTTCCCACCACATTAAAGTCCATTCAGCAAATCTATCCCTATATCACCCACAATCCCAACGGGTGGACCTGTGAAGATATTGAGCGGAAATGCAGCGAGGTTTTTGATGCTCTGGACGGGTGCAGGGCAGCACGGTTTGAGGTCCCCGAGCAGACCGGTCTGAAACTGCTGTTTGATATTCTGGACATTTCCTTTTCCCTTCCTATGGAGGAAATCGAGCGAATTTACGGTGCTCATTTCATTGATGCCTACCCGGTGGAACAGGCTGAGGAATTTTTAACGTATCTTCATCATAAGGGCATTCGAACGGGTGTCATCAGCAATTTTATTTTCAGCAGCTCACGGCTCTTGGAGTGGCTGACTAATCTCTATCCGAATAACGAGTTCGAATTTGTCGTCACATCCAGTGATTACGGCATACGAAAGCCGAATAAGCTCCTGTTCGAGGTTGCCGTCAGCAAAAGCCGCCTGTCTCCCGGGGAAATCTGGTATGTGGGCGACAAGGCTGCTGTGGATGTGGCGGGCAGTCAGAGCGCAGGCATGGTTCCTGTGTTATACAACAGCCCCCGAAACAAGCCGCAAACCGCCCCTGACGGTGTGCTTTCGATTCATTCCTATGACGAACTAACAAAAATTTTGGAACATATGAGGTAATATCATGTTAAAATATCCCTGTCTGGTCCTTGACCACGATGATACGGTGGTGCAAAGCGAGGCCATGGTGAATTATCCCTATTTCAGCCATATTTTAGACCAGTTCCGGCCCGGGGCTGCCATTTCCCTCTCTCAATATGCGGCAGGGTGCTGCCAGCTGGGGTTTGCGGATATGTGTAGGCTCTGGTTTGGCTTTTCCGAGCAGGAGCTGGTGAACGAATACCTGGGCTGGCAGGAATACATCAAGACCCACGTGCCGGACCCCTATCCCGGCATTGCCTCCGTCATCCGGCGGCAGAAGGCGGAAGGGGGGCTCATCTGCGTGGTGTCCCACTCCTGCGACATGAACATCACCCGGGACTATCAGACCCACTTCGGCATTCTCCCCGACGATATCTACGGCTGGGACCTGCCCGAGGACAAGCGCAAGCCCAGCACCTACCCCCTGGAATGCATCATGGAAAAATACCGCCTTACCCCCCGGGAGCTGCTGGTGGTGGACGATATGAAGCTGGCCCACCTCATGGCCTCCAGGGCCGGGGTGCCCATCGCCTTCGCCGCCTGGGGCCGGGCCGACTACCCGGAAATCATGGCAGAAATGACCGCCTGCTGCGATTTCACCTTCCACACCCCGGCAGAGCTGGAAGCCTTCCTGTTCGATTAAACTGAGCCGCCAGTCCCGCTGGCGGCTTTTTTCTAAAAATTTTTTGCTTATCGGTTTAACTCAGCAAAGCCTTCTCCTTGAGGAGAAGGTGGCACGGCGAAGCCGTGACGGATGAGGAATGGCGAAATTTGAAACACAGTATGTACCAATGGAGGTGCATTCAAGAGTCAAGATGTCGCCGTTCCTCATCCGCCCCAGTTTGCGAACTGGGGCACCTAATAAATTATCAGAGCACCGCCCCCGGGGGGAAGGTTTTTTGCGTACTGCGGTGGATTAGCTTACAAACAGCGCCCAAATGTGAGGAACAAAAATCAAGCATCCGGCCACCGCCGCAAAAAAGGCGCACACCAGCACCGCTCCGGCGGCGGCGTCCTTGGCCAGCTTTGCCAGGGGGTGCTTTTCCGGGCTTATCAGGTCCACCGCCGACTCCACGGCGGTGTTCATCAGCTCCGCCCCCAGCACCAGGGCGAAGAAAATCAGACACACCAGCCACTCGGTTTTCGAGATGCCGAACAAAAGGCCCGCCGCCGTCACCGCTGCGGTGAAAACCAGGTGGATTTTCATATTCCGCTCCCGCCGGACTGCCGCCCGGACCCCCGCCCAGGCCCAGCGGAGGCTCCGTGTGAATGCTGCCGACTGCTTCATGCAATCGCCTCCTTCTTATTTCTATACACACTATACCACATATTTTCGAAAACGGAAAGGAATAATCACCAAATTTCCAGGTGTATAAAGGTCCCAGTGAGTAATTATGCAACAATTATGAATTTTCCTCTTGAAAATTCCGATTTTTTCTTTACATTTTTCAACAGCCGTGGTACTATTTTACAATACACCCCAAGCACGGGTGTAAAAAAGAAAATGAGGAGGAAACTACTATGAAGAAAATGCTGGTATTCGCCCTGGTGGGGCTGATGTGTCTGAGCCTGATGGCCTGCGGTGGCGGCAAGCATGAGACCATGAAGATTGGCTTCACCTACTTTGAGCCTATGAACTACCTGGACGATCAGGGAAAATTTGTGGGCTTTGAAACGGAATTCGCCGAAGCCGTCTGCAAGAAGCTGGGGTACACCCCCGAATTTGTGGAGATTAACTGGGACAGCAAGACCATGGAGCTTGCCTCCGGGAATATCGACTGCATCTGGAACGGCATGACCATCACCCCGGAGCTTTCCGAGGCGCTGAGCATTTCCGATCCCTACATCAAGAACTACCAGGTGGTGGTCATCCGCGCTGACAGCGGCTACGCCTCCACCGCCGACCTGGCTCAAAAAACCGTGGAGGCCGAGGCCGGCTCCGCCGGTGAGACCGCCGTGGCCGCCGACGAAAGCCTGGCCCAGGCCACCTACATCTCCGTCACCAAGCAGACCGATGCCCTGCTGGAGGTCAAAACCGGTGCCGCCGACGCTGCCGTCATGGACTACGTCCTGGCCAACGCCCTGGTGGGCCAGGGGGACTATGCAGACCTTGCCATCATGGCCGGTGTGGAGCTGTCCGTAGAGGAATACGGCATCGGCTTCCGCAAGGAGGACACCAAGCTCACCGCTGATGTCAACAAGGCCATGCAGGAGCTCATTGACGACGGCACCCTGGGCGCTCTGGCCGACAAGTACGGCCTGACGGACCAGCTGCTGGCAAACCAGAAGTAGGAGAAGCCATGTCCTTTCAAACCGTCAACCTTCTGCTGGGAAAGAGCTTCGTGCTCAACTGTGAGATTTTCTTCGTGACGCTGCTGCTGTCGCTGCCCCTGGGGCTGCTGGTGTGCCTGGGGACCATGAGCCGGTTTCGGCCTCTCAGCGGTCTGACCAAGCTGTATGTGTATCTCATGCGGTCCACCCCGCTGATGTTACAGCTGGCCATTGTCTACTATCTGCCCGGAATTTTAAGCCCCGGCCATATGCTGCCCCGGCTGACGGCGGCGTGTCTGGCCTTTGTGCTCAACTATGCGGCCTATTTTTCGGAGATTTTCCGGGGCGGCATCCAGAGCGTCCCCCGGGGCCAGCAGGAGGCCGGTGCGGTGCTGGGCATGACCAAGCCCCAGGTCTTTTTCCACGTGACATTGTTGCAGGTCATCAAGCGGATTGTGCCCCCCATGGGCAACGAGGTCATCACCCTCATCAAGGACACGTCCCTTGCCAACTTCATCATGGTCAAGGAGATTATCGCCATGGCCAAGGAGTTCGGCAACAAGTCCATGATTTGGCCGCTGTTCTATGCAGGCGTGTTTTTCCTGGTCTTTAACGGCCTGGTGTCCCTGGGGCTGGAGCGGCTGGAAAAACGGCTGGATTATTTTAAGTAAGGAGGCGTCCGAATGGCAATTTTGGAAGTACAGCACATCGGCAAGCGGTTCGGCGCCACCCATGTTCTGGAGGACGTATCCTTCCAGCTGGAGCAGGGCCAGGCCCTGGCCATTATCGGCTCCTCCGGCTCCGGCAAGACCACCCTCCTGCGGTGCCTGAATTTTCTGGAAACCCCGGACCAGGGAAAAATCCTGGTGAAGGACCGGGTCCTGTTCGATGCCGCCGACCTAAGCACCCAGCGGGAAAGCGAGATTCGGAAAAAGCGGCTCCACTTTGGCATGGTGTTTCAGTCCTTCAACCTGTTTCCCCAGTACACCGCCCTGGAAAATGTGACCCTGGCCTGCAAGCTCCAAGCCAGGGAGCAGCCGGACTACAAGGCCAACAAAAAGCAGCTGCTGGCGGACATCGATGCCCGGGGCCGGGCGCTGCTGGACCGGATGGGCCTGTCCGACCGGACGGGCCACTATCCCCACCAGCTCTCCGGCGGCCAGCAGCAGCGCATTGCCATCGCCCGGGCCTTGGCCATGCAGCCGGACATTCTGTGCTTTGACGAACCCACCTCCGCCCTGGACCCGGAGCTTACCGGCGAGGTGCTGAAGGTCATCCGCTCCCTGGCGGACCAGAACACCACCATGATTATCGTCACCCACGAAATGGCCTTTGCCCGGGATGTGGCGGACCAGGTGATTTTCATGGACGAGGGGGTCATCGTGGAGCAGGGCCCCGCCCGGCAGGTCATCGAGCACCCCGCCCAGGCCCGCACCAGACAATTCCTGACCAGATACGAGGAGAATCGGCCATGACCATCGAATTTCCAATGAATTTTTCCGCTGATGAGGCGCCGGACCTCTACGCCATGACCCGCCGGGAGCTGGAGGATTACCTTCAGGAGCTTCACGAGCGGCTGGAGGACCTGGATGCCCGGGAGCCAAAGAACATGGACAGCCAGGCCTACGACGACTGGGCCGATGCCCACGAGGACCTGGAGGACCTGCTGGACGAGGTCCGGGACCGTCTTGAGGAAATGTAACCAAATGTCACAGTGCATCCGGAAGGATACACTGTGACATTTTTTTCAGTCGAAAATTGTTTACAAAAATGTCAAAATATACACAGTTTGCTCATAATTAGCCGGTAGAATAAAAGCAGAAAGGACGGGATTGCCATGGAACAGGATAAGATTCTTCTTTTGGAAAAGGGGAAACGGGGGCTGCTGCGGATGATTTTCGGCCGGACCGGCATCATCATCGGCCTGCTGGCGGTGCAGGTGCTGTTCCTGCTGGCGGGGCTTCAATGGCTTGCCTCCCTCTTCCCCTATCTGTGGGCGCTCAGCATGGTGGTGGCCGTGGGCGTGGTGGTCTATCTCATCGGCAGCGATGACAACCCGGCCTTCAAGCTCTCCTGGATGCTGCTGATGCTGGTGGTGCCGATTTTCGGGATTCTGCTGTACCTGTATGTCAAGACGGACCTGGGCCACCGGGCCATGATTCGCCGGTTTGACGAAATTCAGAAGCAGACCGCTCCCCTGGCCCAGGCTCCCCAGGCCATTCCCCCGGAGGAGGTCCCCCCTGCCATGGAGGGCGTGGCCCGGTATCTGGGCAGCTGCGGCTTCTCTGCCTTCCAAAACACCGAGACCCAGTATTTCCCCCTGGGGGAGCTGGCCTTTGCCGAGATGCTGAAGCAGCTGAAGCAGGCGGAGCAGTTTATTTTCCTGGAATACTTCATCATTGCCGAGGACTCCATGTGGGGCCGCATTCTGGAAATTCTGGCGGAGAAGGCCGCCGCCGGGGTGGAGGTCCGGGTGCTCTACGACGGCACCTGCGCTGTGTCCCGGCTGCCCTACGGCTATCCTAAGAAGCTGCAGCGGCTGGGCATCCAGTGCCGGATGTTCGCCCCCCTGCGGCCCTTTGTCTCCACCCACTATAACTACCGGGACCACCGGAAGCTGATGATTATTGACGGAAAGGTGGGCTTCACCGGCGGCATCAACCTGACGGACGAGTACATCAACGTCATCCACCCCTACGGCCACTGGAAGGACAACGGTCTGCTCCTTCGTGGGGAGGCGGTGCGCAGCATGAGTCTGATGTTCCTGCAAATGTGGAATCTCCATGCGGAGAAAATCACCGAGGACTACAGCCGCTACCTGTCCCAGACCGTCAGCGTCCCCGGCCAGGGCTGGGTGATTCCCTACGGGGACAGCCCCCTGGACACCGACAGCGTGGGCGAGCTGGTGTACATGGACATCATCAACCGGGCCCAGCGGTACGTCCACATCATGACCCCCTACCTGATTCTGGACAACGAGCTGACAACCGCCCTGTGCTTTGCCGCCCAGCGGGGTGTGGATGTGAAAATCATCATGCCCCACATCCCCGATGCCGAGATTCCCTTCGCCCTGGCCCACACCTACTACCGGCGGCTGCTGGACGGCGGCGTGCAAATTTTTGAGTACGTCCCCGGCTATGTCCACGCCAAGGTCTTTGTCAGCGACGACACCCGGGCGGTGGTGGGCACCATCAACCTGGACTACCGCAGCCTCTACCACCACTTTGAATGCGCCGTCTATCACCACCAGACCCCCGTGGTGGCCCAGGTTGAGCAGGACATCCAGGACACGCTGACAAAGTCCATCCCCGCCGACCGGGCCCTACTGAAGCAGGACTCCCTGCTGCGCAAGCTCACCGGCGCCATCACCCGGCTGATTGCACCGCTGATGTAGAAATTTTTTTCAAAAAGGGGCTTCACATTTTCAAATTATCTGCTATAATAGTGAAAGACCCGGGCCTGTAGCGCAGCTGGGAGCGCATTACATTCGCATTGTAGGGGTCGGGAGTTCGAATCTCCTCAGGTCCACCAAAAAAAGAACCGCCCGTAGGGCGGCTCTTTTTTTGGTGGACCTGAGGAGATTCGAAGATTAAATCCAATATGCCGGTGGCATATTGGCGGCTGCCAGTTCAAAAACTGGCAGCCCTCCTTAGGTAAATACCAGACAGCCGCCTCCTTAGGACTGTCATTGCGAGCCAGGGCGCACCCTGGCGTGGCAATCCGTATCCCCCTTGATTGGTGCATAGCACCAATCAATTTATTTTTCCTATGGAAAAATAAAAAAGAGACGGATTGCCACACCAGTGCTGCTGCACTGGTTCGCAATGACATTCTATATACAAAACGCCACCCTTCCGGGTGGCGTTTCGTATTTGCTTGATACCCTTTTCAATCACACGCCGCCGGTGAACAGCATGGGCAGAGTCAGGGTAATCTGGGGGAAGATGTTCAGCAGGACCAGGGTGATGAGCAGCGGGATGAGGAACGGCAGAACGCCCTTCATCAGCGTCTTAAATGGCATATTGCCGACCCGGGCCACCACGAACAGGGCGGTGCCCATGGGCGGGGTCAGAATGCCAATCATCAGGTTGAAGATAACCACAACGCCGAAGTGGATGGGGTTGATGCCGTAGGCCAGGACGGCGGGCAGCAGAATGGGAACCAGAATCATCTGCAGCGGCAGAGCGTCGATGCAGGTGCCCAGAATCAGCAGCACAATGTTAATCATCAGCAGCAGGGCCAGCTTGGAGTTGACGTGAGCGGTGAAGAAGGCGGCGATGGCCTGGGGCATCTGCTCGCGGGAAATCACGAACTGGAACAGGGTGACACCCAAAATCATCAGCACGATGGTGCCGCTGGTCTTGATGGAGTCCAGACAGATTTTGACAAAGCTGGACCAGGTCAGCTCCTTGTAGACGAAGAAGCCCAGAATCATGGTGTACAGAGCGGCCACCACGGCAGCCTCGGTGGGGGTGAAGTAGCCGGTGAAAATGCCGAACAGAATGATAACGGGGGTCAGCAGGGCCCAGAAGCTCTTCTTGAAGGAGTTGGCTCTGTAGCTCCAGCTTCTCTTGGGCTCGGCGGGGTAATTTCTCTTGTGGGCCAGGATGGTGCACATAATCATCAGAGCGGCCGTGGTCAGAAGGCCGGGCAGGAAGCCGGCCATAAACAGCTTCTCAACGCTCTGGTTGGCCAGAACGGCGTAGATAATCAGCGGGGTGGACGGAGGGACCAGAGGTCCGATGATGCAGCTTGCAGCGGTGATGCCGCCGGCGAAGCCCTCGTCAAAGCCGGCGTCCTTCATGCTCTTGATCTCCAGCTGGCCCAGGCCGCCGGCATCTGCCAGAGCGGAGCCGGACATACCGGAGAAAATCAGAGAGGCCACCACGTTGACGTGGGCCAGGCCGCCCTTTCTGTGGCCAATCATGGAGGCGGCAAAGTCAAAAATACGGGTGGTAACGCCGCCGCCGTTCATCAGGTTACCGGCCAGGACGAAAAACGGCACCGCAAGCAGAGTCTGGCTGTTGACGCCGTTGAACATCTGCTCCAGGGCAAAGGGAACAAGATTCAGGCTTCCCGATGCGGTAAAGAAGAAGATGGAAGCCATAATCAGGGCATATCCCACATGAACACCCAGCATGATGAGGATAAACCAGAGAATAAAGGTCAATGCCATATACATATTACTCGAGCTCCTCCTTTATGTCGTAAAAGTCGTTCTTGGAGTCCTCCACGACCCATGCTCTGACGACCTCACCGTGTCTGATAATGTTGACCAGCTGGGCAATCATCTCAATGATGGTCAGGGCGCACCACAGGAACATGGCGCCGTACAGCCAGCTTTCGCTGATGCCCAGGGTGACCAGGGGGGTGAAGGACTTTCTCTGGACAATGGAGAAGGTATGGTAGAAAATCATGGACAGCAGGCCAATCATCACCACGTTGATGGCGGCCTCAATCAGCAGCTGGAACTTCTTGGGAAGGGCCAGCAGAACGGCGTCAATCCGGACGTGGATGTTCTCTCTCTGGGCCAGGTGGCAGCCCAGAACGCCCATCCACACAAACAGCAGCCGGGCGGTTTCGTCGGTCCAGGTTGCGGGAACGCCGATTTTTCTGGACACGGCCTGCCAGAACAGGGAGAACAGGATCACGTTAAACAGGAGAACAGAGGCGTACTGCTCCAGCTTTTCCAGGGCGTGAATCCCGTCGGCAGGCGTTTTAATCGTGATTTTTCCAATTTTCATTATAAAACACTCCTAAAAACCGTGAATCAGTTGCATTTGAATTAAGGGGCCCGGGGGCCCCTTAATCGCTGCGAATTGCATTACTTGTTTCTGGCTTCCTCGATGGCCTTGACGGCGGCGTCGCCGAACTCAGCAATGTACTCGTCGTACATGGGAGCGCAGGCATCTCTGAAAACAGCCTTGTCGGGAGTGGTGATGGTCATGCCGTTCTCCTCGAACTTCTCCAGCAGAGCCTTCTCGTCGTTCATAAAGGTCTCGGTGTGGAAAGCGGCGGCCTCCTCGGTGGCCTTGGTGATGGCCTCCTGCTGGGCGGGGGACAGCTTGTCAAAGACAATCTTGCTGATGATGTAGTTGTTGTCGTTGATGATGTGGCCGGTGAGGGCGCAGTACTTCTGGACCTCGTAGAACTTCTGAGCGTCGATGGTGGACAGGGGGTTCTCCTGGCCGTCAACGGCGTTGGTCTTCAGAGCCAGGTAAACCTCGGCAAAGGGCATGGGGGTGGCGGTGGCGCCGGAGTACTTGGCGAAGGCCAGGTTCTGCTCGGCATTGGGCACTCTCAGCTTCATGCCCTTCATGTCCTCGATGGACTCGATGGGCTTGTTGGAGGTGGTCTGTCTGGTGCCGTTGTAGGCATCGGCCAGGACCTTCCAGCCTCTGGCTTCCAGCTTCTCGTTGATGGACTTGCCATATTCGGTCTCGGTCAGGGTCCGCATCATGTGGTCGAAATCATCGAAGGCAAAGGGATAGGCAAAGACCTCCAGCTCGGGCTCCCACAGGCCCAGACGGCCGGTCTCGGCGAAGACCATGTCCAGCGCGCCGGCTGCAACCTGGTCAATCATGGCTCTGTCGTCGCCCAGCTGGCCGCCGCCGTAGATTTCCACGGTGATGGTGCCGTTGGAATACTCCTTGGCCTTCTCAGCCAGCAGCTCGGCAGCCTTGTACTCGTTGGAGCCGTTGTTGGCCTGGAAGCCGATTTTCAGGGTGACGTTCTTCTCAGCGCCCTGAGCGCCGGAGCCGCCGCAGGCGGCCAGGGTGAGCACCATAGCTGCCAGCAGAACGAATGCGATCAATTTCTTCATGTGTGTGTCCTCTCATCGTTAATATTTTCAATCGGCAAATGCCGCTGAAGACGGTGAAAAACCGCATACCTGTCCCGTACACAGATTATTCATCGTTTGTACTTATAATATATAAAAATTCTTCATATGTCAACCTTTTTCATTTGTCCGATTCTTAGATAAATTTATCAAAATTTTGTTTATTGTGCTATATTTTTAATCACTTCTCCCCTCTTGCATTATTAAGCTCTCCATGGTATCATGGTTATGGGTTGAAATTCCCTCAATACTTCATCTGAAAGGGTGTTTTCTTGATTTACACAAAGCGCAAATTCATCAGCCGCTATCTGGGCATGAGCCCCAGCCTGGACAGCGCCATTCGCCATCTGCTCAGCGAGGATGGCCGCCAGCTGCACAAGGGGCGCAACGAGATTGACGGCGACCGGACCTTCGTCAACCGCTTCGACTATCAGACGATGCCCCCGGAGCAGGCCATGTGGGAGGGCCACGCACGCTATGGGGATATGCACGTTCTGCTGTCCGGCCGCGAGAAAATCGGTGTCAGCCATGCAGCAGCCCTGACCATGACCGTGCAGAAGCCGGAGGAGGATTTCATCGGCTACGAGGGCGGCGTGGAGGTCTGGGTCCCCATGACCCCCGAGGACGTTCTCATCGTCTTCCCCGAGGACGTGCACATGGTCAAGGTCATAAACGGCGACAGCGCCCTGGTCGAAAAGGCCTGCTACAAATTCGAAGTCTAAATTTTAATGAGGTGATTAACCATGAATACCGCAAAATATGAAGGCATTATCCCCGCATTCTATGCCTGCTATGACGAAAAGGGCAACATTTCCCCCGAGGGTGTCCGCGCCCTGACCAAGTATTACATCGCCAAGGGTGTCAAGGGCCTGTATGTGGGCGGTTCCTCCGGCGAGTGCATCTACCAGAGCGTGGCCGACCGGAAGCTGGTTCTGGAGCACGTCATGGCCGAGGCCAAGGGCAAGCTCACCATCATTGCCCACGTGGCCTGCAACAACACCGCCGACTCCCAGGAGCTGGCCGCTCACGCTGAGAGCCTGGGCGTGGACGCTATCGCCTCCATCCCCCCCATCTACTTTAAGCTGCCTCCCTATGCCATCGCCAAATACTGGAATGACATGAGCGCCGCCGCCCCCAACACCGATTTCATCATCTACAACATCCCCCAGCTGGCCGGTGTGTCCCTGTCCGTGCCTCTGCTGAAGGAAATGCTGAAGAACCCCAAGGTCATCGGTGTCAAGAACTCCTCCATGCCCACTCAGGACATCCAGATGTGGCGTGACGAGGGGGCTATCGTGTTCAACGGCCCCGACGAGCAGCTGATTTCCGGCCTGGTCATGGGCGCAACCGGCGGCATCGGCGGCACCTACGGCGCTATGCCCGAGCTGTATGTGGAGCTGTTCAACTGCGTCAAGTCCGGCAAGCTGGACAAGGCTCTGGAAATCCAGAACGAGTGCTGCCGCATCATCTACAAGATGTGCTCCGCCCACGGCAATATGTACGCTGTGATTAAGGAGATTCTCCGCCGGAAGGACGGCGTGGACTGCGGCTCCGTCCGGGCCCCCCTGGCCGAGCTGATTGACAGTGACTACGCCATCGTCGACGAGTCCGTGGCTATGATTCAGGCCGCTACCAAGAAGTACTGCTGATTCAAAAGGAAACCGCCGCCCAGCCGGGCGGCGGTTTTTTGATTGAAAACGCCGAGGGGAATCGATTGCCGAATTTTCCTTCCGTGGGACGGGAAATTCGTAAGGAGTGCTGCCAGTTTTTGAACTGGCAGCCGCCAATATGCCACTGGCATATTGGATTTTATCGGTTCGATTCTTCCCCGGCTCCACCATAAAAACGCCGCCCGGCTGGGCGGCGTTTTTTTGGTGGAGCCGAGGGGAATCGAACCCCTGTCCGAAAGCAACTTGGAAGGAACTTCTCCGGGCGCAGTTTGTTATTTACATTCCCTCATCCGGACGGGAGCAAACACCCTGCCGGAATCAGTAGCCTCATTGTTCATGGTGCACGCAAGGCTTTGTGCACGCACGGTCTCCACTCAAATCACACCCGAGCCCGGCTCGTGGACCTTCCGGGGCGGATGGGCGCCTAATTAGGCAGCCAGGGCAACAGTATTGTTGTCAGTTAAATTTAAAAAATACCCGTTTTATCGTGGCCAGGCGCCACGGCCCGCTATTCCAGCCTCACTACCCCCGTCGAAACCAGTACGGCCCCATGGAGTTTGTCGAAAATCCCCTTCGGGGCTTTCCGCCAGTAAGGTTGCAGCCTGCTTAGCGCATCCCACTCCGCCAAGGCGGAATGGGATACACACGCAGTCTGAGATGAATTTTCGTCCAGGTACACGCCCCGGCCGAAAATGATTTTAATTTATTTTGCCGCTGCGGCGGCAAAACTCTGCGAGGCCTATGAAACACCCCGCTTATGTTGGTTACCGAGCTACCCACCCAATGGTGGTGGTTAATTGACCAGGTGCGTAACGCATTGGCCGACGGCCCTGCCGTCAGAATCTGCCGTAGGGGTCGGGGAGCTTGTTGGGCTCGGGGTAGGTCTCGCCGCTACAGTCCACGGTGATGGAGGCAATCTTCTGCTCCTGCATCGGGCGGTCGTTGGGGCCGGTGGGGGTGGCTGCAATGGCATCCACCACCTCCAGGCCGGAGGTCACCTTGCCGAAGGCGGCGTACTGGTTATCCAGATGCTTGGCATCGGCGTGCATGATGAAGAACTGGGAGCCGGCGGAGTTGGGGGACTGGCTTCTTGCCATGCTCAGAACGCCCCGCTTGTGCTTCAAATCGTTCTTGAAGCCGTTGAACAAAAACTCGCCCTTGATGCAGTAGCCGGGGCCTCCCATGCCGGTGCCCTCAGGGCAGCCGCCCTGAATCATAAAGCCGGGAATGACCCGGTGGAAAATCAGGCCGTCATAGTAGTTATGATTTGCCAGATCGATGAAGTTATACACGCTCTGGGGGGCCTTCTCCGGGTACAGCTCGCCCTCGATAACGCCGCCGTTTTCCATGGTAATCTTAAAAGTAGGGTTCATCTGAATCTCTCCTTCATGGCCCGGTCGATTTGGCGCTTTGCGTCACGCTCCGCCGCAGCCTGTCTTTTATCGTATAGCTTTTTGCCCTTGCACAGGCCCACCTTGACCTTCACCCGGCTGCCCTTGAAATAGACCGTCAAGGGAATCAGGGCATAGCCGTCCTGCTTGACCTTGCCGAACAGGCGCATAATCTCCCGCCGGTGCATCAGCAGCCGCCGGGGCCGCTTGGCGTCGGGGTTGAAGCGGTTGCCGTGGTCGTAGGGGGAAATGTGCATCTGGTTGAGGATGAGCTCCCCGTTTTTGATGCCGCACCAGGCGTCCTTCAGGTTCAAGGTGCCTGCCCGGATGGACTTGACCTCCGTGCCGCACAGCTCAATGCCCGCTTCGAATTCCTCCTCCACGAAATACTCGTGATAGGCCTCCCGGTTCCGGGCCATGACCTTGATGCTTTCCTTTTCCAGTTCGCTCACCTCCATTCCTTTAGATTATATCATGGCTGTCAAGGGTTTACACAAATAATTTGTAAATATTGGGGCAAAAATAATGCCGAGGTGATGATAAATGGAGAGAATGGAGCTGCCCCTGGGCCTTGGCATGGCCCTGGCCCGACACGAAGGGGCCATGACCCGCTTTGCGGCCCTGTCCGAGGCGGAGCGGGCAGCGGTCATTGAAAAATGCCACAGCGTGGGGTCCAAACGGGAAATTGAGCGGCTGGTTCAGTCGCTGTAACAATGTGTCATCCTGAGCAAAGCGAAGGATGACAGCTCTAAAACACCCTCAGCTCCCCGTCAAGGGCGCTGATGGAGAACAGAGGGGCTTCCTCGCAGGTGATGTGGCAGGTGCCGGTTTCACTGCCGTAGTAGCCTGCCGTGCCGGAAAAGGTCAGCTCCGGGTAAAAGTAGAAGGTGTCGGCATCGTCCGGGGCTTTCATGCGGGCCATGGTGTATTCCACCTTGGTCACGTCCACCTTGCAGGTCAGCCTCTCCCCTGCCCGCTCCTCCTCGATATGCAGGGGGAACATATCGTGCCCAAACCTATCGGAAGCGGTTGCATTCGTCAGTCTTTCCCCGGCCTGGGCAAACAGTTCGTCCAGGGAGAGAAGATTGGGGCGGTCGGTGACGGTGCCCTTCAGCTCCATGGGATTCCACAGGTCAAGATAGGCCAGCTCTGCCTTGCTGTTCAGCACCATGCTGACACCGGAATAAGCAAAGCCATCCTCCATCCCCGGGCGGTTGGGAATTAACATACCGTCCAGCAGCATATCCGCCTCAACCTCGATGCACATACCGTCCACCAGGTCAGAGGGGCGGAGTTGCGCATTTCTCACCCTCCAGCGGCCCACATCCAATTCATCCAGGATGT
Organism: Eubacteriales bacterium; assembly: GCA_030536515.1. Classification (GTDB taxonomy): domain Bacteria; phylum Bacillota; class Clostridia; order Oscillospirales; family Oscillospiraceae; genus Faecousia. The sequence goes on from JAUNPV010000022.1 coordinate 23,024, forward strand.
TCTGGGCACGCTCCCTGGCCTGGTCCACCTGGTCCGGCGTTGGGAAGTCTCCGTTGACCAGGCTGTACCAGCCCAGCTGGTGTGTCAGCAGCTCGCCATCTACACTGATACCCAGCTTCTGATGTCGGTTTTTGGGATTTGTGCTTTTGTTTGCGGACAGAAGGTACTCCACATCCCCCTTTCTGGTCAAGGCGTAAATCTCGGTCCAATAATTGTTTTCGTCCCGCTGGTCAATGTCGTAGTAATACATATCGGGCTTGAATTCCCAGTCGCAGAGCCGGTGAGGATTTTCCTTCTTGGCCTTTTTCAGCTGCTTTTCCCAGAACTCCCGGTAGTGGGCAACATAGATGCTCTGTTCCCGGGCGGAGGACCCGTAAAGCTCCGTCAGCGCACTCAGGTCAGAATACTTTGTGTACAGCGCAATATTCCGCTCCACCTCCTCTTTGGAATACAGCTTGGAGGACTGAGGCTCCTGGTCGTAGAAGGTGCAGTCGGGAAATACCACCTGGGCCAGCTTCTGTGCATCCTCGCCGGTGATGGGCCGGGGGACGGCTTCCAGAATCCGCAGGTCCCCGGCGGGCAGCTCCTGGTCGATGTGGAAGGAAAATTCCACCGTGCCGTCGGCGCTTTGGAAGGACGCCTCCAGCGCCGCCTGCCGGTCCTCCGGCTGGGTCTGCCCCTCCAGGGCCGTTTCAAATACCAGCGGCTCCCCGTAGGTGGGGGCAGGCTCGGTGATGTAAATGCTCTGGGGCTGCGCCTGGCAGCCGCAGAGGGCGGGCAGCATCAGGGCCAGGAGCAGAAGTGTTCGGCGTTTCATAGTTGTGCCTCCTTTGACGTTTTCACTGAGGCTAATATAACAGAAGAAAAAATGGAATGTTATAAGAAATTCCTAAGATTTTGGGCACAATAGCACGGAGGTGATGAAACATGGCGAAGCAAGGCATGGCCCGGCCCGACTGGACCAAGCTCCATCCCAAAAACGACCCCCAGGCCGTCCCCCAGCTTCAGGGCAAGGCCAAAACCGGCCGGAAAAAGGCAAACCCCATCATCCCCGGAACCGAGGGGGCCGACTTGAAGGTTTTCCACGAAAAACCCATTCCCGAACAAATCTACCCCGTGCTGGACACGGACCTGGCACGGGATAATGTGGAAAACGATTTGACCATGGCGGATTTGCAGGATTTGTAAGGCACCACCTTCCTTCCCCCGGGGGGAAGGTGCCCCAGTGCGCACACTGGGGCGGATGAGGAATGCGGGCAGTAACCTTAACTGAAGTATAGGTTCGGGCCTGCTGCTGGGTATCGTTTGCCCTTCAGCAGGCCCGCACGTTTCCGACATCTGACGTTTCCGCCCGCATTCCTCATCCGTCACGGCTACGCCGTGCCACCTTCCCCCCGGGGGAAGGTTTTTCTTTTTGCATACGCAAAAAGGGAGGGCACATGGCCCTCCCAGCAGTGGATTTGCAATTTTTTAGGTGCAATGCAGGCGGAACGGATAAATCCGTTCCCTACGGTGTTCAAATGAAGAACTGGAAAATGCAGAAGGCGGCGTAGATGCACAGCAGGGTGATGCCCTGCCAGCGCTGGAGCTTTTTGGTTATCAGGGTGGGCACGGTCATCAGGGCCATGACGGCCAGCATCAGGGGCATATCCAGCACCAGAGAGGCGTTGTGGCCGAACAGCAGTTTGCCAACGGGGACCTCAAAGGGGGCCAGGGTCACGGACACGCCGCTGACCAGCACCAGGTTGAAGATGTTGGCGCCGATGATGTTGCCGATGGACAGGGAGCCGTGGCCTCTGGCCAGGCTGGTGATGGCGGTGACCAGCTCCGGCAGGCTGGTGCCCAGGGCCACGAAGGTCAGGGCAATGACGGTCTCCGGCACGCCCAGAGCCTGGGCAATCCTGGTGCCGTGGGTCACCAGCAGGTTGGCCCCCACGGCGATGACGGCAGCGCCCACCACCAGCAGCAGAAGCTCCTGCCAGAGCTTCCGCTCCTCAGCCTGCTCCTCCTCATGGGCGGGGGCGGGGTTTTTCAGGCCGTCCCGGACGGTGATGACCATGTACACCACGAAAATCGCCAGCAGCACCAGACCCAGCAGCCGGGAAAAATCCCCCAGCACATAGGCGGCGAAGCAGTAGACGGCGGCGGAGCCAAAGAAGAAGGCCACCGGCATTTTCATGGACTTGGTGTCGATGGCGCCGGGGCGAAGGGCAAAGGTCAGGGCGGCGATGAGGGAGGTGTTGCAGATGATGGAGCCGATGGCGTTGCCATAGGCCATGGCCCCCTGGCCACCTAACGCACCGGTGGCCGACACCATCACCTCCGGCAATGTGGTGCCGATGGACACCACGGTAGCGCCCACGATGATTTCCGGAATGTGGAACCGGCGGGCCAGCCCCGTGGACCCATCCACAAACCAGTCGCCGCCCTTGATGAGCAGCACCAGGCCCACGGCAAACAGAAGAACAGATACGAGCATAGAGATTTCTCCTTTGATAAAAAATCGAAAAGAAAAAACCCGGCATACCGCAAAAGTACGTCAGGCAAACAAGAAGGAGCCATGTATCGCTTTCGCCGTATACATGAGTCTCGTAAATTAAAGCAAGCCAGGCTGCCGCCGCGTTGTTGACTTGCTGCGCAATGCGCTTACTACTCCCCCATCAGAGTATTCACTTTTCGTATGGTGTATTTTACCATGAGCGGAAGGTATTGTCAAGGGTGAAAAGGAGTTGCGCACCCAAAAAACCTTCCCCCGGGGGGAAGGTGCCCCAGTTCGCAAACTGGGGCGGATGAGGAATGCGGGAGATAACCTTAACTGTTGTAAAGGTTCGTGCTTGCTGGTGAGTAGATTTAACCTTTCAGCAGGCACGGACGTTTCCATCATCCAGCCTCGCCGCCCGCATTCCTCATCCGTCACGGCTTACGCCGTGCCACCTTCCCCCCGGGGGAAGGTTTTTGCGGCTTCGCCGAGGGGAGGGGCATCCCCCTCCCCTATGGGCACAGTCATTCCGGCGTTTTGGTGAGGGTCACCGGGACCAGTATCTCACCGGCAGATTCGTAGTTTGAAACGCCGCCGGTTTCCAGGTCGATGTAGTAATAGATATTATTGGCCCGGACCTTGAGCGAGAGGGTCAGCGTATCCAGCTTCTGGTATTTCTCCGGCAGGCTCTCGTTGAAGGCCCGGCTTTTAAGGCTCCTTCCGTATTCCGTCACGTCCTCCCACCAGAGGTAGCCCTCCTTGTTGGGAACCAGGCAGTCCTCGCCCTCCACCAGGATGTGGTCGCCAATGTACATTTCCCGGGTCACCACGCCCACACGGCCCTTTTCCTTCAGCTCCTGGAGTGCCTTGGCATATTCCTCGTCGGTCAGTTCCTGCTTCATGGAATCCAGGGTGTCCAAAATGCTGATGCGGTCGATGGAATCCAGGCCGGTCTCTTTTGCATATTTCACTTGACTGTCATAAGTTTCCTGGTCCCAGTGGCCATTTTTCAGCAGCTCCTCAAAGGTATCGGAGCCGTCCTCATAAACATTGCCGCGCCGGCCCAGATTTTCAAAGCCCTCGCTGTCCGGCCCGTAGCCAAACTGGGCAGCCGTGACGGACTGGTCCATGCGGTAGGCAATCATCAAATTGCAGCCGTCGTAGTAGGTCTCCCCAATGGTAATCTGGCTGTCGCTCAGCTCGGGCAGCTGGAAGGTTTTCGCCTCAAAGGTCTCGTTGACCTCGGCGGCCCGCTCATAAAGGTCGGCCTCCTTCTGGGCCTCGGGATGCTGGCTGGCCTGCTGGGCATATTCCCGCTTCAGCTGGCCGAAAATCGAAGGGAACGCCTCCGCCGCATAGGCGGTGACCCCCAGAATACCCGCCAGCATGGCGGCCACCAGAACGACCTTACTGAGGGTGCTGCCACCCCGTTTGAATGTTTTTTTCATGGTATCCTCCTGTAAAAAATCCATGGAGGACTGAATGAGCGCCTCGTCAATATCGTTGATGCTCTGCATAAAATCCATGGGATTCATACCAGTTCCTCCTTTTTCAGGTACTCCTGCATAAGTTTTCGGGTTCGGAACAGGGAGGTTTTGACCTTGCTCTGGGAGCAGTGGAGCCGCCGGGCAATGTCAGCAATGGGAGTGACCAGGTAGTACCGGGCCAGGAAAATATTCCGCTGGGTCTCCGGCAGGGTGTGCAGGAACCGGTTCACCGCCTGGGCGAACTCCTTCTGCTCATAGGCCTGCTCCACGGAAATTCCCGGGGCAAAGGTATCCCCCAGCTCGTCCAGACACAGGGCAAACTCCCCGGCCCCACGGCGGACAGAATACCGCTCCCGCAGCCGCATGAGACTCAGATTCCGGCACACCTTGCACAGCCAGGCCCCCAGATGCTCCGGATGCTTGGGCGGCATGGCCTCCCAGGCCGCCAGGTATGTATCGGACACACACTCCTCCGCATCCTGATGGTTAGACAAAACCCCAAAGGAAACACTTCGGCACAGGCTCCCATACTTCCGGTCCGTCTCAGCAATGGCATCCTGATTCCGGTCAAAATACAACCCGATAATTTTCTCGTCGTCCATAATAACCTCCTTTTGAAAGCGCCTTCATCTATGTAGTTGCAAAAATAAGCGGTTTGGTTACAGGTTTTTGAGATTATTTTAGAAAAAATTTGAATAGATGTCAATAAAAGAACGCACCGCAGGGCGGCCTGACCCCAGACCGCCCTGCGGTACGGGATTTATAAAACGCTCCCCCAATAGCTTCCCCCGGGGGGAAGCTGGCACGGCGTAAGCCGTGACTGATGAGGGATGGCGATATACCGGATGCAGTGTGCACGAACGTCATATGGTACAAGATTCCAGTGCACGCCATCCCTCATCCGACCTCGCTGCGCTCGGCCACCTTCCCCCCGGGGGAAGGTATTTTGGTGCGTCGCCGGGGGCGTTTCCGTGAAAAGGCGGCAATGCGCCCTACGGGTGCAGTCGGTATTTGAAATTTGACATAAAAAAAGAGACTTGCCTAAGCAAGTCTCTTTTTTTATGTTGGCATTACCTATCTTCCCGGGCAGTCGCCCGCCAAGTATTGTCGGCGCGTGTGAGCTTAACTTCTGTGTTCGGGATGGGAACAGGTGGACCCTCACAGCAATCAATACCAACTTTTGTGGATGGCTCTTCACCATCGTTATGTTAAACCGCTTTGCGGATTAACCTCGGGGATTATACCATGCTTCTTACTTCCTGTCAACCCTTTTAGTGAAGAGTTAAGAGTGAATAGTGAAGAGGTAATTCCTTTACAAGGATTTGGTGACCCATACCGGATTCGAACCGATGTTAACGGCGTGAGAGGCCGCTGTCTTAACCACTTGACCAATGGGCCATGGTGCACCTTCAGGGACTCGAACCCGGGACCCACTGATTAAGAGTCAGTTGCTCTACCAACTGAGCTAAAGGTGCAGATCCTTGACTTTTTATTTCTGCATTTCCAACTGCCTGCGTCTACAGTCGCAAGAAGTTGCTCCGCCGACGGCTAAGAGCCGCTTCGCGGTTGCCGTCGGCACAGCCTGCGGGCTAGTACCAACTGAGCTAAAGGTGCAGATCCTTGTATTGTATTCCAGATTGCCACACCAGTGTGACCACTGGTTCGCAATGACATGGAATATGTTTTCGATATACCTTGAAAACTGAACACTGTTTATTCTTTCCGCTTTATTTAAAGACTTCACTGAGCCTGCGCTTTGGTCAAGCTTTCGGCTTATTAGTATCAG
>JAUNPV010000023.1 GCA_030536515.1 Eubacteriales bacterium
GCTGGATGTGCTTCTGTTCGGAGAGCCGGAGGAAAAGGCTTTACTCATTCAGGAACACGGAAAGGATGTGATACAGCTTGAACAGCGAATGGTCGAGCTTGCCGCCGCAGACGCAGCAAGAACTAAAAAACGCCATGAACGCCATGCAGCCGCCCCAGAGCGTTGATGAAGTAAAATCCGGGCTGGAAACCACCGAGAAAGGCGGCGTCCGCCAGAGCATACGGAACTGCCTGACTGTATTCCAGCGTGACCCGGTGCTTGCCGGGGCAATCGCCTATAACATCCTGACTGACCGAAAGGACATCATAAAGCCCATCGGTTTTCACAGAGAAAGCACAGCCCTGACCGATACAGACATGAAGTATCTGCTTCTCTATCTGGAGGAAACCTACGGGCTTACCAGTGAGAAAAAGATTGAAACCGCTATCGGGATTGTGGCGAATGAGAACAAGTACCATCCTATCCGGGATTTTTTGAACAGCCTTGCATGGGACGGGACGGAGCGCATCCGCTTCTGTCTGCGGCACTTTCTGGGGGCTGATGTGGACGATTACACCTATGAAGCCTTGAAGCTGTTCATGCTGGGGGCGATTACAAGGGCATTTAAGCCCGGAAGCAAGTTTGAAATCATGCTGTGTCTGGTAGGCGGTCAGGGGGCTGGCAAGTCCACCTTCTTCCGTCTGCTGGCAGTCCGGGACGAGTGGTTTTCCGATGATTTGCGGAAGCTGGACGATGATAACGTGTACCGCAAGCTGCAAGGTCACTGGATTATCGAAATGTCGGAAATGATGGCAACCGCCAATGCCAAGAGCATTGAGGAAATCAAGTCCTTTCTAAGCCGACAGAAAGAGGTATACAAAATCCCCTATGAAACCCACCCGGCAGACCGCCCCCGTCAATGCGTGTTCGGCGGCACTTCTAACGCCCTTGACTTTCTCCCTCTTGACCGTTCCGGCAACCGCCGCTTTATCCCGGTCATGGTGTACCCGGAGCAGTCCGAGGTTCACATTTTGGAGGACGAAGCTGCTTCCAGAGCCTATATCAGCCAGATGTGGGCGGAAGCAATGGAGATTTACCGAAGCGGCAGGTACAAGCTGTCATTCAGCCCAGCCATGCAGCGGTATCTCAAAGAACACCAGCGGGATTTTATGCCGGAGGACACCAAAGCCGGGATGATACAGGCTTACCTTGATAAGTACACCGGGGAAACGGTCTGCTCCAAGCAGCTCTACAAGGAAGCCTTAAACCATGCCTTTGACGAGCCGAAGCAATGGGAAATCCGGGAAATCAACGAGATAATGAACCAGTGCATTACCGGGTGGAACTACTTTTCCAATCCGAGGATATTTGCGGAATATGGCAGACAAAAGGGCTGGGAGCGTGAAATCCCGGCAACGGACACCGACAACCCGCCCGAAAAATCTATGGACGGTTTTGTGGAGGTCACGGAGCAGATGGAGCTTCCGTTCTGAAAATGACAGCCCGTTGCCGACTTCGTTGCTATCCCGTTGCCGAGCCGGTTGCCGGGGAAAATCCCTTATTTCCGGGCTTTTTCCCTCTCTGACAACCAAAACAACAGAAAAATAAAAGAAAAGTATAAATAGTAATCAACGCCAGATTGAGATTGTTTGCAAGGTCTTTTGTAGCCCGTTGCCGGACTTCGTTGCCGACCGTTCTCTGTCTGGCTATTTTCATGTATGGAGGATAACTGCCTATGGCGAAAAATAAGACCAAGATTGAAGTGACAACCGTATTTGACGGGGAACTGGACGCAACGGATGTGTTCGTCAGCCTGATTGCCCAGAAATACGGGAAAACAAATACAAAAGAATATCTTGCTAAAAGGAAAGATATGAAGTATAATAAAGATGAGGTTCAGCAGAGTCAGATACCGTCTGGATTGTGTGGGTAAATGGCTATGATGAACGAACTGGAATACAGAACAATGGGTGCGGCACTTGCCGGGGGCTATCGTGCGGCGGTCTATTGCAGACTGTCAAAGGACGATGACTTACAGGGCGAAAGTGCCAGCATCGCAAACCAGCGGGATATGCTGGAAAAATACTGCGAAAAGCAGGGCTGGGAGGTTGTTGCAGTCTATCAGGACGATGGTTATACGGGTCTTAACATGGAGCGTCCTGATTTACAGAGAATGTTGAAAGCCATTGAGCGCAGGCAAATCAACCTTGTTATCACGAAAGATTTAAGCCGACTGGGGCGTAATTATCTGCAAACCGGGCATTTGATTGAGGACTTCTTCCCCAGAAACGGGGTGCGCTATATCGCCATGAATGACGGTATCGACACCTTACGGGATAACAATGACATTGCCCCGTTCAAGAATATCCTGAACGAGATGTACAGCAAGGATATTTCCAAGAAAGTCCATTCCTCTTATCTTCTGAAAGCACAGAAAGGACAGTTTACCGGGTGCCTTGCCCCTTTCGGGTACAGGAAAGACCCGGAGGACAAGAACCATCTGCTGATTGATGAAGAAACCGCCCCGATTGTGCGGCTGATTTTTGGCTATGCCCTGAACGGTCATGGCCCGAACTACATCCGCAGACGCTTAGAGGACAAGAAAATCCCATGCCCTACATGGTGGAACCGGGAACGGGGGCTTCGCAATATCTACACCAAATGGGAAAAGAAAGACCCCGAAAACGGGCGGTATATGTGGGACTTCTCCGTTATCAAAGACCTTTTGATGAACCCGGTCTATACCGGGGCTATCGCTTCCCAGAAAAAGGACTACCGTTTCAAAATCGGGGCTATCGGGGAGAAGAAGCCGGAGGACTGGATTGTGGTGGAGGGACAGCACGAACCGCTGATTGACCGCATGAGCTTTGACATCGTGCAGAACAAGCTGAAATCCCGGCAGCGTCCGGGACAGTCCAATGAAATCAGCCTGTTTGCCGGATTGATAAAGTGCGGCGAGTGCGGAAAATCCCTGACAATCCGAAACACAAACGCAAAGCATCCCCAGCAGATTTATTCCTGCAAGACCTACAATGCCTTTGGAAAAAACCACTGCACCCAGCACCGGATTGAATACGATACCCTTTACCGCCATGTGCTGCGGAAAATCCGGGAGTGCGCCAGAGCCGCCCTGACAGACGGACAGGCAGTTGCCGACCGCCTGACAAACACCTGCGAAGCAGAGCAAAAGGGACAGCGGGAAGCACTGGAACGCTCCCTTACAAGGGACGAGGAACGGATTGAGGTTCTGGATAAGATGGTCATGCGGCTTTATGAGGACATGATTGCCGGACGTATCAGCGAGCAGAATTTCAATGCCATGCTGGAAAAGACGCAGACGGAACAGGCTGCCTTAAAAGCGAAAGTGTCCGAGGGCAGAAAACGCCTGTCCGATGAAACCCAGCTTGCCAGTGACGCAAGGCAGTGGGTGGAAGCCATTCAGGAATATGCCAACATCACGGAGCTGGACGCAGCCACCTTAAACCGCTTAATCAAAGAAATCGTCGTGCATGAAAGCATTGACGAGGACAAGACCCGACACATTTCTATCGAAATTCATTTTAATCTTAAACCCATCCCGGAGGTGGAACAGGTCACTGCCTGACCTGTCCTGCCGGGACGGTTCTCTTAAAAACACCATATAGATTTTTGTACGCCGCCGCCCGCCATCGAGCAAAGTTTTACACCTATTTGGGGATAAAACAGCTTGTCGCAGGCGGCGGTGTGGCCCTCATTGGCATTACGCTGGTTCCCCTGCTGTCCGGCCTGCTGGGATAAGGGCCTTATCCATTGACCCAGGAACTAATCACCTCCGCGCCCTCCCCACCAAGGGAGGGCGCGGGAAAGGAGGTGTACCCGATTGATTAGTGAAATCATAGAAGAATGGATTAAAGGCATTTTAATCGACGGCATCACCGGCAACCTGTCGGGCCTGTTCGGAACGGTCAATACCAAAGTCGGGGAAATCGCATCCGACGTGGGAGCCACCCCGCAGGCATGGAACAGCGGCATTTTCAATCTGCTGCAAAGCCTGTCTGAAACGGTGATCGTCCCCATTGCCGGGGCCATCCTGGCCCTTGTCATGTGCTATGAGTTGATTGAAATGATCGTGGAAAAGAACAATATGCACGACTTTGACAGCTCCCTGTTTTTCCGCTGGATATTCAAAAGCGCCTTTGCCATCCTCATTGTGACGAATACCTGGAATATCGTTATGGGGATATTCGACGCCACGCAAAGCGTCGTCAGCCAGAGCGCCGGATTGATCGTCGGGGAAACCAGCATTGACTTTGACGCCCTGCTCCCCGATCTGGAAAGCCAGCTGCAGGCTATGGGGATAGGCGGGCTTTTGGGCCTGTGGTTCCAGACCCTTGTTGTGGGGCTGACAATGCACATTTTATCCATCTGCATTTTCCTTGTGACCTACGGGAGAATGATTGAAATATACGCCGTGACCGCGCTGGGGCCTATCCCCCTTGCCACCCTGGGCAACAACGAGTGGCGCGGCATGGGGCAGAACTACTTAAAATCCCTGCTGGCCCTGGGCTTCCAGGCCTTTTTAATCATGGTTGTGGTGGCAATCTACGCGGTTCTGATACAGAGCATCGGCACATCGGGCAACATATCCGGCGCGATTTGGGGCTGTATGGGCTATACGGTTTTACTTTGCTTCTGCCTGTTCAAGACAGGGAGCATCAGCAAGACCGTGTTCGGCGCGCATTGACCGGCAGGATGAAAAAACAAGGAGGTACTGCATATCGAAGCAGACAAGCAATTTACATTAGGTTCTCTGTTTGACGGCATCGGGGGCTTTCCCTATGCCGCTTTATTTTATGGCATCAAACCCCTTTGGGCCAGCGAAATCCTGCCAGCCGCCGTCAATGTCACCCGGCGTCACTTCCCGGATATGGAACACCTTGGGGACATTACCCGGCTGGATGGGAGGAAGCTGGCGCCGGTGGACGTACTTACCTTTGGTTCCCCGTGTCAGGGACTTTCTATGGCAGGCCGCCGCTTGGGGCTTGCGGATGAACGGAGCGGCCTCTTTATGGAGGCGATCAGGATAATTCGTGAGATGCAGGAGGCGACACATGGAAAATACCCCAAATTTGCGCTGTGGGAAAATGTACCCGGCGCTCTTTCCTCCGCAGGAGGATGTGACTTTAAGGCTGTGCTTGGAGCGTTCACAAAAACCGAAATTTCAGTGCCTCGTTCTGGACGGTGGGCCAACGCCGGAATGGTACGAAGCCGCCGAACTGACGTCGCTTGGTGCGTGTACGACGCCCAACATTTCGGAACAGCACAGCGGCGCAGGCGTGTGTTTCTTATCGCAGATTTTACAGGCAGACGCGCCGGAGAAATACTCTTTGTCCCCAAAAGCCTGCGAGGGTATTTTGAGGCGGGCGGCACGCCGCGGCAAGGACTTGCCGCCTTTGCTCAAACTGGCGCTGGAACGGCAGGCATGGGAATAGACGGCTACAACGGAGAGATCACCGGGGATGTGGCCGCTACGCTGGGCGTGAACTGTGGAATGTCCACGGGCAGAAACGGGGTGCTGCAATTTTTCCCCGCTATCCAGGTACTCAATGACCAGGGCGGCGCGTCCCTTACGGTGGAACGGGGGGACATTTCCCCGACCCTCCGCAGCCAGACCCACGGCAACCTGCCAGTGGTGGCGCTGGGCTTTGACTTACAGCAGATCACCAGCAAGGCCAACGGCACTACTCTAAAGACTGTCCAGCCGACCTTGTGCGGAGCCGGAAACCCTCATGTTATCTGTATTGCAACCGGGCAGGCCAACGCGGAAATTATGAGGGACACATCTCCAACCCTGGCTGCGGCGCATGAGCATCCTATCGTCACATACCCCAAACTGGCCGGAACGCTGTGCGCCTCCGGGGCCGGGCTTTCCCGCCCAGCCGGACAGGGAAATGAACTGGACTTCTGCATAATGAACGCCGGATTTAAGGGCTACGCCGGGAGCCAGGCGGGAAGCATCGGCTATCAGGAGGAAAAGGCCCCGCCCCTGATTGCCGGACAGAAAAACAGTGTTTTGAAAGCCGGTTTGGCATCGGACTTGAACGGTGGCGACGCTGCCCGTCAGCAAAGGGGATTTATCCTTGTCAACATCAACGGTGACTGGCAGAGATGGGAGTTGATCGTGCGCCGCCTGACCCCTGTGGAGTGTGAACGCTTGCAGGGCTTCCCGGACGGCTGGACGGAGTATGGCAGTGACGGAAAACGGGCCAGCGATACCGCCCGGTATCAAATGCTGGGCAACAGCGTGGCCGTTCCCTGCGTGGCCTATCTCATGCAGGGCATCCGGGCCGCATTGGAAACGGGGTGATATTTTGAACATTGGTTTGATCGACGTGGACAGCCACAACTTTCCCAACCTGTGCCTGATGAAGCTGTCCGCATATCACAAGGCCAGGGGCCATCAAGTTTTCTGGTGGAACCCGTTGTTTCATTTTGACTTGGTGTATCAGAGCCGGGTGTTTACCGACACCTACTCCAAAGACATCCTGCCTGTCAACAACGCCGACCAGGTTATTAAGGGTGGCACGGGCTATGGCCCCGGCCCTGACCTGCCGGATGAAGTAGAACACTTCTACCCGGATTATGACCTTTATCCGCAGTATTCCAAGACCGCCTATGGCTTTTTAAGCCGGGGCTGTCCACGGGGCTGCGGATTTTGCATTGTGGGTGGCAAGGAGGGACGCAGGAGCCGAAAGGTAGCTGATCTGTCCGAGTTTTGGCGGGGCCAACGGGAAATCAAGCTGTTGGATGCAAACCTGCTGGCCTGTCCCGACCATGAAGCCCTGCTCCAACAGCTTGCGGACAGCCGGGCGCTGGTGGACTTCTCCCAGGGCCTTGACATCCGCTTTGTCAATCGGGACAATATCGTCCTCTTAAACCAGGTGCGGACAAAGGCGGTGCATTTCGCCTGGGATAACCCGGAGGAAGATTTGACCGGTCATTTCCGGCGCTTTTTGGAACAGACCACCGTTAAGAACAGCCGCAACCGCCGCGTGTATGTCCTAACGAATTATGGCAGCACCCACGAACAGGATTTGTACCGAGTGGAAACCCTGCGGGGCCTGGGCTATGACCCTTATGTGATGATTTTTGAGAAACCCACGGCCCCGCCCATAACCCGCCACCTGCAACGGTGGGTGAATAACAAACGGTTATTTTATGCCGTCCCCAGCTTTTCGGACTATGAACCGGTGAAAAAACTGCTGGGCGGCGGTTTGGAAACGAGGTGATATTTTGGCGTATGTAACTGTACCCAAGGATTTAAGCCGGGTAAAGTCCAAAGTCGTTTTTGGGCTTACCAAGCGGCAACTGATTTGTTTTGGCGGTGCGCTGCTCATTGGCGTTCCGCTTTTCTTTTTTCTCCGGGGACGCATCCCTAACAGCGCAGCGGCCTTAATCATGGTGTTTGCCATGCTGCCGGGCTTCCTGCTGGCCCTCTATGAGCGCCACGGACAGCCCCTTGAAGTGGTGATCTGGCAGATCGTCCAGTGCTGCTTTGTTCGTCCCAAGGAGCGCCCCTATCAGACCAGCAACGCTTATTCTGCCCTTGTGCGGCAGCGACAAATGGAAAAGGAGGTAAATGCGATTGTCCAAAAAGCAAAAGAACGAAGCGCCCGAAAAAACGCCGGTAAAGCTCACCCGCGCCGAAAAGAAAGAAATCCAGGCCATCATCCGCAAGTATAAGGGCGACGGCAAGCCCCATTCGGCGCAGGAGAGCATCCCCTACGAAGCCATGTACGCGGACGGGGTGTGCAGGCTGACGCCCGGCACATTCTCCAAGTGCATTGAGTTTGCAGACATCAGCTATCAACTGGCCTTAAACGACACCAAGACGGCCATTTTTGAAAGCCTCTGCGACCTGTATAACTACCTGGACGCCTCCATCCACGTCCAGTTTTCCTTTATCAACCGCAAAATAGACCCCCGGCAGTATGCCAAGCAGTTTGAGCTGGCCCCCCGGGGGGACGACTTTGACGAACTGCGGGCCGAGTACACCGCCATCTTACAGGAACAGCTTGCCAAGGGGAACAACGGTTTAGTCAAGACCAAGTACATGACCTATACCATTGAGGCCGACAACCTCAAAATGGCCCGCGCCCGCTTAAACCGCATTGAAGCCGATCTGCTGTCCTATTTCAAGTCTATGGGCTGCGCGGCCCACGGCATGGACGGCAGGGAGCGGCTGGAAGTGCTGCACGGGGCCTTTCACCCGGACGGGGAGCCGTTCTCCTTTGACTGGAAATGGCTGGCCCTCTCCGGGCTGTCCACCAAGGATTTTATCGCCCCGTCCTCCCTGCGCTTCGGCAACGCCCGGATGTTCGGCATGGGCGGCAAGTACGGCGCGGTCAGCTTCTTGCAGATTTTAGCGCCGGAGCTGTCGGATGAAATGCTGTCCGACTTCCTCAACACGGAAACCGGGATTGTCGTCACCCTCCATGTGCAGGCCATCGACCAGGGGGAGGCCATCAAGACGGTCAAGCGCAAGATCACCGACCTGGACGCCATGAAGATACAGGAGCAAAAGCGGGCTGTCCGCAGCGGTTACGATATGGATATTCTTCCCAGCGACCTTGCCACCTACGGGCAGGAGGCCAAAGACCTGTTAAAGACCTTGCAGAACCGCAACGAGCGTCTTTTCCAACTGACCTTTCTGGTGCGGCATACCGCCGACACCCGGCAGCGTTTGGAAAATGAAGTGTTCCGGGCCGCCGGTGTGGCGCAGAAGTACAACTGCTCCCTTATCCGGCTGGACTACCAGCAGGAACAGGGCCTTATGAGCAGCCTGCCCCTGGGAGCCAACCACATCCAGATCGAACGCTCCCTGACGACTTCCAGCGTGGCGGTGTTCGTCCCCTTTGTGACCCAGGAACTTTTTCAGGGCGGCGGTGCCATGTACTACGGTATCAATGCCAAGTCCAACAACATGATTATGCTGGACAGGAAACAGGCGCGCTCTCCCAACGGCTTAAAGCTGGGGACGCCGGGCAGCGGCAAGTCCATGAACTGCAAGACCGAGATCGTCAGCGTCTTTTTGTGTACCACGGACGATATTTACATTGGTGATGCGGAGGCAGAATATTACCCCATTGTCCAGCGGCTTCACGGCCAGGTGATAAAGCTGTCGCCCACCAGCAAAAACTATGTGAACCCTCTGGACATCAACCTGAACTATTCGGAGGATGAAAACCCGCTGGCGCTGAAATCCGACTTTGTGCTGTCGTTCTGTGAGCTTGTCATGGGCGGCAAGAACGGTTTGGAGGCCATCGAAAAGACGGTGATCGACCGGGCGGTGCAGGTGATCTACCGGCCCTATCTGGCAGACCCCAGGCCGGAGAATATGCCTATCCTGTCCGACCTCCACGCGGCCCTGCTGGCCCAGCATATCCCGGAGGCCGACCGGGTGGCCCAGGCCCTTGACCTGTATGTGTCCGGCAGCCTGAATGTTTTTAACCACCGAACCAACGTGAACATTGAAAACCGGCTGGTGGCCTTTGACACAAAGGAGCTGGGTAAGCAGCTTAAAAAGCTGGGGATGCTCATTGTCCAAGACCAGATTTGGGGCCGTGTCACCCAAAACCGCAACCGCAGAAAATCCACCTGGTACTTTTGCGACGAATTTCACCGGGCGAGACGTTCCGTAGCTTAATAGGCTACGGGGTCAGCAGTCGCCTGTGCTAACAGCACGAAAACTGCTGATACAACTGATATGATATTGCTCAAATGAGTGGGTAACGCCACGAAGGGGCACACGTAAACTGCCTATGGCGTGAGTAGCTGTGTAAGGCGAAAGGGTCATAAAGCTAGGCTGGAGAGCAAAAAGCCAACCCAAACAGGTTAAGCTGTGGAAAGGTTTGTAGAGGTACAGGCTGTTGGTAATTATGTAGTGGGCTGTATATGGTGAGAATCCCATTATGGGAGACGAACAAACGATTTAAAGGGTCTAAAATTCGGATACGTTGAAAAGCGTATGTCCACTTGTTGGACGATGATTACCGAAAAGTAACAGCGTGGATGTGAAAGTCGGGATACCGTTACAGGCGGTATAAATCATCAGGCTCAAAGGAAGCACCTAAGTACAGTATCGTATCATATCGGAACGTCGGAAGCAGCGAACAGCGAGCAGTTACACCTGCTATGACCTGTTAATAGGGAAAACCACAAGTATAACCTATTTTAATCGCTGTGAAAGCGGAGGCACGAGCGAAGAAGTTCCTGTAATGGGAATGGAGCAACAGCCTCTAGTGGGAGCCGGAGCAATCCGGCAAAAGAAGTGTAATAAAGTAATGTAGTTGACATTCATAGGTTCGAGTACGACTAAAAGAAACCGAACCGAGCCAAAAGCGAGGTGATGTTGACTATGCGAAGAAAGGAAATGTTGAAGCGAAACAGCCTGCGCCATGCGGAGTATTACAGTATGGTGGAAATTCAGGACAGGCTGTTTCAAGACAGCAAAGACGGTAAGGTATTTAAAGACCTTATCAGCACCATTGCCAGTGAGCAAAACATCAAACTGGCATACCGCAACCTAAAAACAAACAAGGGAAGCAACACGGCTGGCGTTGACGGCGTGACCTTTGAAGATTTGAAGCAACTGCCGGAAGAAGCCATTGTAAAACGAATTAGGGATAAAATATTCAACTATCAGCCCAAAGCTGTAAGACGAGTATATATTCCGAAAGCCAACGGGAAACTCCGTCCTTTGGGGATTCCTACTGTGCTTGACAGGATTGTGCAACAGTGTGTCCTGCAAGTTATGGAGCCAGTCTGTGAAGCGAAATTTCATAGGTACAGTTACGGATTCAGACCGAACCGAAACTGTAAACAAGCAGTTGCCATGTGCTATAAGTTGGCACAAGTAAGTGGATTCCATTACGTGGTAGATGTTGATATAAAAGGATTTTTCGATAACGTCAATCACGGAAAACTTCTGAAGCAGATATGGGCGCTGGGAATACAGGATAAAAACCTGCTATCTCTTATCAGCAAGATGTTAAAAGCGCCGATTGAAGAAAACGGTGAAAGAACCATTCCCACTAAGGGAACGCCGCAAGGCGGGGTACTAAGTCCGTTGCTTGCAAACATTGTTCTCAATGAATTTGATTGGTGGATAGACAGCCAGTGGGCGGGCATGATTGTCCAGCACCCCACCAAAAGTGATTTTACTATCAACAAGAATGGCACACCAAACAGAGGAAATATATACAAGAAGCTGAGGACAAGCAAGCTAAAAGAAGTATTCTCCATCCGTTACGCCGACGATTTTAAACTGTTTTGTAAAACCTATGACCATGCAGTACGACTGAAAAAAGCTACTGAAATGTGGCTGTCAGAACGACTGCAATTGGAAACTTCCGAGGAAAAATCTAAGATTACCAACCTGAAAGACGGTTACAGTGAATTTTTAGGCATTAAATTCAAGGTGTATCGCAAAGGGAGTAAGTGGTGTATCAAGTCACACATGACGGATAAAGCCATAAACACCCAGAAGATTGCCCTGAAACAGCATTTAGTAAAGGCTTGCAAGGATTATGAAAATGCGGAGATTCAGCACATAGCGATAATCCGCTACAATCAGGCTGTCGTGGGTGTCCATGAGTATTACAGTATGGCAACCATGATAAATGAAGATGTCCACAGACTCTTTCCGAGTTTGGACAGAACCATGAAAGTCAGGTTGAACACCCGGTGTAATCTCAGCAGGGAAAAGCCACCAAATCTGCATGGAGGAATGGATTTATTCATCTATGAGAAATACAAGAAGTCAAAACAGATTTGGTACATAAATGGCTATATCCTTGCTCCGATTGCGTACTGTCGGCACAGAAACCCTATGTGTCATCGTTCTTCGATTAACCAGTACACACCGGAGGGCAGAACAGAAATCCATAAGATGTTAAGCAAGGAAGCCTATTCTGCCACCCTGTTTGAGCTAAGCCAGAGCAGGAACCCTGAACGAAGTATTGAATACTGCGATAATCGCTTATCACGATTTGTTGCAGCACAGGGTAAATGTGAAATCACAGGAGTTATGCTGAAAGCCGAAGAAGTTCACTGTCACCACTGGAAGCCGGTGTCTATAGGTGGAACCGACGAGTATTCCAACTTGCGTATCGTACATGGAAATGTCCACCGACTGATTCATGCTACTACAAAGGAAACAATCCTCAAATATCTTGAATTAACAGGTTGCAGAGAAAAAGGTAGATTGGCAAAGGTCAATAAGTGGCGGATTGTCGCCGGGCTGGAACCGATACTGCTGACCGAATTAAACTAAAACATTTCTACTTTGTGAACAACTACATTAGCAATAAAAGACTTCTCCCATGGAACGCCGTGTGCAGTGAAAGCTGCTTGCACGGTGTGGGCCGGGGCGAAAGACCCGAAAGGGTCTGACCTATCGGCATTCCTGCTCCGGGAGGAACAGACGGCGGCCTTTAGTTGTGAGATATGGAAGCGTTTCAGGAAATGGGGCGGCATCCCCACAGGTGCGACCCAGAATGTGAAAGACCTGCTTTCTTCCCCAGAAATCGAAAACATTCTGGAAAACAGCGACTTTATCTGCCTGCTCAACCAGGCCAGCGGCGACCGTAAGATTTTGGCCGAGCGGTTGAACCTGTCCCCCCAGCAGCAGCGGTACATTGACAACGCCGCCCCCGGCGAGGGACTTCTCATTTATGAACAGGTGGTATTGCCCTTTAAGAACCCCATCCCCCGCGACACCCAGCTTTACCAGATCATGACGACCCGGTTTGGGGAGGGCGCGACATCCTGACCCTGATTGGAGGTGAACCCATTGAAAGAACTAAAAGGCGCTGAAAAAGTGACCCAGCGCATGACCCGCGACGGCCTGACCCTGGAAAACCACGCCACCGGCGAGTGCGTCAACGTGTCCAGCCGGGAGGCTGAACAGGAATTGTCTGCCCCGGACGAGAGCGGCGCAGCGGAACTTCTGCTGGGCCGGGCCGATACCATGCGGGAGCGCCACAAGACCAAGCGGCAGACCAAGGATGCTGCGGCCACGGTGCGGGAGGGGCAAGCCGCCCTCCACGGGCCGTCCTCCCGTTTGGAGCTGACCGCCGAGGAACGGGCTGACCCGGCCCTTTCCAGGTATGTGAAGAAGTCCGACAAGCGGGCCGACCAGTTGGACGCGGCGCGGGCGGCTATCCCGAAAAAGCGCATTATTACCAAAGAAACCGTCTACGACGAGGCATCCGGCAGGGCCAAGACCCGGCTGCACTTTGAGCAGGTGGAAAAGCCCGCCCCCAGGCTAAAGCCCAACCCGGCCAGCCGTCCGGCCCAGGAATTATTGCTTGCCGTCCACGGCAAAATCCACGAAGCCGAGCAGGAAAACGTAGGCGTGGAGGGCGGCCACAAGGGGGAGGAACTGGCCGAGCGCCAGGCGGGCAGGGTCATCCGCAGCGGGATAAGGCGGCATAAGCTGAAACCCTACCGGGCGGCTGCCAAAGCCGAGGACAAGGCCCTGAAAGCCAACGCGGAATACATTTACCAAAAATCCCTCCGGGATAACCCGGAGCTGGCCCAGGCGGCCAGCAACCCCATTTCCCGGTTTTGGCAGAAACAGCAGATTAAGCGGGAGTATGTCAAGGCGGCGCGGGCGGCAGGCCAGACGGCCCAGGGTGCGGCGGGAGCCGCAGCCAAGACGGCCAAGGCCACCGCCAGCACCGCCAAGAAAGCCGCCAAGGAGGGCAAGCGCGGGGCCTCCTTTCTGGCCCGGCACTGGCACGGGACGCTGATCGTGCTGGGGGTGGGCCTGCTGCTTTTGATGATGATAAGCGCCCTGCAATCCTGCACCTCCATGTTTGGCAGCGCAGGAACCGGCGTGGCGGCGTCCTCCTACTTCTCCGAGGATGAAGCCATGCTGGGAGCCGAAGCCGATTATGCGGCGCTGGAACAGGAATTGCAAGACTATCTGGACAGCTACGAGGCCACCCACGACTATGACGAGTACCACTTTGACCTGGACGAGATCAGGCATGACCCCTATGTGCTGATCTCCATTCTGTCGGCGTTCCACGATGGCATTTTTACACGGGAGGAAGTGCAGGCCGAGCTTGCCATGCTGTTTGCAAAGCAATATATCCTCACCGAGCGCGTGGAGGTGGAAACCAGATACCGCACGGAAACCCGGACAGACAGCGAGGGCAACACCTACACTGTGGAAGTCCCCTACGACTACTACATCTGCTATGTGACCCTGGAAAACTTCAACCTGTCCCACCTGCCTGTTTACCTCATGGACGAGGAAACATTAAGTCACTATTCCCTGTATATGTCCACCCTGGGCAACCGGCCTGACCTCTTTGGAACCAGCCAGTACCCCAACGCCTCCACCTTGAAAGAGCCGACCTACTATGAGATACCCCCGGAGGCTTTGGAGGATGAAACCTTTGCCGCCATGATGGCCGAGGCCACAAAGTATATCGGTTATCCCTATGTCTGGGGCGGCAGTTCCCCGTCCACCTCCTTTGACTGCTCCGGCTTTGTAAGCTGGGTTATCAATCATTCCGGCTGGGACGTGGGGCGGCTGGGGGCGCAGGGCCTTTACAACACCTGTACCCCTGTCACCAGCGCCCAGGCCAAGCCCGGCGATCTGGTATTTTTCAAGGGAACGTATGACACTCCCGGCGTGTCCCACTGCGGGATTTATGTGGGGAACAATGTCATGCTGCACTGCGGAAATCCCATTTCCTACGCCAACTTAAATTCAAACTACTGGCAGCAGCATTTTTACAGCTACGGCAGATTACCGTAAGCAGATTGGAGGTAATGCTATCAATATTGTTTCCTTTGGCGGCGGTACGAACAGTGCCGCTTTACTTGTGGGCCTCTATCAGCACCATATCCCGGTTGACCTGATTTTGTTTGCGGACACCGGGGCCGAGCAGCCCCACACCTATCAATTCATCCGGCGGATGAACGGCTGGCTTTCGGCCCGCGGGATGCCGCAGATCACCGTAGTGGAAAAGGTTGACCGGCAGGGCCACCGGCTGACCCTGGAAACGGAGTGCCTGCGCTCCGGCACGCTCCCCTCGATTGCCTATGGGTACAAACGCTGTTCCCAAAAGCACAAGATCGGGCCGCAGGAAAAGTTCTGCAACCATCATCCGGGCTGTTGGGAGGTCTGGCAGTCCGGCGGGAAAGTCACCCGCTTTATCGGCTATGACGCCGGAGAGATAAAGCGGTATGAACATTCCCGCAAGTTCAACGAGGCCGACAAAAAATTTAAGAACCGATACCCCTTGATTGAGGAATGGGGATGGAGCAGGGATGATTGCATCCGGGCAATTCAGGCGGCAGGTTTGCCGCAGCCGGGTAAATCATCCTGCTTTTTTTGTCCCAGCATGAAGCAGCCGGAAATCCTGTACTTAAAGGAACACTATCCCGGCCTCTATCAGAGGGCTATCGCATTAGAGAAAACCGCCATGCCGAACCTTGTTTCCGTGAAAGGATTGGGACGAAATTTTGCATGGCAGGAACGGTTTGGAAAGGAGTAATCAATTATGGCAGTAAATAAACTTGACCGCATCGAAAAGGACATCCAGAAAACCAAGGCCAAAATTGCGGAGTGTCAAAAGCAGCTCCGGGAGTTGGAGGCCGCCAAGACCGAACAGGAAAACTTGCAGATCATCCAGCAGGTGCGGGCTTTGAACCTGACCCCGGCCCAGCTTGCGGCGTTCCTGCGTGACGGCGCGGCCCAGCCCATTCCGGCCCCTGTGCCGGACTTTGAACAGGAGGAACAGACCTATGAAGAATAAACTGTTTCGCAGATTGACCGCATTTCTGGCTGTCGTGTTATGCACGATGGCCTTTTCTGTCCCCGCCTATGCCGGGGGCTATGACCCTGACCCGGAGCCTGTGCCGGAAGCTGCCCCCGCCCCGGAGGAAACCGAGGAACCCACCACCGGGGGCATGGAGCCGGAGGGCGTACCCGTCACCCCCAAGGGCAACGCGGCTCTGGTGGATGATTTCTATGGAGATAAGCAGCTTATCACCGTCACCACCAAGGCCGGGAATTATTTTTACATTCTCATTGACCGGGCCAACGAGGACAAGGAAACGTCGGTACATTTCTTAAACCAGGTGGACGACGCCGACCTGCAAGCACTGTTGGAGGACGGCAAAACAGAAGTCACTTGCGACTGTATTACCAAATGCAAGGCTGGGGCCGTCAACACTTCCTGCCCGGTTTGCAAAACCAACATGACCGAGTGCGTCGGCCCGGAGCCGAAGCCTGCGGAGCCGGAGGAACCTGAAACGCCCAAGGAGGAACCGAAAAGCAATAATATGGGCGGCCTTGTGGTGTTCCTGCTGGTGGCCCTGATGGGCGGCGGCGCGGCCCTGTATTACTTTAAGTTCAGAAAACCCCAGGCCGACACCACCGGCAACGACGATCTGGACGAGTACGATTTTGGTGAGGACGACGAGGACGAGGACGAACCCGCCGGGGAGCCTGACGAGGATATGAGCAAGGAGGACGAGGAATGAGCTATCAACTTGTAATTGCAGAAAAACCAAGCGTGGCCCGCAGTATCGCGGGCGTGATCGGGGCCGACATCAAGTGGGACGGCTATATGGAGGGGAACGGCTATCTGGTGAGCTGGTGCATCGGCCACCTGGTTTCCTTTGCCGACGCCGGAGCCTATGACGAGCGTTTCAGGAAGTGGCGCTATGAGGATTTGCCCATCGTGCCGGAGGAATGGCAGTACATCATCCCCGACGACAAGAAAAAGCAGTTTGACACCCTGCGGGGCCTGATGGAGCGCCCCGACGTGACGGGCCTTGTGTGCGCCACCGACGCCGGGCGGGAGGGCGAATTGATCTTCCGCTTCGTCTATCAGATGGCGGGCTGTCAGAAACCCTTTCAGCGGCTTTGGATTTCCAGCATGGAGGACGCCGCCATCCGGGAGGGCTTTGACAATCTGAAACCGGGGACGGACTACGACGCCCTGTATCATTCGGCCCTGTGCCGCTCCAAGGCTGACTGGCTGATCGGCATTAACGCCACCCGGCTTTTCTCCGTGCTGTACCACAAGACCCTGACCGTGGGCCGGGTGCAGACCCCCACCTTAAAAATGCTGGTGGACAGAGGCGGCAAAATCTCCACATTCAAGAACGAAAAGTATCACCTTGTCCATATCGCGGCGGGCGGCATGGAGGCGGCGGGCAGCCGCATTTCCAGCGCCAGGGACGCCGAAGCAGTCAAGACGGCCTGTGCGGGAGCGCAGGCCGTTTGTGTTACCCTGGCAAAAGAGAAAAAGACGGAGCAGCCGCCCCGTCTCTATGACCTCACCACCTTACAGCGTGAAGCCAACCGCCTCTTTGGCTTCACCGCCAAGCAGACCCTTGACTACGCCCAGCAGCTTTACGAAAAGCGCCTGCTGACCTACCCCCGCACCGACAGCCAGTATTTGACCGATGAAATGCTGCCGACAGCGGAAAGCCTTGTGTCCGGCCTTTGGCCGCTCATGCCCTTTGCATCGGGGCTTGATGTGTCCCCGCAGTTTGGCCGCATCTTAAACAGCAAAAAAGTCAGCGACCATCACGCCATCCTCCCCACGATGGAATTTACCAGACAGGGCTTTTCTGGGCTGGCCGAGAGCGAAAAGAAACTGCTGTCCCTGGTGTGCTGCAAGCTGCTGTGCGCCGTGGCCGCGCCCCATGTGTACGAGGCCGTTACCGCCACATTCACCTGCGCCGGACAGGAGTTTACCGCCAGAGGCAAGACCATCCTCACTCCCGGCTGGAAAGAGATCGAGCGCCGCTTTAAGGCGTCGTTCAAGACCGACGCCGACGAGGACGCCCCGGAGCAGGCGCGGGAGCTGCCGGAACTGACCGAGGGCCAGACCTTTGACAAGGTGACGACCACCGTCACCGAGCATTTCACCACCCCGCCCAAGCCCTACACCGAGGACACCCTGCTTTCCGCTATGGAACGGGCCGGGGCCGAGGATATGCCGGAGGGCGCCGAGCGACAGGGATTGGGAACCCCGGCCACCCGCGCCGCCATTCTGGAAAAACTGGTGCAGATGGGCTTTGTGGAGCGCAAGGGGAAACAGCTTCTTCCCACCAAAGACGGTCACAACCTGGCCTGCGTTCTGCCGGATGTGCTGACCTCTCCCCAGCTTACCGCCGAATGGGAAACCCAGCTTTCCGCGATTGCCAAAGGCGAGGCCGACCCGGACGCTTTTCTGCGGGGCATCGAAGCCCAGGCCCAGGAGCTTGTCAAGTCCTATTCCCATATCAGCGAGGACGGGCAAAAATTGTTTCAGGCCGAGCGTGTGGTTATCGGCCAGTGTCCCCGCTGCGGGGAGGCCGTCTACGAGGGCAAGAAGAACTACTACTGCGGAAACCGGGCCTGCCAGTTTGTCATGTGGAAGAATGACCGATTTTTTGAGGAACGAAAGAAAGCGTTCACCCCGAAAATCGCCGCCGCGCTGCTCAAAGACGGAAAGGCAAAGGTAAAGGGCCTGTATTCCGTGAAAACCGGCAAGACCTATGACGGTACGGTGCTTTTGGCCGATACCGGCGGGAAATATGTCAACTACCGCATTGAACGGAGGAACTAACGAACTAAAAACAGCAAGCATAGGAAGTGTGGCTGCACTTCCGTTAAATCCCCTGACCCGGCGCACCTGCCGGGCCGGGGATTTTGCTTGCTGGGGAAGTCCCCAAACCCCTATGCGTGACCGCAGGATTTTAGAAAGGATGTGATTTATGTCTTACAGCTCTTACGACCATGACAAGTTGGAAACCGCCGAAACCATGCGGATTGAGCGCCGCATTTACTTTGAAAGTGAAAAGTCCGATATTTCCGGGCTTGCCGTCCTGCCGCTGGCCGAGCTTCTTAAAATGCGGGAGGAAAGCGCCGCAGCGGAGCAGGAAGTCTTTGACCGCCTAAAGGAGCAGGCCGCCGCCTGGGAGGAACAGGCCGGAAAGACCCTTTCCCTGGACAAAGCCCTGGAATATGCCCGGACGCTTCCCGTCAAGCACACCTCAAACCAGTGGGAGCAGCCGGACGATTACCGGCATATCCGAAGCAACGCCGTGTACCAGATGTCCTATTCCATTTCCGAGAATACCCGGTATGACAGCACGGAACAGAAGTCCATTCCCTATTCCTGGACGCTGCGGTGGAGCATTTATACCAACGCGCCGGGGGCATACGGCCAAGCAAAGATCGCAGGACAGGAGCAAAAGGTCTTTGGCAACCGGGAGGAACTGGACAAGTATCTGAATGGCCGTATCAAGGCCCACCAGCATCTATTTACCGAAATCTCTCCACCCATCCCCAGGGAGTACGCCGACCATTTCAAGGTCAACGGCCTTTTGCTCCCCGGCTATACCGTTGAGGGGGAGCCGCCCCGGCAAAGTGCGGAGCGTTCTACCCAGGCCGAGAAAGTCAAACCGGCTGGCCCGGAGCAGGCCCCGGAACGTCCCCCGTCAGAAAGGAGTGACTATATGAGCGAAGTATTTTCTATCCAGCTTCACAACCGCAGGCTGTTTGAACAGGATAAGCCGGGCGTCTGGCTGGACTTGCCGACCACCGCCGAGAAGCTGCAGGAGGCCATGCGGCAAGTAGAGATCACCACCGACAACCCCCAGGACTTTTTCATCAACGGGTATTCCTGCCCGGAGGATAAGCACCTGGCCCTGCCTTATGATATGGTGCTGGCCGCCGATGTGGACGAACTGAATTTTCTGGCGGCCCGGCTGGAAGCCTTGGACGCTGCCGGGCTGGCCGAGCTGAACGCCGCCCTGCAAAATCCCCAGGGCGATTTTCGCAGTATCGGCCAGATCAGCGACTATCCCGACAACCTGGATTACTATGTGCATCTTCCCGATGTGCAGAACACCGCACAGTTGGGGGACTATTACCTAAACCGTTCCGGCATGGTGGATATGCCGGAGGAATGGAAAGCGGGCATTGACACAGCCCGATTAGGCCGCCATATCGCCCAGCAGGAACAGGGGGCCTTTACCCCTTACGGCTATCTGGTGAAAAGCGGGGATGAATGGCAGCAAGTCCATGAGGGCCAGCCCGTGCCGGAGGCATACCGGGTGATGGCCTATCCCCCGCCGGAGGTGCTGCGGGAGGAAAGCAAGACCCATCCGGAGCAGGGGGCGGCCCCCGCCGTCCAGGCCCCGCCGCCCGTCGTGCCGATTATTTTCAGCAGCGAGAACAGCGGGGAGCGCATGAAAGAGATCACCGACCGGCTGGAAACCGGCATCCAGGCGCTTTTCGAGAGTGACCGCTACAAAGCCTATCTCACTACTATGTCCAAGTTCCACAGTTACAGCTTCAACAACACCCTCCTGATCGCCATGCAGGGCGGCCAGTTGGTGGCGGGCTTCAATCAGTGGAAGAACGAGTTTCACCGCAACGTCAAGCGGGGCGAAAAGGCCATCAAGATACTTGCCCCTGCCCCGTTCAAGGCAAAAAGGGAAGTTCCCAAACTGGACGGCCAGGGCCAGCCTGTCATGGATAAGGACGGAAAGCCCGTCACCGAAACCAGGGAAATCCAAGTGCCTGCCTTTAAGATCGTGTCTGTCTTTGATGTGAGCCAGACCGAGGGGGAGCCGCTGCCCTCCCTGGGTGCGGAGGAATTGAGGGCCAGCGTGGAACAGTATGAGGATTTCTTTGCGGCGCTGGAACGCAGTTCCCCGGTTCCCATCGGCTTTGAGGATATTCCGGGCGGGGCGCACGGCTACTACCACCTGGTAGAAAAACGGATTGCCATTGATAACGGCATGAGCGAATTACAAAACCTGAAAACCGCCATCCACGAAATGGCCCATGCCACGCTCCACGCCATCGACCCGGAGGCCCCTGTCACCGAGCAGGCAGACCGCCCCGACAGCCGCACCCGCGAGGTGCAGGCCGAGAGCGTTGCCTACGCCGTCTGCCAGCACTACGGGCTGGACACCTCCGATTATTCCTTTGGCTATGTGGCCGGTTGGAGTTCCGGCAAGGACTTGAAAGAGCTGAAAGCCTCCCTTGAAACCATCCGGGCCACCGCCCATGAGTTGATTGAAACCATTGACGGCCACCTGGCCCAGCTTCAGCAGGAACGGCAGGCCCAGCAGGCGCAGCCGGAACAGGCCGCCGAGCAGGCAAACCTGGACAGCGTATTTTCCAAGCTGCCCCCGGAACAGCAGGCGGCCATGACCGAGGAAGTACGGGCCATGCTGCAAACCCTCATTGACACGGATTTGAAGACCACCGGCCAGGTATCGCAGGGGACGAAAGACGCCATCCAGACCCAGGGCTTTACCCTGACCGATGCGGGGACACTGGAACGGGCCGAGGCCCCGGAACAGGCCCCGGCCCTTGACCCGGCAGCGGAGCCGGTCGTCACCGTGATTTGGAGCGAAAGCCCCGACCTGCGGGACGGGGAGCAAATACCCCTTTCCAGGGCCGACGCCATTTTTAAGGCGCTGGACGCAGCCCATCAGGGGCCGGGTTATGACAAGACCAAGTTCCGCATTGACTGTACTTTTCAGGGTGAGCCGGACAGCTACGAGGGACGGCAGGACTTCGGGGACGGGGAAGGCGGCCTGATCGAGCATATCCAGGGCTATCACGAATACTACGCACGGGATGAACAGTGGAAAAACTTTGTCCTGCACAACAAGGGGCCGGAGGCGCTGGCCGAGGATGAAGCCCAGCGGCAAATGCTTCTGACTGAATTTATCCCGTATCTGAAACAGCATTGTGCGCTTTCGCAGTTGGAGCAGGCGGCCCGCCAGCAGCTTCAATCCGGCGACCCTCTGCCCCCGGAAATGACCGCCTACCTGGGCGCGGTTACAGACTATGTAAAGGAGTGCCGCCCGCTTCTCAACCAGGGACAGTATCAGTTGCCGGAGTTGCCCAAGCTGTCCGACTTCGACCACAGCTTGCAGGAGTACAAGGAGCAGGTGCAGGCCGAGATCGCACAGGAGGCCGAAAGCTACGGCATGACCGTGGAGGAATACGCAGCAAACAATTTTGAGCCTTACGACACCGCCCCGGTACAGGAAACCCATGCGGACGCCGAAGCCCTCACGGACTTGCAGAAGCAGGCTGTCCAAATCGCCGACCGATATAAAAATCTGCCTCTGAAAGAGAAAATCGGCATCATCGCCCAGGCTTTCGGCTGCCAGACCGGCGAAATCCATACCTCCCCCTGCACCGGCAAATGGCGGGGAACAAGTGATATTTCCATTCGCTTTGATAATGGTGCATCCCTGTTTATTGGCAACCATCTTACACCGAAAGCCAAGACCGTAAAAGTGCAGACCGAGTATGTGGACAGTGCTTTGACGCAGTACAACCCGGAAATCATTCGTGCGGCCAAGGAGGCCGCCATGCCCGCCCTGCGAAAGCGGGAGGCCAGGGACAACGAGATCGCCGCCCAAAAGGGCTTAAAGCCCTACACCGTACTGAATGTGGAATTTAACGACGGTTCCGACGAGAAGAACGGCGGCTATATGGGCTGGTACTATGTGACGCTGGCTGTGGACGGTAAAATCTGCACCCACATGGAAACCGGCTTACATTATGATATTGCAAATGGTAAAGTCAGCGACATCCCATCCGCAAAGCCGTATTATGCGGCTGGGGCGCTGAAAGAAACCGATGTGGACTATGTTTTCAATAATGTGGGCTTTTCCTCTGCATCAAGTCTGTACTCGCTGCCAGTCAGGACGGATGTCCTGGAACGTGCGGAAGCGGCACTTGCGGAGCGTGAAAAGGCCCCCAGCTTTTCCATTTATCAGGTGCCGCCCGGCCCGGAGGGGCGCGACTTCCGTTATCGTCCCTATGAGGAATTACAGGCGGCGGGGCTTGCCGTGGATAAAAAGAACTATGAGCTGGTTTATACCGCGTCGCTGGAACCGGGAACGACCCTTGCCGATATTGACAGGCGCTTCCAACTGGATATGCCAGCCGATTACAAGGGGCGTTCTCTTTCTACCGGGGATGTGGTAGTGTTCCGGCAGAACAACCAGCAGACCGCCTATTATGTGGACGCAGGTGCTTCCTATCGGGAAGTGCCTGAATTTTTACAGCCGCAGCAGACCCTTACCCCCGACGCCCATTTGACAGGCGAAACCGTCCAGACGCCGCGGGGCAGCTTTCGCTTGACCGCTATGAGCGTGGAGCAGATGCAGGCCGCAGGGTATGGCCTCCACCACACATCCGACGACGGGAAATATCACATCATGGGAAATGGAACGCTGGCGTTTGCCGTGGCCGTCCAGCCGGAAAGCCCCATCAAGGCCGCCGAGCTGTCCACGGAGCAAAATACCAACATGATCGACGGCGTTCTGAACAACGCCCCCACAATGGGGGAATTGGAGGCCAGAGCCAAAGCCGGGGAACAGATTTCGCTTTTGGATGTAGCCGATGCGGCCAAGGCCGAGGCAAAGCAGCCCCGGCAGCCGTCCAAGCTCTCCAGGAAGCAGGAAAAGCCGTCCATCCGGGCGCAGTTAAGGAAAAGCAAGGAACAGGCGGCCACGGCTCCGAAAAAGGAGCAGGCACAGAAAAAGGATAAGGAAATGGAGGTTTGATGATGGTACATTTTAACATTGAGGAAATAAACCTGATTTGTATTTTCCATAACGCTGACCGGCGCAGGACGATGGGATTTATCCGGGAGGCTTTGCCGGATATGGACGAGGATATGCGGGCGCTGGCCCGGCAGACGTTGGAGAAGCTGGACGCCATGAGCGACGCCGACTTTGACAGCCAGCACTTTGATTTTACTGACGACACGGAAGAATAACCGCTAAAGCGAGAACGCCGGGCGCAGGGGCTTTTGGGCCTCTGCGTCCGGCGCTCTTTTTTTATGCCTGTTCCAGCGGGAAGTTTGGCAGTTCTTCCAGCAGCTTCAAGGTGATCTGCTGTTTCATATCCTCGTCAAGCACTTTCTTGATACTGCCGTCCGGCTGCCTGACCTCCACCGTGGCAAGCTCGTTGATATAGTCAGCATAGTGGGCGATCACCTTTTCCGTGGCCCACCGTTCCCCGGCCACGGCGGCTCGGATGGTCTGCATATCGAATAGTCCCTGCTGCCCGTCCATTTCTGCGTCCTCCTGCGGCTTTGATTTTGTGCTATTCAGAATATCATAGCCACGCCGGATTGACAATGGAAGAATGTACCTGCGCCCCCGTATTCCTACGCATTTAGAACCGCTGTTGGCGGGGGTTTGATAATCTGTACCGCCTTCCCGCCGACCACCTCCTAAAACCCTTGATTTCCGTGGACTTTTACCGTCCTAAATGCGTAGACAGCAGGTATCTTTTCCGCTGTCGTTCTGCCTCTTTTCTCCGGCGCACCCGCACCGCACAGATCGGGCAGTATTTTCCCCGGTTGGAGTTCGGCACGAACGAGGCCCCGCACTCACAGCAGCGTTTTACCTCGTCCCGGCTGGTTTCCAGCTCCGCGCATAGTCCGCTGTCCAGCGGGAGGACGGCGGCTCGGAACCACCGGCACAACAGCGAATAGGAAATGCTCTGGACACAGACACATTCCTCCCCGTCGTCCAGCAGCAGGCAGTTCCCGTTACAGTAGTTGCAGCACTCATGGGTCAGCCGCCGGGCCTTGCGGTATTGCGGATAATTCATTCTCGGTATGTTCATCGTTCTTGTGACCGTTCCTTTCCCGGCGTCACCCGCAGGATGTCGTCTACATTCTGCTTGATGATGCCGTATTCTTGCAGTTGCTTTTTCACTTCGCCGTACTGCCCGTACAGCCGTTCCTTTTCCTTGTCCAGCCGGGCGTACTCGGTTTTGAGCTGGGCCAGATCGGGAAGCGTGGTTATCCCGGCCTCCTTGATAGCCCGCGCCGCCGCCTCGTAAAGAATGAGCTGGCTTTGGTGTTCCTGCCGGAACCGTGCCTTGTCCTTTGCCTTGCGCTGGGCCAGGGCCACGGGGCGGGTCTGCTTATAGGTGGTGACGTTCTTTATCAGCACCGCCAGTTCGCCCATCCGGCGCTCCACCTCTTTCAGCCCGGCGGCTGCCTCGTCGTTGGCCGCGCTGATCTCGGCCAGCGTCCGTTCCAAGTCGGTGTACTGCTCTATGCCATGCTCCGTCAAAAAGTTCATGGTCTTTGCGGCCTGCCGCAGATTGTGGAGCTTCGCCCACTTCGCATAACCGGCGTTCTGCTGGGCCTTGATATTGTTTTCCAGGTCAATCCGCAGGGAGATGCCCTTGCGCTGGGGCCTCGGCCCGCGCTCGATGATCTGTCCCTTGATGCGCTGGGTGATGGCGTCCTCGGTGTATTGTTCGCCCAGCGTCTTGCAGCGGGTAAAGCGTTCCTGGCCGGGAGCGCGGAACGAAATAAACTTGCCCTGCTTGATCTCATAGCCCTGGGCCTCCATGAGCCGCAGGAAGTCGGCAAAGTCTTTCGCCTGGGGGATAGTCCCGTCAATGGCGGTTTTCAGTTTGGCTTTCCAGCTCTGGCCCTTGCGCTGGGCGTCCCACTCGGCGTAGCTCTTGCCCTTATCCCGGCCCGGCGTTATGACGGACAGGCCGTGTTCCTTACACAGCCGGTCACTGGTGCGCCGGATATAGGCATAGCTCTGTTTGTTGGAGATGTACTTGCGCTGGTTTACCATATCCACCGCGCAGAAAAGCAGGTGGTTATGGACGTGACCCTTGTCGATGTGGGTTGTCAGCACATAGGGGTATTTTCCTTGCAGCACTTCATCGGCCAGCCGCCGCCCGATCTCATGGGCCTGCTCCGGGGTGGCCTCCCCAGGCGCAAAGGACTGTATCAGATGGTGGGCCAGGTTATTGCCCTTTTTGTATGCCTGGTCTAACAGCATTTGAAATTCGATGTCCGCTGTTTCAAAGGAACAGCCATAGGAGGAAACCAACAGCTTGCCGTCCGTCTTGTCCGGGTTTTCGATATAGTCAAGGGCTTTTTTCAGCGTTGACTTGATAGGATGTATCTTTGTAATTGCCATATTTCAGCCAGCGCCCCCTTTATGTCCTCAATGTCCTGGGCGTACACCGGCCCCAGCGCATTGAGCCGTTTCGCAATCTGATTGACGTTGACGCCGATCTTTTGCAGTTCGGCGGTCTGCGCCCGGATGTCGGTGGTGTCGATGTGGATTACATAGCCGTCAATGAGCATCTTCCGGGCATAAGCGGAAAAGTTTCTGGTGGGGAGCTGGGCCATTTTCCGCTGGATAAGCGCCCGTTCCTCCGGCGTCACCGGGACGCGCAGTACAATCTTTCGTTTTCGGTTTGCCATTCTTCACACTCCTTTCCATGCAGGGGTTTGGGGACTTCCCCAAGAGTAAAACAGGTGCGGCCCGGCAGGCGGCGGGACGGCTGTTTTTTCGGAAGTGCAGCCACACTTCCTATGCTTGCTACGTTACCCCTCCCCCCGTCCCTCGTCCCCCGCCCGCTCTCGCTAATAAGACACCTGGGAAAAGCAAAAATGCCCACCAAAGGCAGGCATTTTCCCCAAATGGGCACAAAAAATAGAAACCGCCTTGCATCTTTGCAAAGCGGCTTCTACTCGTTCATGTTGATTGCTCCGTCAATGGTGGCCTCAACGATGGGCAGGTATTTTTCCGGGCATAGCTGTAATTTGTGGCTGACACGCTGACGCTGGGTGCTACTCCCCTGGTAAAGTTCAGGGCTGAAATAGCGTTCCATCGGCAGGCGGCAAATCCGTACAAGCTGTACTATTACAGGTATGCTTGGAATGGTCGGCTTCAACTCGATTTCAGACAGATAGCGGGGGTCTATATGCACCTGTTCCGCTAATGCCTTGATGGTAAGCCCTAACGCTTCCCGTGCGGCCCGAACATCCTCACCAAAGGTTTCAAAGCCGGGACAATCTTCAACTTTCACCATATCACTTCACCCTATACCAGTATATAGTTCATAAGTGTCCAATGGAATGATGTGATATGCTATTCACCACAGTTTATAATTCGTTTTTGGTAAATTATTAAATTTTGGACTGTGGCATTTTTGTGGCAAATTTGTGGCGTTTTCATGTAAGAAGTTTTTTCACTTTTCCGATACAATAGCACTATCACAGGGCAACCCGCCCTAATCAATCGAAAAGAGGTATCACACCATGCAAGCAAAAAGAATGATTGCCATGATCCTGGGCATTGTCCTTGCTGTCGGCGTTCTCGCCGGTTGTCAGGCCAGCAGCACCGCCACGCTTACCAAGGATGATGTAGACGCTCAAATCAAGGTGTATCTGGACGCCCATTTTGACGAACTGTTGGACAACTACTACAATACCCAGTGGGGAGAGGCGGACGATACGCCGACCACGACCTCTTTTAGCAATTTGAACGCCTTTACCGCAAAAACGCTGGACGGAGGCACGTTCACCCAGGCTGACCTTGCGAAAAAGGATGTGACGGTCATAAACTACTGGGGCCTGCTGTGTGGCTACTGCATCGATGAGATGCCGCAAATTGCTGAGTTTGCCAAAACCTTGCCGGACAATGTGCAAGTTATTACCGTCTGCGCTGATGCTGCCTATGACGATGATCTGGAAGTTGCAAAGCAGATTTTGAGTGAGGCTGGATTTGAGGGCGTTACCCTTGTAGGCGGTGAAGGTGATTACACCAAAGTATTGGAGGAAATCCAGTACACCCCTACCACCATTTTTGTAGATAAGAACGGCAACACCGTGGGCGAGGCCATAGTAGGCGACAGCGAAAATCTGTCCGAAGCCTTTACCGCCGGGATTAACGTAGCTTTGGTGTCACAAGGCAAGCCGGAATTGAAATAATCTCCGGCTTACAGAAAGGAGCGATTATCTATGAAGAAACAACCAGCAAATCGTTTGGCGGCGCTGCTTTTGACCTTGGCTCTGGCGCTGTCATTGATCTTGAGCGGGTGCAATTCCAATCAGTCTGTCCCCACGGAGCCGTCTGACACGCCACCCTCGCACGTTACCAATGGCCGAACCGAATTGTCCCGTCTGGC